>CAVOLE010000008.1:0-1088330 GCA_963696665.1 uncultured Alphaproteobacteria bacterium
CATTTTCATGCCCTCCCGCGGCCGCAAGGTCACCCGTTGCAGCGGCATGACAGGATGGCCCTCGACGAGATCAAAGCGAAAAGCGCGCAAAAGATGGGCGAGCAAGATGATCCCCTCCTGGATCGCGAAGGCCATGCCGATGCAGACGCGCGGGCCCGCGCCGAACGGGATATAGGCGAAACGGTCGATGCGGTCGCGCTGTTCGCCCAGGAATCGGACAGGATCGAAGGCGTCGGGGTGATCCCAGAGCCCCCGGCGGCGATGCAAGACATAGGGCGAAACTGTGACCACCGTCCCGGCCGGGATACGCACGTCCCCAAGCTTGTCGTCCTCGATCGCCTGACGAGCCAGCATCGCAGCCGGGGGATAGAGGCGTAGCGCCTCCTCGAAGACGGCGCGAAGGATCTCGCACTTCTCTGTAGCGACGGTTCCCCGGTCGTCGAACGCCTGATCCGCGTCGGCCTCGGCGCGTTCACGCCATTCGGGGGATTGGGAGAGCAAATAGAGCGTCCAAGTCAGCGCGTTCGCCGTCGTTTCGTGGCCGGCGTTGATGAAGGTGACGATGTTGGCCCGCACGTCCGCCTCAGCAATGCCGCGGCCATTTTCAGGGTCCTTGGCGGACATGAGGAGGGTCAAGAGATCGTGCGGCGCCTCGCGCCCGCCGCTCAGCAACTCCCGGCGCTTTTCGATGATCGCATCGACCGCAGAATCGAAAAACTGGAGCGCCCCGCGGCCGCGCCGGCGCCTGAGCCTCGGCACGAAGGCCGGCGCGCCCAAGAGATCCAGCGGATCGATTCTGCCGATAGTCTCGAAATAGCTTGAGACTGCGCGCTGGAAGGCGCTGGGCTCGCGACCAAGCCCTTGCGAGAAGAGCGTCTGCTCGAGCACTTCGAGCGTGAGCCGCGACATGGCCGCGCCAACGTCGGCGACCGCGCCCTCGCGCCGGCGGATCATTCGTTCCACCGCCGCCTGCCCTACCCCGTGGACGGCCGGAGCGAATTCCGCGATCTGCCGCGGAGAGAACAGGGGCGCGAGCGCGCGGCGCTGGATGCGCCAGTGCTCGCCCTCGGCGGTCAACAATCCGTTGCCAAGTCCAGGCCGCAGGATGCGAAGCTGAAGGTCGTCTTTGCGGTAGTTGGCGGCGTTATCGAGAAACACGCGTCGGACCGCCACTGGATCGTGGGCGGCGGCGCGCAGCCCGAAGATGGTGCGGCCAATGGAGACCGGCCGTTCGAAATCCCCCTCCCACCAGACCTCGATTGGATTCCGCTGCAGGGCGAGGAGGATCGAGAACGACCCGCGCGGCCTCATGGGCCGGCGCGGATAGGGCGGAACGAAGGGCCTCGAGGCTATTGTTGCAAGCGACATGGCGTTGGTCTTCGAAAAGCGCGGCTCCAGACTTAAGCAAAGCTCCGAGGATTCGACAGGGGCGCGAGGCAAAAAACAATTTCGATCGCCCCGCCCGGCTGACGGATCAGAACGTCGTGCGCTGACGGATCGCCGTCGCAAGCGTCCCGTCGTCGAGATAGTCGAGCTCGCCGCCGACCGGCACGCCGTGGGCGAGCCGCGTCACCTTGACCGGAATGTCGGCGAGGAGATCGATGATGTAGTGCGCCGTGGTTTGGCCTTCGACAGTGGCGTTGACGGCGAGGATCAGTTCGCTCACGCCGCCGCTGGCGACGCGCGCGACGAGCGCAGACAGGTTAAGATCGGACGGGCCGACGCCGTCGAGGGCCGAAAGGGCGCCGCCGAGCACGTGATAGCGCGCCCGCGTGGCGCCGGCCCGCTCCAGCGCCCAAAGATCGCCGACCGACTCAACCACGACCAGGGTCGTCGAATCGCGCCGCTCATCCGAACAGATCGTGCAGGGATCGCGCGTGTCGATATTGCCGCAGGCCGAACAGGTCAGGATGCGCTCATGAGCGACGCGCAACGCATCGGCGAGCGGCGCGAGCAGCGTCTCGCGCTTGCGGATGAGATGGAGCGCGACGCGGCGCGCCGAACGCGGCCCCAATCCCGGCAAGCGCGCGAGAAGCTGAACGAGACGCTCGATTTCCGGGCCGGCGACGCTGGTCGACATCCTGCCTCTAGAAGGGCAGCTTCATGCCGGGCGGAAGGGGCAGGCCCTCCGTCAGCGCCTGCATTTTCTCAGCCGCTGCACGATCGGCCTTGGCCTTGCCATCACTGAAGGCGGCGATGATGAGATCCTCAAGCATCTCCTTGTCGTTCGGCGTTAGAAGCGAGGCGTCAATGCGCACCCCCTTCAATTCGCCTTTGGCGGTGAGCGTGACTCTCACCATGCCGCCGCCCGCCTGGCCTTCAACCTCGAGGCGTCCAAGCTCATCTTGCGCTTCCTGAAGCTTGGCCTGAACGGCCTGCGCCTTTTTCATCATGCCCATGATATCCATTGGCGCGATCTCCTTCTCAAACCTCATCGGCCGGGTCGACGCCGGAATCGGCGTAAGTCACCTCTTCGTCAACCTCGCCCGCCGCCGGGGACGGCGCCTCCGGACGCCGCACATCCACGATGCGGGCTCCTTTGAATCGATCAAGAACCTTCTGCACCAACGGGTGCGACGCGGCATTGCTCGCTCGCGCGGCCTCACGCGCTTCCGCTGTTTCCCGCAACGTCGGCGCGGTCGAGCCTCCTTGAAGCGCCACGATCCAGCGCTCCCCTGTCCATTCCTGCAGTCGTCGGCTCAGCGTCTGCGCCAGACCGGGCTCGGCGCCGTCGACCAGAGTGAAGGCGATGCTGCCTTGTTCGAAGCGGGCGAGCCGCACATCCCGCTCAAGCGACTGGACGAGCTGAATGTCGCGCTTGGAGCGCGCAAGGGCGACGACGTCGTCGAAACGCGCGAGCCGAGGAACCACGACGGACGGAGCGGGTGACGGCGCGGACGCGACCAGAGCAGGCTCCGTCGTCGAAAGCCGCATCAAAGCGCGTGGCCCCCCGCCGCCAGACGGGAGCGGCGGCGCATGGCGCGGACCATCGGTCGATTGGCTCAGCTTGCGGATCGTCTCCTCAGGCGTAGGCAGATCGGAAGCATAGGCGAGACGGATCAACGCCATTTCAGCCGAGGCCAGCGGGCGAGGCGAATCTTTGACGTCCTCCACGCCCTTGAGCAGGATTTGCCAGGCCCGCGCCAGGACGCCGATCGTCAGCTTGTCGGCGAATTCTCGGGCGCGCTCGCGCTCGGTCTCGCTGGCCGCCAGATCCTGGGTCGCCGTGGGCGCGATCTTGGCGCGCGTGACGAAATGGCAGAACTCGGCCAGATCGATCAGGATGTCGGCGGCGTCGGCGCCCGCTTGGTGCAAGGCGCGCACGATCTCAAGGGCCTCGGCGATCTCGCCCCTCATGACGCGCTCGAACAGCGCGATGATCTCCCCCCTGTCCGAGAGGCCCAGCATGTCGCGAATGGCGAGCGCGGTCACGCCCTTTTCCCCGCCATGCGCGATCGCCTGATCAAGCAGCGAAAGCGCATCGCGCACCGACCCTTCAGCGACGCGAGCGATCAGCGCCAGCGCCTCTGGCTCGGAGGAGACCCCTTCAGCGGCGGAAATCTTGCTCAAATGGCCGACCATCGGACCCGCCTCGATGCGCCGCAAATCGAAGCGAATGCAGCGCGAGCGCACGGTGATCGGCACCTTGTCGATTTCGGTGGTCGCGAACAGAAACTTGACGTGCTCTGGCGGCTCCTCGAGCGTCTTTAGGAGACCGTTGAAGGCCTGCTTCGAGAGCATGTGCACTTCATCGATGATGTAGACCTTGGTGCGCGCAGAAACCGGGCGGTAGCGCGCGTTCTCGATGATCTCGCGCACATCGTCGATGCCGGTGTGGGAGGCCGCGTCCATCTCGATCACATCGACATGGCGCAATTCCATGATCGCCTGGCAGTGGACGCCGAGCTCGGGCATGTCGACGCTGGGCGCATCGATTTTGCCGGGCAGCGAATAATTGAAGGCGCGAGCCAGAATGCGCGCCGTCGTGGTCTTGCCGACGCCGCGCACGCCCGTCAGGATATAGGCTTGGTGAATGCGGCTCGCGGCGAAGGAATTGCCGAGCGTGCGGACCATCGGCTCCTGGCCGACCAGGTCCTCGAAGCGCATCGGTCGATATTTTCGCGCCAGCACCCGATAAGGGGTGGCCGCAGCCTCAGTGACAGGGAAGAGCGAATCGCTCAACGACGCCGCCCTCTCTCGGCGGAAAAAGGTCGATGGCGGAGCATTCTAGGCTTCGCTTTCGCTCGATGAAACGCTGCTCGGAGGCGAAGGCGAACTTGGGCCTTGCGCTCATATGGTCGTGGACGCGAAACCGCGTCAGTGGGAGGTTGGACAAAGACCCGCCCTGGCTCGTTAGGGCTGCTTCCTTCCGGACCTGACCCGGTTGGCGAGCGGTACGTCCTTCGCCAACCTCCCGGCGCCTATGTGGACCATGATGCGACCGGGCGCAAGGGGCGGCCGCGAGCAACCGCGACGAGGCGTTCAAGCCGCCCGCTCCAGTTCCTCGACCATGGCGTGGGCGATCCGCGAGGTCGCGTCGTCGGCCGGGAAGAGCATCTCCAGCGCCAGTTCGGAGAGCGTCACGTCGTTCGGCGTGCCGAAAACGGTGACAGTGCCGAGAAAAGACATGACGCCAAAGCGGGTGGCTACTCGAAACGGCGTGGCCAGGCGCTCGGCAGCGCCGAAGCTCTCCGCCGTTTCGCTCTCGGGCGGGGCCGGATAGGCCGAGACTTCGGCGAGCAGGGCCTGCAGGACCGAATCCCCGCGCGCGTCGATCTGCTGCCGCAGGACCGCGAGCACATGGGCGCGCCACGCGACGTAATTGACGATGCGCGGCCCCATGCCCGCGGGATGCAAGGTAAGGCGCATAGCGTTGACCGGCGGGCGCATGAGATCCGCCGAACAGCCCTCGTAAAGCTGAGGCAGCGCGGAATTCGACATGACGACATTCCAATGCCGGTCGACCGCGAAGGCAGGATAAGGCTTGTGCGCCTGAAGAATGGCGTCGATGGCGGTCTTCGCCGCCGCTAGGCCCGCGATCGAGCGCTCCTGAAACGCCGGCGCGAAGCCTGCCGCGAGGAGAAGCGAGTTCTGCTCGCGCAGCGGAATCTCGAGATATTCGGCGAGCCGCGCGATCATCTCGCGGCTCGGCTGCGCCTTGCCGGTCTCGAGACAGGACAAATGCCGAGTCGAGCTCTCGGCCGCATAGGCGAGATCGGCCTGCGTCATACGGCGTCGCTCTCGCCAGCGGCGCAAGAGGACCCCGAAGGGAAGCTGATGAGCGGTCATGGGAACCAAACTTAG
The DNA here is from genome assembly GCA_963696665.1 of uncultured Alphaproteobacteria bacterium. Taxonomy (GTDB): domain Bacteria; phylum Pseudomonadota; class Alphaproteobacteria; order Rhizobiales; family Beijerinckiaceae; genus Roseiarcus. Next base: position 5,305 of record CAVOLE010000008.1, read on the forward strand.
CGCCGGGCGGGGCGCAAGACCATGACCTCCGAGGTCAAGCGATGGGGTCGCTTTTTGACCTGCCAAGTCATGGATTGCGGACGCGAGCAGCGCGATTCTGAGCCACGAACCCGAGGGCTCGCAGGCCCTCGATCTTCGAAGCCAGACTGGAGAGAGATGATGCTCAATGCTCAAGCGCTCGCCGATCGTTATGTGGCCGCATGGAACGAACCGGACGCCGCCAAGCGCTCGTCCGCCATCGCCGGGCTCTGGGCGCCGGACGCGCTCGGCCACAATGGGCCGCGCGGATATGCTGCGCGCAGCACGCTCACCCTCGTTGCGCCTGGAAAGAGCGCGGGCCCGGAATGTGTTCGCTATCGCGCCGCCCCGACCGCCCGCCTTCGCGGCGACGTTCTCACGTTCCGCTGGGAGATGCTGCTCAGCGACAGCGAGACAGTGCTCGCAAGCGGCCTCGAGTTCTTGGTCGTCGACGACGACGGGCGCATCCTCATCGACCATCCGTTTGCTTTCGCTTGAGCCGCACCCTCCCTTCCTACCCCCTTCAAGAAAGGACAGGTCCATGCCCTTCATCACGGCGAAAGACGGCGCTCAGCTCTATTGGCGCGAATGGGGAAAAGGCTCACCGATCCTGTTCCTGAGCAGCCTCGGCTGCGACAGCCGAATGTGGGACTACCAGATCGCCGCCTTCGCCGACGAAGGCTTCCGCTGCATCGGCTTCGACCGCCGCGGCCACGGCCGCTCCGATCAAACCGCCAGCGGCTATGACTTCGACACCTTCGCCGACGACGTCGCTCAGGTCGTCGGCGAGCTTGATCTCCAGGGCCTCACGCTCATCGCCCATTCGATGGCCGGCGGCGAAGCGGTGCGCTACCTCACCCGGCACGGGAGCGAACGCGTCGTCCGCCTCATTCTGCTCGCGCCGACGACGCCGATGCTGCTCGAGGCGCATGACAACCCCAGCGGCTTGCCGATGGAAGCCTTCGAGGCTTTGTGGGCGCAGTGGCGGCGCGATTACCCGAAATGGGTCGACGACAATGTCGCGCCGTTCTTCATCCCCGAGACGTCGCCCGCGATGATGCGCTGGGGCGTCACGCTCCTCACAACCCCGCTGCCCATCGCGCTCGCCTGCTCCCGCGCGATGGCTGAGGCGGACTTCCGCGCCGAGATGAGAGCCATCGACGTCCCGACCCTCATCGTCCATGGCGACCGCGACCGATCGGCGCCGGTCGAGCTCACCGGCAAGCCTTCGGCCGAACTCGTGCCCGGCTCACGGCTCCTCGTCTATCCCGGCGCGCCGCATGGTCTTATGTTCACCCATATGGACGAGCTCCACGCCGACCTCCTGGCCTTCATGCGCGAGCGCGAAGGCCGCTCAGCCGCCGCCTGATCCCCGGATAAACGCCAATAGCCGCGATTAAACGCTAGTAAATGCTAATAAGCGCTAGTAAATTTGCTAGCGTTTACTAGCATTTATTTTTCCGAATCGGGACTTTTCAATGGGTTACGGCCGAAAAAAATAAAATTTTCTGCCCCTCGCGGGCCTGTTCGCAAAAACGCCCCCGTCTTCCATCTCCTTCCCGCCTGCGGTCGGGCGACGCGGCTTCGGTCTGGCGAAGGAAAATGCATAACACAGATTTCTACTTTTGACAAGAAATTGGACGATTCGCGATTGCGTCCAAATTCCAGCAGCTCCACTGATACTGGATCCGGCTGATTGATTGCCGTTGTCATTCCGACGCCCGCAGCGCCGATCGGGAATCCAGCGCGCCGTCGGCCGCTTGTTGGAATGGCTGAATTCCCGGTCGGACCTCCGCTTCCCACCGGGAATGACGGGACCAATCAGGCGGGGTCTTGTATGAGGCATGACTGGTTTCAAAGCAGCGAGAGGCCCTATGAGCACCGAGACGAGGCGTTACACCGGCGGGTGCCTATGCGGGGCGCTCCGCTACGAGGCGGTTGGCGAGCCGATCGGCTCAGGCCATTGCTATTGCGTCGATTGCCGCAGGGCGTCGGGTTCGGGCTTCGTCCCCTTCATGGGCTTCATGGCCGAGGCCGTCCGCTTCACCGGGGAAGCGCGCGAGTTCCGCTCGAAGGCGGCCAACGGCGGTGACGCGGTCCGCAATCGCTGCGCTCAGTGCATGAGTTTCGTGTTCGGCGGCGAGCTGGATAAGACCGATTCCTACACCCTCTACGCCGGCTCGCTGGACGACCCCTCGGCGTTCCACCCGACCATCGCCATCTTCGCCGAAGGCCGGCCGGATTGGGCGATCATCCCGCCGGGTTTTAGGGTTTTCGAGCGGATGCCGTCATAGGGTTCAAAAAACCCAATCGCGTTGAAGTAGCGGCCGCATCAGGCGGATTGCAGAGGTTCGCGGCACGGTGAAATGGCATTGTTTGCGCCGGAAAGGATTTCCCCAGAAAGCGCGCAAGAATGTCGCAGGAACGGCGAAGAGCGGACTTTTTTGCTCCCGATTTCTCCACGATACAGTGTTGCAACGTCAACTCGGCCTAGACTGCGGCGAGCAGTTGTGAATCATTCCAAACACAAGATTGGACAGAAAAGGAGGGAGGATGGTTATACGTGTCCTCAGAGGTAAACTGAATTCATGCTCTTATCGCGCCGCATTTCTTACGTTTGGGGCGGCTCTTACGTTTGGGGCGGCGCTTGGGCTTTTCGTGTGCGAATCTGCTTCCGCGCAAGAATGCCTGACGAGCCCGCAACAACTCATGGAAAAGAAGGTGAGCAGCGCGTGGAGAGAGTTACATCAAAAAGATAACCAGCCGCTGTATTTGACTATAAATGCGGGGCAAGGCGCCCAACTGCGATTTGTCGGCAGGAAACCTGACGGAAGCACTTGGATCAGCGGCGCACTGAGCATCTGCGCATCCGCGGGAAACAAATACGAGGTTAAACTCGACCGCATTGACCGGGCCCCTATTTTGGTCGGCTCTCAGCTGACGGGAATGTCAGGCACAATTCCGGCGGGCGGTTCGCGCCTGAAATTCGGAACGGGCAGACGTTGCGGCAATCCCGACCCCTGCATAGAATTCGTTGCCACTCAGTAATTTCCAGTCGCCGCCGCTCAGAACTGTAGGAGGGCTTGGCGCCCTGTGGAGGTCACGAGCGAGCTGCCGACGATAAACTCGCCAAACTCAGGCGGCGTCTGTGGCGACCCGAACGCCGGGCCTAGACCGTGATGCGTTGGCGCGACGCCCGATAGCCCGCAAAGCCAAGGCCCGCGAAGCCAACCAGCATCATCGCCCAGGTCGAGGGCTCGGGGACCGCATTGAGCGCTGTGAGGGCGAATTTTGCCGCCAAGAGATGGCCGGCGGCGGTCGGGTGAACGTCGTCCCAGAAAAGAAACTGGTTTTGGTCGTCCAGGTTCGGCGAGCAAAGCGTGCCTGAGTTGGGATCGGTGAAGCTGCCGGTCCAGCACGGATCGGTCACGTTGGCGAAGCCGAACTGGGACGGATCAGCCTTGATCTCTCCGAGCAGATCGTAGGTGTCGAGGGTAAAGACCTTCAGTCCATCCAGCTGCGTGAGACCCTCGAGCACCGAGACGTTGAACGATGCCGCCAGGCCGCTCGCGAGAGCCTGAAGCGCCGTGCCGTCGAAGCGCGGGGTCAGCCCCAGGTTCGGCACCTCGTAGAACAGCAACGATTGCGCTCCAAGCCGAACCAGGGTCTTGACCGAGTCGATCGTGTTGGTCTCGGCCTGGGAGACAACCGTCTGAACTTCGGGCAGCGAGATCTTGCCCCCGACGAATTCCCCCAACGCGTTCATGATGTCATTGGCGCCAATGTCGAGCGTATAGAGCGCGCCTTTGACTGGATTCGGATCCACAAGATTAAATGCGCTGAGCTGGTCGGGAAGATCGATGTGGATCGGGCTGTTCGGGTCGAACGGATTGATGTCGGTCGGCCCGGTCTGCGCGCCCCCGAAGGCGTAATTGGTTCCGTCGTTAGACGTGAGAAATGGCTTCATCGGGCCAAGGCCCAGCATTTGCGACAGATCCTCCACCCAGGTCGGGCCATTGCTGAAATGGCCGCCGACATAGGGCGCGAGCGGAATCGCGCCCGCGGATTCGGAATAAAGGTTGCCGGCGTCCGAAAGGCTGTCGCCAAACGCAAAAATGGCCGTATAGGCGGCGGCCGCAGGCGTGCACGCGCAGGCCAGGGCAACCACGAAAGCCGCGAGACTTAGCTTCCTGTTCATGGGTCATTCCCCCTGAACGAGACGACTATCATTACCCTCTCTCGGCGGACAAGAGGCGGGCCGAGCCGTTTGGGGGACTTACCCCTATCGCGACCGGTGGCCAGACAGACCTACGAGCCAGCTCACACGCCAAGAGCGTCGCCCACGCCTCGCGTCACCTCAAAGGCGCCGCGGCCGTCGCGATCGGCGTCGAGCGCGGACATGAATAGCATCGACACTTTGGCCGCCGCCATGTAAACACTCATTACATGAGCTGGAAGGACAAGCCCGGCGAGCGCGATGGCCCGCGCGGCTACCATCACGGCAATCTGCGCGAGGCGCTGATCCGCGCGGCGCTCGAATTGATCGCGACCAAGGGGACGGCCGGGTTCACGTTCGCCGAGGCGGCCCGCTTCGCCGGGGTTAGCCCCGCGGCGCCATACCGGCATTTCCGCGACCGCGACGAGCTCATGGCGAGCGTGGCTTTGCGTGGCTTCGAGCAGTTCGAGGCGGCGCTTAAGCGCGCATGGGACAGCGGGCGCCCCGACGCCTTCACCGCGTTGGAGCAACTCGGCAAGGCCTATCTCGACTTCGCGCGCGGAGAGCCGGCCTTCTATTCGGCGATGTTCGAAGCTGGCGTTCCGGCGAGCGCCAACCCTGCGCTGCGGGACGCAGGCGAGCGCGCTTTCGCTGTCTTGCGCAGCGCCGCAGAGGCGATCTGCGCCACGATGCCCGCGGCAGGCCGGCCCCCTGCCCTCATGGTCGCGCTCCACATCTGGGCCATTGCCCATGGCGTGGCGTCGCTATTCGGGCGGGCCGACGGCGCGCAGCGGGCGCTGCCGATGTCGCCGGCGGAACTCCTCGAGGCGCATGTGCTGGTCTATCTGCGAGGGCTAGGCGTGAACGCGGGGCCGTGAGGATCTTCCGCCGGCGCGATCGCGGTCGCGAACCGAAGCGGCTTGACAGCAAAGCGATCTCAAAGTAAATGTTCATTACATTCACACGCGAGGATGCGCCATGCCAATCATTCTGACGGTTTTGGGGTTCATGTGGTGGTGGCCGATCGGCCTCGTGCTCTTGGCCCTCTTTCTCGGGCGAGGGAAGTTCGGCTGCTGGCGCCATCTCTCTTACGCAGGGGAGCAGCCGATGTTTGACAGGGATCACGGCCGGGACCGGTGGGATCGCAAGATGACCCGCCTGCAGGACAAAATGGACAAGGTGCGGGACCGCGTGGATCGCTTCAAAGGCGCCGGCGAATGGTTTGGCCCGGCGACGAGCGGCAACCGCGCCTTCGACGACTATCGCGCCGAGACGCTCAAGCGCCTCGAAGAGGAGCAGCGGGAGTTTAAGGATTTTCTTGCCCGGCTGCGCTTCGCCAGGGACCGGGCCGAGTTCGATCAGTTCATGGCCGAGCGGCGCGGCCGCTCCTCCGAGCCGGATACGCAAACCCCGCCGCCCGCTCCGCCGCGCGACTGACCTTTCAAAAGAGCGGCGGCGGCTCTTAGCCAAATCTTCGTGAGCGGGGCGCCCCAAAAGGCGCCCCGCTTGCACGTCAAGGCGACGTCATCGCCAACGGGACGACCGGCCCCCGGGCCGAACAGGGTTGAAATACGCATATACAAAGCGCATCGAGGGTTCCAGAATCGGTCCAGAAAATTCGTCGGAGCCCCAATTGAGCGAAGTGCACCTGATCTGGCTTGTTCTGGTGGTAATTATCGTCTTTCTCGCCATTGGGATCGCCGCATTGAGCTCCCTTTCAGGCGGCCCGCGTCGGTGAGCACGTAAAGGCCCCTCCCGGTTGCCGGGGGACACGGACGCCGCCTCGCCTCCGCTCGCGGTTTCTGTATAGTGCCGGCGACCGTTCGGAGTCGCTGGTGGCCGTTCAATTCTCGTGTTCTTTTGGCTCGCGCGCGCGCTTGAAGGCGCTCGCCGCCCTGCTCGCGCTTTGCCTGGCGGGTTGCGGAAAATATGGCGCGCTGGAGCCGCCGCCCGACCCCAACGCGCCGCCCAAACCCGCCAATACGAGCTCGAACCCGAACCAAATGAACATCCTGGCCAAGCCGTCAATTCCCCCGATCGTTCCGCCGAAGAAGCCGTTCTTCCTCGATTTCCTGCTGAAATAAGCCACCCAAACCCATGCGTTTTTTCACCTATCGCAACGGCGCGCTTCACGCCGAGGACGTCGCCTTGGCGGCGATCGCCGAAGCTGTCGGGACGCCCTTCTATTGCTACTCGAGCGCCGCGATTGCTGAGAGTTTCGGGGCGTTTCGGAACGCGTTCGCTGGTCGGAATGCGCTCATTTCCTATGCAATGAAGGCCAATTCGAATCAGGCCGTGCTGGAGACGCTGGCCAAGCTCGGCGCGGGCATGGACGTGGTCAGCGAGGGGGAACTGAGGCGAGCTTTGGCCGCGGGCGTGCCCGGAGAGCGGATCATCTTTTCTGGAGTCGGCAAAACGCTGGCGGAAATGAACCTTGCGCTGACCGAGAAAATCTTCTGCTTCAACATCGAGTCGGAGCCGGAACTGGAGGCGCTTTCGCGCGCCGCCTCAAGCCGCGGCGCCATTGCGCCGATCGCCATCCGGGTCAATCCCGACATCGATGCGCGGACCCACGCCAAGATCGCGACCGGCAAGTCGGAGAACAAGTTCGGCGTGCCGATCTCGCGCGCCCGCGGCGTCTACGCCTACGCCCGCACCCTTCCGGGCTTGAGCATCCACGGGGTCGACATGCATATCGGCTCGCAGATCACCGACCTTCAGCCGTTCGATGACGCCTTCGCTCTGCTCGCCGAGTTCGTGCAGACGCTGCGAGCCGACGGGCACAATATCGAGCATATCGACTTGGGCGGCGGGCTCGGCATTGCTTATCGCAACGACAATAATCCGCCGCCCTCGCCGGAGCAATACGCCAAAGTCGTCGCGAAGCGAACGGCGGCGCTCGGCTGCCAGGTGATCCTGGAGCCGGGCCGAGCCATTGTCGGCAATGCTGGAGCGCTCGTCGCTTCGGTCATCTATCTCAAGAAGGGCGAGAACAAGCGTTTCGTCATCGTCGACGCGGCGATGAACGATCTTGTCCGGCCCACGCTTTACGACGCGCACCACGAGATCCTGCCGGTAAAAGAGCCGCAGCCCAACGCTCATCTCTCGCGAAGCGACGTGGTCGGCCCGGTCTGCGAAAGCGGCGATTATCTCGCGCTCGACCGCGACCTGCCCGACCTTGCCGCGGGCGACCTGATCGCGGTGATGAGCGCCGGCGCCTATGGCGCCGTCCAGGCAGGGACATACAACACCCGCCTTCTCATTCCCGAAGTGCTGGTGAAAGGCGCAGACTATGCGGTTGTGAGGCCGAGGCGGACTTATGAGGAATTGATCGGCCTCGACACACTTCCGCCGTGGTTGAAGTGAGGGTTATCGGGAACTGGAATCAGAGCCGGGCGTTCCTTTTGCGTCGCTTTGGCCTGAAACTTGCGCGGAAGGGCTTCGCGCACAATCTAACTCATTTCTAAGACGGATCACGGCATCGCGGTGAAGGACTCGGACAACCCATCGATCGGCGGACGGCTCGCGGCGCTCGTGGTCTTGGCGCGACGCGCGCTTGTGGTCGAGCGCGTGTGGCCGCCGCTCGTCTTCGCGCTTGCGGTCTTGATCCTGTTCCTCGCGGCCTCATGGGCAGGCGCCTGGCAGTTCGCGCCGCGGGTCATTCGCATCGCAGGCGTCGTCCTGTTCGCGCTCGGCGCCGGAGTCGCTCTTTCGCCGCTCGTGCGATTGCGGCGGCCCGCGGCGCGCGACGCTTTGGCCCGGCTCGATCGGGACTCCAAGGTGAGCCATCGCCCCGCCTCGTCGCTCGCCAACTCGCTCGCCAACGACCATGGCGACCCGGCGACCGAGGCCCTTTGGGCGGCCCATCGGGCGCGGCTCGAGCGCGAAGTGGACGCCATCCGCGTCTCCCCGCCCTCGCCCGGCATGGCCGCGCGCGACCCTTATGCGCTGCGCTTCGGCGTGGCGATGCTTGCCTTCGCAGCGGCGGTCGTAGCCGGACCTGAGATGTACGGTCGCTTCGCCTCCGCTTTCGACTGGCGCAGCGACGAGGCCGGCACAGCCGTGGCGGCGAGCCGCATCGACGCGTGGATCGACCCGCCGCCCTACGCCGGTCAGCCGCCGCTGGTCATCGATTTCAAGACGGCCGATCCGCAGACGCTGACTGTTCCGGAAGATTCGGTTCTGGTGGTGCACGGCGATCCGAGCGTTGTCGGCACGCGCGTCGAAGGGGGCATCGCGCCGGCAGAACAGAAAAACCAAACGGCTACGAGCGCCGCGACGAATCAGAAAGCCGCCGCGCCGGCGAGCGCCCCGCTGCCAGCGCTTCAGCCGCGAGCGCTCCAACCGAAAAGCGGTGGACCATCCATGGGTCCGGCAAGGCGACAATTCTGCGCAGCGGCCAACCTGTGGCGGTCGCGGTCCTCGCCGTCACTCCGGCTGGCGTTCCGACGATTGTCTCAACCGAAGACCCTCGCGCCAATCTCAGCGGCACGCTGACGCTCGCCTATCGGACGCAGGATCGATTTGGGCTCGCCAGCGCGCGCGCGGACTTCGCCCGTTCCCACGAAGGGCCCGGTCCCGCCCCCCGTACGCTCGCGCCCCCGCCGCAGGTGGCCCTGCAGCTGCCGCCGACTGACAATGGCGTCGGTAACGGGCGTACGACTGTCGACCTCTCGGAGCACCCGTGGGCGGGGGCCAAGGTGACGATGCGGCTCAGCGCAGTCAGCATCTCGGGCAAGACCGGCGAGAGCGCGCCAATCGAAGTGACGCTGCCGCAGCGGATCTTCCACAATCCGCTCGCCCGCGCTCTCGTCGAGCAGCGCCGCAACCTGGTCATGGACCCGGATCATGAGCCCAAACGCGTCGCGACAGCGCTGGCTGGACTCTCGGTCGCGCCGGAATTGTTCGACACGCCAGCCAACATCTATCTCGGTCTCAAGCAGGCCAAGACCTCGCTCGAGCACGCCCACACCGACGCCGATCTGCTTGACGTCGCGGCGCTCTTGTGGGCGATGGCGCAGCAGCTCGAGAACGGCGACGCCACGCAGGCCCAGCGCGACCTGCGCGCCGCCGAGCAGGCGCTCCGCGAAGCTCTGCAGCGCGGCGCGAGCGATGCGGAAATCAAGAAGCTCATGCAGCAGTTGCGGGAGGCCGCCAACCGCTTCATGAGCGAGATGGCGCGCAACTCGCCAGAAAGCAGTCCCGAGGACCAGAACGCTCGGTCGCAAGATCTGAACAAGATGATGGACCAGATGGAGGACGCGGCGCGCAACGGCTCGCGCGAAGACGCGCAAGCCATGCTCGACCAGATGCAGGAGATGTTCGAGAACATGCGCAGTGCGCAGGACGGCCAGGAAAGCCCGGCCGAACGCGAAATGCACAAGCAGATCGGCGAGCTCGAAAAACTCCTTCGCGACCAGCAGGCTTTGCGCGACGACACGTTCCGAAGCGACCAGAAGGACCGAGCGCGCAAGCGGGCGCAGCGCGACCAATCGTCGCCGGATCAGCAGGACTCCCAGGGACAACAGGACCAGGACGGCTCGAACGCGCCCGACCAGGGCGACAATTCCGATCAGTCCGACCAACAGAATCAGGACCAAGCTGACCAGAGCCAACAGGGTCAACCGCAGCTTGGAGATCGCCAGCAGGAGCTACGCGACCGCTTGGCCGAATTGCAGCGCAAGCTGAAGAGCTTAGGCATGAAGGGCGAGAAGGGCTTCGACGACGCGCAAGGCGACATGAAGGAAGCGGAAGGGGACCTCAAGGGCAAGGGCGGTCAGGGCAAAGCCGGCCAGAGCGGGAAGAGCGGCAAGGGCGCCGCGGTCGATGCGCAGGGCCGCGCGCTCGAGGCTTTGCGCGACGGCGCCCAGGGGTTGCAGAAGCAGATGGACGGCCAAGGTGGCCAGGGCAAGGGCCGCAACGGGAGGGGCAATTATGTCGCGCGCAGGTCCCGGCCGGGCGAAATGCCGAGCGACGACCCCCTCGGCCGCGGAGCGGAGGGCGATAAAGGTCGTGAGGATGGGCCGCTCAAGGGGACGGCGAACGCCGCCGAGCGCGCGCGCCGGGTCATGGAGGAGCTGCGCCGCCGCCTTGCCGATCCCAACCGCGCGGTGGATGAGCGTGACTACCTCGAACGTCTGATCAAGCGGGACACGGGGCCGTAAAGCGGCTCGACGTGCAGGCGCTTTGCTTGCGACCGAGTTCTTCAGTCGCTCGGCCGTGATTTTCTGGAAGCTCGTACGCGACCGGCGGTGATTTTATCGCCTGGCCGCATGACGGATTGCGCGGCCGCAAAAGCCGCGCATAATGATGAAAAGCAAGGCCGTCGGCGAGAATCGTTTGGTATGTTGGACATCGCCGTACAGCCAGCGGACGGAAACGCGATGATCGAACTCGAGGGCCTCGCCTGCGTGGCGGATGTGCCGCGGGTGCAGGCTCTCCGTCGCGGCGGCGCGCCAGCGCTCATATTCGAGGGCAAAACGGCGACGTTCTCCGAGGTCGACGCGATGGCCTCGCGCATCGCCAACGCGCTGATCGCCTCGGGGGTCCGAACGCAGGAGCGGATCGCCTATCTCGGCAAGAATGACGAACATTTCCTGCCCTGCCTGCTTGGCGCGTGCAAAGCGCGCGCGACGCTCACGCCATTCAACTTTCGCCTCGCCGCCCCCGAAATCACGCGCCTCATCGAAGACAGCGGCGCCAGCATTTTCATGGTTGGCCCGGATGTCGTGGATCTGGCCGACCAGGCGGTCGCCTCGCTCGCCGCGAAACCTCGGATGATCGCTCTCGGCTTTGACCGTGACGGCTACGAATCGCTCGAGGGGTGGATTGAAGACGCGGAGCCCCGCGATCCGGGGCTTGAGGCAGACCCGGAGGATGATGTCATCCAGGTCTACACCTCGGGCACCACCGGCGCTCCCAAAGGGGTCCGGTTGACCAATCGCAACTACCTAACGGCCTTCAAGCTTACGATGGCTTCGGGCGGCCTGAGTTATGAACCCGGCGACACGGTGCTCGCGGCGATGCCGTTCTTCCATGTTGCGGGCGCCAACATCGCGCTCATCGCTATGGCGAGCGGCGCGCGGTCGGCGATCCTCAGGGACGCCGCGCCGCAGCTCATTCTCGATCTGATCGGCAAGCAGCGGATCAATCATGCGTTCCTCGCGCCCGCGCTCATTCAGATGCTGATGCAGGCCCCGGGAATCGAGAGCGCCGACCTCTCGAGCATGCGCACGCTCACTTATGGCGCCTCGCCCGTCTCCGAGGACCTGCTCAAGCGCGCGACCGCCCGTTTTCGCTGCGAGTTCGTTCAGCTTTACGGCATGACGGAGACATGCGGCGCGGGCACGTTCCTTTCTCATGGGGATCATGATCCGGCGAAGGGGAAGGTGCGCTCCTGCGGAATCGCCTGGCCAGGTCTCGAGCTCAAGATCGTCGGGGAGGACGGGGGCAGCTCGCGCGCGGCGCGCTTGGGGAAGTCGTGATCCGCTCTCCCGTGGTGATGAAAGGGTATTGGAACAAGCCTGAAGCGACCGCGGCCGCGATCCAAGACGGCTGGATGCTGACCGGCGACGCCGCCTACATGGACGAGGACGGCTATGTCTTCATCTATGACCGCGTGAAGGACATGATCCGGACGGGCGGCGAGAGCGTCTATCCGGCCGAGGTTGAGAACGCGCTCTCCGGCCATCCGGCAACCGCCGACGTGGCCGTGATTGGCGTCCCCGACGACACATGGGGCGAGACGGTGAAGGCGCTCATCGTCTTGAAGCCCGGAGCGCCGGCAGACGCGGCTGACCTCATCGCCTGGACGCGCGGGCGCATCGCACATTTCAAGGCTCCGAAGTCGGTTGATTTCGTCGACCTGATCCCGCGCAACGCCACAGGGAAGATCCTTCGGCGCGAATTGCGCGAGCCCTATTGGAAAGGACGTGACCGCAGGGTCAATTGAGGCAGGCGGAGTGGACGCGGGCGCTGCGCCACGCTACGCGGGAGACGCATGGTCAAGCTCAACGTCATCTACACACGCACCGGGGACAAGGGCGAGACGGGGCTTGGGGATGGGTCGCGACGCTCGAAGAGCGACGCGCGCGTCACAGCCATGGGCGAAGTCGATGAGGCGAATTGCGCGATCGGCCTCGCGGTCCTCGCGGTGCGCAATAATAGCGACTCCGCCGATCTTGCGATCGAGCCGGTGCTGATGCGCATCCAGAACGATCTCTTCGATTTGGGCGCCGACCTCTGCGTTCCGCGCCAAGCGCACGAAGCGCCGGGCGCGGTCCTCCGCGTCGCGCCGTCTCAAGTTGAAGCGCTTGAGCACGCCATCGACGCCTTGAACGCAAAGCTCCATCCGCTGCGCTCGTTCGTGCTGCCGGGCGGGACGGCGGCGGCCGCCGCCTTGCATCAGGCGCGCGCAATCTGCCGGCGAGCCGAGCGAGCCATGGTCGCGCTCAAGGAGATCGAGGGGGAGGAAGTCGGCGAGGCTGCGCTCGCCTATGTCAATCGGCTGTCCGATTATCTGTTCGTCGCCGCGCGCGCGGCCAACGATTTCGGCAGGTCGGATGTGCTGTGGACGCCGGGCGCCAACCAGAGCGAAAACGGTGACTGAGCGAGGCAGTCGAGCGCCCGTCGACGCTCACTTGGCGCCCGCCCCCTCACCCCAGCCCTCTCCCCGCAGGGGGGAGGGAATTTCGACCGCGATCGGTGTCATCAGCGGCACCTCAATGGACGGGATCGACGTGGCGCTGATCGAGAGCGACGGCGAGGCTGAGCTCAAGACGGGACCCTCGGCGACCTTTCCCTACCCGCTCGCAGTCGCGCAGCGGCTGCGCGCGGTGGTCGCCGACCTGAGCGAAGCCCAGGCGCCGCAGCTCGAGCTCGAGCGGCTCGTGACCGACGCGCATGTCGCGGCGGTCGAGGCGTTTCTCGAGCGGTTTTCGGTTCCCCGCGAGCGCGTCGCCCTCGTCGGCCTGCACGGCCAGACCATTCTGCATCGGCCCCGCGCAGGCCTGACGCGGCAGCTCTGCGACGGCGCGCGCGCCGCAGCGGCGCTCAAGATCGACGTGGTCTCGGACTTTCGCTCGGCCGACGTCTCGGCGGGCGGCGAAGGCGCGCCGCTCGCGCCCATCTATCACGCGGCGATGGCGGCGGGCCTCGAGCGGCCGCTGATGATTCTCAACTGGGGCGGGGTCGGCAACGTCACCTATCTCGGGCCCGAGGGAGAGATCATCGCCTTCGACACCGGCCCCGCCAATGCGCTGATCGACGACTTTCTTATTCTCAGGCGCGGGCTGGCGTTCGACGAAAACGGGGCCTTGGGCGCAAGCGGGCGCGTCGACATGGCGGCGCTCGCCACGCTGATGGGCGATCCCTATTTCGACCGCCCGGCGCCCAAATCGCTCGACCGCAACCACTTCAACGCCGCTGCAGCCTGCGTCAAGCGCCTGAGCGACGCGGATGGCGCGGCGACGCTCGGCGCGTTCACGGTCGAATCGACGGCGGCGGCGCTGAAGCATGTCCCGAGCACGCCGGCGCGATGGCTGGTCGGGGGCGGCGGCCGGCGAAACCCGAACCTCATGCGACGGCTCGCCGAGCGGCTGGAGGTGAAGGTCGAGCCCGTCGAGGCGATTGGTTTCGACGGCGATAGCATCGAGGCGCAATGTTTCGCCTATTGCGCTCTGCGTTCGCGGCGCGGCCTGCCGATCTCCTTTCCGACCACGACTGGCGCCCCAAAGCCGATGACCGGCGGCGTCCTCTCGCCGGCGCCCAAATGAAAGGGCCCCGCTTGCGCGAGGCCCTTCTTGAAAGCGCGAGCGCGCGATCGTCAGCAGACGTTGACGGCCTGCTGGCCGAGGAAATTGCCATAAGCGTCATAGGTCGGCCGATACTGCCAGCAGCCGCCATAACCATATCCGCCATACCCATAGCCGCCGCCCCAATAGGGATAGGTGGCGATAGCCGCGCCGGTTAGCACGCCCGCAGCCACCGCCGGGCCCCACCAGCCGCCGTACCAGCGACCGCCGCGCCAATAGCCGCCATGCCAGACGCCGCGGCCTGCCCAGCCGCCGCCGTGCCAGCCGCCGCCATGCCAGGCTCCGCCGTGCCAGCCTCCGCCGTGCCAGCCTCCGCCATGCCAGCCGCCGCCATGAAAACCGCCGCCGCGCCAGCCGCCGGCCGACGCCGGAGTCGTCGGCACAACAACAGCCGCGGCCATCGCAAGCGCCGAGATCCCGGCGACGATCGTCTTCGAAATCCTGACCATCATGAGCCTCCGTATGGACCGACGGTCCCGCCGCCGGATGAACCCAGTCGCCGCCGGGAACAAAGGACCGAACCGCGGCGTGTTTGTTAACTTGCCCTCGAATTCCGGCAGCGGTTTGACGGCTGCGCGTCGTTTGGGCGGCGAGGCGGGTTTTGTCTCCAGACGGCAGCGTACCACGCAATTCCTGAATTGGATGCTCATAGTATATGCTGAACAAACATTCAGGATGCGGGCTTCAGAGTACTAGTTTCAATTTTTCTTTACCTGAAGCCGGCTCGGTCGGCCGACCCGCGATCAGGCTCAGTAGCAGATGTTTACGAGCCGCCGGCCGAGATAATGGCCGCGCGCCGTCCACACCCGCCTCCTCACCCAGCAACCGGGTCCGCCGCCATAGGCCGGCTGCGAAGCGATCGCGACCCCGATGGGCACGGTCGCCGCCGCGATCGCCCAGCCCGGATCGTAACCCCAACCCCAACCGCCCCAGCCCCAGCCGCAATTCCAACAACCGCCCCAACCGCCGCCCCATCCCCAACCCGCGCGCCGATAGCCCCAGCCGCCGCCCCAGCCGGGTCGACCCCAGCCGCCACGCCACCCGCCGCCCCAGCCGCCGCCACGCCACCCGCCGCCCCAGCCGCCGCCGCGCCAACCGCCGCCGCGAAAACCTCCTCCGCCAAAGCCCCCATGAAAGCCGCCGCCATGAAAACCGCCGCCGCCATGCCATTGGGCCACGGCGGGGGTTGGCGCCGTGGCGACCGCCGTCGCCATCCCGAATGCAGCTATGGCCGCAACTAGGCTCTTCTTGATCGAAACACGCATGGGAAAGTCCTCCCGTTGGTCGGCCAGCATCGCCGCGTCCTCAGCCTAGAACTATGTCGTGACGCAAAAAGGTCTAGGGTTTCTTCATCGCCCCGCGTAAAAAATTGATGATCCCCGAGAAATCGTCGCCGCCGTGGTCGGCCGCAACATAGAGAGCGTAGAGCTGCGCGGCCTCGGCGCCGAGTGGGGTTAAGGCCGCGACGCTCGACGCCGCCTCCTGCGCGAGGCGCAAATCCTTGAGCATGAGAGCCGCGGCAAATCCGGGTTTATAGTCGCGATTGGCGGGGGAAGCGGGAACCGGCCCCGGCACTGGGCAATAGGTGGTGAGCGACCACGACTGGCCGGATGCCGTGGAGGCGACGTCGTACAAGGCCTGCGCCGATAGCCCCAGCTTTTCGGCCAGCGCGAAGGCCTCGCAAGTGACGATCATGGTCGCGCCGAGGATCATGTTGTTGCAGATCTTGGCGGCCTGCCCCGCCCCCGCCCCGCCGCAATGGACGATGCGCTTGCCCATATTTTCCAGGATCGGCTTCGCGCGCGCGAATGCTTCATCCGAGCCGCCGCACATGAAGGTGAGGGTGCCTGCGGTCGCGCCGCCCACGCCGCCTGAGACTGGCGCGTCGAGCGTCAGCACGCCCGCCGCGGCGCCCGCCTCATGCGCTTGTCTCGCGCTCAAGACGTCAATGGTCGAGCAATCGATGACGAGGACGCCCTTGGACGTCGCTGGCAGAAGGTCCGCGTGAGCCGCGAGAACATGGCTGCCGGCCGGCAGCATGGTCACGACCGTATCGGCCTGGGCGACGGCCTCGCGGGCGCTTGCTGCAATGGCGACGCCGGACGCGGCGGCCGCCGTCTTCGCCGCGTCGACGAGATCGAAGCCGATGACCGCGTGGCCCGCCTTGACGAGATTGGCGGCCATCGGGAGCCCCATATTGCCGAGGCCGATGAATGCGATGTTCGACATGAGTCCTCCCGGGTCGCCAGCGCTGGAAGAAAGCCTCAGCACAAGGCGTCTGAGAACTAGCACTTTGTGTCCGAATGCGGATGTGCAAAAGGAGAGGCGTTTTTGGCGGGCCTCGTCTGGCTCGTCAGCATCCTTCGCTTGTGCAGGCTCTGGCGCCGGGGGCCGATGCAGATCGACGCGAGGGCGTGCTCGAGTGGACCCAGTTCGACAAAGAGGGGCGTGTGCTTCGCGGCGTGGACTGGTTCGTCTTCGAGCCAGAGTCGTTTCGAATTCAGGAGATTCGCGCTTACGGCGCTGCGCCAATTCAGCGCGATCTTCAGCGCCAGGAGCTGCAGGATTTCGACTACGCCGGGCGCGGCTATCCACTGACCCGCCCGGTCTGAACTCCTACGCGCGCCGGCGCAGGCTTGATCGGTTGAAGGGGCGCCGCTAGCACCGCACGTCGCGGCGAATGATCGGTGGCCGCGGTGTTGGGCGACGCCTCGCAAAGGAGCCGGTTCTCACTCACAATCTCGGCGCGATGCCCTCCATCCAACCCCTTCCCTTTGCCGTCGCGACCGTCACGTTCCTGCTCGCTGGTTTCGTGAAGGGCGTGATCGGGCTCGGGCTGCCGACCGTCTCGATGGGCTTGCTGACCCTGGTCATGGCGCCCGCCAAAGCCGCCTCGCTCCTGATCGTGCCGTCATTCGTAACCAATGTCTGGCAAGTGGCGGCGGGCCCGAGCTTCAGGCGGCTGGCCCAACGGCTTTGGCCCATGCTCATGGGCGTGATTCTCGGGACCCTCGCAGGCGCAGGGTTGCTGACCGGAAGCCATGCGGAGCAAGCCGCCGTCGCGCTCGGGCTTATGCTGATGCTTTACGCCGGGCTGGGCCTTACCTCGGTGCGCTTCTCAGCGCCGCCTTCGGCCGAATGGTGGCTCGGTCCTCTGATCGGGGTTCTGACCGGCCTCGCCACCGCCGCGACAGGCGTGTTCGCTATCCCCGCCGTGCCGTATCTCGGGTCGTTGGGACTGGGCAAGGAGGAGCTGATCCAGGCGTTGGGCCTCTCCTTCACGGTCTCCACCGTCGCTTTGGCGGCCGCGCTTGCAGCAGGCGGCGCTTTTGCGCTTGGAGACGTCGGCGCTTCGACCGCCGCGCTCGCGCCTGTGCTTCTCGGTCTGGCGGCAGGCGGCGCCGTGCGCGGCCGGTTCAGCGAGCGGACCTTCCGGCGGGTGTTCTTCGGCGGCCTGCTCGTGCTCGGCGCTCACCTCGCGTCGCGGGCGGTCGTGTGAAGCGGCTTGGTCGTGGCTGTCCTTCGGCCGCCGGTCGCGCTCGCGGACGGGGCGATTTGGGATTTCTTGATTCCCGGCTCTTTCGCTTTAGAATCCCAAGATTTCAGGGGTTGGAAAAGCTTGGATTTCCTTGGATTCTCTCGTCTGAAATCCAGACTTATCAATGAGTTACACGGGATTTTCGCCGACAAGGATTTCACGCGCCCTCTGGCCATTGAAGCCGCCCGGGCGCGAGCCGGCTCGACCGTTCTAGGGTTCTGCGGCGCGGAATCGATCATGGGGCGAGCTTAACGCCGTTTCTGCTTTCCCGCAAGGATTTGTCACGGGCGAACGGCGTCCTGGCGCTGAACAAGGAAGAGTCCAGGCGCTCGACCCGCGCTTCGCCATATCCACTGTCCCGCTCGCCCCTCGCGACGCGGGCGTCCCGATCGATCGGCTCTCGCTACGAGGCCCGCGCCGGCGCCGGCTCGGCTGACGGGGCGGCGATATGGCCGCGCCAGATGAGCCATGCGGCGACATAGGCCCAGAGGGCGAATATGCGCTCGACGAGGGTGACGAAGCCGAGGTCAGAGGGCGTGGTCGCGCTGGTCGCGGCCAAAATCGCGCTGACGCCGAGCGCCGCGCCGACGCCGACGACCAGATGCCCGACGAGGATCGCGCCGATCGGAAAAGCGGTCGCCAGCACCCCGACCGCGCCAACCAGTTTTAGAGCGCGCTGGCGATGCAGGAACGCGACCGACCAAAGCAGCATCGCGAGAAGCAGGAAAGCGGCGTAAAGCAGCTAGTAGCGGCCCGCGACCTCGGGCGCGAGGCCGAGCGCGATCTGGGCTTTGGCGACGACCGCGATGGCGAAAAAGACGAAGGCCGCCCGGTTGAGGGGCTTCCTCATTCCCATTTCGTCGCAGAAAGCCCAGATCGCGAAAGCCGCGAGCGCGAGCGTGAGCAGGCGAAAGGCGCAAGCGGCGCGGAAAAATGGGTGAGCGCGAGCGTCAGGAACGCCGCCGCCGCGAGCGCGACGGCGGCTGTTCTCGCATTCGCCGGTGGGGCGCGACTAGAGAATATCGATGTATTCATGGTTCGTCCTCGTGGTTACTGAAAACGCTCGCACCGAGCCTCGATGGGTCGGGCGTCCAGTCGACCCCTCAATTCTCGATCAGCCCACGCGCCACGATCACCCGCATGATCTCGTTCGTGCCCTCGAGGATCTGGTGGACGCGCAAATCGCGCACGATCTTCTCGACGCCGTAATCGGCGAGATAGCCGTAGCCGCCGAACAATTGCAGAGCGTCATTGGCCGCGTTGAAGCCAACGTCGGTCGCCGTCTGCTTGGCCATGGCGCAAAGACGCGTCGCCTCGGGCGACTTCTCATCGAGCGCGCTCGCGGCGCGCCACAGCACGGAGCGCGCGGTCTCGAGCGAAGTCGCAATATCGGCGACGCGGAATTGCAGCGCCTGGAAGTCGGCGATGCGACGGCCGAAGGCCTTGCGCTCGCGCATATAGGCGACCGCCTTGTCGAGCGCCGATTGTCCGCCGCCGATCGAGCAGGCGCCGATATTGAGCCTGCCCCCATCGAGCCCGGCCATCGCGATCTTGAAGCCGATCCCTTCGGCGCCGACCCGATTGGCGGCCGGGACGCGCACGCCCTCCATGATCACCTGACGCGTCGGCTGCGCGCGCCAGCCCATCTTCTTCTCTTTCGCGCCGAAGCTTAAGCCGGGCGCGCCATTGTCGACCAGAAAGGCGGAGATTCCGCTCGCGCCGCCCTCGCCGGTGCGCGCCATGACGAGATAGAGGTCGCTGACGCCGGCGCCCGAGATGAATTGCTTGACCCCGTCGAGCACATAATCATCGCCGTCGCGCCGGGCGCGGGTAGTCAGCGCCGCGGCGTCGGAGCCCGACCCCGGCTCGGTCAGGCAGTAACTCGCGATGAGCTCCATCGAGGCGAGGCGAGGCAGAAAGCGGCTTTTGAGCTCCGGCGAACCGAAGCCGTCGATGACCCAGGCGACCATGTTGTGGATGGAAAGGAACGAAGCGACGCACGGGCAGCCGGTCGACAAAGCCTCGAAGATCAACGCCGCGTCGAGGCGGGTCATGCCGCTGCCGCCGTGCTGTTCGCCGACGTAGATCGCGGCCATGCCCAGCGCCGCCGCCTCGCGCAACACGTCGACCGGAAAATGCTCGGTCTCGTCCCAGCTCAGCGCATTGGGGGCGATACGGGCGTCGGCGAATGATTTCGCCATGTCGCGGACGGCGAGATGGTCTGCAGTCAAGGCGAACATGGCTCAGGCTTCCCGCCTTCGTTTCCCCCGCCGATCCCGCCACATTGCCCGACGTTTGCGCCAGCCGCAATCGGCTGGACGATCGCGCGCTGTTTTGCCGCTTTTTGCGGCGATTCGAGCTGGCCCCGTCTTAGCAGCGCCTGGAAGGCTCCAGGTCAATCGACTGCCGATTGATAAAAACTATGCTCGCGGCCAGCTCGGCGCGTCAACGCGCAAGCCGCAGTCGCCCGGCCGCTTCTGCGAGCGGAGAACCGATCGACGCGTCTTAAGCGGGTCGAGTCGCGGATGCGACCCTAGAGCTTGGCGACGACGGCGAGCTTCTTGATCTGCCCGTTCTCATAGGCTCGCAGGAAGGCGTTGTAGTCCTTGAAGGACACGCAGCCGTTCGAGTCGCCGTTGGGGCCGAGCATGAAGGGGTGGGCGAGCAATCCGGCGCGCCCGTAGATGCCGCCTTCTCCGACCGGATTGAGCCGTATCGCCTGCACGCCGTGGAAGGAGCCTTCCCGCAGCGTCAGCTCGTAGACATGCGGCGGCGTCGGGCCCACTGCGCGCTCGGCCACGTAGCGCGGATTGTCGAGCGCCGCCCCGAGACCCGAATGGGCTTCGAGCCGTGTTCCGTCGGGCAGATAGACCACGCGCGCCGAGATGTCATAGACCGCGGTATACCGGTCATAGCCGGAAGTTGGGGCGGAATTGCCAAAGGGCGACGGGAAGCTGAACAGCGGGCCTCTGCCAAGGCCGAAGGGTGACTCTCGCTCCCTTTGCTGAGCGACGACCGGCTGGGCGGCGGTGCGCGCTTGGGTCGTGGAAGCGGCGACCGGCGAGGATGAATGCGCCCATCCCAACAGTTTCTCGAAGACGTTGCGATTGTCGGTCGGAGCGGAAGGCGGAGCGACCGCCACGTTGGGGCGCCACGGATGGCGCTCGGGCGCCGTGGACTGCGTCGGGGCGCCGAACCCAGGCGGACGAACCGGCGGCAAGGGGAAGCTTTCCGTCTCACTGACCTCGGGCGCATCGCGTTCTGGCGGCAGAGGCACGCTCGCGGCCGGCGGGATCGCCGGAGTGGGCGGAAAAGGTTCGAGCCGCGGCAGCGGGAACGGGGCGGACGAAACCGACGGCGCGGCTTCGAGACTCGCCACTTGCTGTGGCGGAGCTGCGGGCGCGGGCGCCGTCAGTTGAGCAAGCAGATTGGCGTCAATGGCAATGTCGGCGAAGGGTTTCGAGACGGCCGGCGAAACGGTCGAGACCGGAGCCCACCGGGAGAATAAAGTTTCGGGAATCCCCGCGCCGAGCCAGTGCAACGCCCAGACGCTAACCGCCCCGGCGAGCGCCAATGCCGCTGCGCCGCCTGGAACAATTTTCGGAAGAACCCGTTGAGGAGTGTCCCCGTCCTCAAACGAAAGGTCGTCGAATGTAGCCTCGATCCCCTGCATCCCTAGCCCTACGCCTACGCTGTCCCAATTGAATAAAAATAGAGCGTATGCGTTGAGCCTTCCTTAACGCAGTCCGCGGCCGGAGGCTAGCGGGGGAATGGGAGCGTCTGGCGGATTAGATTCCCATTTCTTCAATGTGTTGCATGGCCGCAACAACCTCCCCGCGGAGCCATTCGCTATCGGCGCAGCTTCTGCTGAATATGGCCCAGCGTTCGGCGATGCTGAGCTTTGGTGCGCGGCGTCGGTCGGGTGCGGACGCGCTCGGCCAGGAGCGCTCGCGCCAGGCCCCACTGATGAGATCGCTCGGCCGCTGCGATCAGCGTCAGATTGACGATGTCGCGCTGGGCGTGGCTGCCCCCGATTCGAATCGCCTGCCCCCGGACCGGCAGGATCGCCTCGACGGCCTGCGCATAGCGGCCCGCCCCGAAAGCGAGAGCGCCATCGATCAGGCGCCGGCCGACCTCCGCCGTCACTTGCAGATTGTCGCCTGAGCCAACGCGCTCGTAGTCGTCGAGCGACCGGACGAAGCGCATCGCGTGGTCGAGGTCAGGCGAGCGGGCGGCGGCGAAGGCGCAGTGCAGATCGTTGAAGGCGAGCACATGGTCGTGGGCATGCGCCATCCATGCGTCGGCGACCGGCGCCCAGCGATCGCGGACGTCGACGCCTTCGAGTTCGAGCCGCCACAGAAGCGAAGCGGCGTCGATACGGTCGAGCGTCGCGTCGTCAGCGAGCTTGGGCGCCGTCAAGCGGTCGTAGTCTGCGAGAACCTCGTCGAACCGCCCCTGCTCGATCAGAAACAGGGCGAGGTGCCAGCCGTTGTGGTGGGCCATGAAATGAGCGTGCGCCCAATCCGTTCGCGTGGACCTCAGAAAGGCCACGCCCTCCTCATGGCGGTTCGCGGTCTCCATCACATGGGCCAGCGCATGCGTCGCCCAGGCGTCGCGAGGATTGCGGGCGAGCGCTTGACGGCCAAAATCCTCGGCGCGCTTGAGGTCGCCGGTCTCCTCGAGCCCGAAGGCGTAAAGCCCATGGACAAAGCTCGTGAGCGGATTGTCGCGATCCCAAGCCGGCAACGCCCGCGCAGCCGTGTCGCGAATCGCTGCCGACCGGCCGAGGAAGAAATAAGCGTCCTGGGCCACGCGCAGGGCGAGCGCGTCGGTGGGATGATCGTTGAGGATCGTCTCCCAGCCGAGGATCGCGTGGGACGTTCGCCCCTGCGCCCAGGCCTCGGCGGCGGCGAAATGGCGCCGCTCACGCTCCGTGGCGCGCCCAATCGCCGCTTCGGCGGCGCGGAGCGCGCTTACGACCTCCGGATGGTCGCCGCGAAAGCCGCCGATCATGTAGAGCGCCGCGATCGCAACGCCGCCCAGCGCGAAATCGGGATCGCGCGCGAGCGCTGACTTGAGCGCGCCGACCGGATCGCCAGTCAGGCCATAATAATCGGCGATCGCGCGATCGAACGCAGCGCCCGAACTCGGGAGCGCCAGAGAACGCCAGCCCCTGCTGGTCTTTGGCCATTGTTGGGTCCTTCGTCCATCACCATAACGCCGGCGGATGGCGCCGGAAACCCGGGGCGCGCAGGCGCGCTTCGTCGCTTGCATTTGATTGGGCCTCCTCTTTCTGCATCGGCTGAGCGCCATTAGATGGCGGAAGTTTCCGGCGAACCAAAGGATCGTTTGATGAAGGGCAAGACCATCGTCGCCACCGGCGCGACCTCCGGCATCGGGGAAGTCGCCGTCCTCGCGCTTGCGGGATTGGGCGCGCGAATTGTTTTCATCGCCCGCGACGAAGGCCGCGCGCAGGCGACGATGCGCAAGCTCGAAGCGAAAGCGCCGGGACTCGGGCATCGCGTTCATCTGGCGGATCTCTCGAGCATGGCGGAAACGCGCAAGGTCGGCGAGGCGATCGCCGCGAGCGAGCCGCGCATCGATGTGCTGATCAACAACGCCGGCGCTCTCTTTTCCCACCGGCAGGTGACGCCCGAGGGTCTCGAACTCACCTTCGCCCTCAACCACATGGCCTATTTCGTGCTGACCGAGGCGCTGCGCGACAGGCTCATCGCGTCGGCGCCGGCGCGGATCGTCTCCACCTCGTCTGCCGCTCACCAGGGCGTGAGCCTCGATTTCAGCGACTTGCAGAGCGCCAACGGCTACAGCGGGTTCAAAGTCTACGGTCGCTCGAAGCTTGCCAATATCCTGTTCACCCGCGAACTCGCCCGGCGGCTGGCCGGCGCGGGGGTGACGGCCAATTGCCTCCATCCCGGCGCCGTCGCGACCCGATTTGGCGAGTTGAGCGGCGGCTGGGTTGGCCGTGTATTGCCGGTGCTGAAGCTGTTCTTCATCTCGCCTGAACAGGGCGCCGACACGATCATTTACCTCGCCTCCTCGCCCGAGGTCGCCAACACGAGCGGCGGATATTTCGTCAAGCGCAAGTTGACCGAACCATCCGCGGCGGCTCGGGACGACGCCGCGGCGAAGAAGCTGTGGGAGGCGAGCGAGAAGCTGGCGAACCCCGTGATGGCGAAATGAACCCTGACGTCATTGCGAGGAGCGTGAGCGACGAAGCAATCCACGACCGAAGGACGGCCGCAGCGGCGATGGATTGCTTCCCCTCGGGCTGTGATCCGGGGGTCGCAATGGGGGAAACGTCGCCGCAGAGGCGCGTCAAGCCTTAGCGCGGCTTGCGCGGCTTGGCTTTCGGCGCCGCGCCGTGGCGCCAGGCCATTTCCAGCGCCGCCTTAAGTTCCGCTTCGCTTAAAGCCGCAAGCGTCGCTCGCGTCCAGCCGCGCCGCCCCCATGTGTTGTCGAGCGCCGCAAAGGCGTCGGGCGCGACCGCGCATTTGAGCGCCTGCTCGTCCGGCGCGAATTTGATGTTGGCGGTGAGTTCATCCGGCGCGAGCGTCGCGAAGGTGACGCGGGCCTTGAAGGCGCGGCGATCAAAGTGCGGATATTCTCCGGCCCCCTCGAACGAGAGCGCGATGCGGCGGAACAAGGCGGCGTCGGCCATCGGCGGCGTCTCCACGATTGGCTCGGTGAGTATACGTGTGACAGGCCGCGCCGCTATCCCAGCCTCGGGCGCATTTGCGCCAAGGCAAACGGCGCGCGTAAGCTGCACGTGAGGAAAGCGCCGCCGGGAAGGAACGCCATGGGCCAGACAGGCTTCGAGAAAGCCAAGACCGTTCTGCGCGTCACCAGCGGCAATTTCCTTGAAATGTACGACTTCTTTCTGTTCGGCATCTATGCCCGGCAGATCGGGCAGACCTTCTTCCCGAGCGACGACCCCTACGCCTCGCTGATGGCGACGTTCTTGAGTTTCGCGGCCGGGTTCGCGATGCGCCCGATCGGCGCGCTCGTATTGGGGCCGTATGTCGACCGCATCGGCCGGCGCAAAGGCCTCATCGTCACGCTCTCGATCATGGCCTGCGGCACCATCCTCATCGCCTTCGTGCCCGCTTATGCGACTATCGGCGCGCTCGCCCCGATGCTCGTGGTGCTGGGACGCCTCTTGCAGGGATTCTCGGCAGGCGTCGAGCTCGGCGGCGTCTCGGTCTATCTGTCGGAGATGGCGACGCCCGGCGCCAAGGGCTTCTACGTCTCCTGGCAATCGGCGAGCCAGCAGGTCGCGGTGGTGTTCGCCGCGCTGCTCGGCTACGCGATCGCCAATTTGATGACGCCGGAAGCGGCCTCGGGCTGGGGCTGGCGCATTCCATTCTTCATCGGCTGCGCGATCGTGCCGTTCCTGTACATGATCCGCCGCAAGCTGCAGGAGACGCCCGAATTCGCGGCGCGGAAGGTTCATCCCACAACCGCGGAGATCTTCGCCATCCTCGGCGCCAACTGGCCGACCGTGCTTGGCGGCGTGGCGATGGTGATCATGACGACGGTGTCGTTCTATCTCATCACCATCTACACGCCGACCTTCGGCAGGGGCGTGCTCAAGCTTACCCAGTCCGACGCGCTTCTGGTGACGATCGCGGTCGCGGCTTCGAACTTTGTCTGGCTGCCAATCTCGGGCGCGATGTCGGACCGCATCGGCCGCAAACCGATCCTCATCGCCTTCTCCCTCCTCGCCCTGCTGACCGCCTATCCGGCGCTCGCTTGGTTGGTGAAGGCCCCAACCTTCGACCGGATGCTCATGGTCGAGCTGTGGCTGTCCTTCATTTACGCCTGCTACAACGGCGCGATGGTCGTGGCGCTGACCGAGGTCATCCCCGCTTCGGTGCGCACGTCCGGTTTTTCGCTAGCCTATAGCCTCGCGACCACGCTCGGGGGCTCGTCGCTCCTGGTTTCGACCTGGCTGATCGCCCACACCGGCGACAAAGCCGCGCCCGGCTATTGGATGAGCTTCGCGGCGGTCTGCGGACTGATCGCAACGCTCGCGCTCTATCGCCGGCCCGCGGGCGGCGTCCAATATCTCGCGCCCGGCGCGGCTGGCGGTTGATCTAGGCACGGCCATGCCCAAGCACGCCCTGAACCTTGCGACACAAAACAGCCCCTTGCGGGTTCTAACCAGAGCCGCCCCATGGCGCGTGCTCCGCGCCTGAGGCAGAATCAAGGAGTTCCCGATGCACGCGACCTGGACGCCTCATGAGAAGCATGGGCAGCTCACGGCCAAAGGCGACTTGCCCGACACCGTCTTCGCCTTTCCGAAACAGCGCAAGGAGCCGCTGACCGACGCGAAGCACGTCCGCAACGCCGTCGCGCGCTTCGACCAGGTCACGGACGTATCTGATGAAGACAGGGCGCTGGCCTTCGCCAATATCAAGAAGGCCGCCGAATATTATGATGTCGAGCTTACCGAGACGTCATGGCGCGACCTCGGCGTCCATCCGCAACCCCATCGCAAGGAAGCGGCGGCCAAAGCCGTCGAGACCAAACGCGAGCGCGGGGAACTCTAGGCCGCCTGCGTCAGACGCGCCGCGACACGCAGGCGCCGCGCGCAGAATGCGCTGGCTAGCAGGCCAGCGAGTTCAAGCCCGGATTTTGCGTTTCAGCCGGTAAGCGAAGGCGACCGACAGCGCCTGCACCCGGCCCTGCAGCGCCTGTTCCGGCAGCGCCTGATCGGTCGGGCTTGGCCAATAGGTCGAGTTCGCCCGGACGTGGATCGTCCTGCCCCCCAACGTCGCGACGCCTCTCATCCGGTCGGGATCGGCGGGGCCGCCGTTGCCCAGATAGAGTGTGTCGACACGCACGTGAACCCCGCCAGCCACGCCCGGCCCGAGAACCCGGGCAAGCGCGCCTGGCAAGGACTGCTGCACCCAGCCCGCGGTCGGATTGCCGACATAAGCGACCAACGGCGTCGTATCGACATCGATCGCGCCGGAGGCGGCGACAGGTTGGACTCCTGCCATGGGCGTCGTGTTGCAGCCGCTCAAGCCGGCGGCAGCGAGAGCGCCGAAACCCATGAGCGCAGCGCGGCGCGTAAAGACATCTCCTGGCACAATAACCTCCCCTCGATAAACATCCCCGCGGGCCAGCCTCGCGAACGAGGAACCCGGCCCTGCTTGACGCCTCACTCGTACATCGGTTGGCTGCCGGCGCCAATGTGAGCCCATCTGGACGACGAGGAGAGGATCATGGCCGCAACAACTCAGGATCTGCAGGGAACCCGAGGCCGTTTGCGCGGCAAGGCCGCCATCGTGACTGGGGCCGCCCGCGGCATCGGACGCGCGACGGCGGTCGCCTTCGCCCGGGAGGGCGCCGATGTCATGGGCGTTGACATCGCCGGACCGGTCAGTTCGACGCTCGAGGTCGCGCCCGCCACGCCCGAGGACTTGGCGGAGACGGGGCGGATGGTCGAAGCCGCCGGCGCCCGTTGGCTTGGAGCGCGCCTCGACCAGCGCGATCTCGCCGCGCTGCGCGCGGCGGCCGACGAGGCGCGCGCAGCCTTTGGCCGGCTAGACATCCTGTTCGCCAACGCCGGCATCCAGGCGTTCAAACCGATCCTCGACTGGCAAGATGCGGACTGGCGGGACACGATCGACGTCAATCTGACCGGAACCTGCAACGCCATCCGTGCGGTTGCGCCGCATCTGGTCAAGAACGGCGGCGGACGCATCATCGTCACCTCGTCCACGCAAGGGCGGCACGGGACCAAATTCGGCGCCGCCTATTCCGCCTCCAAGTGGGGAATCATCGGGCTGATGAAATCAGCGGCGCTCGAGCTCGGCGTCCACAAGATCACCGTCAACGCCGTCATCCCCGGCCTCATCGACACGCCTCTCACGCGACACCGGCAGCGCTACGCGCAGGCTGTTGACGATTTCGATTCCACCCAGCCGGCCGGCGTCTTGGAGGCCGAAGCGAAGACGAAGCTCAGCGCGAAGTCGCCGCTCGGGATCCCATGGATCGAGCCCGAGGCGGTCGCGCCCGCGGTCGTCTTCCTCGCATCCGACGAAGCCTACATGGTGAGCGGGGCGACCTACGACGTGACCGGCGGCGACAGCGCCAACTATACCGCCTAGCGATGGTTGGCCTGGGCGGTTTCGCCCCTTCAAGGTATGACGCGATTCGATTTCGTCATCGCGAGGAGCGAAGCGACGTGGCGATCCAGGAGAACCTAGGGCGCCCGACAACTCTGGATTGCTTCCCCCCGGACTTGATCCGGGGGTCGCAATGACGCTTCCTCCGAACACGCGGCCCCTAACCAGCCTTTGCCCACTTACCCCGCCACGGCGTCTCAGGCACCGGAGTCAGCGGCGGCTTGCCGTCGGCCCAGGCGAATAGATTGTCGACCACGCATTCGGCCATCGCGCGGCGCGTCTTCACCGACGCCGAGCCGACATGGGGCAGGAGCACTGCGTTGTCGAGCGCTATGAGCTCTTGCGGCACGTTGGGCTCGTTCTCGAATACGTCGAGACCCGCGGCCAGGATCGTCTTGTTCCGCAGCGCCTCGATCAGCGCCTTCTCATCGACCAGGGAGCCGCGCGCCATATTGATCAGGACGCCGTCGGCGCCCAGCGCCTCGAGCACTTCGGCGTTGATGATCTGGCGAGTGGCGCTGCCGCCCGGAGCGACGACGATCAGCACGTCTGACGCCTTGGCCATGTCGGTGAGCGAAGGATAGTAGCGATAAGGAACGTCGGCTTGGGCGTGCCGGCCATGATAGACGACAAGGAGCCCGAATGCGGTAACGCGCTCGGCGATCGCCTTGCCGATGCGGCCGAGCCCCAAAATGCCCACGGTGCGGCCCCTCAGCGAGGGGCTCAGCGGGAAAGCGCCCTTCGCCGCCCATTGCCCGGCGCGCAAATATCGCTCCGCCTGCGGCAATTGGCGCACGGTCATGATCATGAGGCCGAGCGCGGTGTCGGCGACTTCGTCGTCGAGCACGCCCGGGGTATTGGTGACGATGATTCCGAGCCGCGCCGCGGCCTTGGCGTCAATGTTGTCGTAGCCGACGCCGAAGCTCGAGATGATCTCGAGGTTGGGGAACTGGCGCATGTAGGCTTCGTCGAGCGGCGCGTGCGCTCCGGTCATCGCCACAGCGCCGATTCGCGGCCCCCATTCGGCGAGCCAGAGGTCGGGATTGGGCTCGAGCCACAGGCGGTGCAGCTTGAGCCGCGCGCTGATCTGATCTTCGATCAGGGCCATGCCTTTGGCGGGCATCAGGACGTCGAGGGACTTCATCGGCAAGGCTCCTGTCTTTCGCTCTTTCGCGGCGGCGCCGGACGTGGCACACGGCCTGGCTTATGACCAGCCTTGACGGCGCCCCCCAGGCCCGACGGCGCCCTCGCGTGCGGCGCGTCATGCTCAACGATTTTCGTTCTTACGCCGCGCTCGATCTCGCAATCCGAGGCGGCCTCGTCGTCCTATGCGGCGAGAACGGCGCCGGCAAGACCAATCTCCTCGAAGCTTTATCGCTGTTCGCGCCTGGACGCGGCTTACGCCGGGCGGAGCTCGGGACATGCGCGCGGGTCGGCGGCTCGGGCGGCTTCGCGCTGTCGATCGAAGTCGAGGAGGACGGCGAGACTCATCAGCTGGGCTCCGGCTGGAAACCGGGCTTAAACGGCGAGGCGGCCGAGCGGGTGAACCGCATCGACCGGGCCGCCGTCGCCTCGTCGCGCGCCTTTTGCGACCATGTGCGTCTCGTCTGGCTGACGCCGGCGATGGATTCGCTGTTCGCCGGGCCGGCGAGCGAGCGGCGCCGCTTTCTCGATCGCTTCGTGCTTGCGATCGACCCCAATCACGGCGCGCGGGTCTCCCAGTTCGAGCGCGCGCTGCGCGGACGCAACCGGCTTTTGGAAGAGGGCGGGCGCAACGCCGCAATGGCTCGACGCGATCGAGCGCGAGGCCGCCGAGCTTGGTGTCGCGGTCGCCGCGGCGCGGCTCGACTGCGTGCGCCGGCTCGAAGCGCTCATCGCCGCCGAACGCGACGATTCATCGCCCTTTCCCTGGGCGAAGCTCGCGCTTGAGGGCGAGATCGAAGCCATGACCGACAATGGGCCGGCGCTCGAGGCGGAAGAAAGCTACCGGGCGAGCCTGCGGGACAATCGTCGCCGTGACGCCGCCGCCGGCCGCACCCTCATCGGCCCGCATCTTTCCGATCTTCTGGTCTGGCACGGGCCGAAACAGGCGCCGGCCGCCGCCTCCTCGACCGGCGAGCAGAAGGCGCTGATCGTCGGGCTGGCGCTCGCCCATGCGCGCCTGGTCGCCGAGATGTCGGCGACCGCTCCGCTCACTCTCCTCGACGAGGTCGCGGCCCATTTCGATCCGCGCCGCCGCGCCGCGCTCTACGACGCGCTTGCGCGCCTCGGCGGCCAGGTGTTCCTCACCGGCGCCGATCCGGCGGTGTTCGCCGAGCTTGAAGGCCGGGCGGAGATGTTCGAGGTTTCGGCGGCGGCGGGAGTGCGGCCGGCGTGAGGGTGCAAGCTGCATTTCGCGGGCGACCTTCTGGCGACGGCGAGGCTGCTCCATCGTTCCTTGCTTTCTATAACCATCTGGGTTATATTCTAACTCGTAATGATCCCTGCCACGGAGAGAACAATGACAATCGCAGCAATCAACCCGCCCAAAAGGCGAAGAAAGTATCTCAATGAACGCCTATCTTCCAAAGTCGTTTCAGCGCGAAGCGGACAGCAACGGTGTTTCTGACGAGGATTGCCGAGAGGCGATCCGGAGGGCCGAAAGGGGCCTAATCGATGCAGACCTTGGACAGGGTCTCATTAAACAGAGAATTTCTAGAGGCAACCGGGGCGCGGCGAGAGGCTCGCGAGCCGTTGTCTTCTACAGACGGGGAAGAGTCGCGGTGTTCCTGCACATCTTCCCTAAGAGCAAAAAGGCCAATCTGACCAAGTCGGAACTGGCCATGTATTCACGAGCGGGTCAGGAACTTGCGAAGCTCACGGACAAAGAGCTGACCGCCCTGAGCGCCAAGCGAGGATGGAGAGAATTAGAAATATGACCCAGTCGAAGCGCTACCGAAGCCCCGCGCTCCAGTCGCTTCACGAGGTGATGGAGGACCTCCACGAGGTCGGCGCGATCGACAAGGCCACGATGCGTGACTTTGACCTTGGTTGCCTGACGCCCGTGGAGAAACTCGCGCCCGAAGCGATCAGACAAATCCGCGAGAAGGCTCATATGAGCCAGGCGACCTTCGCCTTGGCGTTGAACGTCCCGAAGATGCTCGTCAGCAAATGGGAGCGAGGCGAAGTGCGTCCGAGCGGCCCTTCCCTCAAGCTCCTCGCCCTCGCCGACGCCAAGGGCATCGACACTATTCTTTGACTTGACGGCCTCTACGGACATCGCGCGCATCGGGACGGCGCCCTTGCGAACGCGCAAACGGCCGCGGCGATGGCGCTGAACACAACGAGTGGCGTTGGTGTTCGACATGCCCGAGTTGGACACGACTTGAGCCAGGATAGTGGCAGTCGCGACGATAATAGTGGCGGCGGCGAGCATGACGCTCTCTAGCTATAAAAGCTCAGCATTTTCTTGACAAAATCAGAAACCTGCGCTATATATTCCAGTTGGGAGAATCTCTTTCTTGGTCCGGGGTGGTCGCTTCCTATGTCACCCCAAATTTACTAGCGTTTAGGCCCATGAGCTTCGCTTTGCTTGCACTTATTTGAGACGAATTTCCGCTTTGGTTGTATCCGCCCAGGCTAAGACGGAGCAATGTCGGCGTTCAGAGACCCAGTCGTAAAGCGATCAACAGCCAGCCTCTAGGAACCAACCGCCCTCAAGCGTGGCCGGATTCGGAGGACAGCATCCCTTCGTGGACGCCGAGGATCGCCAGCGCCCGATCGTATTTGCGGCCGAAATCGAGATCGAAGATGAGGCCCGCGTCCGCAGGGCAGGTGAGCCAGCCGTTGGCCAGGATCTCACTCTCGAGCTGCCCCGAGGCCCAGCCGGCGTAGCCAAGCGCGAGCACAGCCTGCGCCGGGCCCGTGCCCTCAGCGATCGCTCGCAGGATGTCGAGCGTCGCGGTCAGGCAGACGTCGCCGATCTTGACCGTCGAATCATTGACGTCGTAATCGCTCGAATGAAGAACGAAGCCGCGCCCCGTCTCGACCGGCCCGCCGCGCAAAACCCGCACAGCCTGGGCCCGCGGCGGCAAGCGGATCGCCTGCGCTTCAGGCACGATGTCGAGCTGCGCCAGAAGTTGGCCGAAATCAATCTCCTCCGCCCGGTGGTTGATGACGATGCCCATGGCGCCGTCGTCGCGATGGGCGCACATATAGACAACGGCGCGCGCGAACGGACCTTCCCTAAGCGACGGCATAGCAATCAGGAACTGTCCTTCCAGACTGGTCGGCGGCGGCGGATCCGCCCGTCTCATGGCTCGCCTCTTTATGGTCGCGCTTGCGGCATCAACATCGATGCTAGTTGAAATTCGTGGCATGGTATAGGCAGAGCAAAATGAGCGCAGAATCATTGGTTAAAAGGCGCCGCGCAACCGCGGGAGGCCTGCCGATTGCAGGCGCGCTCGCTGTCGGGCTGTCGATTGTCCTACCGGCTATGTCCGCGTTCGCCGCCGATCCGTTTTCGACCGATTGGACGCTCGCGGCAAAGTCCCGGGCGCGCCTCATCGCGGGCGACGGCGATCTCGCCGGGTTCGAGATCGCCCTCGCGCCCGGCGCGATCACCTATTGGCGCGATCCCGGCGACGCCGGCCTGCCGCCGACGCTGGACTTTTCCTTGTCCGACAATGTCGCGAGCGTCGAACCGGAGTTTCCCGCGCCGAAGCGCATCAAGGAGGCCGACGGCGGCGAGGCGTTCGGCTATGATGGCGGGGTCGTCTTCCCGCTGCGGGTCAAGCCTCGCGATCCCACGAAGCCGATAACCCTCAAGCTCAACGCCGATTTCGCCGTGTGCGAGAAAGTGTGCCTGCCGGCCAAGGCGCGTCTCGAGCTCAAGCTTCCGTCCGCTCAAGCCTCGCCGCACGCAAGCGCGATCGATGCGGCGCTCGCCGCCGTCCCGCGCGCCGTCCCGCCGAAGGATTTCGGCCTGCTTGATGCGCTCGACGCGGATAGCTGGCGGCTCTGCTCGGCCCATGAAGACGGGCCCCAACGCGACCTGTTCGTCGAGGCGCCGGAGGGCTGGTGGCTCAAGACGACGCCCGCGCATGCCGACGGAGGCCGGGACTGCTTCACGCTGACGATCGGCGACAAGCCCAAAGACGCGGCCCTTCCCGTTACGCTGCGCCTTACGCTGACGGGCGGCGCAGGGCCGGTGGAGACGACGATGGAGGCGCGGGCGAAAGGCTAGCCCAGCTTTTCATCGATTCCCTCGTCACAACAGCCCCGCTTTACGGGCCAATCGCTCGTCGTCTAGTCTCCCGCCGCGTCCGCCTCCGTAGGCGGCCAACCGAGGACTGCCCATGACCATCAAAGTCGGCGATCGCCTGCCCAACGTCACCGTGCGCCTTGTGACCCCCGACGGGCCGAAGCCGGTGGAAACGAAGGATTACTTCGCCGGCAAGAAGGTCGTTCTGTTCGGCCTGCCGGGCGCCTTCACCCCGACCTGCCACAAAAACCACCTGCCCGGCTTCATTGTCAGCGAGGCTGCGTTCAAGGCCAAGGGAGTCGATGCGATCGCCATGACCTCGGTCAACGACCACTTCGTGCTCCAGGCCTGGTCGGACGCGACGGGCGCCAAGGGCCACATCGATTTTCTCGCTGACGGCGGCGCCGACTTCGCCAAGGCGCTTGGCCTTGAGTTTGACGCTTCAGCCGGCGGCCTTGGCGTGCGCTCCAAGCGCTATGCGATGCTGGTGGAGGACGGGGTGGTGAAAGCGCTCAACATCGAGCCCGCGCCCGGCCAGGCGGACGTTTCCAGCGCCGCGCATCTTCTGGAGCAGATAAAGTAGGCCAAGCGGCTCGTTCGGACCGGTTCGCGAACTCGGCTCGGCGATCGCCTTCGTCAGCCATGGCTTGTCGGTGATCTGTGTGCGAGCGCGTCTCGTGCGGGGCTTGCGACGCGTTCTCGAAAATGACGCCGACGATGAAGTCTTCGCGGCGCCAAAGCACGAATACACCCGAGCGTTGTCGGACGGCATTCCCCTTGCGTCGCCCGACTGGCTTCGAACTTGAGCCGCGGACATCGTGGCGCGAGCATGCGGACGCGGGCGCCGCACAACCACAGGAGAAAGCTATGGGCAACGGTCTTTCTTGTTTCGCGGCGATCGCGCTCGCCGCGTCGGTCGGCCTCGCTGCGCCGGCCGGGGCGGACGGCCTACCCGGAATGCGCGGGCACGATCACACCGGCATCACCGTGCCCGACATGGATCAAGCGGTGAAGTTCTTCGTCGATGTGCTCGGCTGCAAGAAGGCGATGTCCTTCGGGCCGTTCTCGGATTCGAAGGGCACCTTCATGAAGGACGCTCTCGACGTGAATCCGCGAGCGGTCATCACGCAAATCACGATGATCCGCTGCGGGTTCGGCTCGAACATCGAACTGTTCAGTTACCAATCGCCAGATCAGCAAGTGGTGCAGCCCAAGAATAGCGATATAGGGGGCTATCACATCGCCTTCTATGTCGACGACATCAAAGCCGCCGACAGCTACCTTCGCTCCAAGGGCGTCTGGACTCTCTTCGGCCCAATTCCGGTGACCAAAGGCCCGGCGGCGGGTCAGACGATCGTCTATTTCAAGGCGCCATGGGGACTTCAAATGGAGGCGATCTCGTATCCCAAAGGAATGGCCTACGAAAAGGAAGCCGAAACGATCCTTTGGAGCCCGAAGGATCCGGCGAAGTAGGGTCGCTCCCGGTAAAACAGCGGATGTTTTCAGCGCCGCGCATCTTCTGGAGCAGATGAAGTAGGCGGGCCGCGCTGGTTGGCTCGGCTCGCCCGATTTCGTGAGCGCAATTCACGCGTTGGGAGCACACGCTCAAGTTGACATAGTAGAGGATATGAACCGCGTTACTGCGTCAAATTCGAGTTGACAGGAAATGACCACATAATTACGCTGGAGAACGTAGCAACTCCAGGAAGGAGAATTTTCATGTTACGAATATCGATAGCAATTGCAGCGGTAATGTTCATTGTGAGTGCAAGTCAGGCTTGTACGACGTGCAAGGGCACGAGGGGAACAGGTCAGAAGAGTATACAGTGTCACAACCTCGTTGGATCGAAGAATCTGAAAGGGGAGGCAAACAAGAGCGAATGGAATAAATGCATGGAGAATCCTGACAATTACAAATAGAAGGGAAAAACACTGTCGCCGAGGTGGTCGATACAAGCGAGCCCAGGCGGCGATAGACATCGTCATTCTCGATAGGCCGTCGAAAGACGGAAGTCTCCGACGGCCGATTTCACTCAAGCAGGTTTACTCGCCTTTATCGTGATCCGGGACAGCATGACTCTCGTGCTTTCGATCCTGAAGCCGACGTCGCGCAAAACCCGCTCGACATGAGAAGGGGTGAGGTGCACGGCGGTCGCTGAACCTTTCGCCGCCGATGCCCGCATCGTGGCCCACGCCTTCGCAGAGCCCCTTGTCGCGGAATATCCGTTCGCCGCGCAGCGAACGATTTGCCCAATCAACGTTTTCCACTGCAGCGCAATATCGACTATAGCGGCATGATCCTCCTGGAGACCATCGTGACCGCTATCCGCCCTTTCGACGATATCCGCGCTCTGCTCGAGAGAATGCCAAAGGCCGACGAGGCCGCGCGGGCGGCGGCCCGCGAGCGCGAGGGGCAACTGACCAAGCCCGCCGGCTCGCTCGGGCGGCTCGAGGAGATTTCCGAATGGATGGCGGCCTGGCAAGGATCGGCGCGGCCGCATGTCGATCGGCCGCTAGTCGCTGTCTTCGCCGGCAATCACGGCGTCGTCGCGCAGGGCGTCTCGGCATATCCGGCGTCGGTCACGCAGGCGATGGTGGCGAATTTCCAGGCCGGCGGCGCGGCGATCAACCAGATCTGCAAGACTTTCGACATCTCGCTCAAGGTTTACGAGCTGGCGCTGGAGAAACCGACCGGCGACATCACGCAGGAGCCAGCGCTCGACGAGAAGGCCTGCGCGGCGACGATGGCCTTCGGCATGGAGGCGCTCGCCTCCGAACCCGACCTGCTCGTTCTTGGCGAGATGGGCATTGGCAACACGACGACGGCCGCCGCCATTTACCATGCGCTTTACGGCGGCGAGGCGGAGGAGTGGGTTGGCCGGGGGACCGGCGTCGACGACGAGGGTCTGAGGCGCAAGGCGGACGCCGTGCGCGCCGCAGTCGCGCGTCACAAGGCCTATCTCGACGATCCGCTCGAGGTTCTGGCGCGGCTCGGCGGGCGCGAGACCGCAGCGATCGCAGGCGCGATCCTCGCCGCACGCTTACGCAGAACGCCGGTGCTGCTCGACGGCTTCGTCGTGTGCGCGGCCGCGGCGGTTTTGCTGGCCCTTGACGACGGCGCTCTCGACCATTGCCTCGCCGCCCACCTCTCGGCCGAGCGGGCGCACCGCCATGCTTTGAAGCTTCTCGGCAAAGTTCCGCTGCTCGATCTTGGAATGCGGCTCGGCGAAGGCTCGGGCGGCGCGCTCGCGGTCGGCGTCGTGAAGGCGGCGCTCGCCTGCCACAACGGCATGGCGACCTTCGCGGAAGCCGGCGTCGCCGGGAAGGAGGAGCCTTGAAGGCCGCGGGACGTTTTGACCCACGCCGCCGAGGCGAAGAGGCGAACCATGACAGACGACGCGCGCCAAATCCGTGAGCTCATCGACTCCTGGATCGCCGCCAGCAAGGCGGGCGACCTGCCCGCGCTCATGGACATGATGACGGACGACGTCGTCTTCATGACACCAGGCCGGCCGCCGTTCGGCAAGGCCGAGTTCGCGGCCGACAGCGAACGCATGAAGGGGGCCGCGATCGACGCCCGCGCCGAGACGCAGGAGATCGAGGTCTTCGGCCCGCGGGCTTACATCCGCAACCATATTCAGGCCGAGCTGACCTTCCCCGGCCAAGCGCCTCGACATATGTCGGGCTACGCAATGACCGTCTTGCGCAAAGACGCCGATGGCCACTGGCGCATCGCCCGTGACGCGAATCTCGTCATGCCAGAACAAGAGTGAGTTGAAGCGGCCAGCCACAAAGGTGACGACGATTGACGAACAAACGCAATTGGAGCGAGGTCGATTCCTATTTTGCCAGGACGCTGATCGGGTCAGACCCGGCGCTTGACGAGGCGCTCGCCGCCAACGCCGCGGCCGGGCTGCCGTCGATCGACGTCTCGGCGCCGCAAGGCAAGCTGATCCATTTGCTTGCGCGCATGTCAGGCGCGCGCAAAGCGCTGGAGATCGGGACGCTCGGCGGCTATTCGACCATCTGGCTGGCGCGGGCGCTGCCCGACGACGGCCGGCTCATCACGCTCGAAGTGAACGCCAGACATGCCGAGATCGCGCGCCGCAACGTCGCCCGCGCTGGGCTTGGCGACAAGGTCGAGATCAGGACCGGCGCGGCGCTTGCGACGCTGCCCAAGATCGAGGCCGAAGGGCTCGGCCCGTTCGATTTCGTCTTCATCGACGCCGACAAGACCAACAATTCGGCCTATCTCGAATGGGCCTTGCGCCTCTCCCGCTCCGGAACCGTGATCGTGGTCGACAATGTGGTGCGGGAGGGCGGGGTGGTCGAGGCGGCAAGCCGCGACCCGGACGTCGTCGGCGTGCGGCGCATGTTTGAATTGATGGCGCGCGAGCCGCGGCTGAGCGCGACCGCAATCCAGACCGTCGGGGCCAAGGGTTGGGACGGCTTCGCGCTCGCCGTTGTGAGTTAAGGCGCGAGCATCCGTCACCCCAACTCCTCTCCCAGAGGGAGAGGGGAGGTCAGATTTTCCGCGCGTCGGCTCTCGGCCACGGCCCGCCCGAAACGGCGGTACCAAAGACCGGTCAGGATCGGCACGACAATCGACGTCACCACAATGCATATCGCAACGAGCACTGTCGCCTGCTGCGTGACGGAAGCAAATTGCGGAGCGACGGCCGCAATCGCCGTCGGGTTGGCGGCGGCCGCGCCGGCCGTGGAGGACGCGGCGATTCCGGCGGTGCCCGTTCCCCGTCCTATCAGCTTGTCGGCGATGATCAGCGGCGCGCCCGTCAGCACAATGACGGACAAGGCAAGCGCGACGCCGAGGCCGGCGAGCGGCGAGAGAAGCGTGTGCAGATCGATCGTATTGCCCAGAGCGAAGGCGAAGAAGGGAATCATCAACTGGCCGCCGGGGGCGAAGAACTCCCTGAGCTTCGGATCGAGATTGCCGAGCGCGAAGCCGACCAGGAAAGGAAGCACGGCGCCGACAAAGACCTGCGGCTCGAAATGCGCCGCGCCGGACGCGCCGAGGATGATCATGCTCATCAAGGGTCCGGACTCGATCGAGGTCAGGACGAAGGCGCCTGCTTCCTCCCGCGTGCCGTAGGTTTGCATCAGCGACGCATAGAGACCGCCATTCGTCATATCGACGGCGCAGACGATGGCGAGAATCGACAGGCCTTCGAAGAAGCCGCTCTGAATTCCCTCTGGCGGAATGAACCGGGATGCGACGATAACGATCGCCCATGCGGCGAAGAACTTGGTCAGCACAAGCGTTCCAGACTTGCGCAGCACGGTCCCGGTCGCGCGAAGCGTGATCGACGCCCCCATGCAGAAGAACCACACAGCCAGAATCGGAATGACGCCGGTCATGATTCCGAGGGTGAAGCCCTTGAAATAGGCGGGAGCGCTCGGAGCGAAGGTCTTGCAAAGCGCGCCGAGCATGAGCGGCGCTAGCATCAGGCCGCCTGGAACTCTGTCGACGAACTCCTTGATCCTCACGCTGACGCTGCCTCCCCTTTCATCCCGACCAGGGTCACCGCTTCGGTTTGTCGATCAGCTTCGCAAGGCGATGCAGCGCGAACGCGTAGCCTTGCGTTCCACAGCCGACGATGACGCCCGAAGCGACGCCCGAGACATAGGAATGATGCCGGAACGGCTCTCGTCTGTGCACGTTGGTAATATGCACTTCGATGATCGGCCCGTCGAAGGCGTTCAGCGCATCGAGGATGGCGACCGACGTATGGGTGAAGGCGGCCGGATTGATGACAATGCCCGCGGCGCGCTCGCGGGCGGCGTGAATCCACTCGATGATCTCGTATTCGCGATTGCTCTGATGGAACTCGATCCCGAGCCCGAGTTCCGTTCCGAGGCGGCGGCAGTCCGCCTCCACGTCGGCGAGCGTCTCGCGGCCGTAGATCTCCGGCTCGCGCTTGCCAAGCAGATTGAGATTGGGGCCGTTCAGGACAACGACGATCGGATTCACGCGAGTACCCCTGAGGGCGCGCCGTGGGCGCCCCTTAAACGATCGTCTCTAACACGGAGGGACGGCCCACGCATGCCGGCCATCAATAGTGGGCGATGAGGACCATCGGTTTTGTCTGCAATTCGCCGGGAGGAAAGGTCTGGACGCCGTCGGGCCCGGCGCCTGCCCAGAAGCCAACATCGGCCGGGCCAATCCCGTTGCGGCGCAGCTCCGTCTGCACGTTCTCGATCCGCCGATTGAGAATGCGGGCGCGCCTTTCGGCGTCTCCCCGCACTTTCGCCCGTTGGTTGACGTCGATCAGCGTCACCGTTTGCGGCGCTGCGCCCGCGGCGGCGTCGACGACCATCTGGCGGCCGACGACG
Source organism: uncultured Alphaproteobacteria bacterium (assembly GCA_963696665.1). GTDB lineage: Bacteria > Pseudomonadota > Alphaproteobacteria > Rhizobiales > Beijerinckiaceae > Roseiarcus. Next base: position 44,636 of record CAVOLE010000008.1, read on the forward strand.
GTCAAAGCCGACCCTCGCCACGCCGCCTCGTAGAGGTAGTCGCGCTTGACCACTGGCGGCGTCGCGCATCCCGCCGCCATCAACGCGATCGCGCAGCAAAGGCCCCCTCTCGTCCGAAAAGGCTTCCCGCATTTCCCGCCGGAACTCTGGTTCGCGACCCGCGCTAAACCGTGGGACATGGAATTGCCAAGCATTGAATTGTCATTTGGCTCAGCCTCGATGTTGTCAGGCCTTGGCGGAAATTTCGGTGCAGGTCTTCAGGATTACGTCGCCATCGAGAATGGGTTTGGCGATGCTAAAAAAGCGCGCAACGGTCTCTGAATTGTTATGAGCATCCATCGCCGACGAATCAATGAACCGCTCGTATGTTGTAAACACGCAAGGGTCTTCGTTGTCTTGGGAGACGAAGAAGCCGACAGTGCCAGTCTCATTTTCGCGAACATTATCCGCGACGTCGAGCAACGCCTTGGACATCGTCCCTTCGTGACCTTTGCGAGCGCGGATGACAGCCGTAATCGTAATCATTGTCTCCTATCTCCGATTGCGGTCCGCCTCAGCCGTGCCACGCCGCGACGGTCTTCAGCGCCGAGAAACCGTAGAGCGCCTCAAAGCCCTTCTCGCGGCCGTGGCCTGATTTGCCGACCCCGCCGAACGGCAGCTCGACGCCGCCGCCCGCGCCGTAATTGTTGAGGAACACCTGCCCCGCGCGCAACGCTTTGGCGAGCCGCATTTGCCGCCCCCCGTCGGCGGTCCAGACGCCGGCCACGAGGCCGTAGCCGGTCCCGTTGGCGATCGCGATCGCCTCGGCCTCGTCATCAAAGGGAATGATGACCTGGACGGGACCGAAGATTTCCTCCTGAGCGAGGCGATGAGCTGGACCAACATCGGCGAACAGGGTCGGGGGCACGTAATGTCCGCCGGAAGGCGCGCTCTCCACGATCTGGCCGGCCGCGGCCACCTTGAGATCTGCGCCCTCCGCGATGAATCGACTGACGATCGACTTCTGCCGCTCGGAGATCAGCGGACCGACGTCGAGGTCCGCGTCTGCCGGACCGACCTTCAAAGCGTTGTAGCGCGCCGCCATACGCTCGACGACTTCGCCATAAATCTTGCGCTCGACCAGAATGCGCGAGGCGGCGGAACAGGTCTGGCCCGCATTCTGGATGCCGGCATTGACCAGGAAGGGCAAAGCGCGCTCGAGATCGGCGTCCACAAACACGAGCTGCGGCGACTTGCCGCCGAGCTCCAGCGTCACCGGCGCGACGTGGCCCGCCGCGGCTTCTTGCACCAGAGCGCCCACAGTGACCGAGCCGGTGAAGGAGAGATGCCTCACGCCGAGATGCGCGGCGAGCGCTGCGCCCGCCTCTTCGCCGAGGCCCGGGACGACGTTCAGCGCGCCTGCCGGAAAGCCCGCCTCGCGCGCGAGATCGGCGAGCGCAAGCGAGGTGAGGCAGGCTTCCTCCGCAGGCTTGAGCACGCAGGCGTTGCCCATCGCCAGCGCCGCGCCGATGGTGCGCCCGGCGATCTGCATCGGATAGTTCCATGGCACGATATGCCCGGTCACCCCGTGCGGCTCGCGCAACGTGTAGACGGTGTAGCCGTCGAGATAGGGGATCGTTTCGCCCATCACCTTGTCGGCCGCGCCGGCGTAGAACTCCATGTAGCGCGCCATCGCCAGCGCATCCGCGCGGCCCTGCTTCAGGGGCTTGCCGACGTCGAGCGCCTCGATGCGCGCCAGCTCATCGACCCGCTCGCTGATCAATCCCGCGAGCTTCAGGAGCAGCCGCCCCCGCTCAGTCGCCGTCAGCTTGCCCCATTCGCCGCCAAGCGCGCGCTCCGCCGCCTCGACGGCCGCATCGATGTCGGCGGCTTCCCCGCGGGCGATTTCGCCGATCTCAACTCCGCGCGACGGGTCCTCGAGCGGAAGACGCCTGCCCGACCGCGGCTCGACCCAGCGCCCATCGATGAAGCACTTGTCGGAATCGAACCAAGTGGGCCCCTGTGAAACTCGCGAGCTATCCAGGATTGCGGTGTTCAATGCGCCATCCCTTATTTGAGGCCCGGTTGAGATTGGTGATCACGACGAGACGGTGGAACCGGGCTATCAGCGCGAGATATATGCGGCCCAACGCGTTGTGGCAGCGGACGACGGTCGTCGCAACCAGTTCGTCGCCGGAGCCGTCAGGCCTCGCGCGTAGCAACAAGGAAAGCCGAAAGTCGAGATGACGGTCGTCCTCGCCCAGAATTAATTCGCGATCCGATCGGGCGAGGATACGGAAGAAGTCGATGCGTTCCGCGTTATCCGCGATCGCAGCGCGGCGCACCTCTTGAGATGTCTTCACGCGAAAGCCCACGACGAGCGCGTCGCGCAGACCCAGAAGAAGCCGGATCCAGGGAGCAGGGTCTCCAAAAGCGGAGCGCGCAAGATCGTCTACGCCCTTCGCCACGTCCGCAGCGTCGATCGGAACTGCATAGGCGTCAGCCAGTTCTGCGCCGGCGAACCAGCTGGCGACGCCGCTTTCGGCCGGCGGGGGGACCTCTCTGACGCCGCGGCGCGGCCCCGATCCAGCCGCGTCCGCATCGCTGTGCGCTCTCTTGATCATGAGCCAGACTTAGGGACGGACTCGGCTCGGTGCTACATCCCTCCCCAGACCTCTTCGACGATTTCGACCAGGCGCGCGAGCTTGATCCACTGATCCGCTTCGCTGAGGTCGTTGCCATGCGCGGTCGAGGAGAAGCCGCACTGATGACTCAGCGCGCATTGCTCGAGCGGCACATATTTCGTCGCCTCGTCGATGCGCCTCTTGACGAGTTCCTTGGGCTCCGCGGCGGCCTTCTTTGAGCTCATGAGGCCAAGCACGATGGTTGCGCCCTTCGGCGCGAAGCGCAGGGGCGCGAAGTCGCCCGAGCGCTCGTCGTCATATTCGAGGAAGAAGCCGTCGATCTTCATCTCGTTGAGCAGGATCTCGGCGACCGGCTCATAGCCGCCCTGCGCCACCCAGGCGCTCTTGAAATTGCCGCGGCAGAGATGGACGCAGACGGTCATGTCGGCCGGCCGGTCGCGGATCGAATCGTTGATGAGCCGGCAATAGAGCCGCGTCAACGCGTCCGGGTCGTCGCCACGCGCCTTGGTGCGGGCGCGGATGTCCGGATCGCAAAGGTAGGCGAGATTGGTGTCGTCGAATTGCAGGTAGCTTAAGCCCCGCGCCGCAAGATCGGCGACCTCGGCTCGATAAGCGGCGGTCAGGTCTTCGTAGAAATTTTCGAGGTTCGGATAGACCGCCTCGCTGATCGCCTCGCGCCCGCCGCGGAAGTGCAGCATAGAGGGTGCGGGGATGCAGACTTTCGGCGTTCGCGTCGTCGTCGTCTTGAGGAAATCGAAGTCCGGCCCTTGAATGGGGCCCGCCCATTTCACCTTGCTGTCGACATGCATCGTCGGCGGCGCGAAGCCGACCTGAGTTCCGTCGCTTTTCTTGAAATGGGCCGCGAATTCGCCGTAACGGACCTCGACCCCGTGCAGCCGCTCCAAAAAATCGACGTGAAAGAAAGTGCGGCGAAACTCGCCGTCGGTGACGCCCTTCAGGCCCACATTCTCTTGCGCGCGCACGGCCTCGCGAATGCATTCGTCCTCGATCGCATGCAACTCAGCGGCAGGAAGGCCGCCGGCGGCGAATTTTTCCCGCGCCGCGCGAAGACGGTCCGGTCTCAAGAAGCTGCCGACGTGATCGGCGCGGAACGGCGGACGAGACATAGAGATCCTCCCTCAAGCACGCGACCATCGCTTTCCGCCAATGTCTCACGCCGATTGAGGTCTTGGCAACCGACCTCACCCTTCTCCCTCTGAGAGAAGGTGGCCCGAAGGGCTGGATGAGGGCGGCCTGCGCGGGCCCTCACCCCTAACCCTCTTCCGGAGGGAGAGGGGGGAATAGCGTTCACCGCCTCGCGCTAAAAAACGCCCGCAGCATCTCCGCCGCCTCGCTCTCGCGTAATCCGCCGTAGACCTCCGGCGCATGGTGGCACGTGCGCTGGCGGAAGAAGCGCGGGCCGTGGTCTACGGCGCCGCCTTTGGGGTCCGGGGCGGCGTAATAGAGCCGGCGCAGGCGGGCGAAGGAGATTGCGCCCGCGCACATCGCGCAAGGCTCGAGCGTCACATAGAGATCGCAGCCAACGAGCCGTTCGGACCCAAGTCGTGCCGCCCCCTCGCGGATAACGAGCATTTCGGCATGCGCGGTTGGGTCGTTGAGTTCGCGCGCGCGGTTCCCCCCGCTCGCGATCACAGTCCCGTCGCGAACGAGCGTAGCGCCGATCGGCGTCTCGCCGCGCAGTTCGGCGAAACGCGCCTCGGCGAAGGCGAGGCTCATGGGATCGGCGCTCTTGCTTTCTTCAATCAAATCGCGCTTCCCGTGCGGCCCGCCTTTTGGCTACTCCCCAAGCGTTTTTCATTTGGCGGCTCCATGCGTTCGGGCTTAGGACAAGCGGCCGCCGGCGGCAATGCATGAGCGGACGGCGTCGGAACGAGGCAAGCCCATGAGCGACGAAACGCAACCTCAAGCCTCGGAGATCCGCGCGGGCCACCGCATCGCCAAGGTCATCGCGCGGGCAGGCGTTTGCTCCCGCCGCGACGCCGAAGCCTGGATCGCCGCGGGCCGCGTCACCGTCAACGGCAAGACGCTCTTGAGCCCAGCCTTCAATGTGACCGAAGACGACGACGTGCGCGTCGACGGCGAGCCGCTCGCCGCGCCCGAACGCACGCGGCTTTTTCTGTTCCATAAGCCCCGGGGGCTCGTCACCACCGCGCGCGATCCGGAGGGCCGGAGGACGGTGTTCTCGGCGCTGCCGCCTGACCTGCCGCGCGTGGTCGCCGTCGGCCGGCTCGATATCAACACCGAAGGGCTCATCTTGCTCACCAACGATGGCGGGCTCGCGCGCGTACTGGAATTGCCGTCCACCGGCTGGCTACGCCGTTATCGCGTGCGCGCGCACGGGAGCATCGACCAGGCCGCGCTCGATCGTCTCGCCGACGGAGTTGCGATCGACGGCGTCGACTACCAGGGCGTCGAGGCCACGCTCGACCGCGAGCAGGGCGCGAACGCCTGGCTCACCTTGGGCTTGAGGGAGGGGAAGAATCGCGAGATCAAAAAAATCCTCGAGCACCTGGGGCTGGCGGTCAACCGCCTGATCCGCATTTCCTTCGGTCCGTTCGAGCTTGGCGATCTCCCCGAGGGCGAAGTGATGGAAGTGCGCACGCGCGTCTTGCGCGACCAATTGGGGGTCAAGCTCGCCAGGCAAGCGAACGCCAATTTCGACGCGCCGCTCATCGTCCGCGAGCCGACGCCGCCCGAGCAGAAGCCGGCGCGGACGCGAAGCGAGCGCGGCCGGCGCGTCAGTCCCGAACCCAAGAAGGCGGTGCAAGGCCGGTCCGATCGTCGCGTGGGCGCCGGTCGGGTCGAGCGCGATGAGAGGCCGCGGGGCGGGCCTGCGAAGCCGTCGACGCCTGAGCGCAGGCGCAAACATGTCTCGGCGCTGCGGGCCGAAAGCGCCGCCGACGCTTCAGACGCGAAGGCGCCGCGCAGGCGCGTCGAGCGGAGCGCGACGCAGGATCGCAAGGGGCGGACGGTCGCGGTCGAGCGCCGTTCGCGCGAGCACGGGGCAACGTCGGGGCTGCCGGGCCGAGAGCCGCCGGAACGTGGCCGCCGGCCAAGGCCATTCGAATCGAAGGCGGCGCGAGACGGCAAGGGCCGTGAGCGCATCGGCGCGCCGGATCGCCGCGGGACCGGACCACGCGGCGCGTTCAAGCAAGACGGGAAGCGAATCGAACGGCCGAAGGGCCGCAAGTCCGGCGAGCGCTCAGAGCCGCGCGACGCAGCGCGCTTCGAGGGAGACCGGCGCTCCGAGCGCGGTCCACGCTCGGACTTCAAGCCGCGCGGAGGCGGACCCGCGCCGCGCGACGGATCTCCGCGGAGCCGCGGCGTCGGACGCCCGGCTGAACGGAGCGGGCCACGGCCCGAGGGCGATCGCAGCGCAACAGCAAAACCTTCGCGCACTCGTCCCGGTCCGGGCAAGGGCCCGCCCTCCGGCCGAGGTCCGCGCCGGCCGCCGCGAAAATCGTGAGGCGGAGGCTGCGCCCCGCGCACCGCTCTAGGACATTGACATGCTCGATGGCGTGATCCTGCTGTGGTTCGCCCTTGCGGCGCTGGCGGTCGCCTTCGTGGCGATCGACATCCGCAACACGCCCGAGTCGCCGGTGCTCAAGTGGGGCTTCGTGCTGCTCACCGCCTATACCGGGGTCGTCGGCGCCTTCCTCTACGTGCTGGGCTGCCGCGAGCCGCTCCGCGTGACGCACGAACAATACACCGCGGCGCGCTGGCGGCAGACGCTCGGATCGACCATGCATTGCGTGGCGGGCGACGGCGTCGGCATCCTTGTCGGCGCGGTCCTGTCGAGCTTGGCTGGCCTGACCGGGCTTGCGGAAGTCGCGCTCGAATATGTGCTGGGCTTCGGTTTCGGCTGGACGATCTTCCAGGCGCTCTTCATGCGCGACGCCGCGGGCGGCTCTTACTCGGTCGCGCTGAAGCGCACCTTTATTCCGGAGCTTCTGTCGATGAATCTTCTGATGGCTGGAATGGTCCCGACCGCCATGGCGCTTAGACGGCATGTGGATCTCGCCGGCGATCCGGGAAACGCGCGATTCTGGTTCGTCATGTCGATGGCGCTCATCGTCGGCTTCATCATCGCCTATCCGATGAACTGGTGGCTTGTCGCCAACCATCTCAAGCACGGCATGATGACCGTCCGCCCGAAGAAGGAGGCGCAGATGGCGATGGCCATGGCGGACGACGAAATGGCGAAAGGCAGCGGCGAGATGGCCGGGATGACGATGGAGGGAGCGGAGAAACCTTCGCCGTCGGTCCCGATCATGACCGTTCTGTCCTTTGTCGCCCTCGCGGCCGGGCTCGCTCTCGCCTTCATGGGCTAGCGCCATGCGCATCGTCGGCGGCCGCCTCAAGGGCCGCGTGTTGTCGGCGCCCACGTCGCGCGCCATTCGCCCGACTTCGGAGCGCCTGCGCGAATCGATCTTCGACATCCTCGAGCACCGGTTCCCCGGCCACATCGAGGGCGCGCGCGTGGTCGACCTGTTCGCGGGAACGGGGGCGCTCGCGATCGAGGCTCTTTCGCGCGGCGCACGCTTTGCGCTGTTTGTCGACAACGGCGCCGAGGCGCGCGCGCTTCTGCGCGCAAATGTCGAGGCGCTTGCGCTCGGCGGAGTGACGCGCATCTGGCGCGCGGACGCGGCCAAGCTTGGCTCCGCGCCCGCCGGCGGCCCATTTGCGTTGGCCTTTCTCGATCCGCCTTATGGTCAGGGCCTCGCCGGACTGGCGCTTAGCGCTCTCGTGGAAGGCGGCTGGCTCGAGCCGGACGCGCTTTGCATCGTCGAGGAGGACGCCAAGATCGAGATCGCCGCGCCGCTCGGTCTCGCACGCGTCGACGAGCGGGTTTACGGCGACACAAAGATCGCGATCTTTCAGGCCGGCGCCCCAACGGCGAAGTGATTTGTCCTGCATTGTCAAACCGGCTGGGTTGCGCCAACGTCGCCCGAACCCGAACCGCGTCGCAAACTTGAGGGGGCTAACAGTTGAGGAAATCGGTCGCGGCGGTTGGCCTTCTCATTGCGCTCGCGCTCGGCGGCTGCCAGCCGCTCGAAGTGGACCAGGTCGCGCAACAATCGATGATCGGCCTTTCGAAGCGGCACATTCTCGCTTGCTTAGGCCAGCCGGCCCAACGCGTTTCATCCGGCCAGGCGACCGAGATCTGGACCTATGTCGGCGGGCAGATGCGCGGCTACGGGCCGCAATGGGCGCTTCTGCTCAACACGAATCTGGTTCCCTTTGCGCCTGGCGGGAGTTGCGACGTCGTTCTGGTCATGACCAATGGCCACGTCAGCGAGGTCGGCTACAGTGCGGTCGACGGCGGCAGGTTCCCGCTCGGCCAAGAATGCGTCTTTTCCGTCGAGCGCTGCGTCAAGGCGCCGTGAGGGCGTAGCCGCGCTCGCTCAGCGCGGCGGGGGCGGTCCAAGGGGCGTCCTGAAGGACGCCCGTCTATCGACGGGCTATGGAGCGCGTCTACAAGCCCGATGCGACGGAATTGCCGTCTGCTCACACATTCTCCCCCTAAATCGCCGCGATTGTTGCGTCTGTGACCTCGCGTGTGGTCGCCTTGCCGCCGAGATCGGGCGTGTGCAGCGACGGATCCGCCGTTACGCGCTCAACCGCCCGCATCAGGCGATCCGCAGCTGCCTTTTCGCCAAGGTGTTCGAGCATCATTGCGCCTGTCCAGAACGAGCCGATCGGATTGGCGATTCCCTTGCCGACGATATCGAACGCCGAGCCGTGAATCGGCTCGAACATTGAGGGATAGCGACGCTCCGGATTGAGATTGGCGGTCGGGGCGATGCCGAGCGAACCGGCAAGCGCCGCGGCGAGATCTGACAGAATGTCGGCGTGGAGGTTCGAGGCGACGATCGTATCCAGGCTCTCCGGCTTGAGCGTCATGCGCATGGTCATCGCGTCGACCAGCATCCTGTCTGAAGTCACGTCGGGAAAATCGCGCGCAACCTCGGCGCCGATCTCGTCCCACATCACCATGGCGTGCCGCTGCGCGTTCGACTTGGTGACGATGGTGAGAAGCTTGCGCGGGCGCGACCGGGCGAGCGCGAAAGCGAAGCGGAAGATGCGTTCGACCCCGGCGTGGGTCATGATCGAGACATCGGTTGCGACCTCTATCGGCAGGCCGCGATGGGCGCGTCCCCCGACGCCGGCGTATTCGCCTTCCGAATTTTCGCGCACGATGACCCAATCGAGCTCGGGGCCGTTCACGCGCCGCAGCGGGCTCGTTATCCCGGGCAACACCCGCGCCGGGCGGACGTTGGCGTATTGGTCGAACGGCTGGCAGATCGCGAGCCTTAAGCCCCAGAGGCTGATGTGGTCGGGCACCTCCGGCGAGCCGACCGCGCCGAAATAGATCGCGTCATGGTCCTTGATTTGCTCGCGGCCGTCGTCCGGCATCATGAGGCCGGTTGAACGGTAATAGTCCGAGCCCCAGTCGAACTGGTCGAAACTCCACTCAATTCCGCCCTCGCGCTCGGCGACCGCCTTCAACGCCTCGAGGCCGGCCGGAATAACCTCCTTGCCGATGCCGTCGCCAGGAATGACCGCGATCCGATAGCGCCGCACAGGCGGAGTTCCCAATCGTGTGAGGCCGGTCTTGAGGGCCGGCCAGTCCCTCCGCCGTATCATGCGCACCGCGCTCTGTCGCGGGCGGCTCTCCCTGGAGAGGCCCCGGCTTGACGCCATAGGCCTCCAGCCGGCCTCAGGCGGACGCCCACAGCGCGCGGCGCAAGCCAAGCATACCTAAACGCGACAAACCCGATCAGCGTCAAAGCCCAGGTCGATGTCTCGCCAGCGCGGATGTAGCGAGGACGAATTTCACGTTATTCTTCATGATTTTCCCCGCCAGCCGCATCTCAAGACGCTGCCTTCCGAGAGTAGCAGCCCCTCTGGGACATTCGCACTGGGTAAATGTACCTACCGCGAGCGTCGCCGATTGCAGGCGCTTGATTTCGTCGCAGCCCCGCTCGCGCCATCTTGCGCGCCGACCATGGATCGAGGCCATGATCGGGCATAACGGATGGCACAATGAGCGCTCATCATGTGGTCGTAGTCGGCGCCGGGTTCGGCGGTCTCGAGACCGTTCACGGGCTCGCGGGCGCGCCGGTTGAGATCACGATCGTCGATCGGCGCAACCACCATTTGTTTCAGCCGCTTCTCTATCAGGCGGCGACTGCGTCGCTGTCACCCTCGGAAATCGCCTGGCCGATCCGGCATCTCTTCCGCAGGCGCCCAGATGTCACGACCCTGCTTGCTTCCGTCGAGTTGATAAACAAGGAGGCTCGAGAGCTTCGCCTCGATGACGGCTCGACACTTTCTTACGATACGCTCGTCCTGGCGACTGGCGCGCGGCACGCCTATTTCGGCCACGACGCCTGGGAGCCATTCGCGCCTGGCCTCAAGACGCTCGAAGACGCGACGACCATACGCGGCCGCATTCTCCTCGCCTTTGAGGAGGCGGAGCGCGAATGCGACGAGCGGAAGCGCGCGGCGCTTTTGACCTTCGTTATTGTCGGCGGCGGTGCGACGGGGGTCGAGCTTGCCGGCGCGATCGCGGAGCTGGCGCGCGCGACGCTGCCCACAGAGTTTCGCCGCATCGATACGCGGCAGGCGCGCATCGTGTTGATCGAGGCGGGCCCGCGGGTCCTTCCGGCTTTCGCCGAAGACCTGTCAGCTTACGCCAAGCATTCGCTTGAACATCTGGGCGTTGAGGTCGTGCTTGAGCGACCAGTCTCGGAATGCAGCGCCGAAGGCGTCGTGTTCGGCGGGGAGCCCCTGCCTGCGGCGACAATCATCTGGGCCGCGGGCGTTCAATCCTCTCCCGCAGCCCAATGGCTCGATGCTCCGGCGGATAAGGTAGGACGGCTCAAGGTTGAACCCGATTTGACGGTTCCGGGGCGTCCGGAGATTTTCGCCATCGGCGATGCGGCGATTGTCCTTCGACCGGATGGGCAGCCGGTACCGGGCATCGCTCCCGCGGCCAAGCAGGAAGGCGGCTATGTCGCCAAGGTCATTCGCGCCCGGCTCAGCGGCGCGCCCGCGCTTGCGCCTTTCCGCTACAAGCACGCCGGCGATCTCGCCACGATCGGCAAGCGGCGCGCGGTGATCGACTTCGGCTGGATCAAGCTCAAAGGCGCGCTCGCCTGGTGGCTCTGGGGCTTCGCCCACATCTACTTTTTGATCGGAGTGCGCAATCGGGTGAGCGTCGCGCTCAACTGGCTATGGATCTATGCGCGCGACCAGCGCGGCGCGCGGCTCATCACCTGGTGGGGCGGTGAGGTGGAGGGAACGGCTCCGTTCCCGCCGACGGACGAAAAAGCGCGTCTATAGTTTGAGGCCGTTGCGCTTCAATTGCCGGGTGAGACTGCCGTCCGCGGGGAAGAGCGGGATGAGGCAGGCCTGGACGGCGTGGTAGATGTCGGGACGCCCCTCGAAAACGCGCGAGACGGGATTAAGCGCACTGTCGAGCTCAGGCTGCCAGGTATGATGCTTATCGATCACATGCGTGGCGACGAAGCTCCAGATGCGCCGGTACCATTCTTCGTAAATCGGGTCGGAGTTGACGGAGCCGAGCGCAGCGGCGGCGCCGACGCCCTCGGCGCAGGGCCACCAGAAGCGATCCGTCTGATCCGGTTGGTCGCTCCAGTCGAGCGTGTAGTAGAAACCGCCAAGCTTCCGGTCCCAGCCGATCGACACGGTCTTGCGAAAGAGTTCTGCCGCGGCTTCGATCATCCAGTCTTTACTGCGCTCTCCAAGCTCCCAGAGTTGGACAAGCAGGCGGCTCCATTCGAGCGCATGGCCGGGCGTTGTGCCGCTCGGGCGGAACATCGGATCCCCCTTATAGGCCCGGTCGACATCCCAACTCTCGGTGAAATGTTCGGCGACCCGCCAACCCTCGTTGCGGGCGTGGCGGTCGATGATCAAGGACGCGATGCTTTCCGCCTTGTCGAGATAGAAGCGGTCGCCCGTCGCCTCGAAGGCCGCCATCAACGCTTCGGTGAGATGCATGTTGGAGTTCTGGCCGCGATAAGTCCCCATGGGCGACCAATCGCGATTGTATTCCTCGGCGCTCGCGCCGGCGCCTTTGTCCCAGAACCTTTCCTCGATGACCTGCGTCACGTCCTCCATCAGACGCTGCGCGTCGGGATGCCCTACGCACATCGCGGACGAGGCGGCGAGCAGGACGAAGGCGTGGCCATATGCCTGCTTCGTTGCGTCGGTCGGCTTCTCGTCATCCACCCCCCAGAAATAGCCGCCGTTCTCGCGGTCGCGCATGCGCTCCCAAAGGAACGCCACACCATGATCGACGATGCGGTCGGCGCCCGGCAGCCCGAGCAGATGCGCGATGGCGAAGGCGTGAACCATGCGCGACGTGTCGTGCACCTGCCGGTTCGCGCCTTTGTGGCCGGGTTTCGGAGGGAGAGGCCGCGCGTGTTCATCCAACGAGAACAAGCCGCCCGCCGGGTTGAAGGAGGGATGCTGGAAGAAGTCGAAGAGGGCGCGGGCGTTATCGATGAGCCAGAGCCGATGGGGCGTAAGCGTCGCGAAGCGCGGCGTCCCCGCTACGGACAGGTCCCGCTCCTCCCCCATCATGCTCTCCCGCTCCCGAGACCGGGAGACTACAGGGAGGGCGCGGCGCTGGCGAGACGGGGCGCCGGCTCGGAAGCGGCTGCGCGAGGCGCAGGGGCCGTCAGGGCCGGTCCGATTTGGATTGTCTTGGACGGGGGCGCTTTGGGCCTCACATCCTTCGTAAGCCTTTGACTCTCAGCTTGGAAAAGCTTGGATTTCCTTGGATTCCCTCGTCCGAATCGAGCCTTATCAATGGGTTACACGAGATTTCCGCCGACGGAAATTTCGCGCGCGTTCTGGCCCCGAGACAGGGGGCGCCCGCAGCCGGCGGCGGCCTGTTTGGCTTTGCGGAAGCGTGGGCCTGTCCATGGAGGCGAGTTTACCTGTCTTTCTATTTTTCTGCAACATATTGTTGTCGTCGCGGGCGCCAGGACGAGATGGACGCGGTTGGGCGTCAGGCAATAGCTCCACACCGCGACGCTCTCGCGCCCGCAGGCCTCGCGGAGCAGATCGCGGTAGAGCGCGTAGTCCGCGTCGGAGAAGAACACCCGCTCGCGCCGGTTGCTGCGCTGGGTCACATGATGAGGAAGGTCTGGAACCACGAACCGGCCGATGCGCGTTGTGGACTGTGCTCCCGGAAGTAAATATCCAAGTGTCACCGTTCAGCCCAGAGTCGGTAAAGCCCAGGCGCTCCAAGCGACCCTACCCCCTCCTCCGCCCCCTCATCTTCCCCGCACTCTTAGGCCGAGCCTCCCCACCGCCCCAATTGTGCGGGCCCATGTCAGCGTCGGTCGGCTTGCGCGGGCGGGTTGACGGCAGGTTGGCGGCGCGGCCGAAGGGGCGCTCGCCGGAATAGGCGCCGGCGGTCGCCTCGATCTCCGTCTGGCGCGCCAGCGGATCGTCGCCGACGGCGAGCGCGACCGATTGCAGGCGCTTGATCTCGTCGCGCAGGCGCGCGGCCTCCTCGAATTCGAGATTGCCCGCCGCCTCCTTCATCCGCTTGTCGAGATCGGCGATCGTTCCCTGCAGGTTGTGGCCGATGGCCGGAGAATCGGCGAGGCCGATGTCGACGGTCACGTGGTCGGCCTCGTAGACCGAGCCGAGAATGTCCTGGATGCCGCGCCGGATCGACGCCGGCGTGATGCCGTGCGCCTCGTTATAGGCCTGCTGCTTCTCCCGGCGGCGGCGCGTCTCCTCCAGCGCCCGCTCGATCGAGCCGGTCCTCACGTCGGCATAGAGCACCACCCTTCCGTCGACGTTGCGCGCGGCGCGGCCGATGGTCTGCACCAACGACGTCTCCGAACGCAAAAAGCCTTCCTTGTCGGCGTCGAGAATGGCGACGAGCGCGCATTCGGGAATGTCGAGCCCCTCGCGCAACAGATTGATGCCGACCAGCGCGTCGAACGCGCCGAGGCGCAAGTCGCGGATGATCTCGATGCGCTCGATCGTGTCGATGTCGGAATGCATGTAGCGGACCCTGACCCCGTTCTCGTGCAGATATTCGGTCAGGTCCTCGGCCATGCGCTTGGTCAGCGTGGTGATGAGCGTGCGGTAGCCGCATAGCGCGACCTGCTTGACCTCGCTCAAGAGGTCGTCGACCTGACTGCGCGCAGGCCGGATCTCGACCGGCGGATCGATGAGGCCGGTCGGGCGGATCACCTGCTCGACGAATGCGCCTTCCGTTTGCTCCATCTCCCAATGTCCGGGCGTCGCAGACACATGCACGGTCTGCGGCCGCATGGCGTCCCATTCCTCGAACCTGAGCGGCCGATTGTCCATGCATGACGGAAGGCGAAAGCCATATTCCGCCAATGTCGCCTTGCGCCTATAGTCGCCGCGGTACATGCCGCCGATCTGCGGGATCGTCACATGGCTCTCGTCGGTGAACACGAGCGCGTTGTCGGGCAAATATTCGAACAAAGTCGGGGGCGGCTCGCCGGGCCGACGGCCGGTGAGATAGCGCGAATAGTTCTCGATGCCGGCGCAGGAGCCCGTCGCCTCCAGCATTTCAAGATCGAACAAAGTGCGCTGCTCGAGCCGTTGCGCCTCGAGCAGCCGACCCTGGCGGTTGAGCTGGTCCAAGCGATGCTTGAGTTCGACCTTCATTCCCTCGATCGACTGTAAGAGCGTCGGGCGCGGCGTCACATAGTGCGAATTGGCGTAAATCTTGACGAACTCGAGGTCCTGCGTCTTCACACCCGTAAGCGGATCGAACTCGACGATCGACTCGATCTCGTCGCCGAACATCCCGATCCGCCAGGCGCGGTCCTCGTAGTGGGCGGGGAACACTTCGATCGTGTCGCCGCGGACGCGGAACAAACCGCGCGAGAAGTCTCCCGCCTGCACGCGCTTGTACTGAAGCGCGACCAGATCCTTGACGAGTTGGCGCTGGTCGACCTTGTCGCCGAGTTTTAGGGAAAAGGTCATGGCCGTATAGGTCTCGACCGAGCCGATGCCGTAGATACAGGAGACGGAGGCGACGATGATGACATCGTCGCGCTCGAGCAGCGCGCGCGTCGCCGAGTGGCGCATGCGGTCGATCTGCTCGTTGATGTCGGATTCCTTCTCGATATAGGTGTCGGTGCGCGGCACGTAGGCTTCGGGCTGGTAATAATCGTAGTACGAGACGAAATATTCGACCGCGTTGTCGGGGAAGAAGCTCTTGAACTCGCCATAGAGCTGCGCGGCCAGCGTCTTGTTGGGGGCTAGGATAAGCGCCGGACGCTGCGTCGCCTCGATCACCTTGGCCATGGTGAAGGTCTTGCCCGAACCGGTGACGCCGAGCAGCACCTGGTCGCGCTCGCTCGCCTCGACGCCCTTGACCAATTCCGCGATCGCCTGCGGTTGATCGCCCTTCGGCTCGAATTCGGATACGACGCGAAAGCGGCGTCCGCCCTCGGATTTTTCGGGACGCGGCGGGCGGTGCGGCAGCCACGGCGGGCGGTTGCGGATGTTGGGATCGCCCTGGTCGAGCAGTTCCTTGAGCGATTCCGCGGAGACGGCCGCGCCAGTCAGGCCGCGCGGGTGGCTCTCTGGGAAGGGTCCCTCGAACTTGGGCGGCGGGGCTTCGCCAAAGCCTTGCCGCTTGGGCTCGGCCAGAGCGGGGTTGAGCAACTCGGCGAGATGCTCGCCGAGCGGATGGACCTCGGGCCGAGAGGCCTTGGACTTCGGCCCGGCGGCGGTTTTTCGCGGAGCTGGCATGCTGGCAATATGGGGCGATTCAGGGATTGGGGGAAGGGAGGGGGGCGCCGATGCGCTTGATTTCCCATTCGAGCGCAACTCCGCTCGTCTCATAGACCCGGCGCCTGACCTCCTCGCCAAGCGCTTCGAGATCGGCAGCGGTCGCAGAGCCAAGATTGATGAGGAAGTTGCAATGCATGGTCGACACCTGGGCGCCGCCAAGACGCAAGCCCCGGCACCCTGCCTTGTCGATCAATTCCCACGCCTTCATGTCCGGCGGGTTCTTGAACGTCGAGCCGCCGGTCTTCTCGCGGATTGGCTGGGACGCCTCTCGCGCGCGCGTGATCCGCTCCATCTCGGCCTCGATCGCGCGAGGATCGCCCGGGCGGCCCTGAAATACGGCGCGGGTGAAGATAAGAGCGCCCGGCGCCAAGCTGTGGCGATAAGAAAAGCCCATCTCCGCGTTGGAAAAAATGCGCCTGGCGCCTGTCCGGTCGAGCCCACGCGCTTCGACGAGAACGTCCCTGGTCTCGCCGCCATGCGCCCCGGCGTTCATCACCAAAGCGCCGCCGATCGAACCGGGCACGCCGCGCAGGAACGCCAAGCCGTCGACGCCCGCTATTGCGGCGGCCTTGGCGACGTACTGGTCCGGCGTGGGGGCGCCCGCGACGACGCGGAAGCCCTCCATGATTTCGACCGAGCCGAAGGCGCGTCCGCCGAGCCGAACGACGAGGCCCGGTATTCCGCCGTCGCGCACGATGAGGTTCGAGCCGAGGCCGATCGTCGTAACTGGGATCTCGCGCGGCAGAGTGGACAGGACATAGGCTAGGTCGTCCTCGTCGGCGGGGGAAAACAAAGACTCAGCCGGACCGCCGACCCGGAACCAAGTCGCTTCGGCAATCGGCGCGTCGGCTGAAAGGCGACCGCGCAGCTTCGGCGCCCGCGCCCTTATTTCGTCGGCAAGGCCGGCCATCGGCGAAGCGTCAGGCCTTGTCGAGCGCGGCGAGCTCGCCCGGCAGCGCATAGGCCCATTGGGTGACCGATCCGGCGCCGAGGCAAATGACATAGTCGCCTGGTTGCGCCAGCGAGCGCACCATCGGCGCCAATTTCTCGGGCGAGGGCAGCATCAGCGCGTGGCGATGGCCGTGAGCGGCGATCGCGGTCGCCAGCGCGGCCTTGTCGACGCCTTCGATCGGCGATTCGCCGGCCGGATAGACGTCGGCGACGATGACGGTGTCGGCGTCGTTGAAGCAGGTGGCGAAGGCGTCGAACAGCGAGGCGAGCCGCGTGTAGCGATGCGGCTGCACGACCGCGATCACCTTGCCTTCGGTCGCGGCCCGCGCGGCCCTTAAGACCGCGGCGATTTCGACGGGGTGATGGCCGTAGTCGTCGAAGATGGCGACGCCATTCCATGTCCCCGTGCGTGTGAAGCGCCGTCTCACGCCGCCGAACCCGGCGATCGCCTTGCGAATGACGTCGACCGGCGCGCCCAGCTCATGCGCGACCGCGATCGCGGCCGTGGCGTTGAGCGCGTTGTGCCGCCCGGGCATTGGCAGCGCCAGGTCGTCGATGAAGGTGGCGCGGCCCGTCGCGCGGTCACGGATGAGAGTCGAGAAGCGCGTGACCCCGCCGGTGAGGCTCACGTCCATGAGCCGCACGTCGGCCTGCGGATTTTCGCCATAGGTCAGAATGCGGCGGTCTTCGATCCGCCCAACCAGTTCCTGCACGGTCGGATGATCGATGCACATGACGGCGAAGCCATAGAACGGAACGTTCCCGACCAGCGCCAGGAAGGCGTCCTTGATGGCGTCGAAGGTCTTGAAGTGGTCGAGGTGCTCCGGATCGATGTTGGTGACGACGGCGATGTCGGCGGGGAGCTTCAAGAACGTGCCGTCGCTTTCGTCGGCCTCGACGACCATCCAGTCGCCGGCGCCCAGCCGCGCATTGGTTCCGTAAGCGTTGATGATGCCGCCGTTGATCACCGTCGGATCAAGGCCTGCCGCGTCGAGCAACGTCGCCACCAGCGACGTCGTCGTGGTCTTGCCGTGCGTGCCGGCCACCGCCACACATTGCTTGAGCCGCATCAACTCGGCCAGCATTTCGGCGCGACGAACCACGGGGATGCGCCGCGCCCGCGCCTCGACGACCTCGGGATTGTCCCGCTTCACCGCGGAGGAAACAACGATGACAGCGGCGGCGTCGAGATTCGCCTTATTGTGCCCGATATGGACGGTCGCGCCGTGCTCGCGCAGGCGTTTGACGTTGGCGTTGTCGCTAAGGTCCGAACCCTGAACCTGATGGCCGAGGTTGAGAAGCACCTCGGCGATGCCCGACATGCCGATGCCGCCGATGCCGACGAAATGGATGGGGCCGATCTGGTTCGGCAATTTCATGGCTCAAACCCTCAGCGGACCCCTCGCCGCGGCCCGCATAACGCTCGACCGCATAAGACGATTCCCTTGAATTAGGAAATGGGGACGCTCGCCCGCGCTCACAGGATCGACCGGTCGATGGCCGTTTCCGCTTCCGCAATGCTTTCCGGCCGCCCGACATGCACCCAAAGGCCGTCGAGGCGAACGCCATAAAGCCGCCCTCTCGCCGCCGCGGCGTGAAAAAACGGAGCGAGGCGGAAAACTTCCGCTGTCTCTCTCGCGAACAGTTGCGGCTTGACGATCCCGACGCCGGTATAGACGAAGGGCGCGACATGACGGGGTTCGCGAGGCTGAAGCCGTCCGTCATGGGTCATCACGAAATCGCCGGGCCAGTCGACGCCGACTGCGCCTGCGCCGGCCGCGACCAAAAGCTCAATGTCCATCGTCTCTGGGTCGAAGCTGCGGGCCAGGCGCGCTATGTTCGAGCGCGGCCCCTCAATCCAGAACGCGTCGGTGTTGCAGATCAGGAACGGATCGTCGCCGATCAGCGGCAGCGCGCGCTTGATGCCTCCGCCCTGATCGAGGAGCTTCGCCCGTTCGTCCGAGATGAAAACTTTGGGCGCGCGGCGCTTGGCCAAGTGCGCCTCGATCTGGTCGGCCAGCCAGTGCACGTTGACGATCGCCCGCTCGACGCCGTTCTCGGCCAGGCGATCGAGACAGCAATCGATGAGCGCGCGGCCATGAACCGTGACAAGCGGCTTCGGCAGCGTCTCGGTGATCGGCCGCATGCGCTTCCCCAATCCGGCTGCGAACACCATGGCCGTCTTCGGAACGGGCGGGCTCATCAGGCCTCAGCGATCAGGATCAGGATCAGGGTCGGCATTGACCGGCGGTGGGCCCAGCGCCCGCGGCAAGTGATTCTGATACCAGACTGCAAGGGGCTGAAGCAACGGATGGGCGAGGTTGCGGGCAAGATAACGCTCGATTCGCGGCAGATGGCGCAGGTACTCAGGCTTGTGATCGCGTTTGTCGAGTTGAGCGAAAAGGCCCAGGATCTTTGTGGCCCGCTGGGCGCCCATCGCGGCATAGGCGACCGCGAACTTCTGGGCGTCAAAGCCCGGGTCGGCGGCGGTTCTGCGCCGCATGTAGAGGGCGGCGAGGCGCATCTCGAGATCCTCCGGCACATCGACACGCGCATCCTGCAACAGCGAGGCGACATCGTATGCAGGCGGGCCGATCACCGCGTCCTGGAAGTCGATAAGCCCGATCCGTTTCAACCCCTGCCGGTCCGCCAGCCAATGCAGGTTGGGCGAATGATAATCGCGCAGCGTCCAGGTGGTGGGCTGATCAAGGATCGGCTGAAGCAACTCGCGCCAGACGCCTAAGAACTGCATGCGCGCGCCCGATGGCGTGGTCACGCGAGCGACCGTGGGCGCGTACCAGTCGAGCGCCAGCTCGACCTCGACCAGCATCGCTTCGATGTCATAGACCGGCAGTTCGTAAAACTCTTCGCCGGCCGACAAGCTCGGCGGCAGGTCGCGTCCGTGCAGATCTGCCAGAAGAGCGATCGCCGGGGCATAGCGCGCGCCGTCCGGAACGCCGTTTTGCGCGACGGTCGCCGAGCCGAAGTCTTCGATCAGCGCGAGCCCCTCGTCAAGGCTGTAACCGATGATGTCTGGCGCCGAGTAGCCGAGGCCCCGCAACCCCTCGTCGACGGCGATGAAAGCGCGGATGTCGGGCGCGAGTTTGGCGATGGCCGCATAAGGTTTGCCAAAGCGTATGATGGGCCCGGCTGGCCGAGGCGGGGAAATCATTAATATCGCGGTCTCGCCGGTTAGCCTGGTCAATCGCTCATAGGCCCGAATGGACGCGTCGCCCTGCAGGAATTCGCGACTCGCGTCGCTCCAGCCAGCGCGCTCGAGCAGCCTCGCCACGCCTAGCGCCAGGGACAAGCGCGGGCTGATCGCGCCGAACCCGCGCAGAGTCACCAGGCGAAAATCGGGACCGCGATTCGCATCGATCCGGATGTCGACCTCGAGCCGGTCGGAGGGCAGCGCGTCGATGACCTTCTCCGGCCACTCGACGACCGCGATCGCGTCCTCGATCGCCTCCTCCCAGCCGAGATTGGCGAGCTCCGTTGGGCCCCGCAGCCGGTAGAAATCGGCGTGGACGACTGGTCCGCGCGGGGCGTCATAAACCTGCATCAAGGTGAAGGTCGGGCTCGGAGCCTCCAGCTCCGGCGCCTCAGCGAGAGCCCGGATGAGGCCGCGCGCGAAAGCGGTTTTGCCGGCTCCGAGATCGCCGGTGAGAGCTACGAAGTCGCCAGGCTCGAGCCAGGCCGCCTGCGCCGCAGCGATGGCCAAGGTCGTCGCCTCGTTCGGCGCCTCGAAGCTCCAAACGCCCGCTTCCTCTCTGACGCCGGCGAGACCGCTCATGCCCCTCTACTGGACCGATTGCGCCTTGGGCGGCGCGATGAGTTGCGGGTCCGCCGCCGGCGCCCCTGTTGGATCCACGGGAAAGATGCAGGTGACCGTCGTGCCTTCCCGAGGCGCAGTGTCGATCAGGACGCGGCCCTGATGGAGTTCGACCATCGCTCTCACGATCGACAGGCCCAGGCCCGGCCCCCGATGCCGCGAGCCGTTGGGAAAGGTTTCGAACCGCTCGAACACACGGTCGATCATCTCGGGAGGAATGCCGCGTCCGCGATCGCTGACCTTGAACACGATCTCCGGCCCGCGCCGCATCGCCGCCAACGTTACGGTCTGGCCTGCCTCGGAATAGTTGATCGCGTTCGAGAGAAGATTGAACAAGACCTGGCGAACCCGCCGGCCGTCTGCGTGCAGGGATCCCACTCCGTCGGTCATGACGATGCGCAATTCGATCGCCGCCTCGCTCAAGCGATCCTGCACGCCCGCCGCCGCCGCCTTCATCGCTTCCGCGACGTCGACGTCCTCGAGTCTCAGCTCCAGCGCGCCGGCGTCCATCGACGCCAGATCCAGAATGTCGTCGATGATGGCGAGCAGCGCATGCGACGAATCGGTGATGAATCCCGCATATTCGAGCTGCTTCGGATTGAGCGGGCCAACGCCTCCGCCAGCCAGCAGCTGGGTGAAGCCGATAATGTTGGTGAGCGGCGTGCGCAGCTCATAGGAGACGTGATTGACGAAATCGTTGCGCAGCTTTTCCGCCGCGATGAGCGCCTGGTTGCGGTCCGTCAACGCGCGCTCGATGTTGACGCCCGCGGTCACGTCGAGCGAGGTCATCAGCGTCGCGCCGTCCGGCAGCGGCAGGGCGGCGCAATCAAGGATCAACCCATCCGTGCGCTCGATCCGCGCCGTCCGGCTCTTGCGGTGCTCGGGAAGATCGACGATCGCCGCCTTGAGATCATCGAACAGCTCAGGATCGCTACACAGCGGCTTGCAGGCGCGCGCGATCTCGTCGACATGCGGGCGATCGCGCAAGGCCGCTGGATCGAATCGCCACAAGTCCGCGAAGGCCGGGTTGAACAGCTTCATGCGCCCGTCCGCCCCAAACGTCGCCACGCCTTCCTTGAGCGCGTCGAGGGTCTCGCCCTGCACATGGGTGAGCGCGGTGACTTGGGAAGCGAGCGCATAGCTCTGGGTCGCATCGTCATAGAGATAGGTGACGCCGCCTTTCGGATTGGGGCTCATGACGACGCGCAGCGCCCGCCCATCGGGCAGATACCACACGGATTCGCTCGGCTCGATCGCCTGATAAGCGCTCAACTGCTGCGCCTTCCAGGCGCGGAAGTCCACCTGTTCGGGCAATTGCCGCTTGGCGCGCAGCGAATCGAGGATCTCGCCGTCACTCGGCCCTTGATCGAGGAAGGCTGGCTCAAGCGACCAAATTTGCCGGTAGGCCGCATTGTACAGGGTCAGCCGCTTGGACTTGTCGAAGATCGCAACCGCCGTCGACAGCCGATCGATCATGCGCGAATAGTCGTCCTCATTGCGCTCCATATCCGCTTTCAGCGCGATGGTTTCGGAAACGTCGCGAGCAACGCCCGCGGAGCCGGCCTCAGTGCTTGCCTCGACCGCGTCGAAGGTTCGGCGCTTGCCGCCGACGACGGCCGACGCGCGGCGCCTCCATGCCCCCAACTCCTTAAGCGCCGCTGTCGCTTCGCGGCGCACCGTGGAGTCGAATATTTCGCCGGACCCGACGATCGCCGCTTCCGCGTCGGGGGCGTCGACGGCATGCGCGTAAGCCGCATTGCACCAGACGATCCGGCCCATTGCGTCGCGAGTCCATGCCGGCATATCGGCGGTTTCGAGCGCCCGGCGCAAGCCGTCCAGGGCGCCCTCGGCTTCTGCGAATGAATCGCGCAATTGGGCCAACTGAAGGCGCTCGCCCGACACGTCGCGGATGCGCATCATCGCGCTGCCGGACACCGGACGCCCGTCGAGCTCGAGGTGGCGGCCGCGCAAGGTGACCACCGCGGCCGCGAAGGCCTCGCCCCTGGTCAATAGTCGCTCCGTCGCCTCTTCGATCTTGACCGCCTGGGCCGGGTTGAGCCACGAGCCGAAGGCGAGCACGCGCGACGACAGCGGCGAATCGGCGACGAGCGCGAAATCGCCCTCGATCGTCGGCTCTGCGTCAGGACGATCCCAGGAGACGAGGATTTGCGGCTCGCTGCGCAACATCAGCGCCGCACGGTCGAGTTTGGCGTTGGTTCGCGCGAGCTCCGTCTCGAGCTCGAGCACGCGGCGCGTCCAGATCCGGCGGCCAACGAGATGAAGGACCGCGGTGATCGTCGCCAGCAGCATCAGCGACAGGATGACGAGGCCGACGATATTGGCCTGGACCGACGCCATGTTGAACATGAGCCGCGCCGGGGCCTCGAGAGACTGGGAGAGGTCCTGGGCGCACGCGAGCGCGCCCGCGAGCAGGTAAAGCGCCAGGCCTGCGGCCAACCGCACGGCGACCGGCCAGTCGAGCCGTCGCGTCCGTCCGCCGATTCCGGAGCGCTTCGCCCCGCTGAACCCCCGCAACGAATGGCCTCCTCGAGCGCCCGACCCCGATCTCATGCGTCGGCCGGGTGGTCCGCCGACCCTTCCCCTCCGCCCAGAGGGTCCGAATCAGGCCCACACCAGGATTACGAAATGTTTGCCGCAAAGTCGTTAACCATGGAGGGGCGAGGCGCGACGGAAAGTCGCCAACTAGGCGCTAGCCCTCGTAGCGATGGGGCGACGAACGACCAAATGTGCGAATTTGCGCGCCTTCCGGCGCCGCCGGCGATTCATTTTGTTTAAATTTGCATGGGCTCGCGGGGCTATCGCACGAGCCCAACGATGTCCTTGATCGCGTCCATGTTCGGACGCGCGATGGCGCGTGCCTTCTCGGCCCCATCCGCCAGGACTTTGTTTGTATAGGCCGGATCGGCCGCAAGGCGCAGCATCTCGGCGCGAATGGGCGCGAGCTTGTCGATCGTGAGGTCGGCGAGCGCGCTCTTGAACGCCGAGAACTGGGCGCCGCCGAAGCGCTTGAGCACATCGGCCTTCGTCTCGTCGTTCAAGGCGGCGAAGATGCCGACCAGATTGTCGGCTTCGGGGCGGCGCGCCAGACCTTCAACCTCGCTCGGCAGCGGCTCGGGGTCGGTCTTGGCCCGACGAACCTTCTGCGCGATCGTGTCGGGATCGTCGGTGAGCGCGATATAGGCGCTCTCGGACGTATCCGACTTCGACATTTTCTTCGCGCCGTCGCGCAGGCTCATAACCCTGGTGGCCGGGCCCTGGATCAAGGGTTCGGGCAGCGGAAAGTAGGCGTCGCCGTGGCCGTGGGCGGCGATCGACGCCGCGAAATCATTGTTGAACTTCTGCGCAATGTCTCGCGCCAGCTCCAGATGCTGCTTCTGATCGTCGCCGACCGGGACGTGTGTCGCCCGATAAATGAGAATGTCGGCGGCCATCAGCACGGGATAGTTGTAAAGCCCGATCGACGCGTTCTCCCGTTCCTTGCCTGCCTTCTCCTTGAACTGGGTCATGCGGTTGAGCCAGCCGAGCCGCGCCACGCAGTCGAACACCCAGGTCAGTTCGGCATGCTCGGCGACCCGGCTCTGGTTGAAGACGATGTTGGCTTTCGAGTCGATGCCGCAGGCGAGAAAGGCCGCGGTCACTTCGCGCGTGGTGCGCGCAAGCTGCTCGGGCTCGTGGGGCATCGTCATCGCATGCAGATCGACGACGCAATAGATGCAGGGATGCGTCTTCTGCATCTCGACGAAGCGCTTGATCGCGCCGAGATAATTGCCGAGGTGCAAATTGCCCGTCGGCTGAACGCCAGAAAACACGCGCTCGGGAAACTTCGCCATTGTTTTCGCTTGAGCTCGGGGCGGAAGGGCGGCCCTTATGGCAACGCAGGCGGAGCCGCGCAAGAGCGGGTCGCTTATAGGTCAGGCGTCCTTGCCCTCGCCGACGGCAAGATCGACCATGATCTCGGCCGCCAGCCGCTCGAGAGCCTTGCGCAATTCGTCGAGCTTGAGGCCGTCGGGGACGTTGAGGCGGGCGGTCGCGCGAAACATCTCGACGCCGGTGAACGGTTCGCCTTCGAGGCCGCTCACGAATTCCTCGATGTTGACGCCAAGACGGTTAAGCGCCTGCGTCACGTCGCGCACAATGCCCGGCCGCTCCTTGCCGACGATCTCCAGCGTGACGAGGCGCGAAGGTTTTTCGGCCTCAGCCGCCGCGCCCCGCTCGATCGAGACGCGCAGGCCTGAAGGCGCGAGCTTCGCCAGCGCCAATTCGAGCGGGATGAGGTTTTCGTCCGGAACCCGAACCAGCACCACGCCGGCAAACTTGCCCGCAAGCCGCACCGACCGGCTTTCCAGCCAGGTCCCGCCGAAGTCCGCGACCTTCTCCGAAACGGCGTTGACGAGACCCGGCCTATCGTCGCCAACGAAGGTGAGAACGAGCGATGTCATGACGCGAGCCTCATGAGCAGAATAGCGAGCGCCGCAGCCCTATAAATCGGCATGGGGCGCGCGAGCAAACCAAGATCATCGGGGCTGAAGGCGATCGTCCGCGCCCGGGACAATCGCGAACTTGACGCCGAGCGCATGCACGACGGCCTTGATCGTCTCATAGCGGGGATGAGCGCCAGCGCTGAGGGCCTTATAGAGGCTTTCGCGGCCAAGCCCGGCATCCTTGGCGATTTGCGCCATGCCGCGCGCCTTGGCCACGTCGCCGAGCGCGGCAAGGAACACTTCGGGGTTGGGGTCTTCCGCCGCCGCGGTCAGATATTCGGCGATCACCTCGTCACGATCGAGGTAAGCCGCTGGGTCGAAAGGCGCATAGGTCTTCGTCATCGCTTATTCTCCCGGATGGCGCGGGCCATGGTCTTGGCGCGCGCGATATCCTTCGATTGCGTGGATTTGTCGCCTCCGGTCAGCAGGAGATAGACGGTTCGCTCCGTCATCGCGTGAAATAAACCCGGTAGCCGGGGCCGACATGTCCGCCGCATTTCCGAAACACCTTCGCCGACGGCTTCACAGTCGCCGAAATTGCCAAACGTGGCTGCATCTCGCAAGCGCGCGAGAATGCGCGCCTTTCCCTTGATGTCCGCCAGAGCTGATAACCACGGCGTCAAACTCTGCAGATCGAAGAATGACAAGCATTATGTTCCGATTGTATCCAATCGGATACTGAGATGCGAGATTTCTTCCGCAGTGAAAAAGGCGCGTTTCCCAAATTTCCGGCTCCGATCGCGCGTTTGCGGCGAGGTCGCCGATGTGGCGCTCGACGAAACCACCATCGATGCGAAGGCATCTCGCCGTTCCGGTCGGCGGCGGTGAAGCTCACCTCATCAAGCACGCGCTCCTCCACCGTCTGCATCCGCTGCGCGCCGAAGTTCTCGACCGATCCGTTCATCTTAGCCGCTGCCCCAGCCCGCCGCCAGCAATGGTGCGGAAAAAACGATAATATCTTGACAGATGGTCGAGCTATGCTTGAGTTCTTCAGAAATCGATTGCCGCGCGGGCCGGCGCCTTTGGCGAGCTGAGGACCGGGTTGAGAAAACGGCGAAACGAAACGGCGCGTAAGTCGTTCGAAAACGAACGTTTCGGCGAAATCGTGAATTCACAGGTCGTAATGATTACAGAGACTTACCCCATCGCATGCGAAACAATTCGTTTCGCCCCGCGAAATGGCGGCATCTCTTCCAACAACGGAGCGCCAACGCGCGCAACCCATGCGAGCGCGCGCGGAAGCGCACTTAAGGCGATGAAATCATTGAGTCGCGTAAACTTGTGCGCAGGCGCGGCGCGCGGCGCGCCCTCGGTCAAGCCTTGGACATTGCCAAAGGCGGCCTCACAGAATGAACCGGCTCAAGTCCGCGTTCGCGGCGAGATCGCCGATATGGCGCTCGACGAACTCCGCGTCGATGCGGACTTTCTCGCCGTTCCGGTCGGCGGCGGTGAAGCTCACTTCGTCCAGAACGCGCTCCATCACCGTCTGCAGCCGGCGCGCGCCGATGTTCTCGACTGAGCCGTTCACTTTCGCCGCGAGGCGGGCGATCGCCGCGACCGCATCGTCGGTGAATTCGAGGTCGAGACCTTCGGTGCGCATCAGCGCCATATATTGCTTGATCAAGCTCGCCTCGGTGTCGGTGAGGATGCGCTTGAAATCGTCCTCGGTCAGCGAGTTGAGCTCGACCCGGATCGGCAGGCGGCCCTGCAGCTCCGGCAAGAGGTCGGAGGGCTTGGCGATGTGGAAGGCGCCGGAGGCGACGAAGAGAATATGGTCGGTCTTGATCGCGCCATGCTTGGTGGCGACCGTCGTGCCCTCGATCAGCGGCAAGAGATCGCGCTGCACGCCCTCGCGCGAGACGTCGGCGCCGCCCCTGCCCTCGCGAGCGCAGATCTTGTCGATCTCGTCGAGAAAAACGATGCCGTTGCTCTCGACTTCGGCGACCGCGTCGCGCACGACCGCGTCCTGATCGAGGAGTTTCTCAGCCTCGGCGGCGACCAGCGGCTCGTGCGCTTCAGTGACCGTCATCCGCTTGGCCTTGGTGCGCTGACTTTTGCCAAAAATATCGGCGATGTTGATCGCGCCGATTGAGGCGCCCGGCATATTCGGCAGTTCGAACATCGGCAGCCCGGAGCCACTCTGCGGCAACTCGACCTCGATTTCCTTGTCGTTGAGCTCGCCCGCGCGCAGCTTGCGGCGGAAGGCGTCGCGGGTGGCGGCGGACGAGGTCGAGCCGACGAGCGCGTCGAGCACCCGCTCCTCCGCCTCGAGCTCCGCCTTGGCTTCGATATCCTTGCGCTTGCGGCTCTTGACCAGCCCAATCGCGACCTCGATCAGATCGCGGACGATCTGCTCGACGTCGCGCCCGACATAGCCGACCTCGGTGAATTTCGTCGCCTCGACCTTGAGAAACGGAGCGCCGGCCAGTTTCGCCAGGCGTCGCGCGATCTCGGTCTTGCCGCAGCCGGTCGGTCCGATCATCAGGATGTTCTTCGGCATCACCTCCTCACGCATCGGCGAGGTGAGACGCAAGCGCCGCCAGCGATTGCGCAAGGCGATGGCGACGGCGCGCTTGGCATCCGCCTGACCGACGATGTAGCGATCGAGTTCGGAGACGATTTCGCGGGGCGACAGATCCGTCATGAGGTCAGAGGCTTTCGACGATCAGATTGGAGTTGGTGTAGACGCAGATTTCGGCGGCGATGCGCATCGAGCGGCGCACGATCTCGTCCGCCTCGAGCTCAATCGGCATCAGCGCGCGGGCCGCGGCGAGCGCGTAGTTGCCGCCCGAGCCTATCGCCATCGCCGCGCCGAATTCGTCCGCCTCAGGCTCCAGCACGTCCCCCGAGCCCGACAGCGTGAAGGCGGCGCTTTTGTCGGCGACGATCAGCATCGCCTCAAGCCGACGCAAATAGCGGTCGGTGCGCCAGTCCTTGGCGAGCTCCACGCAGGCGCGCGCAAGCTGGCCGTGATACTGGTCGATCTTGGCCTCGAGCCGTTCGAACAGCGTGAAAGCGTCGGCGGTCGCGCCGGCGAAGCCGGCGATGACGTCGCCCTTGCCAAGACGGCGAACCTTGCGGGCGTTGGATTTGACGACCGTCTGGCCCATGCTGACCTGGCCGTCGCCGCCGATGACGGCCTTCCCGCCCTTGCGCACCATCAGGATGGTCGTCGCATGCCACCCGGGCAAGCGGGCGGTCTCGTCAGTCATGGGCGCTCATTTCCTGATTCCTTAGGGCGAAGGCCGGATGTATGGGCGGAAGCTGCGCGGCGCAAGGGAGCCTTTGCGTCGCCGCGCGGCTTGAGAAGCTCAAACGCCTCGCGTCAATTGAAAGAGTCCACCCATATCGGGTTGGTCCAGGCGCGCCGCCGCGGACCGTCAATGACGACGATGCGGAACCATTTGGCCGGGGGAAGGTCGCGCCAGGCCCATTTCGCCACTTCGGCGAATTCGATCGTCGCCTGGGTGAGCCCGCGCCCGACGCGGCTCACCGCCAGCGAAGCGCCGGTGACGAGCGCGACGGTGTGGACCGGCGAGCATTCGACCCGCACTTCGTTGCTGGTGAACTCGACGTTATGAATGCGCGGGCCTTGACTTGAGTAGAACTCGCCCGCCTTCAACGCTCCGAGCAGCAACTCGGGTTCGAGCGATTCCGATTTGACCATGACATAGCCGCCGAAAGCGTCGAGGTCGCCGTGGTGGAAGTGCGCGTCGTCGCCCGCCACGGCGGTCAGGCGCCGGTTCTCGTTGCACAGTTGGTCGAGCAGATAGAAGCCTAGGCCCCGATCGGTCAGGATCGCGCAGGAGTGATTGTAGACCTCGACCGCGTGCGCCGCGTCGAGCGAACGCCCATCCTCGATTGTCAGTTGCGACCACGAGGGGTGGGCGATGGTGACGAAGGCGCCGGCCTCCCGCGCTCGCTGTGCGAGCTCACGCCCGGTTTCGTCCGGTTCGGCGCGGGGAAAATCGAAGGGGAGTCCGGTGGCGACGATATGCCAATATTCGCCGGCGCTCGTGCCCATGGCGTGAACCTCGGCGCCGATGAGCGTGGTGAAATCATCTGAGCGCAGTTTTCGGGTGTCGGCTATCGGCCAATCGAATCGGCCCAGAAAATGATCGGACACTTGCAGGAAATCATAGCCCGCCCGTTTATAAGCCTCGACGACGTCCACAGGGTTCAAGGCGCCGTCGGAGAGGTTCGAATGGGCGTGAAGATTTCCGCGCCAGAAACGGCCCGGCGTCGAGAAAGGGCAAATCCGCATGGGGCCTGAGGTTGCCGGCTCCGGCATGTCCGGTCAAGACAATTTGACTGATAATCACTGTTTTTTCTGCCAATCACAAGAAAAAATATGCATAGACAAATCGGCTGGGTCACCGCATCTGCAATTCGCAGATCGGAAGGTGAGGGAAGCTATAAAGACTGCGCTCGGCGCTGGAGGCAAGAATTCGTTGAAGGAGCAAGGACGCCGCGCGGCCACCTGCAAACCTGTGCATGGCGATCTATATGGGGGCGAAAGGTTCAAGTTCGGGGCGGGGCAAAGAGCGGTTTCGCGTAGCATGGAGGAAGAATGTCCTGGAATATGTTTTCACGTTTCGGCGTCGGTTCCGATCCGGAAGTTGTCAGTTTCGGCGATCTGGAAGAAACGATTGGAACCAACGCCTGGACGATCGTCGATGTTCGCGAACCGCATGAGTTCGCCACGGGCCACATTCCGAACGCCGTCAACATGCCAATGTCGTCGTTTGATCCTGAGGCGCTGCCGGAAGGGCGGCCGGTCGTACTCGTGTGCCAGTCTGGCGGACGCTCGCGCAATGCGCTGAACAAGGCGATATCGATCGGGCGCGAGGATGTGAGACACTTTGCCGGGGGCATGAACGGCTGGCGCTCGCACAACGGCCCGGTAACGCTCTGAGCGAGCGGGCATTGCCGCGCGTCATGCGGTAAAAGGCCTCGAGCGCCAGCCCTCGACTGGCCGTTGAGCTGCAGCACGTACGCTGGGCAAATTGCCGTGAATTGATCCTTGTCAAATAGGCATACTCAGAAATGTGTACCGTCTGCGGAGCTGGTCGATTGGACCATCGCTCGTTGCGTCGCGAACGTCCGGGGCGTCGAGCGCGTGGAAGGAACCCGAGATGGAAACAAAGGACTGGCTGAACTTCAGCCGCGGGCTCAGCGCGGAGCTCCGTAACCTGCGCGGCGGAGCTCCGGAGGTGATGAAGGCGTTTCGGCTTTAGCCCAGAGCGCGTCGGCTCCGGGCGCACTGGACCGCAAGATCAAAGAATTGATCGCGATCGCGGTCTCGGTCGCTGCGCGATGTGACGATTGCATCGGTTTCCACGTCAAGGCGGCGGTCGATTGCGGCGCGACGCGCGAGGAAATCCTCGAAACGCTTGGGATGGCGATCTATATGGGCGCCGGACCTGCGGCGATGTACGCGAGCCACGCGCTCGGCGCTTACGCGCAATTCGCAGCGCCGAAGACGGACGCCGCATAACCATGGAGAGATTATGTCCTGGAATATGTTTTCACGTTTTGGCGCCGGCTCTGATCCGGATGTCGTAGACTTTCGGGACTTGAATGAGGCCGTGGGGACTAACGCCTGGACGGTGGTGGACGTTCGCGAGCCCAGCGAATTCGCGGCAGGCCACATTCCCAATGCCCTCAACATGCCGACCTCCTCTTTCGATCCCGATGCGCTACCGCAAGGAAAGCCGGTCGTTCTTATCTGTCAGGCGGGTGGACGGTCGCGCAATGCGTTGAACAAGGCGCGGGCGATCGGTCGCGCTGATGTGAGGCACTTTGCTGGCGGAATGAGCGGCTGGCGCTCGCACAATGGTCCGGTCGCAATCTGAAAGGAGCAGGAAGTGAGCTGCGCCATAACCCGCAAGACGCGGAGACTTCGACGGCCTGGTCGGCCGCGTCAAGGATGCCCTTAAGAACGAGGGATTTGGCGTCTTGACCGAGATCGACGTCGCAGGAACGCTCAAGACCAAGATCGGCAAAGACTTCCGGCCCTACCGCATTCTCGGCGCCTGCAAACCGAGCTTCGCCTTTGAAGCTCTGAGCGAGGAAGCGAATATCGGCGTAATGCTGCCCTGCAACGTCGTCGTCCAACGCTATGACAACGGCGAGGTCGAAGTCTCCTCGATCGACCCGGCGACTGTCATGCAGACGGTCGGGAATTCGAAACTGTCACCGATCGCGGATAAGGTGCGCGCGGCGCTGAAGCGTGCAATCGAGGCGGTCTGACGGTTCAGCCGCCGCCGCTCCCCTTCCGCGGCTCGCCGGCGACATAGGTCTGGCGCACGGCCCGATCGTCGCCGAGCGCAAGGAGGGCGAAGAGCTCGACCTCGAGGTTGCCGCCGGCCGTCTCCAGCCGGTGCGCGAGCGCTGGCGTCGCGCGCGGATCGAGCGCTATGAGATCGGCCTCTTTGCCGGGCTCGATCGAGCCGATCCGGTCATCGAGGCTGAGCGCGCGGGCATTGCCGAGCGTCATGCGGTAAAACGCCTCGAGCGCCGGCCACGACTGGCCGTTGAGCTGGAGCACTTTGTAGCCTTCCGCCGCTGTGCGCAGCATCGAATAGCTCGTGCCGCCGCCGACGTCGGTCGCAAGCGCGATCCGCACCCCGGCGCGAGTGAGCCGCGCCTGGTCGAACAGGCCCGAGCCCAGGAAAAGGTTCGACGTCGGGCAGAACGCGGCGACGGACCGGCTTTCAGCGAGTGCTGCGATTTCGCTCTCCTGCAAATGAATGCAATGGCCGAAGACGGAGCGCGGCCCAAGAAGCCCGGCGCGCGCGTAGACGTCAATATAGCTTTGCGCTTCGGGAAACAGTGCGGCGACCCGCGCGATCTCCGCCTTGTTCTCGTTCGCGTGGGTCTGGACGTAGAGTTGAGGAAATTCGCGCTTAAGCGCTCCCGCGGCGTCCAGTTGGGCCTGCGTCGACGTCACCGCGAAGCGCGGGGTGATCGCGTAATCGAGTCGGCCGCGGCCGCGCCAGCGCTCGATCAGCGCCTTGCTCTCGTTGTAGCCTCGCTCGGCGGTGTCCATGAGCGCCATCGGCGCGTCGCGGTCCATCATCACTTTGCCCGCGATCATGCGCGCCCCGCGCGCTTCGGCTTCAGCGAAAAACGCGTCGACGGACTCAGGATGCACGGAGCAATAGACCATGGCGGTCGTGGTGCCTGAGCGAAACAGCTCATCGAGGAAAAAAGCCGCCACGCGCGCGCAATGCGCGGGATCGGCAAATTTCTGCTCTTCGACAAAGGTGTAGTTGGTAAGCCAATCGAGGAGTTGCGCGCCGTGGGAGCCGATCACCTGGGTCTGGGAATAGTGAACGTGGGCGTCGATGAAACCGGGCATGATGAATGAGCCGGCGTGATCGTCGATGATCGCGCCTTCCGGCGCGCGCGCGAGTATGTCGGGCGCCTCGCCGACCGCCTCGATCAGACCGCCAACGACGAGAACGGCTCCATTTTCAATGAGAGAATAAGCGCGCGAGCCGCCCTCAGCCGGATCATCGGTGAAGGAGAGGACGCGGCCGCGAATGAGGCGGGCGGCCCCGGTCAAGGCAGGATGTCCTTGAGCCGGAGCGCCGCAATCCGGTCGATCTCGGTGAGCGCGGCCCTCGTCTCGGCGTCGGCGTCATTGCCGAGACGACGCTGAAAGGCGGCGAGGATTTCGGCCTTGCTCTTGCCCTTCACCGCCGTGATGAAGGGAAAGCCGAACTTGGCGCGATAAGCGTCGTTGAGCTCGCCGAATTGGCGCAGTTCCTCGGGCGTCAGCCGGTCAAGCCCCGCGCTCGCCTGCTCGCGCGTCGAATCGGTGGTCAGCGTCTTTGCAAGCGCGAGCTTGCCCGCCAGATCGGGATGCGCTTCGATCAGCACACGTTTCTGTTCCGTTGTCCCCTTCGCCGCAGCGTCTGCGAGCGCCTTCGCCAACCCTTCCGCCGTGTCGGCGCCGCTCGTGAGATGAGCGTCGTAGGCCGCCGCCGCGACCCACGGCGAATGCTCGTAAACGCCGCCGAAGCGCTCGATGAATAGCGTCCGGGTCACTTCCGACGGCTTCCAGCCGCCCGGCGGCGGATGCTTGGCGATCCAATGACGAGCGATGTCTAGCCGGGTTGGAATCCAGACGCGGTCATGGGCAAGCGCATAATCGAGGAACCGCGCGAGCGAGAGCGCGCGGCCGGGCCGGCCGACCAGGCGGCAGTGCAGGCCGATCGACATCATCTTTGGCGCGACATCGCCTTCGGCGTAGAGCGCGTCGAACGAATCCTTAAGATAAGCGTAGAACTGATCGCCCGAGTTGAAGCCCTGCGGGGTGGCGAAGCGCATGTCATTGGCGTCGAGCGTGTAGGGCGTCATGAGCTGCGGGCCGCGCGGCCCCTCGAGCCAGTAGGGCAAATCGTCGGCATAGGTGTCGGCGCAATAGACGAACCCGCCCTCCTCCATGCCGAGGCGGACCGAGTTGATCGAGGATCGGCCTTGATAGAAGCCGAGCGGGCGCGCGCCCGCCACCTCCGTATGAATCCGAACCGCCTCGGCGATATGGACCGCTTCGACGTCAGGGGCCATGTCGCGATAATCGATCCACTTGAGACCGTGGGTGGCGATCTCCCAGCCCGCCTCGTTCATCGCCGCGACGGCTTGACGATTGCGCGCCATGGCCGTCGCCACCGCATAGACCGTGACCGGAACCGAGCGCTCGGTGAACAGGCGATACAGGCGCCAAAAGCCGGCCCGGGAGCCGTATTCGTAGATCGACTCCATGTTCATGTGACGCATGCCCGGCCAAGGCGCGGCGCCGACGATCTCGGACAGGAAAGCCTCGGAGGCGGCGTCGCCATGCAGGATGTTGTTCTCGCCGCCCTCCTCGTAGTTGATGACGAACTGTATGGCGATGCGGGCGCGCTTCGGCCAATCGGCGAACGGAGGCGTGCGCCCGTAGCCGATCATGTCACGCGGATAGATTTCGCCGTCCGTCATCCCGTTTAGCGCTCCCTTGGCCGCAATCAGTCCGACGCTACGACAGGACCGGCGTTTGCTCCAGCCTGCAAGCGGCCTGTCGTCCGCGCTCGGCCCCGATTGGCGGGGAACTAGCCTGGACCGGTCCGACGAGATCAACGCCATTCATGCTCCGGAAAAATGCTAGAATTATACGAAAGAGCGTTCCCGTCCGCCGTCCCGAGGCCATCCATGACCGAAATATCCCTGCGCTTCGAGCCGCCGTTCGCCCGCATCGTCTTGAGCCGCCCGGAGCGCCGCAATGCGATCACGCGGGCGATGTGGCGCGCGCTGCCGGCTATCCGCGCCGCGATCGAGGCGCGCGAAGACCTGCTGGTGACGCTGGTCGAGGGCGAGGGCGCGCATTTCAGCGCCGGCGCCGACATTGTCGAACTTGGCGAGATCTACCGGGACGCCGCGACGATGCGGGACTATGGCGATGCGGTCCAGGATGGCCTCAAGGCGCTCATGGAGCTCGATCGCCCGACCATCGCGGTCATCCGCGGCGTCGCCATCGGCGGCGCGCTTGGCCTGGCGCTCGCCTGCGACCTCAGGTTCTGCGACGCCGACGCGCACCTTGCCATCACCCCCGCGCGGCTCGGTCTCATCTACGGCCATGCCGAGACGCGCCGGCTGATCGAACTCGTCGGCCCGTCTCGCGCCAAGGACCTTCTGTTCACCGCGCGCAGGATCGAGACCGACGAGGCGTTGGCCATTGGCCTCATCGATCGGCGGATCGAGACGGCGTTGCAGGAGACCGTGCTGGGTTACGCCCGGGGCCTTGCGGACATGAGCCAAATGTCGATCCGAGGGGCCAAGCGCGCGATCGACGCCATCGCCGCGGGCATGAGCAAAGAGGCGCCGGCCTATCGCGCGCTCACCGAAGCTGCGGCGGCGGGACGCGATTTCGCCGAAGGGCGGGACGCCTTCGCCGAGAAGCGGACGGCAAAATTCACATTTCGCGGGGCTACCGCGCGGCTCAATCCCGCTTAGGGTAAACGGGCCTCGGATCGAGGCTGGCGGAGTGGATCACCGTCGCTCGGTTACGTCCGGCGCAATTAATTCTACGCCAGGAAAGTAAGCTCGATATCGCCGCGCATCGCGCGTCAGCAGTTGGAGGCCTGCGACAGCGGCGTGGGCGCCAAATGAAAAAATCAGGCAGGACGTTCCGGCGCGGGCCTCCCTGGGCCCGATAACGCTGAAACGCCTTGCCCGCCAGAAAGAGAGCGGCGCGCGGCGCCTCCGCAAGCTTCAGGCCGACATCATCGAGAACCTCGTCGACCTCCTCAATGCGCGCATACCCGATCGAGAATCCGCATACACCACCGCATCGATCAGGACCAGGCCGCGAATGGCGGCCGCATCCAACTGGCGAACCGACCAGGCGGACCAATTGAAATCGTTCGTCGCGATGTCGAGGAGGACGTTCGTATCGACGAGTGTCATCAGCTTTCGCCGCGGGTCAACGCCATGATTTCGTCGGTCGTAAGCCAGCTCGTGGCCGTATCGCGCATGCGCTCGAAGCGGCTCGGCTTGACCACGCGTTGGCCAACTCGGCGCAGATAGGCGCGACCGTCCTCGCCGACATCAAAATCGATCTTGCTGCCCGGACGGATCCCGAGCCGGTCGCGAACCGGATTCGGGATGGTCACCTGGCCCTTGCTCGTCACCGTCACCGCCATCCGCCGTCTCCGTAATACCCGGAATTTGAAAGGTATTACATTATATGGGCCCTCGTCCAACCGGCGCGGTCTCGTGGATCAGTCCCCCCGACTGGATTCTCAGCGCTCCCGACCATTTGCGACATCCATCTCCAAGGCGCCATGATTGGCCCATGCCGAATGACATGACGCCGCCCGAGGGCCCACCGGCCTATATCGATCCCGCGAGCGGGCGGAAATATCGGATCTCGGAGCCTCGGTGGCGCTCCGACGCCGGCGCGCCGCTCATGATTACGGCTCTGCCAGGCATCGGGCGGGACATGATCGACACTGAGGCGCGATCGCTGTGGCGCTATGCGGCCGCTCTTCCGGTCGAGGTTCCCGATCCGATCACCCTGGGGGAAGGCCTGACGCCGCTCGTTTCCGCCAAATGGCGCGGCGTCCCCGCGCGATTCAAGCTCGAGTGGTTTTCGCCGACCGGCAGCTTCAAGGACCGGGGCGCCTTCGTGATGCTCTCGATCCTCCGCAACCAGGGCGTGACGAAAGTTCTGGAAGACAGCTCCGGCAACGGCGGGGCGGCGATTGCGGGCTATGCCGCGGCCGGCGACCTCAAGGCGAAGATTCTCGTCCCCGCCTCCACATCGCCGGACAAGACCGTGCAGATGCGTGCTTACGGCGCCGAGATCGAGCGCGTGTCCGGAACGCGTCAGGACGTCAGCGACGAGGCGGTCAGACAAGCCGAGACGATTTTCTACGCCGGCCACAATTGGCAGCCGTTCTTCCTACAGGGGACGAAGACTTTGGCCTATGAGCTTTGGGAGGATCTCAAGTTCAACGCGCCGGACAATGTGATCATCCCGACTGGCGCAGGCAGCAACATCCTGGGCTGCGACATCGGCTTCAGCGAGCTCCTGCGCCGCGGCGAGATCGCAAGCCTGCCCCGGCTGTTCGCGGCGCAGCCCATGAACTGTGCGCCGCTTCACGCGAGCTTCATGGCCGGGTCTGATGATCTGACCCCAGTCGAAATCCGCCCGACGATCGCGGAAGGCGCGTCGATCGCTCAACCCGTGCGCGCCCGCGAAGTGCTGGCTGCGCTCCGGCGCTCCCGCGGCGCGACCGTCGCCGTGTCCGAAGCGGAGGTCGAAAAGGCTTTGTTCGAACTCGCCCGGATCGGCCTCTATGCGGAGCCGACCTCGACGCTCGCCGCCGCCGCGTTCACAAAGCTCATCGAACGCGGCTTCATTCAACCCGGCGAGACGACCGTGGTCGTGCTGACGGGCGCCGGCCTCAAAACGACACGGCGCATTGGCGAACTCATGGGCGTTCCGTAACACGATCAGGACGCCCCCATTCGCTTGGCGCCCACTCCCACGAAGACGAATCCGTGGGATTCGACGCCTCGCGCCCTATATTTCTCTTCGCTGACACAGCGCTCAAAGAGCGCGCCCCCGAGGGGCGGGGTCATGAGGCCGCATTATGGAAATGCAGCAAGTGGTTTATTTCCGCGCACTCTGCGAGGAGCTGAATTTTACGCGGGCTGCGCGCCGATGCAACGTCTCGCAGCCTTCGCTGACGCGCTCGATCCGGCTGCTGGAAGAAGAATTTGGCGGAGCGCTGTTCCACCGCGAACGCAATCACAGCCATCTTTCGGAATTGGGGCAGATCGTAAAGCCCCATCTCGACCAGATCCTGGAGGAGGCTGAGGCCGCGAGCCGGGGAGCGCGCGGTCTGAAGGAGCTGACGGAGGCGCGGCTAAAGCTTGGGGTGATGTGCACCGTCGCGCCGAGCGATCTCGTCCAGCTCCTGATCGGCGTGCGCGCCCGGCATCCCGGTGTTCATCTCGAGGTCATCGACGCCACAGCGGAAGCCCTCGACCACCGGCTTCGAGCGGGGGAAGTTGAAGCGGCGATCTTTGCCGGCCCGGACGAGGCGCGAAAGCCGCATTTGCACTACCTGCCGCTTTTTCGCGAACCGTTCGTCATCGTCATCGGGTTCGATCACAGGTTCGCCAACCTGGAGGCCGTGCGGGTCTCCGATCTCAACGCGGAAGCATATTTGCGGCGGGTCAATTGCGAAGTCGCGGACGTCTTCGGACACAGTCTCAACGAGCATAATAGCCGCCCGCGGATCGTCTATCTGAGCGATCGCGACGACTGGATTCTGGCGATGGCCGCGGCTGGCGCCGGTTACGCCTTCATGCCGGCGCGGTCGGTCGCCCATCGGGACGTGGTCGCCAAGCCGTTGATCAATCCCGAGATCTGGCGCGAGGTCAGCCTGGTGACGGTCCGAGGCCGGCCGCATTCTCCGGCAGTCGGCGCTTTGGTCCGCGAAGCCATGCAAAGCCGTTGGGGGAATGAGCGCGCCCTTGCCGCCGTGCGGTTTGAGCGACAGCCTCGGAGCGCTAAGGGTCGCTCGGGACGCGACGACCGGTTACGGCCCTAGCACGGTCCGTAACGGCGTCCCCGACCCAGAGCACGCGTCGGCGCCTCCTCCACTATCCCGATCCAAGCTTGCGGGTGAAGCCGGACAGGGAAATATCCGTGCTCATCTGCATCACGGCGGCGTTCTGGACCTCGACATGGGCGGTCCGGCCTCGCTTGAAGGCGACGAGAAACCGTGAATAATCGGGGCTTGTTCGCCGGAAGAAGAGCCGGCATTGGGCGCCGTCGTCGCCGAATTTGCAATCGTCGGCGGTGAGGATGCGCGAAAACAGCCGTTCCCGGGCGTGATCAATCCAAATCGACAGTTTGGCGCCCGGATTGCCGACCCGATGCGTCTCGACGCGAAGCCCGTCGACGCCGCCCCGGACGCCAAACGAGAACGTCACGTTCCGCCCGGACGGATCGCCCGCCATCAGTTGCGCGGAGGACCTCGCCTGAGCGAGCGATGGAGCGAGCGCCGCCGCGCTGATAAAAACCGTGGCCGCGATGAAATGCCTGATCATTTTGGATTGTCCCGAGCGTGAAATGGCGGAAGCGCCGGGCCGCTTGAGCCCAGCGCTTCATTTGAGCGACGGCTCAGTTGATGCGGTAGACGACGGGGCAGTTGACGATGAATCCGACCGCCTTGGGCTTGCCCCCCGCGATGCTCTGGATGATGCCGCGTTCGCCCGCGTCCTCGATGGCGATCGCATCCGTCATCTTGGTGCGGTAGCCCTTTTCGATGGCGTCCGCCGTCCATTTGACGGGGAACAGGCGCCACAGCGGGCTGTAGTCCAGGTTGATGGTCGGGATGCCGCCGAGCACGTTCAAAGGCCCATGTGTTCCTTTGTCCGAAAGCGCGCTGTCGAGACCCTGGCGGAACGGGTTGTCGACGCCCGTCGGCCCATTCACGAACACATAGATGCGCTCGGCGGCCTCCCCTGGCGAGGCGTCCTCGAGCGCGAACGGCACGTCCTTCAGGGCGGGCGTGTAGGTCGCGCCTTCAAGCGCGGCGACGACCGGGTCGTTGGCTTCCGTGGAGAGATAGAAGATCGGCTTGCCGAACGTGTAGCCGAGGGTCAATTTGAGTGTGACCGTGCCGTCGCGCGGACAGATCTTGACGACCTTGTCCTCCACTTTCGAATAATCCACGTTTCCGTCGCACATCTTGTTGAGGTCATCGTCTGAAACGTTGAACGCCACCATCGGCATGTCGAAGAGCGCGTTCTTGGCGTTGGCGAATTGCACCAGCGGCGAATAGTCGGCGTCGCCCACCGACCCGGGCTGAACCGCCTTGGGCGGGAAGAAATTCGGCGCCTCGCCCGGCGTCACGCTGTGCACCGGCGAGAAGTCGACTTTCCCGGATTTGAAAACGATTGTGCCGTCCTTATCAATGCGCGCCTCGCGCGCTGCCTTTCCGGTCACCGCGTAGGCCAGTTTCGGCGAATAGTCGACGCCATGGAGATTGGCGAGGTTGGGATCGGTGGTGTCGGTCATGATCGACCAGACCAGTTCGCCCGATTCCAGCCGCCCTTTTCGCAACGGGAGAGTTGCTGTGCCGGCGTCGAGGTCGACGATCGCCGACTTCATCAGCAGCACCGGTCCGAGAAAGGAGGGATCGACTTCCGATGGCGAAGGCTGCGCGGTGATCATGACCTGATCCGGATAGATCGATTTGGGAGCGGGACGAATTTCGGACAACGGCGGACCTTCCACGCCGCGGTTGATCACCGCCGCTGATGCTGCGGCTGGCAAGCCAGCGCAAATCATTCCAACAAGACAAAGCGCAGCGATTTGATCGCCGCGCGGGCGCAGAATATCGCTCATTTTCAATGCTCCAGTAACGGGTTATTGGGACGGCCTCTCTAGACGGCAGCGGCCGCTTTAAGACTGATGGTCATTATCGGTGATCAGCTCCGAGCGGAAATTCCTTGTCGCTATACTTTTAATAGCCGCATGCTATTGAAGGCCCCCCCCGGACGGCCGCCTTTTGTTCAAACCGGCGGCTTGGCGGGGCGCGGTCTTCGTCCAGCGATTTTTGCCCCGGCCGTCTGCGGGCGTCTGCGGGGCTTGCCGGTTGACGCCTCGCGTCCGACCTGCCTATAAGCCCGGCCGAGCAAGGCTGGGCTTGAAACCCGGCCCGTTTATTTTTTGACCGGCGCCAGAGGCGCCGCAGGAAAGAAAGTCCATGGCCAATACCAAGTCGGCCCAGAAAGCGGCCCGCCAGACCATTCGCCGCACTGCTGTGAACAAGTCGCGCCGCACCGAGATGCGCACCTACGTCCGCAAGGTCGAGGAGGCGATCGCCGCCAAGGACCCGACGGCCGCCTCCGAAGCGTTGAGCGCGGCCGAGCCTAAGCTCGCCCGGGCGGCGCAAAAGGGCATCGTGCACAAGAACGCTGCGTCGCGCAAAATCTCGCGCCTGACCAAACGGGTCAAGGCGCTCGCCGGCTGATCGCTTCGGCCGCCCGTCCGGGCCTAAGCGTCCATCTCCCCGATGACCGACGTTCCGCCCGACCGGCTCAGCGTCGACCCCTCAAGTCCGTTCTACGACGAAGCGGCCCTCGCGCGGGGCGTCGGCGTGCGTTTTCGCGGCGTCGAGCGGCGCGACGTCGAGGAATATTGCGTGAGCGAGGGCTGGATCCGGGCGGCGGCAGGCAAGGCGCTCGACCGCCGAGGCCAGCCGCTCGTGATCAAGATGACGGGCGCCGTCGAGCCCTATTATCTCGTGCCGTCGACCGACGAAGCAGCTGATCCGGAGGCGCCGCCTGCTGGCTGAGAGCCGGACCCTTCCCTTCTCCGCCGGGGAGAAGAGCCTGCCCCCGGGCGAAGACCCGGGGGTGGCCCGAAGGGCCGATGAGGGCCCGCATGGCGAGGACGGCGCGCTTCGCGCGCCAACCCTCGGTCCTGTCGAACGCTTGCATTAGCGCTCAGCAAGCCCATCTCGTTGCAATAAGAGAGCCGCCTATAAGGATCGGCCATGACGCTCCGTGCGGATTTCACCAGTCAGGCCTACTTCCGCAACCCAGCGGCGGAGATCGAGAAGCTGAGGGCGGCGGGGCCGGTCGTCGAGGTTCGGTATCCGCTCGTCGGGACGGTTTGGACGACCACGACGCAGGACCTGGCCAATCAGGTCTTGAGAGACAGCCAGACCTTCACCCTGCGAAAGGACGACGGCGAGGTCCTAGGGTTTCAGTGGTGGATGCCGAAAATCCTGCACACAATCTCGAACAACATGCTCGTGGCCGACGAGCCGGACCACACCCGCTTGAGAGGCATCGTGGACGAAGCGTTTCGTCGGCAGGCCGTGCTTGAAATGGAGCCTCGCATTCTGGCGATCGCTGGCGAACTGGCCAACGCGCTGTTTGCGGACGGAAGCCCCGCCGATCTCGTCGACCGCTATGCGCGAAGGCTGCCGCTTTCGGTGATCTGCGAGCTTCTTGGGCTGCCTCTCGCCGACCGGCCGAAATTCAGCGCCTGGGCCAGCGGCCTCACGCGTTTCAACGGGGCCTTTGGTCTGCTCACGGCCGTTCCGAAGATCTTCGCCATGAAACGCTACATGGAGGAGCGCCTGGACGCCACGCGCGAGACCGGCGGCGAAGGACTGATCGCGGAGCTTGTGCGCGTCGAAAAAGAGGGAGGACGAATCAGCCGCGACGAGATGGTGGCGATGTTGTTCCTGCTCTTGTTCGCCGGTCACGAAACCACGACGCATCTCATCAGCGGGTCCGTTCGCGAACTCCTGCGCAATCCTGGACTGCGCGATTGGCTGGAAGAGGATTGGAGCCGGGCTGACCTCGCCGTCGAGGAGTTTCTGCGGTTCGTTTCCCCGGTGCAGTTCACCAAGCCGCGCTTCGTGCGGAAGGACGTGGAGCTTGGGGGCGTCCGGTTGAAGAAGGGCAAAAAAATCATGCCCATGCTGGTCGCCGGGAACTTCGATCCGCAAGCGAACGAACATGCCGAGAAGCTCGATCTTGAGAGAAGGCCGAACCGGCATGTCGCCTTCGGCGCCGGGATTCATTTTTGCTTAGGCCATCAGCTCGCGCGTATCGAAGGTAAGTGCGCGCTACGAGCCTTGTTCGAGCGTTGGCCGAAGCTTGAGCTCGCTATCGAGGATTCGAGCCTCCGCTGGCGCAGGCGAGCAGGTCTCCGGGCCATCGAGCAATTGCCGGTCGCGGCGGGCCATTGAACGGAGTTCGACGCTTGGCCAATGCGCTCAGCTGGCGCGCCTTGCGAGTTCGACGGAGCGGTCGACGATCGCCCTGAACGCATCGGATTTCGCCATTTCGAGGTGGTCGACCTGCACCTCGGAAAGGTAAGCATAGAGCTTATCCTTGCAGTCGCCGGCTATGATCCGGTCGTAAAGCGTCTCGGCATAGGTGAAGAGCTCGCCCTCGTTGCAATCGGCCGGCAAGTCCCATGTGTTGCGCATGACCTCGACAATCTCGCCGATCTGCGCGGTTTTGTCGGCCATCGCCCGGCTCCTCTGCCTGCGGTCAAGTGACGGAAAAAGGCGCCCAAATCATTGAAAACGCTGCCTCGCGTCCAAAACCGATCACCGCGCGCCAGCACGAATTCTTTGCGCCCCGTCAGAACGCCCCGATGCGCATGAGATCGTGAAAGTTCACGATTTCAACCACTTGGCCACGCTCGACGACGAGAAGCGCCTGGATCTTGTGGCTGATCAGCTCGAGCGCTTCCGCGACCAGCGCATCCGGCGCGATCGTGCGCGGGCGCCGGGTCATGATGGCGCCGACGCGCGTGTCGAGGGAGAAACTGGGCCTGAGGTGTCGGCGCAAATCGCCGTCGGTGACGATGCCGGCGAGCCGCCCGTCGTCTTCGAATACGGCGACGCAGCCGAAGCCCTTCGACGTCATCTCGACGAGAGCCTCGGCCATTCGGGCGCTCGCCTCGATGCGCGGCACGCGGTCGCCGGTATGCATGACTTCCCGCACATGCATGAGTTTGGCCCCGAGCTTGCCCCCGGGGTGAAGGGCGCGGAAGTCGAGCGCGGTGAAGCCCCGGCCCTCGAGCAGCGCAATCGCCAAGGCGTCTCCAAGGACCAGCTGCATCGTCGTCGAGGTGGTTGGGGCTTCGAGACCGTTGGGGCTGGCCTCTGGCGCGCCTGG
The DNA here is from genome assembly GCA_963696665.1 of uncultured Alphaproteobacteria bacterium. Taxonomy (GTDB): domain Bacteria; phylum Pseudomonadota; class Alphaproteobacteria; order Rhizobiales; family Beijerinckiaceae; genus Roseiarcus. The sequence continues at coordinate 87,613 of CAVOLE010000008.1, forward strand.
CATCGTGAGACAAACGTCGGCCTCGCGGCCGAGCGTGCTGCTAGCCTCAGCGGTCATCGCGATCAACGGTATCGCGTAGCGCTTGGCGAATGTCACGATCGCAGCCAGTTCCGCGGTCTCGCCGGACCAGGAAACGGCCAGAACGACGTCGCCGATCTGCACCATGCCGAGGTCGCCATGGCTCGCCTCGGCCGGATGGACGAAGAAGGCAGGCTCCCCTGTCGAGGCAAGGGTCGCGGCGATCTTGCGCGCGATATGGCCGGACTTGCCGATGCCAGTCACGATGACCCGACCGGGCGCGGCCGAGATCGTCTTGACCGCTTCCGAGAACGCGGCCCCAAGTCCGCCGTCGCGCTGAGTGCGGATCGCGTCCTCGAGCGCTTCCAAGCCCTTGCGCTCGTTGGCGATGGTGCGGAGCGCCGACAGGAGGGCGCTGGTCTGTTCCTGAATTATTTCCCGCAATCTATCATTCGCGAGCGAGAATGGAAAACCTTGCCACCGCCACAGTCAGCCGCCCTTGCCCGTGAAGCCCAGTTGGCGCAACACCTCCTTAAGGCCGGGCGCGATATCGCTCCGGTCGAGCGCGAAGGCGAGGTTGGCGCTGAGAAAACCAAGCTTCGAGCCGCAATCGTAGGTTCGCCCGTCGAAACGCGCGCCATGGAACGACTGCGTGCGGGAGAGCTCAATCATGCCGTCCGTCAATTGGATCTCGCCCCCGGCGCCCTTTTCGACCTGCTCAAGAATCGGAAAAATCTCCGGCTGGAGAATGTAGCGGCCCGAAATAATGAGATTGGAAGGCGCCGTTCCCTGCTTTGGCTTTTCGACCATTTTGGTGATCTCGAAAGTGGCGCCGTGGTCAGCGCCGACCCCGACAATTCCGTATTGATGGGTCTCGGCGGCAGGGACCTCTTCGACCGCAATGATGTTGCCGCCGTGCCTCTCGTAAGCCGCCACGCACTGGGCGAGGCAGCGTCCGCCATCGGATCCGGCCCTCGTGACCATATCCGGCAACAGGACCGCGAAGGGTTCGGCGCCGACGATCTCACGCGCGCACCAGACGGCGTGGCCGAGGCCCAGCGGGGCCTGCTGGCGCGTGAAGCTGGCCGCGCCAGCGGGCGGGAGATCGGCCATGAGCGCCTTGTATTCACGCTCCTTCCCCCGTCGCTTGAGCGTGTCTTCCAGTTCGTAAGCGTTATCGAAGTGGTCTTCGATGACGGCTTTGTTCCGCCCGGTCACGAAGATGAAATGCTCAATGCCCGCTTCCCGAGCCTCATCGACGACATGCTGAAGGATCGGCCGGTCAACCACGGTCAGCATCTCCTTGGGGATCGCCTTGGTCGCAGGCAGAAACCGTGTGCCGAGACCCGCGACAGGCAGCACGGCTTTGCGTATGGGTTTATCCATGGATGCTTGGTTCCTCGGTCGACGAAGGTGGAAGGGAGGCGAGGCTAGCGAAACCCTGATATCCGACTATCAGTTCCGGCCAAGCCGTTCTACGCGGCTTTTTTTCGCTAATTCGATGTTAGGCCGAGCACGAAGGGGGCTTGTCTCATGAGCGTTCTGGTGACTGGCGGCGCCGGCTATGTTGGCGGCCACATGGCTCTGGGCCTCATCGACGCGGGCGAGACGGTCGTCGTTCTCGACAATCTCTCCACCGGCTTCGCCTGGGCCGTGCCCGAAGGCGCGAAGCTCGTCGTCGGCGACATGGGCGACGCCGACCTCGTCGCGCGCCTGATCAAGGAGCATGCCGTCGAAGCAATCGCCCATTTCGCCGCCAAGATCGTCGTGCCTGAGTTGGTCCGCGATCCGCTCGGCTACTATCTCAATAACGTTTCGAACGCGCGCTCTCTCATCGAGGCGGCGGTCAATGGCGGGGTGAAGACCTTCATCTTTTCCTCGACCGCCGCGGTTTACGGAGAGACTGGCGCCGAAGCGGTGTCCGAGGAAGCGCCGCTCGCGCCGATTTCGCCCTATGGGCGGTCCAAGTTGATGGTCGAATGGATGCTCGAGGACGCGTCCAAGGCGTACGATTTCCGCTATGTCGCGTTGCGCTACTTCAATGTCGCCGGCGCCGATCCCAAGGGGCGTCTTGGCCAGTCGACGCCCAACGCCACCCATCTCATCAAGCGCGCCGTCCAGACGGCGCTCGGGATCCATCCGAAGATCGAGATCTTCGGTGAGGACTATCCGACTCGCGACGGCACCTGCGTGCGCGATTATATCCAGGTCACCGACCTCATCGATGCGCATTTGAGCGCGCTCGCCTATCTGCGCGCCGGGGGGCTGAGCGTCGTGTGCAACTGCGGCTATGGGCACGGAGAGACGGTCAAGGAGGTCGTCGAGGTTGTCAAACGGGTGTCGGGGGTCGATTTTCCCGTCGTGGTCTCCGCCCGGCGGGCGGGCGATCCAGCGGCCATTGTGGCCAAGGCCGACCGGGCAAGGCGCGTGCTCGGCTGGAAGCCGAGCCGCGATAATCTCGACGATATCGTGCGCCAGGCCCTCGACTGGGAGCGCCGGCTGCACAATCGAAGGACCGACGGCTAAACGAACGCCGCCCTTTTGGTCTTTACAAGCGCAGCGCCAACGGCTTGATAGACTTTCGCCTTTTGGGGGGAACCGCATGCGCTCGGCGAAGCGGCGAGAATGAGCATGGACGATGTTCTGGTCACCGAAGGCCTCAGCAAGAGCTTCGGCGATTTCCGTGCGGTCAGCGACGTTTCCCTTCGCATTCGGCGCGGGACGATTCACGCGCTCATCGGGCCGAACGGCGCCGGCAAGACCACCTGTTTCAACATGCTGACGAAATTCATCGCACCGACCGGCGGTCGCATTTCGTTCAACGGGCGCGACATCACCAGTCTCAAACCGGCCGACGTCGCACGGCTCGGGCTCGTTCGCTCCTTCCAGATCTCCGCGGTCTTCCCTCATTTGACCGCGCTCGAGAACGTTCGCATCGCGCTGCAGAGAAAACGCGGCGACTCGTTTGACTTTTGGCGCTCCAAGTCGGCGCTCAAGCCGCTCAATGAACGGGCGCTGGCGCTCCTCGACGACGTCGGGCTCTCGGGCTTCGCCAATTCGAAGGCGGGCGAGATCTCTTATGGCCGGAAGCGAGCGCTTGAGTTGGCGACGACGCTTGCCGTCGAGCCCGAGATGATGCTGCTCGACGAGCCGATGGCGGGCATGGGCCATGAGGACATCGATCGCACCGCCGATCTCATTCGCCGCGTGGCGGCGAACCGGACGATCCTGATGGTCGAGCACAATCTTAAGGTCGTCGCCCACCTCTCGGATCGCATCACCGTACTGACGCGCGGGCGTATGCTGGCCGAGGGCGACTATCGCGAGGTCTCGGAGAACGAAGAGGTGAAGCAGGCCTATCTCGGGGTGGGGCATGGTTGAGGCGGCCCTGGCGATAGCGCCCTTCGCGGCGGATAGAACGGTGCTCAGCGTCAAGGGCCTGCAGGCCTGGTACAACGAATCGCATATTCTGCACGGCGTCGATCTCGACGTGCGGGAGGGCGAGGTTGTGACCCTTCTTGGACGGAACGGAGCCGGCAAGACGACAACGCTGAAGGCGATCATGGGCATCGTCCGCAAGCGGACAGGTTCGGTCGTGTTTGGGGGCAAGGAGCTTATCGGCCTCTCGATTGACCGCATCGCCCGATGTGGCGTCGCATTTTGCCCCGAGGAGCGGGCCATATTCGCCTCGCTCTCGGTCAAGGAGAATTCGTTTCTTCCGCCTCCGATCGCCAAAGCCGGCGCGATGAGCGTGGAGCACATCTTCCAACTCTTTCCCAACTTACGCGAGCGGCTCATGAGCGGCGGCGGCAAGCTCTCCGGAGGCGAGCAGCAGATGCTGGCGATTGCGCGCATCTTGCGGACCGGCGCGCGCTTTCTGATGCTCGACGAGCCGACCGAAGGTCTCGCGCCAGTCATCATCCAGCAGATTGGCCGCACCATCGCGGAACTTAAGCGGGAGGGATTCACGATTCTGCTGGTCGAGCAGAATTTCCGCTTCGCCTCGACTATGGCCGATCGGTTCTTCGTCATGGAGCACGGCCGGATCATCGACGCCTTCGCCAACTCGGAATTGGAGGGCAGGATGGAACGGCTGCACGAGGCGTTGGGAGTATGACGACGCCTGTCGAACGATGGGTCGCCCCGTGAACCTGTTCGGCCACACGATCAGCATGCCGGAGCTGTTCGGTCAGCTCTTGATCGGGCTCATCAACGGCTCGTTCTATGCGCTGTTGAGCCTTGGGCTCGCCGTCATTTTCGGCATGCTGACGATCGTCAATTTCGCCCACGGCGCCTTCTACATGATGGGGGCGTTCGCCGCCTATTTTCTCCTCCAATACACAGGCCTCAATTATTGGTTCGCCCTCATTCTCGCGCCGCTGATTGTCGGGGCGATCGGGGCGATCATCGAGCGCCTGTTTCTCAAGCGGCTGGCCGGCTTCGATCCGCTTTACAGCCTGCTCCTCACCTTTGGCCTCGCGCTCGTCATTCAGGGGCTGTTTCAGAACTATTACGGCGCCTCTGGCATGCCCTACGCGATCCCGAAGCAGCTGACCGGCGCCTACAATCTCGGCTTCATGTTCCTGCCCGTCTATCGCGGCTGGGTGATCATCGCGTCGGCCCTGGTGTGTTTCGCGACCTGGCTCATCATCGAGAAGACCAAGCTCGGCGCCTATTTGCGCGCGGCGACGGAGAACCCGACCATGGTGCGCGCCTTCGGCATCAATGTGCCGCGCATGGTCACGCTCACCTATGGTTTCGGCGTCGCGCTTGCGGCCTTCGCCGGCGTTCTGGCCGCGCCGATCAACCAGGTCCGTCCGGGGATGGGCGCAGACATCATCGCCGTCGTCTTTGCGGTGGTGGTGATCGGCGGCATGGGGTCGATCCTCGGCTCGATCTTGACCGGCTTCGTGCTTGGCGTCGTCGAGGGGCTGACGAAGGTGTTCTACCCGGAGGCGTCGAACACGGTGGTGTTCGTCATCATGGCGATCGTCCTCTTCGATTCGACCAACCGGCTTGTTTGGGCGGGCGGCCTGACATGGGCATCGAGGCCTCAGTCGCCCCGGCGGATATCACGAGCCAAGACCGCCGCGTGAACGCCATCGCCTTCGCTATCATGGTCGCCCTGATCGCGGCGGCGCCCTTCTTCGCCTATCCGTTCTTCGTCATGCAGGCGATGTGCTTCGCGCTGTTCGCCTGCGCGTTCAATCTCCTGCTCGGCTACGCCAACCTGCTCTCGCTTGGGCATGCGATGTTCTTCGGGCTCGCGAGCTACGTCTGCGCGCATGCCGCCAAAGTGTGGGGTTTGGAGCCCGTCTCGGCGATCGCGGTCGGCGTCGCCGCTTCCGCCGTCCTCGGATTCGTCACCGGAGCGCTCGCCATTCGCTCAGCCGGCATTTACTTCGCCATGATCACCGTCGCCTTCTCCCAGATGGTGTTTTTCGTCTGCGTCGAGGCGCCGTTCACCCACGGCGAGGACGGCATCCAGGCGGTGCCGCAGGGACGCGCGCTCGGGTTCATCGACCTCAGCAATCCCTGGATCCTCTACTGCTTTGTGGCGGTGATCTTTCTGTTCGGCTTTCTTGTCGTGCAGCGCGCTGTCAATTCGCCGTTCGGCGAGATCCTCAAGGCGATCCGCGAGAACGAGCCGCGCGCGGTCTCGCTCGGCTACCGCGCGCTGCAATACAAGCTCGCGGCTTTCGTCCTGTCGGCGGTCATCGCCGGACTCGCCGGCGCGACCAAGGCGCTGGTCGTCCAGAACGCGTCGCTGACCGACGTCTCGTTCGCGACTTCGGGCGAAGTCGTGCTGATGACGCTGGTCGGGGGCATGGGCACATTCTATGGCCCGGTGGTCGGCGCGCTGATTGTCGTAGCGATGCAGAACTATCTCGCCCAGTTCGGCGAGTGGGTGACTGTGATCCAGGGGGTCGTGTTCGTCGCCTGCGTGCTGGCGTTCCGCCGCGGCATCGTGGGCGAGCTCGCCGCGCGGGCGAAAGTGTCGCTCTAAGACGACAGAGAAAGTTCGACAGCGTCGTAGGTCGGAATACAACTTCCGGTCGAGCTGCTTGCAAGCAAATCCAAATAAAACAAAGGAAAAAAGCTTGGATTTATTTGGTCTCCTTTGGCCGAATTGGGACTTTTCAAAGAGTTACGGGCGAAAAAATTAAAAAAATTGCCGGCCCTTCAACTCGCCTCCCAGGTTGCGGTCAGAGCCCGAAAAGTGATGGCCTCCTTCAAGGCGCCTGACCCTCTTCAACGTTCCATCATCATACGACTGAATCCAGAAATACGCAATAAATTGTCAATGATTTATTTCCGTTTTTCAGAATAATACCGATGGACGCGGCGGGGGGAAGCAATTCGGGAATCGTCGGGCGCCCTTCGGCCCTCTGGATCGCCACGTCGCCATCGCCCGTTGAAAAACGGGCGTTGTTCGACGCCTTCAGACCGCTGACAAACCCCTGGCTTTGGCCAGGGGTTTTTGATTCAGTTGGCTATGATTCGTCGTCCTGGCCCGGTTCAGACTTCGCTTGAGATCGTTAGCCTGGAGCAGCTGGTTCCGGCCGATCACCTTGTTCGCAAGATTGAGGCGGCGGTCGATTTTTCCTTCATTCACGATCTGACGGCGCCGCTCTACTGCGCCGACAACGGGCGTCCGCCGCTCGATCCGACGCTGATGTTCAAGGCCCTGTTCGTCGGCTATCTGTTCGGCGTCCGTTCGGAGCGGCAGCTTATCCGCGAGATCGAGGTCAACGTCGCCTATCGCTGGTTTCTCGGGCTCAAACTGACCGATCCGGTGTTCGACGCCTCGACGCTGAGCCAGAACCGAAGGCGGCGTTATCAGGACGCTTCGATCCCGCAGGCGATTTTCGACCGCATTGTCGAGCAGGCGATGGCGCTTGGCCTGATTGAGGGAACGACGCTCTACACCAATTCGACCCATCTCAAGGCCAGCGCCAACAAGAACAAGTTCGATCTTGAGCCCGCAGCCAAGTCGCGAGCGGCCTATTGGGAGGCGCTTGACGCGGCGGTCGAGGAGGATCGCGCCGCGCACCGGCTTAAGCCGCTCGCGCCCGCGCCGCGCGAGCCGGAGGTGAAGGAGACCAAGGTCAGCCGGAGCGACCCGCAAGCCGGCTACATGGTGCGGGACGGCAAGCCGAAGGGCTTCTTCTATCTCGACCACCGCACTGTCGATGGACGCCTTGGCCTCATCACCGACACCTACGCCACGCCCGCCAATGTCCACGACAGCATTCCCTATCTTGAACGGCTCGATCGGCAGCGCGAGCGCTTCGGCTTAGCGGTGACGGCGGTCGGGCTGGACGCAGGCTACGCCTCCGCCGCCATCGCCAAGGGCCTTGAAGACCGGGGGATCGCCGGCGTCACCGGCTATCGCGCGCCGACCCCGCCGAGGCCGGGCATGATGCGCCGAAGCCGGTTCGCTTACGATCGCGAGAACAACGTCTATCGCTGCCCGCAAGGCCAGCCCTTGACCTATGCGCTGACCGACCGCGACGGCTATCGCCATTATCGCTCGGATCGAAAGATCTGCTCGGCTTGCCCGCAGCTCGCCTCGTGCACGACGAACGGCAAGGCCGAGCGGACCATCACCCGCCATGTCTGGCAGGACGCGCGCGAGCGCACGGACGCCCGCCGCCTCACCGATTGGGGCAAGCGCGTCTACGCGCGGCGCAAGGAGACAGTGGAGCGATCCTTCGCCGACGCCAAGCAGCTCTTCGGCCATCGCTACGCCCGGTTCCGCGGCCTCGTGCGGGTCCAGTGTCAATGCCTGATGGCCGCCGCCGCGCAGAACATGAAGAAGATCGCCCTCTCCGCCGCCACACGGCTCGCCCCCACAGCCTGAGACAGCAAGGCACGGCGCTCCACCCGCCCACTCCCCCACAAAAAAAACAAACCCCGCCGAACAATGACGGGGTTTGTCAGCGGTCTGGGGCGTCGTTCGACGCCCTGTGGCTCCTCGCGATGACGAACGTGGCGCTCTAGGACCAGTTCGCTACTTCGGCGCCAAATCCCATGGCGACGGCACGCCCACTCGAATGAGCCGCGAGAAGTCGGGCGATCCGTCCGCCGCTCTCGCCTGCTCGCTTATGCGCGCCCGCTCCATGAGCTCGCTGAGCGGCATTGTCGTGACCACCGCGCGGTGATCGTAGAGGTAGCCCGGGAGAAACCCGTTGACCACGAGCCGCCAGTCAAGCGGGAGCGTGCTCCCCGCCGCCCTTACGAGCTTGAAAACGACGGTCGCGCAGTTCGCGGTGATCGAATTGTACCATTTCGGCTGTTCGGCGAGCGCGGTCGATTGCGATACATATTCGAGCAGGAGCAGCCGCGCCTGTTCGGGCGGGGTGTTGAGCCTGTAGAGGCGCACGTCCTCGCCGCGCACGTTCGTGCGCAGCCTGACCGAAATCGCGCTCGGTGGTGGCGAGATAGATGAGGGTGTGGGATTTGAACGCGTCGGCGATCGGCGAGAACTCGCTCGTCCTCTCGCGTCGAACTTCGACCGACCACGCGATATGCTCGCCGTCTTCGAAGCCGAAGCTCATGATGACATGCGCCATCTCCGGCCCGGCCCAATAGGCGAGAAAGAGATCGAGCGTCTTCAGCTTCGAGAGGTCGTAAGAGCGCTTGCTCCACTTTTCGGCGAAGTCGTTATCCGTCCGCCAGTCGAAATCCCGGACGTCGGACAGCGTCAGAATGTCGCCCGCGACCGATCCCGTCGTCTGCCGCGCGACGTCCGGCGCCCAGTCGCCCTCGAGCGGCGGCTTGATCGTGCTCCACCAGGCGAGCAAGCTTACGAAGGCGAGCGCGAAGACGACGAGCGCGAGCCGGCTTCGACGACGCAAGAGCGCCACGATCGTCGCAAGGCCGAGAAGCGCGAACACAAAAGCCGCGGCCGCTCTTAAAGGCTCCGGCGCGGGAAGCCGAAACCATAGCGCGAGCGCGCTCCATGCGCTGATGGGTGCGATGACAACGATTGCGGCGATGATTCTGAGGGCGAGCCCTGCGGACGTTCGCGCCATCGTCATTCTCGCCTCATCCCTGGCCGCGTCGCTACGCCCTTCAGCACGCTAAATGAGCCCGAGACCCCGTGCAAAGCGCGATCGCCGCGCTCCTTGCCTGTCTGAATTTGCCGGAGGCGAAGCTCCCGATCGGAGCGCGCGACGTCCCGATGGCGGCGGCGATCGAATTTTGCTAACCGTCGAAGCTCGGTATTTTTCCTCGTGGAATCGAGGCGCGCGCCATGCTTCGGGGCGCTAGGGGTTGGTTTCTGTCGCGTGAGGCCGCCGTCGCCGCGCTTGGGTTCGTGTTGAGCCTGATCGGCGCGCGCGCGTTTTATCTTGAGCCCGCTCAGAAGAGCGAGGACGCCGCGTCGCAGCAGATCGTGTTTCAAGGCGCGCGGGCGCGCATGATTCGCGCCGCCACTTCCTACGATAATCTCGCCGAGCATCTGGGCGGTCTCCTGTTCAGCTTTTCGCTGCCGCCCGACGCCAGCGACGACGAGCGGTCGGCGATTGGCGACCTGATGCGGCGAGGGCTTGAGCATCGGCATGACGGCGTGCGCTCGTATCTCGCCGCGCTTGGCCTCGCCGGCGCGATCGACTATCCGGCGGAATCCTCGCGATACGGGGCGCTGGTCGAGGCGGAGCGCGCCAATTTCAACATCGACACCTATCGCGCAGCGAACGCTTTCGAAGGCGACCTCGCGACGCGCATGGTCAAGGCGCAGGGCGACGCGGCGCTCAAGGCAATCACGCTCGAAAGAGACCGGCGCGAAGCGAAACGCGTCGCCTCCGAGCGCGTACTCAAGCTGCTCGCGGTCACGATGCTGGGCTCGGCGCTCGTATTCGTTGCAACGATGGCGGGCGCGGGACCGAAAGCTGCGCCGCCGCCGCCCGTCGGCGCCTCGCGTCTCCTCACCATCGCCTTGACGCGACTGAGGGCGCGAAACGCCGCATGACCGAGGCAGACTTGCGGCGCAGACGCGCGCAAGCGCCGGCGTTTCTCAAAGTTTCGTTCTGGTCGGCGAAGCAACTCGCGATCCTGAGCGGATTCGCGCGGGCCGCGCTCGGTTCGCTGGGTCCACAGTTTTGCGTAAGCTCCATCGAGGATCGCAGCGGCGAGGCCGATCAATTCGCCAAGTCGCTGAGCGCTCGCATCGACACCCTGCGCGCCGCGCAGTCGCAATATCTCTTGTTCGAGCAGATGGGCGTGCTCGTCTACGCCCTCAACGCTTCCGGCCTCGCGGCGGCGGGCTCATCGCAGCACGACACGTTGAGCAGCCTCTATCAACTCTCTCTGCTCGACCGCTCGACCTCGGTGCGCCAGATGATCGGCGAATTGGCGAGGGCGAAAGAGCTCACCTATCGCGAGACTTCGGACAAATATGGCGCGCTCATCGCGGCCGCGCGGAAGGATGTGTCGCTCGCTTCCTATCAGGCGGTGGACGATTTCGAAACTGAGACCGTGCGGCGAGCGGACGCGCTGATGGCGCGCCTGCAGGGCGCCCTTCTCGCCGCCGCACGCGCAAAAGGCGAACTGGACGCACTCGCCGCCAGGCGCAAGCTTCAACTCATTGTGGTCATGACGCTCGGATCGACGCTACTCCTGGCGGCGAACCTCATGTCCGAGAAGACCCGGGCTCAAGCCGAAACGCCGGCGTCCTCCGACGAGGTCGCCGCCGCGGAGTGGCTCATCGAACTCGCCATGCGGGAATCGAAGGCGCTCGGCGACGGGAAGGCAGGCGAGATGGGCGAAGCGCCGGCGCCTCCTGAGGCGAAGGAGGAGACCTCGAAGGTCAATTGACCACAGGGGTAATGGTCGAGGCCTCGACGGTCCCGCCGAATCCCGACGTGATCACCCTGACCTTCTGACCGGGCTTCACGCGCTTGATGTTGACGCCGCGCGCGACCTTGTAAGTCGAGCCGTCTTGCAATGTGATGGCATGCTGCATCAGGTCGACGGACTTTATTCTCCCGGTCGTCCTGTGGGTCGTGTCCGCCGCAAGCGCGACAGTCGTCGCGCTCAGAATTCCCACAGTGACGAACACGCTGAGCATTTTAATCATCGACACAACCTTTCCCTCGAGGGCTCGCTCGCATTGAACCTGCAAGCATCCGTTCATGGCGCTCTGATGGCGTCAAGCGGGCGCCCGCAGGCTCAGCCTTCGCTCTGGTGGCCGCCGGTCAGCGGCACGAAGGGAATGACCTTGCCGCCGAAAATGTCGGAGCGCGCGACCGAAAGGGCGCCGTCCGCGCCGACCTTCTTGACCACCTTGAGGATGTGCTGCGCGCCCGGCGGGCCAACCGGAATGACCATAAGGCCGCTCGGCTTCAATTGCTGCAAGAGCGGCGGCGGGATGTGGTCGATGCCGCAGGTGACGATGATCTTGTCGAATGGCGCCGCCTCTTCCCAGCCATAATAGCCGTCGGCGCTTCGGGTCGTGATCACGGAATATTCGCGGTAGCCCGCCCCGATCAGCCGATCGTAGACGCCGCGGGTGCGCTGGGCGAGCTCGGGAATGATTTCGATCGAATGGACGTGGGGCGTCAGATAGGTGAGCAGCGCCGACTGAAAACCGGAGCCCGTGCCGATCTCGAGCACCTTGTCGCTGCCGCGAATATTGAGCGCGCTGGTCATGCGGCCCATCGTGCCGGGGGGCGTGATGGTGACGCCGAAACCGATGTCGAGGTAGTGCCCGACATAGGCGTTGTCCCGGTCCCCGGGCAGGCAGAACTCTTGGCGCGGCGTCATCAGGAAGGCGCGCTTGTCGGAAGGCGTCCAGAGGTCATTGAAACTGAGCAGCACCTCATAACGGTCCCAGCGCCGCTCGAGATATTTGGCATCCTCCGCCGGGCGATTGGCGGTCATCCAGGCGACGAATGCGGCCTTGCTCGAAAGCGGCGGGCCCTCCGCGGCCAGGGCCGCGAGCGGCGAGGAAGCGGCGACGGCGGCGGCCGCGCCAAGCAGAAATTCGCGTCTGAGCATCAAGGCTCCTTCAAGCGAGCGTCTCAACGATTCGCGCGGTGTCTACCACAAATTTGTCCGGAATTCGGGGCAAGCCCCACGCCGATTGGCGGGGGAGCGGCGATGGGCGCCTAGCGCTTGAGCCGAGCCGCCAGGAAGGCGCGCAGCTCCCTCCAAGATCTCTGAGCCGCGTTGCGGTCATAGGCGAGCGTCATCCCCATGACCTTTGCGCCACCGCCAAACTCTGCAAGGTCAAAGCCGTGCGCCGCGCCCGGGTAGGCGACGAACCTCGCCATGCCTGGCGCTTGCCGCTTCGCCAACTCGGCGCAATCCGCCGCGGGCGTCACCTCGTCCTTCGCGCCGACGAGAATCAGGGTGGGGATGTCGACCGCAGCGCCCGCGACATTGGCGCAGGGAGGATAAAAAGCCGCCGCCACCCGAAAGGCCGCGCCATGGTCGCCGGCCGACCTCGTCCCGCCGCCCGTGGCGATCTTAAGCGCCGTGTCGCCTCCCTGCGAGAACCCGACCGCCGCGACGCGCTCAGCCTCGACGTAAGGAAGGCTGGTGAGATAGTTGAGAGCGCCATAAGCGTCGGCCAATGCTGGCTTGAAGTCGACGGCGCAGGTCTCTTTGAGGCCGCGCGTCGCAAAGTCGTCAACGTATAGAGCGACATAGCCCCAGGTCGCGATCCGCTCGCCGATCGCAGCGCGCTCGGCCGGGAGGCCGAGACAGCTGTGCAGAAGAACGACGGCCGGGAAAGGGCCTGCGCCCTTGGGCCTCGTCAGATAGCCCTGGATCGGCTCGCCCTGGCCGGCGCTCGCGAACCTGACCAGTTCATCTGCTTGGGCAGGCGCGCAGACGGCTAGGAGCGCGAATAGGGCCGCGGCGGCGAGCCGCGTGGCGCTGAAACTGTGCAATGCGCTCCCTCTTGAGCCGACTGAAGGCCCAAGCAAAAGGCGGCGCCGGCGTGCGCTCGTCAAGCGCCCCGATCCTCATTGTCTCAAGGGGGCGCAGGTCTTGGTCTCAAGCGGGCGCAGGTCTTGCGCACGCGGCCGTTTCCCTTAAGAGCGGAATTCGGCTAAGAGACCAGCCAACGCGCCCGTAGCTCAGCTGGATAGAGCGTTGCCCTCCGAAGGCAGAGGCCACAGGTTCGAATCCTGTCGGGCGCGCCAATGATCTCAATAAGTTAACGGAGAGCTCTGCCGGGAGCTTTGAGATTTGGGCTTCCCCGCAGCGCGGGGATGTCCTCGTTTCAACTTGTCAGCACGGAATTGAGGAACTCTCGCGTGCGCGGCTGTGTCGGATTCGAGAATATCTGATCCGGCGAACCCTGCTCCACAATGCGGCCTTTGTCGAAGAAGCAGACGCGGTCGGAGACTTCGCGAGCAAAGCGCATCTCGTGCGTGACGAGCAGCATCGTGAGATCGTGCGCCCTTGAGCAAGTCCGCGGATGACCCCCAGAACTTCGCCAACGAGTTGCGGGTCGAGCGCTGAGGTCGGCTCGTCGAAGAGAAGCACGCGCGGCCGCATGGCGAGGGCGCGAGCGATCGCCACCCGCTGCTGCTGGCCGCCGGAAAGTTGGCTCGGGAAATGATCCTCCTTGTCGGCGAGCCCGACGAGTCGCAAGAGCTCGCTACGGTCTCCGGGCCGCAAACTCATCGTGCGCTCGCCCCAATCAGGCGGGTAGCTCACGCCGATCGGGTATCCGGTGCGGTTGTCCTTGACGATTCCGTAGCGCTTCAGGACCGAAAAGAAGGCGTTGGCGATGTCCTCGCAGGCATTTCCCGGCTTCGCGGCCGCAAGCCCCGCCTCCATGCCCTCGAGCGTCGCCTTTTCCGCGTCGAGGAAAGCTTGTGTTGGCTTGCCGAGGAACACGGTGCGCGACAAGGGGCAGTGATAGCGTTTGTAGCAGCCCGCGATCTAAAAGAAGGTGCCTTCGCCTTGGTTCAGCGGCTTGTCGTCCCAGGTGAGATGCGCCGCCGCCGCATCCGGCCCCGACGGCAAAAGCGGCACGATAGCCGGATAGTCGCCGCCAATCTTTTCGACTCCGCGCAAGCTGGCGCCATAGATCTCGGCCGCCAGGTCGGTCTTGCGCATGCCGGGCTCGATGGTCTCGACGATGCGGGCATGCATGGCTGCAACGATCTTGCCGGCCTTGCGCATATAGTCGAGCTCGGCAGGGCTCTTGACGGCGCGCCGCCAATTCACAAGCGCGGTCGCATCCTTGAATTCGGCGTTCGGCAAATGCTTTTGCAGCGATGCGAATGCGGCGGCCGAGAAATAGCAATTGTCCATCTCGACGCCGATCACGGCCCTACCCCAACCTCGCTTCGTAATGACCTCAGCCAGGAATCCATGGGGTGACGCTCGGTCGACTGCACGTGATGGTCGGCATAACCGATGATATTGTCCTGGCTCAGATAGGTGGTGCGATAGGCGCCCTGGGCGTCCTGCCCTCGTCCGTACCAGACAGGCTCGCCGTCTTTGGCGATGAGAACGCATTGATGAACATAGAAGGACCAGCCGTCATAGCCGGTGAGCCAGTTCATGTTCGAGGGGTCGGACACAACGAGCAGGTCGACGCCGAGCCGCTCCATCGCCTCGCGTGTTTTGTGCAATCGCTGGGCGAATTCGGTTCTCGAAAAATTTAACGTAGGTTCGATCACGCGACCGCCTTTCGCGGCCAGCGGCCCGCGACGATGTCGCCATGGAGACCGGCGTCGATGTTCCGCCCCGACAGCAGCGGGACGCTTGGGCCGCGCAAGCGAACCTTGTCGAGGAGCAGCGCCGCGATGGCGACGGCGCCCGCTCGATGAGGCCTTGCTCGCGCGCCAGGCGATCGACTTCGATCTGAGCTTCATCCTGCGAGCAGCCGATGATGCGAACCTCGGCGCCGAGCGCACGGACGGCTCGACTTTGTTCGACGGAACGAGCGCTGACATGCAGACTATGGCGCGGACGCCGGCCTCCCGCGCGCCATAAGCGACGGCGCGGCCGTGATTGCCGGTCGAGGCTGTGACGAGGCCCTTGGCCCGGTCCTGCTCGGGCAGACACAAAACCGCGTTGAGGGCGCCGCGCAGCTTGAAGCTGCCGGTTTTCTGTTGCGTCTCGAGCTTCAGATGGACGGGATGACCGGTCCTTCGGCTGAGCGAGGCGGAAGGACGAAGCGGGGTCGCCGCTACACGAGCAGCGATCCGGGTCCGAGCGGCTTCAATCTCGCGAAGGGCGACGGCGCCTTGCACGCGCTCAGGCCTTCCCGGCCGAGCCCCGACGGCCGCCACAGCCGCAATCCCGTCGCATCGCCGCTCCGATCTTCAAGACCAATTGGATGGTCGCGACGGAGCTTGATCCTGTCAATCGGATTATTGGATCCATGACAATTTTGAAACGCTCACGCGATCGGTCCGGCGTGCTTGAAAGTCTCAAGGGTACCGCCTCCCATTGCAGTAGCCGAGGACCGGTAAGGCCGCTATTCTCTCGTTCGGCCCGCCGACAAAGAGGCGTCGGGAGAGCCATCCGGCGGGCGCTTCGACCGGCTGCTCGAACATCATCGCAACTGTCGCGTTAAGGCGATAGGCCGCGTCTTCGATAGCGACCCATCTGCGCTCAGCATGGGAGGCCGATATGCTCGACACGCCGACCAAGGACATAAAACCCGCGCCCGGTTGGCGCGTGCCGCGGTTTCTCCGCTTCGGCGACGACGGCGGCGAGACGGCGCGGCCGAAAGCCACGAAGCCGCCTAGAGAGCCCGAGGATCGAAGGCGCCACTTCGCAATCTGGTACGTCTTTGCGGCCTTCCTCGGCGTTATGCTGATCCAGTACCTATGGCTGGTCTACACGCAAGTCGAGACCATTCCGTACAGTCAGTTCGAGCAGCTGCTCAATGAGAACAAGATTTCCGAAGTCCTGGTCGGTAACGATTCTATCCAGGGCACGCTGAAGCAGCCGCTCCCGGACGGCCGGAAGCTATTCTACACGGTGCGGGTCGATCCTGCGCTGGCCGAGATGCTGAAAGCGCACGGCGTCAAGATCACCGGCGCGCCGTCGAGCAATTTTCTCTCGACGATCCTGTCCTGGGCGCTGCCGATTTTTCTCTTCTACCTGATCTGGACCTATGGGATCCGCCACATGGCCGAGCGGCAGGGGCTCGGCGGTCTGATGACGATCGGCAAATCGCGCGCCAAGATCTATGTCGAAACCGACACCAAGGTGACGTTCAAAGACGTCGCCGGGGTCGACGAGGCGAAATACGAATTGCAGGAGGTTGTCGCCTTCCTGCGCGATCCGAAATCGTTCGGCCGGCTTGGCGCCCGCATCCCCAAAGGCGTGCTGCTGTCGGACCGCCGGGCACCGGAAAGACGCTGCTGGCGCGCGCTGTCGCCGGCGAAGCGGGCGTGCCGTTTTTCTCGATCTCGGGCTCCGAATTCGTCGAGATGTTCGTCGGCGTCGGCGCCGCGCGCGTTCGCGACCTGTTCGAGCAGGCGCGGAAGGCGGCGCCCTGCATCATATTCATCGACGAGCTCGACGCGTTGGGGCGAAGCCGCGCCTCGGGCGCTTACGCCGGCGGCTACGACGAGAAGGAGCAGACGCTCAATCAGTTGCTCGCCGAGCTCGACGGCTTCGATTCGACGAGCGGCGTGATCCTGCTCGGCGCCACCAATCGCCCGGAGGTGCTCGATCCGGCCCTGCTCAGGCCAGGGCGTTTCGACCGCCAGGTGCTGGTCGACCGGCCGGACCGCGCGGGTCGGCTGCAGATCCTCAAGGTCCACGTCGCCAAGATCCGCCTCGCGGACGGCGTCGATCTCGACCAGATCGCCGGACTGACGACCGGATTCACTGGCGCTGATCTCGCCAACCTGGTCAACGAGGCCGCCATCGTGGCGACGCGGCGCAAGGCCGACGCGGTGACGCTCGACGATTTCACCGCGGCGATCGAACGCATCGTCGCGGGGCTCGAAAAGAAGAGCCGCGTGCTCGGCCCGGCGGAACGCAGCCGCGTCGCCCATCACGAAATGGGCCATGCACTGGTCGCCGCGACCCTGCCGGGCGTCGATCCGGTCCATAAGGTGTCGATCATTCCGCGCGGCGTCGGCGCGCTCGGCTATACGATGCAGCGGCCGACCGAGGATCGCTTTCTGCTGGGTCGCCAGGAGCTGGAGAACCGCATCGCGGTGCTGATGGGCGGCCGCGCCTCGGAGGCGCTGGTCTATGAGGGCGAAGTGTCGACGGGGGCTGCCGACGACCTGCAGCGCGCGACCCAGATCGCAACGGAAATGGTCACTCGCTATGGCATGAACGAGACGATCGGACAGCGCACATACGCGCCGACGCCGCCCCAGCCGTTCCTGGCCGGGGCTGTTCCCGAGCGCATCGACGCCTCGGACGCCACTGAGCGCGAGATCGACGTCGCGGTGCGCGACCTGGTGGCGAAGGCCCTCGGCCGGGCGACCGACATCCTGCGCTCGCGCCGCGCCGATCTTGACGAAGGCGCGCGCCTGCTGCTCGCGAAGGAGACCCTGACCGCCGATCAATTCCCCGCGATCCGCCCGGTCACGCAGCCGGTAGAGCCTGCGGCGTGAGTCCCCCGACTGCAACGCCCGCCGCCGCAATCGGAGGAGCGGAGGGCCGGGACTCATAAACCAAAATACGTTTACGCGGGTGGAAAATCGCCGCGCTCCTACCTACATGTGAGTCAACGCGGCCCGCGCCGGCCCTCGAAGCGGCGCCCCGCACACACAGGCGAAAAGGCCACGCGGTTTCCCCTTACCGCGCCGCCGTCCGCTGAGGGCCAAGTCGCCGGCTCAAATCCCCTTGGGCCGGCGACACTGGGGCCGACTTCCGCTCGCGGCATCCTTCGGTCTAGCCACATTTTTGCCTTGTGGGATGTGCACGGTACAGCCAGGGCCGGGCGCGCGTTCCCCGCACCGCTCGCGCGAAAGCCCTGGAAGGGCGTTCCCGGCCCCCGTGCACGCGCGCTTATTGATGCGGCCAAGTCTTTCGCTTAACCGCTAAAGTATAACCGGAAGCGGCTCAGTAGCTGGCGTGGGCAGGCGCCGGGGCTCCAAAAGCGCCGCCCACCACCTCGAACGGCGCGCCGGCCACTGTCCCGGCCGCATTGAACGGCGCGGCGAACGGAGCGCCATAGGCGTAGCCCCCCGGGCCGCCGAAGAGCGCCGACACGCCGCCTAACACGCCGCCCACGATCCCCTGCACAATCATGCCCGCGCCCGTAAAAACTCCCCCGACGGCATAGCCGGTTCCGCCTACGACATTGCCGACCGCCGCTGCCGGCCCCGCCACGGGCCCCCAGCCGTAGGTCGGGCTCTGCACGACCGCCGGGGCCTGTTCTGGCGCATGAACGACGATATTACGACCCTCGGTATAGTGGTGGCGATAGTGGTGAGTGTAGTGTCGGTGCGCGTAGTGCTCTTGCGCAGACGCCGGAGCGGCGATGGCGAACGCCAGCGTCGTCATCCCGACCGTCGCCCCGGACAGAAGAAGATTGCTGAATGGCATGAGACCAACTCCTTTAGCTCGCCGCTATCGTTCAAAATTGAGTTTTCGAGTTTTTTGTACGGCTTGGTACCCCGAGCGGGCGCCCAAGATCAAGCCATGGATCAGGAGAGGCCCCAGCGTGACCGTAGGGCGCTGCCGCCTTGGCGTCCAGGAGCGCGTCCTCTCGGGCTCGGCAACCTCGCCGCGACGCCTATCCCGCCAGCTCCCTCAACCGGGCCGCCGCCGCCTCAGGGGTGATGTCGCGCTGGGGGGAGCCCAGCATTTCGAAGCCGACCATGAATTTCCGGATCGTCGCGGAGCGCAGGAGCGGCGGATAGAAATGCGCATGCATCTGCCATTCGGCGTGCAGCGCGCCATCGGTCGGCTTCTGGTGGAAGCCCATCGAATAGGGGAATGGCGCATCGAACAGGCTGTCATAAAGTTTGGTCAGTCGGGATAAAGCGTGCGCTAGCGAAGTTTTTTCGCCGGCGCTCATCTCCTCAAACCCGCCGATCCGGCGCCGCGGCAGGATCAGGGTCTCGAACGGCCAATTCGCCCAAAAAGGCACGAGAACGCAAAAATCGTCATTGCCGAGAACGATGCGCTCGACGTGCTGAAGCTCCTGCGCGAGATAGTCGAGGAGCAGCGGCCGGCCATGCTTAAGGAGATATTCGCTTTGGCGATGGGTCTCTTTCTCCAATTCGTTCGGCAGATGGCGAGTGGCCCAGATCTGGCCATGCGGATGCGGATTCGAGGCGCCCATCATCTCGCCCCAATTCTCGAAAATCTGCACGGAGTTGATGTCGGGCAGACCGCCAAGCGCGATCGTCTCCTCGACCCAGACGTCGACCACGCGCTCAATGTCGGCGATCGCCATGCCCGACAGCGTCAGATCGTGACGCGGTGAAAAGCAGAGCACTCGGCAGCGTCCCAACTCCCCTTCGGCGACGAGCAGCCCCTCCCTTTCTGCGCTGGACGGGGCGTCGGGCTGCAACGCGGGAAAGTCATTGTCGAACACGAAGGTGTGCGGGTAGTCGGGATTGCGGACGCCGCCCGCGCGCAAGGCGCCTGGGCAAAGATAGCAGTTGGGATCGTGGGTCAGCGCAGCCGGCGCGGCTTTCGCCTCGCGCTGGCCTTGCCATGGGCGCTGCGCGCGATGCGGCGACACCAAGACCCATTCGCCGGTCAGCGGATTGAGGCGGCGGTGCGAGGCGCCGCGGAGCTCATCAAAGCTCGCCACTTGCTCCGCTCCTCAGACCGGGATCAGGCCCGCGCCGTCGGACGGCGCGCAAACGAAGATATCCGTATCCAGGCCAGTTGCAATTCGATAGCCGTCGGTCAGAATTTGCGACGCCTTGTCGACTGCGGACGCTTCGATGAGGCTCACCGCGCAACCGCCAAAGCCGCCGCCCGTCATGCGCGATCCATAGACGCCCTTGACCGTCTGGGCGAGGCCGACCAGCATGTCGACCTCGGGACAGGTGATCTCGAAGTCCTTTTGCATCGAGACATGGGAAGCGTTCATGGCGCGCCCGCAGGCGATAAAATCGCCGGCTTGAAGCGCGCGCTCCGCTTCCAAAACGCGCGCGTTCTCGGTGACGATGTGGCGACACCGGCGGTAGATGAGGTCCGGCAGCTTGCGTCGTCTGGCTTCGAGCTGCTCAGGCGTCACGTCGCGCAACGCCTGGATCGCCCCCAGGTCGCGGCTGAGCAGCCGCACCCCCTCCTCGCAAGCCTCGCGCCGCAGATTGTACTCGCCGCCGGCATGCTGATGGCGGACCCCGCTATTGGCGATGAGGAGCCGCAAGTTCGGCGCAATGGCGACATGGCGCGAGGCGAGACTGCGGCAATCGATCAGAAGCGCATGCCCGGCGACGCCGCAACAGGCGATATATTGATCCATCACGCCGCAGCGCATGCCGACGAAATCATTTTCCGCCCGCTGGCAGATCATGGCGATCTTGATCGGATCGAACGGCAGGTCGCTTTGGGTGAGCAGCGCATGCGCGACCGAGACTTCGAGCGCCGCCGAGGAGCTTAGGCCCGCTCCGATCGGGACATCGCTCCAGACGACGAGGTCGGCGCCGGAGAGCGTGAGTCCGCTCTTCTCGAGCATCAGCGCGACCCCAATGACGTAGTCGGACCAGTCGCCGCTCGCGGCAGGCGGCGCATCGAGATCGAACTCGCGCGTCTCGTCCATGATCATGGAATAGACTGCGAGGCGCCGGTCGGGCCGCGGCGAGGCTGCGGTCAGAGTGGCGAATTCGAGCGCCGCCGGCATGACGAAGCCATCGTTGTAGTCTGTATGCTCGCCGATCAGATTGACGCGGCCCGGCGCGCGACTGATCGTCGGCGCGCGACCGAACCGATAGGCGAACTCGACCGCAAGGTCGCGCGCCTGAACGCTCATCAAAAATCCTCCCATGGGCGAAGTGGAAGCCGCGGCGCCGTCGGCGTCAAGCGGGATTGCACGAGCCTCATCTGGCAAGCCGCAGCGCGCGCTGCGCTCGCCTGAGGAGACCTGCCGGCATGGCGCGGGTCAGCCACAGCCCGGCGCCCAAGGCGAGAAAATAAACCGCGCCCCCGATCGAGATGAGCGCCGCGAGTTCTTGCTTCGCGAGCGAAGCGCGGCAGATGCGCCAGGAGCGCCATCAGCGGTCCGTCGGCCAGCGTCAGCGCCAGCGCCAGCGCGCCGGCGGCAAAGAGCGTCGCGGCGGCGGTGGCGAGCAAGCGTGCGTCCGGGGCGGTCCAGCCACGGCGGCGGGCGAGCGCGAAGACGCCGGCCACCTTGATCCAGAGGCCGGCGGCGGTCGCGAGCGCCAAGCCCGGCGCGCCCAGCGGCCGAAAGAGCGCGATCTTGAGCGCCACGTTAACCGCAACGCCGACGAGCGTGACCTTGAGCGGCGTCGCCGTGTCGCCGCGCGACAAAAAGCTCGCCGCTGTGATTCGATCGACGAACAGAGCCGGCATGCCAAGCGCATAGGCGGCAAGCACGCCTGCGGCCTCATGGGTCGCATTGGCCTTGAAGGCGCCGTGCTCGAAGGCGACGGCGACGATGAGGTCGGGAATAAGGAGGAACGCGACGACGAAGGGGGCGCCGAGCGCCAGCGTCAGCGAAGCGGCGCGGTTCTGGGCGGCGAGCGCGCCCTTCTCGTCGCCCAGCGCGACGAGGGCGGCCATTTCTCTCAAAAGCACCGAGCCGGTCGCGATGACAATCACCCCGCCGGGCAACTGATAAAGCCGGTCGGCGTAGCTGATTGCCGAGAGGCCGCCGGTCGGCAGGAGCGAGCCGACGATCTGGTCGGCGAGCGCGCCGATCTGATAGCTCGCGGAAATGCCGATCGCCGGCCCGAGCATCCACAGGAACTTGCGGATGTCGGGCGTCCAGCGCGGCCAGGTCAGGCGCTCCAGGAGCCCGCGCCGGCGCGCATCGGCCATAACGATGACGAGCTGGGTCACGCCGGAAAAGAGAAACCCCCAGCTCGCCATGCTGGCGACGCCCGGCGATAGTTTGGGAGCAAAAGCGGCGAAGGCGAGAAACGCAATCATGCAGAGGTTGGCCGCGACGGGCGCGAAAGCGGGCGTCCCCCACGCGTTGTTGGCGTTGAGCGTCCCCTGATGGAGCGCGAAAACGGCGATGAAGGCGATATAGGGGAACATGATGCGCGACATCGCGACCGCATGCGCGAACTTGTCGGGCTGGCTGACGAAGCCCGGCGAAGTCAGCCGCACCAAGAGCGGCATGTCGAGATAGACGAGGCCGAGCAGGGCGATCTGCGACAGGATGAGGAGGGTAAACACCTGGCTCGCAAATTTGCCGGCGTCCTCCGGGCCTCCCGCCTCGAGGATGCGGGTGTAGCTCGGCAGATAGGCGGCGTTGAAGGATCCCTCGCCGAAGATCTGGCGGAATTGGTTCGGCAGCTTGATCGCCGCAACATAGGCGTCGTTGAGCGCCCCGCCGCCCAAGAGCGCAGCAAGCGCCATGTCGCGCAGGAAACCGGTCAGCCGGGAGGCGATCGTCCAGCCGCCGACCAGGAAGATGTTGCGATACATTGGGCCCGGTGTACCCGGATTCGCTACACGACGGCAAAATAGGGGAAACTTCGCGAAGAAGCGCGAAACGCGGTCGACCGCTTTGGGGCGGGCACAGTAGCCAGGGACCGGAAGCCCATGACCACCCCCTGTCTTCAAACGGAGTGTTCATACTCACACTATTGTGCAATGACGGCGCCTGCGGGACTGGCCAAGCTGAAGCGCGATGAGAGCGCTTGTTTCGCTTGCGACCGGAGCGGCGCGGTGATTCTGTTATGCTTGGCGGGCCCAGTTGAGCGAGCTAAAGTCGGATCGAAAGAACAGGGCCGCCGGGTGGGCCATTATGGCCGCTCGCGTCCTTTGGACGGGCGCCCTCTCAGTCCTTGCGATGAAAGCCTTGGCCGCGGATTGGCCGTCCTCGGGTCGCGATGTCCACAACACGCGAAACGCCGAGGACGAGCACGTCCTGAACTCGTCCCGGATCGCGGAGCTTAGGCCGCTCTGGACCTTGACGACCGACGGCAACGTCGCTGCGACGCCGGCCGTGGTGGATGGCTTGGTCTACGCGCCGGATTTCGGCGGCAGCCTGTGGGCCGTCGATGCGGCTACCGGAAAGGTTGTCTGGAAGAATGCGATCAGCAGCTACACCGACGTTCCGGGCGACGTATCGCGGACCACCCCCGCCCATTGGCATGGCGTCTTGATCATGGGAGACGGCGCCCAGACGGTGAGCGCACAAGAAGGCGCGATCGTCTTCGCGCTCGACGCGAAGTCAGGCCGGCCTAAGTGGCGCACCAAGGTCGAAGCCGACCCCACCGCAGTGATCACGGGCGCGCCGGTCGTGGATAGCGGCGTCGTCTATGTCGGCGCCGCCTCGAAGGCGGAGATGCAGGATCGGCCCACGACCTTCCGTGGCAGCGTGCTCGCGCTCAGCGCCGACACAGGAATGATTCTTTGGCAGACGTATCTGACGAAGGAAGGCTACACCGGAGCGGGGGTCTGGGGGAGCACCCCCGCCGTCGATCACGACGCCGGGCTTGTTTATGTGGCGACGGGCAACAATTATTCCGTGCCGGCGGGTGTCTGCGGGGCCCCCGCGCGCACGAACTGCACACCATCGCCTGCGGATAATCATGTCGATAGCATCGTCGCCCTTGACGTGAAGACTGGCCGTGTTGTGTGGGCTACGCGCACCCTGACCGACGACGTCTCAACCAGCTTCAACCGCGCCGACGGGCCCGACTACGATTTCGCTCAGGGGCCCAGCCTCTTCACGACGATGATCGATGGCAGGCCGACCACCCTCGTGGGAGCGGGTCAGAAGAGCGGCGTCTACTGGGCGCTTAATCCGGCGACGGGTGAGGTGGTGTGGAAGACCGAGGTCGGTCCCGGCGGCGGCCTAGGGGGGATGATGTGGGGATCCGCAACCGACGGCAAGCGGATCTACGTATCAATCAGCAACGCCGCCCACGCGCCGATCGCAATCGCGTCGGCGACCGGGGAATCGCAGACGACCACGGGCGGCTTCTGGGCGGCGCTCGACGCCGCCACAGGGGCGGTGCTGTGGCGAACGCCGGACCCGCAGGGGGCGATAGACATCGGCGCGGTCACCGTCGGCGCCGGCGTCGTCTACGCCGGCTCGCTGGCCCCGCAGGGCGAGAACATGTATGCGCTGGACGCGGCGACCGGCGCCGTGAAATGGGCGTTCGCCAGCGGCGGATCGGTCGCCGGCGGCTCAGCGGTTGTTGACGGGGCGGTGTACTGGGGCTCCGGTTACAAAATCGGATCCGTCAACGGCGCCAACAATAAGCTCTACTCGTTCGGCCTCATGCCCGAATAGCACCAAGGTCGCCATAGCTTGGGGTCGACGATTGTGGTCACGACGCCTAGCCGAAGCATGGCGCATTCAGGCGGAATCGTATCGCGGCGACCCCGGGTCTTGGCCTGGATCAAGTCGGGATCGGCCATGGCGACATAGGCGCAAATGCGCAGCCGTGGAGGCTGACCAAGCCAAGGCGATTAAGAGCCACGAATTTTCTGGGAAACTCTTGACAAAATCAGAAATGCTCGTTATGTGTTCTCCGTGTAGGAATCTCGTTCCCGCTCGCCGAAAGACGGGAAACCGTGGCTGTTTGAAATGCTGGCCCACAACCATCGCGCGAGCCGAAACGCAGGGAGAAAATTTTTATTTGAGTCGGTCGCAACTCATTGAAAAATCCCGATTTCGAAAAAATAAACGCTAGTAAACGCTAGTAAATTTGCTAGCATTTACTAGCACTTACTAGCGTTTAGGCGCGTTTATTTGCGGTCGAATTCCCGCTTTGGTTGCATCCGCAGCTTAGGGCTCGGGGAGGGCTCCCGCGCCCTCCCCGCACGCGTCACTTCGGGCAGGGCGGCAGGCCGGGCCGTCCGCACTCGCCTGCCGGCCGGCGCTGCGGCTGAGCCGGCCTTGGCGCGAGGGCCGGCGCCGGCGGCCTCTCGATCATCCGTTGAGCGGCGGCGTTCGGCTCTGGCCGCGCGGGCTTCTCGGCCGCGGGCGGCCTCGCAGTGGGCGCGACTGGAGGTCTGACCGCGGCTGGGATCCTCTCGGCTGCGGCTGGCAGCCTTGCCGCAGCGACTGGCGGCTTCGCAACGACTGGCGGCCTCTCGGTGGCGGGGGTCCTCTCGGCTGCGGCTGGCGGCCTTACTACAGCGGCTGGCGGTTTCGCAGCGACTGGCGGCCGCTCCGTGGCTGGGGTCCTCTCGGCTGCGGCTGGCGGCCTTACCGCGGCGGCTGGCGGTTTCGCAGCGACTGGCGGTCGCTCCGTGGCGGGGGTCCTCTCGGCTGCGGCTGGCGGCCTTACCGCGGCGGCTGGCGGTTTCGCAGCGACTGGCGGCCTCTCGGTGGCGGGGGTCCTCTCGGCTGCGGCTGGCGGCCTTACCGCGGCGGCTGGCGGTTTCTCGGCAGTCGGCGGTTTCTCTTCTCTTTTCGCGGCATTCGGCGCCGCTCCAGGCCTTATGGGCTTCTCGGCGGCTGGCGGGTTCGCCTGAGGCAGAGCATTTCCGGCGGGAGCTGGCGCTGGCGTCTGCCCCGGCGTGGCCAAGGCGGCCTTGCCGGCGGCTTTGGCGGGCACCGCGCCCTTGCCCTTGAACTCTCCGGGCCGTTCCGTCGCCGCGACCGCCGGCTTGCCCTTGTTGGCGGAGACGAATTGGGTTCTCTCCACGCTCGCCAAGCGCGCCTGGTTTCTTTGGGCGGCGGTCGGAGGAACGTGCTGCGCCTTGTCGACGACGGACTGCGCCGCCGTTGGCGCCGCGACCACGCCGCCCGGCCCTCCGTTGAAGCTCGCGCGATTGACGGTTGCATTGCGTGCGATCGGCTGATTGTAGACGTTGGCGATGCGGGCGGCGCCGATATTGTTCACGCTTCTATTGTAGAACAAGCGGCCGTTGTCCCATCGACCGCCCTCATAGCCTGAGCCGCCATAGCCGTATCCGTAATCGACCCCGCCATAATATCCGACCTCACGCCCCCAATAGCCGGGCCTGAAGGCATAGAGACCGCCGACAAAAGCCCAGTAGCCCGGCGTCCACAATAACCCGGGCTGAGGCGGTTCGACCCAGGCGCCGGGGACCCAGTAATAGTCGTCATTGTTCCAGGCCCAATAGCCCGGCGTCCAATAATAGCCGGGCGCGGGAATCGGCGGCTGTTCATAGTCCGGCAGGGGCGGCGGCGGCTCGTCAGCCTGAATGAGGTAAGCGGGGCCAGCCGCCGGGCCGGCGCCGCTCGATGGGCAGGCGCATGTCTGGCCGAAACTCGGAGTGATGAGCACAGTCAGCGGGCATGCGGCGACGAACATCGCCATCACCGCGGGTCGCAAAGTACGCATCCTTAAAATCCCTTTCCGTTTGCCGGATCCGGGCGAAAGTAAAAGGCAAATACAGTGACGCCTCGCGGCGTTCGCGCGCCCAGAATACATACGAGCCCAGTGGGTGATCGCCACGCCTCCCTTTCCGACGCGGTTCAAAACACCACGAATCGGCTGAATGTTCCCTGAATATTGGGCGGCTTCCGTTGGCCGATTGTGTGGCGCTGGCGCGGCAACGCGCCGGCAGAGCGTTTAGCCGCTCAGCGCCTGGTCGATATCGCGCCAGAGGTCTTCGACATCTTCGATTCCCGCGGATAGGCGCAGGAGGTCGGGCGGACAGGGCGAGTTCGGCCCTTCGATGGAAGCGCGATGCTCGATGAGGGACTCGACGCCGCCGAGCGAGGTCGCCCGCTTCCATAAGTGCACCCGCGCCGCAGTCGCGATCGCAGCCTCGGCGCCGGCGCGGACGCGGATCGACAGCATCCCCCCAAAGCCGCCCTTCATCTGGCGGCGCGCGACATCGTGGCCGGGGTGGTGCGGGAGGCCTGGATAAAGCACGGCGGAGACCGCCGCGTGATTGGAAAGGCGGTTCGCCAGCTCCATCGCATTCGCCGCCGCCGCCCGCACCCGCACGTCAAGGGTGCGCAATCCCCGGATCAGGAGGAACGCCTCGAACGGGTGCAGGATCATCCCGTGCGACTGACGGATTGTCCGGGCGCGCGCGCTAAGCGCGTCGTCCCGCGCGAAGCAGAGCGCGCCCGCGATGACGTCGGAGTGTCCGTTGAGGTATTTGGTCGCCGAGTGCATCACCACATCGGCGCCAAGAGCGATCGGCCTTGTGAAAACGGGCGTCGCGCACGTCGAATCAACTGCAAGCGCCGCGCCCGCGGCATGAGCGGCGCGCCCCGCGGCTTCGATGTCGCTCACCCCCCATAGAGGATTGCTCGGCGTCTCGAGCCATACGAGCTTTGTGACGCCTGGCCTCAGCGCTTGCGCCAGCGCCTGCGAATCCTCAGCATCAACGAAGTCGACGCTGATTCCGTGGGCTGGCGCCTCGTTGACGAGCCAGGCGCGAAGCGCCCAATACATGCCCGTGGGCGCGACCATGTGCGCGCCCGGTCCCAAGCTCAGCATGAGCGCGATCGCCGCCGACATGCCTGAGCCGAAGACGAAGGTGGTCGACGCGCCTTCGAGCGCTCCAATCAAGGCCTCCGCCTCGCGCACCGTGTCGTTGTCGGGGCGGCCGTAAGCATTGCCGCTGCGATAGAGATTGTCGGGATCGCGCTCGAAAGTCGTGGCGAGATGGATCGGCGGCACAATGGCGCGGGTGCGTTCGTCGATGGTCCCCAAGGCCTGAGCGGCGAGGGTGCGCGGACTGAGTGGCGGCGACTGGCTCATAGCGCTAGACCCCGAAGAAGCTTCGGCGCATCGCCGCCGGAGCCGCCCGCTTCCGCGATCAGCATGTCCTTGAGAGCGGGGGCGCGATCGACGATGCGAAGCCCAAGATCGCGCACAAAGCGCAGCGGCGCAAGATCGTTGGAAAAGAGGCGATTGAGGGCGTCGAGGCCGAGGCCGCTGGCCGCGACGTCGAAGCGCCGCTGACGCTGGTAGGCCGCAAGGGAGCCAAGCGCGCCGGGATCAAGGCCGAGCCGCATCTCGCCGACAACCGCCTCGGCGAGCGCGGCGACGTCGCGCAAGCCCAGGTTCAAACCCTGCCCTGCGACGGGATGGACGACATGGGCCGCATCGCCAACGAGCGCAAGACGCTCGGCGACAAAGCGCCGAGCGACCTGGAAGCGAAATGGAAAGGCTTCGACGCGCGAGGCGAGCTTGATCTCGCCCAATTTCGGGGTGAAGCGATATTCAAGCTGACGCGTGAGATCCTCGGGGTCGAGAGCCAGCAGCGCCTCAGCGTCGGCGCGCCGCTCGTTCCAAACGATGCTCGACTGCCGGCCGGGAAGCGGCAGGATCGCAAACGGGCCCGCCGGCAGGAAATGCTGCTCCGCTCGCCCTTCGTGGTCGCGCTCGTGCGCGACCGTCGCCACCATGCCGG
Source organism: uncultured Alphaproteobacteria bacterium (assembly GCA_963696665.1). Classification (GTDB taxonomy): domain Bacteria; phylum Pseudomonadota; class Alphaproteobacteria; order Rhizobiales; family Beijerinckiaceae; genus Roseiarcus. The sequence goes on from CAVOLE010000008.1 coordinate 116,038, forward strand.
TCTGGTCATAATCCCAGCCGATGGTTCGGATATCGGCAAGCCCGCTCAGTTTCGAGCGCGCGCCGTCGGCGGCGACAGCCAGCCGCGCGCGCAACACGCGGCCATCGGAGAGCCCGATTTCAGCGACGCGCTTGCCCGCAGCCCAATGCGCGACGGACGCCGCCACGCGCTGAACCCCGAGCCGATCGCAAAGCGCGGAGAGCGCGCCGACGACATCGTCGTTGAACGCCATATGCGCAAGCGGCCCTGGCTCTTTCGCCTCGATCTGAAGATGGGGCAAGCGCACCACGTCGCGCACGTCCCCATCCATGATCGCCATCGACAGGATCGGTTGCGCCTTTGGCGCGATCGTCTCCCAGGCGCCGACTTGGCTGAGCAAGCGGCGTGGCCCTTCGGCGATCGCGACCGTGCGCAAAGGAGGCGGGCTCCCCGCAGTCGGCGCCCCGGGGTCGACGACGGCGATGGAGGCTCCCTGCCCCATCGCCTGCTTGATCGCGGCTGCGAGCGCCAATCCGTTCGCGCCGCCGCCGGCGATGACGACGTCGAAGATGGGAGCGGGTGCGGTCACGAGCGGACGCCTCTTTCCGGCCTAGCGGGCGGATCGGAAGTCCCATATCGGGTCTTGGGCCGGGGCGCCATTTCTGAGTCCGGATTCCATCTTTTCAAGGCGTTGCGGCGCCAATTCCGGGTCGCCGAACGCAAGGCTCGATGCAGCCCGGAGGTAGGGCGCCGCTGCGTGGTGAACATCCATGGCCTGTGGGAACCTATCCCCTCCTCGGTCGTTAGATTCGGATTCCGGCCTTGCGTCGGCTCTTAATTGCAGGAGGCTGTAATGACTAAAGCCTTGATTTTCGCCCTTCTTTTCGCGGGGTTGCCGGCGGCGGCCTACGCCGAGGATAACGGCGGCGCCCTCGGCGCCATCGTACGGGCGCCGGGCGAGGCTGCGGCCGGCATCATCGGCGGCCTGACCGGAACGGAGGCTCCGCGGTTCCACCATTACGTCGTCCAGGAGAACGTCCCGTCTTACACTTGGGCGGAGCATCCTCGCGTCGTCGTCGGCGACGTCCTGCCGGCCGAAGGCGTGGTGCTTCATCCGGTTCCGCGTGAATACGGCGTCACGAATTACCAATACACAGTCGTCGACAATACGCCCGTGCTGGTCGATCCGGCGACGCGCAGGATAGTCGAGGTCGTTCCGTAAAAGAGCGGAGACCTTGGGGAGCGCCGGCGGCGTCAGTAGTCGGCGCGCCGGCGCCCGCTCTCACAAGGACACGATTTCTGAGAGCCCGCGGCGCTGGTCAGTGATAGCCCAGATCGCCGCGCACCTTGCCGCGAAACACCCAATAGGACCAGCCGGTATACATGAGGATGACCGGCAGCAGGAATAGCGTGCCGACGAGCAGGAAGGCTTGCGTCGAGGGCGACGACGCCGCGTCCCATAGGGTGAACTTGTAGGGCACGATCAATGGGAAGAGGCTGATCGCGAGGCCGAGATAGGACATCACGAACAAGAGGACCGCGCCGATGAACGGGGCCGCCTCGGAGCGGTTGTTGAGCGACCGCCACACCCAGTACGCGATGAGCGCGGTCACGATCGGCACAGGCGCCAAAATCACGATATGAGGCCAGGAGAACCATCGCTGCGCGATCTCCGGCTTCGCCCAAGGCGTCCACAGGCTCACAAGCGCGATTCCGATCAGAACGCCGATCAGCGCCCGGCGCCCCAGCGCGCGCGCCCAATCCTGAAGCCCTCCTTCGGTCTTCAAGATCAGCCAGCCGGCGCCAAGCAGGCCATAGCCGAAGACTAATGCGACGCCAGTCAACAGCGAGAATGGCGTGAAGCAGTCGAATGAGCCGCCGGAGAAGTGACGCCCTTCCGTCTGAAAGCCTTGAATGAACGCGCCGAGCACAACGCCCTGCGCGAAGGCGCCGATGATAGAGCCGTAGTTGAAGGCGTGATCCCAGAAAGTCCGGTGCTCGGCGTCGCGGTAGCGAAACTCGAAAGCGACGCCGCGGAAGATGAGCGCCAGCAGCATCACGAGGATGGGAAAATAGACCGCGGGCAGGATGATCGCGAAGGCGAGCGGGAAAGCGGCCAAAAGCGCGATTCCGCCGAGCACGAGCCAGGTCTCGTTGCCGTCCCAGATGGGCGCGATCGAGTTCATGACCAGGTTGCGCGAATCCCGGTCGGGCGCGAAGCCATAGAGGATGCCGACGCCCAGATCGAAGCCGTCCAAAAGCACATAGAGAAAGACGCCGAGCCCAAGCACGAGCGTCCAGATCGGGACGAAATCAAGAACGAGAGGGGTCATAGCCGTCGCCCCGCATCGGTCGCCGGGAGCGCCTGTACAGGTCTCGCCGGGCGTCCGCTCTCAATCGGCTCGGGTTCGACTGCGGCCTCGGTGGGGCCGGCTCGCACCAGCTTCACCATCAACGCGAAGCCGGCTGAAAACATGACAAGATATACGAGGCAGTAGCCGATCAGCGAAATGGTGACGTCAAGTCCTGTAAGCGACGGAGACACGGAGTCGCTCGTGCGCAGGAGCCCGTAGACCGTCCAGGGCTGACGGCCGACCTCGGTCGTCGCCCAGCCAGCTGTCACCGCTATGAAGCCGAGAGGGAGAGGCCAGCGTGCAGAGCCAGAGAAACCAGTCGGTGTGGAAGAGCTCGCCGCGCCAGCGCAACCACAGGCTGGCAACGACCATCGCCAGCATGACAAGTCCAATTCCCACCATGATGCGGAAGCCGAAGAACGGGATAATGATCGGCGATGGACGCTCGTTGGCGGGCCAATCCTTGAGGCCACGCACAATTCCGTTAGGGTCATGGGTCAGAATCAGGCTGCCCAGGTCAGGGATCGCAATGACGTCTCGGTCCGTCTCGGCCTTCTCGTCCGGGATGGCGAACAGATTGAGCGGGACGCGGCCATGCGTATCCCAGATCGCCTCGATCGCCGCCAACTTGGCCGGCTGATATTCGAGCGTGTTGAGGCCGTGCGCGTCGCCGAGCAGGAACTGAAGGGGCACGAGCACCGTGAGCAGCCACAGGGTCATCGAAAGCATGGTGCGCGCTTCCGAGACGAACCGTCCATGGCGCAGATACGAGGCCGCCACTCCGACGACGACGAAGCCGGTGGTGATGTAGACCGCAACCACGGTGTGGGAGAACCGGTAGGGGAATGAAGGATTGAAGATGATCTGCAGCCAATCCTTGGGAAGGAAGCGGCCGTTGACCATCTCGTAGCCGGCCGGGGTCTGCATCCAGCTGTTGGTGGCGAGGATCCAGAAAGTCGAAGAGAGCGTTCCGAGGGCGACCATCAACGCCGAGATGAAGTGCGCCCAGGGCGGCACGAGCTTGCGTCCGAACAAGAGCACGCCGAGGAAGGCCGCCTCCAGGAAGAAGGCGGTCAGCCCCTCATAGGCGAGCAGCGGCGAAATGACGTCGGCGGTAGCGTCGGAGAAACGGCTCCAATTCGTGCCGAACTGAAACGGCATGACGATGCCGGAGACGACGCCCATGCCGAACGACACGGCAAATATCTTGATCCAAAAAGTCGAGATGCGAAGATAGATGTCGCGCCCGGTGACAAAACTGAGCCCCTCCATGACGGCGATGAAGGATGCCAAGCCCACTGTGAAGGCAGGCAGCAGGAAATGGAAGGCGACGACCCAAGCGAATTGGATCCGGGATAAGACAACAGGATCCATGCTTCTCGAGCCCCTCTCACTTAACCTCCAGCTCTTCGCATCGCACGCTGGGGTCGTGCGCTCCGCCCTCCGGAGCTAAGCGAAGCTAGCATGAACGGCCGGGGCTTGATCTGTGTCAAGGAAGCGGAGTCTGTTACGCATGCTTGTCGAGTATAATCAGAGATGTGCGCCCAATCATTCGCATTAGGCCGCGCGGAATGCTGCGGCGCGTCGTCAAAGCCAGTCAAACCTCACGGCGCGCCCGGCCCCTCGCAACATTTGACGCGGCGTCGCCGAACAGCCATTTGTCCCGCCATGGCCGACGTCTCCTTTCCCGCCGCGTTCGGCGCGGGCCTCATCTCCTTCATTTCACCTTGCGTGCTGCCGCTCGCGGCGCCGTATCTTTGTTATCTGGCGGGCGCGAGCGTCGAAGCTCTGGCCGACGAGAGCGAGACGAAGGCGAGGCGCGACATTCTCGTCACCGCGGTCTTGTTCGTGGCCGGGTTCTCGACCGTCTTCGTCGGCTTAGGCGCGACCGCGTCGGCGCTGGGGGGGCTGCTCAGACAATGGAGCCATGTTTTATCCATCGCGGCCGGGGTCGGCGTAATCTTGATGGGCCTGCATTTTCTTGGGGTCTTCCGAATCGGCGCGATGTTGCGCGAGAAGCGCGTCGAGATCGAAAAGCCGGCCGGCCTGTGGAGCGCCTACCCGATGGGATTCGCCTTCGCGCTCGGCTGGACCCCATGCATCGGTCCAATCCTCGCCACCATTCTCGCCGTCGCCAGCAGTCGGGATACGGTCGCCAGCGGCGCGGCTCTGCTCGCCGTCTACAGCCTGGGCTTGGGGCTCCCCTTCATCCTCGCCGCCGCCGCGATCGGCCCATTCATCCGCGCGTCGCGCCATCTGCGGAAGCAATTCGGGCGGATCGAGAAGGCCGTCGGCGTGCTTCTCGTGGTCACCGGCGTCGCGTTCCTGACCGGCGGTTTTCAGAGCGTTTCGATCTGGCTGATCGAGACATTCCCGCAGTTCAGTCAACTCGGATGAGACGGTGAAAAAAGAAACCCGCCGGGGACGGCGGGTTGCTCATTCAGGATAATGCCTTGGCTGCCAGGCGCTAATCGCCGCGCAGCCGGGCGATTTAAGACTTGTTCTGCACGTAGGAGATCTTGCCGTCGGGAGCCTTTTCCCAAGTGTACCAGACGTAGTCGACGCTGGTCCGGTCGCCCTTCTTGTCATAGGCGATCGGGCCGATGACGGTGTTGAAGGTCATGCCCGAATGCATGACTTCCGCGACCTTCTTAGGATCGAGCGACTTCGCCTTCTCTGCGGCCTGCTTGATGATCTGGACCGCTGCGTAGGAATAGAGCGTATAGGCTTCCGGATCGAAGTTCTTCGCCTTGAATTCCGCAACGATGGCCTTGGCCGCCGGGTTGTTTCTAGGGTCGGGACCGAACGACATCAGGGTCCCTTCGACGCCGGGTCCGCCGATCGAAGCGAACTCGTTATCGGTGATGCCGTCGCCGGAGATCATGACAGTTTTCATGCCCTGGTCGCGCATCTGGCGAATGATGAGGCCGCCCTCGGTATGCAGGCCGCCCCACATCAGATAGTCGGCGCCCGATTCCTTGATCTTGGAGACGATCGCCGAATAGTCCTTCTCGCCGGTGTTGACGCCTTCGTAGAGGACTTCTTTGATCCCGAACTTGTGCATGTTGTTGAGCGCGGCGTCGGCAAGGCCCTTGCCGTAGGTCGTCTTGTCGTGGACGACCGCGATCTTCTTGCCCTTGAGCTTGTCGCGGGCGAGTTCGGCCCACAGCATGCCCTGCTGGTCATCCCGCCCGCAGGTGCGGAATATGTCCCAGTAGCCTCGGTCGGTGACCTTCGGGTTCGTGGCCGAAGGCGTGATCATCAGAATACCGTTCTCCTTATAAACGTCGGAGGCCGGGATGGTCACGCCGGAGTTGAACGGACCAACGACAAACTTGACGCCGTCGCCGACGAACTTGTTGGCGACCGAAACACCCTGTTTCGGATCGGACACATCGTCGCCCTGTTCCAAGGTGATTTGCTGGCCGAGAATGCCGCCGGCCTTGTTGATGTCGTCGACCGCCTGCGTCGTCGCCCTGGACGAGCTGCGCGCCAAAGGCGGCGTTCGGACCGGTGATCGGCCCAGTCACAGCCATCTTGATCTGCGCGCTGGCGGCGCCCGAGAACGCCAAGGCCGCAAGCAGCGCGACCCCAGACAACCAATGTTTAGTCATTCTTTTTCTCCCATAAGTTGCGGGCGCCTGGCCCTCCCTGACGCCCGTTGGCAGAAGGCAATTCCACCTCGTGCGCCGATCCTTTCCCTTTTTCTGGTCAAGAGTCACCTTAAAAAACACAAAGATTTGACCGGCCAAGGGGCGCGCGCTCAGCCATTTTCTTTCGCGCGCCAGTTCAGTCCAGAACTTTCGTAAGCCCAGGAATATTGGGTAGCCATCTGTGTCGCCCGCATGGCCCTATAGCCGAGCGCGGCCACGACCATTGTCCAGACGCAGGCGCTGATGAAGAGAGGGAGCGACAGCAGCGGCTCGCCATAAAGCGCGTAGTGAAGAAAGCGCACGCCTGCGGCGAGAAAGATCATATAGGGCGCGAGCATCACCAGCGGCCTCCAGGTCTTGGCGATCGCCCTTCCGGTCGCCCAGGCGCCCGCCCCGCCCAAGATCAGGGTGATGAGGATGAAGGTGAACAGGCCGTAAGGCGAATCCGACCACAGGATCCCGCCCATCAATGTCCCCCCTCGAGATAGGCCGCGCGCACCTCGGGCCGCGCCAACAACTCGGCGCCGTCGCCTTGCATCGTGATCGCGCCATTGACCATCACATAGCCGCGATGGGCGAGCTTCAGCGCATGAAAGGCGTTCTGCTCGACCAGGAAAACAGTCAGGCCCTCGCTCTTATTGAGTTCGGCGATCACCTCGAAGATCTGTTTGACCACCAGCGGCGCAAGTCCGAGCGAAGGCTCGTCGAGGAGCAGCAACCGAGGCCGACTCATCAGCGCGCGCGCAATGGCCAGCATCTGCTGTTCGCCGCCCGATAGCGTTCCTCCGCGCTGCGGCGCGCGCTCTTTCAAGCGCGGAAAAAGCGCGAACATGCGTTGAAGATCTTCGTCAAAATAGGCGAAATTGTTGATCGACGCGCCCATCTGCAGGTTCTCGAACACCGTCATGCGCGGAAAGATGCGCCGTCCTTCCGGCGACTGGGCGATCGAAAGGCGTGCGATCATGTGCGTCGGCAAGCTGGTGATGTCGTGACCGTCGAACGTGATCCGCCCGCGGCGCGCCCGCGGCGCGCCGAAAATCGTCATCATCGTGGTCGACTTGCCGGCGCCGTTGGCCCCGATCAGGGTGACGATTTCACCCTTGTTGACATCGATGTCGACGCCTCGGAGCGCCTGGATTTTCCCATAGAAAGTTTCGATGCCCCGGAGTTGCAGGAGCGGCGTGAGCGGGGAAGCGCCCGCCACGCTCATTGCTCCAGCTCCTTTATTTGTTCGACTTCCTCCTCGTCTTCGACGCCGAGATAGGCGGCGATCACTTTCGGATCGGCGCGCACTTCTTCCGGCGTGCCGTCGGCGATCTTCACCCCGTAGTCGAGCACCACCACGTGATCGGAGATTTGCATGACGACCGACATGTCATGCTCGATCAGGAGCACCGAGGTGTTGTGGTCGGCGCGGATCGACCGCAAGAGCGCATTGAGATCCGCCGATTCGCGCGGGTTCAAGCCAGCCGCCGGTTCATCCAGGCAAAGAAGGACTGGATCGGTGCACATGGCGCGGGCGATTTCGAGGCGGCGCTGGGCGCCATAGGGCAACTCGCCGGCCGGGTCGTCAGCCCGGTCCGTGAGCTCGATCTTGTTCAGCCAGTATTTTGCCCGCTCAATCGTCTCGGCTTCTTTCCGGCGATAGCTCGGGGCGCCGATGAGACCCAGCACGGTCAGGCCGCTTGCGAGCATGAGCGCATTGTGATGGGCGACCAGCAGGTTCTCAAGCGTGGTCATGCCCTGGAAAAGGCGGATGTTCTGAAAGGTGCGCGCGACCCGCGCCTTGCGGGCGATCTCATGGTCGGGCATTCGCTCGAGCAGAAACAGTTCGCCATTCGCCGTCGTCGCATGCCGGCCGCTCGAACGGGTGACGGCTGCTATGTCCTCCGGGGTCGCGACGCCGTCGCGGGCGAGCGCAAGCCGACCCTCGGTCGGCTTGTAGAAGCCGGTGACGCAATTGAAGACCGTCGTCTTGCCTGCGCCATTCGGGCCAATGAGCGCGGTAATGTCTCCCCGTCCGACCGAAAAGCTGAAGGCGTTCACAGCGACGAGGCCGCCGAATCGCATGGTAAGGTTTTCGACGGCGAGCAGCGGGCCGGTCTGCCAGTTCATCTACCCGTGTCCCTCTTTGACGAGATCGCTGGACACGGCCTTTCGCTCTTTAAGGAAGACGGACGGCATGCGCGTTGAAACGAGACCCCGCGGCTTCCAGATCATCATGATGACCATCGCTGCGCCGAACAGGAGCATCCGGTACTGGGTCGGGTCGAAATTCTCGCCGAATATCGCCTTCATCCATTCGAGCTCACGCATAAGCTCGGGGACGCCGATCATCACCGCCGCCGCGATGGCGACGCCGAGCTGCGACCCCATTCCGCCGAGCACAACGATGGCGAGGATTGTCGCCGATTCGATGAAGGTGAAGCTCTCGGGGCTGACAAACCCCTGGCGCACCGCGAAGAACGAACCGGCGAAGCCGCCGAACATCGCGCCGAGCGCGAAGGCCGTGAGCTTGGTGTTGGTGGTGTTGATGCCAAGCGAGCGGCAGGCGATCTCGTCCTCGCGAAGCGCCTCCCAGGCCCGGCCGATCGGCAGCCGGCGCAGCCGAACCGTCACGAAATTGGTGAGCAGCGCGAGCGCGAGGATCAGATAGAAAAGAAAGATCGTGCGGTAGATCGGCGTATAGGGCAGATGGAAGATCGCGGCGAACCCGTCGTCGTCGTCAGTGAACGGTATGCCGAAGAACGACACATGCGGAATCTCGCTGATGCCGGCGTAGCCGTTGGTTAAATCGACCCAGTTGATCAGCACCATGCGGATGATCTCGCCAAAGGCGAGCGTTACGATCGCAAGATAGTCGCCGCGGAGCCTCAGGACCGGGAAGCCGAGAATGACGCCCCACATCGCAGCCAGAATTCCTGCGAGCGGCAGGCAAACCCAAAACGAAAGGCCGAAGGTGGTCGAGAGCAGCGCATAGGAATAAGCGCCGACCGCATAAAACGCCACGTAGCCCAGATCGAGGAGGCCAGCGAGGCCGACCACGATGTTCAATCCCCAGCCCAGCATCACGTAGATGAGAATTTGGACGCCGTAATTGTTGATCCACTTGAGGGATCCTTGCGGCCCGAGGAGGCCAAGAGAGATGAGCGGGAACAATATGACGAGGCCCAGCATGAACGGGCCGATATAGCGCCCGAACGCGAGCCGGGCCGCCGACGGCGGCGCGGTGCCCTCGCCCTCCCGCGCCGCCTGGACCAGCGCGCCGCCCATGCCGCCAGCGGCGACCGAGCCGATGCGGTCGAACCAGATTCGCCAGTCGGCGCGCGCCATCTGGCGCAGGAAAACGAACACGAAGACGATCGCCGTGATGGCGAACGAGAGCGGCCAGCGCCCCCCCAGAACGAGCTCGTTGTTGATGTTCGACTCGGCGCGATAACTGATGATGGGGAAGCACAGGCCGAAGGTGACGAGCGCGGCGGCCGCCGCCGTGCGCAGCGCGGGAATGAGTTGCGTCGCGGTTGCGACAGGCGCCGCGATCTCCGAGGCCTGCGAGGGCGCGGTCATTCCTCAGACCTTCTCGACTTCCGGCCTGCCGAGAATGCCCGAAGGCATGAAGATCAAGGTGATCGCCAGGATCATGAACGCGGCCACATCCTTGTAGTCCGTGGTGAAGTAGGACGACCAGAACACTTCGATGAGGCCGATCAGGAGCCCGCCTAGCACCGCTCCGGGCAACGAGCCGATGCCTCCGAGCACGGCGGCGGTGAACGCCTTGACCCCCGGGACGAACCCGTCGGAGAAATTCACCACGCCATAGTAGATCACGAACATGACGCCGGCGACCGCCGCCAGAGCGGCGCCGATCACGAAGGTGATCGAAATCGTCGCGTCGACGTCGATGCCGAGCAGCGCCGCCATCTTGCGGTCCTGCTCGCAGGCGCGCTGCGCCCGCCCGAGCGAGGTGAATCGAACAAGGTACCAAAAGCCCGCGAGCAGAACGGCCGTCACCACCACAATCAGGATCTGTCGCACTGACAGCGTGACGTCATACTTGCCGCCGGTCAGATTGAAGACGTGATTGGGAAGTTGAGGCGCTGGCTTGTTGCGCGGTCCCTGAACAACCTGGACAAAATTTGACAGAAAGATCGACATTCCGATCGCCGAAATGAGCGGGGCAAGCCGAAACGATCCGCGTAAGGGTCGGTATGCAAGCCGTTCAATCGCCCAGTTCCAGAGGCCGGTCAGCGCCATGGCCGCGACCATCACTACGACAAACGCGATCGGCAGCGATCCCAGGTGCAGAATCTGGGTCAAAATCATGAAAATGATCAAAGCGATAAAGGCTGACAGCATGAACAGGTCGCCGTGAGCGAAATTGACCATGCCGATGATGCCAAAAACCATCGTGTAGCCGATGGCGATGAGTCCGTAGATTGACCCCAGCGTGAGCCCATTGATGAGCTGCTGCAGGAAATTATCCATGCGCCAACCTACCCTCTTGTTTCTCCCCGCTTCGCAGGAAACGTGCCATTCGTGCGCGGCCGCCCTGTCGTTCCCGCGCGATCGACCCGACGACGCTCACGCGTCGGCGTGATTGCTCGCCCGAGATTGTGCAACGTAACCGGCGCCGGGGCGCACGGCAACCCGACGGCTGGGACTTTCCCCGGCATGCTTTGGACCGCCAACGGGCGCCGTAATGTTGTGTCGTTTTTCGCAGTATCTGTTAGAATATTTCGAGTGGCGCGCAAAATCGCCGCCCGGAATAACAATTCGGCGAGCAACGCCATCGCGTCATTATCGGAGCGGGAGCAGGCCCGCGTCTTGATATTTCTCGCGCGTTGCGAAATGCTGGCGATACACCACCGCTGATCTCGAACGCGCACCGGATCAGCCGAGTTCTCGGGAAGGGAACATTCATGGCAATGACGATGACGGGCGAAGTGACTTTGCCCGCCGAACGAGCCAAAGTCTGGGCCCTGCTGAACGACCCCGAGGTGCTCAAATCCGCAATTCCCGGATGCCAATCGTTGGAGAAGACAGGCGAGAACGGCTTCGCCGCGGTGGTCAAAACAAGGATCGGACCGGTCTCCGCCACGTTCAAGGGTAAAGTGGAGCTCTCCGACATCGTCCCGCTTGAAGGCTACACCATAAAGGGCGAGGGCGAAGGCGGCATTGCGGGTTTCGCCAAGGGCGGCGCAAAGGTGTCGCTCTCCGATGCGCCGGGCGGCACGCTGCTCCGCTACGATGTCGAAGCGACGGTCGGCGGCAAGATTGCCCAGCTTGGCTCGCGTCTGATCGACGGCGTCGCCAAGAATCTGGCTGACAAGTTTTTCGCCAATTTCGCGACAATAGCCGCGAGCGCCGCGGCGCCGGCCGGCTAAAGCCCAGGCGACGTGGCTAAGCCGGGTTAAGCGCCGCCGCCGAACATGTCTTGGTTTCGAGGGAGATTGGAATGGTTCATGTCTCAATGGCGGTAAACGGCCGCCAGGCGTCGGCGGATGTCGATCCGCGGACGCTACTGGTGCAGTTCCTGCGGGAAAATCTGCGCCTGACCGGCACTCATGTCGGATGCGACACGTCTCAGTGCGGGGCCTGCGTCGTTCATGTCGACGGCCGGGCGATCAAGTCCTGTACGGTGCTGGCGGCGAGCTGCGAGGGCGCGCAGGTGACGACGATCGAAGGGCTCGCTGCGAACGGCAAGCTGCACCCGATGCAGCAGGCCTTCCAGGACAACCACGGGCTGCAATGCGGCTTCTGTACGCCAGGCATGATCATGGCCTCCATCGACCTCGTCAATCGCGAAGGCCTAAATCTCGACGAAGCCGCGATCCGCCACGGTCTCGAGGGCAACATCTGCCGCTGCACCGGCTACCACAATATCGTGAAAGCGATCGTCCAAGGCGCGCGCGAGATGGGCGCGGCCGTGACGCCTAAGGCTGCCGAATAACGAGGTCGCTTTGACGCCGTCCCAAGGGAGAGAAACATCATGGGCGTGACAGCCATCGGCGCCTCCGTCAAACGCACAGAGGACATCCGTTTCATCACCGGCAAGGGCCACTATGTCGACGACGTCAATCGTCCTGGCCAAGCCTTTGCTTATTTCCTGCGCTCCCCGCACGCCCACGCGACGATCGACAAGATCGACCTTTCGGCGGCGCTCAAAGCGCCGGGCGTGGTTGCGATCTTCACCGGCGACGACATTGCCGCCGACAAGGTGGGCGGTCTCATTTGCGGCTGGATGATCCATTCGAAAGACGGCTCGCCGATGAAGGCGGGGGCGCATCCTGCATTGGCGCAGAAGAAGGTGCGCTATGTCGGCGATCATGTCGCCGTCGTCATCGCCGACACGCTGGCTCAAGCGCGCGACGCCGCGGAGCAGATCGTCGTCGATTACGGAGTGCTGCCTGCGGTGACCGACACCGCGAGCGCCTCCAAGGCGGGGCAAGCCCAGGTTCACGACGCCGCGCCCGGCAACACGGTTTACAACTGGCATCTTGGCGACAAGGCCGCGACCGACGCCGCCTTCGCGGCGGCCAAACACGTGACCAAGCTCGACCTCGTCAACAACCGCTTGGTGCCGAACCCGATGGAGCCGCGCGCCGCCGTCGGCGATTACGACTCAGGAACAGATACGATCACCCTCTACACGACCAGCCAGAACCCACATGTCGCCCGGCTCGTCCTCTCGGCCTTCATCGGCCTGGCGCCGGAACACAAACTTCGTGTCATCGCGCCCGATGTTGGCGGCGGCTTCGGCTCCAAAATCTTCATCTATGCTGAGGAGACGGTCTGCGCCTGGGCGGCGAAGAAGATCGATCGGCCGATCAAATGGACTTCGGATCGTACGGAAGCGTTCCTTTCGGACGCCCACGGCCGCGACCATGTCACGCATGCAGAACTCGCGCTGGACGCGGGCGGCAAGATCACCGGCTTGCGCGTGCATACGATCGCGAACCTCGGGGCCTATCTGTCGACATTCGCATCCTCGGTGCCGACCTATCTTTATGGGACGCTGCTCTCGGGCCAATACGCAATCCCGAGCATCTATTGCGAAGTCGACGCGGTCTACACCAACACCGCGCCTGTCGACGCCTATCGCGGCGCCGGGCGCCCGGAGGCGACGTTCGTCGTCGAGCGCGTGGTCGAAATCGCGGCGCGGGAAACGGGCCAAGATTTCAGCGGAATTTCGGCGGAAAAACTTTATCGATGCGTTCCCGCACCAGACGCCGGTCATCATGGCCTATGACGCGGGCAATTACGCGGGCGCGCTCGACAAGGCGCTCGCGCTTGCCGACTACAAGGGTCTGCCAGCGCGCAAAGCGGCTTCAGCGGCCAAGGGCAAACTTCGCGGCGTTGGAATTTCCGCCTATATCGAAGCTTGCGGCATCGCCCCATCAGCGGCGGTCGGTTCGCTCGGCGCGGGTGTCGGCCTTTGGGAGTTGGCGGAAGTGCGCGTCAATCCGATCGGCACGGTCGAGGTTCTGACCGGCTCGCACAGCCACGGCCAGGGCCACGAGACCACCTTCGCCCAACTCGTCTCGTCGCGGCTCGGCGTCCCGATCGAGAACGTGTCCGTCGTCCACGGCGATACCGACAAGGTGCAGTTCGGCATGGGGACCTACGGCTCCCGCTCGGGCGCGGTTGGCATGTCGGCGATTTTCAAGGCGCTCGACAAGATCGAAGCCAAGGCGAAGAAGGTCGCTGGCCACGTGCTCGAGGCCTCCGAGCAGGACATCGAGTTCAAGGACGGCAAATTCACCGTCAAGGGCACCGACAAGTCGATCGATTTCGCCTCGGTCGCGCTCCAGGCTTATATTGCGCACAAGTTCAGTGGCCAGGAGCTTGAACCCGAACTCAAGGAAGGCGCGTTCTGGGATCCGACCAACTTCACGTTCCCGGCCGGCGTCCACATCTGCGAACTCGAGGTCGATCCGCAAACCGGCGTCGTCACGATCGACCGTTGGAGCGCCGTCGACGACTTCGGCAAGCTCATCAATCCGATGATCGTCGAAGGCCAGGTTCATGGCGGCATTGCTCAGGGCGTCGGTCAGGCGCTCTTGGAGGGCGCCCGCTACAACGAGGACGGACAACTGATCACGGCGAGCTTCATGGACTATTGCATGCCGCGCGCCGATGACCTGCCGTCGTACAAAGTCGACACGATCGAGACGGTCTGTCCGTCCAATCCGCTCGGCATCAAAGGCTGCGGCGAGGCGGGCGCGATCGCCGCTCCTCCCGCCGTCATCAACGCCATCACCGACGCGCTCGGCCACGAGGATGTGGCGATGCCCGCGACTCCCCAGGTCGTGTGGCGCGCCGCGCAAAAGGCGGTGAAACGCGCCGCGGAATGAACCGGCCCTTCGCCGCCATTATGGAGAAATTCGACAATGTACGCCTTTGAATATCATCGCCCGCAGTCGCTTTCCGGCGCCGTCGCCGATCTTGCGAAGCCCGACGCCAAGGCGCTTGCCGGCGGCATGACGCTATTGCCGACCATGAAGCAACGTCTTGCTTCGCCGGCTGCGCTCATCGATCTCAAGAACGTTCGCGAGCTCGCCGGTATCGCCCGCGAAGGGGACAATCTCGTGATAGGCGCGATGACCCGGCACGCCGACGTCGCTCGCAACAACGTCGTTGAAGCGGCAATCCCGGCGGTGGCGAAACTCGCCGGCGGCATCGGTGATCCGCATGTGCGCAATATGGGCACGATCGGCGGTTCGATCGCCAACAACGACCCAGCCGCAGACTATCCGGCGGCGGCGCTTGCGCTCGGCGCGACGATCGTCACCGATAAGCGCCGCATTCCGGCGCAAGATTTCTTCACGGGACTGTTTGAGACGGCGCTTGAGACGGGCGAACTCATCACCCAGGTGAGCTTTCCGATCCCGCAGAAAGCGGTTTACATGAAATTCGCCAATCCGGCGTCGCGCTACGCGCTGGTCGGCGTCTTCGTCGCCAGGACCGCCGGCGGCGTTCGCGTCGCGGTGACCGGCGCCGGGCAGAATGGCGTTTTCCGCGCCAGCGAGTTCGAAACGGCGCTCAACGCGAATTTCTCCCCGGACGCCCTGAATGGCGTTTCCGCGCCGGCGAATGGTCTCATCGCCGACCTCCATGCCGACGCCGACTACCGCGCTCATCTCATTGGGGTGATGGCGAGAAGGGCAGTGGCCGCAGCGGGCTAATGCCTGTTCTTTCGCCCGGGGATCCCAAGGCGGGAGCGCTCGAAGGGGTCATGGAGGGTCGCCGGCCGCGCGCCGTTACAAGGATTCCCTCAGCCTTCCTCGGGGCCTATATTCCGCGTGATGAAATACGACACCGACCTCTATCAATGGACGATCGAGCAGGCCGACGCCCTGCGCCGCCGGGCTGTCAACGAACTCGACTACGACAACCTCGCGGAGGAAATCGAAAGCGTGGGCCGAAGCGAGCGGCGGGAAATCCGGTCCCGGCTGGAAGTCCTGCTTATCCATCTCCTGAAATGGCGCTATCAGCCCGAGAAACAGAGCGACAGCTGGCGCGCCTCCGTCTCGGAAGCCCGACAGCGAATTGAAGATGTGCTCAGTGACAATTCGTCCCTCCGCCCGTTTCCGGCCGATGCTCTGGCCAGCGCATATCGCCTCGCGACACTCGATAAGGCAATCCGGCGGCTCGAACTGTTGCATTTGCCCCAGTCCTGCCCCTGGACGATCGAGGACGTGCTACGGGACGATTTCTGGCCCTGACCGGGTCTTCCAGGCCGAGGCGGAGCAGTCCAGCCTAGGTTGATTGACGTCCTGAATTTTCGCTACTGGGCCCAATCGGCACTCTCTCTCCTCGGGCAGAAATCTCCATGACGCGTCAAACGCCGGCCTTTCCGGCCTCAATCGACGAAACCTTGGGCCTGCTCGGCAGGGCGTCCTATGTCGGCGACCGCGCCTTGGCGACCGTCATTTTCTTGAGCCTCCGCCTCGGAAGGCCGCTCTTTCTCGAAGGCGAAGCCGGCGTCGGCAAGACGGAGGTGGCGAAGGTTCTGGCGGCCTCGCTCGACCGAAAGCTGATCCGGCTCCAGTGCTATGAGGGCCTCGACGTCGCAAGCGCGGTCTACGAATGGAACTATCCCGCGCAGATGATGGCGATCCGGCTGGCCGAAGCCTCCGGCGAGCATGACAAGGACCGAATCGAGCACGACATCTTCTCTGAGCGCTATCTCATCAAGCGCCCGCTCCTGCAGGCGCTGGAGCCCAGCGTCGCCGGCCCCCCGGTGCTCTTGATCGACGAGATCGACCGCGCCGACGAAGCCTTCGAAGCTTACTTGCTCGAGATCCTGTCGGACTTCCAGGTGACCATTCCGGAAATCGGGGTCATGGCGGCGCCTGCACCGCCGATCGTCGTCATCACCTCCAACCGCACGCGCGAAATTCATGACGCGCTCAAGCGCCGCTGCCTCTATCATTGGCTTGGCTATCCGGACCTTGAGCGCGAAATGGCGATCGTTCGCGCCAAGGCGCCGCGTGCGCCGGAGCTTTTGACCGCAGAGCTCGTTGCGTTCGTCCAACGTCTGCGCAAGCAGGATCTGTTCAAGTCCCCTGGGGTCGCCGAAACCCTCGATTGGGCGGCCGCGCTGACCGAACTCGACGCTGTGGCTCTCGATCCCGCGCAAGTCTCGGATACGCTTGGCGTGTTGCTGAAATATCAGGATGACATCGCCAAGATCGAGGGCGGAAAGGCGCAGACGCTGATCGAGGAGACGCGCGCCGAGCTTCGCCGGCTGGAGATCGGCTAGGGCCGGCGCTCGCGTCCGCCCTGCCCGCCCGAACCCCTCTGCGCCGCGTCGTTCGACAGCGCCGCTCACCGCGCGATGACAAATGCGGCGCCCGACACTATTTCTTGCAGCGATGCATGCGATCGCAAAGAGATCGAGCCAGATGAAATGAGCGCGATTCTGGAAGCCGAACCGGTTAACGGCGGCGTCTTGGCGCAAAACATCGTTCACTTCGCCCGTGCGCTGCGCGAGGCGGGCGTGCCGCTCGGGCCGGGCGCGGTGCTGGATGCGCTGGCCGCGGTCGAGGCCGCAGGGATTGGGGATCGTCAGGATTTCTACACGACGCTGCATGCGGTCTTCGTCAAGAAGCATGAGCATGAGCCGCTGTTCGACCAGGCCTTCCGGATCTTCTGGAAGCGAAAGGGTCTCCTGGAGAAGCTGATCGCGATGCTCTCTCCCAAGGCGCCGAGCCGATCTGAGTTGAAGCCGCCCGAAGCTGGGGCGAGCCGCGTGGCCGACGCCCTCTTCAAGTCGGGTCCCGACCGCGCCAAACCGGCCCCCGCGATCGAGCTCGACGCCCGACTGACGATGTCGGCCGCCGAGATTTTGCGATCGAAGGATTTCGCTCAAATGAGCGCGGCGGAGATCGAAGAGGCTCGCAAGGCGATCAAGCGGCTCGTCATGCCGGAAGACAAGCGTCGAACGCGTCGCTTTGCTCCAGGCGGCCGTCCGCCTCGAATTGATGCGCGCCGCAGCTTTCGCCGTTCGCTACAGCCTGGCGGCGTGATCGACCTCGAATTTCGTTCAGCCGTCGATCGGCCCCCGCCGGTTGTCGCTCTGTGCGACATTTCCGGATCGATGAACGAATACACCCGCCTCTTTTTGCACTTCCTGCACGCCTTGGGCGAAACGCGTCGCGTCTCGACTTTTCTGTTCGGCACCCGCCTGACCAATGTGACCCGCGCGATGCGCGCGCGCGATCCCGACGACGCGCTCGCGCGCTGCTCGGCCATGACCGTCGACTGGTCCGGCGGCACGCGAATCGGCGAGGCGCTGCACCGCTTCAACCGGGACTGGTCGCGGCGGGTGCTTGGCCAAGGCGCGATCACGCTCCTCATCACCGACGGGCTCGAGCGCGACGATCTGGATAGGCTCGACGCCGAAATGGAGCGGCTCGCCAAATCGAGCCGGCGCGTGATCTGGGTCAACCCGCTCCTGCGCTTTGGCGACTTCGCCGCCAAGGCGGGCGGGATTTCGGACCATGCTGCCTCACGTCGATTCATTCCGTCCGATCCACAATCTCGCCAGCATGGCTGACCTCTGCCAGGCGCTGTCCGGCGACAGGGATCTGACCCACCATCCAAAGGCGCACCTTCTGGCCGTCGGCTGATGTCTCGTTATGGTCTTGCGGAGCAACCGGGGCGGGGCCATTCTCTGGAGAATATATCGGTCGCTGAGGAGAAGGGGCCGCGATCCGATTCCGGGCGCCGCGGTCCGGGAATCGATCGGCGCCAACGAAAGGAGACCCTTGAATGCTGACCCGAGATGAAGACGTTCTGGCGGCCGCGGAGTCGTGGCGGGAGGCCGGACGAGACGTGGCGATTGCGACCGTGGTTGAGACCTGGGGCTCGGCGCCGCGGCCGATCGGCTCGCATCTCGTCATCGACGCGGACGGAAATTTTCTTGGCTCCGTATCCGGCGGATGCGTCGAGGGCGCTGTCGTAGAAGAGGCGGCGGACGTGATCGCCAATGGCGAGCCGCGGATGTTGGAGTTCGGCGTCGCCGATGAGACGGCTTGGCGCGTCGGACTTTCCTGCGGCGGCCGCATCAAGGTCTATGTCGAGAAGCTCGC
Source organism: uncultured Alphaproteobacteria bacterium (assembly GCA_963696665.1). Classification (GTDB taxonomy): domain Bacteria; phylum Pseudomonadota; class Alphaproteobacteria; order Rhizobiales; family Beijerinckiaceae; genus Roseiarcus. The sequence goes on from CAVOLE010000008.1 coordinate 134,620, forward strand.
CTGATGCGGCTCGACATTCTCAAGGCGATGAATGCGGCTCGCAGCGAGCGGCGGGCCGGCGCCATCGTCACTCGCCTTTCCGATGGCGAGCAAAGGTTCGTTCGCGCCGAACTCATCGACGCCGATCCGCTTGGCCCGGAATTGGACGCGGCGTTGCGCATGGGCAAGAGCGCAACGGTCGCGCATCAGGGCGAGGACTATTTCCTGACGGTTCAGGCGCCGGCGCCGCGGCTCACCCTCATCGGGGCCGTGCATATCTCGCAAGCTTTGGCGCCGATCGCGCGAATCGCCGGTCTCGACCCGTCGATCATCGATCCGCGCACCGCGTTCGCGACGCCGGATCGCTTTCCCGACACTCCAGTTGTCGCCAAATGGCCGGACGAAGCGCTCGCTGAAGCGCCTCTCGACCGATATACCGCGATCTGCCTTTTGACCCACGACCCCAAGATCGACGACCCGGCGCTCATGGTCGCGCTCAAGGCCGATTGCTTCTATATCGGCGCGCTCGGATCGCGGAAGACGCACGCCAAACGGATCGAACGCATGCGCGCCCAAGGCTTCGACGAAGCGGCGCTCGCGCGCATCCATGCCCCGATCGGCCTCGACATCGGGGCCGTCAGCCCGGCTGAAATCGCGGTGTCGATCATCGGCGAGATCGTCGCTTCGCTGCGCAAGAAGCCGTTGCGCACTGAGAGCGCAGCCGCATGAAATTCGGCTTGACGCCCATCGAGGAGGCCGAGGGCGCGGTTCTCGCGCATGGCGTTCGGATTGACGGCGTCGCGTATAAAAAGGGCGACATCCTGACCAGCGAGCGCCGCCTTGCGCTAGCGGGGGCGGGCGTGAAGTGCGTCGTGGCGGCTCGGCTCGAGCCGGGCGACATCGGCGAGAATGAGGCGGCGCTCAAGCTCGCCAACCGTCTCGCGGGCGCGCATCTGCGCTGCTCGCCGCCATTCACGGGGCGGGTCAATCTGTTCGCCGAGCGCGCGGGGCTCACGATCGTCGAGGCCGAGGCCATCGATCGGGTCAATGCGGTCGATGAAGCGATCACCGTCGCGACGTTGCCCCGCTGGCGAGCCGTCGCCGATGGCGACATGGTTGCGACGGTGAAGATCATTCCGTTTGCGACTGAAGCTTCGAGGCTCGAGGCTGCGCTTGCCGCGGCTTCGACGGGCGCGATTTCCGTGCAGCCGTTCAAGCCGATGCGCATCGGGGTGGTCTCAACGACGCTCCCCGGCTTGAAGCCCTCAATCGTGGCGAAGACCTTGCGCGTGCTCGAGGCGCGCCTCAAGCCGACGGGAGCCCGGATCGTCGGACAGGAGATCGCGCCGCACGAGATCGGGCCGCTTGCAAAAGCGCTCGCCAGGCTGATCGACGGCGCCGACGCGCTCATTGCATTCGGGGCCTCCGCCATCACCGATCGCCGCGATGTGATTCCGGCCGCCATCGAGGCGATCGGCGGGCGCATCGAACGGTTCGGCATGCCGGTCGATCCCGGCAATCTGCTGCTGCTTGCCGAACGCCATGGGGTCCCGATCATCGGCGCGCCGGGCTGCGCGCGGTCGCCGAAGGAGAATGGCTTCGACTGGGTCCTGCAGCGGGTGCTCGCGGGGGTGCCGATCCACGATAAGGACATCCGCGCGATGGGCGTCGGCGGGCTGCTCATGGAGATCGCCACGCGGCCGCAGCCGCGCGCGCCCGATGATTAAAGTCGGGGCCGTCATTCTTGCCGCTGGCCAATCGTCGCGTTTTCGCGACGGCGGCGGCCTGGACCTGACGAAACTCGTAGCGAGAATCGACGGCAAGCCAATTGTGCGACGGGTCGTGGAAGCGGCGCTCGCGGCCAAGGCGCGCCCGGTCGTCGTGGTCACCGGCTACGCGCGCGACTCGGTGGAGGCAGCGGTCGCCGACCTCGACGTTCGCCTTGCCTTCAATCCGAAATTCATGAGCGGACTGGCTTCCTCGCTCAAGGCGGGTCTGGCCGCGACGCCATCCGATGTGGCGGGCGCGCTCGTGCTCCTCGGCGACATGCCTTGGATCGAGCCCCCGCTCATTGACGCCCTGATCGACGCCTTCCTGGCCCGCAAGGACGCGCTTGCGGCCATCCCCTCACGCGAAGGGCGGCGCGGCAATCCTGTTCTTCTGGGCCGAGGCCTCTTCGAGGCGGCGATGCGCCTCACGGGCGACGAGGGCGCGCGCAGGCTGATCGGCGCGCTCGGCGCGAGCGAACTGGTCGAAGTCGAGGCTCCCGACACGGGCGTGACGTTCGACATCGACACGCCCGAGGATCTGGCGGCGGCCCGGCGTTTTCGCGGGCGCTCTTGAGGAGCCAAGCGCTTGGCGAGGACATCGACGTTTTCTTGACAAAAGGGCGGGCAGGAGATACTGTTTTTCAGAATCTGGCGCCGCGGCCGACCTTGCTCTTTTCATGCGCGCAGCGCGACTGAGGCGTTAGCGATCCGTAGACGACACGACGACTCGTTAATTGAGTCGTAAACCATTGAAATCGCTCAAAACGGACTCGCTAATGCGTCCGCCGATCGTCGCAAGCAGCAGAATTGAGAGGGGCGACGCCCAAGCGGCGGCCCGAGTTAAATCAACCTCATCCCCCTGAGCGAGGCATGCCCGTCACGCCCGACAATGATGTGGTCATGCACGGCGACGCCCAATGATTTGGCGATCGCGATGATGTCCTGCGTCATTTTGATGTCCTGGGTCGAGGGCGTCGGATCGCCGGACGGGTGATTGTGAACAAGCACGATCGCCGTCGCCGACAGTTCCAGCGCGCGGCGCATCACTTCGCGCGGGTAGACGGGGGTATGATCGACTGTGCCTGATCCTTGAACCTCGTCGGCGATCAGCCCGTTTTTCTTGTCGAGAAACAGGACCCGAAAGCTCTCACGGCCCTCGAACGCCATCGACGTGCGGCAATAGTCGATCACCTCGCTCCACGAGCCGAGCGGGAGCCGCTTCTTGACCGCGCCCTTGGCGAAGCGTTGCGCGGCGGCCTCGACGATCTTGAACTCCGAGATGACGCCCGCGCTCACGCCCTCGATTTCAGCCAGCCTTCCGGAATCGGCCGCGATGACTTCGCCGAAGGAGCCGAAGCGAGCCAGGAGGCTCTTGGCGAGCGGCTTGACGTCGCGCCGCGGGATCGCGCGAAATAGAATGAGCTCGAGGAGCTCGTAATCGGCAAGAGCGCCGGGTCCCGCCTCCCTCAAGCGGGAGCGCAACCGCTCGCGATGCCCGTGATAATGCGGCGTTTCGCCTTCGCCGCCTTCTGGAAGCGCCGCGTCGGGGGCCGGGTGTGGTTGGACCCCAGCCAGCGCCGACACGCCCGCCTCATGCAGCTGAGCGCGCCGCTCGCGGCGCCGATGATCGGCCTTGCCGTCGCGGCCGGCCGCCGAGGTCATCGGATTGGCGCGCGATCGGCCCCGGTGGGCGAGAGGGTGAAAATCTCGCAACCCGCCTCGGTCACGCCGACCGTATGCTCGAATTGGGCCGACAGCGACCGATCGCGGGTCACGGCGGTCCAACCGTCGGAGAGAATCTTCACTCCGTAGCCGCCGAGATTGATCATGGGCTCGACGGTGAAGAACATGCCGGGGCGGAGCGGAACGCCTTCCCCCTTTCGGCCGACATGCAGGATGTTCGGCTCGTCGTGAAACAGCCTTCCGAGGCCGTGGCCGCAAAAGTCGCGCACGACCGAACAGCGCTCGGCCTCGGCGTAGGTCTGAATGGCGTACCCAATATCGCCCGTCGTTGCTCCAGGCTTGATCGCTTCGATGCCGCGCATCATCGCCTCGTAGGTGACGTCGATCAGGCGCTGCGCCCGACGGGCGGCCTCGCCTGCCACGAACATGCGGCTCGCGTCGCCGTGCCAGCCGTCTACGATCAGGGTCACGTCGATATTGAGGATGTCGCCGTCGCGCAGCGGTTTCTCGTCGGGTATGCCATGGCACACGACATGGTTGATCGAGGTGCAGATCGACTTGCGGTAGCCGCGGTAATTCAGGGACGCCGGGTAGGCGCCGTGGTCGCGCGCGAATTCGAACACGAACCGGTCGAGGCTCGCGGTCGTGACCCCCGGCTTGACGAGCGGACCTATGAGATCGAGCGCTTCCGCAGTCAGCGCGCCGGCCGCGCGCATCGCGGCGAAGTCTTCTGGCCCATGCAGCCGGATCTGGCCGCTGCGGCGGCCAACCTTCTCGTTTGCCAGCACAAATGTCGTCGACGTCGCCACCAGCGTTCTCTTGGCCCTTGTTTAAAGAAACTCCCACACATATGCTCTGGATCGCGCCGAAGACAAGTCACCAATTTGGGATTGGCAAAGGTCCGTGCGCCTTGCGGACTTTTCCAGCGTTCGTGCTAGCATTACCCTTGGCGGCGGCGGCTTCCGACTGTTGCGCCACGGAGGCGGCTTGGCGATGACGAAAGCGACGACTGTGACCGCCGCTGTCCTGGTGATCGGCGACGAGATCCTCTCGGGGCGCACGAAGGACCGCAACCTGGGCTATATCGCCGAATATCTGGCGAAGATGGGCGTCGACGTCCGGGAGGCGAGGGTCGTGCCCGACGTCGAGGACGAGATCGTTGCAGCCGTCAACGCGCTGAGGACCCGCTACGATTATGTGGTCACGACCGGGGGCATCGGTCCGACGCACGACGACATCACCGCCAATTCGATCGGACGGGCCTTTGGCGTGCCGGTCGGCGAGGATCCGAGGGCGATCGCCATCATGCTTGAGCGCTATGCTCCCGCCGATCTCACTCCCGCGCGCCGCCGCATGGCGCGCATGCCCGTGGGGGCGGACCTCATTGAGAATCCGATCTCCCGGGCGCCCGGCTTTCGGATCGGCAACGTGTTCGTCCTCGCCGGGGTGCCGGCGGTTATGCAGGCGATGCTCGATTTCGCCGTCAAGTCGATGAAGACCGGAGCGGTGATGCTCGTTGAGACCATCGCGGCGGGAGCCGTCCCGGAGGGGCGCTACGGCGAGGCCCTCGGCGCGATCGCGGCTGACCATCCCAATGTGGCGATCGGCTCCTATCCGTCGTTCAAGGACGGGCGCTTCAACAACCAGATCGTGGTTCGCGGCAAGGACGAAGAGGCCGTGGCCGCGGCGCGGCGCGCCGTCGAGGCCATGATCGCAGCGCTGTCGGGAGACGTTGTCGCGCGTTGAGCTTCGACCGGGCCGCGCACGCGGGAAAAAGTGTTGATTCAGGGCTGCGGCTGCTCGCCCGTCGTCATCGCGCTTGCTATGGAGGGCGATCTTTAACGCACAGGAGCCGCCGGTGTACTCCCCCCGCGACAAGGCCTTTCCGGTTTCGTGGGACCAGTTCCACCGGGACGCCCGCGCGTTGGCCTGGCGGCTCGCCTCGTCAGGGCCGTTTAACGCCATCGTCGCCATCACCCGCGGTGGCCTCGTCCCGGCGGCGATCGTCGCGCGGGAGCTCGAGGTCCGGGTGATCGAGACGGTCAGCATCGCCTCCTACCACGACTACAAGACACAGGGCGGCCTGAAGGTGCTCAAGACGATTGCCCCCGAGGTCTCGAATCTCAATGACGGGGCGAAGATCCTGATTGTCGACGACCTGGTCGACACTGGCGCAACCGCCAAGCTGGTGCGCGAGATGCTGCCGAGAGCGCATTTCGCCACCGTCTACGCCAAACCCTTGGGGCGCCCGCTGGTCGACACATTCATTACCGAAGTCTCCCAGGACACCTGGATCTACTTTCCCTGGGACATGGGCCTCGCCTTCCAGCCTCCGATCGCCAACGACAAAGGCGGGTGAGGTTCAATTTTCACCCAAAGTGTGAAACAAGCGCGCTGCCTAAGCGGACGTGGCGAAACCGGTAGACGCAAGGGACTTAATAACCCTTTTGTGCGCCCCGCGACCGACTTTCTTTCTGGAGGGCTTTCCATCTAGAAAACATGGACTTATTCCCTGGCGGTAGCCGGAAGGAGGGTTGAGGGAATCGAAGCTAGGAGCCGCACAGGAGCCAAGTGCTGGAACTGGCCGAGGATTCGCCATCGCGCGACCAAGCGCGTTATGGCGCTTATATGGCAAAGCGGACGTGGCGAAATCGGTAGACGCAACAGACTTCCAATTGGAGTGCCCACGGGGAAATTCGTGGAGCAGAACCGCTCAAAGTCGGGGAACGCTAACGGGCTCGAGCCCCAGGCCAATCCCGAGCCAAGCCCTCGATTGAGGGAAGGTGTAGAGACTGGACGGGCGGCGCCTTCGGCCGAGAGGCCATGGCGAAGGGACAGTCCAGGCCACGAACGCCGACTGGCGGCGGCGAAAGCCGAAGTGGTAAGAAAATCTGTTTCTCTCTGAGAGTGCGGGTTCGAGTCCCGCCGTCCGCACCAAATACGTTCTGAGATATGCCTCGCCAAGGTGGGGGGGTTCGGGTCATATCCTGACTCGGCTTGAAGGCCGCGCGTTCGAAGGCCGCAGAGCATAGGGCGCTGACCGCCAAGGCCATCGACCCGATCGAGGCGGAGCCAGCGGCCGGAAAGGCAGCGTAGGGTTGCCGCTGGCGGGGCGTCGGGGCGAGAAACTGAGGACGCATTGACTGCGAGCCGTGTCGGGCAGCTCCAGGCCACGATTGCGGTCGGGCAACCCGGCGGCCGTTTTTCTTGGCTCGCGAGCCTGAGGTGTCCGCGCCGTCCTGCGAACGAACGCTCACGAAGTGTTTGTTCGGACTCCCTAGGCCCCCCGTGGCCGCAGCCTGCACCCCATCTCTCGGGCCTGTTAATTGGCAACCGGCCGACTGTCATCGAATTGGACGATTCCAACTATGCTGTTGACGTGCTCAATTGCATCCCTGCGCACCGTCTCCATATTTTGGGTAGTGTCTCTGAGACACTACCATATTTTGTCCCTCCTCGACGACAATTTGCGCTGAAGCCGCGCCTGCTGGCATATCGCCGTCAAGTCGTTGATGAACAAATGGGCGGGCTCACCGGTCAATTCGTTTCTCTTCGCGATAACACGACGAGGACGCCAACGACGACCCTGAGCGTCAGGACCTCTGCGGGGTCGGCCACAACAGACTTGGGTGGCTGGAGGCGGGCCAAAAGGAACGCTAATTCGCGCGTGTCCATCCGAAACAGGCCTCTTCCACCGGGTTGGCCCCAATAAACAGAGCCGGCCCCGCCGGGGCAAGTCCCCCAAAAACGAAAAGCCCAGACGCGAGCACCGGCATGTCTGGGCCTTCGGGCCACATTGCGCGAGGCTGGAGGGTGATTCCGTCGTGGTCCGCGATTATCCGATCACTGGACAAGTGGTCTACTCACGACGTCGTGAGCGCAGCGGGGGACGCGGGTGTAGCGGCAGCCAAATCTACTCCAAATCCGGCTCCTGCGACACACCCGTGTGTAAATTCCGATTCTCTGACGTAGAGGCGCAACAGGCTAATCACCAATAATAAATCTGTTTCATTCAACACTATTGGTAACAGCCGAAATCGCTCTCGGCCTGTCCGTCCTCGTGTTCGTTGGAGCCGCGCTCGCGGCCCTACGGTGCAAAGTTCAGGTCGAATAGACGATAAGCACTTGCGGGTCCTGTTCAGCGGCGCCCAAGTGGCCGAGGGAGCGCTCGTGTCAACTCGAGCACTGGATTCTCTTCGGCCGGATCGCCGAGGAGCGGGTTTTCAATCGCCGTACCCGCGTCGCCAGCTTCGCTCCCGGCAGCGCGTTTGCTTTCGTCCGATGGACGTCGAACGACCTGGGCACGATCATCTCCCGCATTGATGTGGTCCGCACAATCGCTCCGGGCGAACCCTATTCCACGCTGCCTTTTGTTGGTCTCGGGGGAGAGATCCTGCTCCGCACCGCCGGCCGGCCGAACGCAGCAAGCGATTGCAAGCCATCGATCAGGTCGAGGCGATCGGGATCGATCCTGCCGCCGCCGCGCTGGACCATTGGCGTCACCTCCACAACCGCCGAGCGCCGGCGAGGAGCCGAGGCCCTATACGAGCGCGGGGCACAACGCCTGCCTTCTGCGCCGGAGCGATGCGCGACGAGCCGCAGGATTACGTCGCGATGCTCCCCCGATGATCGAGGGTCTGAGAGCCGAAACGCACGCTCGCCGCCGTTCGATTTCCTTGTTTGGCTCCGCTCTACGCTGTTTGTTCCGCTCGAGAACGGTGCTCCGGTCGCTGTCGACGCGCCTCTCAACGCGTCGCATCAGTCGTGTCGTCGATCTCTCAGCGCTCGCGCCGAATTCGGAGAGCTGTTTGTGCGCATCGCCGACAGGAACTCAATCGCAGTGAGCCAGATCGCCTTCTGTGCACCCTCTCGCAGTTTCTCGCGCGGTTGGATTGGAGGCGGAGACGGAGGGAGGCTCCGACGCTCCGACGTACCCACGTAAGCGTCCGGCGGCGACACGTTGATCAGGGCTTGACGTGATCCTCGGCGCGCCAGGCCCACGGCAGCAGTTCGTCAAGACGGTTGATCGTGTATCCGTCGGCCATGCGCTCGAGCACGTCCTTCAGATATGCATAGGGTTCGACCCCGTTGAGCTTGATGGGGTGGATGGCCTCCGCTCCCGGCATCAGTGTGCCAAAGGCCGACAATGATTCGGCATAGCGAGGAGGCCATCCATGGGGATTACGACAGTCGGACTGGACATTGCCAAGCGCATTTTCGTGGCCCACGCCGCAGATGCGGCGAAATGCGGTCTTGAGGAAGAAGTTGCGCCGGGAGGAGGTGCACGCCTTCTTCGCCTCCTTGCCTCCATGTCTCGTCGGCATGGAAGCCTGCGCGACCGCCCACTATTGGGCGCGCGAGATCGCGGCGCTCGGACACGATGCGCGTTTGATTCCACCCATCTATGTGAAAGCCTACGTGGTTCGACAGAAGAATGACTTTGTCGACGCTGCCGCGATTTGCGAAGCGGTGACACGACCGAGCGTGCGGCAGACCCCGGTCAAGACCGTCGAACAGCAGGCAGCCCGTGTTACGCAGCGCGCCCACGAGCTCCTATCGCGTCAGCGGGTCACTCTGATCAATGCGCTGCGTGGGCATATGGCGGAGTTCGGGATCCTGGCGCCCGCAGGTCCCCAGCATGTCGGACGGCTCATCGAGAAACTAGCCGATCCCACAGCGCCTATACCGAGCGCCGTTCGGGACGCTTTGAATGTCTTGGCCGACCAACTCGTCGCTCTCGGCCGAGAGATCGATCAGATGGAAGCGCAGATGCGCCGCACATGCCGAAGCGAAGAAAACGCCGGGCGTCTGCTCACAATTCCTGGCGTCGGACCGATCACCGCCAGCGCGATCATAGCCGGCGTGCCGAACATACACGGCTTTCGTTCGGGTCGAGATTTCGCGGCATGGCTCGGCCTGATGCCGAGGCAAAACTCAAGCGGCGGGAAGGAACGCCTTGGAGGGATCACCAAGATGGGCGATCGGACGATACGACGCCTGTTGGTCACAGGCGCTCTTTCGGCGATCCGATGGGGCCGTCGTGAACCTAGCTTTTCGGAAAGCTGGATCGGAAGGCTGATCGCTCGCAAGCCAATCAAGCTCGCCGCCGCGGCGCTCGCTAACAAGATGGCGAGAATCGCATGGGCACATGCTGACGCGTGGCGAGGTCTATCGAACGGTATAGGAACATCGCCCGCTTCCGAGGGGAAGCTGGCTGTTGTGGTGCATCGGCGCTGATGGAGGTGATGACGCGACGGTCGATCGACGAGATCGGGACAACCAGGAGAACGTGTGAGCGCCTCGAGCGCGCGAGCTTGCTCAGGACCCGATCCGCGGATCTCATCAGGGCCAGCGGCTGCGGCCGCGATTTGTAGGCCGGACACATGCACGCCGCCGACCCAGCGTCAAAGTCACCATCAAAACCCTTGCACCGCGGAGGCCATCCACACATGCAGGTCTCGATCCGCGAACAGAGCACAACCCATCGCCTGCCGCCGCCGTCGCTGCCGGCAAAGAGATGATTCTTCCGTCCGAGCGCGATCGGTCGGATCGCCCGCTCGACCGGATTGGTGTCGAGTTCGATGCGGCCGTCGTGCAGGAAGCGGATGAGACCCTGCCAACGCGCCAACGCGTAACGGATCGCCTCGGCGAGCGTGCTCCGTCCCGACAGCAACGGAAGCTGCGTGTCGAGCCAGGCGCGCAAGGCCTCGACGATTGGCTTGGAGCGAGAGCGACGAACCGCAAGCCGCTGCGCCGGCGACTGACCGTGAGCGTCCGCTTCGGCAGCGTAGAGTTCGCCGATCCGGCGCAGCGCCTCGACGGCGATCGGCGCGTTCGTGGCCTGCGCCACGTCATAGAACTTGCGTCGCGTATGGCTCCAGCAAGCCGCGAGAACGACGTCCCCTCTCTCCTCCAACGGCTCAAAGCCGGCATAGCCGTCGACATGCAGCACGCCCTTGAACCGCTCGAGATGCGAGGCCGGGCGTTCGGCTTTGCGGTCGGGCGCATAAAGATAGACCGCGGCCGGCGGCTCCGGTCCGCCCCACGCCCTTTGCTCGTGGGCGTAGACCCACAGCCGTCCCGTCTTGGTGCGCCCTCGGCCGGGATCGAGCACCGGCACGGGCGTGTCATCGGCGAACAGATGGTCCGACGCGAACACGTTCCTGGCCAGACGTTCGTGCAGCGTTTCGAGCCACCAGCAGGCCCCGCCGACCCAGCCGGCCAGCTTCGAACGTGGAAGATCAATTCCGTGGCGGGCGAAGATCTGCGCCTGCCGATACAAGGGTGTGTGGTCGCAATATTTGCTGACCAGCACCTGGGCGAGCAGCGCAGGCGTCGCCAGGCCGCCGGCGATCAGCCGCTCCGGCGCCGGCGCCTGCGCCACCTCCTCGCAAGTTCGACAGGCGAATTTGGGACGCGTGGTGCGGATGACGCGCAGTTCAGCCGGAACCCAATCCAGCATCTCGCTGACGCTCTCTCCGATGACATGCAGCGCGCCGCCGCAGCAGGCGCAGATCGTGTTCTCGACATCGAGCCGGACCTCTTCGCGCGGCAAATGGCCGGGCAACGATTTGCGATGAGGAGGCCGTTCGCCCGCCTCCTTTTCGCGAGGCGGACGCTTCTCCTCCTCGCGGGCGAGATCGCTGTCGACCTCTTCGAGCGCGAGCGCCAGCTGATCGGGATCGTGGCGCTCGGACCGACGGCCAAACGGCGCCCGTTACAACGTCTTGATGATCGACTTCAGGCGCTCGATCTCGCCGTCGCGGGGATTGGCGGTGACGGCCATATCGCGAATGAGATGCTGCAAAAGAGCCGGTTCGGAGGGCAAATCGTCAAGATGGAACCGCATGTGCAAAGCTACCCGAATCGCCTGATTCGAGGAAGCGGATTCATTCGATTCTATGCGGGTTTCCGAAGATTTTCAGCCTGCCAGAGCAGGCTTCCATACGCGTTCCGGCGCGCGCCAGTCGATGCCCTCGATCAGCATGGCGAGCTGCGCTGGAGAGAGCGTCACCGTGCCGCCGGGATCGCTCATCCGCGGCCAGATGAAACCACCCTGATCGAGCCGCTTGTGAACAGGCAAAGCCCGTTGCCATCCCAGAACAGGATCTTCAGCATCGACGCCTTCTTGCCCCGGAAGGCGAACAGGTGGCCCGAGAACGGATCCTGCTTCAGCGTTTGCTGCACCAGCATGGCGAGTCCGTCGAGACCTTTGCGCATATCGGTGTAGCCCAGCGCCAGGTGCACCTTCACGCCCGCCGGAACGATCATCATGGCGCCGCTCCCTCGCCGACGGCGTGCTCACGAACGGCTTGCGGATCGACGCCGGCAGGCGCGAATACGCGCCGGCCGTCAGGCAGGGCGATCGCCGTCATTCCGTCCGGCGGCTGCACGAGAGCGCGCAGCCGAAGGGTCGCCGGCGCGTCGTCAGTGAGCGCCACAGGCGCAAACTTCGCGCGCTTCCGCTGCGCCACGCCGAACTGTACGCGCCAGCGGAACAGCAGCCCCGCAACGATCCCGTGCTTGCGCGCCACCTGCGAGACGCTGACGCCGGGCTGGTCGCTCTCCAGCGCGATGGCGCGCTTCTGGTCGTCGGTGAAGAAGCGCCGCAAAGGCTGTCGAGGCGGCGCAGGATCGTCCCTCGGCGGAGCTGTCAAGCCCGTTTCCGGCGGCGTCCTGTTAGCACTAGTGCCAGCGACCGGACGGGCTGAGGGATGAAGATGCGCTCGCCAGTCGACATCCACCTCGCCGTCGTCCAGCCGATCGCGCCATTTGCGCAGAGAGGTCGGCGACAGATGCAAGGCGGCGGCGTACTCCCGCACGCTCATCCCGCTCCAGTTCATCGCCTCGACGTGCATCGCCCGGAACGCCTGGACCGCGCGATTGCGCACATCCGTGCTCACGCCGAAACGAAAGCGGGAGCGCCTCCTCCGGCGCTTTTCCTGGGCCTCGCGGCGTTGCTGACGATGCAGTTCCGCCTGATATTCCGCATGCCTGCGAGCCGCTTCCTTGCCGGCCAGGTAGCTCAGCCAGCGACCGAACGTTGTCGCCGTCAGACCATGCCGACGACAATACCTCGCCCGGCCCAGCCCGCTTTGACGCCAGGCTTCGATGTGGATCAGCCACCAGGATGGACGCGCATTGTTCTCGAAACGTCTCAAATTCACCGGAGCTCCTCCACGCTGCGAAGGAGCCCGACATGCCGCGCAATTGCACTACGCAATCAGGGTGCAGACACCGGACGCTCACGCTCCGACGTAAGCGTCCGGGTTTTGCACTTCTCTCAGCTCTTGACAGGATTTCCGGCTTTCCATGCCCACGGCAGCAGTTCATCGAGACGGTTGATCGGATATCCGGCGACCATGCGCTCGAGCACGTCCTTCAGATACGCATAGGGTTCGACGCGGTTGAGCTTGCAGGTTTCAATCAGCGAACACAGCACGGCCCATCGATGACCGCCGCCATCGCTGCCCGCAAAGAGATGATTCTTCCTTCCGAGAGCAACCGGCCGAATCGCGCGCTCGACGGGGTTGGTGTCCAGTTCGGTGCGGCCGTCGTGCAGGAAGCGGGTCAGACCATGCCAGCGCGCCAGCGCGTACCGGATGGCTTCGGCGAGTGTGCTGCTTCCCGACAGCAACGGAAGCTGCGCCTCGAGCCAGGCGCGCAAAGCGTCGATGATTGGCTTGGAGCGGCGGCGACGAGCCGCAAGCCGCTGTGCAGGCGACTGACCGTGAACGTCAGCTTCGACGGCATAAAGTTCGCCGATACGGCGCAGCGCCTCGACCGCGATCGGCGCGTTCGCGGCCTGCGCCACTTCATAGAACTTGCGTCGCGTGTGGCTCCAGCATGCGGCGAGCACAACATTCCCTTTATCTACCAGCGGCTCGAACCCGACGTAGCCGTCGACATGAAGAACGCCCCTGAAGTGTTCGAGATGCGAAGCGGGACGCTCAGCTTTGCGGTCCGGCGCATACAAGTAGACCGCGGCCTGGGGCTCCGGCCCGCCCCATGCTCTTTGCTCGCGGGCGTAGACCCAAAGCCGTCCCGTCTTGGTGCGCCCTCGGCCTGGATCGAGCACCGGCACGGGCGTGTCATCGGCGAACAGGTGATCCGAAGCAAACAAGTTTCTTGCAAGGCGTTCGTGCAACGCCTCGAGCCACCAGCAGGCGCCGCCGACCCATCCGGCGAGCGTCGAACGCGGAAGATCGACCCCATGGCGGGCGAAGATCTGCGACTGCCGGTAGAGCGGCGTGTGATCGCAATATTTGCTGACCAGCACCTGGGCAAGCAGCGCCGGCGTCGCCAAGCCGCCGGCGATCGGCCGCTCTGCAGCCGGCGCTTGCGTCACCGTCTCGCAGGTCCGGCAGGCGTATTTGGGACGGGTGGTGCGGATGACGCGAAGCTCAGCCGGAACCCAATCCAGCATCTCGCTCACGCTTTCTCCGATGACATGCAGCGCGCCGCCGCAGCAGCTGCAGATCGTGCTCTCAATGTCGAGGCGGACCTCTTCGCGCGACAAATGGTCGGGCAACGGCTTGCGACGAGAGGACCGTTCGGTCTTTTGCTTCTCGCCATGCGGACCCTTCTCTTCTTCGCGGGCAAGATCGCTGTCGACCTCTTCGAGCGCCAGCGCCAGTTGGTCGGGATCAAGGCGCTCGGAACGACGGCCAAACTGCGCCCGCTGCAACTTCTTGATGATCGACTTGAGGCGCTCGATCTCGCCGTCGCGGTGCTCGACGGCGGCAGCCATATCGCGAATGAGATGCTGCAGAAGAGCCGGTTCGGAAGGCAAATCATCGAGATCGAACCGCATGTCCGAATCTACCCGAATCGCCTGATTCGAGGAAGCAAATTCGGCCAATTCCATGAGGGTTTCTGCAGTTTTTTAGCCCGCCAAAGCCGGCTTCCATACGCGTTCCGGAGATCGCCAGTCGATGCCTTCAATCAGCATGGCGAGCTGCGCTGGAGAGAGCGTCACCGTGCCGCCGGGATCGCTCATCCGCGGCCAGATGAAACCACCCTGATCGAGCCGCTTGGTGAACAGGCAGAGGCCATTGCCGTCCCAGAACAGGATCTTCAGCTTGCGCGCGCTCTTCCCCCGGAACGCAAACAAATGGCCGGAAAAGGGGTCCTTTTTGAGGTGCTCCTGGACGAGCGTGGCGAGCCCATCAAGACCTTTGCGCATGTCGGTGTAGCCCAGCGCCAGATGCACCTTCACACCTGCTGGAACGATCATCATGATGCGGCGCCCCAATCAGCCACGTGCCGCTGGACTGCATCGGGATCGGCGCCTGCGGGCGCAAAGACTTTGCGGCCGTCCGGCAGGTCGACGAGCGTCATCCCGGCAGGCGCCATGAGCAGGTCGAACAGAACCGCCGCGGCTGAACCGTTCTTCCCTCCCTTCCCGGTCGTGCTGACATCGACAAGCCGCGCGGGCTTCTCCTTGGCGAGCCCGAGCTGCGCCCGCCATCGGAAGAGCATGCTCGGAACGATGTCGTGGCGTCGCGCCACGGACGAGACGGTGGCGCCCGGCTGTTCAGTCTCGAGCACCATGGCGCGCTTCTCCTCGTCGCTGAACGTGCGGCGGGCGAAGCGTTCGACGCGCGCGAGGTCGGCAGCATGACCGTTTGTCAAGCGCTCATTCGGCTGTTCGTCCTTAGCGCCAGTGCTAGCACTAGTGCTTATCGGCGCCCGCGCGCTCGGGTGCAGCTGCGATCGCCAATCGCTTGGCGTCTCGCTGGCGTCGATCAAATCACGCCATCGCGCCATGCTGTGCGACGAGATGCGGTGCGCATCGCAGTAGTCGCGCATCGTCATTCCGCTCCATCGCTGCGCCTCGACGTGCATCGCCCAGAACGCCTGGGCGGCGCGGTTGCGCTTGTCGGTCGACAGGTTCGGACGACGCTTTTTAGCCTTCTGCTCGCGCGCCAACTCCCTGTCCGCACGCAGCTTTTCGGCACCCAGGAGCACGTTCAGCCAGCGCGTGAATGTCTCCTCGCAGAGCCGATGTTCGCGGCAGTATTTGCGTCGCGAAAGGCCGCTCTTGCGCCAGGCCTCGACATGGATCGACCACCAAGCCCTGAGCGCCTTGTTCCCGTATCGTTTCGACCCCACCGGAGATCCTCCAACATGCGAAGGAGCCCGATATGGACCGCCAGGGCATATCTGCGGAACCGTGCGGAAACCGGACGCTTACGCGCCAACCATGGACGGCAAGATAAAAGCGCCGCCTTCGGCCTGGCGCATGTGGTTGGTTGGATTGGAGAATTTCGACATCCAGCCCGTCCGACCTGCTGGCGCTTCGGCCCGAAACGCCAACGATTTCAATGTTCCGAGCGCCATCTCTGTGATCGACGAAAGCGCTCCAGGCCATGACGACGCGTGACGACGACTTCAACCCGCGCCCCGGCCGCATCCATCACGGCAGCCAGGGCGCCGAGCGACCGAAGAGCTTCGTTGGCGAGGTGATGCGGGCCGCGAGGAAAGCGGGCCACCGAGGCCAAACGTTCAGGCGAAGCAGCGGGACTGCGGGCCGCTCGACCTTCGACCGCGGTCGGCGACGGCATTGTCCCTGGCCTCTCGCTCGCCCAGTCGGCGCGTCGTCGTCATGGCTCGGGTCCCGCGGCGCCGCGGCGGCCGTTTTCGCCCGGCGCCGCTCTCGAAGCAATCGCCTACCTCAAACGCGAGGGCGTCACCCGCGACGATGTCGACGCCCGGATGTTCGACGCGACTTCCGACGACGCCGACACAAAGGCTTTCGCTGCGCGGCGCGAGGAGGATCGGCATCACTTTGGGTTCACGATGTTACCCGAGGACGCGGGTCAGATGCCTGACCTTCGCGCCCTCACTCGGGAACTGATGACCGACGCGGAAAGCGACTTGGGCGCCAAGGCTGGAATGGGTAGCGGTCGATCACTGGAACATCGATCCGCACATCCATGTGCTCCTCCGCGGCCGCGCAGACGACGGCATCACGTAGACGGCGCCGCAACCAAGTGAGCTTCCAATTCATCCTGCCGAAGGGGCAAGGCCTCCTCGTTCGCCTCCCGGTCGGCCGGCAGCCAGCGCAGATCGGTGGCCTTCTCCGCAGCCATCCCGCAACGCTGATCGAGATCGATCGTCTTCTCCGTCATCGGCGGATATCCCTGGCCTGATCCCTTGGGAATGACTGAACGCGCCCACCAGGCTCACGGGTCGACTTCTTGCGAGAGCAGTTAGGTTAAAGAGCCCCCATCGCGTTGTCGCGATCCTGCGCCGCCCGTAGGTCGCGGGGGTCGATCGTCACCATCTCGACCGAGGAGCTATTGGGGGATTGCCCTGGCGCGAAGATCACGGTCGAGACGCGACGATAGACCGGAAACGACAGCTCCTCGATCAACTGCTCGTCGGTCATCACCCGATATTCTCCCGCCGGCAATGTTCGATCGACGCCCCTCAGCTCGAATGGATGATGGAAGACAACGAGGCTGTTGCGGGTGCGTATGGTCATCTAGGCCGCCGCTTGTGGGAGCAAGGAAAAATCCGCGCTATCGTAAAGGCGGCGAATGTCTTCGCCGACATACCTCTCCCCGTCGACCTCAAGAACGGCGCCCGAAAGCAGTTCGGGCGGAAGTTCTTCGATTGCGAACCGAACGGCGTGCGCCGCCCTGGCGAAGCGCCTGTAACCAAATTGTCGGTGCGGCGATTTGCGAAGTCGCGGCGGGAAGAGCTCCGCCGCGGCGTTGTAATCGAACGTGACCATTGCGGGCTCCGGTCCGGCCTGTTCGCGTCATCGCCGAGGCCGCGGCGATGCGGCCTCGGCGTGAGAGATCGGCGGCTCAGATATGACGGCCGTTCATCAGAGCGTCGACGTCGCGCTGGGCGACGGACTTCTCCAAGCCGTACTTGGCGACGACCTGCGCGACGAGATCGTCTTTATTCTTGAGCGACGATAGATCGTGCTCTGAGAACTTGCTCCATTTGGCGCCGATCTCCTTGAGAACGATCTGCTTGGTCTCGGCCGACGGAGCGTGTCCAATGGCGGCGTTCCTGTTCGAAGCCGGAGGCGAGGTTGTCATTGAAGTATCTCCAAAATATCGATTAAATAATCGTCGGAACGGTCATCGTTCGGACGACAACGTTTACATAAGTTCTAATCGCGAGAATACGAGTCCCAAGCGGAATTTTATTTTAAAAACGGCTCCCGAAAACAGTATTGATCATCAATAGACCGAACCCGAGCTCATAGGCGGGCGCTTCCTTACGAAGTCGGTCGAGAGCGGCAAAACAGGCCCCGGCTTCGGCGATGGCGAGCGAAAGATCGACGATGAAGCGGTTGAGCAGGTTCAGAAAGCGAGCTCGCCCAGGCGCTCCGCGATCGCAGTCGAGGAGCGCCTGTCGATGAACAGGAACGCCCGCTCCTCGATGCGCGGCTCATAGTAGCCCCCGCAGCAAAGGCGAAGAGCGTCCCCGGACCGAGCAGATCGTTGACGCTGAACAGGAGGTTGCCGGCGGCGACCAAAGCAAGCGACAAGAGGAAGTCGATGCTGCCAACCACCATGAACTGACCCGACATGAGCCGATCGGCAATTGTGTTGATGATGAGGATAACGCCCGCGTAGAGCAGCGAGCGCAGAGCGAGATAAGGTAGAAACGGCAGCCTGCCCAAGAAGCCACCGGCGTTGCGCCTTAGAACGAAGCGTTCGAGCGCGAAGAGTGCGGCCCCGATCGAGCCGCCGACCGTCGCTCCGATTCCGGGTGCTCCATGATGGACATCGCCGTAGAGCGCGCCAATCAGGACGCCGGCGATCACAATCGAGATGAAACGGCGCAGCGGAGCTGGGTGCAGCATGGCCGGCAATTATAGACCGGCGCGCGTCCCAATGCTGAAGCACCTCGGACTATGGGCTTCCACGCGAGTCTCGCTGGCTAAACAGCGTTCACCTGGCTGGTGGCGTTGTCGGGACCGTGGTGGAGAGCGCTGTCACGCGGGCTCGCGCTGCGGTCGCTGGGACATTTTTGGGCTTCCAACATAGCGCCTCCGAAAGCGTCGCGCACGCCATGCGAACGAACCTCGCCAATCGGCCCGATCTCTTGAGCGCTCCAATGGGACTGTCCGCACGGGGCGCCGGCTCATCAAAAGGAACCGATCGGGCCTCCGCGCGGCCTTGCTTCGGCGCTATTGCTGCCTGAACGGGCTCGACGAGCGAGTTCGCGTTCATTGCGGCGCGCCCCAGCTCCAGTTCCGAATCTCCGGCAAATCCTCGCCGTGCGCATCGATATAATGCTTGTGCTCGATGAGTTTGTCGCGCATCGCTTGTTTCAAGTAGGCGCCCTTGCTGCCGAGGCGCGGTAGTTTATTGACGACATCTTGCACCAGATGGAAGCGATCGATGTCGTTTTGCACCCGCATGTCAAACGCCGTCGTGATCGTGCCCTCCTCCTTGTAGCCTCGCACATGGACGTTCCTGTTGGTTCTGCGATAGGTCAGCCCATGGACGAGCGACGGATAGCCGTGGAAATTGAATATGATCGGCCGGTCCTTGGTGAAGAGCGAGTTGTAGTCGGTCTCGCTCAGTCCGTGCGGATGCTCCGCGCAGGGCTGGAGTTGCATCAGATCGACAACATTAATGACCCGAATTTTCAAATCGGGCAGATGTTCGCGCAGGATCGATACGGCCGCCAGAACCTCGAGTGTCGGGGTGTCGCCGCAGCAGGCCATCACGACATCCGGTTGCGCGTCCTGGTCGTTGCTCGCCCATTGCCAGATGCCGATTCCCTCGGTGCAATGAACGACGGCTTGCTCCATGGTGAGCCACTGCGGCAGCGCGTGCTTGCCCGCCACGACGACGTTGACGTAGTGCCGAGTGCGTAGGCAATGATCGAATACCGACAAGAGGCAATTGGCGTCCGGCGGCAGATAAACCCGAACGATGTCCGCCTTCTTGTTGATCACGTGATCGAGGAAGCCCGGGTCCTGATGGGTGAAACCGTTGTGGTCCTGCTGCCAGACGTGCGAGGCGAGCAGGTAGTTCAACGAGGCGATCTTGCGCCGCCACGGCAGTTCAAGCGTGACCTTCAACCACTTCGCATGCTGGCTGAACATGGAGTTGACGATACGGATAAACGCCTCATAGCTGTTGAACAGGCCATGTCGCCCCGTCAGTAGATAACCCTCGAGCCATCCCTCGCATTGATGTTCGCTGAGCATGGAATCCAAGACGCGACCCTCGGGCGCGAGAAACTCATCGTCGTCCACTTCGCGGGCGTCCCATTGGCGATTGGTGACCTCAAAGACATCGCCGAGCAGATTCGAAAGCGTTTCGTCCGGACCGAAGATGCGGAAGTTGCGCTTGTCCTGGTTGAGGCGTGTCACATCGCGAAGGAATTTGCCGAGCACCATCGTATCTCGCGCGCTCACGGCGCCCGGCGCGGGGACGGAGACCGCATGATCGCGAAAGTCCGGCATTTGCAAATCGCGCAGAAGAATCCCGCCGTTGGCATGCGGATTGGCGCCCATCCGACGACTACCCGTCGGCGCTAGCTCGGCAAGTTCGGCTTTCAACGTTCCGTTCGCATCGAAGAGTTCTTCCGCCTTGTAGCTCTTCATCCAGCTTTCGAGGAGCTTGACATGGTCGGGGTGTGCGGGGTCGACAAGCAGGGGAACCTGATGCGCCCGAAACGTGCCTTCTATTTTCAGGCCGTCAACGACCTTCGGGCCCGTCCAACCCTTGGGGGATCTGAGGACTATCATGGGCCAGCGCGGCCGCGCTGGGTTTTTGCTTTCTCGCGCGCTCTTCTGGATTGCGTGGATCTGGCTGACGGCTTCTTCGACCGTCGCCGCCATTACCCGGTGCATCTCTTCCGGCTCTTCGCCCTCGACGAAGAGGGGCGTCCAGCCGCAGCCGCGAAAGAAGTTTTCGAGTTCCTCATGCTCGACTCGCGCGAGGACTGTTGGGTTGCTGATCTTGAAGCCGTTCAGGTGCAAGATCGGTAAAACTGCCCCGTCGGTGATCGGATCCAGGAATTTGTTGGATTGCCAAGCGGTCGCCAAGGGGCCCGTTTCGGCCTCGCCGTCGCCGACGATACAGGCGACGATGAGGCCCGGATTGTCGAACGCGGCGCCGAAGGCGTGGCTGAGCGAATATCCGAGTTCGCCGCCCTCGTGAATGGAGCCGGGCGTCGTCGGTGCGACATGGCTCGAAATGCCTCCGGGGAAGGAGAACTGTTTGAAGAGCCGTTTCATCCCGGCCTCGTCCCGGCTAATGTCGGGATAGATTTCGCTGTAGCTGCCCTCGAGATAGGTGTTGGCGACCAGTGCCGGGCCGCCGTGGCCGGGACCGGCGATGTAGATCATGTCGAGATCATGCAGTCGGATCGTCCGGTTCAAATGGACGTAGATGAAATTCTGCCCGGGCGTCGTACCCCAGTGCCCGACCACCAGCGGCTTGACATGCGCCAGCGTGAGAGGCTCGCGCAGCATCGGGTTTTCGTAGAGGTAAATCTGACCCACCGAGAGATAGTTTGCGGCGCGCCAGTACGCGTCGAGCAGGCGCAATTCGTCCGAATCCAAGACCGCCTGCCCGCTCGCAGTGGCGTCGTCGTGGGCGTGCATATCTCGCGGTGAAACGGGAACGTTCATTGTCCTAATGCCTCTCGGTGTGCAGCGGAAATGGCTTTCAATGTTCCATGGAACTTTCCAACGTGGGGGTGGCTTTGTCCGGCCCGTTGGGGCGGGGGATCGACCGATCCGCTTTTTCGATGATCTCGAGGAAGGGCTTCATGATGTCGATCGGCATGGGGAAGACGACCGTCGAATTCTGCTCGGCGCCGATTTCTGTCAACGTCTGGAGATAGCGAAGCTGCATCGCTGCCGGAATGCTGCCGAGGATCTTCGCGGCATTGACGAGCGTCTGCGAGGCTTGGAACTCCGCTTCGGCGTGGATGACTTTCGCGCGGCGGTCACGTTCGGCCTCGGCCTGCTTGGCGATCGCCCGCACCATGTTTTCGGTGAGTTCGACGGTTCTGATCTCGACATTGCTGACCTTGATGCCCCACGTCTCCGTTTGAGCGTCCAGAATGCTCTGCACGTCTGCGCTGAGCTTCTTGCGCTCGGAGAGCATTTCGTCGAGCTCGTGCTGGCCGAGCACGGCGCGCAAGGTTGTTTGGGCCAGCATGTTCGTGGCCGGCAGATAATTCTGGACCTTGATGATCGCCCGTTCGGGATTGACGACGTTGAAGTAAAGCACTGCGTCGACTTTCATCGAAACATTGTCGCGGGAGGAGACATCCTGGCTGGGGATTTCAATGACCTGAATGCGCAAGTCCACCCGCACCATCTCCTGAATAAAGGGGGACAGCAGAACCAGGCCCGGGCCCTTGACCCGCTCAAAGCGGCCCAAGGTGAAGACGACGGCCCGTTCGTATTCGCGCAGGATGCGGACGGAGGCGCTCAGGCAAACGACGATGGCGAAAAGGACGAAATAGACGAGGAGGGCTTCAACGGAAAACATGACCGGAGATCCTTCCTCTGGTCGGTCCCCGCCGGCTTCGGACAGGGCGGCTCAATCGACACGGTGAGGCGTTACGACTAAATCCAGTGCGCAGGGTTTCTGAATCGAAGCTTGAGATAGCCACAGGGCTTAATGACGAGCCATCCTCGGATTCTACTCATGAAATTGATCACGCTTGGAGCGGCGGGGCGACCTTTGAGGATAGATCCGGACGGAAATCAGACCTTCCGTCGAGCCGCCTCGGGTCGTGCGACGAGGTCAACAAATTGCCTGCTGCTCCGCGGCAATCAGCAGCCAATGTGCAAGGAAAACTCGCTCCGTTTTCCGCGGTCGTCCGGGTGAAAGGCCGCCGGTTGCGTGACGCTTCGATCGTCCCTCGACATCTCCGCGCCGATCAGTTGCAGCCCCTTGCCGTTATCATCAGTCAGCCCGACCCACTGCAACATGAAATTCTCTTTGAGCTGCTTCCAACTCACTTGGATTCGACCCCAGTTCATGAACGCCTCCTGCTCCATCCCTCAGCCCATTGAGGCGCCATGAATTGGGGCGTGCAAGAATCGGAATCTACTCAGCCGGCGGTTTCAGCCGCCCTCATCCCAATGCGCTACAATGTCCAAGATTCTGGAACTACCCGCGACGGGGAAGGATCGAAAAGCGCTATTCGCGTGAAGGGAGCCATGCCGCAGCGTAAACTATCGCGATAAGTCGCTGAAGCAATTTCTCGTCATTTTTGGACTCGCGCTGTTCATTGCGACGAGAGCCGACATCCTCCAACTCCGTCAAACGCGGTCAACCATGGTCGGTCATGCTGTGGTAAATCCCTGCCGGCCAGGCGAGTGCGTTGGGCAGAGCCTGTCCTATGCTTGCGGCGAGGTTTGATGCCGAACCGCTGTTCCATTCGGTCTGAAATACGGGCGACAGCACCGCGCCAACGCCAACAAGATAGACGATCACTATCAAAGCAATCACTGCGCGCATGACGATCAGCCTCCTCTGTTCCCTTTGGGTCGCGCAGGACGATAGTCGTTTCCACTTCGGTGAACAGGGGTGGAAAATACCCATTCAACAATGTCGGCCCTCGGCGGCAGCGCACATCGCAGCCTTGGCGTGGTCGATTGCGAAGATGGGCTCGCCACGCGGAAGAAAGGCACAATCAGCACGCCGCCGAGACTCCCATTTCGCGATCGAGCGGCGAGCGTCAACCAAGCCGCACGTTGACCTGGTGCAGACCTCCATCGTCCACGAGCGCAACGACGAGCGGACGTTCCGAGATCTCAACTCCGTCTGCTTCCGCGAAGAGCACACCCCGACTGATCCCACTTGGATTCTCGACGGAAATCGAGTATCGCGCCGTTCGATATTTCACCGTCGCCTCATAGTGGCCCCAACCCTTGGGAATGCACGGGTCGACAGACAAAAGCGCTCCGCGAAGTCGCAGACCGAGCAGGCTCTCGATCCCCGCACGCTGCAGCCAGCCTGCCGAGCCCGTGTACCAGGTCCAGCCCCCGCGCCCGACATGCGGAGCTGTCGCGTAGATGTCGGCGCATACGACGTAGGGCTCGACTTTGTAGCGATACGCGTCGGCGGGAGTTCGCGAATGGCTGATCGGGTTGAGCAATGAGAAGAGCTCGGCCGCCTTGTCGCCCTCGCCGAGCGCGGCGAACGCCATCACCGACCAAGTCGCCGCGTGCGTGTATTGGCCGCCGTTCTCGCGAACGCCGGGCGGATAGCCCTTGATATACCCCGGATCGTGCGTCGTCTTGTCGAATGGAGGCGCGAACAAGAGCGCCAGTCCGTCCTCGCGTCGAATTAGCTGTTTATCGAGCGAGGCCATAGCACGGGCGGCGCGATCCTGCGTCGCGGCGCCTGACAAGACAGCCCATGATTGCGCGATGGAATCAATCCGGCATTCGTCGTCCGCTGCCGAGCCGAGCGGCGCGCCGTCATCGAAATAGCCCCTGCGATACCATTCGCCGTCCCAGGCCTCGCGCTCGATGGCGGCTTTCAGCGCGCCCGCGTGCGCCGTCCATGTTTCCGCGCGCTTGGTCTCGTTGCGCGCCAGCGCCAATGGCGCAAAGGCCGTGAGCGCCACATGCAGGAACCATCCGAGCCAGACGCTCTCGCCCTCGCCCTTTTCTCCCACCCGGTTCATGCCGTCGTTCCAGTCCCCTGTGCCAATGAGCGGAAGCCCATGCCGGCCCACAGCCAGACTTGCGTCAAGCGCAAGGGCGCAATGCTCGAAGAGAGTTGCGCTCTCTCGCGAAACCGTCGGCTCGAAGAAGCGATCCGTTTCGCCCGCTTCGAGCCGCGCGCCCTCGAGAAAAGGAATCAATTCGTCGAGTACGAGCCTGTCGTTCGTTGTTTCGATATATTGAGCGACCGTGTAAGCCAGCCACGCACGATCGTCGGATATTCGGGTCCGAACGCCTTGGCCGGAATGAGGCAGCCACCAATGTTGGACGTCGCCCTCGGCGAACTGGCGGGCGGCCGCGCGCAGCAGGTGTTCGCGCGTCAGATCGGGCCGGGCCGCGGCAAGCGCCATGCCGTCCTGCAGTTGATCCCGAAAGCCATAGGCGCCGCTGGCTTGATAGAACGCCGAGCGCGCCCAAATCCGGCACGTGAGCGTCTGGTAGAGCAGCCAGCCATTGAGCATGAGGTCCATCGCGCGGTCGGGCGTCTTGACCTCAATCGCGCTCAAAATCTCATCCCAGAAGCGCGCAATGTCTGCTTCCAAGGCGTCGAGATCGGCAGCGCGAATGGCCAGGATCGCGGCGCGCGCGTCCTCGCGCGTTGCAGCCTCTCCCAGAAAGAACACGACTTCGGCCACGCTCCCTGGTTGCAATTCAAACTTGGCGCGCATCGCGGCGCAAGGGTCCAATGCCGCACCAACCTTGTTGGACAGCGGCGACGCGCTCGCTAGCGCGGCCGGATTCGCGAGCGTCCGGTTACGGCCTATGAACTCACGACGATCGCCCGTCCAATCGCACTGCGCGCCCCGCATGTCGGCAAAAGCGACACGCGAACCGAATGCCACATTCGTGGGATTGCGTGCTAAGATCGCGCCTGTTGTCGCATCGATCTCGGTTTCGACAAATGCGAGAGTGGCGGATCTCGATGCGCCGAGCACCCACTCGACATAGGCCGCCACGCTGAGATGGCGGGTCAGGTTCGATTTGTTCGTCAATCGAAGGCGCGATATCTTGATCGATCCTTCGATCGGCACGTACTGAAGAAGATTGGCGGAGATTCCGTGGCCGGTATGCTCGAAGCGGCTATAACCCCGACCATGACGAGCGACATAAGTCGCCGAGGGCTCGCGGATGGGAATCGCTGTCGGACTCCAGACCTCGCCAGTTCTGTCGTCGCGCACATAGAAAGCCTCGCCCGGGCGAGTCGCTGACTGGATCGTTGGACCACGGGGTGAGCTGGTTTTCGCGGCTGTTGGCAGACCAAGTGTAGCCGCTGCCTTCGGTCGCGGTCTGGAAGCCGAAGCTTGGATTGGCGATGACGTTAATCCAGGGCGCCGGCGTCGCCTGGCCCGGCCCGAGTATCGTCACATATTCCTTGCCTCCTTCCGCAAATCCTCCCAACCCGTTGAAGAACTCCAGCTCGGGCGTACGCGACGCCGCTATTCGCTCAGGGCGAGCTATAGGGGCTTCTTTGAGCGGACGCACGGGCTCGATCGGGTTGGCGATGCGTTCGAGCTGTTCAGAAAGGCTTCCTTGCTGCGCCACAAGCACAATGCGGGCGGACAGAGACAAGCAGCGAACGCGTCTCGGCGGCGATCAGGTCCGCCCGAAGGACGAAGACCCGTCCTAGCCGCGGATCGATCCCGGGAGCGGGCCGCGATTGACTGGCGCGCACCAGCGTTTCGATCGCAACCTGAAGGTCCTGCACATATGACGATTTGCGCTCGTTCAGGATGACGAGATCGACGGCGAGCTGCTTCATCCGCCAATATTCATGAGCTTGCAGCACCTGGCGAGCGACGCTGAGAACTCTCGATCTCGGTGATTCGCAATAGCACGATCGGCAGATCGCCCGAGATGCCCTGAGACCACAGACCCGATTGCGGACCTGAGCCATGCCGGATGATGTCCGATGAGGGCCGCAAATCTCGGCCAGCGAAGATGACGTGGCTTGCGAGGCTTTGAAAAAGTTCGGCTTCGCCGGGGTTGACGCCAAGGTGATGGAGTTGCACCTGCGCCTGAGTCCAAGCAAGCGTCGTTGCGCGCTCATAGGCCGCTGCGTCCCGATGTTTGTCGATGCAATCTAAGAGCGCCGCACGTGTCCCCGCCGCCATGGTCCAGAAGGCGACACGAACCGTGGCTCCAGCTGCCACGCGAACGCGACGGCGCAACGCGAAAATCGGATCGAGCACGGCTCCGACCGAATTGGTCAACGGCCGGGCGTCCAGCATTGCGATCGGCGCGCTGACGCCGCGTCCGCGACCGAGGAAGCGCGCCCTGTCGGTTTCGAACGTCGGCTTGCCGACCGCTTCGCCATTGGCGACGCTGAGATGCGCCGCCCAAATTTCCGGTTCCGAAGGGCTCCGCTTACGGCGCGTCGCGAGGATCGCGCCGAAATCCGCAAGATATTCGGTCTCGACGAACATCCTCGCAAAGGTGGGATGCGCGACATCGGCGCCCTGTGGCCCCAAAGCGAGTTCGGAATACGATGTGATCTCAATGTCGCGCGCCCGACTTCCCGCATTGGAGATGGAAACGCGTCGAACCTCTGCGTCGTCTTCGGCCGAAACAAGGACTTCAAGTGTTGTCGTCAGATTCCCGTCGCGTCGGGCGATCCTGACGCGATCCTCGTTGAAGTCGACGGCATATTCGTCAGGCTGGGCGCCAGTCGGCTGAAAACCTCCCGACCAAACGGCGCCGCTCAGCGCGTCTCGAAGGAATATATAAGAGCCGCTGTCGTCTCGCGTGGCGTCCTCTCGCCACCGTGTGATGGCGAGGTCGCCCCAGTGGCTGTAACCGGACCCGGCCGCGGTCATCATCACGGCATAGCTCCCGTTGGAAAGAAGATGCGTCGCCGGCGCGGATTGATGAACGGAAACAATTTTGCGCCCGCCCGAAGTATCTGTGTCGATGGCGCGCGCGGCAGACTTGACCTCCGCCGCCCAAGGCCGCGTCGATGCGATCTCGCGAGGAACCCGCTCCTGTAACAATAATTCCGTTGCTCGAATGATCGGCTCGGCATGGAACCGCTCTCGCAATGCGCCGTCAAAGACCGCGTTGGCGATCGCGACGATCGTCATGCCTTGATGATGCGCCATGTAGGCGCGGACGAGAGCGAAGCGCTCGCCTTCCGGAACCCGTGTTGGGGTAAAATCCACAGCCTCGTAATATCCATATCGGCCCCTCGCGCCCATTGTCGCCAGACGTTTGAAATTCGTAACCGCCGCCGAGGGATCGATCATGCTCGCCAGGCCGGTCGCATAGGGCGCGATGACTCTATTTTCTCCGAGTCCTCGTTTTAGTCCGAGACCGGGCACGCCGAAATTGGAATATTGATAGGTCAATTCCAGATCCCGCGCATTGTAGGCGGATTCGGAGATCCCCCAAGGCAAGCCGAGCTTTGCTCCGTATTCGATCTGACGGCGCACAACGAGCCGATCTGTCTGTTCCAGCAAACTCCCCACGGGCGCGCGCACGACGAGCGGTGGCATGAGATATTCGAACATTGAACCCGACCAGGAGATCAGAGCCGTGCCGCGGTCAACCGGCGTAGCGGCACGACCGAGCCGGAACCAGTGTCGGGCGGGTATGTCTCCTTTGGCGATCGCGAAGAAACTCGCCAACCGCGCCTCCGATGCAAGAAGGTCGTAGCAATTGGGATCTGGGGTCGATTTCAGAAATGAGAAATCCGATCGAAAGCAATTGGCGCACCGGGTCGAAGAGAAAACCAAACTCCATCGCCATCGCCATTGCGCGGAATGCGCTCTCCAGGACGAACAGCCTGGCCGCATTGGATGCGCCCGCCTCGGCCAAAGACTTGAGGTCCGCGCGATGCGCCTCAATTGCGGTCAGGCTCGCCCGCGCCCAGTACAAGAGATCCGATCCGCTTCCATCGCTCCGCTCGAGGGCGATTGCGCTGGCGATGTCGACCACGATCGCCGCCTCGGCGGCAAGTTCCGATAATTGAGTCGCGAGCGCTTCCTCTGATGGAGCGGCGATCGACAGAGTATTGGTCATCGCCGCAAGCGAATCCTCGAGTTGGCGCGGAGTTACTGTCTGAGTTCGAGGACCGAGACGCAGGTGAACCGCCTGCTCAACGGTCAGAGCATGCGTGTCGGCGATTCCGGCCCAACGGCAGGCGGCGGCGATCGGCGATTGCCTCCATTCCTTACAGACGTTGGCGACCGCGATGAGATGGCCGGCCAGGTTGCCGCTGTCGACGGAGGATACATATTTCGGCTCGAGCGCCTTGAGATCGCGGGTGTCGTGCCAGTTGTAGAAGTGTCCGCGAAAACGCGGCATGCGAGCCATTGTCGCAAGCGTCGCTTCAAGCCGGTCGATGGTTTGGGCCGCTCCAATCCAACCGAAGTCGCGGGCGCAGACGACAGAAAGCAGATATAAGCCAATGTTGGTCGGCGAGGTTCGGTGGGCGACCTCGGATGTGGGGTCCTCCTGGAAATTGTCCGGCGGCAACATATTGTCGTCCGCCGTCACAAATGTTTCAAAGAACCGCCAGGTGCGGCGCGCGGTTTGACGCAACGCCAGTGATTGGGCCTCCGATATCCTCGTGATGGTCTCGATGCCTGGAGGAAAGCTGACGTAACGCGCGACCGCGGGCGAAATCAGCCACAGCGTCACGAACGTCGTGGCAATCGACCAACTTCCATGCCCTAAGAGAAGCGCCAGAAGTAGCGCTATCGCTGCGAGGGCAAGCCCTCCCGACATTCGGACGGCGAACCCCTGAAGATCGAGACGCTTTGCGGCGGCAGTCTGTGCCGCAGGAGTCCACTCGAGCAGATGTCGGCGACTGACGAAAAGCCGCCACAGCGTCCGTGCGATCGCGTCGCCCATCAACCAGGCCTGATCCGCCAGGAACGTGACATTCAACAACGACAAAGTTGCTGCGAGACGGAAATCTCCCCCCAGCGCTCGCAAGTGCCCGGACATCGCAGCACCCGGACGACGACCCGGAATTGCAGTGATCGCGGGTATGAGGCTTGGCAAAACGATGGTTGCAAGCGCAAACGTCGTCCAGACGAGCGCAGATTCAAACGACAGCGTCCAGCCCGATGGCCAAGGCCAAGACACAAGCGGGCGCACTAAGTGTTCGTCGCAAGTTGTCGATCATTTTCCAGCGACCGATCCGCGGCAGCTCTTCCTTGACCGTCGGCGCCCGGCCGCCCGTACCCGCGAAACCGAAAATCCAGGGCAGGAGTTGCCAGTCTCCGCGCGCCCAACGGTGATGACGCCGAGCGCTCACATCGTACCGCGAAGGAAAATCGTCCACGACTTCGACATCAGAGGCGAAGCCCGCGCGTGCGAAAGTCCCCTCGAACAGATCATGGCTTAGCAATGTCGAGTCTGCAGCCCTGCCCGAGAGCACGTTCTCGAATGCATCGAGATCGTAGATGCCCTTTCCTGCGTAAGAGCCCTCGCAGAACAGGTCCTGGTAGACGTCAGAGACGGCCGCGGCATAGGGATCGATGCCGCTGGAGCTCGAAAAGACACGCTGAAACAGTGAACCTTTGCCGCCAGTAGGAAGCGAGGGCGTCACTCGCGGCTGGAGAACCGCATAGCCTTCCACGATCGCGCGGCGCTCCGCGTCAAAACGCGGGCGGTTGAGCGGATGCGCCATCTTGCCGATCAGCCGCCGGAGAGTGTCACGCGGCAGCCTTGTGTCCGAGTCCAGGGTGACGACATATCGAATGTCTGGCGGAGGCGACGGCGCTGCGCCGCTTATGTCCATGAAAGTGGTGTCGGTGGCCCCTCGTAGAAGTCGGTTCAATTCATGGAGTTTGCCGCGCTTGCGTTCCCAGCCGATCCAGCGCCGCTCGCTTTCGTTCCAAACTCGCCGACGGTGAAGCAGGAGGAACCGCGGGCCCGCGGGCGCGGGGCCGTATCGTCGATTGAGGCGCTCGATGCCCGCGCGCGCGACAGCGACCAGTTCCGCATCGCCTTCCGCTCGATCGACGTCCGCGTCGATCCAATCCGATAGCAGAGCAAAGTGCAGATCGCCTTCCGGACTGGCAAGATGGTGGATCTCGAGCCGCTCCACCTGCTCCTCGATGTCTTCGGGCGTGGTCAAGAGCGTCGGCACAGCGACGAGCGTGCGCAACAATTCGGGTACTCCGCTGCGAAGGTCGAGGCCCGGCAGCGGAGCTGGGCGAACGAAAAGCGTCACCCCTCGGTTGACAAGCGTCACACCCGCATCAATCGCGGAAATGGCGCCGAGAACCGCGAGCATTGCGAGCTGAATCGGGCCGAGGCCCAACCAGGCAAGCGCGGTGAGCGGAACCGCCAGAACGATCGCAGACGTGGCCACGATCGCCGCAGCATAAGCATCAAATTTCTGTCCTGCCGTGACGCGCGCGGGCCAGCCCAGAATGCCACGAAAGCCAATCGAGGCCTCGAATTCGCGGCGTCCTCCGGCGAGCAAATGGTAACCGGGGTCACTATGCCGTAGTTTCTCCGGAGGCTCGCAAGACGGATGGGGCGCATGCGCCGCCGCGACGGCTCGGCGCGCGATCTCGAGTTCGTCGTGGTCTGACCTCCGCGCCAGGTCTTCGACTGCGCTTCGGTAGAGGTTGCGGGTCGCAAAATCCAGGTCGTGAAATGCGCATCCTGAGGCCAGGACGTCGTCGACGAGACAATAGCGTTCGAAAAGGACCTGCCAGTCAACCTCGACAATGACCCGCAGGCTCGTCACGATGTTGCGGACGGTCACGTTCGCGGCCCCTTGGCTGCGATGGACCTCGCGCACGGCCGAATCCGCGGTCAGGCCCTGTTTCGCCAGCCGCTCGTCGAGCCAAGCCAGCGCTGGCGTGAACTTCGGATCTTGATCGCGAAGCCGATGCACGAGTTGGACCGCAAAGGCAACGGAAAGCGGCTGCGCGCCACGGCCCGCAAAAACGACCGACGCCGGCTCCGCGGCGCGCCCGCTCACTCCGAGAAGTCGGTCGGCTAGGTTATCGGCCTCGTGGCGCGCGGTCCGGCTGAGCGTAATTTGTTGCGCGAGCCGCCTCAGATTTTCGATCAAAACAATTTGTAGCGTTATCGAGACGGCCCAAAGCTCGCCAATTGTAAGGGATTGGACCTCTTGATACGCGTTGACATAGGAAACGAGGATGTCGGAATCAAAGCAGCTGTCGGTGTGAGCGACGAAGGCCCACGCCATGCCGAAGACGCGTGGATAACCCGCGAACGGGCCGGTGATGAGTTTTGGGAGCTGGCGATAATAGCCCGGAGGCAAATCGGTGCTGACCTCACGGATCTGCTTTTCCACCAAATGATAGTTGTCGATCAGCCACTCCGCCGCCGGAGTGATCACGCGCCCGTCGTCGATTGCCTTCACGATCGATCGATAGGCCGACAGGAGCACGACGCCATTGTCCGCAAGTCGGACGGCCAGAGGCAGACCCCGAATCGCATGGGAAGCTACGGTTTGCGCGATCGCAAGACTCTTCGCGTGCGCCTCAAGGCGTTCGACGCTGAACAATTCCTCACGGATCGGCCGCTCGTTATCCCACGGCGACGCCTTTCGCGAAAATCCACGGAAGCCACGCGTCGGGATTGCGGGCTCGGCGGTTAACTCTAGGTTCGACAATTATCTGGTCTCCCGATGGGCTCGCGCTGCCGAAGAGGTCGAAAGCCGGAACCCGACGGCTGGGCTCTGACGCGCCAACGCCCGGGTCGGCGCAATTCATCGCCCGCGGCGACATGGCCGTGCCATTTATCCGGCGCGCGGAGGGCACAATAAGCGCCCGCTGAACGCCCACGGCAGCCTCGGAAACTACCTACGCCAAGAGTCCCCGTTCGGGCTTAGCAGCAGGGACGTTGCAGAAATCGGCTCCTGGGCACAGTTGATGATCGCGTCGAGGAGGACGTTGAAGCCGATGAACTCGCGTGCTTTAGCTGAGGGAAAGGCGGCGAAACAGGGCGCTTTCACCAAGTCTATCAAAAAGCGAAAATGGTCGATCGCAGCAAAGCGCGATCCGAGTGACGGCGCCGGATTGACCCCGGTGAAACGCCGATGGACGTCCTGCGACGGGGAAAGGTGGCGATCTGCCGGTTGGCAGCGGTGAAAGTAAAGTGAAGACGCCTCGGCCGGCTCGGCCGCGCTGTCACTTCGCGAGCTCCTTGCGGATGGATTGTAATTCGCGTTCACGTTCGGCGCTCCTTTTCGGATAGCTCATCTTCAGCCCTTCGAACGTGTCGAGGACGATTTGGGAGACGATCAGCCGCGCGTTTTCCTTGTCGTCGGCAGGAACGACAAACCAGGGCGCGTCATCAGTGCTCGTCGCGCTTAGGCATTCCTCGTAGGCCTTCGCGTAATCGTTCCAGAATTCGCGCTCCTTCAAATCCGCGTCGCTGAATTTCCAGTTTTTCTTGGAGTCGTCGATACGTTCGAGAAAGCGTTTGCGCTGTTCTTCCTTCGACAGGTGGAGAAAGACTTTGACGACGCGAGTCCCGTTGACGGTAAGGTGCTTTTCAAAATCGTTAATTGATCGATAGCGCTTGCGCCATACCTTCGCGTCGTGATGCGGCGCGTCCGGGATGGCTTCGCGGTGCAGCATGTCGGGATGCACGCGGACGACCAGCACTTCCTCATAATAGGACCGGTTGAAAATCGCGATCCTGCCACGCTCCGGCAGGTCACGAGAGGTGCGCCAGAGAAAATCGTGCTCCAATTCGGCTTCCGTGGGCTGCCTGAAGCCGTAGACCCGGCAGCCCTGAGGGTTGACGCCTGACATCACGTGACGGATCGCGCCGTCCTTTCCCGCTGCATCCGTCGCCTGGAGGATCAGCAAGATTGCGTGGCGATCGGAGGCGTAATGGAGATGTTGCATCGCGCTGAGCTTGGCGACGTGCTCTTCCAGCAGCGTCTCGTACTGTTCCTTGGATTTGTACACTGGGTCGACCTTGGTCGGCCATTCCGTGAGATGGACTTTATCGCCTTCCCGCACGCTATAGTCCTTGCAGTCAATGTTCATGTGCGTCCTTCCGGCGTCCGCTGCGGTTCGTGGCTTCGATCGAGTCACTCGGCGGCTGCGGAGTCGGATCAGGCGGCGCCTTCGCTTCGCCCCCCGATTTGGGGGCGGCTTGGGTTTCGGCCTTACGCGCGGCTCCGGTTTCAGGCGCCTTCACGGCCGCGATGGGCGCCTCAGCCTGGGTGACAGCCGCGGCGATCATGCGCCCGGCATCCTCCGGGTCTTTGATGAGGCCGGCCACGAGAAGGTCGCCGAGCGACATGTCGAGCAAAGTCTCGACTCCGGTTTGGGCTTCAGGTCTAGGCTCGGTTTCGAGCTTGGGCTCGGCCTTTGCGCCCGGCTCGGGCTCGGGCGCCGCCTTAGCTTCAGGCCGGGGCGCAGTCTTGGCCTCAGGTTGGGGCTGACCCTTGGCTTTGAGCTTGTGTTCAGCCTCAGCGTCCGGCTTGGCGTCGTCGGCCTTGGCGTCCGGCTTGGAGGGCGGTCCTGCATTGGCTTCGGCTTTGGGCGCGCTTTTGGCGTCGGGCCGAGGGCTGGGTTTGGCGTTGCCGGCTCCGGCCTCAGGCTTGGCCTCAGGTTGAGTTGCGGGCTTTGCCTCCGCTTCGGCTTCAGGCTGGGTCTCGCCTTTGGCTTCCGGCTTTATTTCTGTCTCAGATTTGGCCCCGGTTTTGACCTCAGGTCTGGGCGCGGGGGCGGCTTTGACACCATCGAGCACTTTATAGGCGAGCAGCTTCACCGGATCCGTCACGAGGAACCAGGCGAAGGCATAGCCCCAAACGAACCCTGCATACTTCCAGCCAAGCGGCGTTACGAGCCAAGCGCCGTAAACCGAAATGAGCGTCGCCACGGCCTGAGTGCCGACTACCGCGGCCAACAGTATCCACGCCGGGCGTGTGGACCACCACGGACCGCGCGTACGGGTCTGGAAGATCGTCAAATGCCCGGCAACGGAGAGCATGAGGTACATCATCGTTTGGAGTTCTGGATGGCCGAGATGAAAAATACGGTAGCCGAGGTAAAACAGCCCGAACGCGGCGATCGGGCCGACGAGACCCAGCACCGTTGCGATCCCAAGAACCAGGCGCATGTTCCATGCTTCGGGCTGGTTCCTGTAGGTGACATTGTCATAGGCGATCGACAGGATCGCGCCATCGTTGAGCAATGCCAGCATGACGATCATAATCGCCGTCAGCGGATGGAAGTTGAAGATGATGATCGCCAGCGTCATGAACAGGAGGACGCGCAGCGTCTCGGCGATGCGGTACATCGCATAGCTGTTCATGCGCTGGAAGATCTTCCTGCTCTCCTTGAGCGCATCGATAATTACCGACAATCCCGGCGCCACCAGCACGATTGCCGCCGCCGCGCGAGCGGCGTCCGTCGCTCCGGAAACAGCGAAGCCGCAGTCGGCCTTCTTCAGCGCGGGGGCGTCATTCACCCCGTCGCCGGTCATGGCGACGATGTGGCCGTGCTTCTGCAGCACGTCGACGATATGGAACTTGTGCTCGGGGAACACTTGAGCGAATCCGTCAGCGTCCTCAATGGACTTGGTCATCGCCGCAGATTCCTCGGTCTTGGAGTCGCCGAGAGTGTTCGCGTCGAGGATGTTGGAGCCCATGCCGAGCGTTTTGGCCATCTCGCGGGCGATCGCCAGCGCGTCGCCTGTCACCATCTTGATCTTCACGCCCAGCTCGGCCGCGGTCGCGATCGTCGATTTGGCGTCTACGCGAGGCGGATCGAACAGCGGCAGGACCCCAAGAAGCCGCCATTTGCCGTCGCCTTCGGCACGCGCCACGCCCAGCGCACGAAAGCCGCGCTCGGCGAAGTCGTCGACCGCCTTGTCGACGGCGGACTTCACCGCGGCCGCGTTCGCCGACAGCGCCAGGATGACCTGTGGCGCGCCTTTGGTCACTTTGAACGTTTTTCCGTCCGCGCCCTTGACCGTGGCCTCGGTACGCTTGTGCTCGGGATCGAACGGCGTGAAATGTGTGACCTGATAGGGCTTCAGCGCTTGTTTGTCCTTCAGGCCCCCAAGAACAGCGAGATCGATCGTATCGTCGTTCGCCGCTTGCGAAGCCAATGCGCCGGCGAGGATGAGCTCATCGGCGGTGATCGCATCCAGACAGAACGGATCGCCGAGCGTCAGCTTGTTCTGGGTCAGGGTTCCGGTCTTGTCGGCGCACAGCACGTCCACCCCGGCCAGTTCCTCGATCGCGACCAGCCTGCTCACGATCGCCTGTTTCTTGGCGAGCAGGCGGGCGCCGACCGCCATCGTCACCGACAGCACGGTCGGCATCGCCACCGGGATCGCCGCCACCGTCAGCACAAGGGCGAACTGCAACGTCGTGAGGATCGGATTGCCGCGATAGACGCCAAGTCCGATGATCAACGCCACCATGGCCACCGCCAGCATGATCAGGTAGTTGCCGATC
Source organism: uncultured Alphaproteobacteria bacterium (assembly GCA_963696665.1). GTDB lineage: Bacteria > Pseudomonadota > Alphaproteobacteria > Rhizobiales > Beijerinckiaceae > Roseiarcus. Next base: position 170,147 of record CAVOLE010000008.1, read on the forward strand.
TTCAGCACGGCCTTCTGGAAATGGCTGACGGTGACCGCCGTCTCCACCAGCTCCGCCGTCTTGCCGAAGTAGGTTTTGCCGCCCGTCGCATAGACCAGCGCGCCGATTTCGCCGCGACGAACGATCGATCCGGAGAAGACGGCGTCGCCGGATTTGCGCGTGGCGGGCAAAGATTCCCCGGTCAGCGCCGACTGGTCCACGGATATCTCGTCGCCGTCCAGCAAGCGCGCATCGGCCGGCACGATGTCGCCCAGGCGCAAGCGGATGGCGTCGCCCGGCACCAGTTCACGCGCCGCCGGGTCAACCCACTTCCCGTCGCGTTTCACCCTGGCCTTGATCGCGAGCGTCGCCTTGAGGGCGGCGATGGCGTTGCCCGCCTGATGTTCTTCCCAGAATCCGACCACGGCATTCGCCAAAAGCAGAACGAGGATGATGCCAAAGTCCGGCCAGTGCCGGGCCGCCGCCGACAGGATCACCGCCGCTTCGATCATCCAGGGGATCGGACCCCAGAAATAGGAGAGGAACTTCAGAAGCTCATTGGTCTTCTTCTCCGCGATCTCGTTCGGCCCATATTGCGCGAGCCGCTTCTCCGCCTCTGCCTGAGTCAGGCCATCCGGCGACGAATCCAGTTTTTTCTCGACCTCAGGAAGAGGCAGGGTTTGCAAATTGTCTTTGGCGTCAGGCCTCGACCCCGGCCCGGACTTGGAAGGCTGAGGCTGATGCGCGTGAGCTGCCATGGTCGAAGTTCTTTTCGCCATTGTTGTGGGCCAGCTTGGGCACGCCACGGGACGGGGTTCCCTTTACTGGCATTCGCTCGTAGCGCCTGCCGTGGCTTGACGCGGACACAAAGCTCAAGACACGAACATACCTTCGCGCTAGGGCGCGCTGCCGCGAAGAACAATAGCGGTTGGGATGCCCGCCAAAACAAACTCGGAAACTACGCACGCCTCGTCTTTGAGAAGGCCAGAGGCAACCCTAACGCTCTGGCGCCCCCAGACTGCCGAGCCAGGAAGAGCCAGTTGATTACGCTGGGAAGAACAAGAGCAGGCTGGCGAGTCGCTTGGCCGTCGCGGTGTACATTCACGATGTCTGGGGTCCCGTCGAGTGAGTAGTTCCCGAGGCTGCCTGCCCTCGAACTTTTCGCCTAGCGTAACAATGCAGGATGCGAGCGATGCAGACCCAAGCCCGTCTTCGCAATATGAAAAAGAGAGCAGTCATGGACAAGAACAGAATCGCCGGTTCGATCAAGGAAGTTAAAGGCGCGGCCAAAGAGGCCGTCGGCAAGGCTATCGGAGACGCCAAGTTGCAGAACGACGGCAAGACCGACAAGGCCGTCGGCAAGATTCAGAACGCCGTCGGCGGCCTGAACGACGCAGTGCGCGACGCGGTGAAGAAACCGTAACGGCACCGCTTCAGACGACTTTCACCTGCCAGAGCCCGAAATATGAGCACAATTCTCCTTGTCATAATCCTGATCCTCATCTTCGGTGGCGGCGGGGGATATTATGCTCACGGCCGGTACGGGGGCGCCGGTCTCGGCGGCGTCCTCGGCATCGTTCTGATTGTGCTTGTCGTATTGTGGCTCGTGGGCCGGTAGGCAAATGGCGCTTCCCGAGTCGTCCTCCCTGGCCCAGCGTTCTCGCAGCCCTCCGGAGTGGCTGGGCGCGCGACCTCCGTTTGAGGGCCGAGAGCAAGTGAAATCAATTGGGACGTCCGTTGAAGTCGACAGTTTCCCTTACGTCGTCCTGATCGTCGTGGTCGCGCTTGGTCTATGGGCCGATAGCGAAACTCGGATTGCGGCATCCGCGTTGAGCGTGTGGGGTGTTGATCTGGAGCTTCGCCATGTTGGATTCGGATCAACAGCCTGAGATTGAAGCGCCCGACGAATTATTGGCGGATATGCCTCTGCCCTCCGATGCGAAGACGTTCTTTCTCGGAGGGATTTTTGTCCTTCTGATGTTGACGGCGGCGTATGTGGCCAGTGACATCGTCTTGCCGATGATCTTCGCGATCATGCTCAATCTCCTGATGCAGCCGGCCTTGCGCGCACTCGAACGATTGCGGACGCCCAGGGCGCTGGGGGCCCTTTTGCTCATACTTGTCGTGATCGCGACGATTGTCGGACTTGGCGCCGCCATCTCGGGGCCCGCCGAAGCGTGGATAGCCAAGCTGCCTGAGGGCGTTCCCCGGATCCTGGAGCGGCTGAGATTTCTCGATGCGCCTGTCAATACGCTTCGGACATTTCTGGCGGCCGCCAATAATTTCGGCGCCGCGGGCCCGCAGCGAAGCTCGCCCGGGCCTTTGGACGGTGGAGCGATTCTCGCGAGCGTCTTTGCCGGGACGCGAAGCTTTGCCAGCGGCCTGTTCACCACCGTCTTGTTTCTCTACTTCCTCCTCGTTTCGGGCGACAGTTTCCTGCGCCGGCTGGTCGAGGTCTTGCCCAGGTTCGCCAGCAAGCGGCAGGCGGTCGACATCTCGCAGCAAATCGGGCGCGACATTTCCGCCTACCTCGTCACAATCACCCTGATGAACGCGCTAGTCGGCGCCGCGACCGCCATTGTCATGTGGTCGACCGGAGTTGGCGATCCCGTTCTGTGGGGGACGGTCGCATTCATTCTCAACTATGTGCCGCTTCTTGGGCCCGCCGCCGCCATTTTCATTTTCCTGTTCGCCGGCTCGCTCACGATCACTTCGACCTGGCAAGCGCTGCTCCCGGCGGCGCTCTATGGCGCCATCCATGTGATCGAGGGCGAGACGGTGACGCCGATGCTTCTCGCCAGACAATTCACGCTCAATCCGGTTCTCGTTATCTTCTCTTTCGTGTTCTGGTTCTGGCTGTGGGGCGTGCCTGGCGCGATTCTCTCGGCGCCAATTCTGGCGACGACCAAGATCGTGTGCGATCGCGTTCGGCCGCTCGCAGCTCTTGGCCATATTCTTGCGGGGTGAAGCCGCGAGGGTCGCGGGCTTCTTTAGCGCGTTCGACGTTCGGCGGTTCCTCTGCTCAGCCCGCCGCCAGAAGCGCCAACCTCGCGAGCGCGGGCAGCGACTTCGACCCGGTTCTCTTCATAATCGAGGCGCGGTGGCTCTCGACCGTGCGCTGGCTGATGCCGAGGTCGGCGGCGATGTTCTTGCTGGGCTGGCCCGCGAGCACCCTTTCCATCACGTCGCGTTGCCGCGGCGTGAGGCTAGCAAGGTGAGCTGACGCTGACTCTCGCAGCTTCAGCAACTTGCTCGAATCCTGCGACAATTCGAGAGCCCGCTCGATGTTAGCGATGAGCTGCGCGCGGCGGATCGGCTTTTCGATGAAATCCAGTGCGCCCGCTTTCATGGCTTTAACCGCCATAGGCACATCGGCGTGGCCGGTGATCATGATCGCCGGCAAGCGATGGTCCCCGTCATGGAGCTTCTCAAGCAGTTCGAGCCCGCTCAATCCCGGCAGATAGGCGTCGATCAGCAGGCACGCGGATTTGCCGGGATCAAAGGCGTCAAGAAACGCCTCACTGCTGGCATAGGATTCGACGACGCGGCCATCGTCCTCGAGCACGGTCCGTATCGCCTCACGAACCTTGTCGTCATCGTCGATGACAATGATTCTGGCTCCGCCCGAAGCTTTCAGGGCTTCAACAGAGTGACGAGGACGTGGGACCTCCGGGTCGGCCGGCTTGGCCAGGAGCTTCTCGATCGCGCGCGTCAAATCGCCCAGTTTGACGGGCTTGTTGAGATGCACGCATTCGCGCAAGGCGATATCGCGCATGGTCTCGGTCGATATATCGCCGGTTAGAATGATGAATGGAATTTGCCGATCGAGCTCCTGCCTCAGTTTCTGACAGACTTGAACCCCGTTCATGCCGTTTGGCAAATTGTAGTCGGCGAGGACCAGATCGGGTCGCGTCGTCCCGCGCGCCAGCAATTCCAGCGCGTCGCGGCCGTCGACGGCCGCCGAAGTCTCATAGCCCTCTTCGTTCAGGAACAGCTCGAGGTGCTCGCGAATTTCCGGGTCGTCGTCAATGATCAGGATCGCTCCAGTGCGCGGCGCCGTTTGCGTGGGTACGTCCGCCGGCCGCCCACGGCGGTCAGGCGGCGAAGCGACGCCGCTCGGCGCCAGTGAGACCTCGATCGAGAAGACCGACCCCTTTCCGCGCAGCGAGCGCACCCAAATCGGATGGCCGAGCAGTTCGCCCAGGCTTTTGACGATCGAGAGCCCCAGGCCCAGACCTTGGCTCCGCTGGCGGGCGGGGTTGTCTACTTGATGGTATTCTTCGAAGATCGCTTTCAATTCCGACGGAGGGATGCCGATCCCGGTGTCCCAGATCTCGATGCGCAATTTGCCCTGGCGTCGGCGGCATCCGACGAGCACCCTGCCGCGCTGGGTATATTTCAGCGCGTTCGAGATTAGATTGCGGAGCATTTGCTCGAGCAGACGTGGATCGCTCCGAACTGACAGTGCGCAGGGGACCATGCGCAGCGCGAGGCCGGCGGCCTGCGCGTGATAGGTCAATTCTTCCCTCAACCGGTCGAACAGCTCATTCATCGGTACGTCAACGATTTCGGGCTTAACGGCGCCCACTTCAATCTGGTTGATGTCGAGCAGCGTATTCAGCATCCCCGTCATGGCGCCCAAAGCTTCGTCGATGCCCCCGATCAGTCTTCGGGCCTTCTCCCCGACCACCTTCTTGGCCAACAAGCCTTGAAGCAGGGCAAGCGTTTGCAAAGGCTGTCGCAGATCATGGCTGGCCGCCGCGAGAAAGCGTGATTTGGCGAGGCTCGCCAGTTCAGCCTGTCGCGAGGCGGCGCTGAGCGCTTCCGCCGTGCGCCGCCGTTCGGTTACGTCTTCATAGGTGATAACCACGCCTTCGGTCTTATCGTTGCTGGCGCGGTAGGGCATAATCCGGCGCACGAACCAGTGATCGCTCTGCCCCCGGATTTCCCGCTCGAGGGGCGTCTGACTCTTGAAGACTGTCTGAGCGTCGTCCAAGAGGGCGTCGTCGGCGGCGAGCGACTTGAGATCCGTGAGCGGGCGGCCCACATCGCTCGGAATTACATTGAAGAGCGCTCTCGTCGCCGGTGTGAAGAACCGGATGTTGAAGCGCGTGTCGAGGAATATCGTTGCGACTTTGGTGCTGTAAAGGACATTCTGCAGATCGTCCGCGGTCGTCCGCTGCCGCTCGAGCGTTTCCTGCAATTGGCTGTTGAGTGCGGTCAACTCCTCGTTGAGCGATTGAAGCTCCTCCTTGGAGGCGAGCAGCTCCTCGTTCGTCGCTTGAAATTCCTCGTTGACGGACAGCGCCTCCTCGTTGATCGCCATCTGCTCCTCGCTCGAGATCTCGAGGTTACGGATGGTGTTCTGAAGTTCGCCTTTTGTCGCTTCGAGCTCCCGTTCCAGCTCAACAACGCGCGGAACGTCAACTGGCGCGATGCTGCCGCCCCCGATGACCTGCGGTTCCGGCTCTTCGACGAAGCAGACCAGCAACAAGTCTTCGCGCTCACGCGGAGCCGGCATGACGACGATGCTAAATGACGAGGCGCCGGCCTCGCGCTTCGTCCGGCCACCGGGTATGACGACGCGCGCATTTTCGCGCAGCGCGCGTTGAACGGCGGATCTCAACTTCGCGCGCACACCCTCGCGCGCCATAGCGATCAATTCATGCGCGGGGCGGCCCGATGCGACCCTAAGATAACGATCTATGGGTCCTTGAAAATGGAGGCATTCGAGTTTGCGATTGATCAGCACGGCGGCTGGACCATACGCCTCCAGCACCATCCGTCGGCAGAGCTCGGCAAGCTCGATCTGGCGCGAAGGCGCGGATGCCGGGCTCGGACGCGCGCGTAGCCGGGAGCCATCGCCAGCGTTTGAGGACAAACTGAAATCGTCCGGTCTAGCGCCGCCAACACGGCGGTAAATGCGCTGCGGCTTCGAAATGGCGACGAACCGACCGTCGGCCCCCCCGACCGTTTCGGCGTCGCCGACCAGCAGAAGGCCGCCTTCGCGCAACGCGAAATGGATGATGGAGATGACCTTGGCCTGCGCCTCCGGCAGAAGATAGATCAGGAGGTTCCGGCACGACACGAAATCGAGACGCGCGAATGGCGGGTCCGCGAGCACGTCGTGCACCGTGAACAGGACGGTCGAGCGCAGTTCAGCCGAGATCCGGTAGTTGTGATCCTCCTTGGAAAAAAAGCGGACCAATCGTTCTGGCGACACATCGGCCTCGATCGAGTCGGGATAGAGACCCTCGCGAGCGCTCGCCACCGCGTCGGGATCCACGTCGGTGGCGAAGATTTGCAGTTTCACGTCGCGCTTCGAGGCGTCGATCTGCTCGCGAAAAAGCATGGCGAGCGAATAGGTCTCCTCGCCGGAGCTGCACCCGGCGATCCAGATTCTAAGCGACCTATCAAGCGGGTGGTCGCGCACAAGCTCGGGAATAACGCTCTTGGCGAGAAAATCGAAAACAGCAGCGTCCCGAAAGAAGCCCGTGACATTGATCAGCAAATCCCTGGAGAGCTGATCGCGTTCGTTCACGTCCCGACCCAGGAGATCGAAATATTCGGCGGCACTCTTGACGGCCGCCAGCGCCATCCGCCGCTCAACTCGTCGCTCAAGGGTGCCGTGCTTGTAAAGGGTGAAGTCATGAACCGTCTTCGTGCGCAGGAGAGCGATAATGTCCGGAAGCAATTCCTCCACCGACTTGAGTGCGGGCGATTTTGGCGCCTCCACCACAAAGACTTGACCACGTTCGAGCGCGACCAGCGCCTCCGCGATCTTCGCGGCCCGGAGCACCAGATCGACCGCGCCGGTTGCGACAGCGCTACGCGGCATCCCATCATAGTCGGCTTCGCGCATGTCCTGGGCGATGACGAGACCGCCTTTCGCCTTTACCGACTTCAGGCCAAGACTGCCGTCGGCGCCGGTTCCCGAAAGGACCACGCAGATAGTGCGCGCGCCATATTCGCGAGCGAGCGAATTCAAGAGGAAATCGAAAGGAAGCCGCGCGCCGTGTCGCGCCTCCGGCTTCGAAATCCGCAACGCGCTCTTGTCGTCGACCGAGAGATAGACGCCAGGCGGAATGACATAGACGCACTCGCGCTCGATTTTCATCCCGTCGGTCGCCAGCAAGACCGGCATCGAAGTATGGCCCGCAAGCAGATCCACCATCATGCTGTCGTGGCTAGGGTCTAGGTGCTGCACGATGACGAAGGCCATGCCGTTGACCGCCGGCAGCGCATCTAGAAGCTTCCGGCAAGCGTCTAGACCGCCAGCCGAGGCGCCGATCGCGACGACCGGAAATTCCGCAGTCTTGCGGGCCGAGAGGGGCTTCGATATCCAGCGCGATCGCTTCCCCTCGACGATATGATTGGGGCTTCCAGGCATTCTGAGAGTTTTCTCGAAGGGCGGCGCTCCAATGGAGCGAGTGACAAACAATAACAATATTCGCGCGCGATTGCGACCGATTTCGACGCACTGCACGCACGAGTAAACGTGCGTGCAGTGAGCGCGAGACATGAGTAGTTTCCAAATCTTTCCGGGCGAAGAACCATCACGCATGGTCGTCCACGGGCTGCCGCAGCGGATGTCTCGCGACGACGGGAGGCTTGGCGATCATGACCGCATCAATGAACGCAGATTACGATCTTGAGCTGTTTCGCGAGGATCTTGACGCGGTGAAGCGCGACGTCACGAGCCTGATTGAGCACATGAAAGGCGTAGCGACCAACACGGTTCAGAACGCCGCCTGCCAGGTTGAACGGCGCGTCAGAAGCCTCCGCCGGCAGGCGGGAGCCGAAGGCGACCGCTCCGGGAACGCGCTCAGTCTCTTTGTTCAGAACCGACCATTTCTCGCGCTGACGATCGCGGTCGGGGCCGGCTACATCGGCGCGCGAGTGCTTCGGCGGTGAGCCAACCTTCGACAGTGCGCGATCTCGTTCGGATTGCTCTTGCGGTGCTTCAGCCCCGCGCGCCGCGCATAGAAGTTCAACCTACGGAATCCTTCGCATGTATTGCGATCCTCCAGCTGATCGCCCTTCACTGCGCCGCGGCGCTTCTGTGCGCCGGCCTCGGGGCTCCCCGGATTTACGCCGCGACCATCCTCGGCCCGCAGGCGCGCTGTGCGCCGTCTCAGCCGTTCTTTGTGCGGTTGGGTTCTCCGCGTTCGCCTTCGAGCGGCGGGCTCGAGAATCGCGCGTGCGGTCGTCGGTTCCAGAGCTTGGAACGGACGCGTTGCTGGCGGAAGGGTCAAGCTTTTGCTAGCGCCATACCGCACTCACGCTGATCGCCGCCCTCCTCGTGGGAGCCCCTTTAGGCGGCGAAAATTAGATGCTGCCGCCAGCCGCCGCGGCATGAGTAGTTTCCGAGGGTGCTCTTCGCGACCGGCGGTCCTTATTATGGCTTCAGACTTCGAACGGGGAGGTTATTCGATGAATGCGCTGCGCACTCTGGTCGTGGAAGACGACGTTATTATCGGTGGATTGCTCGCGGAAGCGCTCGAGGGTCTCGGCCACACGGTTTGCGCCGTGGAGACCGATGTCGCCAAGGCGGTGGCCGCCGCTTCGCATTGGCGCCCCGATTTGATGATCGTCGACGTCGGACTCGGCGAGGCGAACGGCATCCTAGCCGTCAAAGAGATCCTCATAAGTAGATTCGTCCCACATGTGTTCGTCACCGGCAATGCGGTGAGAGGCATGCCGTTGGGACCAGATACCATCCTCATTCAAAAGCCCTTCCGCGTTACGGACCTGGAGCGAGCGATTCAGAGGGCGCTCGCAATGGCGGCCGCTTCCGACCAAGTCGCGGTGAAGCGTGAAGAGGATCGGGTACTGACATGACCCACGCCGCGCTGTCGCCGCTCATCGGGCCGGAGTTCGACCAATTCCTCGGCGCATCGATTGGCGAAGATCGAAATGGAACAGGGCTCAGCGTCCTTTCCGCGCTTGCGCGGCTCGATGTCGATCCCTGGAAAGAAGCCACGAGCCTTGCGCGAATGCCGAGGGAAGCGGCTGCCGTGCGGTTGACCGAGCTGATTGAAGCGCTGCCGCTCGCGCCGGCGAGCGCGATCCGATCAAGGATGAGCGCCGCCAGTCTCGTTGCGCTGTTGCCGAAGGGCAAGGCCGTCGACGTCCGTTCGTCGGATAGCCCATTTGCCGCAACAGGCTTACGCGAGACGTGGGTTGTCCTGGGATTGGGCGGCTTCGCCATTATGATGCTCGTCCTCTTCACGATGTCCGCGCTGGTCTCGGGTGGGCCTGGAACCGGCACCAAATCGTCGGCGGCTCGCGGCCACGACGCCGCAACGGTCGTGCTGAGCAGATAGAGAAGCCTCAGGAGTCGCTCTGCTCGCCTCGAACTGGTGGCGAGCTGCGGTGCGTTCGACTTGGCGGGATACCCAACCTCGTTTTCACTCCGCCGGGGAGATATCATTCAACCGTTGCGCGATCGGGTCGACGCCGGGAGCCGCCGCAAGCGGCCGCGCGCCGCCGTAAACTCACGGGCCGGTTTTGATCGGGCTCGTTACGAGGAGGCCCGCGGACTTCATGGCTTCCGTGTCGCGCACCGCGTCCGTCAAGCCGCTTGTATAATTCTGAACTCTTGTCGACCGCCTCGTCGGCCTGGCTATGGCCCTGGAGCTTGGCGTCACCAACAGCCTGACCAATAGCCCATCGCGTCGCGCCTTTGACTTCCTTGATCGAACCGGTGATCTCGTTCTTATCCATGGCCGAGCTTCCCTTGCGTATCGCCGCGACGCACGACGGCTCTTGAATCTAAGCCGCTCGCGTCTAACATCGGATGTTAGAAAAGAGATCTGTGAGCGGGCAGCCTCGGAAACTACTCACTCCGGGCTGCGCACATCGGCGACGCAGCATCGAGAGATCGGATCGGATGACGGCGGGGCGCCGCCGTGTCCGACAATCCCGCGCGCCGACGACGCCGCAGCTTCGGAGGAACGTCGCCAACGCATTCGATGCCCCATCGAGTGGCCAAGCAGGTCTTTCAGCGTTGTGGCGACCAGATCCATATTGAACCCTCGGACCCCGAGCCGCGCGCGAGCAAACTGATTTCCGGCGAATCGAATGCTGCGTTCGACAAGCTCAGGAGTTGATCTCCACCTCTCGCGCGCTCGCCGCATTTGCGTCGCTGAAAGAGCTGGCTCAGGGCTCGAACCCGGCGGTTTCAACGAATGGCGCTTATGGCCGAAATGTGCGATCATCAAAGGATGGTCAAAAAAGAACGCCGAAACCTCCGACATCGGGAGAGAACCTCGCCAAAGCTCTCGACCGGTGGGCCGACGAGGGCGGGGCGCCTGCCACGCTGTGGCCCTTGCCCTATCAAACCGGCGACTTATTGGACGTTGAGCGCCGAGTCCTGGAATGTCTCGGCGCGGCCCTAGTCAGCGAGTGGAATGGTCTGCCCACCGAGGTTCAGCGCCGACTCTTCGAGCACGCTGCGTCAGGCGCGCCAGGCGACGCCGCCCGATTGAAGTCGCAGATCGCCCGTTTCCTGCATGGTCATAAAGACGCTTCCGAATCGCGCTGAGCTCGTGCGATTCCTGGCCGTTCCGATCGTTCGGTTGTGGGTTCTCGGGAAATTTCAATTCGCCACTAAACGTTGCGGAGCGCCGGTCGGTCAGCGATGGCTCTCCTGAGGATTATTTTGGGCTCGACCGGGGCATCTGGATCCGTGATCGAGATCCGTTCGTGGTTGATATGGATACTGACGCGCCGGTGTCCCTTTTGTCAGGGGCCCGGCGCCGCGCCTGCTTCATCGACGGCTCTGACCCGGCATAGCCTGGATCGCAACGGCGTCCTCGCACCGGACGCCGTCGATCGGTCAGTATTGATTGTAGTGGCGGTGATAGGGGTGATAAGCGTAGGCGCGATGATAGCGCCTGTGATTGGACATCGAGTTTCCGATTGCCGCGCCCCCGACGCCACCCACGACCGCGCCGACCGGACCGCCAACAACAGCTCCGGCCACAGCGCCCCCGACACCTCCGGTGATCGCGCCGCTTTCGTCGGCAAAGGCGATTTGAGATGAGGCGCAAAGCAACGCTACCGTTGAAAGAGCAAGAATCGTTCTGGACATAGGGACCTCCTGTATTCGGCGCAACTCGCCGTCGCTCTGGGCCAGTTAGTCGCCAATTGATGCGAAGGGTAAGAGTCGGAATTTACTTAGCGCCGCCCTCGTCATGCGAGTGCGCGAGCTGTCAACCGCCGGTTCTGGCGCAGGGCCGCCGCGACGGGGCGCCTTCCTGAGATGTCTACCCCTGCCGGCGAAGCGTAGGTGTTTTCCGAGCCTATGAGGGCGTCGAGTTTCCCGACATAGTCGGTTTGGTAGGGCCGGCGCGGAGAAACTATCGCGCGTCGCGCCGAAACTTAAGGAAACTACGGCTATGGACACGAATACATTATTGATCATCCTCGTGGTGATATTTCTGTTCGGTGGGTTCGGCTTCTATGGCCGGGGACGTTGGTTCTGAACCGACAGCACCCTTAACTTTAGCGATGAGATTTCACAGTGCGAGTATGCGTCGGGTTTTGTCGGGGAGTTGCGGGTGGTGTTGCGGAGGCGGAAATGAACAAAACGGCACAAGACGCCGCGCAAAGCGCAGCCGACGACAAAGTTTACGCTCGTCTCGAGAAGGACTTGACGGCCGTAAAGAACGATGTCGCCCATCTATCCCAACAGTTTTCCGAAGCGGTGAATGCCGTTGGCGCGGGGGCTCAGAGGCGGCCGCGGCTTAGGCTAAGAAATGCGCGCGCCAACGTTGCTTCCCTGATGACCGGGGGAGCCGATCGGGCCGACGCGGTCGCGAACGCCGCCCATCACGCCGCGTCTTCAGTGGATGACACCCTGGCGAGCGCGATCCAGGAGCAGCCTGTTGCGACGCGGGGTTTCGGTTTCGGAACCGGCTCAAGGTCGACCGCTGATTGGGAGAGGAACGCGGAGATGGAATTCCTTGTGATGAAATTGGTGGGGGAGAGCGTTATGGCAGATTTGATTTTTGCCATCCTCGACAACAAAAACCCAGCGCGGCTTCCGCCGCCGCCAAATGGCCATTGGTTTGATTACAGCACAGTGGCCGAGCGCGACTTCCGGTTTGCCGCCGCGGCGAAACTCGCAATCACAAAAAGCGGATATTTTCTCGTTGGGTCGGATGCTATTGAAGGATGGGGCCTACCTCGTTCTGGGGCGCTTGGAAGGAAATTCAGGCCCTCGTGTTGAGGAGCTGCTCGCCGACCAGACCCATGACCGAGGTACGCTTGTGGGGGTTCCTCGCTCGCTGATGGGCGGCGTCCACATGCGCTTGGCGATTGCTTTGGCACGGTTCGCTTCCCACTCGCCAGTGCAATTTGTGCGCGTTGAACGCACTCAGAGCCCTAAGAAATCGCGTTGGTCCGAGCGGGGCGCGTTTGTCGGGCGGAGGAAATTCAAGTCGTTCGTTCCTTCTTGTGATCCTGTCGCCGCGTTCCCGATTCGATATTTGGACGCCAATGTACGACTTCTTGAGCGCAGCGCGACTCCTTCGCGCACGCTCGGACGGCTCCCTCATTCCTCCAATTCTGTGAATTGACGCGCTAGTCGTTCGCCGAGGCGCACAGCGCACTCTCGTCAGCGCGCGCGTGACGCTACCATGGCGTGAGTATTTTCCGACGGTTTCGCTCGCGTCCCGAATCCTGGATAAAGGTTCATGCGGTGCTATTTCCTAATCGATGGACACATTGCCGGCATCGAGATGATGGCCGGCCTCTCGGACCGAGACGCGGTCACGAAGGCCCGCTTGCTCTTTTCAGAGCGCATGATCCCTTTTGATGGCTACGAGGTGTGGGATCAAACCCGCTTTGTCTTCAGGCATCCCAATCACCCGTACGTCGAGACACCTAAGCCGATCAGCCGCGGGCACCAGCCGCCGTTGACGGATGACAGAACACGTCGAGACACGCTGGGCCCGAACTGGCCTTGGCCAGCCGCAGACTGCGTCGCTGAATTCTCTGGCCCTCGCAAACCCTGAGCTTGTCACGGCCATGGCGAAAATGGGGCAAGGGCCGGAGGAAACCACCTAACTTAGTCACTTGATGCGCTTCGGCGCCCGTGGCGCTGATTGTGTGACTGCAGAGGCGTCGGCAGAGAGCCGTATTGGCCTGCTGAAGGTTCGGCAAGGCGAGATGGCCGTCATGGCAGGCGGGCGATCTGCAGTCACCTGATTCTCCCGGAGAACCGCCGCCATGACCAACAGTGAAGCTAAGCCTGCGATCGCCGACGTCAACATTTTCGCTAAGAGCCCGGATGGGCGCCGCGAGACCGTTTGCGCGGTGATGCAGGAGATGCTGGAAGCCGAGCGGACCGCTCTGGTCGGTGGCGCACGCCGGTTAGCCGGACGGCGATCTCGACTGTTCGACTTCCGTCGCCCATAGCCATAGCTATTCGCCGGCGATGAATTTGGCTTTCCCACTGCGCGTTCCAGGTGGAACAGCTCGATTTGCACCCGAGCGATGTCGGAAGGGGCGGTAGTTTCCGAGCTTCGTAGTAGAGGCGTAGCGTCCGTCATCGAAGCCCGCGGGCATCGCGACAGGCACGTCCAGCGAGTTCGTCGGCTGTTCAGTCGTCGTTGCGTTGTTGGCGGGTTTGATATTGGGTCGCTGGCCGGAAAGCACGACACGTTGGCGCGCCGCGACGGTCTCCGCGGCGGCCCGAACCGAGGCATCCTCGGTGTGGACGTAGCGCATGAACTGAGTGACTGTTTTGTGAGCCGTGAGCTGCATTCCGACCTTCACCGGCACGCCGGAATTCGCAACCTCTGTAGTTGCGCGGTGACGGATGCCATGTGTTCCGATGTGTGGGATTTCTGCTCGCGCAAGGATGCGCTTCCAACCTTTGAAATAAGTATTCTGGGACATCGGTCGCTCCGGCTTGAAAATAGAAGGCACAACGTAAGGCGAGTCTCCCAGACGCGCGGCGTTCGAAAGAAGCACAAAGACGTCCTCGCTCATTGGTTTCGAGATTTCGCCGGTCTTGCTGTCCGGCCAGACGATGCGACGATTTACCAAGTCGACCCAGCCCCATTTCAGGCTGATGATCTCCGACACGCGCGCCGCAAACGCGAATTGAAGACGAATTCCGAGGGTGAGGAACGGGTGCTCCAGCCCCTCCTCATCTGCTTGCTTGAGATAGCCAAACAGCCTGACCATCTCATCGTCAGTGATCAACCGCGTCTTGCCGCTTTCCGGGTACTTTGGGATGTGACGGCAAGGATTAGTGCCGTCGTCGCGGAAGCCCCAGATCTCGGCCATGTTGAACATCTTCCGCAGACAGGAGAGAACGCGATTGGCGGTCACCGGCGTGTTCTTCATCCGAGTGATGAGGCCCGACACATCCGACCGAGTAACCTCGGACCTTGAGGTTGCCGAGTCCGGAAATGATGTGGCGGTCCATGTAGCGTTGATTGCCTTCAACGGTTCGTGCCCGGTTCTTCGGTTTCGAGTAGTCTTCGATGAACTTTTTGCATAGCTCCTTCACACTCGGCGCATCGCGTGCAGCCGTTTTCTCCGCACCTGGGTCTTTGCCCTTGCGCACGTCGGCAAGCCAATCTTGAGCGATCGAACGTGCTTGCTCGACCGTGAGCTCACCGAACCGGCCGAGAGCCGGCTTCCGGCGCTCACCCGCATTCGTGCGATACTGGACCATAAATATCTTTCGGCCAGCGGGCGTGACCTTCAGGAGAAATCCGGGCACGACGGTGTCGCGCAGCTCGTACTCCTTAGCGGCGATCGTGGCCGCGTCGACTACGGTCTTTGTGAGTTTGATCTTGGTCATTCGAGTGCGCCCTTCCTTACCGATTTCCAGGGGCCAACTAGGAGCCCCCGGAAAGCCGGCTCCTTCGTTGTTCCGGCTATGCAAGGTCGATTGCGCTGGACAGAATGTCGATCTATCACAAACGCTTAGCGAAGAACCTCGCGCTGCTGGATACAAACAGAATAAGGGATGAGAGCTGACTTAAAATCCCTCGGCCGCAAGGCTGTGCGGGTTCGACCCCCGCCGTCCGCACCAAACGACCTTCGGAAAATAGCGAGAGCCTGGTCCGGTTTGAGCGTCTCCGAGTTGCCGGGAAAAGCATGACCCAAAGCGCCAGAGATGGAGACGAACCGACAGGCGCGAACCTGCCGGTTCAGGACCCCTGGTTTCAGGTGACGCACCCCTCGCCGGACCTCTTTCGGATCACCGAGCCTCGTTGCCACCGGTGGGTGCGAGCGAACTCGTTCCTGATCATGGGCAGGGAGCGCGATATTCTGGTCGACAGCGGGATGGGGCTCGCAGCGCTGCGGCCGGTCCTCGATCGCCTGTCCTCCCGGCCGAGACTCGTGTTCACGACGCACGTGCATATCGATCATGTCGGCTCCCATCCGGAGTTCGCCGATTGTGAGATCCTCGTCCATCCGGCCGAAGCCGACGAACTCGCGCGGCCCAGTCAGCAAGGCCTCCGTTTTCCGAAACGCAGCGCGGAGGAGATCGCCTTGCTTCGTAGCTCCGGAATCGAGCCTTCCGAATTCATGGTCGAGGCCGTTCCGTTCGCCGGCTACGATCTCACGGCGTACCGCCGCGCGCCCGTGACGCCAACGCGGCTCGTATCGGAAGGCGACATCGTCGGAACCGGCGATCGGGAGTTCGAGGTCATGCATTTGCCGGGGCATTCTCCGGGAAGCATCGCGCTCTGGGAGCGTTCCAGCGGCTCGCTCTTCTCGGGCGACGCCATCTATGACGGCGTCATCGTCGACAACCTCCCGGAATCGGACCTTGAGATGTATCGGGCCACGATGAAGCGGCTCGCCGAGCTCCCGGTCGCGCAGGTCTTCGGCGGCCACAACGCGCCGATGACGCGAACGCAAATGCTCGACGTCGTCGATAGGTATCTGGCCTCTCGCCCGAGAGCGGCGGATGATCCGCCTCGATGGCTCGGCGCGTGGCGCGGCCGGCGGGACAACAAGGATCAAGACGTGACGACTACGCTCATCAGAAACTGCCGCTTCGCAATCGTGTGGGATGACGAGGCCAAGTCGCATGTCTACCGATCCGGCCTCGACGTCGTGATGGCGAAGGACCGCATCGCCTTCATCGGCGAGACTTATTCCGGCGAAAGCGATCGCGTCATGGACGGCGCGAATTTTCTCGTGATGCCTGGTTTGATCGACATTCACTCGCATCCGTTCAGCGAGCCGATGAACAAGGGCATGTGGGACGAGGTCGGAAGCCGCAAACTCTACAACACCTCGCTCTATGAGTATCTGCCGGTTCTGAACCCGGACGAGGAGGGCGTGAAGGCGTCTTATGGCGTCGCGCTTTCCGAAGTCATGCTGTCGGGCGTCACGACGCTCTGCGACCTCGCCCCGCCGACGGACGGCTGGCTGGACATTCTCGCGGGCTCCGGCTTGCGGGTCAGCGTCGCGCCGATGTTCCGGTCGGGCCGCTGGTTCACCCGCAACGGCTTCGTCGTGGAATACGATCTTGATGAACGACGCGGCTATCAGGCTTTCGAGGCGGCGCTTGGAGAGATCGACAAGGCGCAGGCCTATCCCGGAGGACGCCTCACGGGCATGATCTGCCCGGCGCAGATTGACACCTGCACCGAGGGCCTTCTTCGCGACGCGTTCAGCGAAGCGGAGAGGCGCGGCCTGCCCTACCAGACCCATGCCGCGCAATCGCTAGCGGAGTTTCACGAGATCGTTCGCCGCCACGGCGAGACGCCGATCGAATGGCTGAACTCGCTTGGCGTGCTCTCCCCGCGCACGATCATCGGTCACGGCATCTTCCTCGATCATCACCCCTGGACGCACTGGCCTGAGACCGATGATCTCGGGGCGCTGGCGAGAAGCGGCTCGACGGTCGCGCATTGCCCAACCGTATTCGCGCGCCGCGGCATCGCGCTCAGCGACTTCGGCCGGTATGTGCGGCGCGGCGTCAATATGGGGATCGGCACGGACGTCTACCCGCACAACATGCTCGATGAGATGCGGCTTGCTTCCTACATCGGGCGCGTGGTTTCGGAGAGTCCGCGCAGCGTCGGCGTGACGGATATATTCAACGCGGCGACCATTGGCGGGGCGCGCGCTCTTGGGCGCGATGATATCGGGCGGCTCGCGGTCGGCTGCAAGGCGGATGTCGTGCTCGTAGACTGCGCCCATCCCGCCATGCGGCCCTGTCACGATCCGCTTCGCTCGCTTGTCTATTCGGCGTCCGACCGGGCGGTCGCCCATGTCTTCGTCGACGGCGAGCAGGTCGTTCGCGACCAGAAGGTGCTGACCATCGACTACGAGGCGGCGAGCGCCGCGTTGGAGGAGGCTCAAGCGCGCGGCCTCTCCCGGATCCGCCAGCTCGACTGGGCGGGGCGAAACGCGGAGGAGATCGCCGGCTCCGCCTTCCCTCGACGGTAACAGAGGGCCGCCCGCACATCTCTGGATCGCCACGTCGCGCTAGCGCGCTCCTCGCGATGACGGATCACGGACGAATTCGCGCGTCGGCCGCCAAACGCGATCCGCGCGGGTGCGACAGCGCCCCCGCGGCGGCGTCCCCCTCACACCAGCCTTGTGTCGGCGATGGCCCATTCGATGGTCGCGACGTCGTGAGGCGCGAGGATCGGCGTTTCGGCGCGGTGTTGTTGCTTGGCGGTCACGCGCGGACCGGCGGGGATCTCGACCACATAGCGGATCATTTCCCCCATGAAGACGGTTTCCATGACCGTCGCGCTCATCGAATTGACGGGCCGGCCGTCGACGGCAGGGGACGCTCCCACAGTGATCTTCTCAGGCCGGATCATGCACAGGCAGTCGTTCGCGTCATTGACACGCGACGCCGGCGCCTTGAGCTCAACATCGCCGATCTTGAGAACGAGGAGCCCGTCCGTCTCCTTGCCCACAATCGTCGCCTCGAGGAGATTGGCTTCGCCCACGAAGGACGCGACGAAGCGATTGGCCGGCGCATCATACAGCGCCGTGGGCGAGCCGATCTGCGCGATTCGGCCCTCGTTCATCACCGCCACCCGGTCTGACATCACCAGCGCCTCCTTCTGGTCATGCGTCACATAGATGAAGGTGATCCCCAAGCGGCCGTGCAGCCGCTTGATCTCCAGTTGCAGATCCTCGCGCAGCTGCTTGTCGAGCGCGCTCAAGGGCTCGTCCATGAGCAGCACCGGCGGATTGAAGACGATCGCGCGGGCGATGGCGACGCGCTGCTGCTGGCCGCCGGAGAGCTGCTGGGGAAAGCGCGCCTCGTAGCCGGGGAGCTGGATGAGATCGAGCATGCGCCGGACGTGCTCATGGATCTCGGGCTTTGGCATGCCGCGCTGCTTGAGCGCGAAGCCGATGTTCTCCGCGACCGTCAGATGCGGGAACAAGGCGTAGTTCTGGAACACCATGCCGATGTTGCGCCGATAGGCCGGCGTGTGCGTCACCACCGAGCCACCAATAAGAATATCGCCCGCCGTCGGCTGCTCGAAGCCCGCGATCATCATCAGCGTCGTGGACTTGCCGGAGCCTGACGGGCCCAGGAAGGTGATGAACTCGCCCGGCTCGATATCGAGGCTCAGATCGTCGATCGCGCAATAATTATCGAAGGTCTTGACGATATGGCGCAGCGCGACCGGCGCGCCAGCCTGCCGCGACGATCCGGACCGAACCTCGTCAGGAGGCATGACCTTCATCCGCGATGCAAACCGACTTTGGCTGGTGCGTTCGTTGGCGATATGAGTATGAGGCTGCGATGCAATTGTCGAGCCAGCGGCCGGGACGCCTCAAAAGACCTTTGACGCGACCGCTGAATTGCCGATAGGCTTTCCGCCGCTGCCGTCATGCCGGACCGGATGGCAAAGGCGATGCTTAACCGCAGATTGTCCCTAGGCGCCTCGGCCATAAGATTGCCTTCTGGCGGTCTCCTGGCGGCTCCTCTCGTCCTCTATCTCCTTGTCTTCTACGCCTACCCCGTCCTCCTCATGCTGCAGCGAAGCGTGTACGAGAAAGGGTGGACGCTCGAAGTCTTCAGTAAGCTCCTGCGGGACGGCGTCTTTTGGCGCGTCATGCAGATCACGGGGACGATCAGCCTGATGGTGACGGTCGCCTGCCTCGTGCTCGCCTATCCGGTGGCGCTATTCCTGGCCCGCCGCAGGCAATCGACCGCGAATCTCTTGGTCATCCTCGTCCTGATCCCGTTCTGGACCAGCATCCTGGTTCGGACTTATGCCTGGATGGTGCTGCTCGGCAGGCGCGGCGTCATCAATGATTTCCTCGTCGCCACCGGGCTCATCGACCGGCCGATGCAGCTCCTCAACACGCGCTTCGCGGTCTGCGTGGCGATGGTCCACGTCCTCTTGCCCTTCATGGTGCTGCCTATCTACTCGACATTGAAGAGCCTGGACTGGCGGCTCATTCGCGCCGCCGAAGGCCTCGGCGCTCGGCCTCTCGCTGTCTTCCGCCAGGTCCTGCTGCCGCTCTCCCTGCCCGGCATTTCGGCCGGCTGCATCCTCGTCTTCACGCTGGCGATCGGCTTCTACATCACGCCCGCTCTGGTCGGCGGCCCGAGCGATTTAATGATCTCGATGCTGATCGCCAATCAGGTGAACATTCTCGACTGGCCTGAGGCCGCCGCCATGGCGGTGGTGCTTCTGGCTGTGGTGCTCATCATCTTCGCCGGCTTCACCCGCGTCATGGGGATCGAGAAGATCTTCCAGGGTCAACGCTGATGGGCGGGGTCTCACGCATCGCCTTTTACGGCCTTGTGATCCTGATCTTCGCCTATCTCCTGTTCCCGATCCTGATCGTGATCCCGCTCTCCTTCTCCTCAGGCAAATATCTGACGTTTCCGCCGCCAGGCTTCAGCCTCCAGTGGTACGCCAATTTCTTCGCCCGCTCCGCCTGGACGGATTCCGCCTGGCTCAGCATCTGGGTCGGCCTTGCGGTCACCGCGCTCTCGACGCTTCTTGGAACGCCGGCGGCGATCGGCCTCGTGCGCGGCAAGTTCGCCGGCAAGAAGCTCGTGAACGCTCTCATCCTGTCGCCGGTGATAGCGCCCGGCATCATTGTCGCGATCGGCCTCTATTTCGCCTATGCGAGCTACGGGCTCGTGGGGCGGCCGCTGGCTCTCGTCCTCGGCCACACAGCGCTTGCCGTGCCCTTCGTGGTGATCAATGTCTCCTCGACGCTCTATGGCGTCGACCGCCGTCTCGAATATGCGGCGCTCAGTTTGGGCGCGAGCCCCTGGGCGACGTTCCGACAAGTCACGCTTCCGCTGATCCGGCCCGGCATTTTCGCCGGCGCCGTTTTTGCTTTCATCACCTCGTTCGACGAGTTGCTCGTCGCGCTCTTTCTCTCCGGCGCGACGGCGGTCACGCTGCCGCGGCGGATGTGGGAGCAGATCCGCTTCGATATCGATCCGACGCTCGCATCGGTCTCGACGCTATTGATCACGATCACGACCAGCCTGATGGTCGGCGCAGAGCTCTTGCGCCGCCGGTCCGAGCGTCTTCGCACCGCCCCGGTTGGCCGATAGTTTCAACAGCGTGAAAGGGAGAACAGGATGGACGAGACAATCAGACAGGCGCTAGCCGCCATGGCGGCGCAGCCCCCGCATAAGGCCGATTATTCGCGGCGCCAGTTCATCGCAAGCGCCGGACGCTA
Organism: uncultured Alphaproteobacteria bacterium; assembly: GCA_963696665.1. GTDB lineage: Bacteria > Pseudomonadota > Alphaproteobacteria > Rhizobiales > Beijerinckiaceae > Roseiarcus. Next base: position 190,796 of record CAVOLE010000008.1, read on the forward strand.
CGGACTGACCGCCGCGGCAGCGGCGGCGCTGACTCTGCCCTTCGCCTTTCCGGTCGCGGCGCTGGCGGCCGATGTCGAATTGCCTAAGGTCGAACTCGATCCCCGATAAGCTCAAGGGCAGCGGCACGGTGCGCGTGTGTTCTTACGGCGGGGCGCTCCAGGACGCGCAGCGCAAGGCCTATTTCAAGCCGTTCGAGGAATTGTCGGGCATCAAGGTGATCGAGGCGGAAGGCCCCGACCCGGCCAAGGTCAAGGCGATGGTCGACAGCAAGGCCATCGAATACGACGTGACCGAGCTGGACGGGGGCGATGTCATCAACCTCTCGAGGCACGGCGATTATTTCGAGCCGATCGACTATTCTCTTTTCGACGTGGGGAATATCGATCCGGTGTTCCGCCAGAAGCTGTTCGTCAACATGCTGCCCTACGCGCAGATCTACGCCTATCGCACCGACGCGTTCAAAGGGAAGGCGCCGAAGGATAACAAGGATCTGTGGGACATTGTGAACTTCCCCGGCCCTCGCTCGCTGCAATCGGGCGCGAGCGGATCGAACGCCGACCTCGAGATCGCGACCATGGCGGCGGGCGCGCCGGCCGACAAGGTCTATCCGATCAATCTCGACAAGGCCTTCGCCAGCCTCGCCAAGATCAAGCCCAACGTGACCAAATGGTGGGACGCCGGCGCCATCCCCGCCCAGCTCCTAAACGACGACGAGGTGGTGATGGCGACCGCCTGGAACGGCCGCATCGCGGCGATCCAGGCGAACAAGGCGCCGGTCGAGATCGTCTGGCAGGATCAATTGCTGCGCAACGACTGCTGGGCCGTGATCAAAGGCGCCGCCAACGCTGGGAACGCCCAGAAGTTCACAGCCTTCATAACCATGGCCGTCCCGCAGGCGCGGCTCTCCTCGCTGATCCCCTATGGCTTCGTCAACAACAAGTCGGCGGGCTACTTGGCGCCGGAAAGGCTGAAGCTTCTACCCACCGCGCCCGACATCAAGAGCAAGCTGATCAACTTCGATACCCAATGGTGGGCGGACAACATGGACGCGATCGTGAAGCGCTGGAGCGCCTTCATCGTCGGCTGATCTCATGCGACCGGCGCCTGGGCCGCGCAGCCCCGGCGTCCTCCAGCCTTAAGGATGTCCGAGCCGCTCGGCGCCCCCGCCGCGCGCGGGACCCGCCGTGATGTCGTAGCCGTCGGGCTTCTTGGCGATCAGCGTTTGCGTCGTCAGGATCAAGCCGGCGACGGACCCGGCGTTGCGGACGGCGCAATAGCTGACCTTTACCGGATCGATGATGCCGGCTTTGACCATGTCGACAGTCTCTCCGCTGCGCGCGTCAAAACCGTGGCCGTTCGTGGCTTTGGCGACCTTGGCGACGGCGGCTGCGCTATCGCGGCCGCTATTGGCGACGATGCAGGCGAAGGGGTGGCTCAGCGAGCGTTGCACCAGCGTGGCCCCTTGCTTGGCGCCGCCTTTCAGTTTCTTGATCAGGCCGTCGAGCTCCGAGGCGACGCGCATGAGCGCAACGCCGCCGCCGGGCACGATGCCCTCCTCGATTGCGGCGCGCGTTGCGTTGATCGCATCCTCGATCAATTGCGCTTTGCGCTTCTGCTCGACCGGGGTCGCGCCGCCCGCCAGGATCATCGCCGTGCCGCCCGACAACTTGGCGAGACGCTCCTGGAATTTGTCGCGCTCGATATTTTCCGGCGCCGCGTCGAACTGACGCGACACCTGCTCGCGGCGGGCCTGAATTTCCTTCGGTTTCCCGTCGCCCGCCGTGATCAATGTCTTCGTCGACGAGATCCTCACCTGACGCGCCGAGCCCAGATCTTCCAACCGCGCCCGCTCGACGGCGCCCCCAAGATCCCGCGATATCACCTTGCCGCCCGTCGTGATGGCAATGTCTTCCAGCATCGCCTTGCGCCAATGGCCGTATTCCGGCGGATGGATGGCGGCGACCTTGAAGTTGTCTTTCTCGCGTCGCGACAACAGCATCATGATCACCGGAGGCGCCACCTCCTCCGCAATGATCAAGAGCGGCCGCTGGCTCTTCTCGATGAGCGAGAAGACGCCGCTCAGTTCATCGATCGATTGAATTTTCTGATCGGTCATCAGGATGTAGGGATTGTCGAGAACGACCTGCATCCGCTCGACGTCCGTCACCATGTGGTGTGAAAGATAGCCGCGCTCGAAAGCCATGCCTTCGACCACTTCCAGCGTCGTCTCGACGGTCGCTCCGAACTCGACCGCGACGATGCCGTCGTTGCCGGCCCGCTCGAAAGCTTCGGCGACGAGCCCGCCAAGCTTCGCGTCATTGGCCGCGATGCTGGCGATGGCGCGCAGGCCTTTTGCGCCATCGAGGCTCCTGGCCGAGCTCTTGAGCGCGTTCACGGCCTCATCGACAGCCAGCTCAAGCCCCTCGACCAATTCTACCGGATTGGCGCCCTCGGCCAGCAAGGCAAGGCCATTCTGCACGAGGAAATTGGCGAGCACGGTGGCGGTTGTCGTTCCGTCGCCCGCGACCTCGTTGGTCTGCTTGGATACTTCGCGAACAACCTGAGCGCCCATATTCTCGAACGGGCACTCGAGCTCGATCTCGCTCGCGATGCTGACGCCGTCGCGAGACACGATCGGGGTGCCGATCGGACGGTCCATCACCGCGTTCATGCCCCTGGGGCCAAGCGTGCCGCTGACAGCCCTGGTCAGTTTGGCGACGCCGCGGCCCAGGGCCTCTCTGGCCTCAGCGTCGTGCAGCATGATCTTAGGCATCGTCGCGTCCTCGCGAAGTTACATGTCTTGCGCTGAAACCCTGGTTCGCTCGAAACGTCGCCCGGCTTTTGCCGACAGCGGCGTCTCGGTGTCGAAGCGAGCGTGCAACAAGCCGCGGCAAAGAGCGCTGTTGAACTCGGCGTTGATATCGACGCGCCGGAGCGCGCGGACGTAAGCCGACAGCGTTTCGGCTTGCAGCGGATCGCCGTCGGCATCGACAAACGCGCGAGACGTCGCGCGTGAGTCCGCCGCAATCGAGCGCCGTTCAAGATAACGCCCCCGCAATCGAGCGCCCTCTTCGTCGAGCTTGAGATCTAGAAGCTCCTCGAGCGTCATTTCGACAAGCCACGCGGCGCCGCCGCCCGCCTCGATGAGATGGGCGAGTAGCGCCGCCTGGCGGCGTTGGAAAGCCTTCATAAGGAAGGTCCGGCGCAACTCGTCTAGATCGTCGTCAGCCTCGGCGCCGAACGTCTCCTGGAAGCTCAATCCGCGCGCGAGCCCGTGATTGATCTTGTCCGCGTACATGTGCTCGCCGAGCGCAATGCGGACGTCCGCCACCCACGGCAGCTCCTTGACGGCTTTGCGCATATCGTCCGCCATCAGGAAGGAGAAATTCGCCGCGCACCAATAGGTCGGCAGGCGAAATTCGATGTGGACGCAATTGTTGATGTCCACATCGGCTCGCGTCACGAATTCGAGCGCGGTGACCGGTTCGTCCAGCTCCGGGTCGGTGACGGTCTCCAACCGCCTCCAGACCTCGGCTTTGCGGTCGGCGGTGATCGAGTCCGGCATGGTGCGATCACTTGGGCGCGTGTACGGATTCTTTAAGATGCGCGTATCCGCCCGCCGCGTCGATCTGCTTCTTCTGCGCCGCTATGTCGATGTCATACAGTCGAGCGGCATTGAGGCCGAGGATCTTCTTCTTCGTCTCGAGCGTCAGCTCTGACCCGGTCTCCTTCGTTTCCTCGTCGGCAATCTCGAACGCCATAAATTTGTCGATCAGCCATTTCGGCGTCCAGATGCCGTAGTCGCTGCCGTACAGGAGCTTGTCCGGCCCAAGCCAGAAGAGAAGCTCCGCCATGACATGGCCGAAATAACCGGGACGAGTGTGAATGAACGGCAACGCGACTGCGAGGCCGCCATACACGTTGGTTTCCTGCGTGGCGATCCAGCAGAAGTCGTCGAGACGCGGCAGACCGCAATGTTCGACGATGAAGTTGAGGTCCTGGAACGAAGTTGCGACATCGTCGATGTCGGCGACGTCGAACGCGTCCCAATTCAAGGGAATGATCGTCGGGCCTTTGTGAACGTGGATGTTCTTGACGCCGTACTTCTGCGCCGCCTCGAGGAATTTGTAGGATTCCTTGTCGGTGAGCTTGTAGCCCTTCGAGTCGCCCTTCCACTCCGCGGTGTAAAGTTTGACGCCCTTGACGTGATACTTCTCGCAATTGGCGTGCAGCGCCTCCAGGCCCTTGGCGCCGTCGCGCGGATCAAAGGCGCTGTTGAGGATGAAGCGCTCGGGATGACTTTTCTTCATCGCGGCGTTGCGCTCGGTTGTGTTGAAGCCGTGCTTGTAGAAATCCCCCAAATAGGTCGGCTGCAAGATCGCCATGTCGTCGTAGCCATGCACGAACAGATCGTCGTGCATGGTCTTGGCGTCGTATTTCTCGAACTTTTCCAGCGTCCATTTCTCGGACGGCGGGCTCAAGTTCGCATGGTAGGCGTAGAAGCATTCGATGAATTGCTTGCCGTGAATATTCTTCTGGTTTGCGGGGCTGCCGTCCCAAAAATGCGTGTGCCCATCGATGACGAATATCTCTTCACCGCTAGCGGTCCTGTACATGGCGATTTCTCCCTACCCCGTCATGCGGGCTGTTCTTGCATCATGGAAGACGGAGCGTGTGGGCCGCCTTCGTCGGATGAGGGCCGGCGCGGGCCGGCCTTCAACAGCTAGTGTTCGATATAGGCCAAGGCCTCATCCATATTGCCGAAACAGACGACCGTGTTGTCGTCGACCATGACCATGCGGCCGTAGTGGGTCGACGTCGAGATCTCGAATAGATGCGGGGTCATCGGCCGGCCAAGCGCCTCGCTGATCTCGTCCATCTTGAATTCCAACTTCGGGTCGCCATCGATCCGGATGAGCGCCGGCTGATAGGTGACGATGACGTTCGGCTTCTTCTCCATGACCTCGGCGATGGCGCGCGCCTCGACGCTGTCGTTCATCGTTATCCCGCATTGGTGGGAAATTGTGTCCTCAAACCGAATGTCCTTCATCGACTTGAAGATATTCTGGTGTACAGCCATTTTCGTCTCCTGAATGGCGTTGGGACTCGCGCTCGATCGAGCTTCCGGGGGCGCTTAAAGCGGCGCCCTCAGGTCGACCTCCTTGCAGATCGCCGCAATGCGATTCTTCGCCGCCGCCTGGGCTTCCGCGAAGCTCGAGACTTTGAACTCTTGGCTGCGACCAGATCGGCTGCAGGTTGTTGGCGGCTTCGTGAGCCAGCGCGCCATGATGCGCCATCCAGCCGTTGAACAAGCCCTTATTATGGGGGCCATGCTCCTTGTCATGGGTCAGCATATGGATGAGCTCGACCGTATTGGCGAGGTTGCGCTCATAATCGGCTTCGGCGGCGGAGACGACGGAGGGCGTGGCGAAGTCGCCCTGCGAGGCCGCCGCCTGCATGATGAAGCCGCTGCGGAACAGTTCGCCAACCAATGGCTCGAAAACAAGATTGGTGGCGAGGTACTGTTCGAGAAAGTCGCTCGCGCCCATGATCGCCTCGATCGCCTTACGCGTTCCCTGCCAGATCGGATCCTCGAGCCAATGCTTCTTGCCGGCGTTCTCGTCGAAGCCTTCAACGTCAAGGCCGATCTCGGCGAGGTAGAGGGTTAGGTCCTGGGTGAAACGCAGCTTGTAAGAGGAATTCGTGAGAATGGCGGTATTGATCATCTGGGTGTAACCGTAGCGCTGCGCCTGCATCATCGAGGTCCCTAAGCCAAACTCCGCATGCTTCCAGGCGCCCAGATGATCTTGGAGGATCTTGACCCAGGTCTTGTCCATGCGCTTGGGGGCGCCGGATTTGCGCGCGTTTTCGATGACGCCCTGAACCATGCCGCAGATCGTCGACTGCCGCTGATAGTGGGTGCGCTCCCATTCCTGATCGATGGAGCGGAACTGATGCCAGTTCGAGCTCAGCGCCTTCGTCCAGTTCTTGGAATAGGTCGGGGTGCCGTCCGGGAACGAGATGATCCAATCCTGGAGAAGGTAACGCTCCGGATCGGGTTGCACATCAACCGTCATGTCCTCGTAGTGGCTGGCCTTGCGGCCCTTGGGCTCGAAATAGTTGAACTTTCGACTGTCCGAACCAGGAAACGTGGCCGCGCCCGCGGCGCCCGACTTGACCGGGTTTGACTGTTGTGTTGCTGCGTCCATCGCTTCCTCCTTTGAAATTGCTGTCGTCGACTTCTCGTTTGCGTTTTGGTTAACGCCCATGTTCACCGCACGGCTGGAGTAAACCGGTCGAAATGGATGTGATCGAGGTCGACGCCATTCATCTGCAAGACCGGCAAGACGGCGTCGATCATTGGCGGGGGTCCGCAGGCGTAGGCGTCGACGACACCGCTCAGCGCGTCAGCGCGCAGATGGCGTTGGACGACCTCATGCACGAAGCCGACCTCGCCGCTCCAATCATCGCCCACCGCGGCGTCCGATAAAGCCGGAATGAACTTGAAGTCGGGCAAACTCGCCGCAATGGCGGCGATTTCGTCCAGCATGAACAAATCCGCCCGCGTGCGCGCGCCATAGAAGAAGCGAATCGGCCGCTGCTCGCCGCTCTGGACATGATCGGAAAGGATCGACCAAAGCGGCGACATTCCCGAGCCGCCGCCGATCAGCAGCATGGGACTTAAGCGCGCCTCACGCCGGAAACACGTCCCGTACGGCCCCTTGGCCTTGAGCGGCGCGCCAGGCTGCAAATCGCCGTCAAGCTGCGCGGAAAAGGCCCCGGCGGGGTACTTCTTGATGATGAACGAAAGATGCGTCCCCTCGGTCGGCGCATTGGCCATGGAGAACGCGCGGGTGACGCCAGCTTCGACGATCGTCAAGTCGACATACTGTCCCGCCCAGAATTTTAGGGGCTTGTCGAGATCGACTTCAAGGAGGCGAATATCGTGGGTCAGCGGCGTCACCTTGGTCAGGCGCGCTTCGAAGTCCTTCACCGGGATCGCGCGCGATAACAGGTCTTCGTCGAAATTGAGCAGCTCCACCTCGAGGTCGCTGTAGGCGTGCGTCCTGCACAGAAGGACGTGCTCGGTTTCCCGCTCATGATCGGGCAGAGCGAAAGTCGAATATTTGAGCAACTCGATATCGCCGCTGATGAGTTCTCGACTTGCACGAGCCGCATTGGCCTTCCTTGCACCCGTGCATGAGCGCAATGCCCTGGCGGAACGCCGCATTGAGCACAGTCTCGCCTTCCTCGACCTCCATTTCGAGGCCGACGGGCTCCAATCGCACCGTATGAACAATCGCGTCCGTCATGATGTCTCAACAACTGAAGCGCAGGCCGCCAGCAGCGTCCGCATGCTCTCGCGTGCTGGCGGTTTTGGGGGGGCCGTCCATACGGCCCCCGATCATCGTGTGGCCTAATTGCAGGGGTTGATCTTGAAGCCCTTGCGGTACTCGGCGATCGCCGCATCGCGCTCCGCTCCGGGCTTCAAGGCGCGGAAGCCCTGCAGCGGGCTGCCGAGCGTATGGCCACGAACGTCGTCGAGCGTCCACATGTCCTTCGTGTCGAAGCGCAAGTGGGGCTGCGGCACCAGAGTCTTGCCGTCATTGCGGACGAAGCCGAGGTCCTTGATGGCGTCGGCGACGTCCCATCCGTGGTAGCAGTCTTCCCATTCGCGGCGACCGCTGAAGCGGCCCATCGCCGGCGTCGGGCGCCCTTCGTATTCGGCGGCGAAAGCCACCTTATGCGTCCAGCGGCAACCTTCCGAGCAATAGGTGTACATCTTGCCGTCGACTTCGTCGCAGACGAAGTCCTCGCGGATCAGACACGGCACCATGCAGCTCCAGCAGCGGTGCGGATAAACGTAGCCCACGTCGCTATTGAAGAGGATCTGCAGTTCGCCCGGCTTCGACAGCTTGGCGTACCACTTCCAATAATCGCCGAAGAGATCGTACCAGCCCGGGTACTTATGCTCGAACCACTCGAAGTCCTTCTCGGTCTGAGCCTCGATGCGCCAGAAGTTCACCGACCAGCCGACCGAAAAGAATTGCGCCGTGTAATGGACGTAGTTTTTCTTGACGATGCGATCCCATGCCGCGGCGACGTCGTCATGATGGATCTTGATGCCGTATTTCTCGAGCGGCAGCATGTAGGTGCGATAATAATCCTCGTAGATCCAGCGGTGCCACAGCTCCGCATAGGATTCCTTGTTCTTGTCGCGGTTGGTCGTGCCGTATTCGATGAATGTCCCGATCGCGGCGTCGACGATCGCGTGGTTCTGCCAGAAGGCGTATTTGAGATCGCGCTCGAGCAACTGATGGTTCGAGGGGTCGTGCAGCATCGCCATCAACATGGAATGGCCGTTGCCGATATGGCGCGACTCATCCGACTGGACGGACAGGAACACAGTCGGCAGCGCGTAGTCGCCATTGCGAGCGGCTTCCGACGGCATCGCAACGAAGAGCGTGTTGGTGAAGGCCGTTTCGGCGACCACTGTCAGATAGATGCTGGCGGCGGTGATCGCGTCGCCGGTGAGGAAGCCCTCCGCAAACTGGCGCCCGATCGTGGAGGCGTAGCACTTGCCGAACGCGGCTTCCGTGATGTCGAATCCAGCCGGATCGATATAGTTCTCCATGTACCACTTCTTCAGATTCATCTGAATCGTCGAGTGGCGCAGTTCGTCGACCATCTGCATGGTGAAGCCCGTGCGCAACTCTTCGCCGGGCGACAGGCGGCCAACCATCGCCATGGAGCGCGCCGCCGAGATCTCCGGGAATGGAATGATCGCCAGGAACAGCTTCATCCATTCGATCCAGCGCGGTTCGACATTCCGAAACATGTCGCCGCGCAAGGCCGCATCAAGCGCGCCGTAGACGCGGTTGTCTTTTTCTTCCTGCATGGGGAAGTAGGAACGCAGCACCTGCTTCATCGGGTCGCGGGGAACCCTCGAAATTTTGTAGTCGGTCGGGAAGGTCATCGCCTCCTGGACGTAGCTCGGCGTCCAGCCGAGATCGGCGACGCGATTGGCGGCTTCGCCAATGCTGATGCCTTTCTGCGCGGTAATCTTGTTGAGCGTCAGACTTGCGGTCATTGCGTTCTCCTCCGTGTCAATCTTCCGTTCTGGATCGGTCGTCGATCCTGGCCAGCTTTCAGTCGCCGCCCCGCCGTTCTCTGTGGATCGTCGAAGCGGATCGGCGCCGAGTTGCGGCCTTCATTCACTCGCTCACCCTTGCTCCCCGTTTGGTGAGCGGCTTTCCTTCTGCGATGAAGCGGGCGGTCAGAACCAGCGCGCCCATCGCAAAGTCTTTGCCGTGCGCGGCGATCATCGCTTCGGCGACATCCGCCAGCTTCACGAAGAACTCGTCCTTCGAACGATCTTCCTCAGTCGGTTCGCCGGCGTCGCGAACCATCGACTCGCTCGCGGCGTTCATGTAAGAAACCTCCCCTTTGCGGCCGCCTGATCGTCAAATTCGAGTAGGGACCTGTTGAGCCATTCGCGCTCAGCGACGAGACTTCGATGCTCTTCCTCGAGCCGCTCGATGCGGCGATCGATTTCGGCGAGACGCTCGGCCGGCTCGGAGTCACCGCCGCCGCGCTCGATGTCGCGCAAAGCGCACGCGCGCTCGATGTCGGCCCCGCCGCGCGCGCTGTCGAACTTGAGTTGCCGCAAGTTGTTGTCGATCATCGCTTCGATTAGTTTGTGTCTGGCCAACATGCCCTTGCGGCCCGCCCGCGAAGCGTCAGTTTCCGGCTCCGACCGTCGCGCATCGTTGCGGCCATCGCTCTCGTCAGTCACGGGATCAGGACCGCGCGGCCGTTGACGCGGCCGTCGTGCAAGTCGTGCAAGGCGTCGTTCGCTGCGCTCAACGTGTATTCGCGGGTATGCAGGTTGACGAGCCCGCGATCCGCGAGCGCCATGAGTTCGACCAGCTCGGCATAAGTGCCGACGAGATTGCCCACGATCGTCTTTTCCGATGTGATCATGTCGATCGTCGGAATGTCGATCTTTCCGCCGTAGCCGACGACGTAATAGCTGCCGCCGTTTCGAGTCATCGCAAGGCCCTTGGCGACCGCGTCGCCCTCGCCGACGAAATCAATCACCGCCTCGGCGCCCCTGCCCTTTGTCAACGCCAGGACTATGTCGACCTCGTCGCCGTCCGCCTTCACCACGTGGTTCGCGCCACAGTCCTTGGCGAGCCCAAGCGGCTTTTCAGCGCGGTCAACGACGATGATTTCGGCGGCGCAAAGCGCGCTCAACACCTGGATGCCGATATGGCCGAGCCCGCCGGCGCCAACGACAACGGCGTATTCGCCCGGCAGGAGGTGTCGCGACGCTTTCTTGGCCGCGCGATAGGCAGTGAGGCCAGCATCGGTGTAGGGGGCGACGTCTTTCGGCGCGAGCGTCTTCGGCAGTTTGATCAGCGTGCGCTCGCCCGTCAGCAAAAACTGCGCGTAACCGCCGTTGGCGTTGATGCCGGGAAAGCTGCTATCCTCAGCATGCATGTCGTCGCCGCGACGACACGCCAAGCAATGCCCGCTGGTGACCAGCGGATGGCAGATGACTGCGTCGCCGACTTTCACCCCCTGCACGCCTTTGCCGATTTCCTCGACCCAGCCAGCGTTTTCGTGACCCATGATGTAAGGGAGATTGACCTCGACCTTGCTGCGCCAAATGCCTTCGACGATGTGCAAGTCGGTTCGGCACACGCCGGCGCCCCCGATGCGCACAATGACGTCTGACGGTTCGTTGATCTTAGGGTCCGCCACGTCTTCGTACTTGACGAACTCCCTGGCCGTCAGCGTCTCGTCATAGGTGTGGAGGACGGAGGCCTTCATGTTTCTTCCCGATGTTGGACCGAGAGCCATGACGTCGGTCGGCTCCGCGCAGTTGCGCAATGAAGCGCAAGCCGCGTGCCAGCGTTCTAAATCGCTGATATCAATCAGTGTCTTGCTGGCCGTCTAAGGCCTGCGCTGTTCCGTCGAGGAGCAGATGGCTGAACAGTTTTGTTGCGACACGAAACAGTCGCGCGTCAGTGTTCGGATGCAACTGCCGTTTGGCGGCGGCTATTCGAGCGAGCGTTATGAAATCCCCTGCCTTCCCCCGCACGTAATGGGGATGATGAGACTGAGTAATGTTATAGTATTACGTTGTCCTAGGGTTGCTTTCAGTTTTGAGTTCGCTATCCTTCCCGCTTTAAAGTGCGCAAAAAACTGCTGGGGGAATCGCGTGCAAGGGGCCATGAGGGCCTCGCGACCTGTGGAGGTCCGATGCAATTATCCGTCGCGGAACGGGCGACCCAGGCGCATGGCATCCTGCGGCAATCGGGCGCAGTCCCGAGCAATCTTCTCGCCGTCGACATCTATGACAGCTGGCTGCGTTGCGTCGCGCTTGGCCTTGATTCGACGAGGCCGCCGTCAATCGACTCGGCGAGCCCCAAGGTCCTGCGGTCCGAGCAGGAGCAGCGTGTCCTGGTTCGCGGTCTGGCGCTGGCGGAAATGCGAACGCTGCACGAGCAAATCGCCGGCTCGAATTTCCTCATCGCCTTTGCGACGCCCGAGGGTCTGTTGCTCGATATCGTCGCCGACAAGAGTTTCGCTGACACCCCCGAAGCCAAGAACATCCGTCCTGGAACGCTCTGGTCGGAGCCGCTTTGCGGCACCAACGGGATCGGCACCGCCGCGTTCCTCAAGCGGCCGGTCGTCGTCCACGGCAGCGAGCATTATTTCCCGAGCTTCGGCTCGCTGACTTGCGCTGCATCTCCGATCTTTGCGCCCGATGGCTCACTGGCGGGCATCCTTGATGCTTCGTCCGATTGCGTCTCCCGTCAATCGCACACCGCCGCGCTCGTCTGCATGGCCGCGACACAGATCGAGAACGGGCTCTTTCGTGAGCGCCACCATCGCGACATCTTGATCGCCTTTCACAATCGCGGCGAATATCTGCATACGCTCACAGCCGGACTCATCGCAGTCGACGACACAGGCCGCATACTGGCCGCCAATCAGGCGGCGCGCATTTTGTTGCATGGTTTGCCGACGACGCCTGGCCGCAGCTTCACGGATATATTCAGGACGCGATTTGCCTCCTTCATGGATGAGGGGCGTTTGCGTGAACGCCAACGCCTGCAGGATGAGGTGGGCAGCAGTTTCGTCGCTACGATCGAACATCCCAACATGTCCCCGATGCAGCGCGCGGTCGTGAGACCCCGGGTCGCGGCTCCTCCCGTTCCGCCCACGCCGTTCATCTCAGTCGATCCGGTCGTCGCTCGCATTGTCCGGCAGACCGAGGCTGCGGCGCAGCGCAAGATGCCGATCCTGATTCGAGGGGAGACGGGCACGGGGAAGGAGCAACTCGCGAGGCACGCGCATAATGCGAGCGGGCGCAGTGGCTCTTTTGTCGCTGTCAATTGCGCCGCCTTGCCTGAGAGCCTGATCGAGGCCGAACTGTTTGGTTATGGCGAGGGAGCCTTCACCGGCGCCCGCAGGGGCGGATCCACGGGGCTGGTCAAGGAGGCCGACGGCGGGACTCTCTTCCTCGACGAAATCGGCGACATGCCAGTGACGCTGCAAGCCGTTCTGCTTCGCTTTCTCGATGACTGGACGGTGCGGCCGGTCGGCGGGGCGAAGCGTCAGGTCGATGTGCTCCTGATATCGGCGACCAATGCCGATCTCAGTGAATCCATCGCCAAAGGCCGTTTCCGCTCGGATCTCATGTTTCGCCTCAATACGCTAGAGGTGACTTTGCCGCCGCTTGCCGAGCGATCGGATTTTCAGGCGATCGCCGCGCACCTTCTGGCGACGATCGACCCCTTGAGAACCCTTAGCCCGCACTTGGCCGAACATCTCGCGACATGCGCCTGGCCCGGCAATATTCGCGAGCTGCGCAATGTGCTGTCTCGCCTCACCCTTCAGACGGAAGATTCCGTCATCGACTTTCCGGAAGCCGCCGTGATCGCAGCTCCGCAAATCGAAGCGAGGCGCGGCTCGACCCTCCAAGGCCGGCATCGCGCGCAGGTCATGTCCACCTATGCCGAGACGGGCAACAACGTCAGCGAGACCGCCCGGCGGCTTGGCGTGTCGCGCAATACGATTTATCGCGCTCTCGACGATCGGTCGGCCAAGCGGTGAGGGCGAATTCTGAGCAGAGAGGTTGAGCAATGTTCGAGCCCGTCAACCCGCTCGAGACGCTGATGCAGTCAGCGGCCTCGAATCCAGCCAAGATCCCGGATTTCTACCGCGCGCTGCTCGACAGCGAGCTTTACATTCTCACGCCCGAGACCGAGCTTGAACAAGGGCGGCGGCGGTCGCTCAAACCCGACGAGAAGATCAACGTTGCGACCGTCGAGTTCAAGGGCAAGACATGGCATCCCGCGTTTACCGCGCCGGAGCGCGTATCCGCCTATCTGAAGGAGCCGGAAACGTGCCTCGAAGCCAAGGCGCGCGACCTCTTTCTCTTGCTGCCGCCGGGATCGAACTTCTGGCTCAACCCGCAATCTGAATGTCAGAAGCCGCTTCCCGGCGACGAAATCGCGTTGCTGCTCAGCGGCGAGATATTCGCCATGGATTTCACGGGGGGCCGTCCAGCCTCGCCGACTTAATCGCGATCATCATTGCGAGGAACGCAGCGACGAAGCAATCCAGAGAAGGTGGGGGCCCTTCGTTCCCCTGGATTGCTTCGCCATAGCCGCCCGGAAGGACGGGCGTCTTTCGACGCCCTATGGCTCGCAATGACGATCGCATTATTTCGGCGCCTGGGGAACCGATGACGCGACGCGATCAAGGGCGCGCAGGCGCGGCGACCGGAACGATTTCCACCGCGCTCCCAAGTCCGGCGCGGCGACGAAAGTCGCCAGCACCAGCAATATGCCGGTGATGAGGCTCGAGAGGTAGGTCGGCGCCGCGAGCAGTGAGAAAAGCTCTTGCAGGAGACTGAGCGTCAGCGCTCCGGCGGCGATGCCGACGGGGCCGCCGACGCCACCGACCAAGCTTACGCCGCCAACGATGGCGGCCGTAACTGCAAACTGCAGCGGATAGAGGCCGGGGTTCGAAAGCGCGGTGGCGAAGCTATAGGCCAAGAGGATGCCGCCCAGCCCCGAGCACACAGCGGAGGCGACGAAGACGCCGATCAGCACCCGGTCCACCTCGACGCCCACCATGCGGCTGGCGCGCCGGTCTCCTCCGACCGCGCGGATGTCGCGCCCGATATGGGTGAAGCGCATGATGAGGAAGACGAGCGCGAAGACGATGAAGGCGATGATGCTGCGCCAGGACAAGATGGAGAGCTTGACCTCGTCGAGCGCCGAGCCGACGTCGAGATTCGAAAACGACACGCTCTGGGAGTTTCCGATTGCGATGTTCGCTCCGAGAAGCGCGATGTAGAAGCCGAGCGTCACCGGCATGGAATGGACTCGCAGCTTGGCGACGATCGCGCCCTCGAGGAAGCCGACAAGCGCCGCGACAGCAAGAGCCGCTCCGAGGCCGAGGAACAGATTGTATTCGCCAAGCTTGACCGCAATCATCGGGCAGAGCGCGAAAACGCCCAAAACGCCAAAATCGAATTCCCCGACAATCATTGTCAGCCCGACGCCAAGCGCGACCAGCCCATAAGCCGACCACAGCTGGAGCGCATCGTAGACATTGAACGCCGATGCCTGTCGGCCGGAGAATTGCGGCAGCACAAAAAGCGCCAGGCCCATGATCGCCAGTAAAGCGTATGGCATGGACGTGCGCACGCGCCTGGACATCGGAGTTCTGCGGGTCGATGTCTCCGTGCTCAAAGTCATAGCGATCGTCGCTCGCGGCGCGACAAGTGGAGCAGCACGACGACCATCGTCACGATCAGACCCTTGACCAGGATCTGCATGCCCGTGCTGGCCCCAACGAGCAGGAGCATGTCGGTCACGGTCGCAATGATCAGCGCGCCGATGACGGTGCGGCCGACCGAGCCCCAGCCGCCGGTGACGGCGCTGCCGCCGACGAGGATCGCCGCGATGGCGTCGAACGTATAGGTCCCCGCGACCTGCAGATTGACGTTCTGAGCGAAGCCCGCGACGAGAACGCCCGTCACGGCAACGCAAAAACCGGCGACGGCGAAAGCCGCGGTGGTGAGAAGCGCGACCCGCAGTCCAGCGGCGCGCGCGGCCGGCTGGTTTTCGCCCAAGAGATAGAGCTCCAGCCCGAACCGTGTGTGGCGCATGGCGAGATCGAGGACGAGCGCCAACCCAAGGAACACATAGACCGAGAACGGCAAGCCGAAGATGGTGCGCGCCAGAAACTCGATATTGGCTCCTGCGGGCGGGGTGATGTCTCCCGGCGAAAGCCAGCCGATAACGCCTTCCTGGATGGCGCCGGCGCCGATTGTGACGATGATCGGATTGGCGCCGATCAAACCGACCAGCGCGCCCTGGATCGCGAAAATGGCGGTCCCAACCAGCAAGGTGCCGACGATCGCGGCGACCACGCCATAATGCAGCAGGAACATGAACAAGATCGCGGTGATCGCGGTCGTCGTGCCCAGCGAAATGGAGAAGAGGCTGCCGGAGAGCATGATCAGCGTCGAACCGACCGCGATGATGCCGACAAACGCGGTCGAGGTGAGGATCGCGCTGAGGTTGCTGATGGAGAGGAAGCCCGGCGTCGCGAAGGCGCCGAAAATGATGAGGGCCGCAAGCAGAGCCACGAAGGCGTAGACCGCAAGCGTCGCCGCGTTGAAGCGCGCGATTCCCCCGGCGGCGGGCGAGCCAGCGGACTTGGCCGTGGTCGAGTCGACACCGGTCACGCAGCGGCCATCTTCGCTTCGCCGTGAGTTATCTCGGCGAGAATATCCGACGCTGTCATGTCCTCGCGCCGAGCGATCCGCGTGATCCGGCCGGCGAACATCGTGACCACCGTGTCAGCGAGGTCGACGATCTCGTCGAGTTCGGTGGAGGCGAAGATGACGCAGGCGCCGGTCGATGCGGCGTGGCGGATGAGATTGTGAATATCGGCCCGCCCGCCGACGTCGACACCACGGGTCGGCTCGTCGAACATGAGCAGAACCACACCCTCTTTTTCAAGGCAGCGTCCGAGGAACACTTTCTGCTGGTTGCCGCCGCTGAGCGTTTCCGCTGCGGCGCCGAGCCGCTTGCGGTCGAACCCGATCAATCCGGCGAGACGCTGCGCAAGCGCTGAGGAAAGGCCTCGGTTGAGAACGCCGCCGTGGCTCACCGCCTTCAGGCGAGTCGCCAGAAGGTTGCGGGCGACGGACTGGCGCAGGAACAACCCCTCGCTCTTGCGGTCGTTCGAAGCAAACACCGCGCCCGCCTGGATCGACCGCTGCGGGGCGCCGAGCCGCATGGCGCGGCCCGCGATCGACACGTGGCCGCGCGCGTCCGGCACGAGCCCCGCGAGAGCGCGCAGGACCTCGCTCGCGCCCGAGCCCACCTGGCCTGCGATGGCGACGATTTCGCCGTCGCTCGCCCGCAGTCCGAAATCGGCGACATGTCCTGGCACGGAGAGCTGGTCGATCACGACGTGGCCCTCGCGGGCTCCGGCGCCGCGCCTCTCGACCTTGCTCCGTTCGGCGACCTTGCCGAGCATGAGCTCGACGATCTTTTGTCGATCCATTTCGGCGGCGGGCTCGGACGCGATCATCCGGCCGTCCCGCAGCACCGTGACGCGAGAGCACAGATCCAAAACCTCGCCGAGCCGATGCGAGACGAAGATGACGCTGCTCCCTGCGCTGGCCAGCTCGCGGACGCCGGCGAAGACGCGCTGGATCTCCCGCTCGCCCAGGGTCGCCGTCGGCTCGTCGAGGATCAGGATGCGCGCGTTGCGGCTGAGCGCGCGCGCGATCTCTATGAGCTGACGCTCGGCCATTGAGAGATCCTCGACCACGGTGTCGGGCCCGACGTCGCTTAGCCCAAGCCGCGTCATGAGGGCCTGGACCTGGCGCCGGTCGTCTCGACGCGAGCCAAGGCGGCCGCCAACGCGCCCGAGCAGGATGTTCTCCAGCACCGTCAGCGCCGGCACGAGGCTGAGCTCCTGTTCGACAACCGCGATGCCGGCGGCTTGCGCCTGCCGGGCGCTCAACAGTGTGACAGGCGTCCCTTCGACCAGGATCTCTCCCTGATCGGGTGAGACGACGCCGGCGAGCGTCTTGACGAGCGTGCTCTTGCCGGCGCCGTTGTGTCCAACAAGAGCGTGAATCTCGCCGCGCCGCAACGTGAACGACACGTTGTTGAGCGCGACGATGGGCCCGAACGCCTTGGTGGCGCTACGCACCTCCAGCGCCAGAGGAGCATCGGCCATTGACACTCCTAACCCATCCCTTGCGTCGGCCGAAGAGCCCGGAACAGCGCGCGAACCTTACGCGGCGCTGCAATAGTCCCGGTACTTGTCGAGGGTCTCCTTGGTGATCCTGCCCTCGGTCATCAGCGACCGCTTCGGAATCTCCTGGCCGGCGAGCGCCTTCTCCAAAAGCGGCAGGACGAACGCCGCGGTCGGATCGGCCGCCTGCGTCGCCGAGCCATATTGCGTGCCGTTGGCGATGTTGACCGTGCCGATCTTGAAGCAATTGCTGGCCACCACCACGAGACCGTCCTTGTCCACGCCGACCGGAATTCCAGCCTGCTGGGCGGCCTCGATGATGCCGGCCGCCATATGATCGGCCATGCCGAAGGCGCCCTGGATGCCACCCTTGTCAGCATATTTGGCGAACAGCGTCCGGGCGATCTCTGCCGTCTTGCCCTGGTCCCAGTTGCCGTCCTGGATGTCGACGATCTTGTATTCGGGATATTTGTCCATTACCGACTTGAAGCCGTCCATGCGCACGGCCACTTCCGGCTGAACCTGAGCGCCAGTGACGACGAAGATATTCGCCGTCTTGCGGCCTTCCTTCTTCAGGCCCTCGACAAGGTCGGTCGCGGCGAACTCGCCCAATTCCCGATGATTATTTTCGATCGACGCCTTGTAGTAGGGCTCCGACTCGGGGACCGGCGGCCCGATGAGATTGATGACCGGAATGCCGGCGGCCTTGGCTCTCCTGAGGCCTGGGATCACGGAGCGGGCGTTGGTCGCGAGAAGGACGATGAGATCGGGCTTTTGAGCGACGGCCTGATCGAGATGCTGGGCTTGCAGAACGGGGTCGTATGGGTCCTGCAGATCGGTCACGATCACGCCTTTAGCCTGGAGCGCAGGAACAAGCTGATGCCTGAATTCCCGGCACCAGCGATTGAGGTCCGAGCAGGCGACGTAAGCCACCTTCTTGCCCTTGAGCGCGCTGTCCGGCACGCCGGACGCATCTTCGCCGAACGCGGTCGTGGCCGCATAGCCAGAAAACGTCAAAATGCCTGCGGCGGCAATCGCCTGCACGCAGGATAAAGCTTTACTGTTCATCACTCCCTCCCTTGCATGTTCAACGGCTCGTGATCTGTCGTTTTGCCGTCGCGAATAACATGCGGATGACAGCGGGCAGGATCGTATCTCAAGATGGCGGCATCCAGAATGACGAATTCGCATGAGGCTGGCTCGGCGATATCATTCCGTCCCGTTCGGGTGCTGCTTGCTGGCGCGGGCGCCTTCGGCAAGGAGCATCTGAGCCGGCTGCTCAAGAGGCCGGACGTGAAGGTGGCGGGCGTAGCCGACGCCAATCCCGCCGCGCTCGAGCCGATCCGAGCCGGGTTTGGCGTCGAAGAATGCCTGACCGACCCCCTGCGGCTGATCGACGCGGTCGAGGCCGACGCCATCATCATCGCAACTCCGTGCGTGTCGCATGTCGAGATTGGCGTGCGTGCGCTTGAGCGAAACCTCGCTGTGCTGCTCGAGAAGCCCGTTGCGCCGTCGGCGAGCGCCGCTGTGCCGCTCCTTGCCGCGGCGCGCCGCTCCACGGGCTTCCTCATGCCCGGCCATGTCTTGCGTTTTTCGCAGGATCACGCCCGGATGGTTGAAACTGTGCGCTCGGGGGCTATCGGCGAGGTGATCTATGTGAATTCCCGGCGTTACCGGGACGACAGCCACGCTGTCCGCTATTCCGACGATGATCCTGTACTGATGACTCTCATTCACGACATCGACATTGCGCAGTGGGTCACCAATTCAGACTTCCATTCGGTTGTCGCCCGCCGTTCCGAAGGCATTGGCGCCCGATCGATGACAGCGGTGTCGGCAACCACGGCGACCGGCGTCATTTGCGACCTGCGGACGGCCTGGACATTCGCCGACGGAGACCTGCCGCCTGACCGCGTGGAAGTGGTGGGGAGCCGCGGCAGCTGCGAGCTCGTTGTTGGAACGGGCCTGGACGTCTACGCGGAGGGGCGTCGCACAAGCTATCCTGCGGCCGAGGCGGATGATCCCCTGCGGAACGAGCAGGATCATTTTCTGGCCTGCCTGCGCGACCGTTCGCAGGCGCCGGCGCTCACTCTGTCGCAAGCGCTGGTGGGGCTCAAGCTAGCCGATGCGGCGATCGAGTCTCTGCGCTCCCGCGCGGCGTTGGCGTAACCCGAGAGGCTGGTGGGCCGGGCAGGACTCGAACCTGCAACCAGACCGTTATGAGCGGCCGGCTCTAACCATTGAGCTACCGGCCCGTTGGGGCGCGCCGCCCGGGGGTAAAGCGCAAAACGCGCGCGCTGGCAATGCGATCTCGCATGAGCGCGTCCTTCGGAAGACCGGCCCCCGTTTTCGCGGGCCTCTCTAGTTCAGCGTCGCCGCCGGCCGTCGAGCGGCGGTCGGCGCCTCCTCAAAGCCGACCGCGCGCTCGACGATATAGAGCGGGCGGCCCTTCGCCTCGGCATAGATGCGCCCGACATAGAGCCCGATGATTCCGGTCATCAACATATTGGCGCCCCCGAGCGCTGCGATGGCCACGATGGTCGAGCTCCAGCCGCGCTCGAGGCTCGGGTCGCCGAACACCCACCGCCCGATCACGCTCAACCCATAGACGAAGGCGAGCGCAGACACAGCGGCGCCGGCCCACAGCGACAGGCGGAGCGGCGCGTCGGAGAACGAGATGATTCCGTTCGCCGCAAGCCCGATCATCTTGCGCAGCGAATATTTGCTGATTCCCCCGGCGCGTGGCGGACGGTCGAAGGTCACCGTCGCTTGACGGAACCCGATCCAGGCGAACATGCCGCGCACGAACCGGTCGTGCTCGGGCATGGCGAGAAAACAGTCGAGGGCGCGACGATCGACCAGGCGGAAATCGCCGGCGTTATGGGCCATCGATACGTCGCCGAGCCGACCCATGAGGCGGTAGAACAGATGCGCCGTGGCCCGCTTGAAGCGGCTTTCGCCTCGGCGCGAGGCGCGCTCGGCGGAGACGACGTCGTAGCCCTCCTTCCATTTGGCGACCATCTCAAGCACGACTTCGGGCGGGTCCTGCAGATCCGCGTCCATCACGATGACCGCGCGGCCGGCGGCGTAGTCGAGCCCGACCGTGATTGCGATCTGGTGGCCGAAGTTGCGCGACAGCTTGATCAGCCGGTAGCGCTTGTCGGCGCGCGCCTTGGCCTCGATCACGATTGCGCTCGTATCGCTCGATCCGTCGTCGACGACAATCACCTCAGCCTCGGCGTCGAACGCCTCGATGAGGGCGTCGAGGCGCTTCAGCAAGACCGGAATGACGGCCTCCTCGTTGAAGATCGGCACGACGAGCGAATAAGTCGGCGGCATGGGCGCGGAGCCTTTGCGAGTCAAAGTCCAGACACTGTCCGGCAAAGGCCTGAACAAAGGCTTTGCGACGCGCGGGGGCGCTGGACCGCTACTCCGTCAGCGCTTTGTCTGATAGGATGGTTAAAACGCGTTAACCGGCATTTTCCTAGGAGTGGGTCATGGAATACGAAAACATGCCATCCTCCTCGAATATCGAGGACCGGCGCGGACAGGGCGGCCGCGCGGTGGGGGCCGGCGGGCTCGGCCTTGGCGCCATCGTCGTCATCTTCGCCATCAGCTATTTCACCGGCATTTCGCCCCAGGTGCTGATCAGCGGGGCCGAGATGATGGGCGTCGGTCAGCAACAGAGTGCGCCGCCGCAGACGGCCCCCGTCGATCCGAACGATCCCACGCGCAAGTTTCTCGCCAAGGTGGTCGGCGGCACGGAGGCGGTATGGTCCGAGGTGTTGCCGGCCCAGACCGGCGTCCAATACCAGCCGGCGACGCTCGTCATCTATGACGGGGCGACTCGCTCGGGATGCGGCGGCGCGCAAGCGGCGATGGGGCCGTTCTACTGCCCGATCGACAAGAAGGTCTATCTCGACACGTCGTTCTTTCGCGATATGAAGAACAAGTATGGCGGCGGCGGCGACTTCGCCTATTCCTATGTGGTGGCGCATGAGATCGGCCATCACGTCCAGGATCTGCTCGGCATTCTCGACAAAGCCGACAACTTGAAGCAGCAGGTGAGCCAGACCCAGGCCAACGCAATTTCAGTGCGGATCGAGCTGCAGGCCGATTGCCTCGCCGGCGTGTGGGCGAACCACGCCAACGACAAATGGAAAATCCTCCAACCGGGCGATGTCGAAAAGGCGCTGGCGACGGCGCAGGCGATCGGCGACGACCGACTGCAGACGGCCGCGCGCGGCTACGCCGTGCCCGACAGCTTCACCCACGGCTCCTCGGCGATGCGGCAGAAATGGCTGACGGCGGGGTTGAAGAGCGGCAATATCAACGACTGCAACACGTTCTCGAATTGATCGGCGCCGGCCCTTGCTCCGTATTTTAGTGTCCTTGTTTTAAGCTATCGACCAATGGCTTAAGTATAACGATGCGCTAGATAGAGACTTACCCTATGTGGCCACCATCATTGAACGAAACAGTTGACCTTATTCTGATCTTAGCTTTAATTGTGTCGATTGGTTATATTGTCTGGTTGCGCACCAAGCCAGAGAAATCTAAGGCTAGCTTTGCGCTTTCGCTCGTTGCGTCGATGGCCGCACTTAGTGCCCTGTTTGTCAAAACTATAACTGGTTCGGAAACGTCAACAGCTAAGACTTTGCTATTCGATGTAGTTAACAAAGAAACCGGATGGTCGCTATCTCCGGAGGCGACGCCGGCTATAGGTGGGGGAGTTACAGTCGGTCTCGTTATAATGTATTTATTTGCGATATATTTTTTCTATAAGATTGGCAGATTGACGATTTTGCGATGGGTTGGGCCGACCACGCTGATTGTCAACGAATTGGCTAAAAGCGAAAACGAAAACGACGTTAGGCTCCTCGCTCTTGCAGA
The DNA here is from genome assembly GCA_963696665.1 of uncultured Alphaproteobacteria bacterium. Taxonomy (GTDB): domain Bacteria; phylum Pseudomonadota; class Alphaproteobacteria; order Rhizobiales; family Beijerinckiaceae; genus Roseiarcus. The sequence goes on from CAVOLE010000008.1 coordinate 212,997, forward strand.
ATTCAGGAGATTATTAGCAAGGAGGCCTGACCCGCCTGCCAGCGAAGTTGTAGTTAACTGGCGACAGAAGATCAGCGACCCGCCGGAGGCTCAGCCGTGGCATTTGTTTGTTCGGCAGATCTTCAGTGCGGCGTTCTCGGAGGCAGAGATCCGGGAGGCGGGATGGCGCGACCAGTGGCGGGTTTGGATAGGGCAGATTTACGTTGCGTCGTCCTCACCGACAGATTCTATGCCATTAATGGTCTTTCTGTTCGAGCGCAAACCTAGCGCGCAGGAATTAGAAACTCGCATTGGGGAATTTTTGGCCAGCGGTGGTACGGTCGAGGGTGCAACAATATACGCAGTATACTAGGCGACCGAGGAGCAGATTGCGACAACTCAAAGTAGCACTTCATATCCAATCGTCATCATATCGCAAAACGAGCTTCTCAAAAGGGGATTGAAGCTAGATAACTATGCGCGAGAACTCCTCCAACGTTTTAATAAAGACAAACTAGGAGGAACAACCGCGACCCTGCAGAAGACTTTCATTGATCCGCACGTGCAGCGCGACGGAGACACGACGCGTTATGCGCTATCGACGATTTTCTCTGAGTGGGAGTGGATACAAGCCGCCGGCAGCTTGCGATTACGGCAGAATATGGGCGCGGGAAGAGCACCGCGATGCTTAAGTTCTGTGCAGACTGGGCTTCACGCTACGTGAAGAATGGTGCGCCTGACGAGCGAATTCCATTGCTAATAGAGCTAAGAGGTCAAAATCCCGCGGAAGCTGACCCGCTCACATTCATATCTGCTTGGGCAGCACGATATGCTTTGAATCCCCGTCAGATTTTGAACTTGATTGAAGCCGGAGAAGTAGTCTTAATATTTGAAGGATTTGATGAATTGCGACATGCGGGCCGAGCTTATGACCGACATGAGCATTTCAACGCGTTGTGGAGAATGGCTTATCCCGGCACAAAGGTCATTTATACAGGTAGGCCGAATTGTTTTATTGATGAAGTGAAGAAGAACGTAACACTTAGAACTAGCACCACTGGAGCTTATGCTTATACCCAACTGTGGGAATTAACTCCGTTGACTATTGATGAGGTCAGAGTGGTGGCCGATGGGTTCGGTGACAACCTTGGAGCTAAAATCGTTGAGGCGACCACCAGCAATCCTCCTTTCCTTGATATCGTCTCACGGCCCTCGATGCTACCGGTGGTAGCAACGATCTGGAGTAAGATCGAGGATTTTCGACGAAAAGGTCATGATGTGACAAGTGCCATTCTCCTTGAATACTACATTCGAGCGGCGTATGACAGAAAGGAAGAAGAACTTCGGCAAGACCAATTCAAGCACAGAACTCCGACAGGAGCCCGATACCTGCTGCTCCCCCATGAGATAAGGGAACTCTTCACAATGGTGGTTGTTTGGAGGATGGCAGTCTTAGAAGCCAGGAACACTGTTCGGCGCGAGAGTTTCAACGACATAATTAGAGCCGCTTACGACGCGGTATTTCAATTAGCGCAGACACACGGAGTCAATCAGGACATCTCAGCAGGTGTTAGATCGTTTGAGGAACGCTTTAAAGACGAGACACGCGCGGACCGGGTCGAGAGGATATGCAGCGAGGTCGCCACTGCTAGTTTGTTCGTACCGGATCCAGCGGGAGGACAAAATAATTTGCGATTGCCGCACAAACAGTTTTATGAGTACTACATAGCAAAAGCGGGATGGACTATATTGTATGCTGGTTCAAGTTCTGTAGCACGTGTGCTCGGTGATAGTCACTCAAAATCGCAGGCTTGCGACGTGATGCTAAGTGAGCCAAATTCCGTAGAATATTTAAGTGATATTGTGGGCGATGACTTTCTTCCATTTCGTGATTTTGGCACCAAAGTTACTGTTCACGCGTGTATCTTGATAGACGCGACCTTAGGAAAAATCCCACTTCCCTCGCTCAGGAAGTTTCTAACACGTGCGACTGGCGTCGCGGTATATCGTCGAATGGAAGTAATAGAGGCGAGCGATATAGCGGATAATCCGCGGACGCTTGCGAGTAGAGAAGCAGGTATCCCGAAAGTATCGCTTAGGCGCGGAATGTTATCTGGGTTAATCTTTGGATCAGTTGTTGTCATATTCATATTATTTGATGGTATGCGCGTTGTGAGTGATGTACAAAAAAACACTTGAAAGGGTCTTTGTTTGGGATATACCCATAGTTGGAACTTATAGTCGATTATATCTCGGTGTGCTTGTGAGCTTGTGGACAATCTATGCGATAGGGACGATAACATTGGCTTTTATTAGCGGCGTTAGTAGCCAAAGCAGAAGCGTTATTTCGGTGTTGAGAATATTAATAATCTAAAAATTGCACAACTGGATGACGCGCGATAACAATCTTATACGCTCAGTTACTGGAGATTTGAATGGTCTAGTCTGGGCGGCGTGCCGCGCTGCATTGCTTGGCAAGGGCTTCTTCATTCCGGGAGACCGCGTAGGTGGTCCGGTCTTCACCGAGCGGGGAAGCGAGAGAGATGAACTCCAAAGCCTTATACGTCCAATAGCGTAGCTTTGTTCGGATGCCGCCTAGGGAGGTCACATTCTTCGCCTTGACTTCATACTAGCGCAAGCCTAAGTCATGTTCATGATTTGTTCCAAATTCCCAGCTATGAAACAGGCCTATGAACGCGACCTTGATCCGCTCCTCCCCCGTCGACCCCCGCCACCGCCCCGAGGCCATCGCCGAACGCATCCTTCCCGCCGAGCTCAGGCGCGGGCGCGGCGCCGCGACCAACGCCTCCGGCCGCTTCGAGCTTGAGAAGCGGGAGGACTTCGACGACGGCTGGACGCGCGAGGAGGCGCCAGAGCCACTCGCGACCGAGGTCACGTGGGAAAAGCCCAAGGCCATCATCACCCGCAACGAATCGCCGGACATCGGCTTCGACCGATCGATCAACCCCTATCGCGGCTGCGAGCATGGCTGCTTCTACTGCTATGCGCGGCCGAGCCACGCCTATATGGGGCTCTCGGCCGGGCTCGATTTCGAAACCCGCCTTTTCGCCAAGGAACGCGCCGCCGAGCTTCTGGAGCGGGAGCTGGCGTCGCCCAAATATAAGCCCGCGCCCATCGCCTTCGGCGCCAACACCGACCCCTATCAGCCGATCGAGCGGCAATATCGCATCACCCGGTCGCTGATCGAGACGCTGGCGAAGGCCCGCCACCCGCTCTCCATCGTCACCAAATCGAACCTTATTCTGCGCGACCTCGACCTTCTGGCGCCGATGGCGCGCGAGGGCCTCGTCAAGGTCTTTGTCTCGGTGACGACGCTCGATCGCACGCTCGCGCGCCGGATGGAGCCGCGCGCTCCGACCCCGCAGAAAAGGCTCGAGGCGATTGAGGCGCTCAACGACGCCGGTGTGCCGGCCGGGGTTATGGCCGCGCCCATCATTCCGGCGATTAACGACGAGGAATTGGAGACGATCCTGACCCGCGCCTATTCCGCCGGCGCGCGCGAGGGGGCCTATGTCGTGCTGAGGCTGCCCGGCGAGTTGCGCGACATGTTCCGCGAATGGCTGCAGGTCAACTATCCCGACCGGCTCAACCGCGCGGTCAAGCTCATGCAGTCGATGCGCGAGGGCAAGGACTATGAGGCCCAGTGGGGCCGGCGCATGGCGGGCTCCGGCCCCTACGCCTGGATGATCGGGCGCCGGTTCGAGATGGCCGCGCGCCGCCTCGGCTATAGCGAGACATCGCGCGCGCTGCGCACCGACCTCTTCCGCAAGCCGATCCCGGCGGCGAGCGACGCCGGCGCGCAGCTCAGCCTGTTCTGACTACGGCTCGTGACGATGCGGAACGCGGCGATGGCCGCTTTCGTCTCGGCTCGCCGCGCGGGTCTTCACCCGAGCCGTCCGTGTCCCATGCGGTAGGCGGCGCCGTGAACGCGTTCGCCTGGCGTTCGCGAGCACGCGCGGCGAGGAGCCCGCTCGGATCGCGGTCGAGCGGCAATGCGGAAGCATCGCGCAAGTCGCAGCGAGTGAGACCGATGTCGGCGAGCTCGCGGCGGTCCATGTTGGCGAGCGTCCGAAGCGTCGCGCGGGCGGCGGCGACGCGAAACGGCCAGGCCGCCGCCCGGCTCGCGCCAGCCCAGACAGAGTGAAACGCACGGCTTCCGATGGTCATTGGATTCGTCCTTTCCCCATCCAGCATCCGGCTTGAGGGCTTGCGGCGCCAGAGACAGTTCAGTACAGTTGCACCAAACTGTACCAATCCACTGGCTGTACAGTTCGAGCGACACTCATGGACGATCGGCCCGCTTCCCGCGTCGAGACCACTGCGGCGTTCATTCGCGGCCGCATAGCGAGCCGCGCGCTGGCGCGCGGCGCGCGCCTCCCCTCGGTGCGCGAGCTTGCCCTCAAGCTCGACGTCTCGAAATCGACGGTCGTCGAGGCTTACGACCGCCTCGCCGCCGAAGGCGCGGTCGTCGCCCGGCGTGGCTCAGGATTTTTCGTCGCGGGCGCCAGCCGCCCGCTCACGCTCTCTGCGGCCGATCCGCCGCCCGAGCCCGCGATCGATCCGTCATGGATCAACCGGCACGCGATGACGGGCGCGCCCGATTTCATTTGCCCCGGCGCCGGTTGGCTGCCCGACTCGTGGGTGCTTGACCTTGGCGTCCAGCGGGCGATGCGGCTCGCAGCGCGCGCCGATTTTGCGAGTCGCCGCCAATATGACGAACCGCTCGGCCACGCTCCGCTTCGGCGGCTCTTCTCCGTGCGTCTTGCCGAGCGAGGCGTGATGGCCGATTTCGACCAGATCGTCGTCACCGATTCCTGCTCGCAGGCCCTCGATCTCGCCTGCCGGTTCCTGGTCAGTCCGAATGACACGGTGGTCGTCGATGACCCTTGCTACTTCAATTTCCACTCGCTCTTGCGCGCCAACCGCGTGACCGTCGTCACGGTCCCGATGACTCCCGACGGCCCCGATGTCGCCGAACTTGAGCGCCTGTTCGCCGAGCATCGCCCGCGCCTCTATCTCACCACCGGCGGCCTGCATAATCCGACGGGCGCGACGCCCTCGGCGGCGACTGTCCACCGCGTGCTCCGGCTGGCTGAAGAGCACGACGTGCTGATCCTCGAAGACGACACTTTCGCGGATTTCGAAGCGGAGCCTTCGACCAGGCTTGCCGCCCTCGACGGCTTTCGCCGCGTTCTCCAGGTGGGAAGCGCCACGAAGGCGGTCGGCGCCGCCTTGCGCTGCGGTTACATCGCAGCGCGTCCGAACTGGATCCCGCAACTCGTCGACCTCAAGCTTGCGACAACAATGGGCAACAGCGCGACGGGGGCCGCGATCCTCCATCGCGTTCTGACGGAAAGCGGGTACCGCCGGCATCTCGACGGGCTTCGGCGAAAGCTCGCCGACGCGATGGGGCGGACGTTGCAGACCATGCGCGCGCACGGCCTCGCGCCCTGGATCGAGCCGCGCGCCGGCATCTATTTGTGGGCCCGCCTGCCCGATGGCGTCAGCGCCGCCGACGTCGCCCGCTATGCGCTGACGAGGAAAGTGATGTTCGCGCCCGGACCCGCGTTCAGCGCCTCGGAGGATGCGCGCGGCTGCCTGCGCTTCAACGTCTCCCGCTGCAGCGACCCGCGCGTCTACGAAGTGCTCGACGAAGCCATCGCGGCGGCTCGCCGCGAGCCGGTCCGGGCGGCGTATGCCGCGCTATAAGCTCACGCTCGAATATGACGGGACGCCGTTCGTCGGCTGGCAGCGACAGGAGAACGGCCTCTCGGTCCAGGAAGTATTGGAGAGCGCGTTCTTCGCCATGACCGGCGCCCGCGCGACCGCACATGGCGCGGGGCGCACGGACGCGGGCGTGCATGCGCTCGGCCAAGTCGCGCATGTCGACCTCGAGCGCGACTGGGAGCCGTTTCGCCTGAGTGAGGGGCTCAACGCGCTCGTTCATCCTCATCCGGTTGCGATTGTCGGCACGGAGCGAGTGAGCGCCGATTTCGACGCGCGCCACAGCGCCACCGCCCGCCACTATCGCTATCGCGTCGTCAATCGCCGCGCGCCCCTCACCTTCAAGCGCGGCTCGGCCTGGCGGGTGAAGCCCCGCCTCAACGCGGAGGCGATGCACGCGGCCGCGCGCGCGCTCATCGGCCGGCACGACTTCTCCACCTTCCGCGATTCGCAATGCCAGGCGAATTCGCCGATCCGCACCCTCGACCGGCTCGACGTGACGCGCGAGGCCGATGAAGTTCTATTCGAAGCGAGCGCGCGGTCGTTCCTGCATCGCCAGGTGCGCTCGATGGTGGGCTCGCTGATCGAGGTCGGAACGGGGCGCTGGAGTGCGGATGAGTTCAAGGCGGCGTTCAAGGCCGCCGACCGCAGCCGCTGCGGCCAGGTGGCGCCAGCTTGCGGCCTCTATCTGGTTCGGGTGGACTACAGCGAACCTGGAGCAAAATAAAGCTCGAGCGCCCGCTCATAGATGCGCGACAGCGCTTCGAGATCGTCGAGCGCGACCCGCTCGTTGACGGCGTGAATGGTGGCGTTGACGAGGCCAAGTTCGACCACCGGACAGGCGTTCTTGATGAAGCGCGCGTCGGAAGTCCCTCCGCCGGTCGAAAGGGCAGGCTTTCGCCCGGTCACGTCGCTCACGGCTTTTGCGACGAGATCGGTGAACGGCCCGGGCTTGGTGAGAAAGGCGACCGCGTTGCTCGGCTCGAAAGTCACCGTCGCGCGCTTGGCCCCGTCCGCCGCCGCCACCCGGCGCTTGATCTCCGCGGAGAGCGAATTGAGCGTCCACAGATCGTTGAAGCGGACGTTGAACCTAAGGCGCACCTCGCCGGGGATAACGTTGTACGCCGGATTGCCGACGTCGACCGAGACCACTTCGAGGTTCGTCGGCTCGAAGTCGGCGTTGCCGGAATTGAGCGGCGGCGAGATAAGCGCCGTCAGGACCGGCGCGAGCGCCCGAATCGGATTGTCGGCGATATGCGGGTAAGCCGCGTGGCCCTGGCGGCCGCGAATCGTGACCCGTCCGTTGAGCGAGCCGCGCCGGCCGTGCTTCATCGTGTCGGCGACCGTCTCGACCGAGGTCGATTCGCCGAGGATGCAATGGTCGAATGTCTCCCCCTCGGCGAGCGCCCAGTCGATGAGCTTGACCGTGCCGTTGACTGCGGGGCCTTCTTCGTCGCCGGTGATGAGGAAGCTGATCGAACCCGCGAACGCTGCCCTAGCGACGAACCGCAAGGCGGCGGCGACCGAAGCCGCCACGCCGCCCTTCATGTCGCAGGCGCCGCGGCCCCAAAGCTCGCCGTCGGCGATTTCGCCTGCGAACGGGTCGAAGCGCCAGAGCGCCTTATCGCCCGGCGGCACGACGTCGGTGTGGCCGGCGAAAGCGAGATTGGGCGAGCCTAAGCCGAAGCGCGCATAAAGGTTGAGAACGGGAGGCGACCCGGCGCCTCGAAGGATACGAGCTCAGCCTCGAAACCGGCCTTGCCCAAAAGATCGCGCAAATAGGGCAGCGCGCCGGCATCCGTCGGCGTCACCGAGGGAAAGCGGATGAGCGCTTGCGCGATCTCGAGCGCCGATGGCGGAGAGGACATGCCTGCGTTAGGCTTCGTCCCCTACCTCGGCCGCATTTCGCGCACCGGCGCGGCCCAATCGAGGCCGACGTCGTAGATCGGCGGCTCGGTGTTGGACAGAGAGATTCCATAAACCCGTCTGGGGGCTGCGCTTCAAGGATTTGATCAGCACCCGCCCGTCGCTGAGGCCGCAGACGCACATGCGTCCGACCAGACTGTCGTCCGCCGGATTGCGCACGTCGTCGTAGAAGACGAGCCAGTTGTCGAACAAGACGCCGAGCGAGTGGCCGCGGACCTGCACCGCCACCGTCGTCGGCTTCGAATTGAGCGGCGCGTCGACATCGTCAAACGGCCCCTGGCCGTCGGCATAGAAATGCGCCACTGCGCCCGCCCCGACATAGCCGACGAGCGGCGCGCTCGGCGGCCGCGGCGGTCCGCCGCCGATGAGGCGCGGCGGCTCAATCCCGAGATAGTCGGACACGATCGCGATCTCGTCGGCGCGCAGGCGGCGATGGCCGTTCAATAGATCGGTGACGGCGGATGGCGAGCGGCCGAGCGCCTTGGCGAGGCCGCTTCGGGTTTTGCCGGTCCTTTTGAGGCCGGCGCGGATCCAGTCGACAGTCAAAGCGGAAGCTCCTGCAACTTGCCTTCTCCAAGCGAAAGGCGTGGGGCGCTCTGGCGCGTCCCGGCCATCGAAGACCTGCCGACTCACGGTATTAACCTCGTTTCCGAAAAACCGCAATTCAAAAAACAGAATCTTGACACAAGCTTCTGTTTTACCCGATACTGAACAAAGCAAGAACATAACACAGCAAAACAGAAAGGGCAAGATCCATGACCGCCTCCCCATCCCACCGGCGCCGGCCGCCGAAAGTCGACACCGAACGCATGGAGGCCATACGCTCTTCCGCCCGCCATCTCAAGGACTTGCAGCGCGCTCACAAGCGGCCCCCGGCGGACGTCGTGGTCAACACCCGGGGCGTTCCCAAGTTCGTCCCTCCGATCATCGAGCAGTCCTATTGCACCTCGCCCGCGGCGCTCTGCGCGGAGCTTGCGGAGCCGATCAAGCCCAAGACTGCGACGCCCCTCGATGAACTGGTCGAGCCCATCGAAACCGAATCGCTCTGCGACGAACTCGAGGAGGAGTCCGCCCCATGAGCAGCGCAAAGAAGCCGACCAAGCGCAAATCGCCGAAAGAGATGCTCGACGCCGTCCAGGAGCGGCTCGACGCCACCCCCGAGCGCCTCGCCCGCGCCAAGGAGGCGGGCGAGACCCCGAGCCTCGACGCCGACCGGAAGCGCCGCATGCTCGACCCGTTCGACACCATGCGCGCCAACCGGCTGCTCGCGCCGCAGGATCCGAAGCTCAACGACATCCGCTGGCTGGTCGGCGAATTGCTGCGCCGCACCCATCACCGCGCCCGGCTCGATCAGCTGCGCGCGGTCGCGCCCGACCGGCTCGGCTCGACCGGCTTCGGGCCGCGTCCCGGCCTGCCGCAGTCCGACCTCGCCCTCCACGCCCGCGACAAATTGCGCGACGCCGAGGATAGGGTCGGCCCGCACGCCTGGCCGATCGTGACCCGGATCGTCATCGAAGGCGCGGGCGTGCGCGACTGCCGCGGCTTCGTCCCCGAGCTCGCCACCCCCTGGCGCGCCGATGCGGTGGTCTCCGACCGCCTACGGGTCGCGCTCGACATGATTGGCGGGCTGATGGGCGTCACGGCGAGGCGTGGCAGGCGAGACGAATGACCACTCGCCATAGGCCCTAATCGAAAAATCCCCCCTCAACAGGAGCATCCATGACTTTCAACATCGTCGCCATGATTTGCGCAGCCGGCATGAGCCCTGCGGATTGCGGGCCGGAACCCGGGTTCTCGCGCGACGTCGCGATCATCGGCTCCGTCTCCAATGAACTCTGGTGCGCCGTCGAAGCCCAGCAGGACCTCGCCAAGAGCGCGCCCTTCCGCAACCTCGCGACAGGCGAGTTCATCAAAATCATGTGCGTCAGAAACGGCTAACTGCCCACGTCATTGCGAGCGAAGCGAAGCAATCCAGGGGAACGTAGGGCGCCCTATGTTCCCCTGGATCGCCACGTCGCTTCGCTCCTCGCGATGACGATTCCGCCGATACACAGCGCCCGCAACTCCTGTTGAAAATAGGTTGACAGATGACGGTCGATCGATCGCCCATGTGGATTGGCCTTGCCGATCTTCTGCTCTGCATTCTGTCCGTCGTGATCATGGCGGTGGCGCCGACCAAGGCCAAGGTCGACGGGGTCAAGCCGAAGGCGGAATTTTTGATCACCGCCGACTGGCCTGTCGCGCTCGATTCTGACGTCGACCTTTGGCTTGTCGGGCCGGACAGGAAGCCCGTCTTTTACGGTTCGCGCGAGGCTGGATGCGCTTCGCTCGATCGCGACAGCCTGGGCTTCTCGACGTCTCAGATCACGCTCGCCGACGGCTCGATGGCGCAGTCGGAATCGAACAAGGAAACGACCACAATTCGCTGCCTCGCGCCGGGCCATTATGACGTCGGCGTAAACCTCTATTCCGACCGCGAACTCGCCAAGGGCAAGGCTTCGATCCCGGTGCGGGTCGAAATCACCGGCCTCAATCCGCAAGTCACGACACTGTTCGCCAAGGACGTCGCGCTCGAAAATGTCGGGCAGACCATCAATGTCGCGAGTTTCGACTTGCGCCTTGGACGGCGAGATCACGCTCATCGACCCGCCGCTCGAACCGATCACCAACGCCTATAGGAAAGGCAAGCCATGAGGGGATAGCCTAGCCCGTTCGACGGTTCAACACCGCGGCAATCTGTCAGAAGGTTTAGATCCATATGCATTAATGCGCGATTGTCTCTACTTAACCCAGAACAGCTGAATACAGAAAGAGCCATGTCATGATTAGAATTGATCCCTATACGAGCTATGTTATTATTGAGGGAGTGACAATTCCTCGGCCTCGACGCATTTCGATCAGCCAATGGCTGAAACAGTGGGAAACACATATCAGGGCGATTCAAATCCCGGAGAAATTTTGTTTAAGGTAACGGCACACATGCCCGGGGTCCAGGCCTGCGAGGGTAGCTCTAGCATCCTCGTCCGCTTGATCGAATTGCAAGCTTCGGTCCTACAAAGGTGCCGCCTTACTAACGTCCAGAAGATAGCAATAAGTGGTGAGAAAATGATGATCACTCGACGCGGATTGTCCGTAGGACTTGCCGCCTTAACAATCACATCGCTAACTGTGGGAAGGTACTTGCTATTTCGAGAATACGCTGCCAAATATTCTTTAACCTCTTGGAGTGGCTCTATTGTTCCCAAGAATCCCAGAATGAAGTCAAAGGAACTTCCCCCGCTCCGAAGCGCCGATGCGCCACATGTCCCAATTTGAAATATCGGAAGGCCAGGCATTATAACCTGACAAGCGTATATCTTTATATCGCCTTCTGTTCCTAGAGACATTGATTGCGAGGTACCAGTTTGTATCAATCCATAAGTTGCTGCTAGTGATATATCTATTCTAGGAAAATCTGATCCAGCATCTATTAGCGCTGTTAGATCGCTGGCAACTATGTTCTCGTCATTTATATCATTTAAAATACTCAAAGATATTTTAATCATTGGTGCCCATAACTCTTTCTGCCTGGGATTTTGTGTAATTGATTGGAAAAAGCCGCTCAATATTACTGGCTCTCGCGCCATGCCGTAACTCTTCTCTAACCTCTAGAAAACAATCGTGAATAATACACTGTTATCTGGTTCTAACAAGGTTCTGAGAACCCTCCTCTTCGCGTTCTCCCGCGCCCAAACGTGCCAAAGGGCTGCACGGCTCAGAACGCGAAAAAAGTGCGCGAAAGCGCACTCCAGACCGCTGACAAACCCCTGGCTTTGGCCAGGGGTTTTTAATTCAGTTGGCTATAATTCGTCGTCCTGGCCCGGTTCAGACTTCGCTTGAGATCGTTAGCCTGGAGCAGCTGGTTCCGGCCGATCACCTTGTTCGCAAGATTGAGGCGGCGGTCGATTTTTCCTTCATTCACGATCTGACGGCGCCGCTCTACTGCGCCGACAACGGGCGCCCGCCGCTCGATCCGACGCTGATGTTCAAGGCCCTGTTCGTCGGCTATCTGTTCGGCGTCCGTTCGGAGCGGCAGCTTATCCGCGAGATCGAGGTCAACGTCGCCTATCGCTGGTTTCTCGGGCTCAAACTGACCGATCCGGTGTTCGACGCCTCGACGCTGAGCCAGAACCGAAGGCGGCGTTATCAGGACGCTTCGATCCCGCAGGCGATTTTCGACCGCATTGTCGAGCAGGCGATGGCGCTTGGCCTGATTGAGGGAACGACGCTCTACACCAATTCGACCCATCTCAAGGCCAGCGCCAACAAGAACAAGTTCGATCTTGAGCCCGCAGCCAAGTCGCGAGCGGCCTATTGGGAGGCGCTTGACGCGGCGGTCGAGGAGGATCGCGCCGCGCACCGGCTTAAGCCGCTCGCGCCCGCGCCGCGCGAGCCGGAGGTGAAGGAGACCAAGGTCAGCCGGAGCGACCCGCAAGCCGGCTACATGGTGCGGGACGGCAAGCCGAAGGGCTTCTTCTATCTCGACCACCGCACTGTCGATGGACGCCTTGGCCTCATCACCGACACCTACGCCACGCCCGCCAATGTCCACGACAGCATTCCCTATCTTGAACGGCTCGATCGGCAGCGCGAGCGCTTCGGCTTAGCGGTGACGGCGGTCGGGCTGGACGCAGGCTACGCCTCCGCCGCCATCGCCAAGGGCCTTGAAGACCGGGGGATCGCCGGCGTCACCGGCTATCGCGCGCCGACCCCGCCGAGGCCGGGCATGATGCGCCGAAGCCGGTTCGCTTACGATCGCGAGAACGACGTCTATCGCTGCCCGCAAGGCCAGCCCTTGACCTATGCGCTGACCGACCGCGACGGCTATCGCCATTATCGCTCGGATCGAAAGATCTGCTCGGCTTGCCCGCAGCTCGCCTCGTGCACGACGAACGGCAAGGCCGAGCGGACCATCACCCGCCATGTCTGGCAGGACGCGCGCGAGCGCACGGACGCCCGCCGCCTCACCGATTGGGGCAAGCGCGTCTACGCGCGGCGCAAGGAGACAGTGGAGCGATCCTTCGCCGACGCCAAGCAGCTCTTCGGCCATCGCTACGCCCGGTTCCGCGGCCTCGTGCGGGTCCAGTGTCAATGCCTGATGGCCGCCGCCGCGCAGAACATGAAGAAGATCGCCCTCTCCGCCGCCACACGGCTCGCCCCCACAGCCTGAGACAGCAAGGCCCGGCGCTCCACCCGCCCACTCCCCCACAAAAAAAACAAACCCCGCCGAACAATGACGGGGTTTGTCAGCGGTCTGAAGTGCGCGAAAGCGCACTCAAGTCTTTGAAATCATTCGTCCGCGTAAACTTGTAGGCGGCCCCCTAAGCCGCTTCTGCAGGAAGATCCGCTTGTGTCCGGCGGGATAGATGGGGCGGGCGTCAGTTCCTCCGAACGCCCCTCAGTGATCTGCTGGAAAGCGAAAGCGTTGCACAGCCGCCAGCGGACGAGCGGACAGTTTTTGGCGCCTAACCCATTGAAATCGCCCGATCGGCAGCCAGAAATTGGCGCCCGACCCTTTGCGCCAAAATCCCGCCGCGTGCCGGCGGCAGACTCAAGCGCCCTGCGGGTTGAGCCGCCAGGACGCGTGGACGACGCCCTCCATGTCGGCGAAGCGCCCGACGATCGCCTCGAGCGCCAGCTCCCGCCGCTTGTGCGAGGTCACGGTCGCGGTCACTTCGACCCGGCCGATCTCGCCCAGGAAAGCGCTGTCCATTTGGCTGAAATGGAGCTCCGGGACAGTCCCGACGTCCTGCACCAGCTGAGCGCGGATATCGGACGCCCGCGCCGGCCTGCATTCGATCGAGATGACGTAATGCTGCTCCTCTTCGCCCATTTCCATCGGCTGCCGGTTGATGGCGTTGGCCAGCGGCCGCAAGCCGACATTGGCGCCGATCACCAGGACCGCCGCCATGAGGCCGTGGAGGCCCATTCCCTCGCCGGCGAGCAGGCCGACCGCCGCCGAGCACCAGAGGGTCGCCGCGGTGTTGAGGCCGCGCACGTTGAGGCCTTCCTTGAAGATGACGCCTGCGCCGAGAAAACCGATGCCGGTCACGACCTGGGCCGCAATCCGGGTGGCGCCGTCCGGATCCGAGACCGCGCGGCCATAGGTGATGAAAATCGCCGCCCCGAGCGCGACCAGCGTATTGGTCCTCAGACCCGCGAGATGCTGTCGCCACTGGCGTTCGAGACCGATCGAGGCGCCGAGGCAGGCGGCGATGAAAAGATTCAGTCCGGCTTGCGCCAGCGCGATGGGCATGCGGCCCCCTCAGATGCGGGACGGGAGATACTCATCAATCGGTAAAGGAAACGCCTCAATTCGCCACGAACCATTCACGCCAAATTCAGTTGATAAGAGCACAATCGCGGTATGCCCGGAAACCCGGAGGAAACCATGGTCTTGCGCATTCTGTCTCGCGGCGCGATCGCCGCTGTCGCCGGCGCGGCGATGCTCGCCGCCTCAACCGCGCCTTCGCCCGCCTTCACGCTCTCGTCACCCTCCCTCGAGCAACCGGTCGTCGGCGCGAACGTCGAGTCCGTCTATTGGCGCCACTGGGGAGGCTGGCACGGGGGCTGGCATCGTGGTTGGGGCTGGCATCGTGGTTGGGGCTGGCATCGTGGCTGGGGATGGGGCGGCGGCTGGCATCGCTGGGGCTGGGGTCCGCGCTACTACGCCTGGGGAGGCGGCTGGCATTGCTGGTGGACCCCATGGGGCTTCCGCCGCTGTGGGTGGTAAGTCGCGCACAGCCCCCGCGTAGACGTCGCCCTGGAGCGCGGCGCCTAAGCCTCCATCTTCTCCAATAGCGCCTCGGAGACCTCGAAGTTCGCGGTGACGGTCTGGACGTCGTCGTTGTCTTCGAGCGCGCCGATCAGACGCAGGATCTTTTCGCCCGCCTCGTCATCGACGGCGATCGTGTTCTGCGGGCGCCAGACAATCGAGGCCTTGCGCGGCTCGCCGAACTTCGCCTCCAAGGCTTTCTGCGCGTCGCTCAAGGCCCCGACCGAAGTGATGACCTCGTGCTCTTCGGGCCCCGAGGCGACATCGTCCGCGCCCGCTTCGATCGCCGCCTCCAGCATCGCGTCTTCGTGGGCGACTTTGCGGTCGAAGACGATGAGCCCGACGCGATCAAACATGAATGAGACGGCCCCCGTTTCCGCGAGCGAACCGCCAGCCTTGGTGAAATAGGAGCGCACCTCCCCCGCCGTGCGATTGCGGTTGTCGGTCAAAGCTTCGACGATCACCGCCACTCCCCCCGGCGCATAGCCCTCGTAGCGCACTTCGTCGTAGGTCTCGGTGTCTGCCGCCGACGCCTTCTTGATCGCCCGCTCGATATTGTCCTTGGGCATGTTTTCGGCTCTCGCCGCAATGACCGCGGCCCTGAGCCGCGCGTTCATCGCCGGATCGGGCAAGCCTAGCCTGGCCGCAACGGTAATTTCGCGCGCGAGCTTGGAGAAGAGCTTGGAGCGGATCGCGTCCTGCTTGCCCTTCTTGTGCATGATGTTCTTGAACTGACTATGGCCGGCCATATTCGCCTCGGTGACCCTTCAATTGCGCGGGATTAAGTGGCGCCCCGTATACGCCGGGGTCGGCGCGTAGGGAAGACGCGCAGGGAAGACTTGGGGAAGGCCCGCTATGGTCAACCCCGAGGCCGTCCGAGCAAACTCGTCCCGAGTGACAGATAACTTGAGCAAACCGTGGGATTGCATGTCGCACGCCGCCGTTTCGATCGCGCCCGGAATTGAATATTTCCCCGGCTTTCTCGACCGCGCCGCTCAAGAAGCGCTGCGGGACGAGGTGCTGTCGATCCTCGAGGTCGCCCCGCCGTTTCGCCCGCGCATGCCCCGCACCGGTAAGCCGTTTTCGGTTTTGATGAGCAATTGCGGCGCGCTGGGTTGGATCTCCGACGAGCGCGGCTATCGTTACCAGGCGACGCATCCCGAAACCGGTCGCCCGTGGCCGGCGATCCCGTCGCGGCTCGTCTCAGCCTTCGCCGCGATCGCCCCGGACGCGCCTCCGCCGGAGGCCTGCCTCATCAACGTGTACGACTCTGCCGCGCGTATGGGCCTGCACCAGGACCGGGACGAGGAGGAGCTTGCCGCTCCGGTGGTCTCGTTCTCACTCGGAGACACAGCGCTCTTCCGCGTCGGCGGTGTTCAACGCAACGCGCCGACCCGCTCCTTCCGCCTTGCTTCCGGCGACGCGATGTCGCTTGCGGGCGAGAGCCGTCTCGCGTTCCACGGCGTCGACCGCATCATCGCCGGCTCTTCGACCCTTCTGCCTCAGGGCGGCAGGATCAATTTGACGCTTCGACGGGTGACGAAGGCGAGCGCGTGAAGGGCCGGCTATTCGTCGGTGGAAGCCGGCTCCTGCCTAGGCGCGGTCTTCGGGCCGCCCTTGGAGACGCCGACCATGGCCGGGCGCAGGACCCGATCCCCGATCGTCCATCCGCTCTGGACCACCTGCGAGACCGTACCCGACGGAACGCTCTCGTCGGGCGCCTCGAAGATCGCCTGATGAAAATTTGGATCGAACTTCTGGCCCTTCGGGTCGAGCTTCTTCACCCCGTGACGGCCGAGCACGGCTTCCAGATCCCGGGCGGTGAGTTCGACGCCCTCGATCAGAGAGCGAATGGAAGGGTCGGCGCTGGCCCGCGCTTCCGGCGGCAAATGCTCAAGCGCGCGCGAAAGGTTGTCGACCACGGTCAACATGTCGCGCGCAAAGCTCGTCACGCCGTAGGTCTTCGCGTCAGCGACCTCGCGCTCGGTGCGCCGGCGCAGATTCTCCATCTCCGCCAGAGTGCGCAGCGCGCGATCTTTCAACTGGCTGTTTTCGGCGTTCAACGCCTCGACGACGGCGAGGGCGTTCGGCTCGCCACCTTCGGACTGGGCGCCTTCGGCCGGACCAGCCCCGCGCTGTGCGGCCGCGTCCCATTCGGCATTGTTATTACTCATCGTTTCATTGAGCCCCATAAGAATTTGCGACGCATATCAGGGCTGACGGGCCAAAAATCAAGCGCGCCGGGACCTGTAAATCCTCGGCGCCCGCGGTCAATCGCTGGCGAAATCGGCCAGCAATCGCCGTTTAATCGCCGCCTGCCGCGCCGGCGCGGTGATCTTCTGTCCGGTTAAATCGGTGACGTAGAACAAGTCCACCGCCTTCTCGCCGAAAGTCACGATATGGGCCGAGCCGATGTTGAGATTGAGGCTCGACAACGAGGCGGTCAGATCCCTGAGCAGGCCAGGCCGATCGAGACCGGAAACCTCGACCACCGTGTAGCGGCGGGAAAGATTGTTGTCGACCGTTACTTCCGGCTCAATCGCGAACGCGTTGTGGCGTTCGTCCCTTAGCTGTTTGGGCGGCGTCATTTCGGCCAGCCGGACCTCGCCTCGCAGTGTCTTCTCTATGTTGGAGGCGATGCGCCGACCGCGCCGCAATTCGTCCTGGTCGAGGTCGAAAGCGCGCGAGACGAAAATGGTGTCGAGCGCAAGGCCGTCGGTGGTGGTGAATATCTGCGCGTCGACGATGTTGGCCCCGGCGGCGGCGCAGGCGCCGGCGATGCCGGTCAAGAGCCTCGGGTGGTCGGGCGCAACCACGGTCACGGCGGTGACGCCATGAAACGCGTCGGTCGACACCTCCGTCGCGAGCGAGCGCGTGTCAGCCGCCATCGCGTGGAGCAATTTCGCGTGAGCCGCCTGCTGGGCGGGCTCCACTTTCAGCCAGTAGGCGGGATAGTGGCGCTGGGCGTAGGCGTTGAATTCTGGATCGGACCAGCCCGGGAGCAACTTGCGGACGGCCTCCTGAGCCACCTTGACCCGCCCCTCGCGGTCGATGACCGAATGACCGCCGCCAAGCGTGACCTCGGTCTCCCAGTAGAGCGTGCGCAGAAGCTGACCCTTCCAGCCGTTCCACACCCCTGGTCCCACCGCACGAATGTCGGCGACGGTGATCATCAATAGCATCTTCAGGCGCTCTTGCGTCTGCACGATCGCCGACAGCGCTTCCGCCGTTTTCGGATCGAAGAGATCCCGACCCTGAGCCATGTTGGACATGACCAGGTGCTGCTCAACCAGCCAGGCTACACGTTCGGCATTCGCAGCGGTGAGCCCTAGGCGCAAACCGACCGCCCGCGCGACCTCAACGCCGGCGCGCGAATGATCGATCCCTCGTCCTTTGGCGATATCATGCAGAAACGTTGCGATATAAAGCTCGGTGCGATGCGCAATCTGGGGCATGACTTTGGTGGCGAGCGGCAAGTCCTCGCTCAGTCGTCCCGCTTCGATCGCGCTCAGTTCGCCGACCGCGCGAATGAGATGCTCGTCGACCGTGTAATGGTGGTACATCGAGAATTGCATCATCCCGACGACGCGGCCGAAATCGGGAATGAACCGTCCGAGCACGCCGGCTTCATTCATCCGCCGCAGCGCGATCTCGGGCGCGTTGCGCGAGGTGAGGGTCTCGAGAAAAAGGCGATTGGCCTCCTTGTCGTCGCGCAGGCGAGCATCGATCCGCTTCAAGGATTGCGTGACGAGCCTTGTCGCGTCCGGATGAATTGGCAGGTTCGATCGGTCGGCGATCCAGAACAGCCGGATGAGGTTAACCGGATCGCGCTCGAAGACATCGTCGCGGACGACGTTGACGCGATCGTTGTCGACCTTGAAATCCTTGGCCTCGGCGATCACGCGGGTTCGCCGCCGCAGGCGCCCGACGAGGCGGCCGAACGCGGGCGTCGTTTTGGCGTGTCGCTCCTCGAGCGCCGCGCACACGATCGCAGTCAAATCGCCGACGTCCTTGGCGATGAGGAAATAGTGCTTCATGAACCGCTCGACGTCGATCAGCCCCGCGCGAGTGGAATAGCCGAGCTGACGAGCGATCGGGCGTTGGACGTCGAAGCTCAGGCGCTCCTCCGCCCGGCCGGCGAGAAAGTGCAGCCGGCACCGAACGCTCCAGAGGAATTCCTCGCAGCGGCGAAAAAGCGCAAACTCGCGCGGCGAGAACAAACCCGCGTCGACAAGCTCGCGAGGGTTGTGAACGCGGTAGACGTATTTGGAGATCCAAAACAGCGTGTTGAGGTCGCGCAGCCCCCCTTTGCCTTCCTTCACATTGGGCTCGACGAGATAGCGCGAGGCCCCCGCCTTCCGGACGCGGGTTTCACGTTCGGCGAGCTTGGCTGCGACGAATTCGGGCGCCGTCTTGGCGACAATTTCCTTGTCGAACCGGGTTCTCAGCGTCTCGAACAATGCCTTGTCGCCGCCAATCAACCGCGCCTCGACGAGCGTCGTGCGGATCGTCATGTCCGCGCGAGCCTGTTTCAGGCACTCGTCGATTGTTCGTGTCGCGTGGCCAATCTTGAGCTTGAGGTCCCACAGCACATAGAGCAGCGCCTCGACCACCTTCTCCACGCCGGGCGGCGACTTGTCGGGAAGGAGAAACAGGACATCGACGTCCGAAAAGGGCGCGAGCATGCCGCGCCCATAGCCGCCGACCGCGACAATCGTCGGCAGTGTCCCACTTGATTGCGCCGGGGCGAGCCAGCGCGCTGACATTTCCAGTCCGACACGCATGAGTTCGTCCGTCTCGGAGCTTAGCGTCTCCGCGCAGGCGCGGCCAGTTCCGCCAGCTTCCAGAGCGGCGCGCGCCTCGTTTCGCCCCGCGTCAAGCGCCGCCCGCAAAGCCTCGACGGCGGCGCGGCGGAACGCCGCCAGGTCGCCCTGACACCGCTCGTGGAGAGAAGCGAATTGATCGAGAAGCTTGGCTCGCTCGACGCCCTTGAGCGGCGGGGCGGCGCGAGAGCGGCGTTCGACCGCAGGAACCTCGGCGTCTGACATTGGAGGTATATCCTCCCTCGGCCCGGTAATCGCAAGGCCAGCCCGGTTGCGACAGAAATGTTAGGCTTTGGCGATTTTGGCCTCGATTGCGTCCCAGATCGCCACGGCCAGATCGGGTCCGCCAAGCTTCTTGATCGCGCGAATGCCGGTGGGCGAGGTGACGTTGATCTCGGTCAGATAGCCGTCGATGACGTCGATGCCGACGAACAGGAGCCCGCGGCGTCTGAGTTCCGGCCCGATCGTCGAGCAGATCAGCCGTTCCTTCTCGGTCAGTTCCGTTTCCCTTGCCGCACCGCCACGCACCATGTTCGACCGGATGTCGTCGCCTGTTGGCACGCGATTGATCACGCCTCGCGCTTCCCCATCGACCAGAATGATCCGTTTGTCGCCGCGCGCCACGGCAGGCAGGAACTTCTGGATGACCCACGGTTCGCGAAGGCTAGTCGTGAACAGGTCGAAGAGCGAGCCGAAATTTGGGTCCTGGACGGCGACCTTGAACACCGACGCGCCGCCGAAACCGTAAAGCGGCTTCATCACCACTTCGCCATGACTAGCGCGGAACGCCTCGATCGCCGCCTTGTCGCGAGCGATGAGGGTCGGGGGCATAAGCTCGGGGAAATCCATCACGAAAAGCTTTTCGGGCGAATCGCGCACGCCGCGCGGATCGTTGACGACCAAAGTCCGCGGATGGATGCGCTCGAGAATGTGCGTCGTCGCGATATAGGCGAGGTCAAACGGCGGATCTTGCCGCAGCAGCACCACATCGACGGTCGAAAGATCGACGAGCTTCGCCTCGCCAAGGCGCGCGTGTTCGCCTTGGACGTCCTTGACCGAAAGCGGCTCCGCCATCGCCTCGACACGGGCGCCGTTGAGCCTCAACCGGTCGGGCGTGTAATGCAGGATCCGGTGGCCGCGCGCCTGGGCCTCGAGAAGAAGCGCGAACGTCGAGTTGCCGGCGATTCGGATGCGCTCGATCGGGTCCATCTGCACGGCGACGGTCAGGGGCATGGGCTTCCGGTCAAGGCCAAGGGGAATCAATCGATTTCGAGCCTATACGCGTCCGGCGTGTGGCGGGGAAGCCGGCCCCGCGCGACGAAGACGGCGTCGACGCGATATGTCAGGCCCGCCGCCCATGGGTTTCGCGTCAGCCACACGCGCGCCGCGCGCGCGATACGCCGCCTTTTAGTCGCGCTGATCGCAATCGCCGCGACTTCGAGATCCGCCCGCGCCTTGACCTCGACAAAGGCGATGGAGCCGCCCCGGCGCGCAATCAGGTCGATCTCCCCGCCGGAGACGACGAACCGCCGGGCGAGGATCGTGTAGCCCTTGACGCGCAGAAGGAGCGCCGCAATCGATTTCGGCCTTGAGGCCATAGAGATGGGCGTCGCGCCGGCGCCCTGTCCGCCCTGAGGCGCCATTTCCCATCGTTGCGAGCCTTCAGCCAAAGAACCGCGGATCGAGTACGACAGGCGTTTCCGGCCCGACGGCGATTCGAACAGCGTCAGCATGGCCCGGATTGACGACCACGTTCGCGTCACGCCCAGCTGTGACGACTGACGGGACGATAAGCAAGGCGGATCGTCGACTTTCGATCCAGTCTCTCCCGAATGATTGAGCGATCGAAGTGTCGCGCAGGTCGTCCCATCCGGGCAACGATGCGGGATTGAACGTCTCGCGCGAAACGTCGTCTGGGACCTCAGCCTCGACAAACCGGGCTCCGCTCGGCGGCGACTTGCGGTTGGCGTGCACCAGAAGCTCGATCAGACAGACGGCGAAACTCGTCCCCGCATAGATCGCCGGGAAACCAGGCGGGTTCCAGCGTTGCCCATAGAGGCGAGCCCCCTCGCCGGACCAAACAGGATGAGGGCCCGCGACAATGCGCCACAGACGAAGCACTCGCGGCTAGACCGCCAAGCCGTATTCAAGGGTGTTAAGAATGCCTTCGACCCGACGAGCGCCGAGGTCGGTCTTGGCTGCGTCAAAGGGGCTCCGCCCGTCCAGTTCTGGGTGCGGCGTGGTCATGAATTCGCGCGCTTCCGTCTCCGTGCCGAGGGTCCGGCGCGAGTGTACGAACAACCGCGCGATGCGCTCCGTCCGCTCGCTTTCTTCCGTTGAAAGTTTGCTCTTGCGGCGTTCAAGTGTCGTCTTCGGGACGACGTCCCATTCGAGGTCCGAGATCTTTGACCTGTCGCCTCCAACAAGCCTCTCCACAAGGCGTCGCAGCGCGACACGAGGAAGGCCGACCTCAACCGCCTGTTCGATAAACGCGACGGAGGGAGCCAAATAGCTCTTGGCTTGGGACTCGCTGAGCTTGCGGGACCCGTGCTCCACAGCTTGCTCGATGATCACGAAGCGATCGTCGCGGCCAATGATGAAGTCCGCAATTGCGGCAGGCTGCTTCGGCTTGCTCTGCAGTTGGATGAAGACCAAGCCAAGGGCCTCGGCGACAGCCTTGGCGTCATAGTCCGGAAGCATTAGTTTATTCCTTTGACCAACTGGGGCAAAATAGACGTCCAAATGGCAAAAATCAAGAAGCTCAGGATCTACCTTCTCCTCGCTCAAGCGCCCATCCCTCACCGTTGAGCGGCCGCCAGCGCCAGCGCCCGCGCATAGACCTGCCGTCTCGGCAGGCCGTGCCTGGCGGCTATCGCCGCCGCGGCGTCCTTGACCGAGAGCTTCGCGAGCTCATCGGCGATCTCCCGGTCGAGCGCGGCTTCGGAGACCGCGGGCCGCGCTTCCGCCGCGCCGACGATGATGACGATCTCGCCCCTGGGCCGCTCGCCTGCCGCATATTCGGCAGCGAGCGTGTCCAGCGCGCCGCGCCTCACCTCCTCATGCAGCTTGGTCAATTCGCGCGCCACCGCCGCGGGCCGAGGACCAAGTTCGACGGCGAGGTCTGCAAGCGTCTCGGCAAGCCGTCCCGCCGCTTCGTAGAAAATGAGCGTTCCCGGAACAGCGGCGAGCGCGTTGATGCGCTCCCGCCGCGCGGACTGTCGGGGCGGGAGGAAGCCCTCGAAATAAAACCGGTCGGTGGGAAGGCCGGCGACGCAAAGCGCCGCGAGCGCTGCGGAGGCGCCTGGGGCGGCGGCGACGGCAAAGCCGAGTTCGATCGCCTCCGCGACAAGTTTATAGCCGGGGTCGGAAATGAGCGGCGTCCCGGCGTCGGAGATGAGCGCCAGAGCTTGGCCCTCGGCGATGCGTTTGAGCGCGCGCGGGCGAGCCTCGGGAGCATTGTGCTCATGATAAGGCGAAAGCGGCCTCTCAATGCCGTAACGCGCGAGCAGGGCGCGCGAAACGCGGGTGTCCTCGGTCAGGATAGCATCGGCGCCGGCCAGGATCGCCAGAGCCCGCAGCGTCACGTCGGCGAGGTTGCCAATCGGCGTGGCCACGACGTAAAGACCAGGACTGAGCGTCGCGGCCGGCAGAGTTGCGTCGCCAATGTGAAAGGTTCGGCTCGAGCGATCGGTCTTGACCCTGTCCGACTGGGGAGCTTTTGCCGAGGTCATTCTCGCTTTCATCCGCCAATCGTGTGGCTGGCTCAATGATCGACGCATAGCCAAGCGCAGGTGAAAATGCCACAATTTCCGTCGACAGGCGGCAAATCGCCTCTGTCGCGCGCCGACAAGCGAACAAGGACGCAGCGCGCTCGCCCGCGCCGGCGCAGCTCTTGCAAGAGGTGAGTATGAGGTTTGCCGCTGAGCGGCCGGCAGCAAGTCGAGGCGTGACAAGGCGCGCCGTGCTTGGCGGCGGGCTCATCTTGACGCTTGCGGGTTGCAATTCGGCTGGCATCGAGATGCCAAACGACGCTGGCGGGCCCGCGCCAGCTAGCCCGCCCGCAAGCGGCCCGCTGGTCGGCGAGACGCTGGGCACAGGCCCCGTTCGGGTCGGAATGATCCTGCCGCTGACCCAAAACGGCGGCCCAAGCCCGATCGGGGGTTCGATGCGCAATGCGGCGCAATTGGCGATCGACGGTTTTGGCGGTCCGTACATCACGCTGATGATCGAGGACGACCATTCGAGCGCCGACGCTGCGGCTCAGGCGGCGCAAGCGGAGCTCGGCGCGGGCGCGCAACTCATCTTGGGGCCGGTGTTCGCCAACGACGTGCGGTCCGCCTCGGCCGCGACGAAGTCGGCGGGCCGGCCGATGATCGCATTCTCGACCGATGTCACCGTCGCCGCCCCGGGCGTCTATCTCTTGTCCTTCCTCATCCAGGGCTACGTCGACCGAGTTCTTCAATACGCCGTTTCGAGCGGGAAGAAGTCGTTCGCGATCATGGCCCCGCAAAACGACTACGGCAATGTCGCCGCAGAGCGTTTCCAGGACCAGGCGGGAAGCCTCAACGCGCAGGTGATCGTGACCGCCCGCTACGCTGCCGGCCAGATGGCGACCGCAGCTCAGCAGGTTGCGGCGGTCCAGGGTCAGATTGACGCTCTTTTCATTCCAGAGCAGGCCGACGCCATGCCGGCGGTGGCGAACGCGCTTGGAACCGCCGGCGTCAAGGCCAAGCTTTTGGGCACGGGGGTCTGGAACGACGCGCGGGTTCTCAAATTGCCGCAGATGCAGGGGGCGTGGTTCTCGGCCCCTGACAATTCCGGCTTCGACGCGTTCGCGCAGCGCTACAAGGCGAAATTCAACAGCGATCCGGCGCGCCTGGCGACGCTCGCCTATGACGCGGTGACGCTCGCCGCGGCGCTCGCCCGCAATGGCGGGCCGGATCCGTTCAATCAGGCGGCGTTAACCAATATATCCGGCTTCAACGGCGCGGACGGCGTCTTCCGCTTCCGCGCCGACGGAACCAATGAGCGGGGCCTGGCGGTTATGGAGATCGCGGACGACGCCGCCAAGGTGATCAGCCCGGCGCCGCGAAGTTTTGCGGCGGGTTGAGGCGTCCCCCGTCTCGCTCCCTTGCTTCTTCCAGGAAAGCGATAACCCGCTCACGCGTTACAGCCGGAAAGCCTTCGAGGAAATCATCAATGGATTCGCCCGCCTCGAGGTAGTCGAGCAGCGTCTGCACAGGAACTCTCGTCCCGTGAAATACGGCGGTCCCACCCATCACCTCGGGATTTCGCGACACGACGGGCTGCTTCATCGTCTCAGATTGCACCTGCGCGATGTCGACAATCAACGATAGCAGACCGCCTCTGGACGCGCGTAACGCGCTGGCGCAACCCCAGCCCGGCGCGGCGGATTGTAGCCGCGCTCGCTGAGCGCGGCCGCGCGGTCAACGACCGCGCCTACACCTCCCGCTCGACGAAATTGCAATCCCTGGCCTTCAGTGGAAGTCCACGTCCTTCGTTTCGGGGCCCATGGCCGCCCCGATCGTGCCGATGACCGCGCCGATCGCCAGCAGGAAGACCGGCGTGAGCTCGAACGGCATCACCGCCCCCAGCCAGTTCATGTAAAAGGCGTAGAAGGACGGGATGATGACGGAAAGGCTGAAGCCGATGCCGAAGCCCGTCGCGCGGACATCGGTGACGAAGCGCTCGTTGATATAGGTCACGATCACCCCCCAGGGCGAAGTGACCAGGATCGAGAGCACGCAGACGAGCGCCATGATCGCGCCGAGCGACAGGTCGGGCGTGCGGATGAGATAGTAGAGAATCGCGGAGCCGATGACCGCGATCAGAGGGCCGACGACGACGAAGAACGTCCGGCGGCCGATCCGCTGCCCAATCATGCCCGCGGCGATATAGCTGAAGAAGAGCGCCGTATAGCTGATGAGGAGGGTCGAGGTCAGCGCGTATTTCGACAATTTGAGACTATGCAGGAGCAGGGTCGTCGGAATGAAAATGGTGATCATGTTCTGGGTCAGCCAGAACCCGGTCATCATGATGAGGACCTGCAAGAGATTGCGCGCGCTCGGGCCGGTGAAGAGCTCGCTAAGCGGCGTCTTCTCCCGTTTCCCCTCCGGGTCGGTCTGCCAGACCTCCGATTCCGACACTTTGAAGATGTAATAGAACATAAGGACAAAGGCGAGCAGCGACCCGATGACGAAGGGGATGCGCCAGCCCCATCGCGCATAGGGTGAATCGATCCCGTTGAGCGGAAAGAGCGCGAACATCAGCATCGCGACGAGGGTGATCGCGACGTAAGCCGCAGGGAAGGCGGAGAGGATCAGGCCGCCGGTGAAGCCGCGCTGCTCCTTCGCGGAATATTCGATCGCCAGCGGATGAGCGCCGGTGTAGCCCCCGCCGAGGCAGATGCCGTCGAGAAAGCGCAAGATCACCAGGAGCCAGTAGGAGGCGATGCCGATCTGGCGATAGCCTGGAATGAACGCAATCATAAGAGTGATGACGCCGAAACCGGCGACCGAGGTGATGGACGCCATTCGCCGCCCGAAACTGTCCGCCACAACGCCGAATGCGAGCGCCCCGACCGGGCGCCCGAGCAGGGTGGTGATGAAGACGAGCGAAGCGAAGATCGCCTGTTCGCCGGGATTAAGCCGCGCCGGCTGGAAGTAGAACAGGACGGGAGACAACACCACGGTCGGCAGGTAGATGTCGAACATGTCGATGAATTCGGAGAAGACGGCGCCGCTGATGGCCCTGCGACGCTTCTCCTGCCTGTCCGCGGCTTCGGCGACGAACCCCGAAGATAGCGTGGCCGTCTGCATCGGCGGTTCTCACTGATTCTTGTCGCCGCGCTTGGGCAGCTGCTCTCTTCTTGAGGCTAGCGAGCTTGCTAGGGATCCGACAGAGGCTGCAATCAGGAAATCAGTTATTCCGGTTGTCGCCGATTCCCTTTGCTCAGGGTCTTGCGCGACACGCAAGCCCGGCCCACTGGCGGTCGAGGATGCCGGCCCGCGATTGTGTTCCCCTCACAATTGGGCGAGGCTGTCGCTCGGTCGCCTCGGGAAGTCGCGTAATGCTTCGGCAAATTTTCTCCCTCTTGCTGCTGATCCTTGTCGCCTCCGCGCCCGCGCATGCCGATGAACCCTTTCGGATCGGCGTTCTCAACGACCAGTCCGGCCCCTATGCCGATTTGTCCGGGCCGGGCGGCGCCGAAATGGCGCGAATGGCGATCGAGGATTTCGGCGGTTCCGTGCTGGGCAAGCCAATCGAGCTCCTTGTCGCCGACCATCAGAACAAGGTCGATGTCGGCCTCGCCATCGCGCGGCAATGGTATGACGAGCGCGGGGTCAGGGCGATATTCGACATCACCAATTCGGGCGTGGGGCTGGCGGTCCAGGACCTCGCCAAGTCGCACAACCGAATCGTCATCTTCGATTCGGCCTCGTCCTCCGACCTCACCGGCAAGGCCTGTTCGCCGAACGGAATCCAATGGAACGCCGACAATTGGTCCAACGGCGTCGCGCTGATGCGCCTCCTCATCAAGCAGAAGCTCGACAGCTTCTTCTTCATCACCGCCGATTACGCGTTCGGCGCTTCCCTCGAGGCCGACGCGCGCGATGCGATCGCCAAGGCTGGGGGAACCGTTGTCGGGGGCTTGCGCTCGCCGCTCAACACAGCCGATTTCAGCTCGTTTCTCATCGCCGCCCAGGCGTCGAAGGCCAAGGTGATCGTTTTCGCGATCACCGGCGCCGATCTCTCCAATGCGCTCAAACAGGCAAGCGAGTTCAACCTCGCTCAAGGGCAATATCTTGCGACGCCGATCACCTACCTGAGCGACGTCCACGCCGCCGGCCTCGACGTCGCGCATGGCCTCACTTTCATGCAGTCCTGGTACTGGGACCTCGACGACAAGACGCGCGCATTCGCCAAGCGCTTCTACGCCCGGCGGGGCCGTATGCCCAACGACAACCAGGTCGCCGTGTATTCTTCGGTTCGCCACTATCTCGAAGCCGTCGCCAAGGCTCAAACCGACGAAGCCGGGGCGGTGATGAAGGCGATGCGCGAGGCGCCGATCCACGATGTGTTCACCGCCAGTGGAACGATTCGCGCGGACGGCCGGGTGCTCTACGACCGTTATCTGATGCGGGTGAAAACGCCGGCGGAATCGAAATATCCGTGGGATTATCTCAAGGTCGTGGCCAAGATTCCGGCCGCCGACGCATTCCGGCCGCCCGGCGCGGGCGGCTGCGCGCTGGCGCAATAGCGGAACGCCTCCTCCACGCTTGGACCGGCCGGCGGCGGCAGCGGGTCAGCGCCCTGGTCGATCCGTTTTGGTTTTCTGGAACCGGGGCTTTTCGCTGCAAAAACTCCCGATTTTGCCTATTGTATTTTCTTGGATTTCCTTGGATTCTCTCGTTCGAATCGAAACTTATCAATGGGTTACGCCGGATTTTCGCGGTGGCGATTTTTATCAACCCTTTTCCCGGCGTTCAAGGGGCGGAAACGGGGCCGGCGGCCGAGGCCATGTGGAAAAGCAGGCTGCTTCATGAGGAAAGTTTAATCTGGATTCTGTTTTTCTGCAAGCAATTGTCGTCCCAGCCGTTCGCAGGCTTGGCCGTTGTGTGCCCGGACATTAAAATCAACGCGGTTCTCTATCTGTTCTGTCAAATAACTCAACGACTCGGTCTCGATAGGGCTGGGAATCGATGTACTCCGGGACTGATAAACCCGCGCCCCGCGCTTGTTTCATAATTCGACGGCTAGCGTCGATGGCGCCTACGCCAAGCACGAATAGCCCAATTGGTGCCGCAAAGAACAATGCAGATATGATGCCAAGGAGCACGGTAGAATATAGTTCCTTCGTTGCTCTTGACTGAATCAGTTCAACAAGGGTGGCAACCAGAAAGTAGATATAAATCACCGCGAACGCTCTAATCGTACGCTTAAATTTTACATGAAAATAGTCCCGTATAGCAGTAAGCACTTCAAGCGTTCCTATAGGGTCGTGGGCAAAGGACTTTGGCTCATTTTTTGCGGCGAGCGAGCTGCGGGACAGGAACTAGATCGGAGCAAGACGGAGCTAGCGGCGGATGAGGTTCGTGGTCATGCCGCCTAAGTGCAGATTTGCGCGAGGGTCTTTTCTGCCGCTTCCACCCATCTCTCGATGTCATTTTCATTAGCTTTCGCTTGCTCGAGCCGAACCGCAGCCGCGCGCGTAGGGCGACCCGGGGCCTAAAGCATGCTCGGCAGCACCCGGTCGGGCGGACGGTGGCCGTCGGCGAAGGTCCGGATGTTGATGATGACCTTCTCGCCCATGTCGGCCCGCCCCTCGTGCGTCGCCGATCCCATGTGCGGGAGCAGCGTCACCTTGCCCATTTTGGCGAGAAGGATGAGCTTCTCGTTGACGGCGGGCGCGTGCTCGAACACGTCGAGACCGGCGTTGGCGAGTTCGCCCGCTTCGAGCATGCGGACCAACGCATTCTCATCGACGATCTCGCCGCGCGCGGTATTGATGAGAATGGCGTCGGGACGGAGATGCTTGAGGCGCCGGGCCGACAGAAGGTGGAAAGTGCCAGGGGTATGCGGGCAATTGATCGACACGAAATCCATGCGCGCCAGCATCTGGTCGAGCGAGTCCCAATACGTCGCCTCGAGCGCCTCCTCGATTTGCGCCGCCACCCGACGGCGATTGTGGTAGTGGATCGACATGCCGAAGGCGCGCGCCCGGCGCGCCAGCGCCTGGCCGATGCGGCCCATGCCGACGATGCCGAGGCGCTTGCCGGTGATGCGCCGCCCGAGCATCCAGGTCGGCGACCAGCCGGTCCATCGCCCCTCGGGAATGACCCGCGAACCCTCGACCAGCCGCCGCGCCGTCGAGAGGATCAACGCCATCGTCATGTCCGCCGTGTCCTCGGTCAGGACGCCCGGCGTGTTGGTGACCGTGATGCCGCGGCGCAGCGCGCTGGTCACGTCAATATGATCGACGCCATTGCCAAAATTGGCGATGAGCCGCATCTGTTCGCCCGCCTGGGCGATCATGGCGGCGTTGATCTGGTCGGTGATCGTCGGCACCAGAACGTCGGCCTCGCGCATCGCCTCGACGATCTCGGCCTGCGACATCGGCTTATCTTCGTGGTTGAGGCGAGCGTCGAACAATTCCCGCATGCGGGTCTCAACCATTTCAGGCAGCCGCCGGGTGACCACAACAAGGGGTTTTTTCTTGGTCATGAGCGCCCCTCTTATCGCTCGCGCGGCTTTGCCGCCGCTGCTCCTGCTGCTGCAATCATCTTCTCTCCGCGCCTTCGCATGAGTTCACGCCGCGTTAACGACAGACGACGCAAATGGCTTCGACGGCGCGCCCACGAATTCCGATCCGCCGGGCTGGCCTCCTTACCAGAAGAACGGGCAAAGACAAGGATGGCCGGACACCGGTCGAGGAAGGCGGCATGAGGCGAGACAAGCGACCAATCAACGCGTTCGCAGTCGGGCGCCGCGCCGTGCTTGCGCTCTGCTGCGCCTTGCTCCTCGGGCCCGGCGCAACGATCGCCGATCCGGTCGGGCCGGTCACGAAATTGCCGCTGCCGCGTTACGCCAGCTTGAAAACCGACCGGGTCAACCTGCGAGAGGGTCCATCCAAGGACCATGCGACCAAATGGGTCTATGAGCGCGCCGGGCTTCCGGTGGAGATCACCGCCGAGTTTGAAATCTGGCGCAAGGTGCGCGATTCCGAAGGCGTCGAGGGCTGGGTGCTGCATTCACTGCTTTCCGGACGGCGAACGGCGTTGGTTGCGCCCAAAAACAAGGAGCAGAACTCCAAGCTCTACACCCGCGCGTCCGCTTCCGCCGACTTGTCCGCAACCCTTCAGTCAGGGGTGATCGTCAATATCCGGCGTTGCGACGGCGCCTGGTGCCTTGTCGACGGAGACGGGTTCAGGGGGTATATCGAGCAGGACAAATTGTGGGGCGTGTACCCCAACGAAAAGATCGAATGAGCGGAGCGACCGCCAAAGCCTCTGCGGTATCGGGCGCCTGACAGGTCGATAGGATAACCCGCCGCGCGCAATGACCCACGAAACTCGCGCGGGACGAGTGGTTGTGCGTAACGGGAGGCAACAATGCAGGCAGCCGAAATTCAGAACCTCGAGGTTCAATTCTCCCACGATTTGGTCCAATATTGGGGATGGTTCCTCGCCCTCGGAGTGGGTCTGTTGGCGCTCGGCGTCGCCGCGGTGGCGCGCGCGGTCACTGCGACCGTCGTCTCAATGGTGTTCTTCGGCTGGCTCCTGGTGTTCGCGGGGGCGATCGAAGTCGTTCAAGCCGTCGCGGTCGGCCACTGGGCGGGCTTCTTTCAGCATTTGTTCGGCGCGGTCCTGTTCCTTGTGGCCGGGTTCATCATGGTCTTCAGGCCATTGATCACGGCCGAAGTCCTCACCCTGTTCATGGCCTTGTTCTTCCTGATCGGCGGGCTGTTCCAGCTCATTGGCGCAGCGTGGATCGGATTGCCCGGCTGGGGATGGAGCGCTGTGGACGGCGTCATCACATTCGTTCTCGGCTTGCTGGTCTTGGCGCAATGGCCGGCGTCCGGTCTGTGGGTGATCGGCCTCTTTCTCGGCATCGATCTCATTTTCTACGGCCTCGCCTGGATCGCGATCGCGCTCAGCTTGCGCGGCGCGTAGGCCTAAGCCTCCGGCCCGCGTCTTGCAGCGGGCCTTCGAGAGGGCTAGGGACGCTACGGCCCTTTCGACAGGAACTCGTGACGGATGAGAAAAGTCTACGCCAACGCCGACGAGGCGCTCGCCGGCCAGATCAAGGACGGCATGATCTTGATGGCCGGCGGATTTGGGCTTTGCGGAGTTCCCGAGACGCTGATCGCGGCGGTGCGCAAATCAGGCGCGAAGGATCTGACTTTCGTCTCCAACAACGCCGGCGTCGACGGGATCGGCCTCGGCGTCCTGCTTGAAACCGGCCAGATCAAGAAGATGATCTCGAGCTACGTCGGCGAGAACAAGATCTTCGCCAGTTTGTATCTGGCGGGCAAGCTCGAGCTCGAATTCAATCCGCAGGGCACGATGGCCGAGCGCATCCGCGCCGGCGGCGCAGGGATTCCCGCCTTCTTCACCCGCACTGGCGTCGGCACGATCGTCGCCGAGGGCAAGGAAATCCGCGACTTCAACGGCGAGGCCTATGTGATGGAGACCGGTCTCGTCGCCGACATCTCCCTCGTCCACGCCTGGAAGGGCGACACCGAAGGCAATCTCGTCTACCGGAAGACGGCGCGCAACTTCAATCCGATGATGGCGACAGCGGGCCGTCTCACGATCGCCCAAGTCGAGCATCTGGTTAAGCCTGGCGAGATCGACGGCGACCACATCGTCACTCCCGGCATTTACGTTCAGCGGATCGTCCACGTGCCCGATGAGCTCAAGCGCATAGAGAGCCGCACGACCCGCAAGCGCGACGCGGCCTGAAGAGTTCGGAGGCAGACTGAAATGGCTTGGACCCGCGAACAAATGGCGGCGCGCGCCGCCAAGGAGCTCAAGGACGGCTTCTACGTCAATCTCGGCATCGGCATTCCGACGCTGGTGTCGAACTACATCCCTAAGGGAATGAGCGTGCAGTTGCAGAGCGAGAACGGCATGCTGGGGATGGGCCCGTTCCCCTTCGAGGGCGAGGAGGACCCGGACCTCATCAACGCCGGCAAGCAGACCGTCACCCAATTGCCGACGACGAGCTTCTTCTCCAGCGCCGATTCCTTCGCCATGATCCGCGGAGGGCACATCGACCTCGCCATCCTCGGCGCGATGCAGGTCGCCGAGAATGGCGACCTCGCCAATTGGATGATTCCCGGCAAGATGGTGAAGGGCATGGGCGGCGCGATGGACCTCGTCGCCGGCGTCAAGCGCATCGTCGTCGTGATGGAGCACTCGGCCAAGGACGGGCCGAAGCTCCTGCATCATTGCACCTTGCCCTTGACCGGCGCGAAGGTCGTCGACCTCGTCATCACCGATCTCGGCGTGTTTACGATCGACAAGCATGGGCTGCGGGGCATGGCTCTCATCGAGCTCGCGCCCGGCGTGAGCTTGGACGAAATCGCCGCCAAGACCGAGGCGACCTACCGGGTGGCCCTCGACGCGCCGAGCGAGGCGGCGGTCGCGGTCTAGCTCAGGGCGAGCGCCGTTTTCGAGTCTTTCGGGATAGCGGCAACGGCCAACTGACGGCCGCCCGCGCCTAGTGGAACAGGGTGAAGAGATCCGGCGGCGCGGGGATGCGAGCGAACGGGTAGCCCGCGTTCGCAAGATTCGGAGGAGCTACCGCGACCGGCGGCGGCTTGGCGCCCGGGATATCGCCCGTGATCACGACGGTCGTGTTGGCCATCTTTTGTCGCTTCACCAGCCCCCATAGCGAGGCGGCGTTCCCGAGCGACAACCGCACGCAGCCGTGCGACGCCGCATGTCCGAGCGATCGCTGCTCGTACGTGCCATGGATCGCGTTGCCCGTCCGGGTGAAAAAGATCGCATAGGGCATGGGAGCATTGTCCCATTCGTCGCTATGATGATCGATGTCCATGCGAAACGGCTTGAACACGCCGTTCGGCGTATCGTAGTCGATCGCCCCGGTCGCCACCTTCCATTTATAGACCTCATGGCCATCGACCGTGACGGTCATCCGCTGCGCCG
The DNA here is from genome assembly GCA_963696665.1 of uncultured Alphaproteobacteria bacterium. Classification (GTDB taxonomy): domain Bacteria; phylum Pseudomonadota; class Alphaproteobacteria; order Rhizobiales; family Beijerinckiaceae; genus Roseiarcus. The sequence continues at coordinate 245,978 of CAVOLE010000008.1, forward strand.
TCTTGTCGATCTCGATCAAGAGGTCGGCCCAGGCGGCCTCGCCGCAGATCAGGACGGCGAGAGCCGCCGCGAGGCCCAGAAAGATCAGACGGCGGATTAACATAGGTTCGCCTTCCGCGCCGGCGCTCTCGCCGCAATCCCCTTATTTCTTGACCAGGGGGCAGGCTGAATCGGCGAGCTTGCCGAACGCCTCCTCGCCTTTCATCGTCTTGAGGATCTTGTAGAAGTCCCAGTCGCCTTTCGACTCCGCCGGCGTCTTCACCTGAACGATGTACATGTCGTGCTCGAGCAGACCGTCAGGGCGGATCACGCCGTCTTTGACGAACATGTCATTGATCTTCGTCTTCTTCAGCTGCTCCATGATCTTATCGGAATCGGTCGAGCCAACCGCCTTGACCGCATTGAGGTAGGTGAGCGTCGCGGAATAGTACGCGGCTTGGGAGAAGGTCGGCATCTTCTTGGTTTTTCCGAAGAACCGATTGGCGAAGCCGCGCGTCGCGTCGTCCATGTTCCAGTACCACGCGGTGGTCAGCACCAGCCCTTGCGCTATATCGAGACCGACCGCGTGAACGTCGGTGAGGAACACCAGGAGCGCGGCAGGCCTCATCGTCTTGGTAAGGCCGAATTCCGCCGCGGCCTTGAGCGAGTTGGACGTGTCCGCGCCGGCGTTGGCGAGGCCGAGCACCTGTGCGCCTGAGCCTTGCGCTTGGAGGAGATAGGAGGAGAAGTCCGACGTCCCGAGGGGCACGCGCACGTCGCCGACCACCTTTCCCCCGCCGTTCTTGATGACTTCGGTTGCGCCCGCCTCCAATTGCTTCCCAAAGGCGTAGTCCGCAGTGAGGAAGAACCAGCTCTTGCCGCCCTGCTCGAGAATGGTTTTCGCCGTGCCGTTGGAAAGCGCGGTCGTGTCGTAGCCGTAGTGGATCGTATAGGGCGTGCAGTCCTTGCCGGTCAGCGACGCCGCGGCCGCGCCGATGGCTATGAAGGGGACCTTTTTCTCTTTGGCCGCGGCGGACATCGCGAGGCTGACGCCGGAGTTGGACCCACCGAGCAGCATCGTCATGCCGTCGGTGTCGGCCCATTCGCGCAGTTTCTCCGCCCCGAGCGCCGGCTTGTTCTGATGATCGAACGTCAGAACCTGGATCGGCTGGCCCAAGACTGTGCCCCCGAAGTCCGCGATCGCCATTTTGATCGCCTCGACGCCGTTGGGCCCGATGACGTCGGCGTAAGGTCCCGACATGTCGTCGATGTCGCCGATCACGACCTTGTTGCCCGCAGCCGAGGCCGCGCCGGCGGCCAGCGATGCGCCAAGGGCGCCGGCCAGCATCAACATCCATCTGAGTGATTTCATTCCGTTCCTCCCAAATCCGCGGTTCGCCGGGGCGCGCGCCGCCAATGCCCTAGCCTCATGCGCGCATAATGCTTGGCGCTGCAACTCATGGCAACTTACGCTTTAGTTGAGGGCCCCGCTTGGCGGCGCCCAGCGCGCACGCCTATAACTCACTGATGGCGCGAAAAGAGTCCCGACAAGCGAGGGCGGCCAGGACCGAGGCGATCTTCGAGCGCCTGGCGGCCGCCAATCCGACGCCAAAAGGCGAGCTCCAGTTCATCAACCCCTTCACTTTGCTCGTGGCGGTGGTGCTGTCGGCGCAAGCGACCGACGCGGGGGTGAACAAAGCGACGCCCGCGCTGTTCGCCATCGCCGACACGCCGGAAAAGATGGCGGCGCTCGGCGAGGAGCGGCTCGCCGGGCTCATCAAGACAATTGGGCTTTATCGGACCAAGGCCAAGAACATCATCGCGCTTTCGCGCGCGATCGTCGAACGGCACGGCGGCGAGACGCCTCGCAATCGCGAGGAGTTGGAGGCCCTGCCCGGGGTCGGCCGCAAGAGCGCGAATGTCGTGCTCAACACCGTCTTCGGTGAGCCGACGCTGGCCGTCGACACCCACGTCTTTCGCGTCGCCAACCGCCTCGCCATCGCGCCCGGCAAGACGCCGCGCGAGGTCGAGGACGGGCTGATGCGCGTCGTGCCGGACCGGTTTTTGCTGCACGCCCATCATTGGCTGATCCTGCACGGGCGCTATGTCTGCCTGGCCCGCAAGCCTTTGTGCGGCGTTTGCGTGCTCGTGGATCTTTGCCCCTACGAGCCGAAGACTTTGTCCGGCGCCGGCTGACGCGCAGGGAATCCCCGCACCCGCAGACGCCGCTGGTTCGGCGGACGGTCCGGAAGCGGACGCTGATCCTCCATGTCGGAACGCCGCGCGCAACTTGCCCGTGAAGCCGGCGACCGGATAGGCTTCTGCCTCGATGCTCGATATCGTCCTGCTCCTCGCCGTCCTTGCGACCTTGCTCGTGGTCGTCGCCGTCTCGCAGCCGGTGGCGGTCCGTCTCAAGGTTGCGCCGGTGGTGCTTCTGGCCGTCATCGGGGTGGCCATCGGCGCGGTTTCGATCGTTCTGGTGCACACGCCCCTTTCCGCCCGCTACGGCGACCTCGCGGGGCTGTTCGCCAACCTGCCTGTCGGCGCCGAGACATTCATCTATGTCTTTCTCCCGCTGCTCGTCTTCGAGGGCGCGATCACGGTCGACGTGCGACGGATGCTCGAGGACGCCGCCCCGATTCTGATGCTGGCCGTTGTCGCCACCGTCGTCTGCACGGCAGTCGTCGGCTTCGCGCTTTGGCCGATCGCGGGCTTGCCGCTGGTGGTCTGCCTGTTGCTCGGCTCGGTGGTGGCGACCACCGATCCGGCGGCGGTCATCGCGGTGTTCCGCGATGTCGGCGCCGCGGCGCGGCTCACTCGGCTCGTCGAGGGCGAGGCGCTTCTGAATGACGCCGCGGCGATCGTGATGTTCACGGTGCTGCTTGGCGTGATCGTCTCTGGAAAGCAGCCGAATCTCCTCGTTGGCGAGGAGCAGTTCCTGGTTTCCTTCTTCGGCGGCGCAGCTCTGGGCCTCCTGGGCGGGCGGGCGTTGCTGCAGCTCATCCCCTGGACGCGCGACGATCGATTGGCCGAAGCGACGCTGACGGTCGCGCTTCCCTATCTCGTCTTCATCGCGGCCGAACAGCTCGTGCATGTTTCCGGCGTTGTCGCGGTACTTTGCGCTGGATTGACCGTCAGCGCTTTTGGACGATCGCGGATCACTCCCTACAATTGGTCGTTCATCACGGACCTCTGGGCGCAGATCGCCTTCTGGGCGCATTCGCTGGTGTTCGTTCTGGCTTCGATTCTGGTGCCGAAGCTGTTGATCCACACACAGTTCCACGATGTTGTGCTGCTGGCGGCGCTCATCGTGGCCGTATTCGCGGCGCGCCTCATCGTGCTGTTCCTGCTCCTCCCGCTGCTCAGCTTGGCCAACCTCACCGAGCCGATCAGCACCGCGTATAAACTCGCGATCGCTTGGGGCGGCTTGCGCGGCGCCTTGACCTTGGTGCTGGCGCTGGCCGTCACCGAAAACCCGGCGCTGAAGCCGGAGATCCAGAAATTCGTCGCCGTCCTCGCCACAGGCCTCGTGCTGTTCACGCTGCTCGTCAACGGCACGACCTTGCGCTTCGTCATCCGCCTCCTGCGTCTCGATCGCCTGTCACCGGTCGACCAGGCGTTGCGCGACCGGGTGCTGGCGCTTTCCTATACGGAGATCGGCGAGACCATCCGAACGATGGCGAACGAGCATGAGATCTCTCCTTCAGCCGTCACCAGCGCGCTTGCGCCTTATGAGGCCGGAATGGCGGCGGCAAAATCGTCCGGCGCCGCCGAAGCGGACCTCACTGATCATCAGCGCCTCGCGATCGGCTTGGTGGCGCTGGGAAACCAGGAACGGATGCTGGCGCTTGAAATAATGGCGGAGCGCGCCGCCTCGCCCGTCGCCGTGCAGGCGCTGCTGCGCAACGCCGAAGCTCTGGGCGAGGGCGCGAGAAGCGGCGGGCGTCTTGGCTATCAGCGCGGCGCCGAAGCTGCCCTCACCTTTCCATTCTCTTTCCGGGTCGCCTATTTCTTCTATCGCCGTTTTGGAATCGTGCGCTTTCTCGCCGACCGGCTCGGCGACCGGTTCGAGATGCTGCTCGTCACCCGTCTGTTGATCCAGGAGCTCATGGGCGCGCACGCCGTGCGCTCGCGCTCGATCTTCGGCGAGCGGGTCGTGGAGCTCATCGATGCCATTCTCCAGGTTCGGCTCAAGCGCACGACAGCCGCCCTCGACGCGCTCCGCAGGCAATATCCGCAATACGCCGCGGCTCTCGAGGCTCGGTTCTTGCGCCAGTCGGCGATGCGGCGCGAGATGGGGCGCTACGACACATTGTTCCAAGAAGGTCTTATCGCGGCCGAGGTCTACGAAGACCTCAAGGGTAGCGTTGAGGATAGAAAGAGAGAAACGCGGCCTCGCTTTGATCTCGGACTCGATACGCGCGAACTGATCGGTCGTCTCGACCTTTTCGCTGATCTCACCGACCAACAGCTCGAACGGGTGCAGAAGCTGCTGAGAGCGAGGTTCGCCGTGCCCCGCGAACGGATCGTGCGCGAGGGGGAAGAGGGGGACGCCTGCTATTTCATAGCCTCCGGCGCCGCCGAGGTTGTCTTTCCGGGCCGCCGCATTCCCCTCGGCAGCGGCGACCTGTTTGGCGAGATGGCGCTTCTCACCGGCATGACGCGGCAGGCCGACGTCGTCGCCATGACCTATTGCCGGCTTCTCGTTCTCAGGAAGGTCGATTTCGACCGTTTCATGCAAGACAACCGCGACATCCGTCTCGTCATCCACAAGATCGCCGCGACGCGCACGTCGATGAACCGCTCAGATAAGACGAGCGCCGGTCTCGGCCTGACTTAAGCGGCTCAGTGCGCCCGGTCGACACCGGGTATAAGGGCGATCGCGCGATCTTGGCGCCGGCGTCGCAAGCAAGCAAAGTGGGGATTCTGACTATGCGCAACGCAATCTTCGCCGCGATCGGCGCCGCCATGATGCTGGCGCTCGCGCTTCCGCCTGCCTCAGCGCAGAGCAATCCGCCGCCCGGCGCAGCTTCCGCCGCCGCCATCCCAAGGACCGGGTCGAGCGCGGCTCGGACGCGGCATCGCAACACGCTCAACCGACAAAGGGCGCGCTTAACTGCTGAACATGCGCGCCAGGCGCGCAGAAGCCTGCACCATTGATCTGGCGCCCCAGGCGCGGATCTGAACCTAGCTCGGAGGCGGAACGGCCGCGCCGTCGCGTTTAGCCGGCCAGGATACGATGTGTCCTTGAGCAACCATAGGCTCAAGGAAACGGATGGCCGCCTCCGCAGCCTCCGGCTCATCGAAGAATTCGATCACCAAGGGAAGATCGACGCTGATCCGCAGCATGTCGTCCGCGTGGACCACTCCGTCGGAGCCAAACCCGGCGACGCCTCTGAAGACCGTGACCCCTTTCACGGCGTGCCGGTCGTGCAAAATTGACAGGATCTCCCGCATCAACGTCGTGCGCCGTCCGTGATCCGCTTCACTGAGATAAACTCGAACCATAAGGACGTCAGTCGACATCACTTGCTCCGATTCACAAAGTTCGCGCGATGTAAGCGCCGCCGAAGGCAGACGCGAATCCAATGACGACGGACAAGACCACATAGAGCGCCGCCTTGAAGAACTCGCCGTTCTCGGCGAGCAGGAGGGTCTCCATCTCGAAAGTAGAGAAGGTTGTGTATCCGCCAAGGACGCCCGTCAGAACGCCGACCCGAACGCTCGGCGGGATCACGAGCCGCTCCAATGTCAGGATGAACAAAAAGCCCATAAGAAAGCTTCCGATCACGTTGATGCTGAGCGTCGCGAACGGAAAATTGCGACCGAACACCGTTTGCACCAGGTTGCTCTGCGCGTATCTCGCCCAGCATCCGAGCGCGCCGCCAATCGCAATCGCGACATAAGTCCACATAAGGCGTCTCTGTTAATGCGCCGATGTCGGGCCGAACTGGCGGCCAAAGCGAATCGGAACCCTGAGCGCAATCAGGAAGGCTCCCCACGACAGCAGGAGCGCCGTGAGGATTTGGGCTTGCGGAAGGGTGATATTGCGCACGGTCAAGGCATGATTCTCCGTCTGCCGAAATGGCTCGGACAGGAGTCATCAGCCCCGAGGGCGGTTAAAGGCGAACCCCATCGCCCGATCGCGAGCGTGGTCTCGCGCTTACGCCTTGTCAAGCTGCGCCAGGCGCTTTCCGGGCCGCTTCATGCTAGATGGGCCCCCGCGATAGGGAGCCGTCATGATCTGGGGAACGATTGCGTTGGCCTTAGCAGCCGCCTTCACCGGCGCCTCGTTTTACGTCAACTGGGTCGAGCAGCCGGCCCGACTTAAGCTCGACGAGGAGGCGCTGCTCAGCGAATGGGGCCCGAGCGACAGCCGCGGCGTCTTGCTTCTCGCGTCCATTGCGCTCGTGGCCGCGATCGCCGGCTTCATCGCCTATTTCGAAACGCAGGACGTGCGCTGGGCGTTCGGCGCGCTCGTCATCATTGCAAGCTGGCTTTACGCCTTCTTCGTTATGTCGCCGCTCGACAACCAGATCCGCTCACTGCGCGGCGGCGAGGTGGCTGCGGCGCGCGCTCTCGTTCGCCAATGGGGCATCGTCGAATCCGGACTGACCGCGATCGGGGTGGTGGCGGTTCTCATATTTCTTTGGGCAGACTGAGCGGCGCCTTATGGGGCCTGGCTCGTCCGGACGCTTCGCTCGCGCCGTCCGCGACATCGGCGACGCCCTACGTTTTTTCACCCGTCTCAGCTTGGGCGCGCCGGAGCCGAGCACGGCCCTCGACATCGGCCGCATGGCTTGGGCGGCGCCGATCGCCGGCGTCGCGGTCGGCCTCGTGGGCGCGCTGGTCCTCGGCGTCACCGCGCTGCTCGGCCTTCCCCCGCTCCTCCGCGCCGGGCTTACGACGGCGGCGCTCGTCGCCTTAACCGGCGCGCTGCACGAGGACGGGCTCGCCGACGTCGCCGACGGCTTCGGCGGCGGCGCGACGCGGGCGAGGAAGCTCGAGATCATGCGCGACAGCCGCGTCGGCGCCTATGGCGCGATCGCCATCGCGCTCGCGCTCATCCTGCGCATTGGCGCGCTGACCGCGGCGCTCGACGGCGGGTTCTGGCGCGCGAGCTCAAGCCTGATCCTCGTCGCCGCGCTCTCCCGCGCCGGCGCGCTGACGCCGCTCGCGCTTCTGCCGCCGGCGCGCGCCGACGGCGCGGGCGCCGCGGCCGGCCGGCTCGATCCGAGCGCGCTCGCCGCCGCCTGGGGTTCGGCCCTGGTTATTGCGCTCGCGCTCGGCTTGGCCTCACTGGGCCTGGCCCATACGCTCCTCGCGACTTTGGCCATCGGCGCCGGCGCTTTGTTCATCGTCGTTCTGGCGCGCCGAGCGATCGGCGGACAGACCGGCGACGTGGCGGGCGCCGCGCAACAATTCGGCGAGATCGCGGCCTGGTGCGGGCTTCTCATCGGACATGCGCCTCATTAAGTGAGGGCCGTGTCCACCGTCTCGACCCCCTGCGTCAATGTCTGCGTGCTCGATCCGCTGTCAGCTTTATGCATTGGCTGCGGCCGGACAGTCGCCGAGATCGCCGCCTGGGCGAGGATGAGCGAGACCCAGCGGATCGCGGTTATGGCTGGTCTTGCCCAGCGCCTCACCGATGCGCGATCGCGCTCGGCGCGCGGCGCGCGAGTCGCGTCCCGCAGGCGAAACTGATGCGCTTCATCTTGCCCGTTGCGGTTCTCGCGGTCGCGTTCGCGGCGCTGATCATGACTCCACCGCAGGCGACCCTGTTCGGGCTTGACCATCAGCGCTTCATGAGCGCCGCGGTCGGGGCCGCAATCCTGCTCTGGCTCATCCTTTCCTACCTTCGTTGGGCGCGTCCGAGCGACATTGCCCGCCTCGCCACTGCGGCCATGACCTGGGCGCTCCTCTTGATCGCGGTGACCGGCTTCTACGCCTACCGCTTTGAAGCCTTCGATATTGTCGAACGCGTCACGGGCGAATTCTTTCCGTCGGAACCGCAGGTGGGGCGGGGCGGAGAAGTCATCGTCAATCGGCGTCTCAGCGGCGAATTCGCGATTGCCGGGAGGGTCAATAATGCGCGCGTGACTTTCCTGTTCGACACCGGCGCTTCCGCGGTGGTTCTCACCGCCGACGACGCGCGCCGGGCGGGTGTGGATGCGAGCCGCCTCGTCTTCGACGTTCCCGTCTCCACCGCTAATGGCGCCGCGATGGCGGCGGAGACGCGGCTCGAGCAGATCGCGGTCGGGCCGATCGTCATGCGCAATGTGCCCGCGATGGTCGCCCGCCGCGGCGCCTTGGACGAGAGCCTGCTCGGCATGAGTTTTCTCGAGCGGCTCAAGAGCTACACGGTCGAACGCGACCGGCTTGTCATGGTCGCGCGGTAAGCGGCGCTACTCCGCCGCCCATAGCCCGTCGAAAGACGGGTGTCCTTCCAGACGCGCTATGAGATATTCGCGGCTTGTCTCCACGCGGGAAACTGCCTCGCGCAAAACCTCGAGCCCGGCGCCGCGCTTCACCGCCTCGGTCGCAAGGACCTGCCGGTAGCCGCGCGCCCCGCGGCGGCCGGCGAACAGTCCGTGCAGGTGCCGGGTGTAGTCGTGCAGGCGCTCGCCGCGCTCTAGGCCGGCGGCGATCGTCGGCATGAAGGCTTCGATCGCCTCGAACCCGTCGGCGACCGGCGCCGGCTCGCCGAACAGCTCCGGATCGACGGCGATGAGCAACTCCGGATTCTGATAGGCGGCCCGGCCGAGCATGATTCCGTCGAGGTCCTGAAGATGCGCGCGCGCAGCCTCAAGGTCGGCGAGGCCGCCGTTGAGCACGATCGGCCACCCCGGATGCGCGCCTTTCAGCGCATGGACGACCCCATAATCGAGCGGTGGGATCGAGCGGTTGTCCTTCGGGCTCAGCCCTTCGAGCCAGGCTTTGCGCGCATGGACGATGAGCGCAGCCGCCCCTGCCGCCTTCACCTTGTCCGCGAACGCGAAGAGAGCGGCGCGCGGCTCCTGCTCGTTGACGCCGATGCGGCACTTGACGGTCACGGGAACCTTGACGGCCGCGACCATTGCGGCCACGCATTCGGCCACGAGTTCCGGCTCGCGCATGAGGCAGGCGCCGAACCGGCCGCTTTGCACCCGGTCGGACGGACAGCCGCAATTGAGATTGATCTCGTCATAGCCGAACTCGGCGCCGATGCGCGCCGCCTCGGCGAGCCGCGCAGGCTCCGCTCCGCCAAGCTGCAGCGCTACGGAATGCTCGGCCGCGTCGAAGCCGATCAGCCGCTCGCGCGGGCCGAACACGACCGCATCCACCGTCACCATTTCGGTATAGAGCCGCGCGCGACGCGTAAGGATGCGATGGAACGCCCGGCAGCGCCGGTCGGTCCAGTCCATCATAGGTGCAACGCTAAATCTAACGCATTGATTTATAAGCATTTTTGTGTATTCTCAATTCGCTAGGTAGGGGCGTGTGCACTCTTTTCTACCGATTGCGCGATCCCTTAGGCGGAAGTTCGACGGCTCAGTGCACACGGAGCGCACAGGTTTGGCGACGTTCACCAAGCTCAATTCCGGATCTGGCGAGCCCAGGTGCGGCGGAAAGGAAAATATGTCAATGAAACATTCCTTCGCCGAAAGGACGCCGAGGAATGGGCGTTTGAGGTCGAACAACGCGTAGATCGCAGCGAACCTGCAGCGCTCGTGAATGAGACGCGACGCGCTGCCGCCTCGAAGGCTTGCAACGCCTTCATACGTCCTCCTCCTAGCGGCCGGGATCGAGCGCCGCGTCGAGGTCGGCGTCCCTCCCCTTCCCTGCGGGCTTCGGCCTATCAGCCGTTCGAGATCACGCAGGGAGGTGAAGCCGAACGTCTGCAAGAATGTCCTCATCGTCACATAGCGAAGGGGCCGCCGGGCTTACGCGCCCGGATCGCGCCGTCGACAAGAGATCGTGCAATTCTACCCCCGCCTGGTCTGAATATTGTAGCTTTCATCGACGGCTCCGTGGCCCCGATTCGCATGACAAGACTACGGGCATCGCAAATCCGGCGGTTTGATCAGGCTCAATCCCAAGCCGCCGCTCGGGCGCCTATCGTCATTTTAGCGAGCCACCCTCCGCCCACGTTGCGATCGGATATTTTCATGGAGCAAGCGGCTTCGACCGCAAAGGTCATATCGGTTCGAGGCGCCGTCGTGGATGTGAGCTTCGACGGAGGGCCCCTGCCGCCCATCAATACGGCGCTGGTCGCGCAATGGGATCGGTCGGAACCGCTGGTGCTCGAAGTGCATAGCCATGTGGATCCGGTGACGGTTCGCGGCATAGCGCTTCAGGCGACGGCCGCCTTGGCCCGCGGCACGCAGGTCCGAGCGACCAGAGCGCCCATTTCCGTTCCGGTCGGGGATGCGGTCAAGGGACGCCTCCTCGACGTCGTGGGTGCGGTTCGCGATCGCGGGCCCGCGCTTCCGGATGATACCCCCCGACGCGGTATCCACAATCCGCCGCCGACCCTCGCGGAGGAGACCTCGACGACGGCCGTGTTCGAAACCGGCATCAAGGTGATCGACCTCTTGGCGCCCCTCGCCCAGGGCGGCAAGGCGGCGATGTTCGGCGGCGCCGGCGTCGGCAAGACTGTGCTGGTGATGGAGTTGATCCAGGCTATGGTCGAGAAATACCAAGGCATTTCCGTCTTCGCGGGCGTCGGCGAGCGCTCGCTTGAGGGCCATAAGCTGCTGACCGACATGCGGGGCTCGGGCGTGCTGGCGCGCACCGTGTTGGTCTACGGTCAGATGAATGAACCGCCCGGCGCACGCTGGCGCGTGCCGCTGACGGCCCTGACCATCGCCGAATATTTCCGCGATCAGAAACAACCTGTCGGGCTAAGCGCGAAAGAGACAGCGCCGCATAGCTCCTACGAAGCCGTCGGGCTTGATTCTGCGTAGGGATGATCTTGCTGCGCCGCTTGATCTCATCGAGCCGGCCCGCGGGCACGGGGTTTTGCGCCGCCGAGGCCCCGCTTTGGTTATTGCTGGGAATTGTCAGGAAGCGATAAGGGTTGGAGTACCGCTGCGTCCCGGTTTGGAGCATCGTTCTGCATGCGGACCCTACTGCCGGTCGGTCTAGCCACGCCCTTCTCAGAGTCGATCGAAGAGAAGGCTAGCGTCTGTGGCGTCTGTCATCGCTTCAAGGGTCTGCCACGGGCAAGACAATCTCGATCCTCTGGGGCAGAATGCGGGCTACCCGTCCTCGCCGGCATGACCACGTCGAGCAGAATCGCGTTGATCAAGTCGTTTAACTTCGCACGCATGGCTTCGATCGCGATCGAGGGCATTCGCGTCGTGCGAGGATGGTCGAGGATTCGGATCGTCTTCTGCACCCCGGGGTAGCTTACCCAACGATCTGAGCGTGTCGCGCGGATTCGATGCTGGGTCGGCAGATTAAGCAGATTACGAAGCTCCGCCGTCGCGGCGCTCATGTATGACGCGCTGGCGCTCATATGCGTTCTGGATTGCCGATGCGATCAGGCATTCGCGCTTGGCGTCCAATACAAATGCCCCCTTGCCTCTCGGCCCATCAATGGTGACTCGACGGTTGGCACTGTGCCCTTGCCTCGATATGCGGCAATCAAGCGATACATCGTCGAGCGGCTCACCCCCGGTTCCCAGGTGGTCGCCTCGACCGCGGCGATCGTTAGTCTCTTTTCGCGTAATGCTTCAGCAAGCCGCGCATAGCTTCTTCGCGTCGGCAGTCCTCCTCCCTGCGCCGCCACACCTCACCGTCCTCAGGAACGTTGTCTCCGCTGTCCCCAGGGTAATAGGTGCTCGGTCGTGAACAGTTGTCAGATTCAGGTAGACGCCTTTGGCGGCCTTGGAGAAGGGCGGGAGCTCGTCAGTCGACCAATGTGTTGCGAGGAGGTTGCCGGAACCTGCGGCGATCTCCGCGACTTGCGCGTTGACGAAGCCCAGGAATCCCTCTCTCCGCTTCGCTCGTTCCAGTCCACAGACCTGTTCGACGATCCAGTCGAAGGCAAGGCAGGCTGATTGCAAGCCGTAAACGGCGCCGTCATATCGTCGGTCGAGTGTCACCCGCAGAGAGGATTGGATTATCTCGTCCGCCTCGAGACGCAGAGCAACTAGGAAGACGTGCCGGGCGCGCTTGAGAAGATGAAGATGGGAACGATTTGCGCTGGACAGTCTTGTGTGTCGCCAAAATTAAATCAACGGGTTAGACAGCATCTTCATTTGGACCCAGGAGGGAGAGGCTGACGGCGTCGGCCCGGGTCGCCGCGTCAGATCAGGACGTCTCCTCCGTTTGGCGAGAGCGTTTGTCCGACATAGTACGAGCCTGCGTCCGAAGCGAGCAGCAACGCCGTAGGGGCGATCTCGCCAGTTTGACCGAAGCGCCCGATTGGCAGCTGTTCCTGTTTCCAAGCGCGCCATTCGTCCGTGAGCCCCATCAACATATCCGTCTCAATGGGGCCGGGCGCGATGGAATTGACCGTGACGCCCTTCGGCGCGGCTTCGTACGCGAGCGCCCGCGTGAACCCCACGATGCCGGCCTTGGCTGCGCAATAATGCGTCATATTCAGACCGCCTTTGTAGGCGAGCTGCGAAGAGAAATTGATGATCCTGCCCCAGCCACGCGCCGCCATGCCGCCATAGAACCGCTGCGTGACCATGAACGTGCCCCGCAGATGCACCCCAATCATACGGTCGAAGGCGGCCACGGAGATCTCTTCGAACGGCGTCTCGCCGCCGATCCCTGCACAATTGACAAGAATGTCGACCGGTCCCAGCGCATCGTCAGCCCACTCCGCGAGGCGCTCGACGTCTGCGTCCTTGGCGACATCGCAAACGGTATGAACGACAGGCGTGCCACGAGCAGCCATACGCTTCTCGGTCGCCTTGGCGTTAGCGTCATCTCCGAACTGGCAGAAGCCGACCTTCGCCCCCTGCGCGGCGAACAGATCGACGATCGCGGCTCCGATGCCCCGGCTTCCCCCTGTGACCAGCGCGATGCGCCCGCTAAGACTGAAGGCGTTGAGGCTGTTCTCCATGACGCTTGACTCCAAGCCTTAGCGCTCGCCAAGCCAAGCGGCGTAGCGGCTGATGCCCTCCGGCAATGTCACCTTCGGATGGAACCCGAGGTCGCGAGCGATGGCCGAGATGTCCAAACGATGCTGCAAATCATCCAGCGGATCCGTACCATCCTCGACCACGATGTCGCCCCGGCCGAGCGCGGCTCGAACGAGCTTGGCGAGTTCGCCGAGCGTCACCGAGACGCCGCCGGTCGCGTTATAGACGGCGGCCGGGCGAACCGGCGCATCGAGAGCCGCGATCAGCGCGTCGGACGCGTCCTCGACATAGATGAACTGCCGCGGGAACTCGCGCCCAAAGGGGAGACGGGTGGCTTGGCCGTTGAGCGTGTTCTGGATCATGGTCCGAACGACGCAGTCGGTCGTGCGGCCGGGACCGTAAACCCAGCTCAGCCGTATCGAGACCGCATCCGCCTTGTGCTGAACGCGATAGCCCTGGATCAGCGCCTCGCATGCGACTTTTGTCGCCCCATAGACGCTCGAGGGACGAAGGGGCGTGTTCTCATCGAGCGCTCCGTCAGCAGTCGAAGACTTCGGAGTGGGTCCGTAGGCGCTCGCCGACGAGCAGAAGACGACGCGACGGATGCGATGAATGCGAGCGAGTTCAAGAATGTTGGCGGTTCCCACGACGTTGGCTTGAATGATCCCGTAGGGATTCTCGATCATGACCATCGGGCCCGAGACGGCGCCGCAATGAACGATCGCCTCGACGCCCGCGGCGCCAACGATCGCATGGAGGCGATGAATATCCGTGAGGTCGGCCTGCTCGACATCGGACTGTTGAGATTTCGGGGCAAGATCAACGCCAAGCGCCGGCCGTCCCTGCACCCGCAATTTAGCCAAGACCGCGGAGCCGATCAGACCGGCCGCGCCAGTCACAAGCGTCACATTTCCATCCGTCAAAGCAGGCATCCCTTCTGAACCGCGCGAGGGACAGGACATCGCAGCCCGAGACGCTTGGAGACGACCTGCCCGGTCGCCAGAAGGCGCCTGTCCGAGAACCGCACGCCGACAAGCTGGAGGCCAATCGGCAGACCGTTCCGACCGCTTCCGAACGGAATCGCGAGGCACGGCGCGCCAAGCGCCGACCACATCTTGTTGAAACGCGCGTCGCCCGCACCCACAGAGGCGTCAGGCGCTTCACCGGGCGCCGCTAGGGTCAAAACAGCGTCACAAGTCTCCCGCAGACGCATTTCGAAGGCGACGCGGCCCCGCGCCGCCAGATCATAGGCATTGCGCATCGCCTCCGGGCCGATCCCCCGCACGTTGTCCGCGATCTCTCGCAGGAGAGGATGCAGACGGTCGCCGAAGCGGCGCGCCTCGGGACGAAAAGACGCCGCTTCTTCGCCGTACATAATGGTCTCCTGCGCGGTCGTGAGCGCGTCGAACTCGTCGAAAGCAATTGGACAGGACGAGACGCCCGCGCTGGCCAGCCGTTTGACGGCTCCGTCGAGAAGATAGCGAGCGTCATTCGACGCCTCCTCCCAGTGCGGTCCCCGGAAAACGCCGATGCGCAACGTCCCGAGGCCGTCTAGGTTAGACGGAAGCTCGAACGCGTCTGCAACGCGGTCGAGGTCGGCGACCGGGCGAGCGAACCACGACACTGTGTCCAGGGAGGGAGCGTAGTGGCGAACGCCGTCGACCGGCGTCGCACCGAACGTCGGCTTGAGCGCGAACAGACCGGTGAACGAGGCGGGCCGGATTGTGGAGCCCCCTGTTTGCGTGCCCAACGCAACGGGGACCATGCCGTCCGCGACCGCCGCCGCCGATCCCAACGATGAGCCGCCGGGTGTCCGGCAGAAGTCGTGCGGATTGCGGGTTGGAGGGCGTCGGCCGGCAGCGGCGAATTCCCCCGTCTCCGTCTTTCCGAGCACAATCGCTCCGCGCGCGCGCAACAAGGTGACGCAGCGCGCGTCCAACGACGGGCGAGCGCCGGCGTAGAGCGGAGATCCATAGCTTATCGCCAGATCGGCGGTCTCGATCACGTCTTTGATCCCGACTGGAACCCCGTGGAGAGGCCGCGGCGACGGAGCCTCGTCGGCTGTGCGCGCTTCAGCGAGCGCGCGTTCGGGATCGAGCGCCGTCCAGGCCTGGATTTCTGGTTCACGCGCGACGATGCGATCGAGGCAGGCCCGCACCAGTCCGACGGAAGTCAGACGTCCCTCGCGCATGGCGGCCGTCGCCTCGGAAGCCGTCAGCTCGTGCGGGGCGGTCATTGGACGACAGCGGCCCGACTGGACGCAGGCTCGCCTTCCAGGTCCCTATCATGATCGATCGTCAATTCGGCAGAGAGAAGCTTGCGAGTGTAAGGCTCCTGAGGCGTGGCGAAAATCTGTTCGGTGGCGCCGTATTCGACGATGCGGCCGTTAAGCATCACGGCTACATTGTGCGCGAGTGATCGCACCGAATTGAGGTCATGGGTGATAAAGAGCGCCGCCATCCCCCGTCGAGCCTGAAGATCTCGGATGAGGTCAATGATCTGGGCGCGCAGTCGGATGTCGAGCGCAGTCGTCGGCTCGTCGAAAACCACGAGTTCTGGATCGGTCGCAAGCGCGCGCGCAATTCCGATCCGCTTTTGCTCGCCGGCGGTCAGCTCATGGGGAAAGGCGGACGCCAACGAAGATGGAAGTCGCACAGCCTCGAGCAGCGCTGCGATGCGCCGCGCTCGCTCGCGGCGCGTCATCGGACCCAGCAGCCGGAAGCCCTCGCCAACGAGATCGCTGATACGCCAACGCGGATTGAGCGCTACGTAGGGCTCCTGGAACACCATCTGCACACGGCGACGGAAGGGACGGAACCTGCGCTGCGACAAGCCAGACAGTTTATGTCCGTCAAAAAGGATCTCGCCGCCGGTGAGGCTGGTGAGCCCCAGAAGGCACTGTCCGGCGGTGGTCTTGCCCGAACCGCTTTCCCCAACAAGAGCGAGCGTCTCGTGCGGCCGGATCTGGAAGCTGGCGCGGTCGAGCGCCTGCACTTGGTGGCCGAACGGACTGCCGTATATCTTGATAAGTCGCCGAGCCTCGACGAGCGGACGCTCGCCAGCTCCGCGAAGCGCGGGCGCCGGCGTGGGCCGAGCGCGTGCAGAATCCAACAGCGCCCGGCTGTAGGGGTCGACAGGCGCTTTCAGAAACGGCGCGACGTCGCGCGTCTCGATCAACGCCCCGTTGCGGATCACCGCAACCCGGTCGCAGCAGTGCCGGACGATTTCGAGATCGTGCGTGATAAGCATGACCGAGAGCCCGCGCTCGCGGCAACGCTGCACGAGCATGTCGAGGATCTGCGCCTGGACCGTAGCGTCGAGCCCGAGGGTGGCGTCGTCCGCAAGCAGCACCTGGGGATTGCCGACGAGCGCCATGGCGATGACGACGCGTTGGGCCATGCCGCCGGAAAGCTCATGGGGATAGGCTTTCGCGCGGTGCTCGGGATCGGTGATGCCGACCTCGCGAAGGATATCGACGGCGCGGGCGTGGGCCGCCCGGGACGAGATCGCTTCGTGCGCCCGCAGCACCCGCGCGATCTGGCGTCCCACCGGCGCGACCGGATCGAGAAGCGCCTTCGCGTTGGTGCCGATCAGGGCGATGCGGCCGCCGCGCAGGTGTCGCCGCTCCTCGCCCTCGAAGCCGGACAGGGACCGACCTTCGAGACGCACCTCGCCGCGAATCATGGAAACGCCGGGCGGCAGAAGGCCGATCAACGAGCGGGCGAGGATCGACTTGCCCGCGCCCGTCTCCCCGACGACTCCGAGGATCTCGTTGGCCCTGAGCACGCATGAGACGGCATCGAGAATGGGCGCAGCGCGGCCGTCGGCCGAGACGGTGACGCAGTCGAGTTCGAGGACGGTTCGGACTTCAGGCTCCGGAGGCACGGCGGCCTCCCTGAAGGCGCGGGTCCGTAAGATCCCTCACCGCGTCGGCGAGCAGCGCGAACGACAGAACCGAAACGACAATCGCGAGCCCCGGAAAGAGAGAGATCCACCAGACGCCGAGGATCATCTGCTGGGCGCCGTTGCTCACCATCAGGCCCCATTCCGGCCAGGGCATGCGCACGCCCGCCCCGATGAAAGACAGTCCCGCCGTCAGAAGGATCGCCATGCCGATGGCCACCGACAACTGCACGATGACCGGCGTGATCGCGTTCGGCAGGATATGCGTGAGCATGATCTCAAGGTCGTTGGCGCCGGCGCAGCGCGCGGCGGCAATAAAGGGGCGCTCGCGCAGCGAGAGCACTTCGGCCCGCACGAGGCGCCCGAACATCGGCACGAACAGGAGCGCGAGCGCGATCACGACGCTCCAGATCTCCTGTCCCAGCACCGCGACGAGCGCCATTCCCAGCACGAAGATCGGGAAGGACTGGAGAAAGTCGAAGATCCGAAGCAGGGCGGTGCTAAGAAACCCCTTGTAATATCCGATCATGAGACCCGCTGGCACGCCGATGGCCAGAGATGCTCCGACCGCGGCGAAGCTGATCAAGAGATTGATCCGCGTCGCGAAGACGACGCGGGAGAACACATCCATTCCCAGTTCGTCGGTGCCGAACCAATGGACGCCCCCTGGAGGCAGCGTCGCCGAAAGCGGGTCGGCGTCGACCGGCGAGAAGGACGCGATATGCGGCGCAAAGAGGATCGCGACGACCTGCAGCAAAAGAAGGAGCAGTCCGATCGCCGCTCCCGGACGCGTCAGCAGGAAGAGGGCCAATGAACGCGCCTTCATGCCGCCCTCACACCTGGATCCGGGGGTCTGCGAGTTCGTAGAGGATGTCGGCGATCGAATAGACGATCAGCACGAAGGCGGAGGCGACCAGCACGAACCCCTGGACTGCCGCATAGTCGCTGTTTACGACCGCCTGAACCGCATATTGACCAAGGCCGCCCCAGGCGAAAATCGTTTCGACCAGGACCGCCGCGCCGAGCAGGAAACCGGTGATGAAAGCGGTCTGGCTGATGATAGGCGGCAGCGCGTTGCGCAGTGCGCTGCGCACGATCTGCCGCTCCGGGACGCCCGACATGCGCAATTGCGTGACGTAATCGGCCCGATAGGCGTCGCGGAAGGAAATCTGCGCCATTTTCATGAGCGCGCCGGCATTGACGATCGCGATCGTGAGAACCGGCAGGACGAGCCTCGCTGAGGCGGAACGGAAGGCCCCCATATCGCCCGCCAGCAAACTGTCGACCGTCAGGAAGCCCGTGACCGTCGGCGGAGGGGTGAGCATCGCGTCGAGTTCGGCCGAAGGGCGCGGGCGCCCAGCCGAGCACGTGAAACAGGAAGAAGACCAGCAGCAGCCCGACCCAGAAATCCGGGATGGCGCCGGCCGCGAGCCCATAGATCCGGCTCAGCCGGTCGGCGACGCCACCCGGCCTCACGACCGAGAGAACCGCCATCGTCACAGCGAAGACGATGGTCAGCGCCATTGCATAGACAATGAGTTCGAGCGTGGCGGGCGCTCTCTGGGCAAGATCAACGATTACCGGATTGGAGGTGAATGGCGACACGCCGAGGTCTCCATGCAGCACGGAAACTAGGTAGCGCTCCGCCTGCACCGGGAGGCTCTGGTCGAGGCCAAGCCGCTCCCGCATCAGGCGGATCGAGTCTTCGGTCGCGAAATTGCCGAGGATCAGCCTCGCCGGGTCGCCAGGAAGAAGACGCACCAGCAGGAACGCGACCAGCGTGACCCCCAGCATTTGCGGCACAATCATCAGGCAGCGCATCATGATGATCCGCAGCGGGCGAGGCAGGGTGTGCCAGACGGAAAGCACGCGCATGAACTTACCCCTCGTTGGCGGAGGACGCCGACCGCAGAGCAAATCTCGGGCCATAAGGACCGCCGAGACGGGCGCGAGCGGCCGCCGCCCGCGCTGACGTCACTTCTTGTAGAAGTCGTACCAGGCGTTTCCGTTCGGCGTGTACCAGGACACGCCCTCGACATCGCTGCGGGTGGCGAGCTGATAGCCGGGGTTGAAGAGAAAGACCCAAGGGGCCTGATCAACGATGATCTCCTGCGCCTTCTTCATGTCGGCGATGCGCGCAGGCTCGTCGGTCGCGGTGAGGTTCTTGTCGATGAGCTTGTCGACCTCATCGTTCTTGAAGCGCGAATAGTCGACCATCGAATGGCTGTTCAGCCAAAGATTGGTAACGTAGGCCGCGTCCGGAACGATCGCCATATCGCGCAGGAAGTACATTGGGATCTCGCCCTTGGTATACTTGTCCACGAGGGTCGAGCTCGGCATTTTCTGAAGCTCGAGATCGATGCCGGCCTTGGCGAAATTCGTTTTGAGAATGACTGCGATCTGTTCCTCGATCTCGTCTCCAGTGCGATAGCCGAGGGTCGTCTTGAAGCCGTTTTCGAGCCCTGCCTCCTTCAGAAGCGCCTTCGCCTTGTCGACATCATAAGTGTATTTGAAGAACTCGGGGTCGTAGCCGGGATAGATCTCGGAGACCGGGCTTTTGGTTTCACGCGCCGTGCCGAAATAGACGCTCTGGGAGATCTGGTCGCGGGGCACGAGATAGTTCAGCGCCTGGCGGACGCGAACGTCGGTGAAGGGAGCGGCCGCGTTGTTGATGTCGACGCGGTGGATGTAGTTGCCATAGACTTTCCACACTTTTACGCCCGGCGCGTCCTTAAGGAGGTTCAGCTCGCGCGGGAGCAGCCATTCGGCGACGTCGATCGAGCCCGCCTGCAGCGCGGCCACGCGATTGGCGGAGGCGGGCATTTCGCGGAACAGGATCTTCTTCAGTTTGGGCGCGCCCCGATAGTAATTGGGATTGGCCTCGTAGACGACCTCGCGACCCGGCGTGAAGGTCGTGACCTGATACGGCGCGAAGGAGGCGGTGTGGGTCGAGAGCCACGTCTGCGCGTGTGGGTCGGCGGTGGTGACATGCTTCTTGGCTTCCGTGGCGTCGATGATGCCAAGGTCGTTGTTGACCCATAGGCGCTCGATCAGCGGTGACGCGCCGGGCAACGTCACCTTGACGGTGTGATCGTCGATCTTGCTGAAGGCCTTGTCGAAATCGTCGATCTTCAGCATCTGGTGCATGTACCAGTAGAACGTGCCCTTGATTTCCCAGCCGCGCTTGAACGTCCACATGACGTCATCGGCGGTCAACTCATCTCCGTTGAAGGCCTTGGCCTTGGCGAGATGGAAGGTGATGGACGTGCGATTGGGCGAGACCTCCCAGCTCTTGGCCAGCGCGCCAACCAGATGATCGAAGTCCTCGATCTGGATGCCGTCCGGATTCGTCTTCATGGCGTAGCCGAGGAGGCGTTCGTAGATGTTCTTTCGCGCCTCATGAACAGCTTCGGTCGCCGGGTACTCGAGTTCGAGCGACTCCGGCGTGCGCGGCCCCGCGACGATCAGGGTTGACTTCGCGTCCTGCGCGCGGGCAAGGGGAGCGAAGGCGAACGCGGCGGCGAAAACCAACGGGCATAGACTTCAAAAGTTTCATCGGCAGGCCCTCAAGCATGTTGGCGCCGCCCCTGAAAAGCGTCTCCCTTTTGTGCGGACTTATGCCGATCCGCCGTAGCCTCCCCCGCCGCCCGTTTCGACGATCAACACGTCGCCCTTGAGCAGATGGAGATTGTAAAACTTCGATGGACTCTCGAGCGCGAAGAGCTCGCCTAGCTCGCGCGTCTCGCCGTTCCGCCGCACGGACCAGCGATTGGGCTGGCCTGGGCCGCCGCCAGCGAGCCCCCAGGGAGCGATCCTGTGGCGGTCGCCAAGGCCGGACAGGTAGTGGTCTTCGAGCAGCCGGTACTCGTGCACTGTCCCCATGCCGCCCCGATGCACTCCGGCGCCTCCGGAACCGTCTCGCAGACCGTATCGCTCCACCAGCACCTGATATTTGTGCTCCCAGACCTCGATCGGCTGATTGTGAGAGGTTTCGCCCCAGAAATAGACGGCGTCATTCCCGGGCGCCGCGACGGTCGCGCCTTGGCCGCCCTCGTAGTAATTGTACCAGACTGTCTCTTCGCCCGTTTCGGGATTGCGCGAGCGGCCGGCCAGATTGTTGCCCGAGGCGTGGCTTCCCGCAGCGACTCGTTCCGGCACGCGGTCCGCGAACGCCTTGAGGATCGTCTCAGGGACGCGCTTGGCCATTTCGAATGTGCAGCCATAGACAGGCGTGGGCCAGACGGCGTTGACGATCGTTCCTTCCGGCGCGATGAGCTCGATGAGATCGAAAATTCCGGCGTTGACCGGCGTCTGAGGATCGACGAGCGCAATGATCGCCGTGTATACCGCCGCGCGCGCCGAGCTCAGCGCGGCGTTCACCGGCGTGGGCGCATGCTTCGACGTTCCGGTGAAGTCCACCACGAAGCTGTTCGCGTCCTTGGTGACCTTGACTTTGATTGCGTAGCGCGCGTCTGTCAGCCCATCGTCTTCGATATAATCGATCGCTTCGTAGGCGCCGTCTGGAATTTCGCGCATGCGCGAAAGGAACCGCTCCCGCGAATAGTCGATCGCCGCTTCCATTCCGGCGAGCACGCCCTCGCTTCCATAGCGGGAGCAGAGTTCGCGGATCCGCGTCTCGGCAACCCCAGTCGCCGAGATCTGACTCATGAGGTCGCCCCAATCGTCCTCCGGCAGCCGGACATTGGCGAGGATGAAATCGCGCGTCTCTTCCACAAGGTCGCCGCGACGATAAAGGCGCGCCAGGGGAATGATGAGTCCATCCTGCACGACATGCGTAGAAGTGCCGGCGCAGCCGCCCGCGCTCATGCCGCCGATGTCCGTCCAGTGACCGATGTTGACCGCGAAGCCGAGGTGGGCGTCGCCGTCAAACATCGGACGACACACGACGACGTCGGACTGGTGGGTCGCCAGATAGGGGTTGTTGGTGATGAAGACGTCGCCGGGCTCCGGCTGCGGAAATTTTGCGACAATCGCGCGCATCGCGCCAACGAGCGAGCCAAGGTGCACACCGATGCCGCGCGATTGGATCACCATCCGGCCCGACCGGTCGAACAGCGCACAGGAAAAGTCGTAGCCCTCCGAAAAGGTCGGTGAATAGGCTGTGAGCACCGTCGTCTGGATCATCTCCTCGGTCGTGGCGAAGAGAAAATTCCGGATGATCTGCTTTGTAAAAGAATCCGGCTCCATTGCTCGCTTTCCGGTCTACTTCACGGTGACGATCAGATTGGCGAACACGTCGACGCGGCCGGTCGCCCCCTTGGGTAAAAAGAAGGACGTGTCGACCTCCTCCACGAGACAAGGGCCTCGGATTTCCATGCCTGGTCCAAGAAGAGGCCTCTCGAACACCGGTACGTCGGTCCCAACTCCTGGCATTGAGGCCTTGCGCGCCGGCTGCGGCGCAGCGTTGGCCACTTTCGGCTCCGCGGTCATCGCATTCAGCGGCGGGAGGGCGGCGATGGCCGTGAGGCGCGCCGTCACGATGGTCGTCCCGTGGCCGAGCCGCGTCCCATAAAGCTCGGCATGGCGAACTTCGAAAGCCTCGACAACCTCCGCCGCGCTCCAATGCGGCTCGATTCGAACATTGATCTCATGCGCCTGCTTCGAATATTTCATGTCGAGGCTGTATTCGAAGCGCGGAGGCGCGCCGCCCATCGCGATTCGTCCAAGCGCGATCTCTTTGATCAGCGCGTCAAAGACGTTCTTGAGCTCATCCAAGCCGAGGCGCATCGTCTCCGCCATGATGCTGCGGGATCGCGAGATCTTGATCGGCGCGCTCACCATGCCGAAGGCGGAAAAGACGCTTGGCATGGTTGGGACGACGATTTCCGGGATCCCAACCTCGGCGGCGAGCGCGGCCGCGTGCTGGCCGGCCGCTCCGCCGAAAGGCACCAGCGCAAAATCCCGCGGATCGATTCCCTTTTCGACCGTCATTCGGCGTATGGCGGCAGCCATGCTCGCGTTGACCACCCGATAGATACCGGCCGCCGCTTCCTCAACGCCGACCCCGAAACAATCGCCGATCCCCTTCACGGCTTTGTCGGCAAGATCGCGACGGAGCGGCATCAGGCCGTCTGGCTTGATGAGGCCCAGGATCAGATTGGCGTCGGTGACGGTGCAGGCCTCTCCGCCGCGGCCATAGCAGGCAGGTCCCGGCTCGGCGCCGGCGCTTTGCGGGCCGACGCGCAACGCTCCGCCCTCATCAATCCAGACGATGCTGCCGCCGCCGGCGCCGATCGTCTTGATATCGATCGTTGGCGTCTTTACCGGCAGACCCCAAGCAATCTCGAATGTGTTCTTCAGCTCGAAACGCCCGTTGCGGATGACCGCGACGTCAAAGCTCGTGCCGCCCATGTCGACGGTGATGAGATTGCGCCGCCCCGTCGCCTCGCCGATGAAGGCGCCTCCGAGGACCCCGCCGGCCGGTCCAGAGACGCACAGCGACACCGGACGCTCCGCCGCCTCCTCGCCCGGTTGAATGCCGCCTTCAGAGCTGAGATAGCTAACGACCGCTTCGCCATCGACGCGATTCTGCAGCGCCTCGACGTAGCGACGGACGCGGGGCATCGAATAGACGTTCGCGACCGTTGTGTTGGTCCGTTCGTATTCGCGAACTTCCCGGCAAATCGCCGATGAGATCGACAGGGGCAGACCCGGCGCAAGCTCGCGCACGACTTCTTCGACTACCCGCTCGTGAGTATTGTTGCGATAGGCGTGAAGAAAGCTGACAGCGATCCCCTCGACGTTCAGCGCGAGGATCCGTCGGACGACTTGCTCCACCTGCCCGCGGTCGATCGGCTGGATGACAGCGCCCCTCGCCGTCAGCCGTTCGTCGACCTCGAAACAACGATCGCGGGGAATCAGCGGCGCGGGCTTTCGCCAGGCGAGATCATAAGGGAGCGGGCGGGTCGCCCTCATGATCTCGAGGACGTCCCGGAATCCCTTGGTCGTTATCAGGGCGATTCTTGCGCCATCGCGCTGGATGATGAGGTTGGTGACGATCGTCGTGCCGTGGACAAGCGCGCGGACGTCCGGCAGGGAGACGCCTGCCTTATCGAGCGCCTTCATGAATCCCTGTTCGGGCGCATTGGGCACGGAGGGGGTTTTCGAGCGCACCACCGCGCCGGTCTCCTCGTCGAGGACGACGATGTCCGTAAACGTGCCCCCGATGTCGATGCCGACACGCTTCATCGGGCTGACCCTCAAGCCACTGCCCGGCGCGCATAGAACCGATCGAAGACGTCAAGCGTTTGATCAATGTCTTCTTCGGTGTGCGCGCCGGAAACGAGGAGCCGCTGCGTTCGTCGAGGCTTGGCGTAAAGGCCGTTGTTAAACATATGCGTGGCGAGATCTGGGGCGAAGGACATGTCATGAAACCGCAAGACCTCGCCGAAAGAATGCAGCGTGCGGTCACTATGATGGATTGCAACGACCGAACCATAGACGCTGGCCCGCGCGGGCGTCCCCGACCGCGCGAAGATTTTGTCGAGACCTTTTCCCAGACGCTCGCCTAGGCGCCACACCCGGCCAAAGACGTGGCCGTCCGCAAGTCGCTCGATCGTGGCGAGCGCGGCGGTCGCGGAAGCCACATTGCCGTTGTAAGTGCCTGAGAAGAAGGCGCGGCCGGCAGGCGCGAGATGCTCCATGACCGCGCGCTTGCCGCAGAGAGCGGCGATTGGATGTCCGTTGGCGATCGCCTTCCCGAAGGCCGCGAGATCAGGCGTGACGGAAAGCAGCGCCTGGGCCCCGCCGAGCGCATGCCGGAATCCGGTTAGAATCTCGTCAAAAACCAGCAGCGCGCCGTAGCGCGTGCAAAGCTCTCGCACTCGCTCCAGGAACCCTGGTTCCGGAACGATGCACCCGGTGAGCGGCCCGTGCATGATCGGCTCGACGAAGACGCCGGCGATCCGCTCGCCCTCGGCCTCGAACAACCGCTCAATCGCCGCAAAATCGTTGAAATCGAGGACGCGAATCGCCTCGATCCCTTCCCGGGTGACGCCGGCGGACTCGGGAATAGGCGCGTAAACCCCTTCGTTGTTCGCAGGCCGCGCATAGGAAGAAACATTGAAGAGAAGGTCTTCGCACCAGCCGTGATAGGAGCCGGCGAATTTGACCAGAAGGTTGCGGCCCGTTGCGGCGCGCGCGAGACGGGCGGCCATATGGAGCACGTCTGAGCCCGCATTCAAAAAGGCGGACATTTCGGCGCAGGGAATGATGCGGGCTAGTGTCTCGCAGAGCTCGACCTCCACCTCGTTCGGCGCACAAAAGACGACGCCACGGGTTCGAACGACGTCTGCAACCCGCGATTCCACATGCTCGTCGACATGACCGAGAATGCAGGGTCCCGCCCCATTCCAGTAGTCGATATAGCGGTTGTCGTCAGCGTCCCAGAGGTAAGCCCCCTTCGCTCGGGCGACGAAATGAGGGAAAGGCGCGTAGTACTTTCCCTCCCCCTGCGCCCCCATCGGCGCCACGTGCCGCGCGCGCTCCCAAAGGGCGCGAGACTTTGCCGTTTTGGGGGAAGGAGAGAAGGTCGGCGTCATCCGGACTAGCGAGGTCATGATTTGATTTCATATCAAATCTCGTTTGTGCCGCGTCGGCAACGACAAAGAATCAGCAATTCTTAAGTTAATATGCCCCCTCTATAAGCAGAGGGCTCAAAAAGAATGCCGCGGCGAAAAAGAGGGGTGGGGCTTGTCGGGCCGCCACAAATCTGGCTTCTGCTTCGAGCCCCGGGACGAGTCCTATCCATGATGTTCTCTAAGACCGACCACGCTTATGAAACGCTGCGGCGGCAGATTCTTGATGGGCATTTCAAGCCCGGCGATCGTTTGCGCCTAAGCCATATCGCGCAGTCGCTCGATCTCAGCGAATTGCCGGTGCGCGAGGCGCTCCGCCTCCTTCAGCGCGACGGACTTGTTGTCATTCACCTTCACCGCGGGGCGGAAGTCGCAAAGCTGTCGTTCCAGGACGCGTGGGACATCGAGGAGGTGCGGCTGCAATTGGAGGCGCAAGCCTGCCTGTCGGCCGCTCCCTTGCATGACGCCGCGTCCTGCGGGCGGATGCGGTCCTTGCTCATCCAGATGAAAGACGCGCGCGAAATGCCTGTTGCCCTCGCGCGGCTCAATCGCAATTTTCACACCGAACTGATGTCGCTGGCGCCAAATGCGTTCCTTCGCGGCCATGTGCAGGAATTGTGGGATCGCGCTTGGCAGCTCTCGTCTGCCTCGTTCTTCACGTTCATGCCGCGGCGCATGGATCGCCTGCCTATCGAGGGAGCCGTGATCATCGAGTGCATCGAGGCTAGGGACTGGAGTCGTCTCGAATCGTTTCTGTCCAAGCGGATCGGCGATGTTACGGCTGCCTGGCGGGAAGCGATGGCGGCCTACGAGGAACGCGCGCTCGCGGATCGCCCGCGCGCGGAGATCGTCGCCGGCGGATGAACGCCAGACCTTTGCCTCAATCAACCTTGAGCCGAAGAAATCTCGGACTGGAACCAGTCGCAGATCTGGCCGCCGGTCCAATGCAGGACGCCCTCGTGGCCGAGGATGTAGTCATAAAGCTGCTCAAGATATTTGATCCGATGCGGTACGCCGGTCAGATAAGGATGGATGGAAATCGCCATCACGCGCGGCTGGTCCGCGCCGTCCTGATAAAGGCGGTCGAATTGATCCACCCCGCGGCGGTAGATTTCATCGGAACGGTGCCCCTGAACCGCCGTGATGACAACATCGTTGATCTCAACCGTATACGGAACGGATACGACCGCGCGCGGCTTTGCCTGAAGGAGCACGGGCTGATCGTCGATGCACCAGTCGCACACATAGGCCACGCCGGCTTCCGAGAGATGGTCGAGCGTTTCCTCGGTTTCGGTGAGGCCGGGGCTTTCCCAGCCTCTTGGCGCCGTTCCTGTGAAGGCTGCGATAGCCTCGATTGTCTCACGTATCGCGGCCCTCTGGTCCTCGACGCGATGCATGGGCCGTTGGACATAGCCGTGGCCCATGAATTCCCAGCCGGACTCCAGCGCCGCCCGGCAGGCTTCCGCATAGAGCGCGCAGGCCGAGCCGTTCACTGCGAAGCTCGCCTTCAGGCCGCGTGTCCCAAGCGTGTCCAGGAAGCGCCAGAAGCCGACCCGCATGCCATACTCGTGCCAGGCCCAGTTCGGCACGTCGGGTAGAAGCGGCTGTCCCATCGGCGGGGGCAAAACCGCCCGAGGCATGGGAGTCGTCGCGCTCCAATTCTCGACATTGACAATCGTCCAAACGATCACGCGCGCCCCACCGGGAGCATGCAGCTTGCGTCTCGATACAATTGGTTCGTAAGGGAGCCGGGAACGTATAGCGGGTGGGGTCTGCATGGGTCCTGCGCTTTACCGGGCGGGTTGAAGGAAGCTCCGGCGGCCCGAGCATCGGAGCTGGCTGTCCATCCGTCCTGCGCCTAGTGGTTGTGGATCCAAACGGTAGCGCACAGAAGCCTCTCATTGGCTGTCAAAAAGGATTGCAAGTTCCTGGTCGCCTCTCGTCGCCGAAGTCGACTCGGGCTATCGCGCTGGTGTTCCAGCCGCGGCCGTTGTCCCCGTAGGCGTCAAAGCCGGTCTCGGTGATCGCCAGCGTGTCCTCGATCTTGATGAACCCTCGCCTAGGATGCAAAAGGGTTGTCTCGATCGACAGGACCATCCCGGCTAGAAGGGGCAGATCGGCGTCGTAGGCCGGGTAGCCGACAGGCGTACGGTCGCTCAGGCGGGGGGCCTCGTGGCCAATGATCCCCATCCCGTGCGCTACGAAGTGGGTGTCAGCAGCAAGAGGGGAGCCCGAGAGGACCGTCTCCACCGCGTCATAAATCTCGCGCCCGATCATTCCCGCGCGGATGGGCGACCGGGCCCTCTGCTGAATGGTTTCGATCCATCCAAGCAGATCCTCAAGTTCGGCGTCAGGCTTTCCGACGATCCCCATCCGGCAAAGGTCGCCGATATAGCCCTCGTAGCGTCCGCCGGAGTTGAGCGAGATGATATCGCCCGACCGCAAAATTTGGTCGCTCGGCGCGCGGTTGAAGCCCCGCCCGGCGGTGATCAGGCAGTATTCGAAGTTCAACCCACGATCCCGTTCCTCCTGACGCAAGCGAGCCGTCACCTCGTGCTTGGTCAGTCCCGGACGGCAGGCGTCGAAGGTTGCCAACATCGCATCGATCACGCGCTCGGAGGCCTCACGAATGAGAGTCAACTCCGCCGGGGTCTTGACGGCGCGAAGGCGCTCCAAGGGCAGGCAGCCGTCGACAAACTGACAACCCGGGAGGCTCGTCCGCAGCGCCTCCATCGCGTCGGCCGGGATGAAGGGAAATTCGACTCCGATTTTGCCGGAGCGCCCACCCAGCCGCTCAATATGTTTCGCCGCGAGCCCAGCGGCGTCCAGCGTGCCCCAGGATCTGGTCTCCACTTTCGGACACCAGAAGCGCCCGTTCTCGGCCTCGAAGTCCTCCATCCCGTTGCCGATGTAAACCGCGTCGTCTGGGCGGGCCTTCCGATAGAGAAGGATCGGCAAGTAACGCTCGATCCCGACCGCATCAAACTGGTCGAAGAAGAAGAAGCGATAGCCGCCCAAGAGATATTGAATGTTATGCTTTGACGTCACGACCAGGATATCGATGCCGGCGGCGTCAAGAAGATCGTCGAGATGATGAGTGTCGAACGGAAGGGTTAGGCCCGGGCTTGTCTCTGATAGAGCAGACGTGTCGGTCACACTCATCCTCCCTCGATCTTCGTCCTCTGCACGCCAAGCCGTCATCGCCCGATGGCGTAACCCTGCATTCCCCTTGGGTTTGCCGCCGCTTTCAATCGGTCGCCGTCTCGCGCTGCCGCAACGAGACGTCCCTCGGACCAGTCGGGGCCGATCTCGACGCGATGACCGCGGCGGCGCAGTTCCTCGATCGTTGCTTCAGGAACGCGGCCTTCGACAACGAGGAGGCCTGGCTTCGCAGCCCGAGGCCAGAAGGACGAGGGAAAATGCTCCGTGTGCCAGGCGGGGGCGTCAATCGATTCCTGCAGATTCAGTCCGGCATGGACATGCCGGAGAAAGAACTGCGGGATCCATTGATCTTGCTGGTCGCCGCCGGGGGTTCCCCAGGCCAGATAGGGTTCGCCGTCGCGCAACGCCATCGTGGGCGAGAGGGTCGAGCGGGGCCGCTTTCCAGGAGCGAGGCAGGATGGGTGGCCCTCCTCCAGCACGAACATCTGGGCGCGTGTGCCAAGACAGAAGCCAAGCTCGGGAATGGTCGGGGAGGATTGCAGCCAGCCGCCGGACGGGGTGGCGGCGACCATGTTCCCATGACGGTCGACGATGTCAAAATGAACGGTGTCTCCCGCGCTCTGGCCAAGCCGCCCGACAGTCGGCTCGCCGGCGCCGACCGTTTCGCGCTCGCCGATTGCCTCGCGCGCCGCAAACGTTTTGCCGTATCCAGGAATGACGCCGGGCCGCTGCTCAAGAGACGCTTCGGCGCCGATCAGCTTTCGGCGCCGGTCGTTATAGTCGTCCGAGAGAAGCACATCGACAGGCACATCGACGAACGCCGGGTCTCCATAGAACGTGTCCCGATCAGCGAAGGCCAGCTTTGCCGCCTCAACCTGCCAATGGATGAAGTCCGGGCTGGTCGGATCGAGCCCGTCGAGCGGGAAGGCCTTAAGCAGCGCCAATTGCTGGAGAGCTACGAGACCTTGGCTCCAAGGCCCAGGTTTGAGCACCCGGTAGCGACCATAATCGTAGCCGATCGGCGCCTCCACGGACGCCGACCATTTCGCCATATCCGCTCCGGCCAGCACGCCTTGATGGGCGCGGCCCGAGACGTCTCGCACTTTCTGGGTTGCGCAGAAGCGATCGATGGCCGCCGCGACGAAGCCTTCCGACCAGATTTTCCTCGCGCGGTCGATTTCAGCCTCGCGATCGCCTCCTCGCGCCTCATCAACGATGCGGGAATAGGTCTGAGCCAAGACCGGATTACGGAAGAACACGCCGGCTTTCGGCGTCTCGCCCCGGTCAAGCCAAAGCTCGGCCGAGGTCGGCCAATGATCAAGGAACAGGTCCCTCACCGTCGCAATCGTAGCCGACGCGCGCTCCAACAACGGATGCCCGTCTCGCGCGTATGAGATGGCGGGAGCGAGCACATCGACGAGCCGCATGACGCCATAGTCGCGCAACATCAACATGAGCGCGTCAAAAGACCCCGGCACGCATGGGGCGAGCAAGCCCGTCCCCGGCACGAGGTCGAGGCCCAGATAACGGAAATGCGAGAGCGTCGCCCCGCCGGGAGCAGGCCCCTGGCCGCAGATCACCTCTGTCCGCCCGCGCTTCGCATCATGAACCAGAATCGGAATATCCCCGCCCGGGCCATTGAGGTGCGGCTCGACGATCTGCAGCGCGAAAGCGGTGGCGACGCCCGCGTCGAAAGCGTTGCCCCCGCGTTCGAGAACGCCCATGCCGACCGCGGTTGCAATCCAATGCGTGGACGCGACAACTCCAAAGGTCCCATGAATCTCGGGCCGGGTCGTGAATCGATTCGGATTGATGAAGCTCATTCTCGTACTGTCCGCCGAACCCGGGGCCTGCGCCGTTTCCGTCCTGCAGACGTCCCACATTAGACACGCCTGCCTTTGGCCCAATCAAAATATAGCGAATGATCGAGGCTTGTCTCGGTCGCTAGACGAGCTTCGATCGAACTGAATTTCAGACCGCTTCCCACCGCTGTCCGGCCAGGACCGCAAGCGTTCGTTCCGACGCTTTGTCGAACAGAACCAGCCGCTCGGGGCGCAGCAAATCCAAGCCTTCTGACCGCGTTCGTGCAATTCGTTCGACGTCACAAGGGCGATCACAGCCTCGCCGTCCGCTGTCGGCTCAAGGCTCTCGCCAAAGCGCAAAACGATATTGTTGACCGAACCCATAGGCTCGACGAGCTCGATCTCGGCCGACACACCATCGGCATGCGGCTCGGTCAGCACGGCGATCGCCTCGGGGCGCACTCCGAGGATCAACTCCATCCCCCCCGGCCGGAGCCGAGCAAGCACATCATCGGCTGCCGGAAGGAGAATAGAGCCAAGCGCCTTCTCATGGCCCTCAAGGCGGATCGCGAGCGATCCATCATGGTTTCGAACAGTCACTTTGAGCAGATTGATCGACGGCGTCCCCACGAATTTCGCTACGAACACGTTTTGCGGACGATCATAGATCTCCTGCGGCGTCCCGACCTGGATGAGATCGCCCGCGTTCATGATGCCGATGCGGTTTGAGAGGACGAGCGCCTCCGCCTGATCGTGAGTCACGTAGATAGTCGTGACACGCAAACTTTCGTGGAGCTTTTTGAGCTCAGTCCTCGTGCGTTCCCGTAACTTGAGATCAAGATTGCTGAGCGGCTCGTCCATCAGGAAAATGTTTGGCCGCCGTATCAGCGCGCGCCCCAGTGCGACGCGCTGGCGCTGCCCCCCCGAAAGCTCGCCCGGCTTCTTATCCAGAAGAGAACTGATATCGAGCATCCGCGCGACATTCTGGATCCGTCCCTCGATTTCGGCCGGCGGAACCCGTTTAACCTCGAGATTGAGCCCCAGGTTTTCGCGCACGGTCATATGCGGGTAGAGCGCGTAGCTTTGGAACACCATGGCGACGTCGCGATTGCGCGGATGGGTGTCGGTGAAGTCCCGACCGCCGATAAAAATCCTGCCGGCGGAAGGCGTTTCTAGCCCCGCAATCATCCGCAGAGTGGTGGTCTTGCCGCAGCCCGAAGGTCCAAGAAGCGTAAAGAACTCGCCGTCCTCAACGTCGAGACTCACGCCGTTGACCGCGGTGAAGCCGGAAGGATAGGCCTTCTCTAAATTCTGCAATCGCAGCGTCATGGTTTTCGCTCCGCCGTGCCGTTCATTACTTGACAGCGCCGAGAGTCATGCCGCGGACGATGTGCCGCTGAAGCAGGAACACGACGACGAGCATCGGCACCACCTGGATCACGACTGCAGCGCTCAATGATCCCCACAGGACAGTATAGGGCTGGACGAACTTTGCGATCGTCACGGGGACCGTGACGGACTTGAAGGCCGTCAGCATCAGGGCCATCAGATATTCGTTCCACGTGAACACGAAGGTGAAGATTGCGGTCGACGCGATGCCGGGCATGACGACCGGAACGACGATGCGGCGGATGATTTGCAGCCTCGTGAAGTCCATCGAGCAACGCCGCCTCCTCCAGCGCAACGGGCACGTCGGCCAGGAAGCCGCGCATCATCCAAATCGCGAAGGGCAGATTGAAAGCGACGTAGATCAAGATCATGCCAAGGTAGGTGTCGAGCAGGTGTAGGTCCTGCCACTGGATGTAGAAGGGGATCGCCACCGCGATCGGCGGCAGGAACCGTAAAGATAGGATCCAGAGGGCGATGTGCTTTTCGCCAGGGACTTTCATTCGGCCAAGCGCGTAGGCGGCGAGCACGGCAAGAACGATGACGACAAAGCAACTGACGAACGTGATCACCAGGCTGTTCATCAGCACACGGGCGAAATCGAACTTCGTGAACAGCTCCCAGTAGTTCTCCCCGGTCGGCGTGAAGACGAAACTCGGCGTCGCGCTATTGATCTCCTTGATCGGCTTCAGCGAGGTGAGGACGATCCAGTAGACGGGGAAAAGCCACAGGCCGACCACGAATACGGCGGCGATCGTTCCAAGCCTCGGCCAGGAGAAGCCGTCCCCCGCAGCGCGGCGCTTGCCGCGCTCACGGGTCAATATGGAGGAGATTGCGTGCTGAGCAGTCATGGCGTCACGCCGTCTTCGACAGGAAGCGGAGGAAGATGGCGACAAGCACGTTGACGATCACCACCGTGACCCAGGCGATCGCCGACGCCGATCCCATGTCGCCGGACGCGAAGCCGGTGACATAACTGAACAGGCTCAGCACCTCCGTCGTCGAGCCGGGGCCGCCGCGCGTCATCACAAAGACCAGGTCGAACATGCGGATCGAATCGATGAGTCTGATCAGAACGACGACAAGCAGCACCGGGCGGATCAGGGGAAGGACGATGCGCCATAGCTTCTGCCATTCGGTCAGCCCGTCGAGTTCGGCGGCTTCGGTCACCTCCGTCGACACCGACTGCATGCCGGAAAGCAGGATCAGTGCGACAAACGGCGTCCATTGCCACACATCGGCGAAGATTACGACAGGCAGCGCCCAGGCTACGCTCACTGTCCAGTCCGGCGAGGGTATGTGAACGATGCGCAACAAATAGGTCAGGAGCCCGTAGGTCGGCGCGAAGATGTAGCGGAACGTCAGTCCCATAGCGACTGGTGAGATCAGCACTGGGATCATCAGCAGCGTGCGCAGCGCGTTCACGCCGCGCATCTTGCGGTCAAGCAGGACTGCGATGGCCAAGCCCAGCATCAGTTCGATCAGCACGGCGGCGGCCGCGAAGACCAACGTGACCTGAAAGCTCTGCTTGAAGACGTCGGAATCGAGGAGATCAGTGAAGTTGTCGATGCCGGAGAAGGAAACGAGGTCTCGCCGATATAGAGAATAATTGTGAAACGCGATCCAGAGCGAATAGATCGTCGGATAGATCGACAGGGCCAGCAGATAGAGAACTGCTGGCCCGAGGAGCAGCAGCGCCACGAGCTTCTCGCGGCGTTGCCACTGCGGAAGGCTCGCGGCGACGGGCATTGAGCGCATTCAACTCAGCTCTTGTAGTAACCGCCCTTCGTCATCAGGCGCGTCGCCTGCTTTTGCATGTTCTTCAGCGCCTGATCGGGCGCGGTCTGTCCGATGACGACGGCGGCGATCTCGGTGCCGACGATCTCGTAGAGCGCGTTCAATTCCGGAATCGGCAGGAAGCGTATGGCGACCGGAAGCGACTGCATCATTCCCGCGAAATAGGGGCGGATCTTTGTATATTCCTTCAACAGCGAGAGGCGGGCCGGCTGGCCCGCGTTCTCGACCCACGCCTTGCCGATCGCCGGGTCCTGCTTGTCGCCGCTGTTGCAGAATTTGATCCATTCCCAGGCGGCGTCTTTGTTGTGCGAATAGACCGGCATGATCAGACCGAGACCGCCCATATGCGGGGCGTGCCGGCCCTTGGCGTTCGCGCCTTTCGCCACCACCGCGACCTTCCAGACATCCGCGAATTTGGTGTATTTCGGATCGTTCATGGTCGAGCCGCCCCACTCGAAGGGCGCGTAGGTCCAGGTCCCGTTCAGCATCGCGGTGTTTGCTTCGTCATCCGACGCGTTGAGCGCGGTCGGCTCCATGAAGGGGTAGAGACGCGTCAGCACGTCCATCGCCTTGTGCCCTTCGTCGGTGTCAAGCTGGACCTTCCAGCCACCCGGCTCCATCTTGTCGAACCAGTCGCCGCCATGGCAGCGAAGCAGGGTGATGAAAGCGGTGCCCGCCCAGAAGCCGCGGCGCAGGGTCGTGCCGGTCACCTTCACGCCGCCCTTGGACAATTCCTTGGCGTTTTCGATGACCTCTTCCCAAGTTTCGGCCGGCTTAAGTCCGGCCTTCTCGAACACGTCGGCGCGATAATATTGCATCTGGCAATTGCTGTCGGGAGGCAGTCCGTAAAGCTTCCCGCCCTGCGCCGCCGGCTTGTCGCGGTAAAGATCGAGGACGTTCTCTGGAATGTCGGCAAGGATGTCTTTCTTGAAATCCGGATCCTTGTCGAGATAGGGCTCGAGGTTTTCGAGCGCGCCTTCCGCGATGAATTGCGGGGAGTAGTCATAGTCGTCGAAGATCACATCATAGCGATCTGACTTCGCTCCCATGGCGACGGCGGTCTTCGCCAGCATATCGCCGATCGGCTCCGCGAAGATCTGAACGTCGATATTCGGAAACTTCTTCTTGAACATGGGCAGTACGCCCTTTTCGGGGAATTCCCAGCGCTGGCCTGCTGACGCCCACGACACGATGGTGGTGGTCGCCTGGGCGGATGCGGAGCCAGCCAACCCGGCCGAAGCCGCAAGGGCCCCAAGACTGCCCGCGCTCAATCCCTTCAGCGCGGACCGCCGCGACAGCGGAGCGCCGAACAATCCCCGAGGGCTAGCGAAGCCGTTACGTCCATTCATGACTCACCTCCGTCTTGCGTAGCACGAAATAACCAGCGGATCGACGAAGAGTGTCAAGCAAAAATCGTGTAAGCGCAAGATAAATTCTGCACTGGATAAAATTTTTTGGCAAATGGTGCAGTATAATGGTGAGAATGACAACATTATACTTAGCCTTCACTGCGAAATGAGGCGGGAAGTTAGCACGGGTTTTTAAGTTAATGAAAATACGAGGTTTTTCTATATTAGATACAAGCCAAACAGTTGTACTATGTCTTGATTTGATAAGTCGTTGAGCGCCATTTCGGACTAACCAGGGCCGTTCAACTGCCAACTGGCTCAGAGAGGCGTTCGGGCGAAACGGCGAGATCATGACGGGGGTTCTGCGGACGCGCCTTGCCATAAAGGGCGGCGGCCGCCGCGAACGTCACATAGCCTTCGGCGACGTCCTCCTCGACCATAGCCGGGTCGCGATTCGCCGGATCGCCGTAGCCGCCTCCGCCGGGGGTCCAGAGCAGGACGCGATCGCCGGGCTCAAAGTGGACGTTGGCGTATTTGCTGGTCGAGACCTTGCCGAACAATTCCTTCGTGGTTCGCCATTCGGCGTCGCCCCGCCGCATGATCCTGGTGCCGCCATTGCCGCCTGGCTCGCCGCCAAACAGAGCGAAAGGCTTCACCTCGTGTCGGTCGCTGCATTGGCTGCCGGTGATGGGAACTTCGGTGATCAGCAGGGTGCGGCGAAAGCCGAGGCCGCCACGCCATTGACCGGCGCCGCCCGAAGTCGGGGATCAATTCGAAATTCTCGACCCGGAGAGGAAAGCGGGCCTCGAACACCTCGGTCGGATTAAACCGGCAATTGCCGTTGATGGCGATGACGCAATCGTTGCCATCGTGCCCGAATCGTCCACCCCAGCCGCCCGACATCAGATCGTAGCACGCGAAATATTCGTCGTATTCTGGATGCTGGCCGCCGAACACGAAATTTGTGCCCGTGCAGCTTTCGGACGCCATGGCCCGCTCTGGCTTGCAGGCGCTCATCGCGCCGATCACAATGTTGGCGAGCCTCGGGTGCGTCTCGGTGTTGCCTGCGACCAAGGGCCCCGGATAGTCGACGTTCGTCACCTTGCCGGGCGGGGAAACCACCCGGATTGGCCGGAAGCATCCGGAGTTTTTCGGGATCGAGGCGTCGGTAACGTGCAGCAGCCCGTTGTAGACGGCGCCGGTCGCCACGCCCAGCGTCGCGTTGATCGGCCCCTTCGCCTGTTTCGAACTGCGCGAATAATCGGCGACGACCTCGTCGCCCTGGACGTGAAGGTCAATCGCAACCGTATAGGGGACCGCTTCGATCCCGTCGTTCTCGACCACGTCCTCGAAGCTGTAGACCCCGTCGGGAAACGAGGACAGTTCGGCCCGCATGCGGCGCTCGGAATAATCCATCAGGTCCTCGCAAGTCTTGCGAAAGACATTCAGGCCGTATTTTCCGACAATCTGCTGGATGCGATTCACGCCAAGATCGACCGCGCCGATCATCGCCCTGAGATCGCCGTAGTTCTGCCGAGGCGTTCTCGTGTTCGCGAGAAGCAGCTTCCAGACCTCCTCGACGTCGACGCCGGCTTTCTTGATATGGACCGGGGGGACCCGCAGTCCCTCATGGAAGATCTCCGTCGCCTCGCCGCAGAAGGCGCCAGGCACCATGCCGCCGATTTCCGCGATATGCCCGATGCAGACGGCAAATCCGAGCAGCTGGCCGTCCGCGAAGAAGGGCTTGAAAAAGGTGTGTTCAGGACAGTGCAGGCCGCCGCGATAGGGATCGTTGTGCAGCATGACGTCGCCCTCGCGTAGCGAAGCGAAGTCGACTTCCTGGGAGATCGTTTTGATGAGGATGGGCATGCCCCCGATCATCGTCGGGCAGAATTCCGCGCAGGCGATCATGTCGCCCTTGGCGTCGGAGAGCGCGCAAGTGAAGTCGAGACCCTCATTGAAGATCGTCGAGTAGGACGTCTTCATGAGCAGGATGCCCATCTCCCGACAGATGGAGACCATGGTGGAGTCGAGGATGTTCATCATGACAGGATCGGGTGGCGAGCCGTCCTTCACATGGACTGCGCGGTTCTCGACCGGCATGCGCGGTTGGACGATAGGCAGGCGAATGTCGCGTTCGCCTTCTTCCTTGAGGGTTGACCATTGGACGCACCAGTCGGAGCAGAACGTGGCGCTTCGACCTGCGCGCAATCCTGTTGTTCCCGGCCCGAAGACCAGCAGCCCGCAGTTTGCGCATTTGATGTATTTCTCGATGTAGAAGCCGTTTTCTGAGAAGCGCATGGTGGATGTCCGGGGCGATCAAGCGTGGGCGATATGGAGCGTGCCAAAACGGTCCACGCTCAGAGACTGGCCAGGATTGACAATGGTGACGGAGGCCGCCTCCTCGATCACAGCCGGACCCGCCATGGTCTGGCTCGCACGGAGATCGGCGCGGCGATACACCGGCGTATCGACGCGCGCGCCAGGAAAGACGACGAGGCGGCGGTCGAAAGGTTTCGGCGCGCCAGAGGCGGGCGGCAACGTCAGGAGCGACGGCGCTTCTCCGGCCGATGTGGCGGTGACGAGATAATTGACGATCTCGATGATCTCGCCAGGGATGCTGAAGCCGAAGCGAAGCCGGTGCGCCTCGTGAAACGCCGCCCAGAGTTTCGGCGCGCTCTCGGCGGAAAGCGCATCGGCGGCGACGGGCAGCTCTAACTCGTAGTTCTGGCCGAGGTAGCGCATCTCTAGCGAGCGGAAGACCTGCAGGTCCTTGATCGAGCCCTGAGCCTTCAATTCGCCGAGCGCCTCCTCGACCAGGCTCGTTAAAACATCGGCGGCGCGCGCAGCGTCGAAGTTGCGACTGGTGAGCTGAGTGGTGCGCTGGCGGTCTACGCGTGCGTTGGTTACGATGAAGCCATAGGCCGAGAACTGGCCGGGGTGCATTGGTATGATGGCGCGCGGAACGCCCGCCTCCACCATCAGTTCTGAGGCATGCAGCGGTCCCGCGCCGCCGAACGTGCAAAGCGTGAAATCGCGCGGGTCGAGGCCGCGCTCGATCAGCACCGAGCGCAGCGCTCCCACCATATTGTTGTTTGCGATGCGCACGATCGCGAGCGCCGTGTCGTCGCGCGTCTGTCCGATCGCCTTCGCCGCGCGATCGATCGCCGCTTCGGCGGCGCTCTTGTCGAGCTTCATCCGCCCGTCGAGGAAATTGTTCGGATCGATCCTGCCCAGGACGACGTTGGCGTCGGTGACGGTGGCGTCACCGCCTCCGGCGCCGTAGCAGGCGGGCCCAGGTTTTGCGCCCGCGCTTTGAGGCCCGACGCGCAACATGCCGCCCGTGTCAATCCAGGCGATCGAGCCGCCCCCTGCGCCGATCGTGCGAATGTCGAGCATCGGAATCTGGATGGGCAAACCCCATTCGATCTCGAACGCAGTGGTGAAGCTCTCCTGCTGGTTGAGAACCGTCGCGACATCCGTCGACGTGCCGCCCATGTCGAGCGTGACGAGATTATCAATTCCGCTCAGCTGAGCGAGATAGCGGCTGGCGATAACGCCCCCCGTCGGACCGGACATCGCGAGATTCACCGGCGCGCGGGCCGCGGCCTCGAGAGTCATCTCGCCACCGTTCGACTTGATCACGACGGAGGGCGCCCGGACGCCGGCCGCATCGAGCCGCTCCCGCATCGACCACAGTTGTTTGCTGACCACCGGCTTTAGGTAAGCGTCCGCCAGCGTGGTCGAGGAGCGCTCGTATTCCTTCCACTTTGGCAACACCTCGAATGAGGTGGAGATTGGCATATCGCCGAGATGCTCGGAGAGAATCGCCTTGGCCCGCTGCTCATGAGCCGGGTTGAGATAGGAAAAAAGAAAACATACGGCGACCGCCTGGATCTCTGGCGTCGCGCGAATCGTCTTGGCCACTTCGATCAGGTCGGATTCGCTGAGCGGGGTGATAACCTTGCCCCCGGCGTCGATCCGCTCGTCGATCTCGAAGCAGTGGCGGCGCTTCACCAACGGCTTCGGCTTCACCCAGCTCATGTCGTAGTGGAACTTGCGATTGCCGCGCTGGATGAAAGGAACATCGCGAAAGCCGCGCGTCGTCACATAGGCGACAGTGGCGCCCTTGCGCTCGAGAATGGCGTTGGTGGCGACGGTGGTGCCAAGTCTTAAGAGCCGAATGGCCTCGGGCTGCAATTCCTGCGAGATGCCGTCGAGAATGCCGGACACCGGATCGCCGGGGACCGACGGCACCTTCCAGACGCTAATGCCGCTGCTCTCAGGATCGTAGGCGACGAAATCGGTGAAGGTTCCGCCTACGTCCACGCCCAACAGAACATCCATCAACAACCCCGCTAAGACCGCTCAGCCGCTCTCTAAGTCTTCCGCGCCTCAGGCCGCCGCCCGCGCCTCGGACAGCGCGTCGAGGTCGGGAGAGGCCGCCGCGAGCGCGTCGACGAACAAATCGAGCGATCGGTCGCATTCGTCCTTCGTGATGCAGAGCGGCGGCGAGAACGCGAGCGCCTCGAGGAACGGCGAAGGCCGCACGATGAGGCCCAGCTCGAACGCCTTGTTAGCCACGATCCGGTGCGCCGCGGCGGCGCGAGAGAAAGGGATGCGCCTCTCCTTATCGGCCGAGAGCTCAACCGCGATCATCAGGCCCTCGCCGCGCACGTCGCCGACGTAACGGTGATCGCCGACGCGCTCCTTAAGGCCCTTCTTGAGATAGGCGCCCATGCTCGCCGAATTGGCGACGAGGCCCTCGCCCTCGAGGATCGCGAGATTGGCGAGCGCCATGGCCGCGCCGACCGGATGCCCAGAATAGGTGAAGCCGTGCATCACCGGGCCGACCTCGGGCGAGGCCCGTTCCATCACGTCCCAAACGCGCTGCGAGATGAGCGAGGCCGACATCGGGAAATAGGCGCTGGTGATGCCCTTGGCGAGGCTCACGATGTCGGGCTTGAGCTTATAGAACTCGGTCGCGAACCACGTCCCGACGCGGCCGAAGCCGGTGATGACCTCGTCGACGATGAACAGGATGTCGTGCCGGTCGAGCAGAGCCTGCAGGCGCTCGAAGTAACCCGCCGGCGGGACGAGCACGCCGCCCGTCCCCATGATCGGCTCGGCGATGAAGGCCGCGACCGTTTCCGGCCCCTCACGAAGGATCACGGCCTCGATCTCGCCGATGAGGCGATCGCAGAACGCCGCCTCGCTCTCGCCGTCCTTGGCGAAGCGATAGTGGTGCGGGCAACTCACGTGCAGGACGCCGTCGAGCGGCAGGTCGAAGGCCTTGTGGTAGGCCGCAATGCCCGTGAGGCTTCCGGAGGCGACGGTGACGCCGTGATAGGCGCCCTCGCGGGAGATGATCTTCTTCTTCGCCGGGAGGCCGCGCAGGTTGTTGTAGTGGCGGACGAGCTTGAACGCCGTGTCGTTGGCGTCGGAGCCGGAGGTGCCGAAGAACACTTTGCTCAGATGGTCCGCGCCGCCCTGGTGGAAGAGCCCCAGCACCTTGTCGGCGAGGAGAATGGCCGGCGCATGCGAATAGGATTGGAAGAGGTGGAAGTAGTTGAGCTCCAGGACCGCCTGCCGCGCGGCTTCCGCGATTTCCGGACGGCCATAGCCAATATTGACGCACCACAGTCCCCCTGAGCAGTCGATGAGGGAGCGGCCGTTCTTGTCCTTGAGCATGACCCCCGAAGCGCTGCTGACGATCCGCGGACCGGTTTTCATGTGGTCGGCGATCGAAGTCAGGGGATGAAGCAGGCTTTGCCGGTCCATCTCCTCCAAACTGTAGTTTCGCAGCGCTTCAGGCATCGTTCAGCTTTCACCTCGGTAGGACAAAGACAAAGAAAGTCGTCGACCCGCTCAACGCCTGATGCGTGTCTGTAAAACAGAGATATAGACGGCGACCGAGCCTCGAAGAGGCGCGTCCCGGCCGTTCGATTGCACATGGGGCAGCAAGCTGCGTGCCATCGCGAAGTCGTCACAAGTTTCAGACGATGTAACGTGAGCTTGGGGCCGCGGTTGACCATTTGTTACTCAGGATGTCGCCGAGAGCGGAAACGGCGCCGCTTTTGTGATCACAGTTGGCCGCGCCTATGCCGGAGATCGTTCGGCGCCTCGTCCGGACGTCCCGTTTTGCCAGCGGCGCGGCAAGCGGCTTGTTGCCCAGGGCCGCTGGCGGCGCCAATCTTGGCCTCGGCACGGCGCTTGCAGCAAGCTGTAATCACAGATGCGAGCAGAGTGTGCGGCAGAGGGTATGATGCGACTGGCGTGCGACACGGGCGGGACGTTCACGGATCTCGTGGTCGAGGACGGCGACCGCATCCAGTTCTTCAAGGCCTCGACGACGCCGGACGATCCGGTGCGCGGCGTGCTCAACTCGATCAAGCTGGCGGCGGACCACTATGGCGTCGCCACGCGGGAACTGCTGGCGCGCGCGACCGCCTTCGTTCACGGCACGACGCGGGCGATCAACGCCATCCTCACCGGCTCGACCGCCAAGACCGCCTTTCTGACGACCGAGGGCCATCGGGACGTGCTCGTCATTCGCGAGGGCGGCCGCATCGAGCCGTTCAATTTCCGCGTCCCCTACCCCGAGCCCTATGTGCCGCGCCGCCTCACATTTGAAATCCCCGAGCGCGTTAACGCGGATGGACAGGTGCTGAAGCCGCTCGATGAGGCGAGGGTGCTTGCGGTCGTCGAGCGGCTCAAGGCGCTCAAGGTCGAGGCGGTCGGCGTCTGCCTCTTGTGGTCGATCGTCAACGCTGAGCATGAGCGACGGCTTGGGGAGCTTCTGGCGAAGCATCTGCCCGGCGTTCCCGTGACGCTGTCGCACGAGCTCAATCCGACTTTGCGCGAATATCGCCGCGCCTCCGCGACCGTCATCGACGCTTCGCTGAAGCCGCTCATGTTCGCCTATCTCGACGGCCTGACCAACAGGCTGCGCGAAGCGGGTTTCAACGGCCGCACGTTGATGGTGACCTCGCAGGGCGGCATCATGGACGCGGAGGCGGTCGCCCGCGCGCCGATTCATTCGATCAATTCCGGACCCGCCATGGCGCCGGTCGCCGGCCGCTTCTACGCCGGCCGCGATTTCGGCAACGCGATCGCCATCGTCGCCGACACCGGGGGCACCAGCTACGACGTGAGCCTCGTGCGCGACGGCCGCATTCCGTGGACGCGCGAGACTTGGCTCGGGCAACGGTTCCGCGGCCACATGACGGGCTTCCCGTCCGTCGACGTGAAGAGCATCGGAGCGGGCGGCGGATCGATCGCCTGGGTCGATACCGGCGGCCTCTTGCAGGTCGGGCCGAAGAGCGCGGGATCGACGCCGGGACCCGTCGCCTATGGCAAGGGCGGCGTCGAGCCGACCGTCACCGATTGCGCCATCGCGCTCGGCTATATCGACCCGGAGTTCTTCCTCGGCGGCGCGATGAAGCTCGATCGTGAAGCCGCCATAGCCGCGGTGCGCGACAAGGTGGCGACGAAGCTCGAACTGTCGGTCGAGGAGACGGCGGCCTCGGTCCTCGCGCTCGCGACCGAGAAGATGGTCGGCGCGATCGACGAGATCACCGTCAACCAGGGCATCGATCCGCAGACCGCGGTCCTTATTGGCGGTGGAGGCGCTGCGGGCATCAATGCGGTCGCGGTCGGCAAACGTCTCGGCTGCGCGGGCGTGCTCATCCCGGAGGCTGGCGCGCTCCTGAGCGCGGCGGGCGCGCTCATGTCGGAGCTGTCGTCCGACCATGCGCAGATGCTGTTCTGCACGAGCGACCGCTTCCCCTTCGATAAGGTGGCCGCGGTCCTCGACGATCTCAAGGCCAGGTGCCGCGCCTTCGCCGAGGGGCCTGGCGAGGGCGCACTGGAAGTCGCGACGGA
Organism: uncultured Alphaproteobacteria bacterium; assembly: GCA_963696665.1. Lineage (GTDB taxonomy): Bacteria > Pseudomonadota > Alphaproteobacteria > Rhizobiales > Beijerinckiaceae > Roseiarcus. The sequence goes on from CAVOLE010000008.1 coordinate 288,916, forward strand.
AGTCTCGGTCGAGGCCCGCTACCCTCACCAGATCTGGGAGATCGAGGCGCCGGTGAAGGGCGGCGAGATCCGCAGCGCCGAGGACCTCGCCGCGCTCACGGCCGAGTTCCATGCGATGCATAAGACCATATTCGAGATCAACGACCCGGCCTCCGAGGTCGAGTTCGTCACCTGGCGCGCGAAGGTGAGCTGCCGCTTACGCGAGGGCGGCGGCGGCCGCCTTCCCGAGGCCGCGGCCGCCGAGAGCGGGCCGTCGAAGCGGCGCATCTACTTTTCCGAGACCGGCTGGACCGAGGCGCCGATTGTTCGCTTCGAGACCATGACGCCCGGAGAACAGGTCAAGGGTCCGGCGGTCGTCGAATCCTCGTTCACGACGGTCGTCGTCGATCCCGGAGCGATCGCCTCGCGCACGGAGGGCGGCGGGCTCCAGGTCACTTTCTGATCGGCGCGCCAAGAAATGGTCAAGCGAAAAGGCCTGCAATGACGATACGGGTCGGCGAAGTGGGGCAGAACCGCGGCGCAGCCCAAGGCGTCCGCACGGCGATCCTGTCGAGCCGCATGGACAGCATCGCCCAGAAGATGCAGAACACGTTGTTCCGCACGGCGCGCTCCGGCGTGCTCAATACGGCGCACGACTTCTCGTGCGTGATCCTGACGCCGGACTGCCGCCTCCTCGCCCGCGCCGAAAGCCTGCCGATCCATACGCTGATCGGGCCGAACCTCATGTGCGAGGCGGTGAAGCGCTATCACCCCGTCCTCAAGGCCGGCGACTGCTACCTGCACAATTGCCCTTACGAGGGCAATTCGCACGCGGCCGACCATTGCCTCATCGCGCCGATCGTCGACAAGCGCGGCGTGCTGCGCTTTTTCGCGCTGGCCAAGGCGCATCAGGCCGACTGCGGCAATTCGCGGCCCTCGACCTATCTGGCCGACGTCGCCGACGTGTACGAAGAAGGCGCGCTCATCTTCTCGGCGGTCAAGATCCAGGAGAACTATCGCAACAACGAAGATATCATCCGGATGTGCCGCAACCGCATCCGCGTGCCCGAGCAATGGTGGGGCGACTATCTTGCTTCGCTCGGCGCGGTGCGCATCGCCGAGCGCGAGCTTCTGGCGCTCGGCGAGGAAGTCGGCTGGGACGCGCTTGAGCGCCACGCCGAAGCATGGTTCGACTATTCGGAAGGCAAGATGATCGAGGCGATCCGCCGCCTCAAATCCGGCAACGCGACCACGCGCGCTGCGCACGATCCGATCCCCGGCCTGCCGGAGGGCATTGCGATCAAGGTGGATGTCGAGGTTGACGCAGAAGCAGGGACCATCACGGTCGACCTCCGGGACAACCCCGACTGCCAGGCCTGCGGCCTCAATCTCACGCAAGGAACAGCCAGCACCGCGGCGATGGTCGGCATCTATAACGCGATCCTCGATCACACCGTGCCGACCAACGCCGGCAGCTTCCGCCGCATCACGCTCAAGCTGCGTGAGAACTGCGCGGTCGGCATTCCCCGCCATCCTTTCTCCTGCTCGGTCGCGACGACCAATCTCGCTGACCGCGTGGCGAATAGCGTGCAGCGCGCCATCGCCCAGATCGCGCCCGGCTTCGGCCTCGCCGAGACGGGTCCGAGCCAACCGCCCGGCATGGGGGTGATTTCGGGCCTTGACCCGCGGCACGGAAATGCGCCTTTCGTCAACCAGGTGTTCATCGGCGTGACCGGCGGCGCGGCCACGGCGGCGAGCGACGCGTTCATGACCATCATCGACATCGGCAACGCGGGCCTCTGCCGCCACAATTCGATCGAGGTCGACGAATTGCATCATCCGCTGCACATCGTCAGCCGCACCATTGTCCCCGACACCGAGGGCGCGGGGCAATATCGGCGGCGCCCGTCGATGATCTCGGAATTCGGCCCAACCCCAGGCTGCACGATGAAAGTGCTCTACACCTCCGACGGCACGATCAACCACGCGGTGGGCGTGCTTGGCGGAGGCGGCGGCGGACCAAGCCGCGCCTTGAAACGCGAGCTCGACGGCTCGCTCACCACCCTGCCCGCCTGCTACGGCGTGACGCTCGAGCCCGGCGAATATGTCGTATCCTATTCGTCCGGCGGCGGCGGCTATGGCAAGCCGACCGAGCGCGACCCGGCTCTCGTCATGCACGATCTGCAGGAGGGCTGGATCACCGCCGAGCGCGCGCGCTCCGTTTATGGCGTCGAGACCGCCGCGGGCGCCGAGCCGGGCGTTCCGGTTCTCGATGAAACAGCGACCCGGACGCTGAGAGCGTCGCTCGCCGCTTCCTGACCCGCGCTGCGCCTGAAGCGTTCAATCCACTCGAGGACCGTTGCAATGAATGTCGTGAACCCCGTTTCGAGGCTCAATGAGCGGGGACCGGATGGCGTCCGAATGGCGATCCTGTCGAGCCGCATGGACAGCATCGCGCGCAAAATGCAGAACACGCTGTTCCGCACCGCGCGCTCCGGCATTCTCAACACCGCGCACGACTTCTCCTGCGTCGTCCTGACCGCCGACTGCCGTTTGCTCGCCGCCGCCGAGAGCCTGCCGACGCACACGCTGGTCGGCCCTGACATCATCTGCCGGACGGTGCGCGAATATCACCCGAAGCTGAAGGCCGGCGACTGCTTCCTGCACAACTCTCCTTACGAGGGCAATTCGCACGCCGCCGATCATTGCCTCGTCGTTCCGGTGATCGATAAGGCAGGCGTCCTGCGCTACTGGGTCTTGGCCAAGGCTCATCAGGCCGACTGCGGCAACTCCAAGCCCTCGACCTATCTCGGCGACGTCGTCGACGTCTACAACGAAGGCGCGCTCATCTTCTCGGCCGTCAAGATCCAGGAGAATTATCGCGACAAGGCTGACATCGTGCGGATGTGCAAGTTCCGCATTCGCGTGCCGGAAGTCTGGTGGGGCGACTATCTCGCTTCGCTCGGCGCGGTGCGCATCGCCGAGCGCGAGCTTTTGGCGCTCGGCAAGGAAATCGGCTGGGACGAGCTCGACCGCTACGCCGAGTCCTGGTTCGACTATTCTGAAGGAAAGATGGTCGAGGCGATCCGGCGGCTCAAGTCTGGCCGGCGCGTCATCCACACGGCGCACGATCCTTTTCCTGGCGTTCCCGACGGCATTCCGGTCAGGGTGGACGTCGAGGTCGATGTCGAGGCCGCGACGATCGTCGTCGACCTCGCCGACAATCCGGACTGCCAGCCGTGCGGCCTCAACCTCACCGAATCGACCTCCATCAGCGCGGCGATGGTCGGCATCTACAACGGCATCCTCGACCACCACGTGCCCGCGAACGCCGGCAGCTTCCGGCGCATCAACGTGAAGGTTCGCGAGAACTGCGCGGTCGGCATTCCCCGCCATCCGTTCTCCTGCTCGGTCGCGACGACCAACCTCGCCGACCGCGTGTCCAACCCCGTCCAGCGCGCGCTGGCCGAGATCGCCCCCGGCTACGGCCAGGCCGAGACCGGGCCGATCCAGCCGCCGGGCATGGGAGTCATCTCCGGCAAGGATCCCAGACGCAACGGCGCGCCCTTCGTCAATCAGGTGCATGTTGGCATCGGCGGCGGCGCGGCGACGCCGGCGACCGACGGGTTCCTGTCGATCATCCATGTCGGCAACGCCGGCATGTGCCACATCAATTCCGTCGAAGTCGACGAGCTGGGCCATCCGATGCACGTCGTGCGTCGCGGAATCGTCGCCGACACCGAAGGCGCCGGAGCGTTCCGGGGCGCGCCGTCGATCTACGGCGAGTTCGGACCGATCGAGGGCTGCACGATGAAGGTGCTCTACACGGCGGACGGCACGATCAACAGCGCGATGGGCGCGATCGGCGGCGGGCGAGGCGGCCCGGCGCGGGCGCAGAAGCGCGAGCGCGACGGTTTGCTCTCCCCTCTGCCCGCCTGCTATGGCGTGACGCTCGAGCCCGGCGAGTTCGTCGTCTCGCATTCGGCGGGCGGCGGAGGTTATGGTCATCCGTTCGACCGCGACCCCGAGCGCGTGCTGCACGATCTGAGCGAAGGCTGGATCACCGCGGAGCGCGCGAGATCTGTCTATGGCGTGGCCACGACCGGCGACGCGGACGCCGACACGCTGGCGGTCGACGGGCCCGCGACGCAAGCTCTGCGCGCCAGGATGCGCGCGGCCATTTCAGGAGGCTGACTTAAAATGGCGGACGACCTAACCCAGACTGTCGAGCGCCCGGGCGAAGCGCCTGAGGACTGGAGCGCTGGCGCGGCCTATATCGATGGCGTGATCATGCCTCTACGCGAGGCCAAGATCCCCGTCACGGACTGGGGCTACCGCCGCTCGGACGTCACCTACGACGTGGTCAGCGTCTATTTCGGCGCCTTCTTCCGGCTCGACGACCATCTGCGCCGCTTCCGCGCCTCGATGGAGAAACTGCGCCTCAAGCCGCGTGAAACCGACGCGGAGATCGCCGGCATTCTCACCGATCTCGTCCGCCGCACCGGGCTTCGCGAAGCCTATGTGGCGATGGACTGCCTGCGCGGGCGCCCGCCCGCGGGGCGCCCTACCATCCGGCCTATAGCCGCAACTATCTCATCTGCTTCGCCATGCCCTGGGTCTGGGTGTTCACGCCCGAGCAGCAGGAGCGCGGCATTCACGCGATCATTGCCGCGACGCCGCGCATCCCCGCGGAATCGGTCGATCCGACAGCGAAGAATTTCCACTGGGGCGACCTGACGCGCGCCAATTTCGAGGCCCACGAACAAGGGGCCGAGACGGCGATCCTGCTCGACCTCGCTGGCTTCGTCACCGAAGGGCCGGGCTTCAACGTGTTCGCGGTGACGAACGGCGTCGTCGTGAGCCCGCCCAGCGGAGCGCTGGAAGGCGTGACGCGGCTGTCCGCACTCGAGCTCTGCGAGGATCTCGGCGTTCCGTTCGAGGTGCGTCCGATCTCGCGCGCCGAGATCGAGGACGCCGACGAGATCTTCTTCTCGACGACGGCCGGCGGCGTCATGCCGGTGAGCCGTCTCGGCGCCCGTTTCCTCAGCAATGGCCGGCCCGGGCCAATCTCGTCGAAGCTGCGCCAAGCCTATTGGGATAAGCGCCGCGCCGGCTGGCATGCGACGCCGATCGATTACGATTGAGAAGGCGCGACACGCGCCCACGCTCCGCCAATCATCTCGGCGACAGCAGTTTCGGTCTCGTTCCGAGAGGAGATCGGAACGTCAGAGCGACGGATTGTCGATCGGCAGGCCGATCACGACGCGGCCATGCGCGGACGCGTTGATGTCCCAGTTCTGTGTGAGATGGCGGGCGGCGGTGCTGACGTCACGGAAGGCCCGCGAAAGGGGATTCTGGTCGTAGATCACGGCGCCCCCGCCGGCGTCCCAAACGAGGTTCACCGCCTGAGTGAACAAGCGCCCGGCGAATGCAGCCTCGCTGCGGAAGCGGGTTCGCTCCTCGTCGTCGGGGAGACGGCCCGACGCGAGAATCTCCGTCGCGAGATCGCAGACGCCGTAAAGCATGAGACGCGCAGCGCGTAGGCACGCGAGCGCCTCCGATATCTTGATATGCTGCGTCATGAAAGTCGCAACCGCTGTCGAGGACGACCTCGCGACCCGCTTCTTGGCTTGATCGATATAGGTCGCGACCGCGGCTTCCGCCGCGCCCAGGGCCGCGGCGCTGATGTAGACGCCGAACATGGCGTAGCGTGGGCAATAGAGGGACAGGGATTCGCGCCGGGGGGCGGAACCGCGCCCTTGAGCGATTCGACTGTCGTCGTCATGTGCTCGGGGACGAAAACGTCGTGGACCTCGGCGTCGTTGCTGCATGTTCCGCGCAAGCCGACCGAACGCCAGGTGTCGTGAATCTCGAAGTCTGAGCGCGGCAGAAGGAAATGCCGGTCTTCCTTCTCGCCGTTCGGTCCATCGGTGAAGGCCGTGAATAGAGCCCAGTCGCAAACATTGACGCCGCTGAGAAAGGGCCAGCGGCCGGACAGTCGGTAGCCTCCTTCGACGCCTCGGGCCTTGCCGACGCCGGGGATGAGGATCCCGCTGAGCAGCACCGCCGGCTCTTCTCCCCACACCGCCTCCTGCGCTTCGATCGGCCATTCAGCCACCATCCAATTGTGGGTCAGGTTTTGGACGAGCACCCAGGCCGTGGCGCTGCATCCTTGGCCGATCGCGGCGAGGATATCGACTCCGGCGCGCAGCGAACCTTCCGCGCCGCCAAAGCGCTTCGGCTGAAAGAGCCGATGCACGCCGCTCTGCATGAGATCCCGGCGCGTCTCCGCGGTCAGAGTGCGGCCGGCCTCGGTCTCCTCGGCGCGGGACCGAAGGACCGGAATGAGAGCTTCCGCGCGTGAAACCAGATCCTCTTCGGAGCCGACGGAGGGGTGACGAAAACTGTCGACACCTTTCAACGTGGCCGATCGCGCCGCCATGATGCCGCCTCTCGCAGGACTGTTGCCTCCTTGTTGCAAGATTTGTTCCTATGCACATGCAAGGCCGTCTCCAAACTCCGTGAAGGTCACGAACGGCTTTGCGTGAGGTCGGCGCGATGAACGGATCGTCAGGGCGTCAGACGCCCCGCCGAATTGGGAGAACGCGTGGGCGTCCGGCGCTGGGTTACGCCGCCGCTGAGGGGGACGACCAGCCAATCCGCTCGTAGAGGTAGCGCTGGAACGACCTGAGATCGGCGCAACGGAGATATCGCGCGGCCGCCGCATCCCCGGCTGTAATGGCGAGCGTCAGTTCGTCTTGGATGTGGAGGATGAAGGAGAGGAACTCCTCATCGTGCACGACGGGCGCGCTGAGCGAGTGAGCGAGAAAGGGCGCGCAACGGAGATAGAGCCGTCCGACCGTGTCGTAGAGCAGTTGCGATCCTGCGGCTTGAATGATGCTCGAGTTCCACGCCGCGATCGCCCCCATTGTGGCCTTGAGATCGCGGCCGTAGTCGATTGCGCGGCAAGCGTCCGTTGCGACGGCGAGACGCTTGCAAGCCTTTGGGTCGCGACGGGCGGCAAAACGGGCCGCCGCCTCGCCCTCCAGCAGCAACCTCAAGGACCAGATTTCGTCCGCGGCGGCGCGGTCAAGTTCAGGAACGCGGAAGGCCCGGTTGGGAGTCGCCTCAAGCGCCGACGCTGCGACCAATCGTCCCAGAGCCTCGCGGACAGGCTGCATGCTGGTATTGAGCGAGAGGGCGAGCGTGCGAAGGGTCACTTTTGTATTGGGCAGCCACTCGCCCAGCAGGATCCTGTGTTCAAGCTCCTGATAGATTTGCTGTCCAAGCGTGCTCTCTGCCTTTTCGTCCAAGTTCCTTGTCCAGGCGAGCGCTTCTATGTCCGCGCTCCTTCGCCGGAGTAGACCGTCTGTCATTCGTGTATCGATCTCTGCGAACCCGGTTGAGAAAGGCTGTTTGGGCCACAGGCTGTTAGGAGCCTGCTGCGAGATTGGCAACGTTTTTCCGCGGTCCGATCCCCGTCGCTTTCGCCCTCTCGGCCATGTCGTCCCTGGCTTGGCGCCGGATGGCAGACCCTTCCGCCGCCTCGGCAATTGCTACGCGCCGGCGCCGCGCAGCGGACGTTCGGGGAGGAACAGCACCGCCAGAAACCCGAGCCCGGCGATCACCGCTCCCACGGTGAAGGCGCCGGACAGCCCGGCGCGATAGGCGTCCAGCACCAGCGCTCGCTGTGCGGCCGGCAATTCCGCAATCTGCTGCACTCCGCTGAAAAGTCCGGGGTCGCCAGCCGGCCCGTGCAGATGGGCCGCGAGCACCGCGCCCGACAGCGCCGCCCCCAAAGCGCCGCCGAGCGAGCGAAAGAACGCCGCCGAGGCCGTGGCGGCGCCCATGTCGCGGCGCGGGACGGCGTTTTGGATGGCCGTCGTCAGGTTCGGCATCACGAGGCCGATTCCGAACCCCATCACCACCAGCACCATCTCGACAGGCAGCGGGTGAACCCCGCGCCGCACGGCCCACGCGAGCGCCGCATAGGACAATGCGGCCGCCAGCAACCCGAACACGGGAAAGATCTTGTAGCGCCCGGTCCTGGAGACCAGGCGACCGCCAACGACGGAGGCGACGATGACGCCGCCCATCATCGGCGCGAGCATCAGGCCCGCTCGCGTGGGACTCGCATCCATGAGCAGCTGAAACGTGAGCGGCAGGAAGACGACGGCTGCGAACAGCGCCATTGTGGCGAGCGCGATCACGCCCGCCGCCACCACGAAGACAGAATTCCCGAACAACTCGGGAGGCAGGATCGGCTGGGGCGCCCGCCGCTCCACGAACGCCAGAGCCATGAATGATCCGACCGCGGCCAACGCCAGCCCCAGCACGGGCGCCGAGGACCAAGCATAGGCGCTGCCGCCAGAGCTCAGCGCCATGAGAAGGCTGCAGGCCCCGGTGGTCAAGAGGATTGCGCCCATGAGGTCCAGCCGAGGCTTGGCGTCAAGCGCCTTGGGCCGAAGCCCAATGGCGATGAACGCGAGCGCCGCGCCGCCTACCGGCAGATTGACGTAGAATATCCAGCGCCAGGAGGCGTATTCGGTGATCAACCCGCCCAAGAGCGGTCCGGCCACCGAGCATGCCGCGAACACGGCCGCGAACATGCCCTGGTAGCGGCCTCGCTCACGCGGCGAAACCAAGTCGCCGATCACCGTTTGGGCGAGCACGATAAGACCGCCGGCGCCGAGGCCCTGCACCGTCCGGAACGCGATCAATTCGCCCATGCTGGCGGCGAACCCGCACAAAGCAGATCCCGCGAGGAAGATCGAGATCGAGGCGATGAAGGCGGGCTTGCGGCCATAGAGGTCGCTGAGCTTGCCATAGAGCGGCGCCGATACCGTGCTCGCTACGATGAAACTGGTGACCACCCACGAAAGATGCTGCAGGCTGCCGAACTCGCCGGTGATGCGGGGGAGAGCAGTCGCCACGATGTTCTGATCGAGCGCGGCGAGCGTGAGCGCCAGCATGAGCCCGCTGAGCGCCAGCCGCAGCTCGCGGGGTGACGTCTCCAAATGCATTGCGCCAATGGTCGACGCGGCTGGCGTCTGGGCGCCGCCGGTCCTCGCACTGGAATCGGTGTTCGCCAGTTTCATGAACAATGTGCCTTTGACGCGCGCAACAACATGAACATGCCCGCCAGAAGAAACGCGGAAGTCGCTCGACGCAGATCCCTTTGCGACGCCGACGCGCCGTAGTATGCGAGACCAGTCTCGCGTATCTTAGTGGAGAGCGTTCTCGTCTATGTCAATATCGCCCCCTGCCGATGCCCGTGCGCCCCAACGTCAGCGCGGTCGTCTGCGGGTGGCCGCCATCCTGGAGGCTGGGGCCGCGGCGTTCCGGGAAAAGGGCTATGATGCGGTCACGATGACGGAGATCGCCGCCCGTTCCGGGACGACCTTCGGCTCGCTCTACCGGTTTTTTCCTTCAAAAGAGGCCCTGGCGAACGCGCTCCTCGCTCAATATGCCGAGCGCGCATTGGATCGGCTCGCGGAACTCGCCGACCTGGCGCCGACCATGACGCCGGCGGCGCTGGCCGATGCGCTCATCGATTTCATGATGAAATTGCAGTCGGAGCGCAGCTTCGCCATGGCTCTGCTGGAGGCCGGGGCGGGCGACGGCGACAAGCGCGAGGCCTTCCGAGCGGCGTTTCGCGCGAGCATGAGCACGATCCTCGGCCGGGCATTCCCCGATTGCGGTCAAGCGAAGGCGCAGGCGATGACCGCAGTCGTCCTGCACATTCTGAAAGGACTGGCTACCGCTATGCCGGAGAAACGAGCCGAAGCGCGGCTGCTACGAGCGGAGTTTCGAGATTTGCTATGCCTCTACCTCTCGCGCGCGGCACGGATGCCCGGCCCATAAAGAAAAAGGAAGAAGAGTAGAGCCGCCAGTGTGCAATCTGGGCCCACGGGCCTTTCTAGAGACATGGCGCTCATATGGGCGAGACGGCGCGGATTGTCTCCGCCCGCGGCCTGCCGGCCGGCTTGGGCTCGCCTTCTTCTATCGGAGCGAACCGGGGTAATGCGGTCTCGGTCGGCCTATGGCGCCAGCGGTGAGCCGTTCGTGGCCTATCGCCGAAGCAACGATTGGTTGCCGCGTCAGCCGGATCACGGGTCCGAAACGAGGCGGTACGACAGATCCCTCGCAACTGGCGAAACTTTGCCCAAGCTCGCCGACATCTGGAACCCGGCGTCGCCACCTACGTTAGGCTTATCGGGAATACCGCGGGTAAGGGGCCTAAGGGATGGTGCCGGCGTCGGAGACTTAGAAATCGGCTCCGTGTGTGTTGGTCGTCGAAGACGAAATCTTGATTCGCGTCCTGATTGCGGACGAATTGCGGGCCGAGGGTTTCTCCGTGATCGAGGCTGCAACCGCGAACGAGGCCCTGTCGTATTTTCAAGCGGGCGTTCAAGTGGATTTGGTGCTTTCGGACATCGAGTTGCCCGGCTCGCTGAATGGGGTCGATCTCATACGGCGTCTCCGCGCTGAAGCTCCCAATCTGCCGATCGTGCTGACCTCGGGACACCCGCCAAGCGTGCACGAGGCCGACGCCTTCCTTCCGAAGCCTTACGACTTGAGACAGGCAGTCGCTCTGGTCGCGACACTCCTGCAGAAGAAGGTGAGATGAAGCAGCCGTGTCTTCTTCTTGTCGATCGCGAAGAACTCGTCCGGTCTCCGCTCGCCGAATACCTGCGGGAGTGCGGATACCGTGTTCTGGAGGCCATCAACGCGAAGGAAGGACAAGGAATTCTTTCCCACGGTTGGCAAATCGTCGATATCGTGCTCGCCGATATTCAGACCCTCGGCGAGGAAGGGTTCGCTTTTGCGGCTTGGGTACGGAAAAATAAGCCCGAGATCAAGGTCGTCTTGGCGGGAACGGTCGCGGCTACGGCGCGCAAAGCTGGCGATCTCTGTGAGGAGGAGGAGTCGCCGATACGAAAGCCATACGACCACCAACTCGTGTTGGATCGAATTCGCCGCCTGCTTGCCGAACGGGACCGAAACCGAAATTAAGGAACGGGCGATGATCAGTCGGCGAATCGCGCCGGCCCACAGTTCGAGCGGCGCCGTGACGGCCGCAACCGCAAGCTAGCTGGCTGCGGACGGCGCGACGCGAGCGCTGGGTTCAACCTCAAGCACGCGCTCGACCTCCTGTTTGAGCAAGTAGATCGAAACCGCCAAAAGAACGACGTTCTTCATCAGGAAGGGGACAATGCCGGCCATCGCTGGAAATCCCGCAGCCGGGTCCCACCCGTTTGGCGCGAACGGGATGATGGTGACAGTTCCGATGAAAGTGAGCGTCGAACCGATGGCTCCCAAAATTCCCAGTCGCTTGTTCCAAAACCCCCAGAACAGCAGCGCGCCGAATGTCCATTCGGAAACGCCCAGGAACCAACTGGCCCCGCGCGTGCCGAAGACCGGACACAGCCGGAAGATCAACGGGCCATTGCTAATGAATGGGATCAGGACTTGGCCTCATACGCGAACCATTTCTGGTAACCAAAGGCCAGAAAGATAAGCACCATCGATGCGCGCAGCAGATGGTAGTCGAGGTCTTTGGTGAGCAGCCCCGACCTCGCCAGGATGTGAGTGAGCGCGTTCATGGTTTCACTCCTTCGTGTGCTCCTCCATCGACGCAGCTTACGCCTTGCATTTTCTGAACGGGAATTTTCGGTCGTGCGGGAGAGTCCAATTGAAGTTCGCGATCCGAGCGCCAAAGTTACATGGGGCATATGTCCGGGCTTGCGTCGGAAAAAGACGCCATCCCGGCTAGCGTCGGGATGAATAACAGCGTGTCAGTCATTCGCCGTTTGGATCGATTTCGCTCGGCCTGCTGTATCGCCTTTGCGGCCTTCATGACTCTGGTTTTATTGCAAGCGCCGGCGCATGGGGAGGACCTCATGAAGCACCCGACTTTCTATCGCGCCGCCAAGGTCGACGGGCTCTCCATCTTCTACAGGGAGGCCGGACCGCGTGATGCGCCGACGCTCCTCTTGCTACACGGATTTCCGTCCTCATCGCGGATGTTCGAGACGCTCTTCGCTAGGCTTTCCGACCGCTACCATCTGATCGCGCCGGACTATCCGGGCTTCGGGCATAGCGACTGGCCGGACCCGAAGACGTTCGATTACACGTTCGACCATATCGCGTCGGTGATCGACGACTTCACCCAGTCGATCGGGTTGTCGCGCTACACGCTCTATATGCAGGATTACGGGGGTCCGGTGGGCTTCCGCATGGCGCTTCAGCATCCAGATCGGGTCGAGGCGCTTATCGTGCAGAACGCCGTCGCGCATAACGAAGGCTTGGGCGCGATTTGGAAGCCGCGGCGCGCCTTTTGGGCCGACCGCGCCGCCAACGAGGCCGCCTTTCGCGCCGGTTTTTTATCGCTCGCCACCACGCGCGCCCGCCATCTCGGCGACGATCCCAATCCGGAGCTCTACGACCCGGATCTTTGGACCGACGAATTCGCTTTCTTAAGCGCGCCGGGCCAAGCGGACATCCAAACCGATCTCTTTTACGACTATCGAACGAACGTCGACTCCTATCCCAAGTGGCAAGCTTGGATGCGCGAGAGAAAGCCGCGGTTATTGGTGATCTGGGGCAAGCATGATCCATCGTTCGACATTGGCGAGCCGCAACGCTATCGCAGCGACGTCCCCAACGCCGAGGTTCACGTCCTCGACGCCGGCCATTTCGCGCTCGACACCAAGGCCGATGAGATCGCGGCGCTGGTCACCGACTTCATGCAGGGGCAAAAGCGATGAGCAGGCTTCGCTCCTGGAGTCGGCCTAGCGATGAAAATTCAGGCGAAAAGGCTGGCGAAAAGCGGAAGCTTGTGTTATAACCTTCCCAATCGCCGGATTGAGTTCGCCCACTTTTTGGGCGGCGGCGCGAATGGGATAGCGTTGTGACATTCGAGATACAGTGTGGACAGAGGAGAGATTTTTTTATTTTTTCGCTCGTAACCCATTGAAAAGGCCCGATTCGGAAAAATAAACGCTAGTAAGCGCTAGTAAATTTACTAGCGCTTACTAGCGTTTATTAGCGCTTAATGGCGTTTATTGGCGCTCAGCGGAACCGCGGCGCCATGAGGAGTCGCTTCGTCTCGGCCGCATTGCGCCCAGAGGAAGCTTCTGGGAGGAGATTGGTGGCCGGACCCCGGATTGTCATCGACCCGCAGCCGCGGTCGATCGAGGAGACCTTCGAGCCAACGGTCTGGGCGTGGCTTAAGGAGCTCGGCGAACTCGCGGTCCACGAAGGGCCGGGCCGCATGCCGGCCGAGCGCTTCGAATCCTATCTCCCCGAGATGGCGCTCCTGATCGGCCAGAGCGACATGCCGAAAGCGCGCCTCGACCGCGCGCCTAAGCTTCGCGCCATCATCAACATCGAGACGAACTTTCTGCAGAACGTCGACTACGACGTATGCTTCGAGCGCGGGATCCATGTGCTGGCGCCGAGCTCCGCTTTCGCCAAGCCGGTCGCGGAAATGGCGCTCGGAATGGCGATCGACCTCTGCCGCGGCGTGACGAATGCGGACCGCGCCATGCGGCGGGGCCAAGAGAAATGGCTGCTCGACGGCGCGGAAGGCTGCTTTTCGCTCTACGGGTCGCGCGTTGGGCTCATCGGCTTCGGCGATCTCGCGCGCGCTTTTGTACCGCTTCTTCAACCGTTCGGCTGCCCGATCAAGGCCTACGACCCGTGGGTGTCCGATCATTTCATCGCCGGTTTCGGCGTTGCCGCCGCTTCGCTCAAGGAAGTGTTGAAGACGAGCCAGGTCATCGTCGTGTTCGCCGCCGTGACCAGCGAGAACCGGGGTTTCTTAGGCAAACGCGAGTTCGAGATGATTGCGCCGGGCTCCGTGTTCCTGCTGATGAGCCGCGCGGGCGTGGTCGACTTCCCCGAGTTCCTGCGGCAGGTCGAGAGCGGGCGGTTCCGGGCCGCGACCGACGTCTTCCCTGAGGAGCCGGCGCCGCTCGACGAGCGAGCGCGCAAGGTCGAGGGCCTGCTGCTGTCGCCTCATCGCGCTGGCGCGATGATCGACCCGCTTTTCGAGATCGGCCGGCAAACGGCAGCCGACGCCGGACTGATCCTGCGCGGGTTGCCGCCGCTCTCCTGCCGACGCGCCCAGCGTGAGACGGTGGCGCTCTCTCGGTCGAAGCCGATCGAGCGCAGCTAACGGCGGCTTGACGTCGAGCTGGAACGAGACGTAGCGTAGAACGTTATAGAAGAGCCGAAGACGAGCCCGGCTCGAATGTCGGCGACGCCGGGAGGCGAACGGTCGATGGGGAGAGCGCCGACCATTCGGGATGTGGCCCAGCGCGCCGGGGTGTCGGTCGCGACCGCCTCCAATGTCGTCAACGGCGTTCGTCCAGTCGGAGAGGCGAGCCGCCGCAAGGTCATCGAAGCGATCGCGGCGCTCGACTATCGGCTCGACCGCGCGGCAAGCGCGCTTCGCGGCCGGTCCACCCGCCTCATCGGCATGGTCGTCCCCGACATCACCAATGTCTTCTTCGCCAGCCTCGTGCATGGCGTCGAAGCGCTTGCCGAGCGCGACGGCTATGATCTCCTCATCGTCTCCACCAGCGAGGACGCCGCGAATGAGCGCCGCCGCGTCGAGGCGCTGGTGGCTCGGCGCATCGACGGGCTCATCGTCGTGCCGGCGAATGACGATTCGATGGTCGCGCTCAAGGGCGGCGCGGACGACTCGCGCTTGCCCCCGGCAGTGCTGATCGACCGCGGGGGCCAGGCGCCCGGATTCGACACCGTGCGCGCCGATTGCTTCGCCGGCGGCCATGCCGCCGCACGCTGCCTCATCGACCTCGGACACCGTGACATTGTCGTTCTCACCCACTCCCGAGGTCTCGACAATATCGAACAGCGCATCGCTGGCTGCCGCAGCGCTCTCAGCGAGGCCGGCCTCGATGGGCGCGACCGCGCCATCTATGGCGGACAGGACCTTGAGAGCCTGCGCGGCGCGGTCGAACTCGAGCTTAACCGCGCCGATCGGCCGACTGCGATTTTCGCCCTCACCAATGTTTGCGCCCTCGCCTCGATCAAGGCCGCGCGCGGTCTCGACCTCGAAATCCCCGGAGACGTATCGATCGTCGGCTTCGACGACTTCGACTGGATGTCGGCGCTGAGTCCCTATCTAACCACCGTCGCGCAGCCGGTGGACGATTTCGCTGCTGCCGCCTGGCGCATCCTGATGCGACGCCTCAAAGGCGACGCGGGGACCGACGTCGAACGCATCGAACTTCCCTGCACGCTCAAGGTGAGGGAATCGACCGGGCCCGCCCGCCCTCGGCTCCAAGCCGTCGCGGAGGTCCGCTGAATCACCAAATAATATCAAGGGAGTGAGCCATGCTGAAACATTTGATCTTGTGCGCCTCGATCTCTGCCCTCGCGCTCGGCCTCGCGGCGTCGGCCGCATTCGCAGCCGACAAGCCGGTCTACGGGGTCTTGATGAAGACGCTCTCCAACCCCTTCTGGGGCGCGATGGAGAAAGGCGTCGACGTCGGCGCCAAGAACGCCGGCGTTGACATCTTCCTGGACGCCGTCGAATCCGACCAAGCAGCCGAACCACAGCTCAACGCCTGCAACACCATGCTGCAGAAGAAGCCGGCCGCCATGATCACCGCGGCGATCAATTCAACGATCCTTCTGCCCTGCCTAAAGCAGGCGAACGAGATGAAGATCCCGGTCGTCGATCTGGACAACAACCTCGACCCCGCCATCACCAAGAAAGCCGGCGTCGACGTCGCCTTCCATATCGGGTCGGACAACGAGGCGGCTGGGGCCAAGGGCGCAGACTATCTGGTCAGCGTGCTCGGCAAGGGCGCCAAAGGTCCGGTGCTGGTGATCGAGGGCCTCTCGGGCAACATCACCGGAGAAAAGCGCGCGCATGGCTTCGCTGGGGAACTCAAGAAGCAGGCGCCCGGCCTCAACATCGTCGCCTCCTTGCCTGGAGACTGGGACAGCCTGAAAGCCGCCAACATCACCAATGACACGCTGCAACGCACTCCCGATCTGGTCGCCATCTTCGCCGCTAACGACGACATGGCGCTCGGCGCGGTCGAGGCCGCGCGCTCGGCGGGCAAGGACAAGCTGATCGTCATCGGCGTCGACGGAAACACCAATGCGGTCAAATCGATCAAGGCCGGCCGGCTCAACGCCTCTGTCGCGCAACTGCCCTATCTCGTCGGCATGCAGGCGGTCGAGGGCGTGAAGAAGCTGCTCGCTGGCGGCAAAGTCCAGGAGATGACCTACGTGCCAACCCTTGTTCTGACCAAAGAGGTCATCGAGGCGAACAAGGATCCAATGCTGCAATACGTCAAATAGGCTTGACCGCCGCCGCCCGTCCGCTTGGTTGGAGGGGCGCCGTCGCTTGATTTGAGGAAGGCCTGATGACTTCGGCTTCAACCCCAGCCGCGCCCGCCTCATGGCGCGCGCGCTTCGCCGGCGGAGCGGCCGTGCGGCTCGAATCGGTCATCGTGCTCGCGGTTCTCTGCGTGGCGATGGCGATGCTGTCGAGCGCCTTCCTCTCTGTCTCCAACATCCTCAACATTCTGCTCTCGACCTCGGTGTTCGGCGTCTTGGCAATCGGCATGACATTCGTCATTTGCTCGGCCGGCATCGACCTCTCGGTCGGATCGATCCTCGCGCTGTCGGGCGTCGTTGGCGCGATGTTGACCTCTGACCTTGATCTACCGTGGTGGATCGGCATCCTCGGCTGCCTCGCAATGGGCGCGCTCACCGGCGCTCTCAACGGCTTCCTCATCACCAAGGGCGCGATTCCGCCGTTCATCGTCACGCTCGGCATGCTCGGCGTCGCTCGCGGTTTCGCGTTGGTGCTCAGCAACGGCGTTTCGATCTATGGCTTGCCCCCGGAGATCGTGTGGCTCGGCCAGGGCCGGCCGTTCGGCGTGCCGACCCCGGTCATCGTCCTGCTGCTCACAGCGCTTGTCGCGCATGTCCTGCTCGCCCACACGCGCTTCGGCGTCTACGCCCAGGTCATTGGCGACAACGAAGGCGCGGCGCGAGCGATGGGCGTGCGCGTCGAGCGGATGAAGGTGCTCATCTACACGCTCTCCGGGCTGCTCTCCGGCCTTGCCGGTCTGTTGTTCGCCGCCCGCATCAATTCGGGCGAGCCGACCGCGGCTCTAAACTACGAACTCACCGCAATCACCGCGACCATTCTCGGCGGCACGAACCTGTTCGGCGGCCGGGGCAGCGTGGTTGGCACGCTGATCGGCGCGTTGATCATGGGGGTATTGCAGAACGGACTCAATCTGATGGCCGTTCGGCCCTTCTACCAGCAGATCGCCATCGGCGCGGTCTTGATCCTCGCTGTCTGGCTCGACCGAATCAACAGCACGAAAGGCTGGCGTCGATGAGCCTGCTCGAACTCAAGGACGTCCGTAAAACCTTCGGCGCGATCGAAGCTTTGCGCGGCGTCACCTTCTCCGTCGAGGCGGGCAGCGCGGTTGCACTCGTTGGCGACAATGGGGCCGGCAAATCGACCCTGATGAAGACGATCACCGGCGTCCATCGTCCCGACGCTGGCGAGATCCGCTTCGACAACATCTCCATCGTCGGCAAGGATCCCGGCGAAATCCGCGAGGCCGGCATTGAGATGATCTACCAGGACCTCGCGCTGGCCCGCATGCGCGACGTCGCCTCGAACATTTTTCTCGGCCGTGAGCTCACGCGCTCCGTCCTCGGCGTGAGGTTGATCGATGTGGGCCGCATGCGCACCGAGGCCGCAGCGATGGTCGCGCGCCTCGGGGCGCGCATTCCCTCGATCACACAGATGACGGGCCAGCTGTCCGGAGGCCAGCAACAATCGGTTGCAATCGCCCGCGCGCTCACGTTCAATCCCAAGCTCGTCATTATGGATGAGCCGACTGCGGCGCTCGCGGTGCGCGAGGTCGAGCATGTGCTCGACCTTATCCGCGCTCTCAAGGGGGACGGCATCTCCGTCGTCCTGATCAGCCACCGCTTGACCGACGTGTTCTCGGTCTGCGACCGCATCGTGGTCTTGCGCCAGGGTCAGGTCATCGCCGACGACGCGACCCGCGACACCAGCATGAACGCCGTCGTCGCCCATATCGTCGGCGCGATGGAAGAGCGGCTTGAGAGGGGACACGCATGATCCGTTCGGCGTGCGTTCGGAAGCCGGCTTTCTAAGAGTGAAGGGCGATGACGCTTCCCCTTCAGACATGGAGACGCAATTGAAATTCGGCATTTATTACTCGTACTGGGAGCAGGAATGGAGCGCCGACTGCCTGAAATACGTAGAGAAAGTCGCGAAGCTCGGTTTCGACGTGATCGAAATCGCGGCTCATCATCTGAACAGCTACAGCCCGGCGCATATCGCCGAAGTCGGCCGCTCCGCTCGCGACCATGGAATGACCATCACGGCCGGACTGGGGCCCTCCGCGCATCGAAACCTGTCTTCCGCTGATCCGGCGATCAGAAAAGCGGGGCGCGCATTTTTCGAAGAGACGCTGACCAACCTCGCCAAACTCGACATCCACGTCATCGGCGGCGCCCTCCATTCCTATTGGCCGATCGACTATTCGAAGCCGGTCGACAAGCCGGGGGACAGGGCGCGAGGCCTGGAGGGCATCTCGAGCCTCGCCGACTTCGCCGCCAATCTCGGCGTCAATCTGTGCCTGGAAGTGCTCAACCGGTTCGAGAACCACGTGCTCAACACCGCCGAGGAGGGCGTCGCTTTCGTGCGGGAGGTCGATAAGCCGAATGTCAAGGTCATGCTCGACACGTTCCATATGAACATCGAGGAGGATAGTTTCGGCAAGGCGATCCGCACCGCCGGCCCGCTTGCTCGGCCATTTCCATACCGGGGAGAACAATCGGCGCGTTCCCGGCAAGGGCGCGCTGCCCTGGCACGAAATCGGCGCGGCGCTGCGCGAGATCGGATATTCCGGCGCCGTCGTCATGGAGCCGTTCGTGAAGATGGGTGGCCAGGTCGGCGCCGACATCAGGGTTTGGCGCGATCTCAGCGATAACGCGGACGAAGCCCAGATGGATGAAGCCGCGCGACAGGCCTTGGCGTTCTCGCGCTACGTGCTTGGCGGAGAGCCGCGAGGCGACACGCGCGCGGCATCCGTAAGCCGATAGACCTTGCTTCTGAAGCGTTCCAGTTTGACGCCCGCAGAGAAATGGCGCAGCAACGGATCGCGGTATGCAAGCACAACGAAGAGGTTGTAATATCTCGCATCTGCGAAAGGTGCGTGTAAATAGGCCTGCGGCAGTCAAAGAGACCGTCGAGTTCAGGAGATTGACAGCCACTTTGCTTTCTAATACACTGAAAACAGAATCAATGCTGTCTTGGCTTGGTCCGGCGGCGCAATCCAAACACGGGCGGGACTTATGAACTGCAAGGCGGCCTTTTCAGCCGCGGCGCTGGTTGCGGCTGCATATGCGGTTACCCTCAGCGCCAGTTGGTCGGAGACCATCGCGATTCCTTCGCAGATCGATGGCGGGACAGGGTCTAACGTTCCCGCAACGGTCAACGAAGCGGGCTTCGATCGCCCCGCGACCAGCGACCATCCCGAGAGCGGCGCGGGTTTGGTGGCGCTTAGGGGCTCCTCAGCTTCAGATCTGATGGCGCCGAGAAGCGGGGGCGAAACGGGCGACAATGCTCCGGCCACCGCCCCCGAGCCGTCGATACTGACCAGGCTGCTTATCATGTTCAGCGACCTACGCAGCCAGACATTCGGAAGTCCTTGAACCGCGGTCATGCGTTCGGGATGTTGCGCGCGAGCGCTTCGAGCACCGCCATGCGCACGGCGACCCCCATCTCCACCTGTTCGCGGATGAGCGACTGGGCGCTGTCGGCGACGAGCGTATCGATTTCGACGCCGCGGTTCATCGGCCCGGGATGCATCACGAGGGCGCCCGGCTTGGCGTAGCTGAGCTTCTCCTGGTCGAGCCCGAAATAGCGGAAATATTCGCGCGCCGACGGCACGAAGGCGCTGCTCATGCGCTCGCGCTGCAAGCGCAACATCATCACGATGTCGGCGTCCTTGAGCCCCGAACGCATGTCCCGGGCGACTTCGACGCCCATGCGCTCGACGCCTGCTGGAAGAAGCGTCGAGGGCCCGACGACCCGCACATAGGCGCCAAGTTTACTGAGCAGCAGGATGTTCGAGCGCGCCACGCGCGAGTGGAGAATATCGCCGCATATCGCAACCGTGAGGCCCTCGATGTGTCCGAGATTGCGGCGGATCGTCAGCGCGTCGAGCAGCGCCTGGGTTGGATGCTCGATGCGCGCCGTCGCCCGCGTTGACCACCGAGCAATCGACCTTGCGAGCCAGAAGATGCACCGCGCCCGCGTGATGATGCCTCACCACCAGAATGTCGGGCCGCATGGCGTTCAAGGTCATGGCGGTGTCGATCAGCGTCTCGCCCTTTTTGACGCTCGACGCCCCGACCGCCATGTTCATCACGTCTGCGCCAAGCCGCTTGCCGGCAAGCTCGAACGACGATTGGGTGCGGGTCGACGCCTCGAAGAACAGATTGATCTGGGTGCGTCCGCGCAAGCTGACCCGCTTCTTCTCGACCTGCCGGGAGATGGTGACCGCTTCCTCGGCGAGATCGAGCAAGGCCACGATCTCGTCCCGCGACAGGTGCTCGATGCCGAGGAGATGGCGCTGGGCGAACACGGGCGGGGACGGAGCGATCATCGTTGACGGCGCGGTTCCGGATGCCCCTGATTGAGCCAAGATGCGATGCAGTTCAACCCCGCTGAACCGTCTCGCCTCGACAGGCCACAGCGATCCGCCCTGGCCTGGGCGAGCCACCGAACAAACCCAACTGAGCGTGCATAAACGCTAGTAAGACGGTAATAAACGCTAATAAACGCTAGTAAAATACCTAGCGTTTACTAGCGTTTATTTTTTCGAATTGAGACTTTTCAAAGGGTTACAGCCGATTTAAATAAGAAAATATCCTTTTCCCTGTCACACTGTGTCTCAAACGCGACACTTCTTCCTCTACCCCGCAGAAAAGGAGGCGGGGCGCCAGCGATTATCAAATCAGTACCACAGACCTCGGATTTTCGCAACATAATGTCGCGTATTCCCCCTCATCCGAATCGGCCGGACCCGCCCGACCCTAAAACCTCTCCAGCGTGGCCGGATCGGGGCGCCGGCGAAATACTTGTCGAGGCAGCGCTGAAAGATGTCTTCGTCCGGCGCGGCGCGGGCGAACAGGGTCATGGAGGAGCGGAACTTCATCTCGTCGATCGGCCCGAAGATGTCGCGCGCGGTCCTGCCCTCAACATCGAGCGTGAGCCGCGAGCACTCTCTAAGTCTTAAGCCGAGGACCGGGTGGGCGAGATAGGCTTTCGCCTCGTCCAGCGAACCGATCGCGAAACGGATCGACATCGGGCTCTGTCCAAGGCCGACGATCTGAGGAAAGATGAACCACATCCAGTGGCTTTGCTTCCGCCCACCCTCCATCTCACGGCGCACTTGCTCATAGACGGGCGCCTGCGCGTCGACGAAACGTCCGAGATTGAACGGGTCCGCTATCTGCGCCTCCTAGGCCGGCCCAACTTTCCGCAGCGCCGAGCGCTCGCGAGCAACTTGCATCTGACTGGAAACCGCGACCGTCGTAGCGACCGCCAGTATCGAGTCCGGGGGAAGCAATCGAGAGGAACGGTTGGCCCGCCGCGACTCTGATATTGCCGCGGCGCGGATTTTGTTGCAGGGGCCAATCGCTGGCCTACTGCGATTTCAACCGAGCCGCACTGCACCCAGCTTACCCCATCAAGTGCCCAACGAGCACGCAGGCGCCCGAAAGCGTAGAAATCCGGAAGCAGCGCCTTGACCCACTAGAGAACGATATCCGCCCCAAACGATCGTCGCTGACCAGCGAAAGCGCCGCCCGGAAAAACGTCATACGATTTGGCAAATACATCGAATATTTCAGTAACGTCAAGTTAATTGTGTCACATTTCTGTCAAAATGATGGACGAGGTCTATGAAAGTTGACGACCGAATGGTTCAATCCGACGGATATCGGTAGTACAGCTTTCGTACGTCTATAAAAAATAACGCCTCATCTGCGAATAAAGGTTTTTAAATGCTACAATTCACGCGCGAGCGCTGAATTGAAACAAAACTATCACTTCTTTGGCTTGTAAACAGATTTGGGAGGAAAAATGACTGATCCGACCACCGCGCTGCACTACACGCCCAACGGAAATTTCGTCAATGGCGTCTATGCTCCGGGAGCCGATGGCTTCAACCTGGCGGACGTCAGCTCGGTTTGGGAACTCAATGCGCTGCCTTCCGGCGTCAAGGGCCTCGTTTACCTTGGTCTCACCAATGGAGCCGACGCTAATTTTCAAGCTACTGTCAGCGCATTCAAAAACAATCCGAACCTGTATGGCTTCTACATTGCTGATGAGCCTGGGGGTGGTCTTGCTGCCAATCTGAAGGCCGAGTTCTGATTGGATCCACGCCAACGTTCCCGGAGCCAAAACCTTCATCATCGAGCAGAACCTGAACAGCGACACGAACCCGGGCTTTGTCTACAACCCGGCCAACACCGACATCGATCTGTTCGGGCTCGACCCATATCCTATTAAGGCGAGTGGCGTCGACTACAGCATCATTCCGACAGCGGTAGGCGCGGCCGAAGGGGCTGGCATCCCGCTGGCTGACATCGTGCCGGTCTATCAGGCATTTGGCGGTGGCGGATATTCGGACTGGACGTTGCCGACGCCAGCGCAGGAAACCGAGATTCTTTCGACGTGGGGTGGGTCAGTTCCAAATCCGGTGTTCGACTACGCTTACAGTTGGGGCGTCCAGGATGGCGACACGGCGCTGAGCGAGGTTCTTGGGTTGCAGGCAATCTTCGCCGCGCACAATGCCGGTAGCTCATCGCCGCCGCCTCCACCCCCTCCGCCGCCGGCTCCGGCTGCGCCGACGCTCACGATTGCTGATGCGTCTCTGACGGTGGCCAAGCATGGTGGAACTGTCGCGCTGGGGATCAGCGAGACCGCGCCGTCTGGGGCGACCGATGTGATAGCCAAGATCACGGGCCTCCCGAGCTATGAGACAATCAAGGACAAGCTTGACGGAAAGACATTCAGCGGAAGCTCGATCACGCTGAGCGAGGCGGAAGTCGACAGCGGCCTGACGCTCAGGTCGAACTATCGTGGCAGCGGGCATCCTGTTGCAACGCTGACGGTGACTGGGAGCGATCTGGTTGGCGGCGTGGCCGCGACATCGGCTCCGCAGTCCATCAAAGTGACTGATCCTGGACCGTCCTGGTCGAACGATGTTGCCAATCTCTTGGGTGGTGGAGCGATGGGGTTCAATCAGCCGACTGAGAGCTACGATTATTTGCGGGTTGCCTCGGCGACGATCGCCGAGCCTCATCGCGGATAATCCAGCAAAATGCCTGCTCTCGCACGCGCAGCGATTGGCGACAGTCTCCTCAATGTAGTCACCGGGCATCGGCACGGCCAAAGATCCGCGCACATCGACGCGCTACCAACTGCGTTTGCCTGAGAAGAACGCGCTTGAGGACATGTATCGCGGCGACTGGATGGGGCGAGGCGTCTGGTAGACTGCCGGCGCACGACGCCCTCAAGCCCGCCAGTGAATTGCCCGGGGCCGTGTCGCCATCAGCTGTCCAATACGCACGTATTTCGAGGCCTCGTGATGACGATTCTATCACTGAGTCGCCTGCTTTAGCTCCCTTTCGGATAGTCCGCGCCGCGCGCTATCGCCTCAAGTGAATCATGCTCCTTCTTGACAGCGGCGATCTCCGCTCCCATCGACTCTGTACGCGAACGCGCCAAGCGGCAGTCGCAGCGGCGGATGCGCCTGTTCAACCGCGGTGATGATTGCCTCCGACGCGCGGACGGGATCGCCCGGCTGATTTCCGCTGTAGCTCTGGATCTGGCGACGGCGCCCGATCGCCGTTTCCGCATAGGCGTCGACGGGCTTCTTCGGCGTCTTCAGGGAACGGCCCGCCCAATCGGTGCGGAAGGGGCCGGGCTCGACGATGATGACCTTGATCCCGAGCGGCGCGACTTCCTTGGACAGCGCTTCGGAGAGGCCTTCGACGGCGAACTTCGTCGCCGCGTAATAGCCGGAACCCGGAAAACCGATGAAGCCGCCAATCGACGAGATGTTGACGATCGCGCCCGACTTCTGGGCCCGCATGAGCGGCAGCACCGCGCGGGTCATCGCAGCGAGGCCGAAGAAATTCGTGTCGAACATCGCGCGCACGTCGGAATCGTCGCCTTCCTCGACGGCCGCGAGATAGCCGTAGCCGGCGTTGTTGACGAGGACGTCGATGCGGCCGAAGCGGGCCTCGACGGCCTTGACCGCAACGTCGATCTGATCCTGCTTGTCGACGTCGAGCTTAAGCGCAAGGCCGGTCTCGTCATGGGCCCCGACGATGTCCTCGACCTTCGCCTTGTCGCGCGCCGTCACGACGACACGATAGCCGCGCTTGAGGAGGATGACGGAGAGCTCCCGACCGAATCCGGTCGAGCAGCCGGTGATGAACCATACGGGTTTGGATTGGGCGTCCGCCATGGCGGCCTCGCGCGGTTAGGTGTTGGGGAAGGCGCCATGTTCGCACGACGCGCCTTGGAAATGCAACGCTTGCCGTATTGATACGGCGAGCCTACATCCAATACAGATGGAGGCCCGGGCCTCCATGCTCCAGATTCGGAACCGCCGCGTCGTCGAGCTGGCGGCGAAGCTGGCTGCGGCCCGCAGCAGCACAAAAGCTGAGGCGGTGCTCGATGCTTTGGAAAACGAGTTGGCCCGAACGGAGGGCGAGAAGTCGCTTGCGGAGCGGCTGAAGCCGCTTCAAGAACGTATTGCAAAATGGCCTTCGACAGGATTGGAGGCTGACAAGGCGTTCTTTGACGACCTGAGCGGCGACGAGTGATCGTCATTGACGCTTCCGCAATCATCGCCATTCTGACCGGTGAGCCTGGATCGACTTTCCTGGTCGCGGCGCTCGATCAGGCTGGAGCCGCGACGACTACGCCCGTCGCAATTTATGAGGCGACTCTCAAACTTCGACGCAAGCGGCGCAGTCCGGTCGCGCAAGCGGAACGGGCCGTTATGGAGTTCTTGTCGGCTGCCCTGATCAAAGTCTAACCGGTGGACCCAATCGCCATCCATGTCGCGCTTGAGGCTTTCGACCGCCACGGCACGGGAACAGGTCATCCCGCCCGCCTCAATCTCGGCGACTGTTTCAATCTACGCCCACGCCAAAGCGGCAGCGCGTCGCTTTTCTACAAAGGCGACGACTTCTCGAAGACGGACATCGAGAGCGCGGCCTGAGCGACCGCTGCTCCCCGCGCACCCGAATTTGACACGCAGCCTCCGCGTCT
The DNA here is from genome assembly GCA_963696665.1 of uncultured Alphaproteobacteria bacterium. GTDB lineage: Bacteria > Pseudomonadota > Alphaproteobacteria > Rhizobiales > Beijerinckiaceae > Roseiarcus. The sequence continues at coordinate 314,297 of CAVOLE010000008.1, forward strand.
CCATATCCCGCGGCCGAACGGCCGGTGGCAATCAAGACCACGTCGCCGGCTGCTCAAGGGAATAGCCTTTCATGAAAGTCGTGATCGTCGAGTTGCCTGCCAAGGCGAAGACCATCAACAAATATCTGGGCAAGGACTACGGCGTCTACGCCTCGTTCGGCCATGTGCGGGACCTCGCGGCCAAGGACGGCTCGGTCGACCCGGATGACGATTTCGCGATGCGCTGGGAGGTCGACGCGAAGGCCGCCAAGCGGCTGAGCGACATCGGCGGGGCGGTGAAAACGGCCGACCGCGTGATCCTGGCGACCGACCCGGACCGGGAAGGCGAGGCCATCTCCTGGCACATCCATGAAATTTTGAAGAACAAGAAGCTGCTCAAGGACAAGCGCGTCGATCGCGTGGTGTTCAACGCGGTGACCAAGGACGCAGTCCAGGAGGCGATGCGCAATCCGCGCGACATCGACGAGGCCCTCGTCGACGCCTACCGGGCGCGCCGCGCGCTCGACTATCTGGTCGGCTTCAACCTCTCGCCGGTCTTGTGGCGAAAGCTGCCCGGCGCGCGCTCGGCCGGCCGGGTGCAATCGGTCGCCTTGCGCATCGTCTGCGACCGGGAGCTCGAGATCGAAAAATTTGTTGCACGCGAATATTGGTCGATCATCGCCCATTTGCGCACGGAAGCGAACGCGCCTTTCACCGCGCGCCTGGTCGGCGCCGACGGCAAGAAGATCACTCGCCTCGACATCGGCTCGGGCGCCGAAGCGGAAGCCTTCAAGACGGCGCTCGAGCAGGCGCTGTTCTCGGTCGCGGGAATCGAATCGAAGCCGGTCAAGCGCCACCCCTATCCGCCATTCACCACTTCGACCCTACAGCAGGAAGCCTCGCGCAAGCTCGGCCTTGCGCCTGCGCGCACCATGCAGATCGCCCAGCGGCTCTACGAAGGCGTTGACGTCGGCGACGGCGCAGCCGGCCTCATCACCTATATGCGGACGGACGGCGTCGATCTCGCGCCGGAGGCGGTCACGTCGGCAAGGCGGGTGATCGCCAAGGATTTCGGCGAGAACTATGTGCCGTCGGCGCCGCGCAAGTACACCGCCAAGGCTAAGAACGCGCAGGAAGCGCATGAAGCGATCCGTCCGACCGATATGACGAAGCGCCCCCGCGACGTCGCCAGTCATCTCGAACCCGAGCAGGCCAAGCTCTACGAGCTCATCTGGACGCGCACCATCGCCTGCCAGATGGAGAGCGCGGAGCTCGAGCGCACGACGGTCGACATTCTGGCTCAAGCCGGCGCGCGCAAGCTCGAATTTCGCGCGACCGGCCAAGTGGTGCGCTTTCCCGGGTTCCTCGCTCTCTACCAGGAGGGCCGGGATGATGAGGAGGACGAGGAGTTGGGCCGTTTGCCGGCGATGCGCCAAGGCGAGAAGCTCGCCAAGGAGCGGATCGACGCGAGCCAGCACTTCACCGAGCCGCCGCCGCGCTATACCGAGGCGACGCTGGTCAAGCGGATGGAGGAGCTCGGCATCGGCCGGCCCTCGACCTACGCCTCGACCATCGCGGTGCTCAAGGATCGCGATTATGTGCGGATCGAGAAGAAGCGCTTGTTTCCGGAGGACAAGGGCCGGATCGTCACGGCCTTCCTCGAGTTGTTCTTCGCCAAATATGTCGGCTACGATTTCACCGCCGATCTGGAAGAGAAGCTCGATCAGGTGTCGAACAGCGAGATCGACTGGAAGGCGCTGTTGCGCGAGTTCTGGAATGATTTCTCCGGGGCCATCGGCGACATCAAGGACTTGGGCACTCGGCAGGTGCTCGACTCCTTAAACGAGCTTTTGGGCCCGCATATCTTTCCTGCGCGCGGCGACGGGGGCGATCCACGCCTTTGCCCGCTCTGCGGCGAAGGCCAATTGTCGCTGAAACTCGGCAAATACGGCGCCTTCATTGGCTGCTCGCGCTATCCCGAGTGCAAGTACTCACGGGTTCTCGCGCCATCGGGCGCGGAGGCTTCCGAGGGCGATCGCCCGGGCGTGCGGGTGCTTGGGCAAGACCCCGCGACGGGCGAAGAGATCACTTTGCGCAACGGGCGGTTTGGCGAGTACGTGCAACAGGGCGAGGGCGACAAGCCCAAGCGATCGTCGCTGCCACGGGGATTGAGCGCGGACGACCTGACGCTCGAGAAGGCGCTCAAGCTGCTCGCCTTGCCGCGGGAGGTGGCGCGCCACCCGACCAGCGGAGAGCCGATCCTCGCCGGCATCGGCCGCTACGGCGCCTATGTGCAGCACGGCAAGACCTACGCCAACCTCGGCCGCGACGACGATGTGCTGGAGATCGGCGGCAATCGCGCAATCGATCTCATCGTCGCCAAGGAGAGCGGGGCTGGCGGCTCCCGCTTCGGCGGCGGCCCGGCCCGCGTTCTCGGCGACCACCCGGAGGGCGGCTCGGTCAGCGTCAAGCAGGGCCGCTTCGGACCGTATGTCACTCACGGCAAGATCAACGCCACCCTGCCCAAGGGAACCGACCCGGCGAGCCTCACCCTCGATGACGCAGTGGAACTGCTCAAAGCCAAGGCGGCGGGCGGCGGCGTCATCGGCCGCCTGGTGGGCGAGCACCCGGACGGCGGGCCGGTCACGGTGCGCGATGGGCGTTTCGGCGCTTATGTCAACTGGGGCAAGGTCAACGCCACCATCCCGAAGGGAACCAAGCCGGATTCCGTCACGCTTGCCCAGGCGCTGGAATTGCTCGCCGAACGCGAGGGCAAGCCCGTTGCCCGGCCGCGCAAGGCGGCAAAGCCGCCGGCGAAGGGCAAGGCTCAGCCGGCAAAGCCGCCGGCCAAGACCAAGCCGGCCGAGAGCGCGAAGGCCCGAGCGAAACCGGCCGGCGCCAAGAAAGCCGCGGCCAAAAAGGCGCCTCCAGTCAAGTCGAAGTCCGCCGCCTCCGGCAAGCGCGGATAATCATGAGGCCGCGCTCGCCTCACTCCGGGCGATGGCACACAGCCTCGATATTGTTGCCGTCTGGATCGAAGACGAACGCGCCGTAATAATGCTTGTGGTAGTGAGGTCTCGGACCCGGCGCGCCATTGTCCCGTCCGCCAGCGGCCAAAGCCGCGCGGTAGAACGCGTCGACCTCGGCGCGCGTTCGCGCTGTGAACGCCACATGCGCGCCGCCCTTAGGCTTGTTTCCCGTGCCGATCCAGAAGAACGCCTTGTCGTCTTTGCCGAATCCGGCGTGGGCGTCGGCCCCCGTCTGCTCCACCGTCACTTCCATGATGACGCCGATGCCGAGCGGCTTGAGCGCCCCCGTATAGAACGCTTTCGCGCGATCCATGTCCTTAACCGCAAGGCCGATATGGTCAATCATGAGTGGGCCTCTAACAAGGCTTGGGCGTTTGGGCGGAATGGCTCGTCGCGGCGGATCACATATGTGCTATAGTGCGTTGGGCCAGACTGGGCGAGGGGCAAGCGGGCGCGAGCCTGTCGGGAGGGCCCGACGATGAATCCTGTCAACGCGACGCAAGCCTATGCAGGGCACAATGCGGAAGCGGCCTATAGCCGCTGGGCGCCGATCTACGACCTCATCTTCGATCTGCCCTTCCACCCCGGCCGGGCGGCGGCCGCGCGCGCAGCCGCCACGGCTGCAGGGCCTGGCGGCGAGATCCTCGTGGTCGGCGTGGGCACCGGGCTCGAACTACCGCTCCTCCCGGGCAATGTGCTGGTGACGGGCATCGACATCTCTGCCCCGATGCTGCGCGCGGCGCGGGCGCGGGTCGAGCGCAAGGGCCTCGCGCAGGTCAAGGGGCTCCATGTGATGGACGCCGCAGAGCTCGAATTTCCCGACGCGGCGTTCGACGTCGCGCTCGCGCCTTATGTGATAAGCGTCGTTCCCAGTCCGGAGCGGGCGCTCGCCGAGGCCTGGCGGGTCTTAAGGCCGGGCGGGACGCTCATCGTCATGAATCACTTCGCAGCCTCAGGTGGGCTTCGCGGAGGCGTCGAGCGCCAGATGGAGACGGCCGCCGCGTGGCTCGGCTGGCATCCGAACTTTCCCTATTCCGCTGTCGGAAACTGGATCGCGTCTCGCCCCGACGCGCGCATTGTCGAGCAGAGCGAGCTTCCGCCGATGAAACTGTTCACGCTGCTCAGGATCGAAAAGGCGAGCGGCTGACCAGCGGCTGTCGGCCCGCGCAGGCCAGCCGCTTGTTTCCTTCGGCCATCGAACCTACCTTGCGCATGGGGCCGGCTTTTGCGGCCCTTGAGAAATGGGACCCTTGCAAAATCCAAGAATACGTCGGCGCTCGGACAGCGCCGTCCGCGGCGCCGCGGAGGCGAAAGCCGCTGCGCTGCCTTCGCGCGAGGAGGTGATCGCCTTCATCGGCGGCGCGCCCGCGCCCAATGGCGAGACCGCGCCGGCCCGAGTCACCAAGCGCGACATTGCCCGGGCCTTCGGCGTGAAGGGCGAAGCGAAAACGGAATTGAAGCTCCTCATAAAGGATCTGCAGGCGGACGGCGCCGTCGCTCGCGGCCGTAAGGCCCTGACGGTCCAAGGCCGCCTGCCCTCCCTTGTCGTCGCCGACATCGCTGAGAAGGACCGATACGGCGAGCTGATCGCGAAGCCCGTGGAATGGGAGGGCGATGAGCCCGCGCCGCGCATTCTCGTGCGTCGCTCCCACATGAAACGCGACCGTAGCCCTGCGCCGAGCGTGGGCGCGCGGGTTTTGATGCGGATCGACTTCGATCCCGACGCCGGCCCCAAGGCGCCGGCCTATTCCGGCCGCGTGGTCAAGATTCTCGACAAGATGAAGGCTCGCGCCTTCGCCGTCTATCGCAGCGCGGCGGATGGCTCGGGACGCGCGGCGCCGGTCGACAAGAAGGCGGCGAGCCGCGAATATCTCGTGCCGGCGGGCATGGCCGGCGAAGCACGGGACGGCGACCTCGTCGCCATCGAGCCGTTGCGCGAGGGCCGCCTGGGTTTGCCGCCTGCGCGCGTCGTCGAGACGATAGGTTCGGTGAAGTCCGAGCGCGCGGTGAGCCTCATCGCGCTCGAGACGCATCATATTCCGCATGTCTTCTCGCCCGCGGCGCTGAAAGAGGCAGAGGCCGCGCGGCCCGTTCGATTGAGCGCCCCGCGCGAGGACTGGCGGGAGCTGGCGCTTGTCACGATCGATCCGCCTGACGCCAAGGATCACGACGACGCCGTCCATGCCGAGCTCGACTCCGATCCCAAAAACCCCGGCGGATTCGTCGTCACCGTCGCCATCGCCGATGTCGCCGCCTATGTTCAACCCGGCATGGCGATGGATCGAGAAGCGCTCGAGCGCGGCAATTCGGTCTATTTCCCCGACCGGGTCGTGCCGATGCTGCCGGAGCGCATCTCCAACGACCTCTGCTCGCTGCGCGCGCACGAGGACCGGCCGGCGCTCGCGGTGCGCATGGTCCTCGGCGCCGACGGGCACAAGCGCTCGCACAAGTTTCACCGCATCATGATGCGCTCCGCGGCCAAGCTCTCCTATGAACAAGCGCAGGCGGCGATCGACGGTCGGCCCGACGAGACAACGAAGCCGCTTATCGACACCGTGCTCAAGCCGCTCTACGCCGCGCATTCGGTCATCAGAATCGAGCGCGGGCGGCGCGATCCGCTCGATCTCGATCTGCCCGAGCGCAAGCTTGTTCTCGATTCCGAGGGGCGCCTTAAGGACGTGCGGTGGCCCGAGCGGCTCGAGGCGCATCGGCTGATCGAAGAGTTCATGATCCTCGCCAATGTCGCCGCCGCCAAGTCGCTCGAAGCCGCGCATTCGCCCCTCCTCTATCGCGCCCATGATGCGCCGAGCGCCGAGAAGCTCGACGATCTGATCGAGTTCCTGCGCACCATCGGCGTCAAGTTGGCGAAGGGCGAGCGCGTGCGCCCGTCGCATTTCAATAGCGTCTTGAGTCGCGTGCGCGGAGGAGCGGTCGAGGCTTTGGTCAACGAAGTGGTCTTGCGCGCCCAAGCGCAGGCCGAATACAGCCACGAGAACTATGGCCATTTCGGCCTCAACTTGCGCCGATATGCGCATTTCACCTCGCCGATCCGCCGCTATGCCGATCTTATCGTCCATCGGGCCCTCATCCGCGCGCTGAACCTCGGTCCGGGCGGCCTCAACGACATGCGCGCAGGAGAATTGGCGCAGATCGCCGAGCACATCTCCGCCGCCGAACGGCGGGCGATGGCCGCCGAACGGGAAACCGTCGACCGAGTGATCGCCGCGCATCTGGCCGATCGCGTCGGCGCCGTCTTTGCTGGCCGCATCGCGGGGGTCACTCGCGTCGGCCTGTTCGTCAAACTGAACGAAACCGGGGCTGACGGGTTTCTACCGGCGGGAACCTTGGGCGATGAATATTTCCGCTTCGACGAGGCGAGCCGGGCCATGGTCGGAACGCGGAGCAAGGAGACGTTTCGACTGGGCGACGCCCTCCAGGTCCGTCTCGTCGAGGCCGCCCCGTTCGCCGGCGCGCTGAGGTTCGAGATCGCGCGGGCCCCGTCCGGGTCGGGGGCCATGCGAAAAGCGGGCGCGTCCGCGCTACGCAAGCCGACCTATAAGGGCAAGCGTCGATGAACGACATGTCCCGCATCTGGCGCGTTCCGACGCCCCCGCCTGACCGCTCGCTGCGCGAAGCGATGACGCGCGGCTTTTTTGGCCGGTGCCCGGCGTGCGGTCGAGGCCGCCTGTTCGGCTCCTATCTCAAGGTCGTCAATACCTGCGATGTCTGCGGCGAGCCGCTCACCGGCCACCGCGCAGACGATGCGCCGGCTTACATAACGCTTTTGATCGTCGCCCACGCGGTCGGCGCGGGCATCCTGTTGTCGGATGAAGTCTGGCCGCATTCCTCGATGCTCTGGGTCGCCGTGTTTTGGCTGGCGGTCACGGCGATCGCAAGTCTCGTCATCTTGCCTCGGGCCAAGGGCGCGATTGTCGGTCAGCAATGGGCGCTGGGCATGCACGGGTTCGGAGCCCATATCGGCAATAAAACGTGACCAACTCCGCCCCGCGGGAACGCGCGCTGCGCCCGCGCGACGCGGCGACGCTCATTCTGGTTGAAGGCTTCGAGCGCGGAACCGCGCGGGTGCTGATGGGCAAACGGCACGCGGGGCACAGGTTCATGCCGGGCAAGTTCGTCTTTCCTGGGGGCCGGGTCGAGCCCGAGGACCGGCGCATGGCCGCGGCGGGCGCGCTCGACGCGCATGTGGAGGAAAAGCTCAACGCGCGCGTGCGCCGGCCCTCGCCGAGCTTCGCGCGGGCTCTTGCGCTCGCCGCTATTCGCGAGACTTTCGAGGAGACGGGTCTCGCCATCGGCATCCTCGGCTCGAGCGCGCCGGAGAATCCGCCGCCGGGCGCATGGACGCGCTTCGCGGCGACGGGCGTCCATCCTTCGCTCGACGCCATTGACTTCCTCGCCCGCGCGATCACTCCGCCTGGACGCCCGAGGCGCTTCGACGCCCGCTTCCTTGTCGTCGATGCGCGCTTCATCGCCATGCGCGTCGATGGCGCCGTTCATGCCGAGGCGGAATTGGTCGAACTCGTCTGGACGCCGCTCGACGAGGCGCGAAACCTCGATCTCCCCGCGATCACTCACGCGGCGCTCGACGATCTCGCCCAAGCGCTCGAAGGCGGCCTCGACAAACGCCGCCCGCGCCCGTTCTACCGCGAGATCAGAGGGAAACGGCTGCGTGAGTCCTTGTAGCCAAACCCTGTGGCCGCGCTCGGTGAGCGCGGCGGACGCGGTCAGCGACCGCGTCTACACAATTCGCCTCAAGCGGCCAGCCGCACCGGCGGCAATCGTCCAGCCAGTTCCATCAGCGCGAGATGATAGGCCCTGGCGGTTCGGTGCGAGCGATTGTAGCGCGCCATCACCACATCGAGCAGTTCGGTCATGATGTCGCCGTCGACCTCCGCCAGGTGATCGAGGGTGAGGTCGCAAGGCTCGAGCGCGCCGACCAGCATCTCGCGCATTTCCTCGAAGCCCTCCATGTCGCCGGCGATGAGCGCGCGCCAGACGCGCGCATGCAGGCGGGCCAGGCCGCGCGCCAGTTCCCGGTCTTCGATAAGTTTGTGATAGGCGGCGATGATCCGGTCGAAAATGACAGGTTCGGACCATTGCTTGAGGCCAGAAAAGCCTTCGGATAGGTCTGCCGACTGCATGGGCGAGACTCCCGCGACTGATTTCGCGTCGCGAATCAGCAAGTTAGTCTACGCGACGCCGAGAGGACAGTGATCGGCGATGGTTAATGCGGAGTAAATCGCCGGCGGCGCTTTATCCACAGGCTTTTCGTCACGAATCCGCATTTCAACTTGACGCCACGGAATTACCAAGATGCGGCCGGGAGCTATTCGCGCGCCCTGCGTTTCGGCGCGGCTTTGACCCGCGGCGCGTCCTGCAGACCGTAGGTCGCGAAGCCGCCCGCGGTTTCGGCGATCTGCTCATCGGACAGGATGACCGGATTGCCGAGCGCGAGCGAGAGGTAATATTGCTTGGCGATCGTCTCGAGCTCGACCGCGAGCCACATCGCCTTGTCCAGGTTGGCCCCCAGCGCAATCATGCCGTGATTGGCGAGAAGGCAGCCGTTTCGCCCCTCGAGCGCGTTGAGCGCAAGGTCTGACAGTTCTTTCGTTCCGTAACGCGCGTAGCCCGCGCATCGGATCGTGGTCCCGCCGAAGGCGGCCATCATGTAGTGACACGCCGGTATCTCTTTGCGGGCTATCGCCAGCACGGTCGCGTAAGTGGAATGCGTATGCACGATCGCGCCGACGTCCGGCCGCGACTTCGTGATGTCGAAGTGAAACCGCCATTCGGTCGAGGGTTTCAACGGCCCGCTCCAGGACCCGTACTCTCCGTCCAGCGGCATCGCGGCGATCGACTCGGCCGTCATGGAATCGTAGGGCGTCGCAGACGGGGTAATGAGCAGCACGTCCTTGTAACGGGCGGAGATGTTGCCGGATGTGCCTTGGTTGAGACCGGACGCGTTCATCCAACGGGCTTTCGCCACGATGTTCGCGCGCAGCGCCCTTTCTTCCCTGGTCATTGATCCACCCTCTTAAGCGCGCCCCGTGTCCAGGCAGCTCGCGATCGCTGGCTCTCGCTGCCGAGCGCCTTGTCGTCAAGGCTCCTGACACTTTGCGTCTTGACTCGGCGATAGCATCATGAAAAAAATGTCATGCCAAGAAAAAAATATCAGGGAGCGAAATGCGAGACAGCGTATCGCCAGCGCTCGACGAACGGGACCAGGAGCTCTGCGCTCGGGCGGCATGGCTCTATCACGGCGCCGGCCTGACCCAGGGCGAAGTCGCCAAGCGGCTCGGAGTTCCGAGCGTCAAAGCGCATCGCCTGATTGCGCGGGCCAATCGGCTCGGATTCGTTCACGTCTCGATCGACGCCCCAGTCGCGGCCTGCGTCCATCTCGAAACGGAACTGCAGAGAAAATTCGGGTTGGATCAATGCGTGGTCGCGCCTGAGCTCGACGACAGCCCCATGCCGCTCAGGTCATTGGGCCTGTCGGGCGGGCGATTTCTCCAATTGGCGATCGAAAGCGGCGCGCATCATGCGATCGGCGTGGGTCACGGCCGCACCCTTGCGTCTTGCGTCAATCACCTGCCGCGCATGGACGTTCCTGATCTCAAGCTGGTCTCGCTCCTCGGCGGCATGACGCGGCGCTATGTGACCACGCCTTTCGACGTGATCCATCGTCTAGCCGAGAAGACCAATGCGGCGGCTTATGTGTTGCCGCTCCCCTTCCTGGCCAACACGCCGGAGGATCGCAAAGTTCTGCTCGAGCAGCGGGGCGTCGGGGACGTGTTCGAGCTTGGCGTGGAGTCGACGCTGCGCTTGGTTGGAATCGGCGCGATTGATGACCAGGCTTCAATCCTGTCGACGGGCTTGGTTGAGAGACACGAGTTCGACGAAGCCCGCGCTCTCGGCGCAGTCGGCGAGCTCTTGGGCCATCTCTTTTCCTCGCGCGGCGACCTGATTGACAGCGGCGTCTCCGCGCGGGCTCTCTCCATGTCCACTGCTGATATTCGGCAACGCGCGACGATCGCCGTCGCGGGTGGAAAGACCAAGATTGACGCTATCAGAGGCGTGCTCGCAAGCGGACTGCTGCACGGCCTGATCACCGACGAGATGACCGCAAGGAGTCTCGTGGACGAACCATCATCGCAAACGTGATGAGAGAAGGAAAACAAGGAGGAAGCGATGCACGACAAGGCGAAAGAGTTCTTTGCGGCCTTTAAGGCCGGCCAGATGAGCAGGCGTGAGTTGATGAGCGGCGCGGCCAGGCTAGGCGTCAGCGCCGCGACCGCCAATTTCCTGCTTAACGCCGCCGCGACTGAGGCTCTGGCGGCGGATTTCGACTGGAAGAAATTCAATGGAACGAAGCTTCACCTTCTGTTGAACAAGCACCCATACGCTGACGCGATGATCGCGGACCTCGCCAACTTCAAAGGTCTGACGGGCATGGACGTCACCTACGACATCTTCCCGGAGGATGTGTACTTCGACAAAGTGACCGCCGCTCTCTCGTCGAAGTCGAGCCAGTACGACGCCTTCATGACCGGCGCCTACATGACCTGGACCTACGGGCCGGCGGGGTGGATCGAAGACCTCAACACGTGGATCAAGGACCCCGCCAAGACCAATCCGAAATACGATTGGGAAGACGTGCAGCCTGGCTTGAGGGCGTCCACCGCATGGAACGGCGTGCCGGGAGCGGCGCTCGGGTCGGCCGACGCCAAGCAATGGTGCATACCGTGGGGTTTCGAGCTCAACTCGACCACATATAACCGGAAGATGTACGACAAGATCGGGGTCAAGCCGGCGAACAACCTTCCGGAACTCCTCGAAACCGCCGCTAAGCTCACCAAGGACCTGGGCGGGCCATATGGCATCGGGGTGCGCGGCTCACGCTCCTGGGCGACGATCCATCCGGGCTTCCTGTCCGGCTATTCCAATTACGGGCAGCGGGACTTCACCGTCACGGGCGGCAAGTTGAAGGCCGCGATGAACACGCCCGAATCCAAGGCGTTCCATAAGATGTGGGTGCAGATGATCCAGGATTCGGGGCCAAAAAATTGGTCGACTTACACCTGGTATCAGGTCGGAACCGATCTCGGCGCCGGCGCTTCGGCCACCATCTACGACGCCGACATTCTCGGCTATTTCATGGACGGCGGCGACAACAAGGAAAAGGGCAATCTGGGCTTCCACGCTTTCGCCGCCAACCCGGCCGCCAAGGCTCCGACCCCCAATGTCTGGATCTGGTCGCTGGCTCTAAATAGCGCCGGCAAACAGAAGGACGCCGCTTGGTATTGGATGCAGTGGGCGTCGTCGACCGAGCACGACCTGTTCGGCGCGCGCAAGATGGACTTCGTCAATCCGGTCCGTTCCTCGGTCTGGAAGGACGACGAGTTCCGCAACCGGATCGACAAGTCCTATAGCGGCTACCTCGCGCAATATGACGCTTCGTCGCCGGGCGCACGCATCTACTTCACGCCGCAACCCCTGTTCTTCGACGTCACCACCCAATGGGCGGAGACGTTGCAGAAGATGGTCGCCAAGGAAACGCCCATCGACGAAGGGCTCGATCAGTTGGCTGCATCGATCGATAAGCAGCTCAAGGACGCGGGGCTCGGCTGAGCCATCGTCTTCCCATGTGCGGCGCGCGGCTCTTAAGTCCCGCGCGCCGCGCCGGCTTGCCCGTTTCGGCCCCGAGGATCGCCAGAGGAATTGTGAGCTTAAGGCCCGTTTCGTGACTGACACCGCAGTCAAGCGCGTCGAGGCGCGAGCGCGTCGACGGATCAATTATCTGCCGTATCTGCTGAGCCTGCCGGCGCTGCTCGTCTGCATCGGAATCCTGATTCCGTTCGTCACCGCCGTCTATTACTCGCTTCAGCGGTATCGCCTGAACCTGCCGATGATGCGGGGGTTCATCTGGTTCCAAAACTACATCGACTTTTTTTCGGACCGCGAGTTCTGGCACACCGTTCAGGTGTCGCTCGAATACACCGCGCTGACGGTCGGGGTCGAACTCGTGTTCGGCTTAGGCATCGCCATGCTTTTGCAGAAGCAAACGCGGATCAACAACATCGTCTCGATCCTGCTTCTTCTGCCGCTCATGACGGCGCCGGCAATCGCGGCGCTCATGTGGAAACTGATGACCAACCCGAACTTCGGCGTTCTCTCTTATTTCGTGCAGCTTCTCGGGGTCAGCAATTTCAAATGGGCGTCCGACCCGAGCACCGCGTTGTTCACCGTCGTCCTCGTCGACGTCTGGGTCTACACACCCTTCATCATGATCTTGCTCCTGGCCGGCTTGCGCTCCCTGCCGACGCAGCCGTTCGAAGCCGCGGCGCTCGATGGCGTTCCCAGGCGGTTCGTCTTCTTTCGGATCACGCTTCCGATGCTGACGCCCTACATCATCACAGCCGCGCTGTTCCGGATGCTCGATTCGATCCAGCAATTCGACATCATCTATCCGATGACCCAGGGTGGCCCCGGTGACACGCTGCTTGTCTTCCAGGTCCGCGCCTATCTCGAATTCTACCAGTATACGAACGTGGGCAAGTCCGCCGCGCTGCTCATCATACTGTGGGCGGTGACCTATGCGTTGTCGAACGTGTTCATCAAACAATGGCTGAAATTGCGCGAACGCGCGCGCGGACTGGCATAAGGAGAGGCGGCTTTGGAGCACATGTCTCTTCTGGAGCGCGTCGTGCGGGGCGTCCTGATCGCCCTCATCGTCCTCTTCTTCCTGTTTCCGATCTTCTGGATCTTCCTGATGTCCTTCCAGACCAACGAGGACATCCTGCGTATCCCGCCGAGCCTCTTCTTCACGCCGACGCTCTCCAACTACTCGGCGCTGATCACCGGCAAGCTCGTTTCGAATGCCGGAACGCTCGACATCGCGTTCATGAACAATCTCTGGAACAGCGTGCTTCTCTCGACGGCGTCCGTGGTGATCGCGCTCATTCTTGGCGTTCCCGCGGCCTACGCCTTCGCTCGCTTCAAGTTTCGTCTGGGCGAGGACATCGCCTTCACCCTCTTGTCGTTTCGCTTCGCGCCGCCGCTGCTCGTGCTCTTGCCCCTCTCGCTTTATTTCCAGCAGCTGGGCCTGACGGACACCTATGTCGGCCTCATCTGGGTCTATCAGCTGATCGCGCTGCCGCTCATTCTCTGGATCGTGCGCGGGTATTTCGAGGATCTCTCCCCGGACATTGAATACGCCTATCGCGTCGCGGGCCACTCGTGGTGGCGCACGTTCACCCGCATCGCAATTCCGCTGGCGGGGCCCGGGATCGCCGCGGCCGGACTCTTGGCTTTCATTTTCTGCTGGAACAACTTCGTCTTTGCGCTCATCTTGGCGTCCGCCGAGAAGCAGCCCGTCACAGTCGGCGCGCTCGCCTTTGTGACCGCTTCCGGCATTCAATATGGACAGATCGCCGCGGCAATCGTGCTTTCCGTAGCCCCGACGCTTGCGCTCGCGCTTTACGCCCAACGCTATCTCGTCGAGGGTCTGTCGCTCGGCGCGTTGAAGGGCTAGCTCATGGCCAATCTCGAGATCCGCTCGGTCAGCAAGGAATTCAAGACGGGCAAGGTGCTCGACCGCATTTCGCTCAGCGCTGAGAATGGCGAGATTGTCGCGGTTTTCGGGCCGTCGGGGTCGGGCAAGACCGTGCTTCTCCGGCTCATCGCCGGCGTCGAGCAACCGGACGAGGGGAGCATCTTGCTTGGCGGCCGCGACGTCACCGACCAGGCGCCCGAGACGCGCGGGGTGGGAATGGCGTTCCAGAACTTCGCGCTCTTTCCCCATATGTCCGCGTTCGACAATATCGCGAGCGCGCTGACGGCCCACAAGGCGGCCCGAGACGTGATCCGCGCGAAGGTGGAGAGGGTCGCCGCGCTTTTGAAGATCGAGCACGTTCTCGGGCACGCGCCGCGCGAACTGTCCAATGGTCAGAAGCAACGCACCGCCTTGGCTCGAGCGCTGGTGGCCGAACCCAAGATCCTGCTCCTCGATGATCCGCTGCGCAACGTCGACGCCAAATTGCGTTATGAGATGCGCCTGGAATTGCCTTCTCTGCTCAAAGCGTCCGGATCGACCGTTCTCTATGTCACACAGGACTATAAGGAAGCGATGGCGCTCGGCGATAGGATCGCGGTGTTGTCGGACCACGACTTCGCGCAGATCGCTCGGCCGGCGGAAATTTATAGAGGACCCGCGACGATCAATGTCGCGAGCCTGTTCGGCGATCCGACAATCAATCTGATGCCGGTCGAGCCGCTGGCTTCATCGACCGGCCCGAAGATCGGCATCGGAGGCGCCGCGTTGTCGCTGCCCCCCGGATACGGTCACATGACGGGGAAGCCATGCGTTCTCGGGCTGCGGGCGGAGACCATTGTCGTCGAAGACATGGCCTCGCCAGAGAGCGTTCCGGTTGAAGTGGTCGCGGTGACGCCGCTGAACGAGAGAACTCTCCTTCTTCTTCGCACCGATGACGGTCGCGAAATTCTGGCGTCTGAAGCGGGAACGAACGAAGCTCCGCGGAGGCACGGGCCCGCTTTCGCTCGATTTGACGCCGAAGCTGTTCTCCTCTTCGACCCCGCGAGTGGTCGTCGCATCGTCCCTCAGTCAGCGTGACCCCCATGTCCGAGGCTGCTCTTTCGATCAAAAGCGTCGACAAGATCTATGCAGGACGCGGCAAAGGCCCCGTCCATGCGGTGAAGAACCTCGACATGGATGTGCAACGAGGCGAGATCGTTGCGCTGCTGGGATCATCCGGGTGCGGCAAGACCTCGACCTTGCGCATGATTGCAGGCTTTGAGGAGGTCACGCGCGGGGATATCGTCCTCGAGGGCCGGCGCGTCAATCAGATGCCTCCGTCGCGGCGAAAAGTCGCGATGGCGTTTGAAGGCTATTCGCTCTATCCGCCTCTGACTGTCCGCGACAATATTGCGTTCGCGTTGAAAAGCGCGCGCATGTCCGCGAAGGATGTGCAGCGATCGGTTGCGGACGTCGCGCGCATTTTGGAGATCGAGCCTGTCCTCGATCGATATCCAAGCTCTATTTCGGGCGGAGAGCAGCAGCGCGCCAGCCTCGCTCGCGCCCTCGTGCGCCAGGCGGATCTCTATCTGCTCGATGAACCCATGGGGCAACTCGAACCCAGGCTACGCGCCCTTTTGCGAGGCCGGCTGAAGAGCCTTCTGCTCGATCGTCGCATGACCGCGATCTTTGTCACTCACGACCAGACCGAGGCCAACGCGCTCGCTGACCGCGTAGCTGTCATGGAAGGAGGGGTGCTTCAGCAATTCGCCAGCCAGAAGGATCTGCGCGAAAGGCCGGCCAATCTGTTCGTCGCGACTTTCGTCGGCGAACCGCCGATGAACGTGTTCGAATCCAAGGTCGTGAACGGCGATCGGGTCCGCTTCGCGATCGATGGCGGCCCAACCTTCGATTTTGCCGGGAGCGATATTCCCGAGAGCGTTCGCGCAGCAATTGGAAGACGCGAGAAAGTCGTGATCGGGGTTCGCCCTCACGCCGTTCGGTTGGGCTTTGGGTCCGGCGACGCCCCCATCGTCTCCAATCAATGGCTGGGCGACCAGAGCCATTTGGCGATGGAAGTGGCGGGCAAACTCATGGTCGCCGTTTCTCATGCGCCAATCCCGGCCAGAGTCGGGGAACGACTGCAGTTTGGCGTCTCCGCGTCGGATCTCCACGTGTTCGACGCGAGCACATCGGCGGCTTTGTCGCACGGGCTGGAGGCCGCATGAGTTGCGCCGCGCGAGCCGCAAACGCGAAGTCCGGCTCATGATGCGCGATATCCTGCTCGGGATCGACGCTGGCACCTCCGTCATCAAGTCGGTCGCGTTTTCGCTTGGCGGAGAACAGATCGCGGTCGCGGCCAGACCCAATGTCTATCAGACGCTTGGCGGGGGCCAGGTCGAGCAGGACATGCATCGGACCTGGGCCGATTGCGCCGCGACATTGCGGGAACTCGCCGACCGCGTTCCGGACCTTCCGCGCCGCGTCGCGGCTCTCGCCGTGACCGCGCAGGGCGACGGCACATGGCTGATCGACGCCGAAGGCGAGCCCGTCGGCGGGGGGCTGATGTGGCTCGATTCCCGCGCGGCCGCCCTGGCGGCGGACTACCTGAAGACCGACGCCTATCGGGAGCATTACGCCCGCACCGGCTCCGGTCTCAATGCCTGCATGGCTTCGGCCCAGCTTGCATGGATGAAGCGTTGGCAGCCCGATCGTATCGCCCGGGCCGCTACCTGCTTTCACTGCAAGGACTGGCTCTATTTCAAGCTGACCGGCGCTCGCGTAACCGATCCATCCGAGGGCAATTTCACCTTCGGCAACTACCGGACCCGGGAATACGAACCGTCGATTCTGGAAGGCATGGGGATCGCCGACTGCTGGCGCCTGCTTCCGCCGATGATCGACGGCGTGAGCGAGACCGGCAAGCTCACAGCGTCCGCCGCCGCCGAGACGCTGCTGCCCGAAGACCTGCCGGTGTCGCTCGCCTATATTGACGTGGTGTGCACCGGCCTCGGAGGCGGACTTTACGATCCCATAGCGGAGGTCGGAGTCTCGATTCTCGGCTCGACCGGAATGCACATGCGCTACGCTCCCACGCCTGATGACGTGCGGCTCAACGAGGACCGCTCCGGCTACACGATGTGCCTGCCGATCGGGCGCGCCTGCGCTTCGATGCAATCCAATATGGCGGCCACTCTTAACATCGATTGGCTGATGGACATGGCGCGCGAAGCCGCGGAGATGGCGGGCGCCAAGACAAGTCGCGCGGCGCTTCTTTCGGGCCTCGATGAGAGAGTGCTTGGGACCGAGCCCGGCCAGGCGGTGTATCATCCGTATATCTTCGAGGCTGGCGAGCGCGGTCCTTTCCTCAATCCCGACGCGCGGGCGCAGTTCAGCGGCCTCTCGACACAAACA
Source organism: uncultured Alphaproteobacteria bacterium (assembly GCA_963696665.1). Lineage (GTDB taxonomy): Bacteria > Pseudomonadota > Alphaproteobacteria > Rhizobiales > Beijerinckiaceae > Roseiarcus. Next base: position 331,268 of record CAVOLE010000008.1, read on the forward strand.
AGTTTCGCTGGCTTGGCCCGCGCGGTTTTTGAAGGCCTCGCTTTCGCGGCGCGAGACTGCTACCTCGCTTCCGGTTCGATCCCCAGCGAAGTCAGGTTGGGCGGAGGCGCGGCGCGGTCGAAGGCGATGCGCGCCATTCTCGCTGCGGTGCTCAACGCGAATGTGCGGACGCTGAGGCGGGAGGAGCTCGGCGCTTCCGGCGCGGCAATGATGGCCGCGGTGAACATCGGCGTCTATCCGAACATGAATGCGTGCGCAGATGCGTGGGTCGCTCCGTTTCTCGACAAGCTGACCGTGCCCCACCCGCAGCTCAGCGAATATTACTCGAAACTTTACCCGATCTATCGAACCATCAGAGCGGCCATGTCGCCGGCATGGGATCATTTGGGCCGGCTCAGACAGGAGTACGCGGCTTGAGCAAAGAGTTCGAGCGCCGAAGGCCGATCATATCGATCATGGGCGACCGTTTCATGCTGCCGTCCATGTTCGAGCAGGCGATCCGCGAGAAGTGCGGAGAGACGCTCGATATCCGATCGTACGAGATGCCATGGCCTGACGAACCGATGGAGCATGGCTACGCCGAGCCGGGAATGGAGGGGCTGAAAGAATATCAAGGGACGGCCGACGAGGTGGTGGCGCATATGGACGGCGCGGAGATTGCCGTCACCCATCTCGCGCCTTTTTCCGCTGGCGTGCTTGAACGGCTGCCTCACTTGAAGCTGATCGCGGTCTCTCGCGGAGGCCCGGTCAATATCGACATGGCGGCGGCGCGCAAACGGAAGATTCGTGTCGTCAACACTCCAGGCCGGAACGCGTCCGCGGTCGCCGAGTTCGCCATCGGCGCAATCCTTGCCGAAACCCGGCTCATTACGAGAGGGCACGAAAGCCTGCGTCGCGGCGAATGGCGCGGCGATCTCTATCGCGCCGATCTCACCGGCGAGGAATTGTCGGAAATGACGGTCGGGGTGATCGGCTATGGGCATATAGGGACCAAGGTCGTGCGCATCCTCAAGGCGTTCGGCTGCCGCATTCTCGTCTGCGATCCTTATGTTCAGCTCTCGGCCGGCGACCTGCGGGACGGAGTCGTTCAAGTCTCGCTCGAGCGGCTTTTGCGCGAGAGCGACGTCGTGACGTTGCATGCGCGCGTGACGGACGAGACGCGGGGGTTCATCGGCAAAGAACAATTCGAACAGATGAAACGCGGCGCCTATTTCGTGAACACGGCGCGCGGGCCAATGGTCGACTACGATGCGCTCACCGAGGCTCTCAAGACGCGGCACTTGCGAGGCGCCGCCCTGGAGACTTTCGCCGTCGAGCCGGCGCCGCCAAGCATGGAATTGCTTCGGCTCGATAACGTCACTTTGACTCCTCATATCGCCGGGGCGTCGGTAAAGACCGTTAAGATTGCCGCCGCCGCCACAGCTGAGGAAGTTCGCCGATACCTCGCAGGCGAAGGTCCCCTTAATCCTTGTTGAGCCGCTCGCGTACGGAATGACCCGAGACCTTGGCCAGTTCGATCTGATTGTCGTTGGCGGCGGCGTCAACGGAGCCGGCATTGCGCGCGACGCCGCGGGGCGCGGCCTCTCGGTGCTGCTCTGCGAGAAGGACGATCTCGCGCAGGGAACCTCTTCCCGGTCGGGCAAGCTCGTTCACGGGGGCTTGCGCTATCTTGAATATTACGAGTTCCGCCTCGTCCGCGAGGCGCTGATCGAGCGCGAGGTCCTGCTCCGCGCGGCGCCTCACATCATCTGGCCGATGCGGTTTGTCCTGCCTCATAGCCCGGAGCAACGTCCGGCCTGGATGGTGCGAGCGGGCCTCTTTCTCTACGATCACTTGGGCGGGCGCAAAATTCTGCCGCCAACGCGAAGCCTCGACCTCACGAAGACGCCCGAGGGCGAGCCGCTGCGCAAAACTTTCAGCCGAGCCTTCGAATACTCGGACTGCTGGGTGGATGACGCGCGACTGGTCGTCCTCAACGCATTGGACGTCCGCAAACGTGGCGGCGCGGTGTTGACGAGGACGCCGCTCACGTCAGCGCGGCGCGTGGCCGACACATGGCGCGTCGATTTGCGAAGCACAAAAGACGGACGCACGCTGCAGGCGACAGGAAAGATTCTTGTCAACGCCGCAGGCCCCTGGGTCGAGGAGGTTCTGCATCGGGCAGGCCGCAACGCCGCGAGTCGGGTCCGGCTCGTCAAGGGCAGTCATATTGTCACACGCAAATTTTGGAACGGCGATCAAGCCTATCTGCTTCAGAACAGCGACAAGCGCGTGATTTTCGTCAATCCCTATGAGGGCGACCTCGCCCTGATCGGAACCACCGACATTCCGTTCGAGGGGAGGCCTGAGGACGTGCGCATCGAGAAGAGCGAAGTCGAATATCTTCTCTCCGTCGTCGACCGTTACTTCATAGGCGCTCCCAAGATCGACCAGGTTGCCAACTCATTTTCCGGCGTACGCCCCCTGTTCGACGACAAATCAGCCAATCCAAGCGCGGTCACGCGCGATTATGTCTTCGATGTCGAGGCGCCGGGGGCCCAAGCCCCGATGCTTTCCGTCTTCGGCGGCAAGATCACCACTTACCGAAGGCTTGCCGAGCATGCGCTTGAGAAGCTTTCTCCCTACCTGCCGCAGATGAAGGGCGCCTGGACGGAGCGCGCCGCACTGCCGGGAGGAGACATTCCTGGCGCCGACTTCTCTCTCTTTCTTGAGGAACTGCGCCGGAAGCGCCCTTGGCTCCCGCAGGATGTCGCGCACGGCTATGCCCGGCGATACGGCACGAGAGTCGAGAGCTTGCTGAATGGAGCCAAGTCGATCAGCGAGCTCGGGCGTTCTTTCGGCGGAACGCTTTACGAGCGCGAGGCCCGCTTCCTCGCCGAGGAGGAGTGGGCGACCGACGCCGAAGATATTTTGGAGCGGCGAACGAAACATGCCTTGCATCTTACGGACAAAGAGCGCGGAGAGTTTACGGCCTGGTTTCAAATGCTGACGCCGCAGCTCGTCTGATGACTTCCGCGCATATCGATGACAGCGAGCTTCAGGCGCTGCGGAAGCTGTCCGCCGCGCTCGGCGCTGATCCGTCGCGAACTCAAGGCGCCGGCGGCAATACGTCAATCAAACTAGACGGCGTCATGTGGATCAAAGCGTCGGGAACCTGGCTTGCCGACGCCCTCGCTCACGACATCATGACCCCCGTGCGCCTGGAGCCCTTACGCAAAGCCATTGCCGATGGAGATCCGCGCGCCGCGGCCGCGACCGATTTTGTGGATATGAAGCTGAATGCCGGCGGCCTGCGGCCTTCGATCGAGACCAGCGTGCATGCGATCATGTCCTGGCCGGTCGTCGTCCATATCCATTGCGTGAACACGATCGCGCTCGCCGTCCGACGTGACGGCAAATCCCTTGTGCGCGGACGCTTGAGGCCGCACGCGGATGTCGCGCTCGCCTTCGTGCCCTATCGCAAGCCGGGCTTGCCGCTCGCCCATGCGATTGCGGAACGGCTAACGAAGGATACAAACGTCTTCGTCCTTGCCAACCACGGCCTCGTCGTTGCTGGCGAGACGGTCGCGGAAGTCGCTGGTCGCATTCAGCGCGTGTGCAAGGCGTTGTCTGCGCCGGCGCGCGCAGCGCCAAAAGCCGATTTCGAAACGCTCGCCTCGATCGTCGAAGGCGCCGGCTACCGCCTGCCGCAAGATCCCGCCGTCCACGCTGTCGCGCTCGATCCGAAAAGCCTTGCAATCGCGCGACTCGGCTCACTTTATCCTGACCATATGGTGTTCCTCGGGCCGGGTCTCATGGAAGCTTCGGTCGACGGCGGCCGTCTTCATGCGCGGCCCGAAGGCCGCCGGCCTCCGCTCATGATGGCGCTGCCGGGTCTCGGCGTGGTTCTCCATCGTTCAACATCGAAAAATGCAGAGGCGATGGCGCGGTGTCTCGCGGATGTCGTGGCCCGCATTTCCGAGGAAGCGCCGATACGCGTGCTGACCGGCGCCGAAGAGCAGGAGCTCATGAACTGGGAAGCGGAAACCTATCGCCAGTCGATCGGACGATAAGGGCATGAGTTCCGTCAACCCGCGCGTCATTGGAATTGATGTTGGCACTTCGGGAGTGCGTGCGGCTGCGCTTGCAGGTGACGGCGCTACTCAAGGTTCGGCAGCCGTTGCGATGGCGCCTTTCGGCGACGCAACCGCTCCCGCCACATGGTGGAATTGCGTTCGTGCGGTCATCTCCGAGCTGGCCTCATCGTGCGACTTGGCCCGTGTGCGCGCGCTCGCCGTGGACGGGACTTCCGGCACGATGCTGGCTGTGGACCGGTTAGGAGAGCCGGTAGGACCGGCGCGGATGTACGATGAGCCCTGCGACGACGAAACGATAACCCGAGCGATCGCGCAGCACGCGCCCGCCGGGAGCGCGGCTCGAGGCGCTACGTCCGCCCTGGCGCGAGTTTTGATGATGCAAGGTCGGCCGAATGTTCGCCACCTGCTGCACCAGGCCGATTGGATCAGCGGAAAGCTGAGCGGAAGGTTCGACCGCAGTGACTGGAACAACGCGCTGAAGACAGGCTACGACCCGGTCGCCGCCCAATGGCCCGACTGGATCGAGCGAACCGGCGCGGATCTCGTAAAATTGCCCGTCGTTCTGGAGCCGGGCGCTCCCATTGGTCCGATGAGCCAAGAGGCCGTGGGTCTTGGCGTGCCCGCCTCCGCGATCGTGCACGCCGGAACAACGGATGGCTGCGCTTCGTTTCTGGCGACTGGCGCATCGGCGGCGGGCGACGGGGTGACCGCGCTTGGATCGACGCTGGTCGTCAAGCTTCTGAGCGACCACCCGATCTTCGCTCCGGAGTTTGGAATCTACAGCCATCGGATTGGCTCTACGTGGCTTGCCGGCGGCGCCTCGAACACGGGCGGCAAGATCATTGAACAGTTCTTTCCGCGCGACCGTCTTGCGGAGCTGTCTGCGGGCTTGCATCCGGAGAAGCCAACTGGCCTCAGCTATTATCCGCTTCCGAAGCCGGGCGAACGCTTCCCAATCAACGACCCCAAGCTTCCGCCGCGGCTCGAGCCCAGGCCCAAGGACGATGCGACATTCCTCCAGGCCATCCTTGAAGGCGTCGCTGAGGTCGAAGCGCTGGCCTACCAGAAACTCGCTGAACTCGGAGCGCCGCCGCTGCGCTCTGTCCGCACCGTCGGCGGCGGAGCCGCAAACTCCGCCTGGACAAAGATTAGGGAACGCAAGCTGGGAGCGCCCTTCAAACACGCCGTGTCGCAAGACGCCTGTGCAGGAGTGGCTCGTCTCGCGTTGCAAAGCCTTCACGATTCTGAATGAGCTCTTTGTCTCGCTTTGTCGTGATCGCGTCTTTCTTCAAGGCGGTGTTCTTCGACCAATATGGCGTGCTGCACGACGGACGAAACCCTTATCCAGGCGCGAAGGACGCACTCGTGGCGCTGAAATTGCGCGGCGTTAAAATCGTCGTCCTCTCAAACTCCGGACGCACAGGCGCCGCCAACGCGGAGCGCATGACGTCATTGGGCTTCGAGCCCGAGCTTTACGATTTCCTCGTGACTTCGGGCGATGTGGCGCGGACTCTGCTGCAGCGCAAACGCTTTCCAGCGTTGCTTGCTCCCGGAGCCCGCTGCTTCGTCATTTCGACCGGCGAAGAGGACGAATTCGCTTCCGCGCTCGGTGTCGTCCCGACCGCTCATAGCGACGAGGCTGATCTCGTCGTCATCGCCGGCAGCCAAGCGGACAAGGTGCCACTCGACGATTACCGCGCGTCGCTCGCATCAGCGGCTCGGCGCGGAACGCCCTGCATCTGTATCAATCCGGACAAGCTCATGCTGACCGCATCGGGCAACGCGCCAGGCGCTGGACGCATCGCCGAGATTTATGAGGAACTGGGCGGCGCCGTCACATGGGTTGGCAAGCCGTTTCCCGAGATCTATCGGGTGGCGGCGGAATTGTCCCAGGTTCAGAACCCGCGCGACATTCTCTGCGTTGGCGATAGCGTCGAACACGATATTGCCGGCGCCAATCGGTTCGGCGCCTTCGCCGCCCTCGTGAGGACGGGGATTCTGGCCGGCCTTTCCGATAGAGAGCTTGCCGTGGAAATCGGCCGGCGCGAGGCGTTGCCAGACTATGTGATCCGAGATTTGGCGGCGTAAGGACGAAGAGCAATCCGAGGGCGTCGGCCCTACGCTTTCTCGCCGTGACGCGGCGCGCGCCTCTATCCGTCATGAGAAACGAAACTCGGCGCGCTTGCGAGCCCAGTTCGTCGCAAATTGCGATGAAGCCTTTCCGCTTGACGACTTCGGGCGTCGCGAAGGCGCGGTATATCCTCTACTACAACAATACTGTTTTCGTTGGCGCCAATACGACCGCGCGCGAAAAGGGAGGATGAAATGGCGTTCCGAAACTTACTGAAGTCTGCAGCCGCTTTCGCCTGCTTGAGCGTGCTGGCGGCGAGCGTGGGTCTCGCGCCAGCCCGCGCGGACGACAAGATCTCCATCATCATGGGCGGCGGCCCGCTATGGGATCCATTCTTCGGCGCGATGAAGAAGGGCGCCGACGACGCCGCGAAGGATCTTGGCGTTGACTACCAGTGGGTGACCGGCACCGACCCGAACAACTGGATGGCCGACTACGCCAAGCTGCTCAAGCAGTCGGCGAGCCGTCACCCCTCGGCGCTGGTGATCGGAAACTATTTCCCCAATTCCTTCGATCCCATCATCAAGGACATCACCGCGAGCGGGATTCCGGTCATCATCTCCTTCGCCGGCGGCGCCTCCTGGAAGGAGGACGGCGCCTTGGGCTTCGTCGGCGTCAGCGGACGGGAACTCGGCAAATCGGTGGCGGAGATTCAGATCAAGGCCGGCGCCAAGCACGCGCTCTGTTTCAACCATGTCCCCGCCAATTCGACGCTCGAGCAGATGTGCGCGGGCTACATGGATGCGTTCAAGGCCGCCGGCAATTCGCCGAAGCTCATGACCGTGGCGTTCTCGGACTCCTTCAACAAATCGCTTGTGACTCAGGCGATCAAGGGGCAATTGCAGGCAGATCCGAAGATCGATGCGATCTGGACGCTCGGCGCCGCGCAGGCGATCGAACTCGGTCAACGCCATCGAGCAGCTCGGCAAGGCCGGCAAAATCGCCAATGCGTCGCTTGGCCTCTCCGTCAACGCGCTGCAGGCGCTGCACGACGGCAAGCTCCAGCTGATCGCCGACATGCAGCCCTATCTCGACGGTTACTACGGGCTGGTCGCCGCCTATCAATACGTCAAATATGGAATGCTGCCGGCCGGGCAGATTTTGACCGGCCCGCTGATGATCACCAAGGACAATGTCGATCAGGTCCTCAAGATCAGCAAGGAATATCCAGGCGTGCGCGGAGCTTCCTGAGCTCCGCAGGGCGCTAAAGGCGCGGGGTCGCGCGAGTCCCTAGGGCTCGCGCCCTCGTCGCGAATTGCGATGAACCCTTTCCAAGTGACGACTTCTTGCGGCGCGCCGGCGCAGTATACCGTTCGTCATAATATTGTATTTCGGCTGGCGCCGGTGGGGCTGGGAGCGGAAAAGGGAGGATGAAATGGCGTTCCGAAAGTTAATGAAGGCAGCGACCGCCGTCGCCTGTTTGAGCGCTGTGGCGGTCGGCGTTGGCGCCGCTCCGGCTCGCGCGGAGGACAAGATCAACCTCATCATGGATGGCGGTCCCCTCTGGGATCCGTTTTTCGGCGCGATGAAGAAAGGCGGCGAGGACGCAGCTAAGGACCTCGGCGCCGAGTTTCAATGGGTCACCAGCACCGATACGGCCAATTTCGACACCGACTACGCCAAACTTGTCAAGCAGTCGGCGAACTCGCCACCCATCGGCGCTGATCATCGGCAATTACTTCCCCCATGCCCTCGACCCGATCATCAAGGACATCACCGCCTCGGGCGAGCCGGTCTTCATTTTCCACGACGGCGGCGCTTCGTGGAAGGAGGACGGCGCGATCGGCTACATCGGTTTCGACTCCTACGCTCTCGGAAAAAAGGTCGCTGGTCTATCGATGAAGGCCGGCGCCAAGCACGGGCTTTGCGTGAACCACGTCCCTGGCAACGTGACTCTGGAAAATGAGTGCAAGGGCTACCAAGACGCGTTCAAGGAGGCGGGCGGCAGCGCGAAGCTGCTGATGATCCAGTTCTCGGACGCCTACAATCCGACGTTCGTGACGCAGGCGATCAAGGGTCAGCTCCAGGCGGACAAGGCGATCGACGCGGTTTACACGATGGGCGCGGAGCAGGGACTCGCGGCGGCAGCGGCGATCGAGCAACTCGGCAAGAAGGACAAGATCGTCAACGGGTCTCTCGGCTTGTCGGTTAATGCGCTGCAAGCGCTGCATGACGGCAAGATCCTGTTCATCGCCGATTTGCAGCCCTATCTCGACGGCTATTACGCCGTCGTCGAGGCCTATCAATACGCGAAGTACGGGATGTTGCCGGCTGGCGAGATCTGGACCGGCGCGCAGATCCTCACCAAGGACAATGTCGACAAGGTCCTGGACATCAACAAGAGGTTCCCGGGAGTCCGTGGCGCTTCGTGACACGAAGGAAATCGGCTTGGACGCGACCCTCGGCGGGAGCGTCCAAGCTCTCTTGAAGATGCTGAAACGAGCTTCGATTTCTTAAGGAGCGTCATGGCTTCGGTAGTGGACTCAGCGACGGAGGCAGTTCACGACACGTCCGGACGCAGTCGATGGTCGTTGAAAGGGATGGCCCGGCGCCCGGAATTCGGCGCTGTCGTCGCGACCCTGCTTGTCTACCTTTTTTTCGCCATAACGACGCAGGGCGCAGGCTTCGTCTCGATCGACGGGACCGCGGGCTGGCTCGACACGTCCGCTGAACTCGGCATTATCGCCATACCCGTCGGCGTTCTCATGATAGCCGGGGAGTTCGACCTTTCGGTCGGCTCCATCGTTGGCGCGTCGGCTGTTTTTCTCGCGATTGGCACCACAATCTTCAATATGCCGTTCTGGCTGATGATCGCCATTGTGCTCCTCGCCGGCGCATGCGTCGGCCTTTTCAATGGGATCCTCACGGTTCGCACCGGCCTTCCGTCCTTCATTGTGACGCTTGCTGCGAGCTTTTGCGTCGCCGGCGGGGCGACCGGTTTGGCGCGCTTGCTGACAAATACGACAAACATCTCCGTCAATCCGCCGCCCGACGTGCATTTGCTGTTCGGCTCAGCCTGGGGGCAGGCCAATGTCTCGATCCTTTGGTGGATCGCCGTGACAGCGGCGGCGGGAATCGTCCTGTCGCGCACCGCGTTCGGCAACTGGATCTATGCGACGGGCGGCGATCCCGTCGCCGCGCGCGGCGCTGGCGTGCCGACCAATCTGGTCAAAGTCATCTTGTTCATAGCGACCGGCGTCGCGGGTGCCTTCGTTGGAGTCATCCAGGGTGTCGAATATCATTCCGGCAACGCCACCGCCGGCCTTGGCTACGTCTTCCAGTCGATCATTGTCGCGGTCGTCGGCGGCGTTCTTCTCGGCGGCGGATACGGCTCGGCGTTCGGCGTCTTCCTCGGCACGATGATCTACGGGATTATCAACGTCGGCATCTTCTATACCGGATGGAGCACCGACTGGGTGCAGCTCTTCCTCGGCGTTCTCTTGCTTTGCGCGGTGCTGGCCAACAGCTACTTCCGCCGATTCGCCATGAGCGCTCGATAGGAGCCTTCGCCCCATGACCGCGCCTCTCATCGAACTGCGTAATGTCAGCAAGCACTTCGCCGGGGTCCGGGCGCTAACCGATGTTTCGATCGCCGTGCATCCGGGCGAGGTCGTGTGCTTGCTCGGGGACAATGGCGCAGGCAAGTCGACGCTGATCAAGATCCTGTCGGGGTTTCATCCGCCGAGCAGCGGCTCGATCTACCTCGACGGGCAGGAGACCCGCTTCGCCGACCCGCGCGACGCGCGCTCGCGCGGCATCGCCACCGTCCACCAGGAGGTGGGAACAATCCCGCTCATGAGCGTGGGGCGCAATTTCTTCCTTGGGGCGGAATTGAAAAAGGGACGGCCTCCGTTTCGTTGGCTCGACACCGAGCGATGCAACAGCATCGCGGTCGAGCAGATACGGAAGTTTGGCATCACCCGCGTACGTGACGGCGAGCAGTTGGTTGGCACATTGTCCGGCGGCGAGCGCCAAGTCATCGCGATCGGCAGAGCGATGTATTTCGGCGCGAAAGTGCTGATACTCGATGAGCCAACCTCGGCGCTTGGCGTCAAGGAGGCGTCGACCGTCCTGCGGTTTGTCAATCACGCCAAGAGCCAGGGCGTGGGCGTCGTCTTCATCACGCATAACGCGCATCACGCGATGTCCGCCGGCGACTATTTTGTTGTGTTAATCCAGGGCCAGGTCGCCGCTCGCTTCCGGCGCGGGGAGAAGAGCAGCGTCGAGGTCCTTTCGCTCATGGCGGGCGGCGAGCAGATCGAAGATGTCGCCGGCGAATTCGCCCATCTTGGTAAAAATGACGGGATCTCGCGGCCGATGGCGCAAGGCTGAACCAGCGTCCGCAAGTTCACGCGAGCACAGACTGACAGGGAAAAGCGACTATGGGCATGAGCGAGCGCATCGATCGCGTTCTTGACGATCTCGTCAAATCCGGCGCCGCGCCCGGCGTCGTGGCGATGGTCGTCAACGACCAGGGTCCACTCTATCAGGGCGCCGCCGGGACGAAGGGCGTCGGCCGCAGCGAGCCCATGACGCTCGACACGATCTTCTGGTACGCCTCGATGACGAAGGCGCTCGTCGCCACTGGCGCCATGCAGCTCATCGAGCAGGGACGCCTCAAGCTCGATGAACCGGCGAGCTTGATCCTGCCGGAGCTTTCGTCAGTGCAGGTGCTCGACGGCTTCGCGGCCGACGGCGCGCCAAAACTGAGACCTGCCAAGCGGCCGATCACGCCGCGCCAACTGCTGACCCACACCGCAGGCTTCGGGTACAACTGGGCGAACGGCGCCATCCTCCGTTATCTGGAAAAATATGACCTGCCCGATCTCATTCACTGCAAGCGGCGTTCGCTCGACCAGCCGCTGCTCGCCGACCCTGGCGATCGATGGGAATATGGCATCAGCATCGATTGGATCGGGCAGTTGATCGAAGCGGTCAGCGGCCAGTCGCTGCGCGACTACTTGCGCAAGAACCTGTTCGATCCGCTCGGAATGGACCATACAGATTTCATCCAGACAGCAGAGCAAAAGGCGCGCCGCGCAACGGTTCACCAAAAGCATCCAGACGGAAGCGTTGTTCCGATACCCGATCATGAGGTCGCGCAGGATCCTGAATTCTTCATGGGCGGCGGCGGGCTCTGTGGCCTGCCGGGGGACTACGCCGCATTCATCCAGATGATGCTTGCCGGCGGCAAGTCGAAGCGCGGAGAGGCCGTGCTGAAGCCGGAGACGGTCGCCCTTATGGGAGAGAACCATATTGCGCCGCTCGAAGCGGGAGTGATCAAGATCGCGATGCCCAATCTGTCGCACGATGTCGATTTCTTCCCCGGGCAGCGCCAGGGCTGGGGCCTGAGCTTCCTCATCAACCTTGAGCGCTCGGCCGAAGGGCGCAGTCCGGGCAGCCTGAGCTGGGGCGGCCTCGCGAACACCTATTTCTGGATCGATCCGACAGCGAAGATCGGCGGCCTCATCATGACGCAGGTGATCCCGTTCGCGGATCCTACGATCTTGAAAGCTTACCGCGCCTTTGAACGGACGGTTTACCAGGAGCTCGCGGGGGCGAAGGCGGCCTAGCGACCCGAGGACGGGTCGTCGCGATCTGCGATGCGCGTGTTCTGAATTGCGACTTAGCGACGACGCTCAACCCTTTATAACGTCGGTTGCATTGCCCCGACCAACGCTGTCTGTGCACTTTTTGACTGCGCGACGAATTCAATCCGAACCAACGAGTGGATGACAAGAATGAAGATCGCAGTCCTTCCCGGCGACGGAATCGGCAAGGAGGTCACCGCGCAAGCCGTTAGAGTTCTGGAAGCGACTCTGGGGAACTCGGTGTCGTATGAACTCAAGGAGGCGCCGATTGGCGGCGCTGGGCAGGAAACGGTCGGCGATGCTTTGCCGCCGGAAACTTTGAGACTGGCGCAAGCTTCGGACGCGATCCTGCTGGGGGGCGCGGGCGTCGTCGAAGATGAGAAGAGGCCTCCGAGCGAGGGGGCGGGAAATGGGCTCTTGCGCCTGCGCAAGGCGCTCACGCTGTTCGCCAACTATCGGCCGATCTTCCTCTTTCCGGAGCTTGAGGAGGCTTCGTCGCTCAAGCGGTCGGTTGTGAGCGGCGTCGACATTCTCATGCTGCGGGAACTCAACGGCGACCTCTATTTCGGCGAGCCGCGCGGGATTAAGACAAACGCCGCGGGCGAGCGCGAAGGCGTCAATACGATGCGCTATTCCGAGTCCGAGATTGAGCGCATCTTGCATGTCGCCTTTCGAGAAGCGCGCCAAAGACGCCGTAAGGTTTGCTCTGTCGACAAATCGAATGTGCTCGAAACGATGGCGCTCTGGCGAGAGGTCGCGACGCGGGTCGGAAAGTCCTATCCCGACGTTGAGCTGACCCACCTCTATGTTGACGCGGCTGTCATGCACCTCGTCCGCGACCCTCGCCAGTTCGATGTCATGGTCATGGGCAATGTGTTCGGCGACATTCTCTCCGACGCCGCCGCGATGCTCACAGGTTCGATCGGGATGCTCCCCTCGGCGTCGCTGGGCGAGAACAAGAAGGGGCTTTACGAGCCGGTCCATGGAACTGCGCCTGACATCGCAGGCAAGAATATCGCCAACCCGCTCGCTGCGATCCTGTCCGCCGCGATGATGCTCCGCCACTCCTTCGACATGGAGGACCATGCGAAAAGGATCGAAAACGCCGTCCGCGAGGTGCTCGCTGAGGGCTATAGAACCGCTGACATCATGCAAGAGGGCGGCAAGAAGGTCGGCACCGACGCGATGGGTGAAGCGGTGGTGAAGGCGGTGCGGGCGAGCGCTTGATTCCGGGCGAGCGCCTATCCCCGGCGCGAACGCGTCGCGGCGCCGGCAAAGTTGACCACCTGCACGGGGCGGTCGGAGTCTTTTGAACTGAGATGTTCCACGAGCATGCGGACGGGAGGCGGCTGCGAAGCCGGATCGCGCACGCATAGCTTCCAGTTGCGCGTCGCCCATTCCTCATCGAGCGGCACGGCTGTGACTTGCCCTCCCGCGACATAACGTTTGGCGCAACGCTCGGGAACAAGACCAACGCCGAGGCTGGCCTCGACCATGCTGCAGACCGTCTCGAAGCCGTTGACGCGTATCCGCATCTTGAGCGCCAGATTGCGCTCGCTGACGGCTTTCATGACCAGCGAATCGAGGAAGCTGCCCTTTTGCGGGCCGACGAGGTCGAATTCCGCAAGCTCTGCGAATTTGACCCTCTTGCGCTCGGCGAGGGGATGTCCGACCGGCATGATCGCGACCAGCTTGTCAGACCGGTACGGAAGCACCTGCAGCCCCGCAGCGGGAAGATAGCCGCCGAAAATGCCGATGTCCGCCGCATTCTCGGCGACCGAGCGAATGACCTGCTGGCTTGTGCCCTCTTCGAGGTCGACGCGGATCGCCGTATGGATCGCGAGGAAGTTGGCGAGGTCCCGGGGAAGATGCTGCAATATCGTCGATACGCTCGCGTGAATTCTGACCCTGCCGCAAAGCCCGGTCGCATGCTCGGCGAGTTCGGATTCCATCTGTTGCAGGTCGCGCATGATAACCCGCGCGTGCCGCAGAAGCGCCTGAGCGGACGCGGTCGGTTCGAGACCTTTGGTCGTCCGATGAAAGAGCGGCGCCTTCACAAGGTCTTCAAGGTCAGAAATTCGCTTGCTGACCGCCGAGGCTGCAATGTGCTCCCGGGCGGCCGCGCGAGAAATGCTTTTGCTTTCGCAGACTGCGATGAACAACTTCAAGGATAACAGATCAAAACGCATCAGCAGACATTCTGACAATAACCGCTAAGGCGGCGCGAATGGCCCGCAAACCGCGCGCCTTCGGGTGGTGGATTGCTTGACAACTAACATCTTACATCCAAAAACCCCGCTACAAAAGCGCGTCCGCCGCATTAAGTATTTGTTAGATATGGCGTTGCGGACGGCGCGGCGTTGAGATGCGTCGCGAAACGCGATGATAGATTGTCCAAGTACGATTTCAGCCGTCGTTACTGCGCTCCTATATGAATTGCACGCCGACCGGCTATTGAGAAGGGAGAATCCTCGTGACCGCCGCGACGGCTCGGACGATGTTCGACAAGATCTGGACCCGGCACCGCATCCTCGAGCGGTCGGACGGTCAGACGTTGCTTTATATCGATCGTCATCTCATTCACGACGGCTATGCCCCGGCCTTCGAATTTTTAACCGCGCGTGGTCTCAAGCCGCACGCGCCATCCCAGATTTTTGCCACTCCCGACCACTACGTGCCGACCGACACGCGCGAGGCTTCGCAAATCCCTGACGCCGAACGGCGGTACATGGTCGAGTCCCTCGCCCAGTACACCTCCGACTTTGGCGTCCAGATGTTTGGCCTGAAGGATCAGCGGCATGGAATCGTCCATGTCGTCGGTCCCGAGCAGGGCATCAGCCAGCCTGGATTGATCGTGGTCTGCGCCGATAGCCACACATCGACGCATGGCGCCGTTGGGGCGCTCGCGTTCGGGCTTGGAATGACCGAAGCCAATCATATCCTGGCAACTCAGACGCTTTGGCAGCGCAGGCCAAAGACGATGCGCATATCGGTCGACGGGCCGCTTGCGTCTGGCGTCAGCGCGAAAGACGTCATTCTCGCCATCATTGGCCGCATCGGCACGGCCGGCGCGACCGGCCATGTCATCGAATATGCGGGGTCGGCGGTCTCTGGCTTGACCATGGAGGGTCGCCTCACCGTCTGCAACATGTCGATCGAGGCTGGCGCGCGCGCCGGCATGGTTGCGCCAGACGACGCCACCTTTTCTTACCTCGCGGGCCGTCCCTATGCGCCCAAAGGCGAGGAATGGGACCGGGCGCTTGTCCGCTGGCGCAAGCTGCCGAGCGACGCCGAGGCCAAGTTCGACAGCGAGGTCAGCCTCGACGGATCCGAAATCGCCCCGATGGTGACATGGGGCACGAGCCCGCAGGATGTCGCTCCGATCGATGGCGTGGTTCCGGATCCCGCCGGCGCGCCCAATCCCGAGCGGCGCGAGAGCATGGAGCGCGCGCTCAAATATATGGATCTAAAGCCGGGCGAAAGGCTCGAGTCCGTCGCTGTCGATCGCGTTTTCATCGGCTCCTGCACAAACGGACGGATCGAGGACTTGCGCGCCGCGGCGACTGTCGTGGCAGGCCGCAAGGTGAACGACAACGTGCGCGGTTGGGTCGTCCCAGGATCGGGGCTCGTGAAGGCGCAGGCCGAGGCGGAGGGCCTCGACGCAATATTCAAACAGGCCGGGTTCGAGTGGCGCGAGGCCGGCTGCTCGATGTGTCTCGGCACGAATGGCGAAACGGTTGGCGAGTTCGAACGATGCGCCTCGACCTCGAACCGGAACTTCGTTGGCCGGCAGGGAAGGAACGCCCGCACCCATTTGCTGAGCCCCCAGATGGCCGCCGCGGCTGCGGTCGCAGGCCATTTGGCCGACGTGCGCAAGATGCTTCCCGGGGGATGAGGTGAGGGCGTTCAAGAGTTCTCGAATCGGCGGCGGCCCCCTTCTTTCAGCCAAATATCGACACAGACCAGATCATTCCCGCCCGCTTTCTGCCGAAGCCTCGCAGCGGCGGCTTCGGCCAGTATCTCTTTCACGACCTGCGCTTCGACTCGAACGGAGTCGAACGGCCCGAGTTTGTGCTGAACCAGCCCAGCCATCGCGGTGCCCGCGTCGTCGTCGCCAACGTCAACTTTGGTTGCGGTTCGTCGCGCGAGAATGCTGTCTGGGCGCTGCATGACTATGGGGTTGAAGTTGTCGTCGCGCCGAGTTTTGGCGACATTTTCTATAACAACTGCGTCAAAAACGGTCTTCTGCCAGTCCGGCTTCCGGAGCCGGTTGTCACCGATTTGTTGGCGCGCGTCGCGGAGACGCCGGATCTGGCGATCCGGGTCGACCTCGAAGCGCAGACGGTGACGCTGCCGGACGGCTCGACGCACGCCTTCGAAATCGACCCATTCGCCAAATATTGCCTGATCAACGGCTTCGACGAACTCGACTACACCCTGTCCCACCGCGACGAGATCGACGCATTCGTCAACCGGTACGGACGCGAGAACGACTGACGCGTTGGCCCGGCCGATTTGCGTCGCCAACGGCGAGGAGCACATGCCGAATTACGTCTTTGAGATTTGCGCGCGGGCGATAGATTACGCCGCGCCGCTGGACCGGAATGAACGACGGCCGCTGCGCTACGGCGTACGGCAAAACCTACGAGGAGCCTGAGGAGCCATGCAATCGGCGATCTTCGAAAACGCGCGCATTCTCGACGGCTCGAGCGACGAAGGGGAGCATGATCGCTTCGTCCGCGTCGCCGACGGGCTCATCAAGGAGATTTCGGACAAGCCGATCAAGGACTCCTCGGCCCACCGCATCGACCTGCGCGGCAAGACCTTGATGCCGGGCCTGATCGACTGCCACGTTCATATCGTGTCGCCCGTCCCCGACCCCGCCGACTTCGCGCGCCTGCCCGATTCCTATGTCGCGCTGCAGGCCGCCCGCATCATGAAGCAGATGCTTTTGCGCGGGTTCACGAGCGTGCGCGACCTTGGCGGCGCCGACGCCGGCTTCCAGCGCGCTATTGACGAGAAGGTCATTGAAGGGCCGCGTCTCTTTATTTGCGGCAAGGCGTTCGTCCAGACCGGCGGTCATACCGACGTCCGCCAGCCCTGGGACGCGAGCGACGTCGAAACGCTAAATCGCCGCTTAGGCTCGGTCAGCCGCGTCGTCGACGGCGTCGAGGCCGTCCGCTTCGCCGTACGTGAAGAGCTGCGCAAGGGCGCCCAGTACATCAAGGTGATGGCGGCCGGCGGCGCAGCCTCGGGCAAGTTCCCCATTCGGCGGCTTGGCTTTTCGCGCGACGAGTTGGCGACGTTTGTCGAGGAGGCGGACAAGGCGCAGACCTACGTCTGCGGCCACCTCTATTCAGATGAGGCGGTGCGCCGCGCCGTTGAGATCGGCTTCCAGTCGGTCGAACATGCGACGCTCGTCGAGCCGGCGACAGCAAAGTTGATGGCGGAGAAGAACGTCATCGTCACCCCGACGATCATCGCTTATGAATCGCAAAAGACTGAAGAGAAGGCGCTGCGGCTTGATCCTGGCTTCTCTTCGCGGCTCGACTACGTGATCAAGAAGAGCCCGGAGTCGCTCGAGATCATGCACAAGGCCGGCGTCAAGATGGCCTACGGCACCGACCTGCTCGGCTTCCTGCACAAGTACCAGGGCGGGGAGTTCGTTATTCGCGGCCGCACGCTGCCCGCAATCGACGTGATCCGCTCGGCAACCTGCAACGCAGCCGACCTGGTCAGGATGAGCGGGAAGATCGGAACGGTTGCGGTCGGCGCCTACGCCGATCTCATCGTCGTCGAGAAGGATCCACTCAAGGATCTGTCCGCGCTCGATGAGGAAGGGCGTTACATTCCGCTTGTGATGAAAGACGGCGACTTCGTCAAGAACGTGCTGAACTAAACGCCCGCGACTGCTCCGCAAGCTTTCGCCCCATACGACCGCCCGTCCTCCTCCCAGCGGCGGTCGCAGCGCCCGCTCCAGCCGGTCATCGGCGGCGCGGGCGCTTTCCTTTTGCCAACTCGTAGCCTCGGCGAGGGCCTATGTGCGGGCCTGCATCTTCGAGAATGGCTTGGCGAGCTGCGGCCAGGCGGCCGGAGCGTGCGGCTGTACCGCCGGGTCCGTGCCTAAGCTTTCGTCCCACTCGACGGCGATGAAGCGCTGTCCGGTGACCGCCCCGCCAGCTTCGGTGAACAGACCGAGCATCGGCGCGGACATGACATCGGGAGAAATGAGCGCGCTGCGGTCGTCGCCGAGCACCATGGCCGTGTCCACCGGCCCGCCAGGCAGCACGACGTTGACGGTGATGCCGCTTCCCTCGAGCTGACGCGACAGAATCAGCGACCAGGCCTCCAGCGCCGCCTTCGTAGGCCCGTAGGGAACGAAGCCTTTGCGCATCATTGTCAGGATGCTGGTCGAGACGTTGATCACCCGCCCCCATTTCTGCTTGCGGAAGATCGGCACGACCGATCGCGTCATGAAGAATGCGCCGTTCACGTTGACGGCGAAGAAGCGTCGCCAGAGGTCGTCGGGAACGTCTTCGATCTGCAAATGCTCGTCGTCGTAATCATCCGCGACAGCGTTCATGCCGAGCGCTGCATTGTTGACGAGAATATGCACGGTTCCCAGCCGCTCCACGACCGTCGCGACTTGCCGGTGGCAATTCTCTGGGTCTGAAACGTCAATTCGGAGACCCAGGACGCTCGCGTCCCCGTGCTTGTCCTCAAGCGCGCGGACCCCCTTCTCGTCGATATCTAGCGCCGCCACCCGCAGGCCCTGCTTGACGAAGGCGGCGACAAGTGCTTTTCCGATTCCGCCCGCGGCCCCCGTCACAATGGCCACTTTTCCTGCGATCCCTGGATAAGCCACGTGTTTTCGCGCCTTCTTTTTGAGGTCCTTCCGCTTGTCGGAGCGGAGGCGTCATCTCTAGCAGCCGCCCAATGCGAGGCGAATTCGTAACGCGGAAGCGCGCCATCGCGAACCGCGAGGCGTGACGGGCGCGTTAAGCGGCCCCGCGCAAGAGGCCAAGCAGCTCGCGATGCATGATTTCATTGCCGCAGCAAATCGAGCCCGTCGCCAGGAAATTGGGCTCGCCGTCGGCGCCGGTGACGAAGCCTCCAGCTTCACGAATGAGGAGCGAACCCGCCGCAATGTCCCAGGAATTCAGGCCGCGCTCCCAGAAGGCGTCGAACCGGCCGGCGGCGACATAGGCGAGATCGAGCGCGGCGCAGCCCATCCGGCGCACGTTGACGACGCGGGTCATCACGGCCGCGAGCTCCGCCTTAAATCGCGGATGCTGCGCCACCTTGCCGAGGTGCGGAATGCCGCAGCCGAAGATCGCCTGCGACAGGTCGCTGCGTCCTGCAACTCTGAGCCGCCGATTGCGGCCATACGCGCCCTGACCCTTCTCGGTCACGTACATGTCGTCGTCCGCGGGATTGTAGATGACTCCGGCGACGATCTGCCCTTCGCGCTCGAGCGCGATCGAAATCGCGAACAAGGGAATCGCATGCAGAAAGTTGGTCGTCGCATCCAACGGATCGATATGCCAGGTGTGGCTCTTGTCGGTTCCCTCGACCCGTCCGCTCTCCTCGAGGACGAAGCCGTAGCCCGGACGCGCCTTGGCGAGCTCCTCATAGAGGCTCTTCTCCGCGCGCTTGTCCGCAAGACTGACAAAGTCGCCCGGGCCCTTCATCGACACTTGCAATTCGCTGACCTCGCCGAAATCGCGCTTGAGCCCGCGGCCCGCCTTGATCGCAGCGCTGGTCATCACGGTCATCAAGGCAGAGCGGATCATCGAACTTCGTCCATCGGGCGAGGAGAGCGGGGAGACGTTTATGGAAGGCCCCGCGCCGAGGCAACCCGCGCAGCGTCTCAGTAGACGTGCGGAATGAGGCGCCAGGTGCGGGTCCGATAGGCCTCGTATTCGGCGCCGAAGGTCTCGCTGAGCAGCCGCTCCTCAGCCTTGATGCGCGCGAGCAGGACAACGAGCATGAGCACGGCGATAGCCACGCCCACCCCGGAGCGAAACGCGAGCCCCCAGCCGAACACGGAGACAAAGAGGCCGAGATAGCTCGGGTGGCGGATAATTCCATAGAGGCCGCTGGTGACCAACCGATGTTCGGGCTGGATCGCAACAAGGCCGCTGAACCGCCGCCCGAGCACGAAAACCGGCGCGAGACGCAGAACGCCTCCGGCCGTATAAAGGAGAAAACCGAGCCAGCGCACGCCTTCGCTGCCGAAAGTGAGAAAGTCGATCCGGTCGGTGTAGGCAGGGAGATAGGCGTCGACGACGCTAAGCACGCCGAGAGCGGCGATTACCCAGCGATTGGAGCGATCCTCCTTGACGCCGGCGCCGATATGGCCCTCGGTGAATAGCGCAGCACACCCAAGCGCGATCGTCACCGCCGTCACGGCAATCAGCGGCGGATGCGAAAAGAACCGGGTCGGACCTCCCGCCCCGGCGATCGCGAGGCCGAGAAAGGCCGCCAAACTGACAGTCGTGAGCGCGGCGATCCGCAGCTTCTTCATGGCTCGTCCCTGGCGCCTCGCTTGGCCTGGCGCCGCGCAACGACGATGAGATGCGCGAGCCTACAGGCACGCCCCGTTCATCGCCACAATTCACGCTTGCCAAAACAAGCGGAGCAGATGATTCGTTGCCTCATGTTTGTGGCGGCCGAGCGGCGGCTCCAGGGGAAGGCATGGGTTCATGAGGTCTGACATCGAAATCGCGCGCGCAGCGCGGCTCAAGCCGATCACGGAGATCGCCGAAAAGATTGGCGCGCCCAAATCCGCCTTGCGTCCGTTCGGCCGGTTCATCGCCAAGCTCGAGTATGATTTTCTCAGGAGTCTCTCGAACCGCCCGGAGGGCAAGCTCGTTCTTGTCACGGCGATCAGCCCAACGCCTGCGGGCGAGGGCAAGACGACAACCACCATTGGCCTCGGCGATGCGCTGAACCGCATCGGCAGGAAGACGATGATCTGTCTGCGCGAACCCTCGCTCGGACCCAGCTTCGGCATGAAGGGGGGAGCGACCGGCGGTGGTCACGCCCAGGTTGTTCCGATGGACGAGATCAACCTCCACTTCACCGGCGACTTTCACGCCATCACATCGGCGCATAATCTGCTCGGGGCGATGGTCGACAATCATATGTACTGGGGCAACGCGCTCCGTCTCGATCAGCGGCGCGTCGCCTGGCGGCGCGCGCTCGATATGAACGACCGTGCGCTCCGCAAGACTGTTGTTGGGCTCGGGCCAGGCAACGGCTTTCCGCGCGAGGACGGTTTCGACATTACAGTCGCCTCGGAAGTTATGGCGGCGTTCTGCCTTGCAAGCAGCCTTGAGGAGCTTGAAGAGCGGCTCGGCCGCATGGTTGTCGCCTGGGCGAGGGACAAGCGGCCGATCGCCGCCTCCGACCTCAAAGCGCCCGGCGCCATGACCGCACTGCTCAAGGAGGCGCTCAAGCCCAATCTTGTGCAAACGCTCGAAGCTTCGCCCGCGCTGGTGCATGGCGGTCCGTTCGCCAACATCGCCCACGGCTGCAATTCGGTGATGGCCACGCGGGCGGCGCTGAAACTCGCCGACTACGTGGTCACCGAAGCAGGTTTCGGCGCGGATCTCGGCGCCGAGAAGTTCTTCGACATCAAATGCCGCAAGGCTGGGCTCAAGCCCGCCGCCGCGGTGCTCGTCGCCACGGTGCGCGCGCTGAAAATGCATGGCGGGGTCGCCAAGGATGCGCTCAGCGTAGAAAACCTTTCGGCGCTCGAAGCAGGCCTCGCGAATCTCGCTCGGCATATCGTCAATCTGCGGAAGTTCGGGTTGCCGGTCGTCGTCGCAATCAATCGGTTTGACAGCGACACGAAGGCCGAACTCGAATTTGTCGAGGACATTGTGACGCGCGAATTCGCAGTCAAGACGGTGGTCTGCGATCACTGGGCGCGAGGCGGAGCCGGAGCAGAAGATCTCGCCCGGGTCGTCGCCGCTCTTGCGGATGCTGGCGAAACCAAATTTCAGCCGCTGTACCCCGATGAGATGAGCCTTTGGGAGAAGACGCGGACAATCGCGCGAGAGATTTATGGCGCCGCCGACATCGCGGCGGAGGGGTCCGTGCGAGCGAAATTTGACGAGCTCGAAGCCGCGGGCTGGGGCGATCTCCCGATATGCGTCGCCAAGACCCAATATTCGTTTTCGGACGATCCCTCTCTCATGGGCGCCCCGAGCGGGCATGTTCCAAGGATCCGCGACGTTCGTCTGCGCGCGGGCGCAGGTTTTGTCGTCGTGCTGATGGGAGACATCCAAACGATGCCGGGATTGCCGCGCGCTCCCGCTGCTGAGCGGATTCACGTTGTCAATGGCGAGATCGACGGTCTTAGTTAAGGGTGGATAAGGACGCGCTCAATGCGGAATCGGCGCGTCCTCGCGCAACAGCCTCTCTGCCTTTAGCGCGCGCCAGAGCCCTGTCGGCAGCTTTCCCGCCATCATTGCCGCGTTCCGCTTGACTTCGCTCGCGCGTTGCGCGCCGGCTATGACGCTGACGACCGCGGGATGGCCAAGCGGAAAGCGGAGGGCTGCTTCCGGCAACCCAACTTTGAAGCTCTTGCATATCTGCTGGATTCGGCGCACCCGATCCTTCACCTCATCGGGCGCAGGAGCGTAGTTGTAGCGGGCGTCCGCCTTCACGCCCGTCGCCAGAATGCCGGAATTGAATGGGCCGCCGATCACGACGGCGATCTTCTTGTCCTCGCAGAGCGGCAAAAAACTCGTCAGCGCCTCCTGTTCGAGGAGTGTGTAGCGGCCGGCGAGAAGGAAAATGTCGAACTCGGCCGCGCGCGCCAACTTCTCCGCAATCTCCCATTCATTGATCCCGGCCCCGATTGCCTTGACCGCTCCTGACGCGCGCAATCGGTCCAAAGCGCGATAGCCCCCGGTCATAAACTCCTTGATGCGCGCGTCGGCGGCTTCCTTGCTCCCGTGGGTGTAAACGTCGACATCGTGGCAATAAACGATGTCCACGTGGTCGAGACCGAGACGTTCAAGCGAGAATTCAAGCGAGCGCATCACGCCGTCATAGGAATAATCGAAGCGCTCCCGCCGCGACGGCGTTTCAAAGAAAGCGCCCTGCCCCGAACGTTTCTGCGGCTCACAACGATCAAGCAGCCGTCCGACCTTGGTGGAAATCAAATAGGAGCCGCGCGACTTCGGACGCAGGAATCCGTTCAGTCGGGTCTCAGAAAGTCCGAGCCCATAGAGCGGCGCGGTGTCGAAATATCGACAGCCAGCCGCCCAGACGGTCTCCAGGGTCACGCGCGCTTCTTTTTCGGTCATCGGCCGATAGAGATTGCCGAGCGGCGCTCCGCCGAAACCAAGCTCGGTGAATTGCAACTCCACACCGCCGCGCGTGGTGAACTTTCGCACGCGCGCGTTCCGCCCATTCGCGGCCGCCGCCTTCAAATCTTCCCTCCCTGACAAGCGCGAGAACACATAGCGTCGCTTTGGGCGCGCAGCGCCCGGCTCTTGCGGCCCGCGCTCCGATCGCTGCCCTCACCGTCAACGAAACATGGCGAGAGGAACCGGGGCAGCAAGATGATCTTGTTCTGCCGCACAAAGGCATAAACCTTCAGCACTCCTTCGGACAAGTCAAGCGATCGACAAGCCGTTGGGGCTCTGTGGCTCACGGGACGTCTTCAGAATCGTCGATCGACGCTAGCGCTTCTCACGCAACCATTCGCGATCCTTCGAGGCGATAAAGGCGCGAAGCCGCGACACGCTGGGGTCCTCCGGCGCTCTCGCCTCCAGGTCGCTCAGAATCTTCCGTAAGGCCCGGCGCGCCACCGGCCAATTGTAAGAGCCTCGCCTCAACATGAGTTGCGCGTGGCGGATCGACCGGCGCACAATTTGATCAATGAAGCGGTCCATCGCGGCGCCCGCTGCCCTTCCGTCTGCGATAACAAACCTGGGATAGGCGATGGCAAAAACGGCGCCGTTGACGTCATGGCGGAATCGTCCCGATTTGGCGCAGAGCGACGCAACGGCATTCGAAGGCGGAGGGCGACCGCCGACAGGCCGCGCGCGTCAATTTGGGATTGCGGGACGGCTTCCCCAAATCGCGCAAACGGGCGATGGCCAAGCCGCGATTTCCTTCACGTGGGAACGCGCTGCCTGTAACCAAGCCGCTCATTGAGCCGCTCAAGCAGATCTTGCGCGGCGCCGGCGACGACGGCGCCAGACGGGAATATCGCATCCACCCCCGCCTCTCGGAGGGGGGCGAAGTCTTGGGCGGGGATGACGCCGCCGACCACGATCAGGGTCTGGTCAAGCCCGCGCTCGCGAAGCGCTTTCTTCAAAGCCGGCACGAGCGCGAGATGGCCTGCGGCGAGCGACGAGACGCCGACGATGTGAGCGCGACCCTTGGCGGCAAGCGCCGCCACTTCCTCCGGCGTTGCGAACAAAGGTCCGATCTCCACGTCGAATCCAAGATCCGCGAACGCGGAGGCGATGATCTTCTGGCCGCGATCGTGGCCATCCTGTCCCATCTTGGCGACCAGAATCTTCGGGGCGCGGCCCTCGTTCTCGGCGAACGCGCGCGTCATCGCGATCACCCTTTCATTGGCCTCAGCGCCCGGCCCAGCCTCCGAGAGATAAACGCCGGAAACGGCGCGGGCTTCCGCAACGTGACGGCCGAAGGCCTTCTCCAGGGCCAAGGAGATTTCGCCAACGGTGGCCTTGGCCCGCGCCGCCTCGACGGACAGTTGCAACAGATTGGCCCGCCCCCGTGCGCCTTCGGTCAGCGCCGCCAAAGCGGCTTGGGTCGCCTGTTTGTCCCGTTCGGCGCGCAGGCGCTTAAGCTTTTCGATTTGATGCGCGCGCACCGCCGCGGCGTCGACCTTCAAGACGTTAAGCTCTCGCTCGAGGGTCGGGGCGAAGGTGTTAACGCCGATCACCGGCTGGCGGCCGGAATCGATACGCGCCTGCGTTCGCGCCGCCGCCTCTTCGATGCGGCTTTTGGGCAGCCCGCTCTCAATCGCCTTCGCCATTCCGCCGAGACGTTCGACCTCGTCGATATGGCCTTGCGCCCGCGTGGCCAGTTCGGCGGTAAGGCGCTCGACGTAATAGGAGCCGCCCCAGGCGTCGATGACCTTTGTCGTTCCGGTCTCCTCGATCAGGAAAAGCTGCGTGTTGCGGGCGATGCGGGCGGAGAAAGGCGTCGGCAGCGCCAAGGCCTCGTCGAGCGCGTTGGTGTGCAGCGACTGCGTGTGCCCTTGCGTCGCGGCCATCGCCTCGATCTGCGTGCGGACGATATTGTTGAAAGGGTCTTGCGCGGTCAGCGACCAGCCCGAGGTCTGGCAATGCGCGCGCAAGGCAAGCGATTTGTCCGATTTCGGTCCGAAGCCCTTGATCATGCCCGCCCAGAGCTTGCGCGCGGCACGGAGCTTTGCGACCTCCATGAAGAAATTCATGCCGATCGCCCAGAAGAACGACAGCCGCGGAGCAAACGCATCGATGCTCATGCCCGCAGCGACGCCGGCGCGCACATATTCGAGGCCGTCGGCAAGCGTGTAGGCGAGCTCGAGGTCCTGCGTCGCTCCGGCCTCCTGCATGTGATAGCCGGAGATCGAAATCGAGTTGAACTTCGGCATATTCGCCGCGGTGAAAGCAAAAATGTCGGCGACGATCCGCATAGAGGCGGCGGGCGGATAGATATAAGTGTTGCGAACCATGAACTCCTTTAAGATATCGTTCTGAATGGTCCCCGAGAGCGCGGCCATCGGCACGCCTTGCTCCTCGGCGGCGACAATGAACAGAGCCATCACCGGCAGCACGGCGCCGTTCATCGTCATCGACACGCTCATCGAATTGAGCGGGATGCCGGAAAACAGCGTGCGCATGTCATAAATGGAATCGATCGCGACGCCTGCCATGCCGACGTCGCCGGTGACTCGCGGATGATCCAAGTCGTAGCCGCGATGCGTCGCGAGATCGAACGCGACAGAGAGACCCTTCTGGCCCCCAGCGAGATTGGCGCGGTAGAAGGCGTTCGAATTCCTCCGCGGTCGAGAAGCCGGCGTATTGTCTCACCGTCCAGGGCTGCGTGAGATACATGGTCGGATACGGCCCCCGCAAAAACGGCGGAAGGCCTGGCCACTCGCTCGTAAGATCAATGCCGTCGCGGTCTTGCGGTCCGTAGAACGACCTGACTTCAATGCCCTCGGGCGTCGCCCAGATTCGCTCTTCGCCCGAATCGATCGGCTTCGATGGGGCCGCGAATGAGACCTTTGAGAAGTCGGGGATTTGGCTCATGACTTCACAAATTCCTGCGCCTTTTCCAGCGTACTTGTAGACGCGATCGCTGATCGCGTCAGCCACGCTCCAAAGGGCGTTCTTAAAGAACGCCCGTCTCACGACGGGCTATGGAGCGCGGCTACAATTGGACCCCCATGCGCTGATAAAGCCCCCCCAGGGTCGCGACGGCGTCGCCGCCGGCGAAAATGAACGCGTCGACCCCTGCGGCGCGCCATGCGCGCTCGGATTTGCCCGGCCGGCCCGCGAGCGCGACGCCATTCACGCCCGAAACCTTGAACGCTTTCGCGAAGGCTTCCGCATGCTCGGCGTAGGCATCGTCAGTTCCGCATAGGCAGACGAGCCGCGCGCCGCTTGCTTTAAGCCGCGCCACGGCGTCGTCGGCCGTTGCAGCCTCGCCATAGTAGACAGCTTCGAAACCGCCCGCCTCAAGCCACTCGCGCACGAACTGGACACGGCGGCGATGCCTGGCCTCAGGCCCCAACGCGGCGAGATAAACTTTCGGGCGCGCGCCGGCGCTCCGAAGGTAGGCGTCGGAAAGATCGCGCAAGCGTTCGAACGGCGCGGCGAGGCGAATCGGCGTGAGCGCGCCTTCGACCGGCGGAAAAGTCTCGCGCTCAGGCGCTCCAAGCGCAATCTCGACCGGCCGCTCGGCGAGATCGGGATGTACGCTCACGCCGGTGATCGGCGCCTTGAGGCAAGCAACGTTTCGAACGAGCGCCGCCGCGCTCGCGGCGACCTGAAGTTGAAACGCGCCGCTCGCGAGCGCCGACGGCAAGCCGCCCTGTCCCTCGATCTCCTGAAAGAGCCGCCACGCCTTGTCGCAAAGCGCGTGGGTCATCGCCTCGAACGCGCCTGCGCCGGCGGCGGGATCGGCCACAAACCCGAGATTGGATTCGCGCAAGAGAATGAGCTCAGCGTTGCGGGCGAGACGCCGCGCGAGACTGTCAGGAAGTCCGGCCGCGAGCGTGTGCGGCAGAACGCTGACGCTGTCGGCGCCGCCGAGGCCGGCCGAGAACGCCGCCGCCGCGCCGCGCATCACATTCACGTAAGGATCGCGCGCCGTCATCATGCGCCAGGCGCTCTCCGCCTGGACATAAGCCCCGCGAGGCTCGAGGCCGCAGGCCTCCTCCACGCGCGACCAGGTGATGCGCAAGGCGCGAAATTTCGAGATTGTCGACAGTTCGTCGGCGTCGGCCGCCAGACGGAACGCGATCAGCGCGCGGGCTTCCCCAAGCGGCGTCCCCGTCCCATCGAGCAGCCGCAATAAGCTCAAGGCGCCGGCGAGCGCATATGCAAGTTCCTGCGCAGGGCTTCCACCGGCCGCATGGACTGGGCGCGCGTCAGCGACCAGGAACGGCCCCCGGAAACCCCTCTCTCGCAATGCGAGCGCGGTCTCGACAGTGCGCCTCGCGTGAGGACTCCAGTCGGCTGGAAACGGTCCGCGGGCCGAGGCCGAGAAAGGGTCGAGCCCGAATGCGACCCGACAATCCTCGGGCCTTGCGCCGGAGCGCTCGATCAGGGCGGCAAAACCCAGCGCCTGACCGGGGCCATCGGGCCCAAGATCAAGCTCGAAATGCGCCTCCGCATCGAAACGGACCCTATCGAAGGCCTTGTGAAGCGTGGCGGAATCGAACCGTCTGAGGCCAAAACCATAAGCCCCGAGCGCGCCCGAGAAGACGACCTGGAGACCGTCCGCTCCATTGGCGAGGTCGTCGAGCGCTTGGGCGTTGGCCTCGTCGGCGTTTGGATGATCGAGGCGCGCGATGATCCGCCAAGGACCGCCGGGTCGAGTAGCCCTAGGGCCCTCCCCGGGCGGATAGACGGGCTCGACGCGAAGGCCATCCGCAGTCTTCCACGTGAGCGTTTCCAGGCTTGCGCCTTTGAGCGCGGCTTCAGCGGCTCTGCGCCAATCGGCCTCGGTAAGCTCAGGAAAAAGGCTTGCGACCGCGCCCAACGCCGCCTCTCGCTAGATGAACTGGGAAAGCCCGGGAATCGAGGCGGAGATTTCCCCCACGACCTGATCGCCCGCTTTCTCTCGTGCGTAAGCGAAAACTTCCTTTCCGAGCGTCTGGATCTGCTCCATGCCGAGGCCGAGAGCCAACAATTCCGAGCCCAGCGCCATCAGTCCGCCTCCGCCCATCGCGCCGCTGGCCACGCCCATCAAGCCTTTCAGGTCTTTTCCCATGCCCTCTCCGCCAGTCTGCGTGCTCGAGGCGATGATGGACGGAAAGGCCGGCGCCTTCTCGAACAGTTCCGTGACGGCTTCCTCCGGCGCCTCGCGCTGGATGAAATCGCCAATCAGACCGACGGCCTTGCGCGCGACATCCGGACTCAACTCCGCGGCGGTCGCGACACGGGCTATTAAATTCTCCATTTCACGCTCCATGGCCGCACGGAAAAAGCCCGCCGCATCGGTTGTTTCGCGCTTGCGGGGCCGAAATCAAACGCCTTTTCGACCATATCACTTCGTCAGCGTCCAGTGTGGAAATGGAGAGACCCGGCTTGGGCGCCGGCACGCCAGCGATCTGCGTATCGGCCGCCTTTGTTGCGTCGCACATCGTGAATCGTCATGATTTTATCACATATGTAAACGCCAATTAATAATTTTCGTGGACCGATTCTGTCTGAAAGTCGGCCAGTTTGAGAAGAAAATCGGCGAACCAAAGACCTAATCGGGTCTTTTCGATCAACATTGGTGACGCAAGCAATGCTGGAAATGCATGTCTGTACTTCCTAAAGCGTGCCTACTGCGAACCGCGAAGGGTGATTATGTTGCAGCGCGGTAGGCCACGGCCTGCCGGAAAAGGAGTAACTATGATCCCCCTCAAGACGATTTCGGAGAAGCTCGCCGCTTGGCGCCGATATCGCGAAGCGGTGCGTGAATTGTCCCAGCTTTCCGATCGCGAACTGGACGATATCGGCATTCGCCGCGGCGATATCGAATTCATCGTGCGCCGTTCGGTGGCGGGCCAGGCTTCGGCCTAATTCCGAAACCCTGATAAAGCCGAGACGCGCCGCCGTAGGCGGCGCGTCGGCCCCCGGACGGGCGCTCTTCCTCAATAAAGCCAACAAAACGCGTTGACGCTGGCGTGAAGCTTTGTGACAAGCACCCCCATGCGTCCGATCCACATCATTGGCGGAGGTCTGGCCGGCTCGGAAGCCGCGTGGCAAGCGGCGAATTCCGGGGTCCCGGTGATTCTGCACGAAATGCGGCCGATCCGCACCACGGCCGCGCACCATACCCCCCATCTCGCCGAGCTCGTGTGCTCGAATTCCTTCCGGTCCGACGATTCCTCGACCAACGCGGTCGGGATCCTGCATCGCGAGATGCGCGCTTTGGGCTCGATCGTTCTTCAAGCAGCTGACGCGCATCAGGTGCCGGCCGGAGGCGCCCTCGCCGTCGATCGCGACGGCTTCTCGCAAGCGGTCGAAGCCGCGCTTCTCAATCATCCTCTCATAACCCTCGACCGGGGCGAGATCGCCGGCCTGCCGCCGGAGGACTGGGACAATGTGATTGTCGCAACCGGGCCGCTCACCTCGCCGGCTTTGGCCGAGGCGATCGGCCAACTGACCGGCGAAGGCGCGCTCGCCTTTTTCGACGCGATCGCGCCGATCGTGCACCGCCATTCGATCAATATGGACGTGGCGTGGATGCAGTCGCGCTACGACAAGGAGGGGCCGGGCGGGGACGCCGGGGCTTACGTCAATTGCCCCATGAGCCGCGACCAGTACGAGGCCTTTATCGACGCCCTTCTCAAGGCGGAAAAGACCGAGTTCCGCGAGTTCGAGGGCACGCCCTATTTCGACGGCTGCCTGCCGATCGAAGTCATGGCCGAGCGCGGCCGCGAGACCCTGCGCCATGGCCCGATGAAGCCGGTCGGGCTCACCAACAGCGCACGATCCGAAGATCAAACCCTATGCCGTGGTCCAGCTCAGGCAGGACAATGCGCTCGGCACGCTGTTCAACATTGTCGGCTTCCAGACCAAGCTCAAATATGGCGAGCAGAGCCGCATCTTCCGCATGATTCCGGGATTGAAGGCGGCGGAATTCGCCCGGCTCGGCGGCATGCACCGCAACACCTATCTCAATTCGCCTCGCCTGCTCGACGCCCGTCTGCGCCTGAAAGCGAGCCCACGCCTGCGCTTCGCCGGCCAGATCACCGGCTGCGAGGGCTATGTCGAAAGCGCCGCGGTCGGCCTTATCGCCGGCCGGCTCGCCGCCGCCGAGCGGCTGGGGCTTGCGCTTGAGCCGCCGCCGCCAACGACCGCGATCGGCGCGCTCATGGGCCACATCACCGGCGGTCATATCGAATTGATCGACGCCGGCCCGCGCTCGTTCCAACCGATGAACGTCAATTTCGGCCTCTTTCCCCCGATCGCCGAGCCGCGCTTTGACGGGGCGGGAAAACGCCTGGCCGGCCCGGAGCGAGGCCTAGCCCGCAAGCGCGCGCTGTCCGCGCGGGCGGAGCATGATTTGGCCGATTGGAACGAGGCGGCGCGTCAGGGGGCGTCAGTCGCGGCGGCTTAACCACAATCGTCATTGCGAGCGAAGCGAAGCAATCGAGGAGTTGTCGGACGCCCTGCGACCCCTGGATCGCCACGTCGCTTCGCTCCTCGCGATGACGAGGCTACAATTGGCCGCCTGGCCAAGATGCAATCTGAGCTAGCTCGCTTCCGCCAGAAGCGACAATTGCTGGCGGCCGGGATCGCCGAACTGGTCGACGAGGCGGGTCGGATAGTCGCCGGTGAAGCAATGGTCGGTGAATTGCGGCTGTCTCGGATTGCGGCCGGGATAGCCCATGGCGCGATAGATTCCATCCACGGAGAGGAAGGCGAGCGAGTCAGCGCCGACGAACCGGCGCATCTCCTCGAGGTCCATGCGGGCGGCGAGCAGCTTGTCGCGCTCGGGCGTGTCGATGCCGTAGAAGTCGGGATAGGCGATCGGCGGCGACGAGATGCGGAAATGAATCTCGCGCGCGCCCGCCTCCCGTAACATTTGCGTGATCTTGACGCTGGTCGTGCCGCGCACGATCAAATCGTCGATGAGCACGATGCGCTTGCCCTCGACAACGGCGCGGTTGGCGTTGTGCTTCATCCGCACGCCGAGCTCGCGAATCGACTGAGTCGGCTGAATGAAGGTGCGCCCGACATAATGGTTGCGGATGATGCCGAGTTCAAACGGCAGGCCGCAGGCCTGCGCGTAACCGATCGCGGCCGGGACGCCAGAGTCGGGGACCGGCACCACAACGTCGGCGTCGGCAGGAGCCTCGCGCGCCAGTTGCGCGCCCATCGCCTTGCGGGCGTCGTAAACGCTTCGGCCATGAACGATCGAGTCCGGCCGCGCGAAATATATGTATTCGAAGATGCACGGCCGGGCCGGCTGCCTGGCTAGCGGGAAAAAGCTCTTCACCCCGTCGCCATCGATGACCACGACTTCGCCATTCTCGACGTCGCGGACGAATTTCGCGCCAATGATGTCGAGCGCGCAGGTCTCCGAGCAGAGAATCGGGCTGCCCTCGAACTCGCCAAGCACGAGCGGGCGGATGCCGAGCGGATCACGGGCGCCGATGAGCTTCTTGTTGGTCAGCGCCACGAGCGCGTAGGCGCCTTCGATCTCGGCCAAAGCCTCGACGAAACGATCGACGATCTTGGACCGGCGCGAGCGGGCCGCGAGCAAGAGCACGACTTCCGTATCGGTGGTCGACTGGCAGATCGCGCCGCCGCGAATAAGCTCGCGGCGCAGCGTGAGCCCGTTGGTCAAATTGCCGTTGTGGGCGACCGCGAGGCCGCCAGCCTCAAGCTCGGCGAATAGCGGCTGGACGTTGCGCAGCACGGTCTCGCCGGTGGTCGAATAGCGCACATGGCCGATCGCCGACCGTCCCGGCAGGCGGTCGATGGTCGCCGCGTTGGAGAAGTGGTCGCCGACCAGGCCTTGCCTGCGCTCCGAGTGAAACCGCACGCCGTCATAAGCGACGATGCCGGCGGCTTCCTGGCCGCGATGCTGCAGAGCATGGAGGCCAAGCGCGGTGATGGCGGCGGCGTCGGGATGGTCAAAAATGCCGAAGACGCCGCACTCTTCGCGCAATCGGTCGCCGTCAGGGTCGAAGTCGGCGCCGCCCGGTAGGTCCGACGCTAGAGCTTGCTGCGTTCGGATGGAATCGTCATCGCGAGGAGCCATAGGGCGCCCGGAAGGACGCCCGTCTGGCGACGGGCTATGGCGACGCGGCGATCCAGGAGACGCGGGGCGCTCTACGTTCCCCTGGATTGCTTCGCTTCGCTCGCAATGACGATCGCGATCCGACACTGTCTGCATCACTGCCTTGGAGCCGGAGCGAACGGAGCGTTCTTGTTGATCAGGGCGTCGAGCTTCTGCTTGTCCAGCGATGACCCGCCGTTCGACCCCGAGTTCGAATCTTTTTTCGGCGCCGGAGACGAGGGCACCGCGATCGGTTGATCGTCGTCCGTCTTCGGGTGCGACGCATCGGCGTTGTTTCTCAACTCGTTCGACGCCGCGCTCGCGTGCGACTCGATCCAGCCGTTGATCGTCTGCGCCGCATCCGTCGGCAGCATGGCGACGATTCGATCGGCCGTCTCGGTGAGGACCGGCCGCGTCCTGGCGTTCTTGACCCATTCCGGTTGCTGCTTCTCCGAGACCAGCCAGTTGAAGATGGCGAAGGCGACGACCGCAAGGAGAAACCCTCTTGCGACGCCGAACACGAAGCCCAGCGACCGGTCGAGGGCGCCAATCTTGCTGTCGAGGATCGCGTCCGACAGCCGAACCGTGATCAGGGACACGATGATCAGCGTGACGAAGAACACAATGGCCGCGGCCGCCGCCTGGGCGATGACCTCTTTATGGATATAGGGAGTGAGGTAAGGCATGACCATGGGGTAGAAATAATAGGCGGCCGCCGCGGCCGCCGCCCACGAAGCGATGGCGAGAACCTCACGGGTGAATCCCCGCATCATGGACAATAGCGCTGATACAAGAACGATGCCGAGAACCGCTAGATCGAGATAAGATGGCATAAGCGAAACGAACCTCGTCGCACGACGGCCTAACATCTCATGCGCCGTTTAACGGCCGACGCGCGCGCCTTATAGCCAAGCCGCCTCACTTCGTCACCCCACTCTCGCCGGCGCCCTCACAGATCCGGCCTTCCTTTCCACTGCGCTCGCGGCGATCAGCGCGACCAGCGCCGCCACATTATCGATCGGCTGTGCAGCGATATTGACCGGCTCCCCGCCGGCGCGCGGCGAGTGCGGCGCGAACGCGCGCGTAAAACCAAGCTTGGCCGCCTCCTTGAGCCTCAGGCCCGGATGCGCCACCGCGCGCACCGAGCCCGACAAGCCGATTTCGCCGAAATAGACGGCGTCGCGCGGCAAGCTCGCGCCGGTGAGCGAGGAAATAAGCGCCGCCGCTGCGGCCAGATCCGCCGCAGGCTCCATAATCCTCAGGCCCCCGGCGACGTTGAGATAGACGTCATATTGGCCGAGCTTCATGCCCCCGTGGGCCTCGAGCACCGCAAGCACCATGGCGAGGCGGCTCGGCTCCCAGCCGACAACGGCGCGTCGCGGGGTGCCTAGGGTGGTCGGGGCGACCAAAGCCTGGATCTCGACCAGAAGCGGCCGCGCCCCTTCGACCCCGGCGAAGACCGCAGCGCCGGGATGGGCGGCCCCGTCCCGGTCCGCGAGGAACAAGGCCGAAGGGTTCGGCACTTCGGCGAGGCCGCCGCCGGTCATCTCGAACACGCCGACCTCGTCGGTCGCGCCGAACCGGTTCTTGGCCGCGCGCATGAGCCGGAAGGCGTGCGCCCCGTCGCCCTCGAAGGAGAAGACCGCGTCGACCATATGCTCGACCACGCGCGGGCCGGCGATCTGGCCGTCCTTGGTCACGTGCCCGACCAGCAGCAAGGCCGCGCCGCTCGCCTTGGCGAAGCGGATCAAAGCCTGCGCCGAGCCGCGCACCTGGCTGACCGTCCCGGGCGCCGATTCGATCGCATCGCTCCACATGGTCTGAATGGAATCGATGACCACGAATTTCGGCGCGTCGCCCGAGCCGAGCGTCGCCACGATATCCTCGACGAAGGTTTGCGCCGCGAGCTGCACGGGAGCGTCGCCGAGCCCGAGCCGGGCCGCGCGCAGACGAACCTGGGCAGTCGATTCCTCGCCCGAGACGTAGACGACACGGCCTCCCGACCGCGCGACCGCAGCGCAAGCCTGGATCAGCAGCGTCGACTTGCCGATGCCCGGCTCGCCGCCGATCAGCGTCGCCGAACCGGGCACAAACCCGCCGCCGGCAACCCGGTCGAGTTCGCCGATGCCGGTGACGAGACGCGGCTCGGACTTTGTTGCGCCCGACAGGTCTTCAAGCGGAAACGGCCGGCCCGCCGCTCCCCGCCGGGAGGCCGCGCCGCCGACGCCGAGCGCCGCCGCTTCTTCGATGATCGTGTTCCACTCGCCGCAGGATTCGCACTTGCCCTGCCAGCGCTGGGTAATGGCGCCGCAATTCTGGCAGACATAAGAAGAACGAAACTTGGCCATTTGCCCCGCACTGGCAGTTTTGCCGCGACCTGTCGAGGGGCTTCGTGAAGCGGCTTGGCCGCTTTTCCCCGCCCATCTGCCCGACAGAGGGCAACCATCCTTAACGAATGAGGCCGGACAGCCTCAATCTATTCAGCGGGCGTTCAACGAACCCTCTTTAAGGCTCGCGCCGCTGCAAATCGAAAGGCGAACTTAATGCGAAACATCTTGATTGCCTCTGCCGTTGCCTTCGCCGGCCTCGCGACCGCCGCGCCGTCTCAAGCGATGCCGTTCGCGCCTGCTGACAAGGCCCCGTCCGTCTTCACCCTCACAGCGGGCGGCTGCGGCGCCGGCTTTCATCGGGGACCCCATGGCGGATGCCGACCGAACGGCGGCGTCTATGCGCATCCCTATGCGCATCCCTACGCCCATCCGTATGGCCGCCACTGCTGGTGGCGCGGCGGCGTGCGCGTCTGCAACTAAGCAAGCAAGCGCATAAGAAAGAGCGCGAGGCGCCGGCCCTTGGGCCAGCGCCTCACGCAGCCGCGCTGGGCCTGGCTTTCAAGCCCTCGTGCCAGCGGTTGAGATGAACAAGCTCCGGCGGGATCGCGATCCGCGCGGACTTGGCGAAATCAAGCGCCACCAGCCCGGTGATATCGGCGACAGTGAAACGGTCGCCCGCGATGAACGGCCGGTCGCGCAAGGCCTCGTCGACAATCTCCATCGCATGAAGCGCCTTCGGCCGATTGATCGCGGCCCAATCGGGAACCTGCGGATTTTCCATCTCCGCCATTTTCGGATGGCTGTGACGCACGACTTGCGCGATCGGCAGCAGGAGGCGCAACTCGAGCTGGCGCTGCCACATCTCGATTGTCGCCTGCTCGAGGGCGGTCGAGCCGAACAGGTTCGGCTCCGGCCATAAAGCCTCGATGTAACGGCAGATGGCGATCGTCTCGGCGATCCTCGTCCCGTCGTCGAGCTCGAGGATCGGAATTGTCTCGAAGGGATTGAGGCCTGCGAATTCCGCCGTCTTGTGCTCGAGCTTGGCGAGATCGATCTCGACATACGGGATTGAGACGCCCTTTTCGGCCAGGAAAATGCGCACACGGCGAGGGCTTGGCGCCAAACTGGAGTTGTAGAGCTTCATGCTGCTTTGGCCGCCTCGCGAGGCCCGCGAACGCCCGCGTAAGCTGTAAAGATCCTAAACCTGGGGTCGAAGTCCGTTGCGCCACAATTGGTATTACTACCTATTGCGTCTCAGCGCTCAGAGGGAAGGCGAGGATTCGCATTCCCGAAACCCGACAAATAGGCGGGAGGGCTTCCAGAGCCTCTCGCAAAGGAAATGCCCGAACCAACCGCCGGCGTCGGACCAAGCAACCTTAATCAAATTATCCTCAAAAATCTCTCAATTCCAAGCGATTGCGTCAGCAGCTCGTTAATCAATTGAGCCGCATGATTGACGCGAGTAAGAGCGTGCGTGTCGGGCGGCTATGCGTGATGTCGGGGCGGACCTGGGCGGGAGCGGGAGCGGCGGCAAAGCCAATTCCGAAGCCGCCGCGCGCCGGCGCAAGATGACGCTCCAGCTCAGAGAGGCGCGGCGGTCCCTCTCCGAGCCTGACGCCATCCCCACGCACTCGACCGCGATGGTGCGCCTTTTCGCGGAAATCAACCGCAGCGCCACCCCGATGCTCGGCATCATCGCGCTTGGCGTTTGCGCGACGGCGTTGGCCTTTATTGACGCCGGGCCGCTGACGACCTGGATCACCTTCATCTCCTGCGCCATCGCGATCGGCTATTCGCTGCCGATCGCCTTTCTGGACAGCAGCGACAAGGAAAGGACGGCCGGCGCGTGGCGGCGCAAGTTCGTTTTTTCCACCGCGCTCAGCGGCTCGGCCTGGGCCTATCTTATTGTCGAGCTGCTCGAAAAACATGACCCGAACGCGCACGCGTTCGCCATCATCGTGATGCTGCTCGTCTCGACCGTGATGTCGCTCTTGGCGGCGGCCATTCCGGCGGCTTTTGTCGCCGGCATGCTGCCGATGATCGTCGGCGTGATCCTCCTTTACGCCCCCCGCCTGCACGGAGCGGCCTTGCCGACGGCGGCGCTGGCGATTGGCGTCGTCGGCTATTTCCTCATCGTTGCGCGGCGCCTGCACGCCACGGCCTCGGAGAACATCTCATTTCAGGCGGAGAAGGACTCGCTCATCGCCGAGCTCGAGCAGGCGAAGCTCAATTCCGACGAGGCCCGCCGCCGCGCGGAAAGCGCCAACCTCGCCAAGTCGCGCTTTCTCGCGACCATGAGCCATGAACTGCGCACGCCGCTCAACGCGATCCTCGGATTCTCGGAGGTGATGAAAGGCGAATTGTTCGGCCCCCACTCGCTGCCTGCATACAAGGAATATTCCAACGACATCCACGCGAGCGGCCAGCACCTTTTGATGCTGATCAACGAAATCCTCGACCTGTCGCGGGTCGAGGCGGGGCGATACGAACTCAAGGAGGAGCCCGTCTCGCTGACCGCAGTGGTCGAGGAATGCCTTCGTCTCCTATGGCTCAGAATCGAGCGGCGCCATCTCGTCATCACCGAAGCGATGGAAGCCGGATTGCCGCGCATCTGGGCGGACGAGCGCGCGGTGCGTCAGGTGACGCTCAACCTGCTCAGCAACGCGATCAAGTTTACGCCTCAAAGCGGCGCGATCACGATCAAAGTCGGCTGGACCCGGAAGGGAGGACAATATCTCGCCATCGCCGACACCGGGCCCGGCATTCCTCCCGAGGAGATTCCGATCGTGCTGTCGTCTTTCGGCCGGGGTACGCTGGCGCAGAAAAATGCGGAAGAAGGGACGGGCCTCGGGTTGCCGATCGTCAAGGGGCTGGTCGAATTGCACGGCGGAGAATTCCGCCTGAACTCGACCGTGCGGATCGGCACCGAAGTGATCGTCATCTTCCCGCCCGAACGGGTGATGGACACGCTGCCGGCGCTGACTTCCGAATCGACCCCCGAGGCGCCGGAGCGGCGTCGGCGCCGCATGCGACGACGCCAACGCGCGCACGCGGCTTAGGCGCGCTGCAGCGCGCCGCGCCTCACGCCACGAGGATCTCGCGCAAGCCCCGCTTGAGAACCTTGCCGTTGGCGTTGCGCGGCAGCGTCCCTTCGAGGCGGCGGAACGTCTCCGGGACCTTGTAATCAGCGAGGACGTCGGCGCAGTGGCGCTGAAGCTCCGCTTCTTCGACGGCGTTCCGGAGCACGACGAAGGCGTGAACGCGCTCGCCAAGCACGGGGCATGGCTTCGCCACGACCGCGACCTCGACGACGTCGGGATGTTCGAGCAGGACGTTCTCGACCTCGGAAGCATAGATCTTGAACCCGCCGCGGTTGATCACATCCTTGATGCGATCGATCACGCGCAGGTAGCCCGTCTCATCCATGATGCCGAGATCGCCGGACTTCCAGTAGCCGGCGACGAACTCGCGCTCGGTCGCTTGCCTGTTGTTGAAATAGCCCGGCGCGACCATGGCGCCGCCGATGTAGATTTCGCCGGGCGTCCCGTAAGGCGCCTGCACACCGTCCGCGTCCATGACCAGAATGTCGCCGCAGGACACGGCGAGGCCGACGAACTCCTTTCGCTTAACCGTGTGCTCCGGAGGCATGATCGCCGCGGGCGAGGTGGTTTCGGTCGCGCCGTAGCAATTCAAGAGCTTCAGTCTCGGCAGCTTCTCGGCGATGCGCTCGAGCGTCGCCTCCGGCATGATCGCCCCGCCATAACCAGAGACGCGCCAAGAAGAGAGATCCGCCGTTTCGAAATTGGGCGCGAGCAGGCAAAGATTGAACATCGCCGGCACGATGAGCGTGTAGGTCATGCGATGACGCGCGGCGAGATCGATGAATTCGCTCGCCTTGAACGCCGGCATGACGACGAGCGTCCCGGCGCAATGGACCATGGCGTGCACAAGGGCGATGAGGCCGGTCACATGGCTCATGGGAACGGCGATGAGACCAATGTCATCTTCGGTGAGCCCCATCGTCACGCGATAGTGGATGACGGAATGGGCGATGCTGAGATGGGTGAGCATCGCGCCTTTCGGCCGGCCGGTCGTGCCGGACGTATAGAGAATCGTCGCGGTCTCTTCCTCCCCGACTGCCTCGGCCTCCCGAACCGGCGCGGCGTCGCCGAACTCGGCGAGCCTCACGCCGCCTTCGCGCCGGATGGCGACGGCGTGCTTCAGACTGGCGGGGGCGCCCGGCGCCGGAACGCGGTCGGCGAGGTCGGATTCGCAGACCACGACCTTCGCCGCGCAATCATCGATGATGTGGCTGTTCTCGGCCAGCGTATGACGGATGTTGAGCGGAACCGACACGGCCCCCAGCCGCGCTATGGCGAAGAGCACGACGACAAACGCGACGCTGTTGCCAAGCACCATGGCGACGCGATCGCTTTTCTCGACCCCAAGCGCCCTCAAGCCCCCCGCGGCCTCGCCTACCCGAGCGTCGAGCTCGGCGTAGCTCAGTCGCTCTTCGCCGCAGATGAGCGCTGGCCCCCGCGGGCGGCGCCCGGCCGCGTTCGTGAGCATGTCGTGCACGCTTCTGGGCCGCTCGACGAAGCAGCGGATCATCCGGGCGCCATAGTGCACCTCGGTGCGCGTCGCCGGATGGCCGTCCCGATCCAACCAGCTGTCCATAACGTTCCTCAACCGTCGGCCGGCGTCGAACGGGCTTCCCGTTTCGCCCGTTGCGGCTTTAGCGCGTGGATTGCATATAGGATTTTCCTCTCCGTCGGCTCAAGCGCCGGAAATTCCCCGGCTCGTCATCCCCGGGGACAGCAACGCGCTTTGAGGATTGCGACACGAGCGGCCGTCCTTGTCATT
This sequence comes from uncultured Alphaproteobacteria bacterium, assembly GCA_963696665.1. Classification (GTDB taxonomy): domain Bacteria; phylum Pseudomonadota; class Alphaproteobacteria; order Rhizobiales; family Beijerinckiaceae; genus Roseiarcus. The sequence goes on from CAVOLE010000008.1 coordinate 370,752, forward strand.
CCCGCGCAAGCGAAAACCTAGACTCGACGAGCGGCGTGCAAATCATTGCGTGAATCCAAAATCGATGGTATTACATTATCCTTCGCCGAATTGAACCGGAGCCGCGAGATGAAGGAGCGCGAAGGGAACACGCCTGTGGTATCTGAGACACAGTGTGACATGGAGTTGAGGGATTTTTACTTTTTCCGCCCGTAACCCTTTGAAAAGTCTCGATTCGGAAAAATAAACGCTAGTAAACGCTAGCAAATTTACTAGCGTTTACTAACGCTTACTAGCGTTTACTCGCACTTATTTGCGAGGAATTCTCGCGTCGGTCGATCCGCGCTGTCACGAGAACGCTGTTTGGGGCACAAACTCTAGTCAGGCGCTGGACTTCTCGCCGAAGCCGGCCGCCTCGATGGCGAGATGGGTCTTGTTCTGGAAGCTTGCGTCCTGGCCCGTAGCCAAGAGGGGCGCGGCTTCGGCGATGGCCCGGCATACGGCTTCGACCCAGCCAGCCTCGGATTTGGCGAAGTCATTGAGGACATAATTGTAGACGAGCGCCTTGTCGCCCGGATGGCCGATGCCGATCCTGACCCGCTTGTAGCCCGGGCCGAGATGGGCGGTGATCGAGCGCAAGCCATTGTGGCCCGCGTCGCCGCCGCCGACCTTGACCCTCACCTTGCCGGGGGCGAGATCGAGTTCGTCGTGGATCACGACGAGCGCCTCGAGGTCGAGCTTGAGATACCGCATCGCCTCGCCGACGCTGCGCCCGGACTCGTTCATGTAGGTCTGCGGCTTGAGCAGCATCACCCGCTCGTCGCCGACGAGCCCCTCCGCCGTCAGCCCCTGATGGCGGGCGCGAAAGGGGCCGAACCGGGCCCGCTCGGCGATCGCGTCAACCGCCATGAAGCCGATGTTATGGCGGTTGCGCGCATATTGCGCGCCCGGATTGCCGAGCCCCGCAATGACCAGCATGGGGTCCCCGATCGATCAGCCTGAGCGGCAAGTCCGGCGCCGAAGCTAAGGGCGCCGGCGAGGCGGGGCCAGCGAGAGACGCGCTTGGCCCCTTACTTCTTGGCGGCGGGCTTCGCGGCGGCCGGCGCGGCTGCGCCTTTCGCTGGCGCGGCAGCGCCCTTAGCCGCGCCAGCCGCGGGCGCTGCTCCAGCCGCAGGCGTCGCTGCAGCCCCAGCTGCGGGCGCCGCCCCAGCCGCAGGCGATGCGGCCGCTGGCGTCTCTTCGACCATGACCGTCGGCGGCACGATCGTCACCACGGTCAGGTCAGCCGTCCCGCTCAGCGGCCGGCAGCCTTCAGGCAGCTTGAGCGCCGACACATGCACCGAATCGTGGAAATCCATGCCAGCAAGGTCGATGGTGATCAATTCCGGAATGTCGTCGGCCGGCGCCATGACCTCGACCGTGTGCAGCACCAGATTGACCGCGCCGCCCTTTTTCAATCCGGGCGAGCCTTCGCGATTGGCGACGTGCACGGGGATGCCGATGCGCACGCGCGATCCCGGCGCGAGTCTCAGGAAATCAACATGAACCGGCCGGTCGGTGACGACGTCGAGCTGGTAGTCGCGCGGCAGGACCCGCTCCTTGCGCCCGTCGACTTCGAGCTCGAAGATCGAGGTCAGGAAGTGGCCGGCGTAGATGAACTTGTTGACGTCCTTGTAGTCGACCGAGATCGGCTCAGGTTTGGCGCCGCCGCCATAGATGACGGCTGGAACGCGGCCTTCGCGACGAACGGAGCGGGCGGCCCCCTTGCCTGTCCCGCTGCGCGTCACGGCCGCGAGTTGCTTGATCGCTGCCATGATGATGTCCTCTATTTAAGTTTTCGCGCCCTGCCTCCAGGGGTGTCGGATTGGGCGCGAAGCGCCGGCTTATAGAGAAGGAGCGCGCTCGGAGCAAGTGTGCGCGCCTTGCTTTTGGGGGCGCATCCTCGCAAATGCTTGTCCAGGAGACAGGACCATCATGACGAGCGCATCGGCGAAGACTGAGAATTGGCGTATCGAGAAGGATGCGCTCGGCGAAGTGCGGGTGCCGGCCGAGCATCTATGGGGCGCGCAGACCGAGCGCTCACGTCTCAATTTTGTCATTGGCGTCGAGCGGCACCGCTGGGGGAGGCCGGTCATCCGGGCCTTCGGTCTCTTGAAGAAATGCGCGGCGCTGGCCAATCTCGAGCTTAAGCAATTGTCGAAGGAAAAGGTCGATCTCATCGTCCGCGCGTCTCAGGACGTCATCGACGGCAAGCTCGACCAAGAGTTTCCGCTGGTCGTGTTTCAGACCGGGTCCGGCACCCAGTCCAACATGAACGCCAACGAGGTGATCGCCAACCGAGCCATTCAGATAGCCGGCGGCGTGGCGGGATCGAAGAAGCCGATCCATCCGAACGACGACGTCAACCACAGTCAGTCGTCGAACGACGTGTTTCCGACCGTCATGCATATTGCCGCGGCCATGCGGATCAGGGAGGCGCTGCTGCCGGCGGTCTCTCAGTTGCGCGACACGCTGAACGCAAAGGCGAAGGTTTTTTCCAACATCATCATGGTCGGCCGGACACATATGCAGGACGCGACGCCGCTCACGCTCGGGCAAGTCATTTCGGGCTGGGCCGCTCAGCTCGACCAGGCGATCGCAGGCGTTGAGCAAGCCTGCGAAGGACTGATGCCGCTCGCGATCGGCGGAACGGCGGTCGGCACCGGCCTCAACGCGGATCCACGTTTCGGCGAGACGGTCGCGCGCATTCTCGCTGAGGAAACGGGCGAGCCGTTCACCTCGGCGCCCAACAAGTTCGCCGCCTTGTCCGCGGACGACGCCATGGTCAACGTCAGCGCCGCGCTCCGAACTCTGGCCGGCGTAGCCATGAAATTGGCCAACGACATCCGCCTCTATGTCAGCGGACCGCGAGCCGGCATTGGCGAACTGAAGATTCCCGAAAACGAGCCCGGCTCCTCGATCATGCCGGGGAAGATCAACCCGACCCAGTCCGAAGCCTTGACCATGGTCGCCGTGCAGGTGTTCGGCAACGACCTGTCCGTCGCCATGGCCGGGTCGCAGGGGCATTTCCAGCTCAACGTCTACAAGCCCGTGATCCTGCACAATGTGCTCGAATCCGCGCAGCTTCTGACCGATGGGTGCCTTTCGTTCGACGAACATTGCGCCTCCGGCATCGAGCCGAACGAGAAGCGCATCAAGGAGCATCTCGACAATTCGCTCATGCTGGTGACGGCGCTCAACCCGCATATCGGCTACGAAAAGGCGGCGCAGATTGCGATCAAAGCCCATCGCGAGGACATGAGCCTTAAGGAGGCGGCGCTGGCGCTAGGATTCGTCACCGCCGATCAGTTCGACGAATGGGTCCGCCCCGAGGACATGATCCATCCGCTCGCCGTGGACGAAAAAGCGAACTGACCGCCCGCTTCTCGGGAAGGGTTAAGAGCCGCTACTCCGCCGGCGCCGCCGACGCGGCCGGCAAACCGAAGGCCGGGCGGCGATCAGGGGCCTGTTCGCTCGTCGGCCCGAGCGAGCGGCGGTGCCACAGGGCGTAGACGGCCGGCAGCAGGAACAGCGTCAAGAACGTCGCGACCGAGAGGCCGCCCATGATCGTGAAGGCCATCGGACCCCAGAATGCGCTCTCCGACAGCGGGATCATCGCGAGGATCGCCGCAAGCGCGGTGAGCGCGACAGGCCTGGCGCGCCGCATGGTCGAAAACACGATCGCCTCGCGCCGCGAAAGCCCGTGCTCGCGGACGTCGGTCTCGATCTGATCAACCAGGATCACGGTGTTGCGCATGTCCATGCCGGCAAGCGCTATCAGTCCGAGCAGCGCCACGAAGCCGAACGGCTTGCCCGCCAGATTAAGGGCGAGCGATGCGCCGACGATGCCGAGGGGCGCGGTGAAGAACACCATGGCGAGCCGCGAGAAGCTTTGCATCTGAGCCATCAAGACCGTCAGCATGATCATGATCATGACCGGGAAGAGCACAAAGATGGAGCTGTTGCCTTTCTGGGATTCCTCGATCGCGCCACCCATCTCGATGCGGTAGCCGAGCGGCATCGCATCTCGGATTGCGGCGAGCTTCGGCCACAGCGACAGCGAGACATCGGGCGGCTGCACGCCGTCGACCACATCGGCGACCGCGGTGACGACCGGCTCGCGATTCCTGCGCCGGAGGATCGGCTCTTCGGTCGTGCGGACGACGCGCGCCACCTGGCCGACAGGCACAGGCGCGCCATCGCGCGAGGCGACGGTCATATCCTCGATTCGATCGAGTTCAGCGCGTTCGCTGGGAATTGCGCGCGCGACGACGTCGACCCGCTCTTCGCCCACTCTCAGCGTCGTCACCGTCGCGCCGCCGACCAGCGTCTGCAATGTCCGAGCGATGTCTTGTGGGGTGAGGCCAAGCGCTCGGGCTCGCGCTTGATCGACCTCGAGCCTGAGCGAGGGCATCTTTTCACCCCAGTCGAGATAGGGGTCGATGAGTCGGCGGTCAGCGCGCATGACGTCGCGCACCTGTCTGGCGATGCTATGCGCCACCTCCGGATCCGGCCCGATGACCCGGAACTGCACCGGGAAGCCGACCGGCGGACCAAAATTGAACCGATCGAGCCGTACCCGCGCCTGAGAGAGCGCGCCTTTGGCGACCGCGGCCTCAATTCGCGCCTTGATGCGTTCGCGCGCCTCGACGTCCCGCGCGACGACGACGATCTGGGCGAAGGATTCGTTCGGCTGCACCGGCTGCAGCCCGAGCCAGAATCTGGGCGAGCTTTGGCCGATATAGGCGGTGTAGGAAGCCGCGTCCTTGTCGCCGGCCAGGAGTTTCTCGGCCTCCTTGACCGCAGCCTCGGTCGCTTGCATCGAGGAGCCTTCCGCGAGCCGCAGCTCGAAGAACAACTCGGGTCGCTCCGATAAAGGAAAGAACTGCTGCTGGACCTTGCTGAACTGGCTTAAGCCCAGACCCAGGAGCGCCGCGGCGACCGAGATGACGACGAGCGGACGAGCGACGCAGAACTCGAGCGCCTTGCGGAAGGTTCGGTAGAATGGCGTAGAGTAGATCGCTTTTTCGTCCCGCCGGCGGCCACGCCCCGCATAGTCAGGGAGCAGCTTGAAACCGAGGTAGGGGGTGAAGAGAACGGCGACGAACCACGAAGCGACGAGCGATATCCCAACCACCCAGAAGATGCCGCCGGCATATTCGCCGACCGCGGAATTCGCGAGGCCGATCGGCATGAACCCAGCGGCGGTGATTAGGGTCCCGGTCAACATCGGGAAAGCGGTCGAGGTCCAGGCGAAGGAGGCTGCGCGTTCGCGGTCCCAGCCCTGTTCGAGTTTCACCACAATCATCTCGGTCGCGATGATGGCGTCGTCGACCAAAAGCCCCAGCGCGATGATCAATGCGCCAAGCGTGATCCGATGGAGGTCGAGGCCGATCAGCGCCATCACGACGAAGACGATCGCCAGCACGAGCGGGACCGACGTCGCGACCACGAAACCGGCGCGCCAGCCGAGCGAAAGGAAGCTCACTGCGAGCACGATCGTCAGCGCCTCGACAAACGACCGCGTGAATTCGAACACCGCCTTGTCGACGACCGCCGGCTGATCGGCGATGCGTGCGATCGTCACGCCGCGCGGGAGTTCCAACTCGAACTCGCCGACCGTCGCGTCGAGCACCTTGCCGAGCGCCAGGATGTCGCCGCCCTTCTGCATCACGACGCCGACTTCAAGCGCGGGCTGGCCCTGGGCGCGGATGAGAAACGACGGCGGGTCCTGGTAGCCGTGATAGACATTCGCCACGTCGCCGAGACGGAACGTCTGGCCGCCGGCAAAGACCGGCGTTTCCGCCACAGCCTCCGCCGCCTGCTGCGCGCCAGTCACGCGGACCGGCATTCGCTGCGCATCGGTCTGAAACTCGCCCGCGGGAGCAAGGGCGTTCTGTTTGGCGATCGAATCGAAAAGCGACTGGAGCGGAGCGCCGAGCGTGGCGAGCTTGGCGTGACTGAACTCGACGAAAATGCGCTCCGGCTGGTCGCCGTAGAGATCGACCTTGGTGACGTCCGGAACGCGCTGGAGGCGCTTGCGAAACGCTTCGGCGACGTCCTTCAACTGCGCGTAGGAGGCGCCGTCGCCCGTGATTGTATAGAGGACCGAGTCAACGTCTCCGAAAGTGTCGTTGACCAAGGGCCCGACAACCCCGTCGGGCAGATCGGGACGCACGTCGACCATCTTCTTGCGAAGCTCGAGAAAGAGCATCGGCACTTCGCGCGGCGGGGTCGAATCGCGGAACGTCAGCGAAATGGAGGCGAAGGAAGGCTTGCTGTACGTCTCGATCTTGTCGACCCAGGGGAGTTCCTGGAGTTTCTTTTCAACGCGGTCGGCAACCTGCGACTGCATTTCCTCGCTGGTCGCGCCGGGCCATTCGAGGGTGACGATCGCGACCTTGATGGTGAAGTTGGGATCTTCGGCTCGGCCGAGCCGTGAATAGGAAAGGACGCCGGCGAGGCCGATTACGATGATGAGAAATGTGGTCAGCTGGGGATGTCGGATCGCCCAGCTCGACAGGTTGAACTGGCCCATCACAACCCCGCGAGGTTTTCAACCACCCTGACCTTTTCTCCCTCCGACAACTTATGGACGCCGAGCGCCACGATCTTCGCCCCCTCCGGAACTCCCGCGCTGATGAAGGCCTGCTCGGAGTCGTAGCCCGTCAGCGCGACTCGCGCGGCCCGTAACGTCTCCCTGGCGGGATCGACCACCCAGACGCTCGGCCCCTTCCCCGTGTCGAACAGAGCGGCGACCGGCACCCGAGCGACCTTTTCGGCAGCAGCGCTGAGCGAGACAGTGATGCTCATTCCGAGCCGCACGTCGGACGGCGCGCCGATCAAGGTGAAGCGCGCCGGATAGGTGCGGGTCGCAGGATCTGAAGTTGGGGAAAGCTCGCGCAGCTTGGCCGGGACGGAGACGCCGGGAAGAGCCCAGAATTCCACGCGCGCCGGCTCGGAGCGTGCCCGATCAAGCAATGTTTCTGGGACGGAGACCGCCGCCTCTTGCTCGACTGTGTGAGCGAGCCGAACGATCGGCGCGCTGGCGGCGACGACCTGGCCGGGCTCGGCCATGACCGCGCTGATGACGCCGTCGGCGTCGGCGCGCAGGGTCGTGTAGTCCATGGCGTTGCGGGCGAGATCGACCGCACGGTCGGCGCGCGCGACGGCGGCGCGCGCCTGCTCGGCGGCGGAGTGCGCACGGTCGAAGTCGGCGTTCGCCGTCCAACCCTGCCTGGAAAGGATGGTCAGGCGCCGCTCTTCCGCCTCCGCCTGAACGAGCGCGGCTTTCGCCGAACTCAGTTCCGCGTCCGCTTCCTCGAGTTGCAGGCGAAAGTCGGTCTCGTCGAGCTTCGCCAGCGCGTCGCCTTCGCGCACGAAAGCGCCAGCGTCGACAAGCCGGGCGGCTATCTTGCCGCCGACCCGGAAGGACAGATCGCTTTCAACGCGCGCCTTGATCACCCCAGCCAGAACCTGCGCCTCCTCGCGGGGGGCGAAATGCGCGTCCGCGACCAGAACCGGGCGGGGCTCAGCGGGCCTGGCTGCCTCATGCGTCTGGTTGCAGCCGGCCGCGAGCAGCCCCAAGCCAATCGCCAGAAGAGACGCATGCGGCTTCATGGCTCAGGTCTTCCCGAGATCGGTCCGGGTGGGTTTTTGTTCAAGAGCGCGCGCAAAGCGAATTCGACCGCGTCCTCGGGCCGCGCCTCCGGGCGGATCGCCGGGTATTGCGCGATCATGGTGGGATTCTGGATGACCACACAGGCCTGCAGCGTCCGCCAGCCAAGCTCCTTCGGGTCGCCGGGACCGAACTCCCCTGTCGACTGACCTTCAGCGATCACGTCCGCGAGCATCGCCGCGCATTTGTGGAGATAATCGACAATCGGCGGCCAGACTTCGTCGCACGCACTCTGAACAACCTCGTGCACCCGCGCCTGATCGGTCATCTGGTCACGCATCAGGCGATGTATGGTCAGCATTATCCCGGCGATGCGTTGGGAGGCCCTTCCTGGCGCCTCGAGCTCGCTGCGCGCCGCCTTCAAGAGTTCGCCGAGAAGGCCCTCGCAAACCGCTTCGTTCAGCGCCTGCTTGGAGGGGAAGAAGCGATAGACATTGGCGCTCGACATCCCCAGCTTCTCGGCCACGTCGGCCATCGTCGTGCGCGACCCGAGCTGCCGGAAGAGGTCCCAGGCTACCGCGAGGATGCAGGAGCGGGTCTCTTCGGGAGTTCGGCGTTCCGCTATGGTCATCGCAGTGATACTTGATAAGTGATGATTTTCATCTTTTATCACTTATCAGAGATAAGTCAAGCTGCTTCATGCTTGACCAGGCCAAACCAGGGCCTTTGCCTCGTTAGTCGATCCCAGGCGACGTGGTCGGCCGCATCTGCGAGGAGCCGGCTCCTGGTCTTCCCGCGCTAAGCGCTTAAGCCTTAAGCCTTAAGCGCCATAAGCCTTGAGAAAGACATCGACCCCGGTCTCGACCGAGGCTTCGATATCCTCGCGGCTGATCGAGTCCACCACCCCGAACAGGAGGCGCTTGTAGACATAGCTCTGGCAGAGATCGACGAACTGCCAGGCGGCGCGCTCCGGATCGGGGACGCTCAGCACGCCCAACCTTTCCAAGTCTTCAAGTTCCGCCGCAAGCCGCGTCGCGCCGTATAACGGGCCAGCCTCATAGAAGGCGCGCCCGATATTGGGGAATTTTTCCGCAGCCGCGATAACGACCCGAGCCAGAGCCCGCGTTACTGGCTCGGACATGCGGCTAATGAGGCGGACGCCAAAGTCCGTGAGCATGTCGCGCGCATCGCCCTCTCGTCGGAAGGTGCACAGGCGCTCGGCGGCTTGCGCAAATTCGCCCCGAATGATCGCTTCGAACAATTGGTCCTTGGAGTCGAAGTAGGCGTAGAGCGTGCCCTTGGAGACGCCCGCCGCGCGGGCGATGTCATTCATGCTCGCGCCGTCGAAGCCGGCGCTCAAAAACACCTGCCGCGCCCCGTCCATGATCTGGCGCCTTTTCGCGCTGCCGTCATTGGCTGGAGCTTCCCGCTCCAACGCCTCCGATTCCATAGCCTGCCCTTCCGCTCGCGGGGATGACCGAACCGTTCGGTTCGATTCTTGTTGCGATACGCTCTCGCTTGCGCTACGTCAACGAGAAATGACCGAACCGTTCGGTCGGGCAACGGGTCAGAGCGGGCTTTACCATGGTCGAGGACGTCAAGGGCATAGAGCCCGCCGCGGGGAGCGTGTCTCCGGCGGACGCTCACCCTTCGGCTAACCTGCCTTCCCCAGCGGCCAGCCCGCCTGGCGCTCTCGCCCCTGCGCCGGCGATGGGCGCGCCGGTCGTACCCGGCGGCCACCCCGTCGTTAAGGCGGCTCGGCTCAAGAGAGCGGGGCTTCGCCGGTTCATCGTCCCGGTTCTGATTCTGGCCGCGCTCGGCTATGGCGGCAAAACGGCCTACGATTATTTCGTCGAGGGTCGCTTCCTCGTCTCGACCGACGACGCCTATGTCGGCGCCGACACCGCGATCATCGCCGCCAAGGCCATGGGCCACTTGACCGCGGTTCCGGTGGTTGACAACCAGATCGTGCACAAGGGCGACCTGCTCGCTTCGATCGATGACGGCGACTACCAGAACGCCGTCGACGCGGCCCGGGCGCGCATCGGCACCCAGGACGCGACCATCGCCCGCTTCGGCCGGCAGATCGACGCGCAGGCCGCAATCATCGCCCAGGCCGGAGCCCAGGTCGATTCGGCGGCGGCGCAGGAGAAGAGCGCCGAGGCCGAGGTCGAGCGGGCAGCCCTCGAATATGACCGGTCGTTCAAACTCGCGCAGACCAACTTCGGCTCGCAACAGCGTCTCGAGCAGGCAACCGCCGATCGCGACCGCACCATCGCCGGCTTGGCCGCCGCCAAGGCGAGCCACGCGTCGGCCGTCGCGGCGCTCGACGGCGCAAAGGCCAATCTCGATGTGCTCAAGGCGCAGAAAGACGAGGCCGCGCGCCAGCGAAACGAGCTCGTGACCGCCTTGGAGATGGCGGAGCGCAATCTTTCCTTCACCCGCGTCCTCGCTCCATTCGACGGAACCATCGGCAACAAGGCGGCTGAGGTCGGAAACTTCGTGCAGGCGGGAACCCGACTGATGGCGCTGGTGCCGCTCAACGCCTCCTACGTCGACGCCAACTTCAAGGAGACCCAGCTTGGCGACATCAAGCCAGGGCAGAAAGTGGACGTCTCCGTCGACGCGCTCGACAGCAAGGTGGTCGAGGGCGTGGTGTCTTCGATCTCCCCAGCCTCTGGCGCGGAGTTCTCGCTTCTTCCCCCGGACAATGCGACCGGCAACTTCACCAAGGTCGTCCAGCGGGTCGCGGTGCGCGTGAACTTCCCCGAGGAGGTGCTGAAGGAGGTTGCGCTCCGGCCGGGGCTCTCGGTTGTCGCGACCGTCCATACCCGCGACCCCGCTCTGCCAAAGCCGACGCTATTGGGCGCGCTCGGATTCGAGGCCTTCGCCGGCCGCAGCGTCAAGCCGTGACAAGCGCGGTCGCCGCGATACGGCCTGGCGGGGCGTCGCCGGCCACGGATCTTGTTGTCGCGCCGGCGGCGGTCGCGCAGCGCAGTTTCTCGGCGCGGCGTGTCGCGGCGTTCATCTTCATGGTGTTTGGGATGTTCATGGCGATCCTGGACATCCAGATCGTCTCAGCATCCCTTTCGCAGATCCAGGCAGGGCTCTCGGCTTCGTCCGACGAAGTCACCTGGGTGCAGACCAGCTACCTCGTCGCCGAGGTAATCATGATCCCGCTGTCGGGCTTTCTGTCGCGGGTGGTGTCGACGCGCGTCATCTTCACCATTTCAGCCGGCGGCTTCACGCTCATGAGCTTCATGTGCGCCCACGCCAACTCGATCGAGGAGATGATCCTCTGGCGGGCGCTGCAGGGCTTCATCGGCGGCGGCATGATCCCGACCGTGTTCGCTTCCGCGTTCACCATCTTTCCGCGCGACAAGCAGCCGCTCATCGCGCCGATCATCGGGCTCGTGGCGACGCTTGCGCCCACGATCGGTCCGACGGTCGGCGGCTATCTCACCGACTGGTTTTCCTGGCACTGGCTGTTCCTGGTCAATCTCGGTCCCGAAATCATCGTCACGATCGCGGCCTGGCTCTTGATCGATTTCGACGAGCCTGACTATTCGCTGCTCACCCATTTCGACTATGTCGGCCTTCTCACGATGGCCGGCTTCCTCGGGGCGCTGGAATACGCCCTCGAAGAGGGGCCGTCGAAGGACTGGTTCGAGAGTGAGCCCGTCACCATTGCGATCGTGATCTCGGCGATCAGTTGCGTCGCCTTCTTTTGGCGGATGGCGACCGCGCGCCAGCCGATCGTTGATCTCACCGCCTTCCGCGACCGCAATTTCTGGACCGGGTCGATGTTCGCCTTCGTGCTCGGCATCGGGCTCTACGGGCTCACTTACATCTATCCGGTCTATCTGGCGGTGGTGCGCGGCTATTCGTCGCTGATGATCGGCAAGACGATGTTCGTGACGGGCTTGTGCATGTTTCTCACCGCCCCCCTCGCCGGCCGGCTGATGACCCGGGTCGACCCGCGCATCATGATCGCGACCGGGTTCATCTTGTTCGCGATTGGGACCTTTCAGGCCTCATACGTGACTGTCGACTGGGACTTCTGGGAGTTGTTGTGGCCGCAGGTCTTCCGCGGCGTTGGGCTGATGTTGTCGATGGTGCCGATCAACAATCTGGCGCTCGGCACCATGCCGCCGCAGAAGATCAAGAACGCCTCGGGGCTCTTCAACCTGATGCGTAACCTTGGCGGCGCGGTCGGACTTGCGCTCATCAACACGCTGCTCGACAAGCGCATGGACCTGCATCTCGAGCGCTTACGCGAATCGGTCAATTGGGGACGCCAAGTCGCGACGGACACGCTGGCCAGCATGACCGCGGCGCTGGCCGCGCGCGGATCGGACGCCGAGCTCGCGGCGACCCGCCAGCTCGCGCTGATCGTGCGGCGGCAGGCCGAGGTGATGGCGCTCGCCGACGTGTTTCTGGCGCTCACCTTCGTATTCCTGGCCTGCGTCGGCCTCGCCGCGGTGATGCGCCGCCCGGCCGCCGCGGCAGCGGGCGGAGGCGGCCACTGAACGAAGGAAAGAGGACGTCCTATGGGTCGCCCTCCAAAACCTCAGCGGTCGTGTCTAGAGGGCGACGCATTGGGTGGCGTCGCCATCGCCACCCCAACCCTCGGGCCCATGACCTTGAGCCTTCGGATACAACCAAAGCGAGAATTTCTTCCAAATAAGTGCGAGCAAAAGGAAGCTAGTGAGCCTAAACGCTAGTAAATTGGCTAACATTTACTAGCGCTTATTTTTTCTAATTGAGCCTTTTCAATGGGGTGCGGGCGATGTAGTTAAGAAAATCGACCCTTCGCCTCAACTCGCGCGGCAGGTTGTGGGCCAACGTTTCAAACAGCCACGCTTCTCGTCTTCCCGCCCGTCTTTCGGCGAGCGGGAAGGATAATTCCGACAGCCAGAATCTGTATAGCTCATTTATGATTTTGTCAAGTGAAATTCGCGGCTTATAGCGTTGGACCGTTGCTAGCGTTGGACCGCTGCGCCGAGACGGAAGCGCCTCCACCACCATGTTTCGCATGGTGGGGGGGCGACCTGCCGCCGAGCGGATTCCACGAGAAAACAGCACGCTCCAAGCCTCGCGCGCGATAATCAGCGGATCCCTGCATCGATGAGCTTCGTCAGCGCGTCGATCGTCTTTGGCGTGACGGTGCCGGCGCCGGTGTTGAGCGTCAGTCCGGGCATCTTGTATCTAGCGGACATCACGCATTGCACGACCGGGAAGAAGCCCTGCATGTAGAGCAGCTGGTCGAGCGTCGCACTGACGGCGCCGGACTTGAGGCCGCTGATCGTCGAGGGCGCGAGATCGATGCCGCCGACAATGATGTCGCCGGGCTTCTTGCCAGCCTTCTTCAGGACTTCGTCCATGATGCCGGTGACGCCGCCGTGCTGCGTGCCGATCGCCTTGAGATGCGGATGCGCCTGAATGTAGGCGACGAGCACGGGCACGCCGAGCGAGGTGTCGCTGTTCACTTCCTGGGTGATCTCGAGCCGGTCGACCTTGAGGCCCGCCTTCTCGAGCGTGTCGGCGAGGCCCTTTTCGGACTGCCCGCGCTCCGCCTGGCTGAACACGCCATAGACCATCGCCTCATCGCCGGCCTTGAGCCCCTGCGCCAGCATCGCCTTCGCAGTGAGCGCGCCGCCAGCGTAGAGATCGACCCCGGCGTAGCCAAAGCCCTTGGGGCCAAATTCGTTCTGGAGTTCGGTCAGCGGCGAATTGCCGGAGGTGACGACGATGCCCTCATCGACCGCCTGCTTGACGAGATCGTGGAAAGCGGTCGCGCCCGGATGGCCCATGATCTCGATGCAATTGGGCCTCGCGGCCATCGCCTCCTTGAACTGGTTGATCATCGTCTCGGGCGCCCAGGCGGAAAATTGCGGCTTGAGCTCCACGCCAAGCGCTTCGGCGGCCTCTTTCGCCCCGGTCTGGCGGGCGAGCGTCGCGCCGTCGCCGGGGTTGCCGCCCATCTGCATGTACATGACAAGCCCCTTGCCGATCGGATCGGCCGACGCCGGAGCCAGAGCGACCGCAAGCCCGGCCGCAGCGACGCTGGCAAGCAGAAAATGAGCCAAGCGCATATTCGTCTCTCCCTTCACATTTTTGGGCCGCCTCTATCGGCGGATCCCTCCTTCTTCCGAAGTCCTTACGCCGCCAGATCGTCGCAGCGACCCGAAACGCGCGAAGAAAGCGCGCCGGCGCTGCGGTTCGTCTGCGAACATGTAGAAGATGATCGCAACCAGAAAGATGAGCCCCTGAACGGTCCTCACCCAAGCGCCGGTGAGGCCGGCGGCGACCAGGCCCGCCTCAACCATGCCGATGATGAAGCATCCGAACACCGTGCCGAGCACGGTCGCCTGGCCTCCGAAGATCGACGTGCCGCCGATCAGCACCGAGGCGATTGCGGTCAGGAGATAGCCTTGCCCCTGGTTGCCGAAGAAGTTCTTGTTCTCGAGCGTCAGCATGATCGCGGCGCAGGCGGCGAGAAAGCCCATGAGCGTGAAGATCTTGATCTTCTCCCGATCGACGTCGATGCCGACGACGCGCGAGACGTCATTCAAATCGCCGATGAACAAAGTGTGCTCGCCGAAGCGGTGGCGGTTGAGGATGAGCCAGAGAAAGCCGACGATGATCGCCGTCCACACCCCCTGGATCGACACTTCCTGCAGCCAGGGCGTCGTCGCGGAAGCGAACGGACGCCCGACGATCCATTGCCAGACCGAACTCTCCTCGGCCCCCCGCAGAGCATAAGATTTTCCGCCCGACAGCACGGTCGCCATGCCGGCCCAGAAGAACTGCGTCCCGAGCGTCGTCATGAACGACGGAATGCCGACCTTGGCGATGATCACGCCATTGATGAAGCCAACCAGAATTCCCGACGCGAGCCCCGCGAGGACGGCGATCCAGCCGAGGTCGTATTCCTTGAACAAAACCGCGAAGACGAACCCGGAGAAGGCGATGATCGAAGGAAAGGAAAGGTCGATCTCCCCGCCGCCGATGACGAAGGTGAGGCCGGTCGCAAGCAGGATGAGCGGCGGCAGGGTGGAGAGGAAGGTCGTATAGATGTAGGGCGCGAGGAAAACCTCCGGCGCCCGGTACATGAAGAGAAGCAGCAGAAGAACAAAAACGACGATGATCGGCAGGGCTTCGAAGCGCTGCAATATCAACTCGCCTGACCGCTGAGCCATCCCGTTGTCCCCTACGCCGCGTGCTGCAGCGCGATCAGATATTCAGTCAGTTCAGGCACCGTCATATCTCTCGGCGATATTTCGGACACGACCCGTCCGCGGTCGAGGACGATCAGCCGATCCGCCACTTCATGCACATGCGCGAGGTTATGTTCGATATAAATGCAGGCGCGGCCGGACTGTTTGATCCGGCGCACGAACTCGACCACCTTTCTGACTTCAGCGACACCGAGCGCCGCCGTCGGCTCGTCGAGCACGATGAGGTCGGCGTTGTAGTGCATGGCGCGGCCGATCGCGATGCCCTGGCGCTCGCCGCCCGACAAATTGGCGACGGTCGAATCTACGGTGATGCCAACGCCTCGGAAGCCGATGACGTCGAGCAGGATCTTTTGGGCGATCTCCTTCTCGCGCTTGACGTCGATGAAGCCGAAGCGGTTGGTGATCTGGCGCCCGACGAAGAAATTGCGCCACAGCGGCTGCTTGTCGGCCAACGAACGGTCCTGATAGACCGTCTCGATCGACAGCTCATGGGCCATGCGAACCGAATAGTCGGCGAGACTGAGCTCCCTGTCGCGGACGAAGATGCGGCCCGACGAGGGCGGCAAAACTCCGGTCATGATCTTGATCAGCGTCGACTTGCCGGCCCCGTTGTCGCCGATCAGGCCAACGATCTCGTTCTTGCCGATCGCGAGGTCAATGTCGCGCAGCGCCTGGACCGGGCCAAAAAACTTCTGCACGCCCTCGAGGCGAACGATATTCTGGAAGCCGCTCTCGACGACTTGGACGCTGGCCGCTTGGTTCACCTTCCTGCTCCCGGTTCCCAAGACGTCTCCGGCGTCGTTGGAAATCGTCTAGCATGGCCCATGACGGCGCAGCAATCGCGCTTCCCCGGGCGTGCGTTACGGATCGCGAGGGAAAGACTGGCCCGGGCCGACGCGACGAGCGGCAGCCATCGGGGCCGCCGCGGGGCGGCGGAGGACTATTCCCAGAGGCCTGCCGGCAGCGGCAGACCCGCGTAGAGCGCAGCGTCCGCCTTGCGCGGCAGAGGAACGTCAAACTCCTCCAAGACCGCTTGCAACTGGCGCATGTGCTGGGCTGAGTGCCAAGTCTGGCGTTCGAGCAATTCCCAGGCGGGTCGCTCGCCATAGTGGGTCTTCACCGTCCAGAGCAGCTTGCGGTCGTCGACCTTGTCCCACCATTTTGCGAGGTTTGCCACGGCCCGATCGCCGAAGGCGATGATCTCGGCGCTCGTCTTGATCTCCGGGGGCGTCGGCAGATTGACGTAATGCGCCCAGTCCTCGAATTCGCCTTCGACGTTGCGCACAAAGACGTCCGGGATCTGATAGGTGTGATAGGCAAGATCGCGGAGCGTGCGGTCGCGGTTCGGAATGGGGCGGTGGCCGAGCTTGTCGACCGGGATCTCAGCCACGAGCGACTTCTCGGTCGCCAGCACTTCCAGCCAGCGTGCGAGAAGCTCGGCAGGCGGCAAACGCTCGGCGCTCTTGGCTTTGACGCCGACGAAGCTCGCCACCTGATCGAGCGATTGCGCGAAGACGAACTCGCGTCCGCGCGACACGACCGGCAGCGATCTCGCGCCAAGACGCAGAAGGTCCGCCGCCCCTTCCGCGTCATTGAGGACGTCAACCGACTCGAACGGCACGCCGAGGCCGGTCAGAAACTCCTTCACCTTGACGCAGGCCGAACAGCCAGGCTGCCAGAAGACCCGAATCAACTCAGCGTTCACCAGCCCTCTCCCTGACCTCGCTTGCCGGCAGCCACAATGCGGCGCTCAAGAGGTCACAAGCTCTTGCGTCAGTCTAAGCCAATTCGCCCCCACGTCGCCGCCACGATTGAAGATGACCGCTTCGCCCCTCGCGACGGACGCCCGCCCTCATTCCCCGCCGGTCCCGGCGGGAGCGGCGCATGAGCTTCGATTACCAATCGGTAATGAAGCAGCAATTCTGCGCCTGCCGATCGCCCTTGCGGAGGGGCGCCCTGCGGCCATATTATGCGGGTCAGGCGCTCACTCGGAAATCGGGGCGAGCCCCGCACTCTTAATATGAGGTTTCTCTCATGTCCGACTATGACCGCTACGCCAATACGCGTTACGGCGCGGGGCTCGCACGGTCCGGCGTCGCCGTCGATCAGGGCCTCCGGGCCTATATGATCGGCGTTTACAACTATATGACCCTCGGGCTCGGCGTGACGGGACTGGTGGCCTATGCGGCCTTCGCTCTCGGCACGGTTAGTGTGGGCAATGGGCGTTTGGCGCTGACCGACTTCGGCCACGCCATTTATGTCTCGCCGCTGCGCTGGCTGATCGTGCTCTCGCCGCTGGCGCTGGTGTTCTGGCTCTCCGCCCGCATCAATACGATGTCGGTGGCGACCGCTCGCAACGCCTTCATCGCCTTCGCGGCGCTGATCGGCCTGTCGATGTCGGCCCTTCTCGTGGTCTACACCGGCGCTTCGATTGGACGGGCGTTCTTCGCCGCCGCGGCCGCCTTCGCCAGCCTCAGCCTCTACGGCTACACGACCCAGCGCAGCCTGTCTGCGATGGGATCGTTTATGATGATGGGCGTCATCGGCCTGATCGTGGCGAGCCTCTTGAACTTGTTCCTGCATAGCACGGGCCTACAGTTCGGCATCTCGCTTCTTGCGGTGGTGATCTTCGCCGGCCTGACCGCCTGGGACACGCAGTCGATCAAGGGAATGTATTTCAGCGGCGATAGCTATGAGATGGTCCACAAGAAGTCGATTCACGGCGCGCTGCGCCTCTACCTCGACTTCATCAATATGTTCCAGGCCATCCTGATGCTGACCGGGTCGCAGCGGAACAACTGACATAGGATCGTCAATCTAGCGATCTAGTTTTTCCCCGGCTCGCATGAGTTGCAAGCCGGGGATTTTTTTGTCTAGACCGCACTTCCGATCGGGGGGAAAATGGTTGGGTTTCGCGTTGGCGCCGTAGCGTCGGTTGTCTCGTTCGCGCTGGCTCACGCCGCTGGGGCGGCGCAACTCAAGATCATCGATGTCAAGGCCTACGCTTTCCTGGAGCACGCGGGCAAACTGTCCGATGACCTCGTAAGCAGCGGTCAGAGCCTCATTGACGCTCCCAAAGGGGGCGCACTCGGCGGCGACACGGCGACCGGCCTGCTCATCGACTTCACCTTCGAAGGCGACAAGAACGCCTCGCCGAAATATGCGACGGCGGTCATCGATCTCACGCAGACGGGCCATTCCGGACAGCCGATCACCACCCACAGAGCGTTCACCAACTTCATCTTTGGCCCCGACGGGATCGAGCACAAGGCTTTGTTCCTGGACGCGGCAACATGCATGCCGCTCGCCATCCAGGTCCATGCGGGGAAGACGGAAAAGTCGGCGAAACTCGATTTCCACTGTACCGAGACCGTCGCTCCAAAATGATGCGGCCGGGGGCGGGAGCGATCAGTCCTCGCTCAGCCCCAGCACGTCCGCCATCGAATAAAGCCCCGGTCTGCGGTCCTTCGCCCACGCGACGGCCTTCAGCGCGCCTCGGGCGAAGAGCGCGCGATCCTCGGCATGGTGGCTCAAGACCACCCGCTCGCCCTCGCCGGCGAAGATGACGCTGTGATCGCCGACCACCGTGCCGCCGCGCAGCGAAGCGAAGCCGATATCGCCAGCTCGCCGCGCGCCGGTCAGGCCGTCTCGACCGCGCGCGGAATGGTTCTTCAGCGCGACGCCGCGGCCTTCAGCCGCCGCCTCGCCGAGCAGGAGGGCGGTGCCGGAGGGCGCATCGACCTTCATGCGATGATGCATCTCGACCACCTCGATGTCGAAATCATCGCTGAGCGCGGACGCCGCTCGCCGCGCCAGCGCCGCGAGAAGATTGACGCCGACGCTCATGTTGCCGGAGCGCACGATCGGGGCATGGCGCGCCGCCGCTTCGACCTTGTCGAGATCGTCGTTGCTCAAGCCGGTCGTGCCGATCACGTCGGCGATGCGCGCCTGGGCGGCAAGCCCGGCGAGAGCGACGCTTGCGGCGGGGGAAGAGAAATCGATCATCGCGTCGGCGTCGAGCAGCAATGGCAGCGGGTCGGTCACGATCTTTAGGCCCTTCGCCGGACAGCCCGCCAGCAGCGCAGGGTCCTGCCCGAGCCAGGGCGAATCTTCGCGCTCGAGCGCGCCGGTGAGCTTGAACCCGTCCAACTCATGAATCGTCCGGACGACCATGCGGCCCATGCGGCCAGCGGCCCCGCTCACGATCAGCCTTACATCAGCCATTTCCCGGCCTTTCCCCGATCGACGGTCAGCCCGGCTGCGGGCCATCGTAGCCTTCGACGATCACGATATCCGCGACGCTGGCGGCGTCGCGAAGCTTCGCGGCTTCCCGGTATTCCTCTAAATCGTGGCACGCGAGCGCGCTCTCGTAGTCGCGAAACTCAATCACGACATTGCGCTCCGCCGCTTTGCCGCGGGTCACGACATGCTTGCCGCCGCGGACCAGGAATCGCGCCCCGTATTTTGCGAACGCGGCCGCATTGGCCTTGACGTACTCTTGGTAAAGTTCGGGATCGCTCACATCGATATGGACGATCCAGTAGCCCTTCGGCATGCGTCACGCTCCCTCGACCAGCACCATTTCGATTTCCGCTGCGCCTTCGCGCAAAGCCCGCGCCGCTTGGTATTGCTCGGAATGAAAATAGCGATGCGCCGCATCGTAGCTCTCGAACTCGAGCACAACGTTGCGCGCTCGCGCCTCCCCCTCCAGCGCCTCGCTTCGGCCGCCGCGCGCGAGCGGCTTGTCGCCATGGTCGGCGATCGCTTTGGTGGCGGCTGCAGCGTAGCGCGCATAGGCGTCGGGATTGGTGATGTCGACCCGCGAGATGACGTAACCCTTGGGCATGAAGGCTCCCTCGTAATGGCGTGCGGCGAGCCTAGCTGGGCTCAGCCGCCAATCAAGCCAAAGCGGCTTCAATTTCCGCAACGACCTCTTCGGCGGCTGCGCGGGGATCGGGCGCTTGCGTCACCGGCCGGCCAACAACAAGATAGTCGGCGCCGTTGCGGATCGCCTCGGCCGGCGCTGCGACGCGCTTCTGGTCGCCGATCGTCCCCCCCGCAGACCGAATGCCGGGGGTGACAAGAGCCAAGTCGGGGCCGACAATCTGCCGAACCATGGCCGCTTCCGCAGCGCTCGCCACCAGCCCATTGACGCCGAGCTCAAGCGCCTGCTCGGCTCGCCGCCGGACCGTCTCGACCACGCCAAAGCGGTAGACCGCGTCGAAAAGGTCGGCGTCGTCGTAGGAAGTCAGGACGGTGACGGCGAGGATCTGCATTCCCGATCCCTTGGCGCCGGCGACGGCTGCGCGCATCGTCTGCGGATAGGCATGGACGGTCAGGAACTTCGATCCCAATTTGGCCGCCTGCGCGGTCGCGCGTTCTACGGTGTTGGGAATGTCATGCAGCTTGAGGTCGAGAAAGACCTGCTTGCCCGCCGAAACGAGCTCCGGGACAAGCGGCAAGCCGCCGCCATAGGCGAGCTCCATGCCAACCTTATAAAAACTCGCGCTCTCATCGATAGTCTCGACAAGTCGTCGCGCGTCGCTCACCTCAGGGAGGTCGAGCGCCACGATCAGACGATCGCGTGGCGCGAGCCGGCTCATCTCAGCGACCATTCGCTGCATCCGAAGGCCTCCTGTCGAGCCGATAGGTCCACACGAAGGCCGGCGGCAGATTCAGCAAAATCGGCTTCGAGCGAACCGCCGAATAAAGATTGGCGCAGGCCTCGCGAGGAATCGGCGACATGAGTCCGTAAGTGAACTGGACGAAGACCCCCGAAGGGCCCATCAGCGCGAAGGCGTCGGCGATGAGTTTCGTCCGCCGGGGAGGCGGTTGGTTAAGCAGCGGCAGGCTGGAGACGACGGCGGCGACCAGCTGCCCGGCGAACGGTTCGAGCGTGCGCGGCAGGTCGTAGGCGTCGCCCTGAACCACAGAGGCGTGCGTGAAACGTTGCTTCAGAAGGCGACAGAATTCCGCGTCATACTCGACCAGAACGAGCCGTTCGGGCGGCAAACCCGCCTCGAGCAGCGAGCGGGTGACCGGGCCGGTGCCCGGCCCAAGCTCGACGACCAGGCCATGCGCCGGCGAGCCGACCGCCGCCGCCATTGCGCGCGCCAAAGCGCGCCCGGACGGCGCGACAGCGCCGGTCAGCCGCGGCGAAGCGACGAGAGACTTAAGGAAACGTGCGCCGTCACCGAGGCCCCGCCTTTGCCGCTTGTCTAGCGCGATTGGCTTTTCGATACGCCACCCCTCATGTCTCGAGGCCCCGCGCGAGCGGGGCCTCGAAGAATGCTCCAATTTTGGCGCTGGATCGTCCTTCGAGACGCCGTGCTTCGCACGGCCCTCAGGACGATGTCGAGGCTGGCGCGCGATCACGCTTAGGCGCTTATATCGGGTTGCTCCCTACGTCGCAAAGCCGAGCGTTAGCTCCGACCCTCGAAGAACTCCTTCATCTTGGCGAAGAAGCCAGCGCTTTCCGGATGGGTCGTGTTCGACGACTCAGAGGCGAATTCCGTCAAGAGCTCGCGTTGGCGACGCGTCAGGTTTTGCGGCGTCTCGACAACGAGTTGAACGAACAGGTCGCCCAAATCGCGTGAGCGCAGCACCGGCATGCCCTTAGCCCGCAGCCTCAACTGGCGGCCCGACTGGGCGCCTTCTGGGACGCTGACCCTGGACTCGGTTCCATCAAGCGTCCGAACGTTGAACTCGCCACCGAGCGCCGCCTGCACCATCGAGATCGGCACCCGGCAATAGAGGTCGGCGCCGTCACGCTGGAAGAACGCATGCGGCTTGACGGTGAGGAAAATATAGAGGTCGCCCGCCGGGCCGCCGCGCATTCCCGCTTCGCCCTCGCCGGTCAAGCGAATGCGCGTGCCGTCCTCGACACCGGCCGGGACATTGACCGAGAGCGTGCGCTCTCGCGTCACGCGGCCAGAGCCGGCGCACTTGTCGCATGGATTCTCGATGGTCTGCCCGCGGCCGTGGCAGGAGGGGCAGGTGCGCTCGATGGCGAAGAAGCCCTGTTGCGCGCGCACGCGTCCGTGTCCTCCGCAGGTCTTGCAGGTCACGGGCTTCGAACCGGCGCGCGCCCCAGAGCCTGCGCAGGCTTCGCATGCGATCGAAGTCGGCATGCGGATCGAGGCGGTCTTGCCGTGAAACGCCTCTTCGAGCATGATCTCGAGATTGTAGCGAAGGTCGGCGCCGCGCTCCCGGCCCCCGGACTGCCGTCCGCGCCGCGCTCCCATCATGTCCCCGAACAGATCGTCGAAGATATCGGACATCGAGGCCGCAAAGCCGTCGCTCATGCCGCTCTGGTCGAAGGCGGCGTGACCATAGCGGTCGTAGGCCGCGCGCTTCTGGGCGTCCGACAGGTGCTGATAGGCTTCGTTGAGCTCCTTGAACCGGGCCTCGGCCTGCTTGTCGCCGGGATGCCGGTCGGGATGGCACTGCATCGCCGCCTTGCGGAAGGCGGACTTCAGTTCGGCGTCGCTCGCCGATTTGGAAACGCCCAGGGTTTCGTAAAAATCGCGCTTGGCCATCTTTAGCGCGCCCGCAGCCTATGCATGCCTAGACCTACTCATGCTACGCCGCGTTTCAAGAGGGCGGACCCCATTCCTGACGCGGAAGCCAGCGTCTTGAACGCCGGCTCGCAGTCAGCCCAATCTCCCCCCGCCATCGTGGCGTCCCCTAAAAGCCATAGCCGGCCGCTTCACGCGGCCGACTTCATTTCGTTTAAGGCTTCTTCTTGTCGTCGTCGACTTCACGGAATTCCGCATCGATGACGTCGTCCTTGGCCTCCGCTCCGGCTTCGGCGCCCCCTTCGCCTGGCGCTCCGCTCGCTTGCTGGGCCTTGTACATGGCCTCGCCCAGCTTCATCTGCGCCTGCATCAAGTCGTTCGTTCGCGCCTTGATCGCCTCGACGTCCTCTCCCTGCAGCGCTGTGCGCAGGGAAGCAACCGCAGACTCGACCGCGCTTCGATCGGACTGGGAGACCTTGTCGCCGTACTCCTTCAGCGCCTTCTCAGCGTCATGCGCCAGCAACTCGCCGCTATTCTTGGCGTCAACCATCTCGCGCCGCTTCTTGTCCTCGGCGGCATGAGCTTCCGCGTCCTTCACCATCTTGTTGATGTCGGCTTCGCTCAAGCCCCCCGACGCCTGGATGCGGATCTGCTGCTCCTTGTTGGTCGCCTTGTCCTTGGCGGTCACGTTGACGATGCCGTTGGCGTCGATGTCGAACGTCACCTCGATCTGCGGCACGCCGCGCGGCGCAGCGGGAATCCCGACCAGATCGAACTGGCCAAGCGCCTTGTTGTCCGCGGCCATCTCGCGCTCGCCCTGGAAGACGCGGATGGTGACCGCGGTCTGATTGTCCTCGGCGGTCGAAAATACCTGGCTCTTCTTCGTCGGGATGGTCGTGTTGCGCTCGATGAGGCGAGTGAACACGCCGCCTAGCGTCTCGATGCCGAGCGAGAGCGGAGTGACGTCTAGCAAGAGCACGTCCTTGACGTCGCCCTGCAGCACGCCCGCCTGAATGGCGGCGCCGATGGCGACCACCTCGTCCGGGTTGACGCCCTTATGGGGCTCCTTGCCGAAGAATTGCTTGACGACTTCCTGCACCTTCGGCATGCGCGTCATGCCGCCGACCAGAACCACCTCGTCGATCTGACCCGCGGACAGACCGGCGTCCTTGAGCGCCTTCTTGCACGGCTCGACCGTCCGCTGGATGAGATCGTCGACCAGCGCCTCGAACTTGGCCCGCGTCAGCTTGAGGGCCATGTGCTTCGGCCCGGTCGCGTCGGCGGTGATGTAGGGCAGGTTGATCTCCGTCTGGGTCGCGGACGAGAGCTCGATCTTCGCCTTCTCAGCCGCCTCCTTCAGGCGCTGCAGCGCAAGCTTGTCCTTGGTCAGGTCGATGCCCTGCTCCTTCTTGAACTCGCCGGACAGGTATTCGACCAGCCGCATGTCGAAGTCTTCGCCGCCGAGGAACGTGTCGCCGTTGGTCGACTTCACCTCAAACACGCCGTCGCCGATCTCGAGGACCGAAATATCAAACGTGCCGCCGCCGAGGTCGTAGACCGCGATGGTGCCGGCTTTCTTCTTGTCGAGGCCGTAAGCGAGCGCCGCCGCAGTCGGCTCGTTGATGATGCGCAGCACTTCAAGTCCGGCGATCTTGCCGGCGTCCTTGGTGGCCTGACGCTGGGCGTCGTTGAAGTAAGCGGGAACCGTGATCACCGCCTGGGTGACCGGCCCGCCAAGATGCGCCTCGGCCGTCTCCTTCATTTTCTGCAGAATGAAGGCGGAGATTTGCGACGGCGAATATTGCTTGCCGTCCGCCGTGACCCAAGCGTCGCCATTCGGCGCGCGAATGATCTTGTACGGGACGAGGCCCATGTCCTTCTTGGTCATCGGATCATCGAACGTCCGTCCGATGAGGCGCTTGATCGCAAAAAAGGTCCGTTCAGGATTGGTCACCGCCTGCCGCTTCGCGGGCTGGCCGACCAGGCGTTCGCCGTCGTCGGTGAATGCTACGATAGAGGGCGTGGTCCGCGCGCCCTCCGAATTCTCAATCACCTTGGGCGCTGAGCCCTCCATGACAGCGACGCACGAGTTGGTTGTGCCAAGGTCGATGCCAATTACTTTCGCCATTACTCACCCCTGTTCTTTTGCGGGACCGCCGAGCCCCAAAGCGGCAAGGCCTAAGAGAGGCGTTCCACCGATCGCTTCGTAGCCGACGGCTGACGTCTTCCGATCCCCATCTTTCATCCAGATTTCCGTCAATTCAGCGCGGGTTGCGCCCAAACCGGCCAGTCGGGGCGTATATAGGTGGGGCGTTTTAGCGGCGCAAGGCGCGTAAGCCGTGGATTTTTCGGGCTTACGCGGCGCCTCCAGGCGGAGGGCGTGCTTCCCCTTTCTCGCCGGCGCCTCTACACTTCGCTCGATGAATCGGCTTTTCGTCCTCTTGCTTTTTGGTCTCCTGAGCCTGGTGTTCTGTCCAGGTCCGTCCGTCGGTCAATTGATGCTCCCGGGCGCGGCTCTGGCCGCTCCGGAGGGAGCCGCGACCCGTCGCAAGCCAAGGAGCGTCCACAAGGCGGCCTCGGGCGACAAGGCGAGCGACGCCAGGCCGGGCAAGCCGGCCGCCGAGGCAGGGGTGGCGAGCCTCATCGGGCGGCCGCTCATGCGCAACGGCAAGGCCGGGCTCCTGCAGATCTCCGGCGATGACAAGGCGATCACCGTCGAGAAGCTCCAACTCGCCGGGGAGGGCGTTTCGAACTCATCGCAGCGCTGCGTCGTCGACATCGTCGGCGAGACGCCGATCGAGGCGACGAACGTTGGCCGGCCGGACGGGCTCGAGCGGTTCGAGGTCAAGGTTCCCGCCTGCCCGATCTCGTTCGACGTTCTTGACGGCGCGGTTCTTGTGCCGACCCAAATCACGGCCTGCGTCTTCAAGGCCGCCGATTGTCAGACCGCGCCGGGCGGCCTCTGGGGACCGGAGGGAGGCTCCCTTGTTGGGGACGCGGCCAAGATCGTGAAGGAACGCGCGGAAGCGGAAAAGGCGATGGGCAAGCTCGTCCGCGCGATCGAGGATCGCGCCGAAAACAACACGCAGGCGGCGGACCTCGTGCGCGATCAGAACGGCTTCGCTGCCCAGCGCGACGAGCTGTGCCGCGATTACGCTAAGGAAAGCCTCCACGGCTATTGCGCGCTGCGCGTGACAGAGGCGCGAAGCGCGCTTTTGCAGACGAGGCTCGATGAACTTAGCCCCGCAACCGCTTCCAAGACGACGAGAGAAAAGAGTAAAAAGGCAAAGTCGAGAAAAAGCGCCAAGCAGCCTTGAGCAGGGTCCCGGCGCTAATCCAGAGTGAGGGGCGAGGTGGACCAATGACGCAAAATTCGACTGATGTCGGCGCCGGCGCCCCGACCGGACCCAACGCTCACGCCTCGAAGTCCCTGACGGCCAAAGCGGCAGATGAGCTCCGCAGATTCCTCGTTCTCTTTTTCTATCTCTGGATTCTGTTCGGCGTTTTCGTGCTGAACCAAGGCGTCGTCCTGCGCGAGCACGGGTTCGATTTCACCCTACAGGGCTTCGCCTTCATCAACGCCCTCGTCTTCGCCAAAGTCATGATGCTGTTCGAAATCTTCGATCCCGGGCGCTGGCTGCGCAAGAGGCCGCTCATCTATCCTATCCTCTATGAGACTCTGCTTCTGACGGTCCTCTTTCTCGTCGCCCATGTGCTAGAAAAGACGCTCGAAGGACTGCTTCGCGGAAAGACGATGGCCGAGAGCATGCCCTTGATCGGCGGCGGAGGCCTCTTGGGACTGCTCAGCGCAACCGCCATCCTGTTTGTCGCGCTGATCCCGTTTTTCGGCCTGAGGAATTTGAGCCTGGCCATGGGCGAAGGGCGGCTCTGGGCGGTGATTTTCGAGCAGCCTTCAGCGGAAGAGGGTGAACGCCGACGAGGGGCGCCGGCGCGTTCCGCGTAGTTTCAGGCGCGCTGGGCCGGCCGGAGACTTTATCTCTCGCGGCGGCTCGGCTAGCTTACCCAGAGGTGGAATGGGCCGCCGCAACCGGGGTCCGCGGTCGAGGTCGATAGCCCATGTGGGAAGAATTCAAGGAATTCGCGCTCAAAGGCAATGCGCTGAGCCTCGCTGTCGGCGTCATCATCGGCGCAGCGTTTGGCAAGATCGTCGACGCTTTGGTCAACGACTTGATCATGCCGATGATCGGTATCGCCGGCAAAGCCGACTTTTCCAACTATTACATTCCGCTGTCTAAAAATGTGACCGCGACCAATCTGGCGGATGCGAGAAAGCAGGGCGGAGTTCTGGCCTACGGCGACTTCATCACAGTGGTGATCAACTTCCTCATCGTCGCCGTCGCGCTGTTCGTCGCCATCAAGGCGATCAACACTCTGACCCGGCGGGCGGCGAAAGAGCCCCCTCCGCCAGCGCCGCCTACCCAGGAAGTCGTCCTCCTGACCGAGATCCGCGACCAACTCGCCAAGCGCGGCGCTTAAGCACGAGGTTTTGGCCGGCTCACTCGGCCGCGGCCACCGCTTGAGACCCGGCTTCGCCCTCCGGCGCAGCAAACGCGGAGGTCTGGCGCCTCGCAACCCAAAATGACGCCTGCGCCACAATGCCCGCGGCGAAGAGCACGGCGGCGGAGGCCAGCGCGGGATTGGCTCCGAACCCCGCCACCGCAACCAGCGCCGCTCCGACCGCCATCTGGACCGAGCCGTAGAGTCCGGAGGCCGTTCCGGTCAGGCGTGGGTTTACGCTGATCGCCTGGACAAGGGCGGCGGGCGCTGCGGCGCCGACGCCGAGGCTAAAGGCAAACATGGTTCCGATGACGCCGGCCAGGGTCGCCCGGTCGGCGATCAAAAGGCCGAGGAAGGAAGCCGCCGCCACGACGCTGACTGCGTTGGCCGCGACCAGAAACGCGTTCAGCGGAAATCGATCGATCAGCCGGCTTGCGAGAAAGCTGCCGAGCCAGAGGCCGGAGACCAGGAGCGCAAGATAGGGGCCGACGCTTGCGCTCGGCGCGTGCAGCGTGTCGACGAAGATGAAAGGCGCGCAAGCGATGAAGGCGTAGAGGGGAGTCGTCGCGCAAGCGCCGCCAAGGGCGTAGCCGAGAAACTGCCGGGAGCGCAGCAGGCCGATATAATCACGCCCGTATTGCGAGGCGTTGACGAACGTCGCCTCCTGCCGCGTCTCGGGAAGAACGCGCCACGCCAGCACGAAATTGGCTGCGCCCAACGCGCTCAGCCCCATCAGGATCGTTCGCCACCCCCAAAGACCGCTGAGCGCCGCGCCGATCAGCGGAGCAATCGCGGGGCCGGCGGTCACCAGCACATTGACCAGCGCGAGGCGCCGCGCGGCCTCGTGGACCTGCGACGTGTCGCGGATGATGGCGCGGGCGAGCAGCAGGCCCGAACATCCGCCCAAGGCCTGGAAAAATCGCGCGATGACCAGCGTGTGCGCATCCGGGGCGAAGAGGCCGGCGATGCTGGCGATCGTGAACAGAGAGAGGCCAACCAGCAGAGCGGGCCGACGGCCAAAGCGATCCGACGCAGGCCCATAGACCAACTGACCCACAGCCAATCCCAGGATGTAGACGCTGATGGTCAGCTCCAGGGCTGCGGGCGTCGCGTGGAGGTCTTTGGCCGCGGCGGGCAGCGCGGGCACAAATATGTGCATGCCGACCGGCCCGCTGAAGGTAA
This sequence comes from uncultured Alphaproteobacteria bacterium, assembly GCA_963696665.1. GTDB lineage: Bacteria > Pseudomonadota > Alphaproteobacteria > Rhizobiales > Beijerinckiaceae > Roseiarcus. Next base: position 398,846 of record CAVOLE010000008.1, read on the forward strand.
ACAACCCTAGGAGCCAGAGCGGAACGGCGCCTCGGCGGACGAATTTCATCGGCTTGCCGTCCGTTTGCGTTCGGCGGCGCCGGAGGCCTCATCCGGCAGGCTCAGAAGCCGGTCCCGGACCGTCTCAAGCAGGCGAAGCGTGCGGCCTAAATCCTCGTCCGAGACCTCGCCAAACACGGCGTCGCGGACCTCGCGGGATACGCGCTCGACCTGATCGACAGTCCGGCGTCCGCGCGGAGTTAGGGCAAGGCTCTTTGCGCGCCGATCGGCGGGATCCTCGCATCGCTCGATGAAGCCTGAGTTCTCGAGCGCGTCAAGCAGGCGGACAACCGAAGAGCCATCGAGAGACAGAGAGGCCGCCAGCTCGTTCTGCCGCATCGGCGTTTCGGACCGCGCGATCCGAAGCAAGGGCAGCCACGTCGCTTCCGTCAACCCATAGACCTGCAAACGCCCGTCGACCGCGCGCCGCCATTCCCGAGACACGTGGGCCACGAGAGGCGCGAATCGAGCGCGAGCGTCCTTTGAGATTTGTGGCATGAGACATCATAATAGATGACATACCAATTAATGAGGCGTCAATTATTCGTGAGGCGCCCCTGCAAAGAGCGAGCGCGACATCGGTGCGGTCGATCCCTTTGGGTTTTCTTGGTTCGTGGTCGTTTCGCTGCGAAAGTCCCGATTTGGAGCATTGGATTTTCTTGGATTTCCTTGGATTCTCTCGTCCTAATCGAGCCTTTTCAATGAGTTACACAGGATTTTCGCGACAGGAATTTTCGCGGCGCTTTCCCCGCCGTTGAGAGGGCGCCGCGAACGGGAGCCTGCGGTCCAGGGGATACGGAAGTGCAGAATTGTTCATGCGGCTAGCATAAGTCGATTTATGATTTTCCGCAATCATTTGTCGTCCGGCTGTCGCTCGACAGGGATTGCCGTCCGACCCCATTGGTCTTCATCGAGGCCGCGAACGCCTTGTCGGCGGGGAGTTGTCGCGGGCTTCATCGTCATGTTCATGCCCTTGCGTGAAACGGTCGCATTCCAACGCTAGCATGGTGGATCATGATCGATTGTCGATCAGTGGAGCGCCGCGCATTCGCCTCGGCTGGCGATTGGGCGGCCGACCGAAATTTGATTGGCTGAAATGAGCCGCCGGAGGAACGACCATGATGCGACACATTCTTCTCGCCTGCGCAGCGCTCGCTGCTTCGACATTCGCTCCCGCCGCCCGGGCCGCCGAGGATGAATTGTCGGCGCCGGCGATGGAGCGGATGCAGCATTGGGCTGACGACCACGCGGCGATGCTCGACGCCAAGCTCGCTGGTCTCAAGGCCGGCCTCAGGCTGACTTCGGATCAAGAGAAGCTCTGGCCGCCGTTTGAAACGGCGATTCGCGACGCCGCGAAGCTGCACATGGAGCAGATGAAGTCGATGATGGACCGGATGCAGAAGATGCACGGGGCGATGATGCAAGGCGAGTTTGGCGAAGCTGTCTCGCCGATCGACCGACTGGAGGCCATGGGGCAGGGCATGTCCGCGCGCGGCGCCGCGATTGAGAAAGTCGCCGAGGCCGGCAAGCCGCTCTACGCGAGCCTCGACGATTCGCAGAAGAGGCGATTCGTCCTGCTTGGCAGGGCGCTGTTCATGATGGGACACGGTCATCACGGCATGGACATGATGCGCGGGATGATGGGCCGCGGACCCACGGGTCAGGAGGGCGCGACGGGCGGGAAGTCGGACAGAATGGAGGGGATGGGACACGGATCTGACGAGCGTGGGACCGACGACGAAGGGGACAATTCAGACGAGCAATAGTCCCCGTCGCCGGATGACCACAGGCGCGCAGTTCTAAGTCAGTCGCGTCGTACGGAGTCTCAGCGCATTGCCGACCACGCTCACCGACGAGAGCGCCATCGCCGCCGCGCCCACCACCGGCGACAGCGTGAGGCCGAAAGCAGGATAGAGGACGCCGGCGGCGATCGGCACGCCGGCGGCGTTGTAGATGAAGGCGAAGATGAGGTTCTGCCGGATATTTCGCATCGTCGCTTGCGACAGGCGACGCGCCGCGACAATGGCGCCGAGATCCCCGCCAAGCAGCGTGACGCCTGCGGATTCGATCGCGACATCGGTTCCCGTGCCCATCGCAATCCCGACATCGGCGGCGGCGAGCGCCGGGGCGTCATTGACGCCATCGCCGGCCATTGCGACGATCCGCCCTTCCTTCCGCAAACGTTCAATGACCTTGCCCTTGTCCTCAGGCAGGACTTCCGCCTCGATCTCGCCAACGCCAAGCTTGCGCCCGACAGCCTCCGCCGTCGCGCGATTGTCGCCGGTGAGCATCACGACCCGGACGCCCTCCGCCTTGAGCGTGCGGACAGCATCGGGCGTCGTCGCCTTGATCGGATCGGCGACAGCGATCACGCCGCCCGCCTTGCCGTCGAGCCCGGCGAAGATTGCGGTCGCGCCGTCGCGGCGCAATTCGTCCGCCGCCGCTTCGAGCGAGCTGGCGTCAATCCCCGCAGCCTGCATCAGGGCGCGATTGCCAAGCGCGACTTTGCGCCCATCGATGGCTCCGGTCACCCCTTTGCCCGAGACGCTCTCGAAGCCCTCGACCTTGGCGAGAGCGATGTTGCGATCAGCCGCCGCGCGAACGATCGCAGCGCCAAGGGGATGCTCGCTCTCGCGCTCGAGGCTGGCCGCGAACCTGAGCAGCGCTTCCTCGTCAACCCCAGGCGCAGGCTTGAGCGCCACAACGGTCGGCTTGCCCACGGTCAGAGTGCCGGTCTTGTCGACGACCACAGTGTCGACCTTTTCGAGCCGCTCGAGCGCTTCGGCATTCTTGATCAAGACGCCCGCCTGGGCGCCCCGCCCCACGCCGACCATGATCGACATCGGCGTGGCCAAGCCCAGCGCGCACGGGCAGGCAATGATCAGCACCGAGACCGCCGCGACCAGGCCATAGGCCATGCGCGGCTCAGGGCCCCAGATCGCCCAGGCGATGAAGGCGGCGACGGCGGCGGCGATGACCAGCGGCACGAACCAGCCGGATACCTGATCGGCCAAGCGCTGAATCGGCGCGCGGCTGCGCTGCGCTTGCGCGACCATTTGCACGATCTGCGCCAGCACCGTGTCGCGGCCAATTTTTTCGGCGCGCATCACGAAGGCGCCGCTCTGGTTCATCGTCCCGCCGATCACCTTGTCGCCTGCGCTCTTGCCGACCGGCATCGATTCTCCGGTCAGCATCGATTCGTCCACGGCGCTACGCCCCTCGACCACTTGGCCGTCCACTGGAACTTTCTCGCCCGGCCGCACCCGCAGCCGATCGCCGATTTTGACCTTATCGAGCGCGACTTCCTCATCCGCGCCGTCCGCGCGGGCGAGGCGCGCGGTCTTGGGCGCAAGATCGATGAGCGCGCGGATCGCGCCGCCGGTCTGCTCGCGCGCCCTCAGTTCGAGCACCTGCCCCAACAGGACGAGGGCCGTGATGACCGCCGCCGCTTCGAAATAGACGGCGACCGCGCCGTGCTCGCCCTGGAACGCCGATGGAAACAGCCCGGGCGCGACGGTGGCGACGACGCTATATGTCCACGCGACGCCGACCCCCATGGCGATCAGCGTGAACATGTTGAGGCTACGGTTCTTGAGCGACGCCCAGCCGCGTTCGAAGAACGGCCAGCCCGCCCACAGCGCGACCGGCGTCGCCAGCGCGAGCTGAATCCAGTTAGACACTCCTTCGGGAATGAATCGATGCAGGCCAGCGAGATGCCCGCCCATTTCGAGCGCGAAAACGGGAATGGAGAGAGCGAGCGCGACCCAGAAGCGCCGGGTCATGTCGACAAGCTCCTCGCTCGGGCCGGTCGCCTCCGTAGGCGTTTCCGGCTCCAAAGCCATGCCGCAGATCGGACAGCTCCCTGGATGGTCCTGCCGGATCTGCGGGTGCATGGGACAGGTGTAAATCGCGCCCGAAAGGGCAGGTTTCGACGGGGCCGACGCGCTGACGCCGTGAGCGTGGTCATGCGCGGCGCCCGCCGGGGCGCGAGCCGGCTCCGCCAGGAACCGGGCGGGGTCGGTGACGAATTTTCCTCGGCAGCCGGCGGAGCAGAAATAATAGGTCGCGCCCTCGTGCTCGGCCTTGTGCTTGGCCGTTGCCGGATCGACGGACATGCCGCAGACGGGGTCCTTCGCGATCGCTGTTCCGCCGTTGGCGGACGTCATCGGCAAATGGTGCTTGTGTTCCATGGAGTGAGGGCATAAACCTTCCCACCATAGGAAGGTCAAGCGGATTCTCGACATGAATATCGGCGCTGCGGCGGCGGCGAGCGGCGTCACCGCCAAGATGATCCGCCATTACGAGGCTATTGGTCTATTGCGCCCCGCAGAGCGCCGCTCGAACGCCTATCGAGACTACGGCGAGCGTGACCTCCACGAATTGAGATTCATCAAACGAGCCCGTCGGCTCGGCTTTTCGATTGCGGAAATCGGCGAATTGCTGGCCCTGTGGCGCGACCGCGGCCGCCCGAGCCGCGAGGTCAAGCGCATCGCCGAAGCGCATATCGGCGATCTCCAAGCGCGCGTGGCGGAAATGCAGGCGATGGCGAATACGCTTCGCGAGCTGGTCGCCGCCTGCCATGGCGACGACCGCCCGGACTGCCCGATCCTCGATGATCTTGCTGGCTGATGACGCCGCGACATTGGCCGCCTGCGCAATTCCGATCAAGCGGCCCTTGTCATTTTATGCAGGGATCTTCCGGTGAGGAGTTCATGCGACCGATCGACAGGACGGTTTGGTACGTCGAAAGCCACCTGAACAAGGCCGTGTCGCTCGACGATACCGCCAGGATCGCGGGTCTTTCGAAATTCGCGTTGGCGCGCGCCTTTCTCGCCGCAACTGGGCATACGGTGCTCGCCTACGCGCGGGCGCGGCGCCTGAGCGAGGCGGCCAAATCGCTGCAAAAAGGCGCGCCGTGCATTCTCGACGTCGCCCTGTCGGTCGGTTACGCGTCGCACGAAGCCTTCTCGCGCGCCTTTCGCGGCCACTTCGGGCTCACGCCTGTCGAGGCGCGCCATGGGCGTCGTCCCCTTTCGCTAACGGAGGCCATCGACATGAGCAGGGATCCCACACGCCCCGCGCTTTCCCCACGCTTCGAAGACCGCAAAGCCTTCAAGGTCGTTGGATTCAATCGCCGCTTCTCGATGCAGAACACGGCGGGAATTCCAGCCTTATGGCAAAGCTTCGGCCAGCATATCGGAGCCATTCCTGGCGAGGTTCCGGGCGCGGCGTACGGCGTCTGCTACAACCAAGACGGCGGCTCATTCGACTATCTCTGCGGCGTTGAGGTGCGGTCAGTCGATGCGCCTCAAGAGTTTGTCGCGCTCGAAATCCCGTCCAACCGCTACGCGATCTTTCATCATGACGGTCACGTCACCGACATCCACGCGATCATGAGGGCGATCTTTTCGGACTGGTTGCCGGCGTCTGGCCGCCAACCCGCCGAGGCGCCGCTTTTCGAGCGCTATGGACCCGAGTTCGATCCGCGAACAGGCGTAGGCGGTTTTGATGTGTGCGTTCCATTGAAGGTTTGAGAAAGGCCGCGGGGGTGCGCTAAGCTAGGCGACAGGCGACGGGCTCCTTTGGCTTCCGCGCCGCTGGAGCCCGCAACGGTCTTAGGCCGCCGCTTTTGTCCTCGTGCTATACACGGCGCTCTCGAAATCAATGTATCCGCCGACTGAAGCCGGATCCGCAAAGGGGAAGATCTGAGTAGCCCAGAAGCCGCCGATCCCATTCTTGCGATCAATCCAGAAGTAGAGATTGGCGAGCCCGGCCCAGGCGAGCGAGCCGGCCGGCCGGCCCGTTGGAGCCTCGTGGTCGTTGATCATGAACGTGAGCGCCCAGGACTTGGGCATTCCGGGGAAGAATTCGGCGTAGTTGGAAAGGCTCGGGATGACGCCGGGCAGTCCCTTGATTTTCATGTCGCCCGGGAGACCGTTCTTGGTCGCCATCTCGACCGTCTCCTTCTTGAGGACGCGTCCGCCCGGTCCCTGGCCGTCGTTCAACCACATCCGGATGAACTTCACGTAGTCGAGGACTGTCGAGTAAAGCCCGTGGCCACCCATGTGCACCTCGGGGTCAGGCGGCAGCGTAAAGTCGGGGAGCGGCGTCAACTTTCCCGTCTCGTCGCGCTGATGCATGGTCACCATGCGCTTGCGCATCGACTCATTCATCGAAAACGCGGTGTCCTCCATGCCGAGCGGCTTGAAGATCCGCTCCTTCATCACTTCGCCAAGCCGCTTCCCTGCTACGCCTTCGACGACCTGGCCGGCCCAATCCATGTTCGAGCCGTACTCCCATTGCTCACCGGGATCGAACAGCAGCGGGGTCCGAATCGAAGCGTGCGATGCGGTGATGACGCTCGGCTGCTTGTGGTCCTGAGCAAGCCGGTTGTAGGTCTCATTGAAGAAGTCGTAGCCAAAGCCCGCGGTATGAGTGAGGAGCATCCGCGTGGTCACGTCGCGTTTTGGCGCGCGAAGCTTCGGCTTTCCGGCGTCATCGAAGCCGTCGAGGACTTCGAGCTTGCCGATCTCCGGAGCGTAGGTTTTTGCTGGAGCGTCGAGGTTGAGCTTGCCGTCTTCCACCAACTGAAGGCACGCTGTGCCGGTAATCGCCTTGGTGGTTGAGAAGATGGCGAAGACGCTGTCGGTCGTCATCGGCGTATTGGCGCCGGCCTGGCGCACGCCCATCGCGCCCTCGTAGACGTTGGCGTTGCGGTCCGTTGCGACCGCAACGACGCCCGGCACGCCGGGAGTGGAGTTCACGGCCTTGCTGAGTACGGCGTCGGCTGCTGCTTTCACTGACTGAACCATGCCTTCCTCCCGTATTTGGCCGTACGGTTTCACCGTCGGCTCTGCGCAGCATATTACGTGGATCTGTCGACTTCGTGGCGCGCGGGATTGCGCCGGCGGGGACCGGCGACCGCAGAAACCCCTTGTCCGAGCGGACGCGCTGGTCCATGAGGCCGACATGAACGTTAGCTCGCCCGCTCGCGTCGCCAATTGGCCCAATCTCATCCGTCCCGCGATGCGCGACGTCGCGACGAGCGGCATTGTCGAAGTGTTCAACTACGGCCGCGGCCGGCAGGGGCTCATTCCCTTGTGGGTGGGGGAAGGCGACCTGCCCACGCCGCCGTTCATCTGCGAAGCGGCCAAGACCTCTCTCGACCGCGGCGAAACTTTCTACACCTGGCAAAACGGGGTCCCGGAGCTGCGCGACGCGATCGCCCTCTACATGGGCCAGGTCTATGGCGCGGCCCCAGGCGGCGGCCCTTTCTCTCCGGAGAATTTCTTCGTCACTATTGGCGGCATGCACGCGATCGAGATCGCGACGCGACTCATCGTCGGGCCCGGCGACGAGGCGCTGATCCCCACGCCAGCCTGGCCCAATTTCGTCGGCGCCCTGGAAATTTCCGGGGCGCGCGCTGTTCCCGTGCGCCTCGACAAAGGAACCCGCTGGAGCCTTGATCCCGCGAAGCTCGAGAAGGCGGTGACGCCCTTAACCCGCCTCATCTTTTTCAACACCCCCGCCAACCCGACCGGCTTCATCGCGACGCGCGAGGAGATTATCGAGACGCTGGCGATTGCGCGCCGGCATGGGCTTTGGATCATCGCCGACGAGATTTACGGGCGCCTCACCTACGACGGCGTCCGCGCGCCCTCCTTCCACGACGTCATGGCGCCCGACGACAAGATCCTGTTCGTCCAGACTTTGTCGAAGAACTGGGCGATGACCGGTTTCCGCGTCGGCTGGCTCGAGGCCCCGCGGGAGCTCGCCGAGGTGATCGAGAACCTTGTGCAATACACGACGTCGGGCGTGCCCGTGTTCAATCAGCGCGCGGCGACTGCGGCGCTCGAACAGGGCGAAGCGTTTCTCGCCTGGCAAATCGAGCGCTGCCGCCGCTCGCGCAACATCTTATGCGAAGGACTGGCCAAGACCGGACGCGTTCGCTTCTTCAAGCCCGAGGCCGCGTTTTATCTGTTCTTCTCGATCGATGGCTTTTCCGATTCCCGCGCGCTCGCGCTCAGGCTCATCGACGAAGCCGGAATCGGCGCCGCGCCGGGCGGCGCCTTCGGCCCTGGCGGCGAAGGCCATCTGCGCATTTGCTTCGCCCGCGATCCCGAGCAGATCGCCGAAGCGACGCGGCGCATGGCGCGGTGGCTCGCAGCCTGAGGGCCGGCCGCTGCTACTCAACACGCGCCGGCCCGCCCGCGATCCCGATGAGATCGCCGAAGCGACGCGCCGCATGCGGCTCGCGGCCTGAGTGTCAAGACTACCCGCCGCGCGCCGGCAAAGGCGCGCCGCCCTGTTGCGCGACGGCGTCGATATCGGCGGCGGTGATCGGCTGATCGACGATGAAGAAGTACGAGGCCGCTGAAGCGAGCCCGATCACCGCGCCCACGACCATCGCCGGAATGAACGAGCCGGTGTGCTGCACGATGAGCCCGGTGACCGTGGGGGCGAGCGCCCCGCCGAGATAGCCGCCGAAGTTCTGCATGGCGCCGATCGACGCGGTGCAGTTTGTCGGCGCGGCGACCGAGCTTAGCGCCCAGGCGCAGGTGCTGGTGACGTAAAGGAGAAAGAGCGAGGCCGAAATGAACGCGATCGCCAGCGCGTTGCTGGCGACGAAGGCGGCGGCGACGGTGCAGGCCGCGGTGCCGCACAAAGCGATGGTCGCCGGATACCTTCGGCTGTTCACGGGCGAGAGGCCGCGTCGCACCAGAATGTCGGCGAGATAGCCGCCAAAGAGCCCGCCTACGACCCCCCAGACGAAGGGGATGGCGGCAGCAAAGCCCGTAAACTTGACGCTCATATGCCGCTCGAGCTCCAGATAGCCCGGCAGCCAGGCGGTATAGATCCACGTCAGATAGATGCAGCCGAAATAGCCGAGGATCATGCCCCAGGTGGTGCGGAAGCGGAACAATTGCCTCCACTCCCTCAGCGTCACGACAGTCCGCTCGCCGGGCGGATCGCCATGGGTGCGGTAGGCGTTCTCTTCCGCGGTCAGGTCGACGTCGCTCGGATTGCGGTAGAAGACGTACCAGACCGCCGCCATCGCGAGACCGGCGATTCCCATGATCATGAACATGATCCGCCAGCCGAAGCTCAGCATCAGGAAGGTGAGGAGCGGCACGGCGATCGCGGTGCCCAGCGACGAGGCGCAATTGAAGATCCCAGTCGCGAGGCCGCGGTCACGCGGATGGAACCAGTCCCGGACCACGCGAGCGCCGGTCGGGAATTGCGGAGCCTCGCCGACGCCCAGCAGCAGGCGAGCGGCGAAGAACTGGCCAAAGCTCTGCACAATGCCGCCGAGGAACTGGGCGAACGACCAAAGAGCGAGGCCGAAAGTCAACAGCCGGCGCGGCCAGAGCTTGTCGACCATTGCGCCCGTCGGCAATTGCGAAAACGCGTAAGCCCAGAGGAAGGCGGACAAGAGGTAGCCCATATCCGCGATCGACAAATGCAGATCGTCGCGAATGAGCAGATTGGCGACCGCCAGGGTGGCGCGGTCCACATAATTGATCGCGCCGGCAGCGACCAGCATGGCGAGCGCAATCCGCTGGATCGACTTGACCCGCGGCGTCGCCGTCGTCACCTTCGATATCGCCATTTCCTCACCCAGAATTGTCCTATTGGCTCGTTCGCTCCGACTAAGAGCACGAAATCGGCGCCGCGGTCGATGCTCCCGGCAAATTCCCCCTCATTTTCGGCGCGGACTTGGCTTCACGTTCGCGTCAGACTGGACGATGCTCGGGCGTCAACACGATGCTGCTTTGGCGAATAACCCTCTGGCGCCGCAGCAAACTCGCCGTTAAATGCTAGCGACCCAAAGTCGGAAGGTGTTCATGGTTGCTCGCCCGCGCCGAAGCGTACTCTACATGCCCGGCTCCAACGCCAAGGCTTTGGCGAAGGCCAAGACGCTGCCCGCCGACGCGCTCATCCTCGATCTCGAGGAACTCGGTCGCGCCCGACCAGAAAATCATCGCCCGCGAACTGGTCGCCGAGGCCGTGCGAGCCCGGGCCTTCGGCGGGCGTGAGGTCGTCATTCGCGTGAACGGTCCCCACACGCCGTGGGGAGAGGACGATCTCGTGGCCGCCTCGGGCGCTGTGCCGGACGCCATTCTCTTGCCCAAGGTCGATGGCCCAGGCGCCGTCATGGCCGCAGCCCGAATTCTGCGGGAAGCCGACGCCCCCGACGCGACTCGCATCTGGGCGATGATGGAGACGCCGAACGCAATTTTGAACGCGGGCTCGATCGCTTCCGTCGCCGCCGACCCGAATTCGCGGCTCTCGGTCATGGTGATGGGCCTCAACGACCTCGCCAAGGAAACACGGGCGAGACTCACCCCCGGCCGCCCCGCCATGACCGCATGGCTCTCGACCTGCGTCGTCGCTGCGCGCGCCCACGGCGTGGACATCATCGACGGGGTCTACAACGACATCAAGGATCTCGACGGCTTCCGCCTCGAATGTTTGCAGGGCCGCGACATGGGACTCGACGGCAAGACCCTGATCCATCCCACCCAGATCGACATCTGCAACGAGATCTTCGCGCCCACTTCCGCGGAGGTCGAAAGCGCCGCCGCCGTCATCGAGGCGTTTGCGCTGCCGGAGAACGCCGGCAAGGGGGTGGTCCAGCTCAACGGCCGTATGGTGGAGCTGTTGCACGCCGACATGGCGCGCCGGACGCTGGCGATCGCCGACGCCATCGCGGAGCGGAGCCTGGCCGCCGAGTGAAGGGGCGCAATACCTAGTCCTTTCGAGGAAGGTCGCCGGCCTTCGCGATCAGCTCGATTGAGCGCAGTCGCTCGAAATGCTCGTAGACGTCGGAAACGACGATGAGCTCATCGGCTCCGGTTTCCTCAACCAGCGCGGCCATGCCTTTGCGGACCGTGTCGGGCGAGCCGATAATGGAGCGGGCCAGCATCCTCATTGCTTGCGCCTTCTCCATTGGCGTCCAATAGGTCTCGATGTCGTCGATCGGCGGTTGACTCAAACCGCGAGCGCCACGGAAGATGTTGGTGAACGACATCTGCTGAGTCGTGGCGAGCCGCCGCGCCTTCTCATCGGTTTCGGCCGCGATGATGTTGGCGCCGACGATCGCATAAGGCCGGTCGAGCTGTTCGGACGGCTTGAACCGGCTGCGGTAAATCTGAAGCGCCGTGATCAGATGATCGGGCGCGAAATGCGACGCGAACGCATAAGGCAACCCCAATTCGGCGGCCAGCATTGCGCCGAAATGGCTCGATCCGAGGATATAGAGCGGCACTTCCGTGCCAGCCGCCGGCACCGCCTGGATGCGCTGGCCGGCGGGCGCCGGCGCAAGGAACGCTTGCAGCTCCAGAACGTCCTGGGGGAAGGCGTCCGCGGCCTCCGGCGGCCGCCGCAACGCGCGCAGCGTGAGCTGATCCGTGCCCGGCGCGCGGCCGAGCCCGAGGTCGACGCGCCCGGGGAAAAGCCGCGCCAGCGTTCCGAATTGTTCTGCGATAACATAGGGCGCATGGTTCGGAAGCATGATGCCTCCCGCCCCGACCCTGATCGTCTTCGTCCCTTCAGCGAGATAAGCAAGCACAACCGATGTCGCGGCGCTGGCGATGCCGGCCATGTTGTGATGCTCGGCCACCCAGATGCGCCGATAGCCCCATTTCTCCGCGTGAGCGGCGAGATCGCGGGCGTTCATGAGCGCGCCGCGCGCGTCCGTCTCCTCGGTGACGCGAACCAGTTCGAGAATGGATAGAGGCGTCATGAGGCGCCTGAGGCCGCGCGCCGGATCGTCAGAGCTTCTTGAGCCTCACGATAACGTCGATGGCCGCAATGCTCGTGCCGTCGGGGGGCGGAATCTCGAACTCAGGCAACAAGTCCTCGGGAATGTCGGACAGCTCTTCGGTGTCCTCGCGATAGAAGTGGTAGTGCGGCCCGGTCTTGGTGTCGTACCAGAGCTTGGCGTCGTAAATCGCGATCTCCCGGAGCAGGCCACAGCGCGAAAACTCGTTCAGCGTATTGTAAATGGTGCCCAGCGTCGGTGCGAACTGGATCGACCGCGTCTCGTGATAGATCATCTCGGCGGTGAAGTGTCGGTTGCCGGCGCCGAAGATCGCGCGCGCGAGATCGAGCCTTTGCCGAGTTGGGCGCACGCCCGCGGAGCCAAGCTTGCGGACCAGCACGCCGTAGCAGACATCAGGATTCGGGCCGCTCTTCGTTTCCATGGACATCGCACGCCACCGGCGGACGGCCGGAACCATCCTGGCCAGTGAGCTCCTGAACTTGATTGAACCGGTACTCTAATCCGGCTCAAGCGCGTCCGCAACCTCAACTTTTCGACACAAAAAGTCACGATTTCATTGCGCTGGCTGTTGAACGGGCGTCACGGCCCGCGCCTTGCCTTCATTGGCATGGCTGCCCCGGGGACCACTGATCCTGATCACGGGTCCGGGGCGGTCACGACATTTTCTACCCTCGCAGCTCCTCCGCACCCGAACTCATCCGACCAATGGCCAAACAATCCTGCTTGGATGACGATCAGAGGCGGAACTGGCTGGCCAGGTCTTCCAGATCGCGCGCGATCATGTCCCAATCCTCCTGAGGCTCGAGATCGACCGTTTGGTGCGGCCCATGCTCGGTTGGCCGTGGGACGAAGGCCGTCCGCAGGCCGCAACGCCGGGCCGCGGCGAGATCGTCATTGTGCGCGGCGACGAGGCAGACCTGCTCGGGCTTGACAGTCAGCGCTTCGGCGTTGCGCAGATAGGCTTCCGGGCTCGGCTTGTAGGCTTGGGCGATCTCCGCGCCCAAGATCGCGTCCCAGGGCAGGCCGGCGCGCTTCGCCATGTCGAGCATCAGGCGGATGTTGCCGTTGGAGAGAGGCGCGATGATGAACCAGCGCTTGAGCCGCGTGAGGCCGGGAACCGTATCCGGCCAGGGATCAAGCCGATGCCAAGCCAGATTCAAGGCGCCCAATTCGGAAGGCGGGACCGCCGCACGATCGATCCCGAATTCCGGCAGCACGGCTTCGAGGTTTTCCCGGTGCAGTACGTCCAGACGCACGAAGGGGCGGCGTCCGGAGCGGACCTCCTCCATCGCCGGCGAATAAAGGCGCCGCCAGGCGTCGGCGAAGGCGGCCGGATCGGCGCTCGGCGCATAGCGCGCAAGGAACGCAGCCGATTCCCGCGTCACTCCGCTGCGCCAATCGACGACTGTGCCGAAGACATCGAAAACGAGCGCTTGGACGTCGGCGAAGGCCCGCAAGGACATCGCCATCAACTCCGTACGCCGCCTACTGCAGCCGATCCTTGATCTTGTCGAGGCCGGCGCGGGCGCAGGCGTCGTCAAGCTTGCCGCCCGGAGCGCCGGCGGCGCCAATCGCGCCAATAAGTTCGTCGCCGAGCTTGATCGGCACGCCGCCGCCGAAAAACATCACATGCGGCAGCTTGGCGAGGGGCAGAATCGAATTCTCGCCTTTGGCTCGTTCGGAGAGGGCAAGCGTATCGTTCTTGAACGAGGCGGCCGTATAGGCCTTGTCGAGCGCGCTATCGAGCGAGTGCGCGCCGACCCCGTCGCCGCGGATGGTGGCGATGATCACGCCGTCGGCGTCGACCACCTGCGCAGTCTCGTGATAGCCCTGCTTCGCGCAGGACGCGACCGTCTCGCTCGCCGCCTCGACCGCCAGCGCCGAGGGGATGCGATGGGTCGGCAGCGTCTGGGCCTGCGCGACGGAGCCCATCGCGGCAACGGCGATGAGGGCTGCAAAAATTTCCCGATTGATCATGACGCTCCTCCCGGTTTGGCGGCCCGATGTGAAGGGCTAAAGGCCCGCGGCAAAGCGCGCATGACGCCCTCTCAACTATCCATCTTGAGCGCGGCGATAAACGCTTCCTGCGGAATGTCGACCTTGCCGAACTGGCGCATCTTCTTTTTTCCCGCCTTCTGCTTCTCGAGCAGCTTGCGTTTGCGGGTGGCGTCGCCGCCGTAGCATTTGGCGGTGACGTCCTTGCGCAAAGCCCGGATCGTCTCGCGCGCGATGATCTTGCCGCCGATCGCTGCCTGAACCGGGATCTGGAACATGTGCGGCGGGATCAGATCCTTGAGTTTCTCGACCATCGCGCGGCCGCGCGCCTCGGCGCGGTCGCGGTGGACGAGCATCGACAGCGCGTCGACCGGCTCGGCGTTGACCAGGATCGACATCTTAACCAGGTCGCCCTCGCGATAGTCGATGATCTGGTAGTCGAACAACGCGTAACCCTTGGAGATCGACTTCAGGCGATCATAGAAGTCGAACACGACTTCGTTGAGCGGCAGTTCGTAGACCACCATCGCCCGCTTGCCCACATAGTTGAGGTCGATCTGCACCCCGCGCCGGTCCTGGCAGAGTTTCAGGATCGCGCCGAGATAATCGTCCGGCGTGAGGATCGTCGCCTTGATCCACGGCTCCTTGATTTCGGCGATCTTGACCACGTCCGGCATGTCGGCCGGATTGTGCAGCTCGATCTCCGATTTGTCGGTCAGCGCAATCTGGTAGATGACCGACGGCGCGGTCGCGATGAGATCGAGGTTGAACTCGCGCTCGAGCCTCTCCTGGATGATTTCGAGATGCAGGAGGCCGAGGAAGCCGCAGCGAAAGCCGAAGCCGAGCGCCGCCGAGGTCTCCATCTCATAAGAGAAGCTCGCGTCGTTGAGCCTGAGCTTGCCCATGGCCGCCCGCAGATCCTCGAAGTCGGCCGCGTCGGTTGGGAAGAGGCCGCAGAAAACGACGGGCTGCGCAGGCTTAAAGCCGGGCAGAGCCTCGGATGTGGGGCGCCGCTCGTCGGTGATCGTGTCGCCGACGCGGGTGTCCGCGACCTGTTTGATCTGCGCGGTGATGTAGCCGACCTCGCCCGGGCCGAGCTTCGCGATCTCGTTCATCTTCGGCCGGAAGACGCCGATGCGATCGACCTCGTAGACGGCGTCCGCGGCCATCATGCGGATGCGCGAGCCCTTCTTCAGCGCCCCGTCGATCACGCGGATGAGGACGACGACGCCGAGATAGGCGTCGTACCAGGAATCGACGAGGAGCGCCTTCAGCGGAGCGGACTCGTCGCCTTTCGGCGGGGGCAGCCGCTTGACGATCGCCTCGAGCACGAGGCCGATGTTGAGGCCGGTCTTGGCCGAGATCGGCACGGCGTCCGAGGCGTCGAGCCCAATGACATCCTCGATCTGCTCCTTGATCCGCTCAGGCTCGGCTGCGGGCAGATCGATCTTGTTGAGGACGGGCACGATCTCATGGCCCGCGTCGAGCGCGTGATAGACGTTGGCGAGCGTCTGCGCCTCGACCCCCTGGCTCGCGTCGACCACGAGCAGCGAGCCCTCGCAGGCGGCGAGCGAGCGCGAAACCTCGTAAGCGAAGTCGACATGGCCGGGCGTGTCCATGAGGTTGAGGATGTAGGGCTTGCCGTCCTCAGCCTTGTATTCGAGGCGGACCGTCTGCGCCTTGATGGTGATGCCGCGCTCGCGCTCGATATCCATCGAATCGAGCACCTGCTCGACCATGTCTCGCTCCGCCATCGTCCCGGTCTCCTGGATGAGCCGGTCGGCGAGCGTCGACTTGCCGTGGTCGATATGGGCGATGATCGCGAAGTTGCGGATGTTCTCGATCGGGTGGACGGTCATGGGGCGCGGGATAGCAGCCCGCGGCAGGGAAGGGAACGGGATTCGAACGTTGCTCCCCTCTCCCTACGGGAGAGGGGTTGGGGGTGAGGGTTCGCGCGCGAAACGAGTACTTGCCTCGGGTGCGACCCTCATCCGGCGGGCTTCGCCCGCCACCTTCCTCCGCCGGGAGAAGGATAGCTACTCCGCCGCGATCTTGAGCGCAGGCTCGCTCCTGTAGACGAGGTCGAAGCGGTCGAGGTTCATCACCTTGGCCCAGGCCTTGGCGAAGTCCTTCACGAACTTCTCCTTCCCGTCGGACGACCCATAAACCTCGGCAAGCGCCCTAAGCTCCGAGTGCGAACCGAAGATGAGATCCACGCGCGTCGCCGTCCACTTGGCCTCACCCGTCTTGCGATCGCGACCCTCGTACACGCCTTCCGCGCCTTCGACCGGCTGCCACCGTATGCGCATGTCGAGCAGGTTGACGAAGAAGTCGTTCGTCAACTTGCCGGGGGCCTTGGTGAACACACCATGCGCGGACTTCCCGGCGCCCAAGACCCGGAGGCCGCCGAGGAGAACTGTCATCTCAGGAGCCGTCAGCGTCAGCAGTTGCGCCCGGTCCACCAACGCCTCCTCCGGCGCCATGAACTGATCGCCGCGGAGATAGTTGCGAAAACCGTCGGCGACCGGTTCGAGCGGGGCGAACGAGTCGACGTCGGTCTCCTCCTGCGAGGCGTCGGCGCGTCCCGGCGTGAAGGGGACCTTCACGTCCTGGCCCGCGTCCTTCGCGGCTTTCTCGATCGCCGCCCCGCCGCCAAGCACGATCAGGTCGGCCAGCGAAACCTTCTTGCCGCCCTTGGCAGAGGCGTTGAAATCCTTCTGGATCGCTTCGAGCTTCTCGAGCACCTTCTTAAGCTCGGCCGGGCTGTTGACCTCCCAGTCCTTCTGGGGATTGAGGCGGATGCGAGCGCCGTTTCCTCCGCCGCGCTTGTCGGAGCCGCGGAATGTCGAGGCCGACGCCCAGGCGGCCGAAACCAGCTCATGGACCGCGAGGCCGGACCCCAGGATTTTCGTCTTCAGAGCCGCGATGTCCGCATCGTCGATCAGCGGGTGGTCCGCGGCAGGGATCGGATCCTGCCAGATCAGGGTCTCCTTCGGAACTAGGGGCCCGAGATAGCGCACGATCGGGCCCATATCGCGATGGGTCAGCTTGAACCAGGCGCGAGCGAACGCGTCCGCGAACTGATCCGGATGCTCATAAAAGCGCCGCGAGATCTTCTCGTAAGCCGGGTCCAACCGCAGCGAGAGGTCGGTCGTCAGCATGGTTGGCAGGCGCTTCTTCGACGGATCGTGGGCATCGGGAATCGTCGGGGCGACGCCTTTCGCTTTCCATTGAAACGCGCCAGCCGGGCTCTTCTCGAGTTCCCACTCATATTTGAAGAGATTGTCGAAGAAGTGGTTGCTCCACTTCGTCGGCGTCTGAGTCCAGGTGACCTCCGGACCACCGGTGATGGCGTCCGGGCCGACGCCCGTCCCGTGCTTGCTCTTCCAGCCCAGGCCCTGATCTTCGATGGCTGCGCCTTCCGGCTCGGGCCCGATCAGTGACGGATCGCCGGCGCCATGAGTCTTGCCGAAGGTGTGACCGCCTGCAATCAGCGCGACGGTCTCCTCGTCGTTCATCGCCATGCGGAAGAACGTTTCGCGAATATCCTTGGCCGCCGCGACCGGATCAGGCTTGCCGTTCGGCCCTTCCGGATTCACGTAAATGAGGCCCATCTGCACCGCGCCAAGGGGACGATCAAGCTCGCGTTCGCCGCTGTAGCGTTCGTCGCCCAGCCACGTCCCCTCGGGACCCCAGTAGAGTTCTTCGGGTTCCCAGACGTCGGCGCGGCCGCCGCCGAAACCGAACGTCTTGAAGCCCATCAACTCAAGCGCGACGTTGCCCGCCAGAATCATCAGATCGGCCCAGGAGATCTTCTGGCCATACTTCTGCTTGATCGGCCACAGCAGCCGGCGCGCCTTGTCAAGGTTGGCGTTGTCCGGCCAGCTGTTGAGGGGAGCAAACCGCTGCTGGCCGCCGCCGGCGCCTCCGCGGCCGTCGGTGATGCGATAGGTGCCGGCGCTGTGCCACGCCATCCGGATGAATAAACCGCCGTAGTGGCCAAAGTCGGCCGGCCACCAATCCTGC
Source organism: uncultured Alphaproteobacteria bacterium (assembly GCA_963696665.1). GTDB lineage: Bacteria > Pseudomonadota > Alphaproteobacteria > Rhizobiales > Beijerinckiaceae > Roseiarcus. Next base: position 416,691 of record CAVOLE010000008.1, read on the forward strand.
AAGTCCGTCATCACGGCATGAAGGTCCTTGATCACGGCCTGCAGGTCGAGGCTCTTGAATTCCTTGGCGTAGTCGAAATCCTCGTCCATCGGATCGGACAAGGAGGACTTCCCGTGAAGAACTTGAATGTTCAGTTGGTCCGGCCACCAGTGCCGGTTTGTGCGCGTACGTGTCCCGCCGCCCGAGACCGGGCATTTGCTTTCTTCCGCCATGCTTTCCTCCAATGGTGACAAGCGTCTCGCGCCGTCGAAGATCCAAATGGTGAACGACGATCATAGCCGCCGCATATGGCGGTTCCTCGTCATCGCCATCCCGTCCGGGCCTCGATAAGCCTGGACGCGGGATAGGTCCAATCGATTGTCTCTTGACAAGCGATTGGCCCGGCCAATCTCATGCCCCATGAACCTTCGGGACCTCGAATATGTCGTCGCGGTCGCCACTCATGGCCATTTCGGCCGGGCGGCGGCGGCGTGCAACGTAAGTCAGCCGACCTTGAGCGGCCAGATCCTCAAACTTGAGGCCGAGCTAGGCCTTCGTTTGTTCGACCGAGAGGGCCGCGGCGCTCGCGTCAGCGACAGGGCGGCGGCCGTAGTGGCGCAGGCGCGCGCGACGCTCGCGGCGGCCGCGGGGGTAAGCGCCGCGGCTCAAGCGGCGCGCGATCCCTTCGCCGGCGAACTGCGCCTCGGAATCATCACGACGGTTGCTCCTTACCTTCTGCCGATCGCGCTGCCGGCGCTGGCTGAGGCGCTTCCGCACACGCCTCTTTATCTGGTGGAGGATCTGACCGACCGGCTTCTTCAGCGCCTGCGCGACGGCGCCCTCGACGCCGCAATCATCGCGACAGATCCGCGGGACGCGAAGCTCGCGTCGGTCGAGCTTTACGACGAACCTTTCTTCCTCGTCTTTTCCGGTCACACGAAAAAGAGCGCGCGCGCCTCGATCGGCGTCGAGGAGATCGATCCGAGCACCCTTCTTCTCTTGGCCGAGGGTCATTGCCTGCGCGATCAGGCCTTGGCGCTCTGTCATGCGGCGGAGAGGACGGCGCTGGGCGCCGACGTGCGGGGAACGAGCCTCGAGACATTGCGGCATCTTGCTTCGGCCGGACAGGGGGCGACGCTCGCGCCCCTGCTCGCCTACGCCGATTGGCGCCGCTCCGGCGGCGGGATCGCAGGCTTGAAGATTGTCGGCGACGGCGCCTCGCGGCTGGTTAGCCTCATCTTCAAGCGCGGCTCGCCGCGCGAAGCTGCGCTCGAAGCGCTTGCGGCCTCGCTGCGGTCGACGGCGGGAGCGGTATTGGCGAGGTGCTTGCGCGAAACCGAAAGCGATTTGAAACGCGCTTGAGCGCCGGTTGGTTCGCGCCGAAGCAGATCGCCTCATGTCGCCATTTGCCCGCGCCTTGCGTTGAGAGGAGACACCGCGCGCGCTCGTGGGTTGCGCCTGCAAAACGGCTATGTTAGGCAACCCCGCCTTTCGGGCAGGCAGGGGCCAAGCGCTCAGTTTTGAGCGCGGAATCGTCAAGAATTTCCGCGGTTCACGCAAGCCTTCGGGGGCGAGGCTGGCTTGAGCTAGCGTCTTCTGGGGTGACAGGGTGGCGGAAGAAGACACGGTCGTTTCGGGCGTAGCCGGACGTTACGCGTCCGCCTTGTTTTCGCTTGCCCAGGACGAGAGCCAGGCCGAGTCGGTCGCCGAGGCGCTGACGAGATTCGACGCGCTCGTAGCGGAGAGCCCGGACCTCGAGCGGATGTTGCGGAGTCCCGTATTTTCGGCGGCCGACCAGCTCAAGGCCCTCGACGCCATTCTCGCGCGGGCGGAAATCAGCGGCGTCGCCGCGAACTTCATCCGGCTCGTGACGACGAAGCGCCGGCTGTTCGTCATCCGTGAAATGATCGCGGATTACCGCAAACTCTACGACAGGTCCCGGGGCGTGAGGCGGGCGGAAGTCACCAGCGCCGCCCCCTTGACCGACGCGAACGTCGCCGCGCTCAAGGAATCGCTGCGCGCGGCTTCCGGCGGCCGCGAGGTCGCTCTCGACATGAAGGTCGATCCCTCGATCATTGGCGGCTTGATCGTCAAGCTTGGCTCGCGCATGGTCGACGGCTCGCTCAAAACCAAGCTCAACGCTATTCGCCTTGCCATGAAAGAGGTCGGCTGATGGATATCCGCGCCGCAGAAATTTCTTCGATCCTCAAGACCCAGATCGCCAACTTCGGCGCCGAAGCGCACGTCACTGAAGTCGGGCAGGTCCTGAGCGTCGGCGACGGCATTGCGCGCGCCTACGGCCTCGACAAGGTTCAGGCCGGCGAGATGGTCGAATTCGAGAACGGCACGCGCGGCATGGCGCTCAATCTCGAGAGCGACAACGTCGGCATCGTCATTTTCGGCGGCGACCGCGAGATCAAGGAAGGCCAGACGGTCAAGCGCACCGGCGCCATCGTCGACGTGCCGATCGGTAAGGGTCTTCTCGGCCGCGTCGTCGACGCGCTCGGCAATCCGATCGACGGCAAGGGTCCGATCAATGCTGAGAAACGCGCCCGTGTCGACGTCAAGGCGCCCGGGATCATTCCGCGCAAGTCAGTGAGCGAGCCGATGGCGACGGGCTTGAAGGCGATCGACGCGATGATCCCGATCGGGCGCGGCCAGCGCGAGCTCATCATCGGCGATCGCCAGACGGGTAAGACGGCGATCGCCCTCGACACCATTCTCAATCAGAAGCCGCTCAACGTCGAGGGGGCCCCTGAAAGCCAGAAGCTCTACTGCGTCTATGTCGCGGTCGGGCAGAAGCGTTCGACGGTCGCTCAGTTCGCCAAGGTCCTGGAGGAGCATGGCGCGCTCGAATATTCGATCATCGTCGCCGCCACCGCTTCGGACCCCGCCCCGATGCAATTCCTCGCGCCGTTCGCCGGCTGCGCGATGGGCGAATTCTTCCGCGACAACGGCATGCACGCGGTCATCGTTTACGATGACCTCTCCAAGCAGGCGGTCGCCTATCGCCAGATGTCGCTCCTGCTGCGGCGCCCGCCGGGCCGCGAGGCTTATCCCGGCGACGTGTTCTACCTTCACTCTCGCCTGCTCGAGCGCGCCGCCAAGCTCAACAAGGACAACGGGTCGGGCTCGCTCACCGCGCTGCCGATTATCGAGACCCAAGCCAACGACGTCTCGGCCTACATTCCGACCAACGTCATCTCGATCACCGACGGGCAGATCTTCCTCGAGACGGACCTGTTCTACCAGGGTGTCCGGCCGGCGGTGAACGTCGGCCTTTCGGTTTCGCGCGTGGGCTCCGCGGCGCAGACCAAGGCGACCAAGAAGGTCGCCGGCAAGATCAAGGGGGAATTGGCGCAATACCGTGAAATGGCGGCTTTCGCCCAGTTCGGCTCCGATCTCGACGCGGTCACCCAGCGCCTGCTCAATCGCGGCGCGCGCTTGACCGAGCTTCTCAAGCAGCCCCAGTTCTCGCCGCTCAAGATGGAGGAGCAGGTCTGCGTCATCTACGCCGGCGTCAACGGGTTTCTTGACAAGTTGCCGATCGACAAGGTCAGGCCCTTCGAAGACGGGCTTCTGAGTTTCTTAAGGGCGAAGAACCCGGATATTCTGGAGGCGATCCGCTCGTCCGGCGATCTGGCGAATGACGTCGAAGCCAAGCTCAAGACGGCGGTCGAAGCCTATTCCGGGACCTTTGCCTGAAATGAGCCGATTCCTCGCGCCGCGTAAGCCGGTCTTGAAGCCCGCGCGGAGGCGCTGAGCGATGCCATCGCTAAAAGAGCTTCGAAACCGGATCGCCTCGGTCAAGTCGACGCAGAAGATTACCAAGGCCATGCAGATGGTCGCGGTGTCGAAGCTCAGACGCGCGCAAGGCGCCGTCGAAAGTGCGCGTCCCTATGCCGAGCAGGTCGAAACGGTGCTGACAAATCTGGCTGGCGCAGCGACAGATGGCCAGGGGCCGCGCCTGCTCGTCGGCAGCGGCACAGATCAGACGCACCTGCTCCTTGTGTGCACCGGCGAGCGTGGGCTTTGTGGCGCTTTCAACACCGCCATCGTGCGCCTCGCGCGCGAGAAGGCCAACTCGCTTGCGGGGCAAGGCAAGACGGTCAAGATCCTTTGCGTAGGCAAGAAGGGTTACGATCAGCTCCGCCGTACGAATGAGAGGCAGATCCTCGAGCTGATCGACCTGCGCGCGGTGCGCACGATAACCTACGCGACCGCCAAGCCGATCGCGGACAAGGTGATCGCCCTGTTCGACAAGGGCGAGTTCGACGTCTGCACGTTGTTCTACTCGCGTTTCAAGTCGGTGATCGCGCAGATCCCGACCGCCCAGCAGCTTATCCCGCCGGAACTCGGCGAAAAGGATGAGAACGCGCCGGTCTATGATTACGAGCCTGACGAGGGAGAGATCCTCGCCGAGTTGCTTCCCCGCGCGGTCACGGTGCGCGTCTATCGCGGATTGCTCGAAAATCAGGCGTCGTTCTTCGGCGCTCAGATGAGCGCAATGGACAACGCCACCCGCAACGCCGGCGAGATGGTGAAGAAGTACACGCTTCGCTACAACCGCACGCGCCAGGCGATGATCACCAAGGAACTGATCGAGATCATTTCCGGCGCCGAGGCGCTTTGACCGGACCTAGCGCTTCCGCGGCGCAAGAGAATTAAGAGGACGAACAATGGCCAATATCGCGAACGCCACCGGCCGCATCACCCAGGTGATCGGCGCCGTTGTCGACGTCAAGTTCGACAGCACTGTGAACCTGCCGCCCATTCTCAACGCGCTCGAGACGGACAACAACGGCCATCGCCTCGTGCTTGAAGTCGCCCAGCAGCTCGGCGAAGACACGGTGCGCTGCATAGCCATGGACATTTCTGAGGGCCTCGAGCGCGGCCAGGAGGTCACCGACACCGGCGGGCCGATCTCGGTGCCGGTCGGCGAGGGCACGCTCGGGCGCATCATGAACGTGATCGGCGAGCCGGTCGACGAAGCCGGGCCGATCAAGATGGAAGATCGCCGCGCGATCCATCAGCCGACCCCCTCCTATGTCGAGCAATCGACGGAGGCGCAGATCCTTGTCACCGGCATCAAGGTCGTTGATCTGCTCGCGCCTTATGCAAAGGGCGGCAAGATTGGCCTCTTTGGCGGCGCGGGCGTCGGCAAGACGGTGCTCATCCAGGAATTGATCAACAACGTCGCCAAGACCCACGGCGGCAATTCCGTCTTCGCCGGCGTCGGCGAGCGCACCCGCGAAGGCAACGACCTCTATCACGAATTCATCGAATCGAAGGTCAACGCCGACCCGCACCATCCAGATGAGAACGTCAAATCGAAATGCGCGCTGGTGTTCGGCCAGATGAACGAACCGCCGGGCGCGCGCATGCGCGTCGGCCTGACCGGTCTTACCGTCGCCGAGCATTTCCGCGACCAGGGGCAAGACGTGCTCTTGTTCATCGACAACATCTTCCGCTTCACCCAGGCCGGTTCGGAAGTCTCCGCGCTGCTCGGCCGCATTCCCTCCGCGGTCGGCTACCAGCCGACGCTCGCGACCGACATGGGCGCGCTGCAGGAGCGCATCACCACGACGACGAAGGGGTCGATCACCTCGGTGCAGGCGATTTATGTCCCCGCGGACGATCTCACTGACCCGGCCCCGGCGACCTCGTTCGCCCATCTTGACGCGACCACCGTGCTGTCGCGCGCCATCTCGGAGAAGGGCATTTATCCGGCGGTCGATCCCTTGAACTCGACCTCGCGCATGCTGACCGCCGCCATCGTCGGCGAGGAGCACTATAACGTCGCCCGTCAGGTGCAACAGGTGCTGCAGCGCTACAAGGCGCTGCAAGACATCATCGCGATCCTTGGCATGGACGAACTCTCCGAAGAGGATAAGCAGATCGTCGCGCGGGCGCGGAAGATCGAGCGGTTCCTTTCGCAGCCCTTCGATGTCGCCGCCGTCTTCACCGGCACGCCCGGCGTGCAGGTGAAGATCGAGGACACTGTCAAAGGCTTCAAGGGCATCATTGACGGCAAGTACGACAATCTGCCCGAGGCTGCCTTTTATATGGTCGGCACAATCGAGCAGGCGGTCGAGAAGGCCAAGAAGCTGGCGGCGGAAGCTTAAAGACCGTCGCGTTCGGGGAAGGCCATGCCTACGACGTTCCACTTTGAGCTCGTGTCGCCGGACAAGGTGCTGTTCAACGGCTCCGCTCAGGCGGTCCTCGTGCCGGGCGCGGAGGGCGACTTCCAAGTGCTGAGCGACCACGCCCCGGTGATGACCGCGATGCGTCCCGGAGTGGTCGGCATCGATGACGCCGAGGGCAAGCACAGCCGCGTCTTTGTCCGCGGCGGCTTCGCCGACGCGAGCAAGGCGGGCCTGATTCTGCTCGCGGAGACGGCCATTCCGTTCGAGGACTTGAACGCCGACATGCTCGGGCAGGAGATCCAGAACGCGGAGGAAGACCTCGCCGACGCGACCGAGGAGCAGAAGCGCCTGGCCCAGGAGAAGGTCGACCGTCTGCGCGAGCTCAAGGACGCAATCAAGCTCTAGGCCCGAGCGGAGCTTCGGGCGCTATCCGCGGTTCTCACGTCGCGCTGCAATGACCCGCAAGGACTATGACGCGTTTTGCGCCAGCCTGCCTCATGCGACCCATGTCGTCCAATGGGGCGACGCCAGCGTATGGAAGATCGGAGGCAAGGTCTTCGCCATTGGCGGATGGTTCGATGGACCCGAATTCGCCGTGACCTTCAAATGCTCCGAAACCAGCTTCGCGATTCTGAAGGAGCTGCCAGGCGCGCGCCCCGCCCCCTATCTCGCCTCGCGCGGATTGTCGTGGATCCAGCGCTTCGACGCCCGCTCCCTCAGCGAGCATGACCTCGAGCAATATGTGCGGCAAAGCTACGCAATGATTCGTGCGGCGCTGCCCAAGAAGATCCAACGCGCTTTAAGCGCGCCCGCCTCGCAATGACCTCGGTGACGCCTTTCGATATCCGATCCGCCCACGCGCGCATTCGCGGCCACATCCGCCGCACGCCCATTCTCGAGACGGCCTCGCCGATCGATGGCGCGCCGCCGCTCTCCCTCAAGTTCGAATGCCTCCAGGCGACCGGTTCGTTCAAGGCGCGGGGCGCCTTCCATAACCTGCTCACGCGGCCAGCGTCCGCGGCCGGCTGCGCCACGGCCTCGGGCGGCAATCACGGCGCCGCCGTCGCCTTCGCCGCCCAAAAGCTCGGGATTCGCGCCCGCGTCTTCGTGCCGGAAGCGGCGCCGCCGCCCAAGATTGCCAAGATCAAGGCCTACGGCGCCGAAGCGGTCATTGGCGGCGCATCTTACGCGGAGGCGCAGCAGCGCTGCGACGCCTATGTCGCCGAGACCGGCGCGCTCCTGATCCATCCTTATGACGCGGTCGAAACCGTGGCCGGCCAGGGGACGGTCGCTCTCGAGTGGGATGAAGACCTCGAACGACTAGGCCTCGCGAAGCTCCACACGGTCCTCGTGGCGGTCGGCGGCGGCGGGCTCATCGCCGGCGTCGCCGCCTGGTTTCGAGGCCGGGTCAAGGTGGTCGGCGTCGAGCCGGAAGGCTCGCGCGCGCTCCACGCCGCGCTCGAGGCGGATAGGCCGGTTGATGTGACCGTGAACTCGCTCGCCGCCGATTCGCTCGGCGCGAAGCGCGTCGGCGCACTCGATTTCGATATCGCCAAGAGCTTCGTGAGCGGCGTCGTCCTGGTCAAGGACATGAGCATCATCGAGGCGCAGCACTGCTTATGGGCGGATCATTCGATCATCGCCGAGCCTGGCGGGGCCGCGGCCTTCGCCGCCATCGCGAGCGGCGCCTACCAACCGGAGCTGGGCGAGCGGGTCGGCGTCCTGGTTTGCGGCGCGAACGCCGATCTCGCAGCATTCGCCAAGACGGTCGCTGCCGGCGCGGCGCCTTAGCTTAAGCTGCGGCTGCAACCAAAGTGGGAATTCGATCGCCAATAAACGCGCCTAAACGCTAGAGCATTTTTCTGTCTGATTGAATCGTATGGGATTCCCGAATCGGCTTGGTTCTGATTCATGCTTCTGGCCGGCGAAGGAGGCTGGCGTGCATGGCCAGATCCTTGTCTGTTGACCTTCGTCAGCGTGTCGTTGGCGCGATTGAGGGGGGATTGTCGTGTCGAGCGGCGGCGCAGCGGTTTGGCGTCAGTGCGTCGAGCGCGATCCGGTGGCGGGCCTTGGAGCGGCGCGAGGGTGATGTCAGGCCCAAGCGCCAGGGCGGCGACCGCCATTCGCAACGGATCGAGGCGCATGCTGAGCTGATCCTTTCGGCCGTGGCCGCCAAGAGCGACATTACGCTTTCAGAACTGCGGGAGCGGCTGAAGGAGCGCGGCGTCGCCGTCGCCATCGGCACGCTCTGGCGGTTCTTCAAACGCCGCAAGATCACGCGCAAAAAAAGACGGCGCACGCCGCCGAACAGCGCCGCAGCGCGGTGAACGCGGCGCGGGAGGCATGGTTTGAGGGACAACTCGACCTCGATCCGACGCGGATCGTCTTCATCGACGAGACCGCCGCGAACACCAAGATGGCGCGCCTTTACGGGCGTTCGCCCAGGGGCGAGCGATGCCGCGCTCCCGTGCCCCATGGCCATTGGAAAACCACCACCTTCACCGCCGGGCTGCGTTATGACGGCATCGCTGCGCCGATGGTCCTCGACGGCCCGATGAACGGCGAGGCCTTTCTCGCCTATGTCGAACAGGCGCTCGTTCCGGAGTTGCGGCTAGGCGACATCGTCATCATGGACAATCTGCCGGCTCACAAGGTTCATGGCGTCAGACAGGCGATCGAGGCCGCCGGCGCGAGCCTGCGCTACCTGCCGCCTTACAGCCCCGACTTCAATCCCATCGAAATGGCCTTCGCAAAGCTCAAGGCCCTGTTGCGCGCCGCCGCCGCCCGAACAATCTCAGACCTCTGGCAAGCCATCGCCGACGCCCTTCGCCGCTTCACCCCGCAAGAATGCGCAAACTATCTCGCCGCCGCAGGATACGATGCAACATGATCGGAAAATGCTCTAGTAAGTGCTAGTAAACGCTAGTAAATTTACTAGCGTTTAGGGGGAAGTCTGTACAGTACGACCGCGAAAAAAATAGGGAAAACGTCAATAGTAAAACACCAATAGAAAAAAAAATACGTATAGAACACAATACAATACCAGATCCTCTCCCTCACGAAGACACAATACGCCGCGCCTGTCAACCTCATTCCTCTAATCAAATTATATTACCACGGTTCGGTTTCAAATGTGTGCGCGTGGGTCTGTGCGAAGCTGTCTCGTGCGCCAATACAAAAATCAGAGAGGTTGCAGTGCGGGGCCGCAAGCGAGCGTTTCCACAAGAAGAGCAACATCAATACGCGAGTAAGACAGGCGCGCGCGGTATTCCAAGATATGCTGAGAATGCATGGCGGGGTGTGTGGGCGCGGAGCGGAGTGGAAGCCAAAGGAGCGCCTTTACATCGCACAAACGAACGAGCCGCGATTGCTAAGAACGAAACCGTACGGCCTGACTTGGCTTCCAGCCTCAGTCTCATAAGTCAGCGTGACAGATCGATTAGAGGTTTGCAGGCAAGCCAAGCTTGCGCCATCAGGTCGATTGCCAATTCATGCCGCAACTCGGGACAGGCTTCGTAGCGGAAAACCACACCGACCTGGATCTGGTAATTCGATCCTTCCTTGTCGACGAACGCGCCGTAAGCGGCGGAAAGCCATTTCGGCTGCTTCTTCGGCAGCCCGCCCGCTATCGCTGTTCGCAGGTCGAACTCGATCCTGGCGTCCATAAACGGCGCGGCGCGCTGGCCTGGGTAGCGTCGTTGAAGCCCCAGGAACCACGGGGTTGCGTCTTTTTGTCTCTTTAGCAGCGGCTTCATTCGCGCAACGATATCCTCAATGAGCGTCTGAAATCCGGCCTCTTTCAGGGAGACGAGGTTGCGCCGCATCAGAGTATTCACACGATGCGGAACGGTCACCATTGCCTCAACGGCGCGGGACTGGATGCCGAGCGTCAGGTGCGGATGGCTAGTGAAGGCCGCCCTGTCTCCGGATGGAGCGAGCGACAGGAAATCCCAAACGCCTTGGCTCTGACGGCCGGTAATTGCCGGCCGTCCCGGCACAGCGGGGTTCATCCCCACCTCTTTAACCAGATCTCTGCGCTTGCTTAGCTCAGCACGCGCCAGCGCAAGAACGCGCTTGCCCTCGAGATAGCTGTATGGACGATCAATTCCGAAGGGGAAGCCGGAAAACTTGGTGAGCGTGCCTTCTTTCAATTTCTCATCCTCAATCAATTTCGCCTCGGCAATTTCAAAATAGTCCGCGGCGTGTCTCGCCCATTCCGTGGTTGAGGCGCTGTGCCGCCGCAGCCACGCGTAGACCTCACGCCACTCAAGCCGGACGGTTCTACCGTCCAGCGATGCCGCAACGGCTGTCTGGGTAATCACGACCGCCGTGATGTTCCGGAATCCGAGGCGTTCGGCAGTCCGCCTGTGCCTGTGCAGCTGGTCCGTAAGGAAAGGCGATATCACCTTGCATTCGAGAAAGACGCACCACCCCTGCTCGTCGTCGAATATCCACCCGTCCGGTATTCCGCGCCTCTGCGCCTCCTCTGCCTCGGGCGGCTCGTCCGCCTGGCCGGGAAATTGCTGCTCCAGAACCGAAAGCTTGCTGGGTAGCGTCGGACTTTTGACTTTAACGAGCTTTCGCAGAAAGAGACCAAGAAGCTTTCGGTCCCGGTCGAGTGCGGTCATGAGCGCGTGCGTGACGCGGTTTTCCCCATGCTTGTATTGATCAAAAACGTTTCTCATTAACCATTCTTGAGCGGCTTAAATCCCGAGTCGCAATACGTCATTGTAAATTTCCGCCTGTCCGAAGCCAAACGAAATTTGAAAAGTCTATCTTCATGACTTCGTGAACGCCGGGGGCCGGTACGGGGATCGCCGATACAGCGGCGTCGACCGGCGTGATCTCACTTGCAGACAACGTCCGCAATCCGCCCAAAGCGTGCCACCAACGATACGAGTGCGTTTTTGCCCAGGGTCAAAACTCAATCAGTGCACACGGCGACGACCGCATTGGGCGGATAGCGGGCCGTAAGAGGGCCGCCCACGCGATAGCAAGCGTTTTCATCGTTTAGCACGAATTCGCGAACTGGGCCTCAGCCCAAAGACCACTTTCTTTGCAGCCAAACGGCGTGGGTCCGCATATATTCGATTGGTGTGATTGCTGAGGTTCCCCGCCTAATTTGGATGCTCAAATAACGCTTTGGCAAAACGCCGTTACTGAAGTAGCCCAGACAACCGCTCTAGCTCTGCTCTTAACAGTGCAGTTCTGGCTGAAAACTGTCCACTCCACTTCTTGACTTGATCGACTGCGGGTAAAGTGACGTTACTGGTCATTATAGTTTCAGCAGTTGAACTGTTTGCAGCTTGAATCCTGATCGTGTCAGAGAAGACGTCCGGTCGAATATAGCTTTTTCTCGGAGTATCTTTGTCAACGAAATCTACAAAGGAAATGAGTCCTTTCGATCCTTCGAAGAAATTGGCGTCATAGTCCATAGTCAACACAAGAATACGTTCAATTGCTTCTTTCAGCATTTTGACGTAAGAATGCACCTTATCCCAATTCTCTGAAGTTGGATCATCAATATAATTTTGCATCGCAGGGATTACAAGCGCCTCTCTAAGGGAAATACCTAAGTTGATTGCTTTGAGGGCGGATTTATACTGGTTGGCTAAATCAATTTTTGCCGACTCAGGGACAGACAGCGATCCTGATTGCTTGGGGCTGCCTGAATCTTTGAATATCTGGAGCGCCTTAAGTTTCTCAGTTATATCTAATTTATCATCTTTCGTGATCAATACGCAAAATAAATAAGCGAGATACGCATCCTTTTGCGCAGCAAAAAATTTATCCGAGTTTTGATAAATTTCTTTCCGTGCCACTTCTACTTGAGAACCGAGTTCAGCTCTGCCAACAAACTTCGTTAGGAAATCCGCCTGTGCTGCAAGGTCTCCCTTAAAAGTGATTTCGTTTTGAAGATTAGAAGGGAGTGCTGGTGCCAGTCCGCAAAGGCCCGCTTCCTGCCCATGCGCCCCCTGACTTGAAACCCATATCGATGAGAAAGCCAGACCGACGGCCAGCATCCCTTTTTGTGCATCCACAGATTTCGCCCGCGCCGGAGTAGAGACTTCACAATGCACAATTTCTCGGCCAAGAAAAGAGGTGTTGTAGCGGCGGTCAAGGGCTCAAAGGCACGATATGCCGGCGAGCCTGGCTTCTCCCGCACCGTTCGGAGATTATTCGGCCGGCATGCGGACTGAGTAAAAGTCCTTCCCGACCGATCTGACGGTTTCGCGAGGCAGGATTGGCGCGCTTTCCGCGGTTTTTCCGACGTAGCGGCGGTCGCTCCGGGAATGCCCGCTTAGGGTCGAAAGCGGTCCAACTGATTGGGTTGTGACCCTAGGAGCGCGGGAAAGCACCTAGCCGAGGTGACCGCCTCTTTGCGAGACTATCTGCTTCCACGTCGCACGGTGGAAACAGGATTTGTCCGCTCGCCTTCCGTTGCGGAAAGCAAATACGAATGATCCTTCAGGTTTTAGCGCAACAAAGTGGTTGCATCGCGCTTAGGTTGCAGGTAAAGTTAAAAAGTTCTTAGACCTAAGTCTTTTCGATGCAAAGGGTTTCGCGATGAACCGTCTTGTTGAAGATATCAACAGTCTTCCGCGCGTTCGGCCAAGAGGCCAAGGCCTTAGAGACTTTAGCGCGGTACGTATATCAGCCGAAGGAATGAAGCTTATTCGCATGACTGCAGCGGAGTACAACGTCGCTCAAGGTGACTTGGTTGTGTTTGCTATAAAGCGATTGCTGTCTGATTTGGCCACCCAATCTGTTCCACAATCGGAAGCCGCGTAGTTAAAATATAAGGCTGTCACAGCCCTTACTCTGTGACAGCCCTTCAAACTTCCCCTTAGTACCGCCGCCAAGCGATTTATCTAAAGGATTTATCGAACCAATTTCGCAACAGTCAAATTACGTCAAAGGTTCAGTGCAATGTTAGCTAATACAATTTCGTCCACAGTACAAGCGCAAAGTTCGCGCCGCACCAAAAATAATGAGCGGGGTAGCGCCCTTCCTGGAGGGGCGTTTTAATGTCCATACATCCTATGGAGCCGTCGCGCTCGCAGATTAGCAGAGCAAAAAAGCTCGCGAAATCGCAATTAAGAAATAGCGTTATTTCGTCACAGCCTATCGAGACGATATTATCACAAGCACAAATCGCCATTCACTCGCGAGTGGGGCGAAGTCCAATCAATTTACTTAAACGGAAGCAAGAACGGGAAGCGCGGCGCGCCATTGAAGCCGAGCGTTTGCGTCAAGATATGGTTATTAGCAAGGCTGTGCACGAATTGAACAGGGCTATAGATGAAACACTGAGATTATTCAAAGGCGTCGCACATACCGGCGGTAAAATCGGCCAATGGTTTTATTACGACGCGATTTTAATGGATGGAACTTCTTATGGTACGTACAAGCGACGCAGTTCGTTACTATTGCGGTGGACGCAAGAAGAGCTAAGACAATTGAGGAATGCCATAAATACATACCCCTTAGCAGCTTTGAGAATGCGCGATAGCGTGAGGCGGGTGCGCGAAAGATGGCTGTCGCTATTTGATAGAGATTTGCCATTAGAACCTAGACCAAAAGTTAACGCCAATGGCTAAGGCTCGCTCTCTCTTAGATCGATTGCTGTTAAAGACAGCACGCCGTAAAGCGTTTCGCCCCGTAAGTAAAGACGAATTGGAACGTATTGGCTTGAACACCAATACGAAATTGTTCGTGCCTAAATCACAGAAGCGCGTGACTAAGGCTACGAAAGCAATCCCCCAAGCCGTATTGAATGCGGTATCAAAATCGCGTGGAGCGAAACGAGATAAGGCGTTAGAACTCGCGGCCTCTAAGATCGTCTCTCTCGACAAAGCCGCGAGCGCGCAGACCGTAAAGAGACAGAAGCGGCGCGACGCCGCGCTAGAGAAAGTAGCAAAACAGCGCCGCGCCCGCCCTCCCTCGCCTGGAAAGGGTGAAACGTTTCCAGCCTATTTCCTGGAACGCATGAAAGCGGATGCTGCGAAGAGAACACGTATTGAGAAGGCGGATGGAAAAAACAAAGGGAGCGCTTCATTCGTCGTTCGCAATAATACGGCTCTAACGGCGCTAGAGAATAGAACGAAGCGATTACATGGCGAGCATATACCAGATGGCGAATACCAAGCCATGATGGATTATATGGCCCATTACAACGATCCTTATTATACACTGATGCGCGGCTCGCCGGATGTTAAGGGTTCGCGTATCGTTATTTAGATTATTGGCAAAGGTCTTTAACAATGGGCGAAGCGAAACTAAACCGCGCTCTAGCTGCGGAATTATTCAGCGACGGTATCACCTACAAATCCTATGCCGCAACAGAGTGTGAGGAACAGGATAGGATAAATCAAGCGACGAAAGGGAGAGCGACGACAGGGCGAGGCGACCTATCACAATCGCCCGACGCGTTACGCGCTCGGGCTCGCCGCGCGCGGAAGGAATCAGACCCGGAATATCGAGAGCGTGAGCGAGCGCGCCAAAGATTAATTCGGGCGAATAATCCCGGAAAAACTGCGGCCGAATTTAAAAAATGGCGCGACAAAAACCCTGAATGGGTTGACGCCCACAAAGAAAACCGTGTCGGCCTTGCGCGTCGGGGCGAATTTATTCCAATCGACAGCGAAGGGCAGGATTACCCTTACGCAGATAAACTAGAAAAGGATATTTACTATAAGGGCGTTTTATATCCTCCGCACGGGACTTATTTGTGGGGAGCTTACTCGGATAAAGAAAAAACGCGCCTTGTATAAATGCGACTCGCGCAGCCAGGGAATAATCAAATACAAGCTCGGCGTGAAAGATATATTCGACTGGCTATTGAATGATGTAAAAGGCGGGTTCGGCGAAGCTAATTATGTTATGTTTGGCATGTCCTATGACATGACGCAATTACTCTGCCAATTGCCGCACGATATTACGTATGAGATTTTTAAGAGCAAACGGTTCGAGGACGAAGAGGAATTTGCCGCACCGGCATTTTGGGGAGAATACGCGATTAAGCTAGTACAGAGTAAATGGTTTATTCTATGGAGATTGCGGGATCATAATCGCCCTTATAAGAGGGACGTTGATGGTAATTACATTCTCGACAAGAAGGGCAGGAAACAATTAGACGCCGTGCAAAAGATACAAATATTCGAGACCTTTGGCTATTTTCAGACGGGGTTTGCCAAGGTCGTTGAAGATATGATGAAGGAACAACAATCTACAGCAAACAAACAATTGACGGCGCTGACTGAGCGCGCGAAATATGTTAACTCGGTAGAATTTGAAAAGAATGCTCGAAAGCAATTCGAGGGTAAAGCGCTTGGCTCTTACAGAACCATTGATGGCGAGATTGTTCCATTTACGATTGACCAACGCGTCAAAGGCGAACGCAAATATGAGTTGTTAAAGCTAGACGAGGAACGGCGTAAAATCGAGGCCGATTTAGAGCTATTAGCCAAAGACGCTACGCTTATTGCCGACATGAAGCCGCTGAGGGGAGATTTCCGCAAGAAGGAAATCGAGCCTATTCGAGAATATATGACAGGCGAATTGCGTCAACTCGCGGTGCGCATGGAGCAAATCAGGATAGCGCTAGCCGAGCTGGGCCTATTTCCTGCGTCATGGCATGGCCCAGGCGCGGTGGCCAACGCACTTATCATGAAATACAAAATTAGGGACCATTTCGGCGGCGATATCTCGACAACCGTAAAGCCGGGTTACCCCCAGGATTTTTCGCATCATTCTTTCGCGGGCGGTCGAATTGAATTGTTGCAGCAAGGGTACCTGAAAGCAGGATACCTCGCGGCATATGATTTATCGAGCGCGTATCCTGCGGGAGCGGTTGAATTGCCTAGTCTTGCGCCGGAAGCGGGACGATGGGTATTTAAGAAAAAAGAGGAATTGCAATTCAAGTCGCTAAAACAATTGCGGGAGATTGTTGAGGCAACGTCAATTGTTTCGATGTTTAAAATCAAATGGTTTTTCCCGACTTTCGCTCGGTTGGGAGAATTAGGTATGTCGCCCTATGAGGACCCGACAAGTCGACATATGCCGTTTTATCCGTTGTGGTACCGTACTGAGAGCGGACGAATATTATGTCCATCTTCGGGCTATGCGATACGCAACAGAGAGGATGTATTAGCCGCTATTGCGTGGATGGAACATTATATAAAAAGGTATCCTAAGAAGGATTACCCTACAGGCGCATATAATTACGATGAATTGTCTTTCTTCGAGATTGAAGAGGCGTGGATATGGGAGATAAATGAAGGGTACGAGGATGTGCGACCATTCGCCATTCTTATAGACCTTTATGCCAATCGCCGCGCAATTAAAGACAATATCGAGGCGAAAAATAAGGAAATCGATGAATTAAATAAAGAGCGGAAGGCGAAGGGCGAGCCGGAATTACCCTATGAATATGATATCATGGAAAAGGTTATTAAGCTAATTCTCAATTCTGTGTACGGCAAGCTTGCGCAATTCGTCGGTTCCTCGAATAAAGTACCGAATTGCGCCAATCCGTATTATGCGGCAGCAATTACCGCTTACTGTCGCAGGCGATTGTTAGAAGCGGCTTTGATCGATCCGACCGCAATCGTTTTCTTTGCAACTGATGGTATTATGGCGACGCGCCCGCTTCACCATTTATCGATACCAGTTGAAAGCGTTGACAATTGTCCAAAAAGTAAGAGCTTGGCACGGGTTAAAGACGAAAAGCTAGGGGATGCTATTTCGCTAGGTGATTGGGAATATGCACGACGGGATGGCGGTATTTTCGTTATGGCGGGCGTGTACGTGCATTATATGATCGAACGTGACGCGAAAGGCGCATTTATTTTTGATGATATGGGCAGACCAAAAGTCAAACCAAAATATACAGGTCGGTTAAGAGGGGGCGATATCAGCAAATACGCGGAGGGAAATGACGGTCAACCATGGCTGGTTTCTAATGCATTGGAGGCGTGGCGCAGACCATATGATTTAGACGATAGAGAAACATATCCTGCTATTGAGAGCGGGTACAAGAAATTTATCACGGTCGGGAGCGTTTTGACGCCTAGATATGCTCCTATGCTGCGCGACGGGGAGCTAATTGAGAACAACCGGATTGCTATCGAAGAAAGGTACAATCGCGCGTGTCGCTGGTCGCCTAAAGCCGATGATCCTAAGAATGAGAAAATTAAACAAGCGAACGCCGACATTAACGCTTGGAACGCTGATATCCGCTCAAAGACCAAGACAAAGTGGAGATATAGGGAGGGACAACTTAAATTAGGTTTGATTGAGCCAATCGCAGAGATTGTATTTAAACGAACAATTCATGTTCACGATGTTGGATTGAAACGAGTACACAATAAGGCAGCTTGGCATAATTACCAATGGCTAGACGAACACGAACCATTGCGTTGCAGCGGTTTAATAACGACCATTCCAGCCGGTAATTATAAAGTGAATGAGGAGGGCGATAAAATACCAAATTGGGATATGTCAGCGGCTCGAATGCCGGAATGGCTGAATAAAGGTGACGAAGAGGACGTAGCGGACGAAGAAACTGGAATTGAAGTGAGCTATTCTACATTGTGCTATGACGGCGATTATAGCACGCCTATGGATAGATACGAGGATATCTGAAGGGCAACGGCTTGACGCGTAGCGACGCCACGAGAGAGAATCCTGCAAACCAAATGCGGGTTATCTCTCTTGAGCGTGCCTCCCGTCATCGTCCTCGGCGCTTATGCCTCTCTTCGCGTTCGATCCGGCGCGCTCGATATCGTACACGGCGCTACGGCCGCGAAGCGTTCTCTCCGCATAGACGTTGACGAAGATAAGCCGCACACAATCCTATTCGACAGTCACGGCGAGTTTCTGACCGGCGAAGCCCTCCGCTGGTGCGCTCGATACGGTATCGGCATTGTCTTACCCGACGGTCCGGGTCGCGTAATGACATTCATACATAGCGCGCTAGAGGCAGAGAGCGCGTCACAGCTTGTGGATACGTCTCCCGCTGTAATCCGAGCGCAATGTGTCGCGGACGGCCTAGGCGTGGCAAGGGAGCTTGTAGAAGCCAAAATCACGGGAGAGCTAGAGGCTGTGGAGCGCGACAGGTCTGCGCGGCTCTCTAGGCTCGCAGAATGGAAAACGAAGATAGCCGCGAGCCGTACCATTGGCGAGCTTATGATTGTCGAGGCCAAGGCTTCGGCGGACTATTGGAGAGCCTTCGCCAGTATGGGGTTGCGGGAGGCCAAGGGCGGTAATCTCCCGCGTACCTGGTTGCGCTTCTCTAATCGACAGAAGGGAGCGGGTTTCCTCGGATCAAAGCACGCTTCTCACCCTGTCAACGCAATGCTGAACTACGCCTATGTCGTGGAGGCTGGTAGGCTGGCGAAAGCTCTCATTGCGCGCGGTATGGCGCTGCAAATCGGCTATCTCCACTCAGATAAGAAAGGCAGGAATTCCCTCGTCTGGGATGCCATCGAGCCGTTGCGCGTCGAGATTAACGATAAGGTATTTCGGTACATAGAGAGCAGAGAATTCAAGCGCTCAGACTTCGTGCAAACAAGCGCTAGCAGCTACAGGCTGGAGAGAGGCATAATCCAACAGCTATTGCACAAAGCAAGCCTCCCGCAGGATAGAATAAGTGAAGGCGCTGATTTCATGTTGCAGATAATAGAAAGACACGCTGGTGCGCAGTACAAGCTGTTTAAGACGGATTTGAGAAGACGAAAGCGCAAGGTGCAAGATACCAGACAAGCTGCATAACCTCTATTACCCTGCTGCGAAGTGTACCCATTCAGAGGTTTTCCGGAGCGCGCTCAATCTCCGGATCAATGGCGCTAGTTACTTCAACGACCGCAATGGTAGCGTGATCGGGCAATCCCAGCAAGCTCAGCGCGTTCGGTTCGTTTGATAAGCACGCGTTGCTGTCCAAATGCACGGGCATTAGATGTCCAGCGGTGCCGCAAATTACAGCATAAGGTGTAGTCCGTAGAGATATGCGGCCTTTTATCATGCTTTTTGGTCGTGGTTGTAAACGCCCTTGGGGCGCGGCTTCCTGCCAGCAACTATCCTTTCTGATTTTAGGTTGGCGCGGCCAATGCTGGCCACCCGGCTTAGCGTTCGCCACGGGCGGGGCCCGGGGTGGCCCTGCACCGGTTCTGCCCCTCCAAGCTGCGCGGGGCCGGGGGTTCACTTGCGCGCTTGCGGGCGGCGAAGCGTGCCGCGAGATGCGCGAAGTCCGGGCGCCCTCCTCGTTGCCGTGGCGACGCGCCTACGCCATTGGCGGATAACTGCAGCAACGGCCTGCTTGTAGGGGGCGACGATCTGGTCGGCGTAGTGATGAAACGCAATCAGCTTCTCATAGGCCCAGACGAACCAAGGGATGGTCATCAGCCTGTGCTTCGTCAGATCGAAGATCGCGGGGATAAGCGCGACCGCCAGAAACTTCAGGGCGATCCAGGCGATCGCCCCGATTACGACATAGCCCATGGCGATCGCGACTGTGGCTACCACCAGGAGTGGCTCTACGATCAAAAACGGCACTAGAGCATTTTTCTGTCTGATTGAATCGTATGGGATTGAACGAAGCCGCTACCGCGGCGGAAGCGGGGGGCGGCTGGGTGATCAGAATGGAGTGAAGGAGCTCCTGCCTGAGAGGATGGGGTGTTGAAAGCCCCCTCTCAAGCAGGAGTTTCAGATGGCCGAGATGAGCACTCTGCGTCGCCGGATGGTCGAGGACATGACGATCCGCAATCTGTCGCCGGCGACCCAACAATCGTACATCCACGCGGTTTCGAAGTTCAGCCGGCATTTCGGCCATTCGCCGGATCGGCTCGGGTTGGAAGACGTCCGCGCCTACCAGGTGCATTTGATCTCGAAGGGCGTCTCCTGGGCGTCGCTCAATCAGGTCGTCTGCGCGCTGCGTTTCTTCTACGGCGTGACGCTCGGCTGCGACTCGATCCCAGAGCGGATCGCCTACGCCCGCGAGCCGCGCAAGCTGCCGGCCGTGCTGAGCGCCGACGAAGTCGTCCGCTTTCTCGAAGCGGTCTCGAGCCTCAAGGCTCGCATCGCCCTGACCACCGCTTATGCCGCAGGCCTGCGAGTGTCGGAGGTGACCGGCTTGAAGGCGGCCGACATCGACAGCGACCGAATGGTCATCCGGGTCGAATGCGGCAAGGGCGGCAAGGAGCGTTACGTCATGTTGTCCGGGCAGTTGCTCGGCATCCTGCGCAGCTATTGGCGGCTTGCGCAGCCCGGACGATTTTTGTTTCCGGGCCGCGACAAGCAAAGACCGATCGAGCCGACCGTGCTGCACGCCGCCTGTCGTTCGGCGCGCGTCGCGGCCGGCATCGACAAGCGCGTGAGCGTGCACGTTCTGCGCCACAGCTTCGCGACCCATCTCCTGGAGAGCGGCGTCGACATTCGCATCATCCAGGTCTTGCTCGGCCACGAGAATCTATCGACGACGGCGCGCTACACGCGCGTCTCGTCGCAGGTGATCGCCCGGACCGAGAGTCCGCTGGATCGGCTGTCGCTTCAGGTGACGCCGCCGGAATAGGCGGTGAGGGTTCGGCCGGCGTTCGAACTGGCCGACGTCTTCCACCGCCACGGTGACAGTTACGAACGAGCGAACGCCGGACATCTGGGGCGCGTCGAGCGGCGTGTGATCGGAGCGATCACGACCTGCCGCACAGCGGCGCTCGGCGGCCATGTCGAGCGCTGCGACGATTGCGGGCTCACCCGCGTCGCTTACAACTCGTGCAGGAACCGCCACTGCGGGAAGTGTCAGGGGGCGGCGCGCGCGGAGTGGCTCACCGCCCGTCAGGCCGAGTTGCTGCCGGTTCCCTACTTCCACGTCGTCTTCACTCTGCCGCCGGCGGCGGCCGACGTCGCTTTCCAGAACAAGCAGACGATCTACGGCCTGCTGATGCGCGCCGCCGCCGAGGCGCTCATCACGCTCGCCGCCGAGCGTCTGGGCGCCAGGATCGGCCTCATCGCCATCTTGCACACTTGGGGACAGACGCTCACCCATCATCCTCACGTTCACTGTCTCGTCCCCGGCGGCGGCGTCGCCACCGACGGCGAGCGCTGGATCGCCTGCAAGCCGAACTTCCTCTTGTCCGTCCACGCGCTGTCGAGGACGTTCCGCCGGCTCTTCCTGGACAGCCTGGCGGCCGCCTTCCGTCGCGGCGAACTCGGCTTCTTCGGCGAACTCGGCCCGCTCGCCGACCCCGCCGCTTTCGCCGAGCGCATTCGCGCGCTCCGCCAAAGCGCCTTCGTCGTCTACGCCAAGCCGCCGTTCGGCGGACCCGAGCGCGGGCTCGCCTATCTCGCCCGCTACACGCATCGAACCGCCATCGCCAATTCGAGGCTGGTGGCCGTCGGCGACGACGAAGTCGCGTTCTCTTACAAGGACTATCGTCGCGACGGTCGCGAAGGCGTCATGCGCCTCGCCCCGCACGAGTTCATCCGCCGCTTTCTACTCCACGTCCTGCCCGACGGCTTCCACCGCATCCGTCACTACGGCTTCCTCGCCAAAGGCCATCGAGGCGACACCCTCGCGCGCGTGCGCGACCTGCTTCAGGTCCAGCCTAACAGCGAGTCCGCCGCCGCTCGCGAACTACAGGCAGACGAACACGCCCGCGAGCCGTTTGCCCATTGCCCGGATTGCGGCGGTCTCATGCGCCGCATCGGCCATGTCGGCCGATCACCGGGCGCCGCCTTTCGCTGCGACACGTCATGACCACGAGTCTCGGCCCGACCTCGTCCTCCGCCGCCTTCGAGCCGCTGACACGCCGGCGCCGACGCTCCTCGCCTTCGCCGCTCCCCTCCACCCGCTTCGCCCGCAAGCGCCTCATCGTCACAAGTTCAAAGAGCGCCCAAATCCCCGCCGGCGCCTTAACGGCTCCATGGTCTCCTCCCGCCAGCGCCTCGAAAACCAGAACCGCTCGGGCGCTTTCCCCATAGCGGCTAACTGGCCCGCGGCTTCGTTCAATCCGGCTTATGTGAGGTCGCCCTTCGTAGGCGATCCAACGCGCGCGCCTGCGACCTCACATAACCCTCCAGATTCCCAAATCGGCTTGGTTCTGATTCATGCTTCTGGCCGGCGAAGGAGGCTGGCGTGCATGGCCAGATCCTTGTCTGTTGACCTTCGGCAGCGTGTCGTTGGCGCGATTGAGGGGGGATTGTCGTGTCGAGCGGCGGCGCAGCGGTTTGGCGTCAGTGCGTCGAGCGCGATCCGGTGGCGGGCCTTGGAGCGGCGCGAGGGTGATGTCAGGCCCAAGCGCCAGGGCGGCGACCGCCATTCGCAACGGATCGAGGCGCATGCTGAGCTGATCCTTTCGGCCGTGGCCGCCAAGAGCGACATTACGCTTTCAGAACTGCGGGAGCGGCTGAAGGAGCGCGGCGTCGCCGTCGCCATCGGCACGCTCTGGCGGTTCTTCAAACGCCGCAAGATCACGCGCAAAAAAAGACGGCGCACGCCGCCGAACAGCGCCGCAGCGCGGTGAACGCGGCGCGGGAGGCATGGTTTGAGGGACAACTCGACCTCGATCCGACGCGGATCGTCTTCATCGACGAGACCGCCGCGAACACCAAGATGGCGCGCCTTTACGGGCGTTCGCCCAGGGGCGAGCGATGCCGCGCTCCCGTGCCCCATGGCCATTGGAAAACCACCACCTTCACCGCCGGGCTGCGTTATGACGGCATCGCTGCGCCGATGGTCCTCGACGGCCCGATGAACGGCGAGGCCTTTCTCGCCTATGTCGAACAGGCGCTCGTTCCGGAGTTGCGGCTAGGCGACATCGTCATCATGGACAATCTGCCGGCTCACAAGGTTCATGGCGTCAGACAGGCGATCGAGGCCGCCGGCGCGAGCCTGCGCTACCTGCCGCCTTACAGCCCCGACTTCAATCCCATCGAAATGGCCTTCGCAAAGCTCAAGGCCCTGTTGCGCGCCGCCGCCGCCCGAACAATCTCAGACCTCTGGCAAGCCATCGCCGACGCCCTTCGCCGCTTCACCCCGCAAGAATGCGCAAACTATCTCGCCGCCGCAGGATACGATGCAACATGATCGGAAAATGCTCTAGGAAATCAAGAGAACGAGCAGCGCCGGCAGCCGGTCGACCACCAAGGCGAACCCCTGCTTGAAACGCGCCCAAGGGATGAATCCGGCAAGCGCCCGTCCGACCGCGACCAAACCGTCCCACACCCAAGCGGCGACCAAGAAGACCATCGCCAGGGCGAGCAGGGCTGTGCGTCTCACTCTAAAGCGCTTCATCCGAGTAAGAATCCGCGAATCCCCGCCGAAATCGCTGTCACGACCGCGTGATGATGCCGATCAAACGAGGCGCTCAGATGGCGGGCAAGCCCAAAGCCCGCGCCGGCATCCTTCCTTCACTGCGATCGCCTCGGCTCAGTTCGGGTGCGGCCGAAGTTGCTGACACGTCAGGCCTAAACCAATCTTGTCGATCCGATCAGCGGAGAGGATGCAAGTTAAAGCTCGTTGAACGGCTGCCACCTTGCCTGTCCTAGCAGGCGTTCTCCGTCTAGGTTGAATTCGTAAGCTGCTTCGAGACGCGTTGGGATTCCGAACTTCAGGAGGGAAAACCTTCCGATTCTCGAAGGAGCGGTTCGCTCGGCGGGAACGCAATTCCCCATCGAGGAAGCTCAGATCGGCGCAATGGAACGACGATGTTGAATAGGACGACGAGAAGGCGTTTGTTGGACCTCCAAAAGGAGGGGAGTGATGGCAGACCCGCTCACGCCCACCGAGCGAAGCGAACGGATGCGACGGATTCGGAAACGCGACACAAGGCCTGAGATGCTTGTGCGACGCGCGGCCCACGCCCTCGGCTTCCGTTTCCGACTCTATCGCTCTGACTTGCCAGGCTCGCCTGACCTGACTTTCCCTGGACGTCGCAAGGTCCTGTTCGTGCACGGCTGCTTTTGGCACCAGCACGAGGGATGTCGATTGAAGCGCCAGCCCAAGTCACGACTTGACTACTGGTTGCCGAAGCTTGCCCGAAACGTCGAGCGCGACGAAGAGGTACGTCGAAAGCTCGAGGGGTTGGGATGGAAAAGCGCTACGGTCTGGGAGTGCGAGACGGCCGATCGAGCGGCACTCACAACTTGGTTGAAGCGTTTCCTTGAATAAAACGTGCGCTGGCTTCAACTAGTATTTATCAGCGCAAAATTTTGCTTAGTGTCCGAAGGGAGGGCCCCGGCTCTTTACCCAGTGCGCCCCTCCGGTCCAGAGTTGGCAAATGCCGAATCACTTGGGCGAGGAGGGGCACTGCAGTGCGTCATGACAACGAAGCGCGCCCCGCGAGCGTGCATCTGCGTGCCGGCCCCGACCTCCAGGACACTGTGCACTGCTCGGCCGGCTCCGCCAAACGAATACCAACGCTTAGCCTGTTCTCGGGCGCGGGTGGCCTTGACCTAGGGTTCGTCCAGGCCGGCTACGACATACTTGCCTGCGTTGAGATCGACCACGGCCACTGCGAGACGCTGCGCGCCAATGTTGGTGGTAACCATCGCTTCGTTAGTAAGACTGTTATCCATGAGGCGGACATCCGTAAGTTCGACGCGAGCTTGTACCGTGGCGCGGGCGTTCGGTGCGTCATAGGCGGGCCGCCGTGCCAGACGTTTTCCGCAGCAGGTCGCCGCGCGGGTGGCGTTATTGGCACTAGCGATGAGCGTGGACAGCTTTTCCAAGCTTACTGCAGGGTGCTGGACGAACTTAGGCCAGAGGTCTTTGTCTTCGAGAACGTCTACGGGCTGCCAGGCGCGAACGGCGGTAGGCCGTTTACTGAGATTTGTCAGGCCTTTGCCAAGCGAGGTTACCAACTGGCCTGGGAGGTCGTCGACGCCGCCGACTACGGCGTTCCTCAGCACCGCGAGCGGCTGATCATGGTAGGCAGCCGCGGCAAGCCATTCGTCTTCCCCCTGCCAACCCACGGGCCCGACTCTAGATCCGGCAAGCCCCTCACGTCTGTTCTGCATGCGATCGAGGACCTGCAAGACCCGGACGAGCCATTCCATGATGACCTTGGCGGAATGTATGGTCACCTGCTCCCGCAGGTGCCCGAAGGGCTCAACTACGCCTACTTCACCGCGGAGATGAATCATCCAGAGCCGGTGTTTGCTTGGCGGTCGAAGTTTCATGACCTCCTTTACAAGGTAGACAGGAATGCCCCTTGCCGCACGATCAAGGCGCAGCCCGGAAAGTTCACCGGGCCATTCCATTGGAAGAACCGCCACTTCACCACCGCGGAGCTGAAGCGCCTGCAGACCTTCCCGGATGACTATTTGCTGCAAGGCGGCCCAGGCATTGTTTTGGAACAGATCGGCAACTCTGTGCCGCCAGCGCTGGCTAAGGTCATCGCGACCGCGGTTCGTGAGCAGCTGCTCGAGCCGGTGGCGGCGCAAACTTATCTGGTTCGGCCGGTAGGCTTCAGGTCGACCTTCCGTGTTCGCCAACGCATGAAGAACGCCCATTTTCATAAGGTCGCTAAGGCAGCCAACGCGGCGTTCGCGAAGGACGATAACTTAACGATCAAGGCTCGGCCAAGTAGCTACTTTGTCACCCACAAGGGGCTCTTCGACCGAAAGCGACATACGAGCGATCGTGCGCTCCCAGGAGACGCACTCCAGATGCGAATCTCGGAGGCCAGCGGCCACATTGATCTTAGTGTTCAGAGGCTTGATCGAAGCGCCCGGGAGGAATCCCGTATGGAGATCTCGGGCCTGCGCAAGTATCTCCCCGGCTACGATAGTCTGAGCGTCTCGGCGCGCGTAAACGATCTTGCGGAGCTTTTTCAGGTATGGGCGGCGGTGGAGGACGCACTCACTGCGCGCTCTCGCTTCTTCACTCTTATCGACATTTACGGGCACTATGCGAATCGCGGGGACACGGTGCGGATTGAGTTGAGCTGGCGGCTGCGGCTTAAGCCAAGTTCTAGTTAAGGCGATCAACTTCTTTGGTGCCACCGAGCATTGCGGTGGCTTCATTGAAGAAGAAGACCTGATGAGCCGGTTGGGGGTCCATGAGTTTGGCCTCCAGCAGGTGATTAAGGAGCTGCGCGGGGTGCGCTTCGACGCGCGAACACACGAGACTCATCCAATCATCGAGGCCGGGAAGATCCTCTGCACATACCCCTTTCCGCTACTGTCACCGCGTGCGCTCGTCGAGAGCCGTGTTCGGTTGGCGCAGCAGAGGGCCCGGGCCGCGCTTGCGCGGGCGAGCTGATGGAGCAGCAAAGCGTCGAGCCGTCGGCGGAGCTGGACAGGTACGGGCGGCTCGAGGCGGTCCTTGAGGAGGCCTACAAGATCGCGGAGAGTATTGTTGAGGGTCGTAACCCCTACGATCTTTCGGCGCTCTTGGGTGCGGATCTCGCCGGTAAGGTAGCACTCCTCGGCAGCATCAAGAACGCCGCACGTGGAGTTGCGCTAACGCTGACCGCGTACAAGCTCGTGGCTCCCGAACAAGATGTCCGGAGCCATAAGGCAGACCACCCAGGAGGCTTCTCGGCCCGCGCATTCGACACCCGCGTCACTGTTCCATTCCTGATGGCCCATACGCTGCCTCGAAGCGTGGAGTCGCACTGGCTCAGCCAGACGTTTTCCTTCGCTGGTCCTTACCTTCCGGGAACGGTCCTCAGAACGCAGCCGAAGGCCGCAGGCGAACTCCTCGTCGAGGTCGTCGACGCGGTCAACGCAGCAAGCGCAAACCAAGCCGAAGCGGTCCTCGTAGGGTTGCTAATGCAACTCATCAAGATCCGCAATGCTGACAAGGTAGTCCTAACACGGCCGAAGGACCTCCCGATCCACATGGTCCGCAAGCTGGTCGAAGCGCATCTTGCCGGGCCCTACAAGGCAAACGCGCCGCGTCTGCCGCAGCTCGTGATTCACGCCGTGTACGGCTGCCTCGTTGAATCGATCGGCCGATATCAAGGTGCAGTGCTGGAGCCGCTCGAGCGGCTGAAGTCAGCAGATCGCAAGCGCGGCACAATAGGAGACGTAGTTATCGCGAGAGGCGGTCGCCGGATTGAGGCGGTTGAGATCAAACACGACCAACCGATCGCATACATCCATGTAGCCGAGGCGATTGACAAGGTCAGAGCCGAAAGCGTGACCCGGTACTATCTGCTCTCAAATCAGGGGATCGATCCCACAGACGCCGCACGGATCACGGAACGGGCCGCCGATTTCCTGAAGCAGAATGGGTGCGAAATCATCGTCAATGGGGTACTTGAGAGCCTCGCGTACTACCTGCGCCTGCTGCCTGACACAACCGACTTCCTCTTCCGCTACGCGACTCTCCTCGAGTCGGACGAGGACACCGGTTATGAGCATAAAATCCGATGGAATCTCTGCTGCGACGCTATTTAAGAGAGAATCGTCCCGGTGCGGCGGATATCGCGCTCTGAGCTGGCCCGGGAGGTCGTGACCTTTGTTGGTTCCGCCGCATCAGTGCGCGAGATCGGCACTGGCTGGCCGAGCCGGATTCTTATCCGGACCCAGGCCGGCGAGGAGCGAGTGGCACTCCACGTGTCCTTGGCTAGTCCGCACGCTCGTCTGGAATGGGAATGGCGCTTCCAGAATCCAGCCCCTGGCGTTCCTCCCAGTGCGCCTGGCGCGTCGCTGCCTCTTCTCGTGGGCCTGGATGTCGTTGACGACCGCCCGATTTTGATTGTCGTCGACGGCCGCAGCCGGGTTGGGCGAGCGAGAAGATTTCAGCATCCTATTCAATAAGCGGATAAGTTTCGAGGCTGCCTCCAGCGGCTGGAGCGAGCAGGTCTCGACGACCGGAGAACACATCTATGCGATGTGGCCCAAGCTGTTCCCGCTTGTCGTGGAGATTATCCGCAATGGTGTGGAAATCAGCATCACTGCAATAGCGACGGCCGCTGACGCTGCAGGCCTACTGGAAAGTGACAGCGAGCAGGCAAGCGAACGCGCCCGGCGCACTGTTTCTGCCTACGTTCGCGACGCCAAGTTCAGCGGCCAGGTCAAGGAAGCGTATGACCACCGCTGCGCGATGTGCGGGATCGGCCTCGGCTTAGTTACCGGCGCTCATATCTTTCCAGTCAGCGCGCCTGGCGCACCAGACGCGGTATGGAACGGACTCGCACTCTGCCATAACCATCACGCCGCATTCGACGCGCACAAAATATGGGTCGGAAGTGACACCAACGTCCGACTGAGGCCCGACCTCGTTGAGGACGGAAGAGGCGACACCGAGTCGACGCGCTTCCTTCAGCAAACGCGCACGAGCCTCTGGGTGCCTGTCGCGCCTGAGAAACGGCCGAGGCCTGACATGTTGAGACAACGATACGAGTATTACAAAGGACAGTACGAGTGGGCACCGAGCTTCTAGACAGGATCGGCCTACAGCCAGCCGGTGAGGCTGGGCATCCAGCGGTTTTACGAAGGCAACTTTTGCCTCGCGCAGCAATATTTCCAGGATGCAGTCGAAAAGTCACCAAATGATGTGACGGCATGGATCGGATTGGCGGCGAGCTACGATCGACCGGGACGGTTTGATCTCGCGGACCGGTCCTACGCAGCCGCGGCCAAACTGGAGGGCGAAACACTAAGGCTTCTCAATAACGAGGGCTATTCGTACATGGTGCATGGCGATCTCAAGGCCGCCCAGGGCTAAATTTCAACGGGCGTTGAGACTCGATCCCACCAATGAGACGGCGCTGAACAATATCAAGCTGTTGATGCACCACACGCCGCCATGCGTTCACAAACGCATTAGCCGCAGACAGCTATTCGTTACACGCATGTCAGAAGTAGGAGCGTTTCATATCCTCACATACCACCCGAGACAGCGCAGCACCGTCCGCCCCCCATTTTTGTATTGGCGCACGACACAGGAACGAACAGACCTACGCTTGTTCGCGTGAGGCCGAACCGTGGTAATATAATTTGATTAGAGGAATGAGGTTGACAGGCGCGGCGTATTGTGTCTTCGCGAGGGAGAGGATCTGGTATTGTATTGTGTTCTATACGTATTTTTTTTTCTATTGGTGTTTTACTATTGACGTTTTCCCTATTTTTTTCGCGGTCGTACTGTACAGACTTCCCCCTTTACTAGCGTTTACTAGCGTTTATTTTTTCGAATCGGGACTTTTCAATGGGTTACGACCGATTTCAAATAAAAATTCGCCCCGAATTCCGACTCGCGCGGCAGTTGTCGCCAACCGTTTCAAACAGCCACGGTTTCTTTCCGCCCGTCTGTCGGCGAGCGGGAGCAGGATTCCGTAAGAGGGAACACATAACGCTAATTTCTGATTTTGTCAAGATAATTTCGTGGCTTCATGGCGTTGGCTGTCGGTCAGCCCTGCGCAGCAGCTGCGCCTGAGCGCGCTAGACCAAGATGCGTTCGGATGGAATCGTCATCGCGAGGAGCCATAGGGCGTCGGAAGACGCCCGTCCTTCCGGACGGGCTATGGCGACGCGGCGATCCAGGAGTCATCGGGCGCCCGACGTTCCCCTGGATTGCTCACATGGGGAAGGGTTCGGTCAAGGGGCTTTGGGTGGGGAGGATGAGATCGCGTCCTTTGGCGCTGGTTTCGATCCGTGGTTCGAGCCCGGTTGCGAGATCTGGCGCTTTCGCCGGACCAACCTCACATACGGTCGTCGCCCGCTTTATGCGACTGCACCTTGATTCCGCTTTCGGCGGCGAGGGCTCGGGAGGCGGGACCATTCTTCGCATCGGCGTTTTGAAGGCCAAGCAATCCATCGGCCGCCGACCCGGATCGGCCGAGGCTGATCAGGCCTCGGCGGATGGGAAAGAGTGCGGACGTCCTGACTTCTGGCGGAGGCTTTCATGGCCGCGCCCTCGATGACCACGCCGGCGCTGGTGAGCTTCCACAGGGCGACGAACAGCTTGCGGGCGAGGGCGACAATGAGCCGCTTGCGCGCGGCTTTGCCGCTCATGCCGGCAAGCCGCTGACGATACCATCGCGCCAGCGCCGATTGCGGCTGATGGATGAGCCACAGCCAGGCGAGTTGAAGCAAATCTGTGCGTTCAGGTGTTCCCCGAGCGGCCAGCCGTCGCCGGTGCGCAACGCTCCGAGCCGCGCGCGGGCGATCGCGGCGCAATAGCCCGTCGAAAGACGGGCGTCTTTCGACGCCCTACGGTTCGTAGTCTCCTACCCCTTGCGAGAACAACAGGCCCTTGATCCGGTTGACGCGCCGAACCCGCTCCGCGATCAATTCGGCCCGCTCGCGACAAATCCGCCGCTCGTCCTCCCGCCTCCCGCCTCGCGCGTCGGCGGCCGCACCATCGAGCAAACCCGCGGTTCGCCGCGCTTAAAGGCGAGCAACGCGCGCAACAGCGCCTCGCCGTCGAGCCGATCCGTCTTGGCCCGACGCCTTTGGCGCGGCGCCGCGATCGAGGCCGGGTCGACCACATGGCTCTCGCAGCCCTCATCCTCGAGCACCCGGTGAAGCCAGAAGCCGTCCAGACCCGCCTCCTCAATCACGATGATCGGATAGCGCGACCCGGTCCGCGCCAGCGCTTTGCGCCTCAGCTCCCTAAGCCGGGCGAGCAAGCCGGAAATATCGCCCGCTTTGATCTCGCGCTTCGACAGCTTCTCGCCGGTTCCCGGCGACAGCGAAGTGACGAGCCAAGTCGAACGGCTCAGTTCCAACGAAACGAAATTGCCCCAAGCTGCGAACGGATAGCGGCGGTCTCGGTAAAAGAGCGATCAAGCAACATCGGTCGTCTCCAGGTTGGCGGATCTGCAACCCCAGTCTGACCCAAGACCGGCCGCCATCCACCACCCCCATGGAATCTTCGCCATAGCCCGTCCGGAAGGACGGGCGTCTCTCGAGGCCCTATGGCTCGCAATGACGACACGGGTTGAGCCCGCTGGCGGACAGGAATCTGGGGACCTTAATGACGACGGCGCCGCCGCCGCAGGAGACGGGACGCCGCCGCCGGCGCGCGACCGAACGCAGCGAGCTCCGTCTCCGTGCAGCCTCCTGGCCAGCCGCAGCTGCCGTTTCCGCCGCTTGAGCTTGTCTCGCGCGACGAGCTCGAATGGATTCATCAGGCGGCGCTCAACGTGCTTAAGGAGATCGGGATCGACTTCCTGCACGACGAGGCGCGCGCAATGCTGCGACAGGCTGGCGCCGATGTCGATCCGGCCTCGCGCCGCGTTCGCTTCGACCCCGATCTCGTCGAGGCGCATATCGGGCTCGCGCCGAAGGAATTCAGACTGCACGCGCGCAATTCCGCCCGCGATCTCTCAATCGGCGGACGGCATGTCGCTTTCGGCACGGTGGCGAGCGCCCCCATTTCGTTTGACCGCGCGGGAGGGCGGCGTCCTGGCGCCGGGCGCGACTATCAGAACTGCATCCGCCTCGGGCAGAGTTTCGATTCATTTTATTGGCGACTATCCGGTCGAACCGATCGACATTCCCGCCTCGATCCGCCATCTCGACGCTCTGTTCGACATGCTGACCCTGTCCGACAAGCCGGTCCACGCCTATAGCGAGCGCAACCTGAACGCGATCGAAATGGTCAAAATTGCCCGCGGGCTCGACGACGAGACGCTGGACCGCGAGCCCTCGCTGTTCACGGTCATCAACTCGTCGTCGCCATTGAGGCTCGACACGCCGATGGTGGAAGGGATCATCCAGATGGCGCGCCGCGACCAGGTGGTGGTGATGACGCCGTTCACGCTCGCCGGCGCGATGGCGCCGGTGACGCTCGCAGGCGCGCTCGCTCAGCAGCACGCCGGGGCGCTCGCGGGGCTCGTCATGACCCACACAGCGCGGCCGGGCGCACCGTTCATCTACGGTGGATTCACCTCGAACGTGGACATGAAGTCGGGCGCGCCGGCTTTCGGCACGCCGGAATATATGAAAACCGCGATTGTCGGCGGCCAGCTCGCTCGCCGCCTCGGGCTCCCTTATCGCTCCTCCAACGCCAACGCCGCAATTCGCTCGACCCCAGGCGGCTTATGAGAGCGTGTTCTCGCTCTGGGGCGCGATCATGGGCGGCGCCAACTTTCTCATGCATGGCGCGGGCTGGATGGAGGGGGGGTTGCAAGCCTCTTTCGAGAAGATGGCGCTCGACGCTGACCTCTTGGCGATGGTCGCGGAGTTCTTGCGCCCGCTGCGTGTAAGCGACGCGGAGCTCGCGCTCGACGCGATGCGAGAAGTCGGCCCCGGCGGCCATTTCTTCGGCGCCGACCACACGCAGTCGCGCTATCGCACCGCCTTTTTTCCGCCGACTATCTCCGACTGGCGCAACTATGAGACCTGGCGCGAGGCCGGCTCGCCGACCGCGATCGACGCGGCAGAGCGCATCGTTGCAGATCGCCTGCGCGATTTTGTCGCCCCGCCGTTCGAGGTGGAACGCCTCGAGGCGCTGA
Source organism: uncultured Alphaproteobacteria bacterium (assembly GCA_963696665.1). GTDB lineage: Bacteria > Pseudomonadota > Alphaproteobacteria > Rhizobiales > Beijerinckiaceae > Roseiarcus. The sequence continues at coordinate 449,224 of CAVOLE010000008.1, forward strand.
CGGCCTTCGTCGCCCGCCGGAAGGCGGAAGGCGGCGCGCCGACCGACTTTTGACCGCCGTCCCCTCGGCCCGCGCCTCCGGCCTTGGCGCCCGTCTTCATGTGGCGGTCGCCGCTGCTGTTGCGCGAGGAGGCGCCGAGGCTGGCGGCGATTTCCGGCCTCGGCGCGGCGTTCTTTTCCGCTTGCCAAGCTGCGCTGCGCTTCAATGTCGACGCGATTCGCCTTCGCGTCACCGACCTTCGCTTGATCATTGCGTCGTTCGTGATCGCGGCGGCCGGCTTCGCTCTGGTTGGCCTGCAGGCCGGGTTCGCGGCGAGCGTTGCGGGCTTCGCCCTGATCGGCGTCGGCACTGGCCCTATCGTGCCGTGCGGCTTCGCCTTGGCGGCGCGTCAGGCGGCGGCCGGACCGGCGGTCGGACTCGCTTCGCCTTCGCTGTTGAGCGCGCTGGTCGCCTCCCCGCGCCATTGGCGACGGGCGCCATTGCGCAAACGCTGTCGCTGCCGGCCGCTCTTGGCGCCTTCGCGATGGCGCTCACGGCGACAGCCGCCGCGACGGCTTTTATCGCTTCCCTGAGTCTAGCGCGGCGGCCGACCCGCAAAACGTGACGGTCGGCGCCCAGACCTGGGCATTGCTTTGGCGCGGCGGTTATTGCAGAGGAGGCCCGGCTGGCGGTTGTGAGCGCCAACCCGGGGAATGAATGACCAAGATTTTGCCGGTGATCATGTGCGGCGGAGCTGGCGCCCGCATGTGGCCTGAATCGCGGGAGAGCTTGCCCAAGCAGTTCATTCCCCTGATCGGGCAACGTTCGACCTTTCAGACGATCGTCAGCGTGGTCAGCGATCCCGCTGTGTTCGATCCGGCGGTCGTCATCACCAATTTCGACTATCGTTTTCGGGTCGCCGAGCAATTGCGAGAGATCGGCGCCGAGGCGACCATCCTGCTCGAGCCGGACCGGCGCGACAGCGCAGCCGCCGTCGGCGCCGCGGCCGCCTGGGCGGCCGCGCGGGATCCGAAGGCGGTCGTCGCCGTGCTCGCCGCCGACCATGTGTTTGAGGACGGAAAGCAATTCGCGAGGCTCTGCGCGCAGGCCTGCGCGGCGGCCAATGCGGGCGAAATCGTCACCTTCGGCGTCACCCCCGACCATCCCGCCACGGGCTATGGCTATATCCATCCGGGCGCGCCGCTGGCGCTCGATCCCCATCTGCGGCGGATCGAGCGATTCGTGGAGAAGCCCGACGAAGCGCGCGCGCGCGCCTTCATCGAAGACAATTATCTGTGGAACTCGGGCAATTTCGTCTTCCGCGCCGACGTCATGCTGGCGGAGCTTGAGCGGTTCGAGCCTGAGATTGCGGCGGCGACCGCGGCGGCGGTCAAGGCTGCGAAAAAGGACCTCGGCTTCGTCGTCCTCGACCATGAGTCCTTCGCAAGAGCGCCGAAGACCTCGATCGATTATGCGGTGATGGAGCGAACCGACAGGGCGGTGGTGTTGACGGCCGACGTCGGATGGTCGGACGTCGGCGAATGGTCGGCGGTCTGGCGCTTAAGCCCGCGCGACGCCGACGGCAACAGCCTGCGCGGTCGGGCGGTGGTCATCGATTCATCGAACGTGCTCGTGCGTTCGGAAGGGCAATTGGCCGCTGTCATCGGCCTTAAAGACGTGATTGTCGTCGCCACCGGCGACGCGGTCCTGGTCGCCGACCGGTCCCAGACCGCCAAGGTGAAGAAGCTCGTCGAAAGCCTCAAGGCTGAGGGCCATCCGGAAGCGACCGAGCATCGGCGCAACTACCGGCCCTGGGGCTATTATCAGAGCATCGACCAGGGCTCGCGCTACCAGGTCAAACGCATTGTCGTGCGCCCGGGCGGCAGGCTTTCCCTGCAAAAGCATCACCATCGTGCGGAGCACTGGGTGGTCGTGCGGGGCGCGGCGGAGGTCACGCTCAACGACAAAGTGACGCTCGTGCACGAGAACGAGTCGATCTATCTGCCGATCGGCTCGACGCATCGACTCGGCAACCCGGGCAAGATCGACGTTGAGCTGATCGAGGTGCAGACCGGCAGCTATTTCGGCGAGGATGACATCGTCCGCATCGACGACGTCTACAATCGGAAATGAGGCGATGGCGGCGCCATGAGCGGCGCCGCCATTTGAGGCTTCACGCGTTCTCCTGCGAGGCCAGACGGGCGATCTGATGGATGTCGGCCCGGTCGATGCCGATGTCGTGCAACTCGCGATCGGTATAAGCCGAAAGCTCCTGCAAGACATTCCAATAAACTCGGCGCGCCCGCAGGAATTTCGTGAGAGAGAACTTCTTCATAGCGGTCTCCTTTGGTTAACCGCCCTCCTCATTCGGTCTCATTCAAAATCGAGCCGATGAATCGCTCCCTCACCCAGACTGCCCCTACCTAAATTGCTGCGTCGCAAAAGTCAATGGTGCGATGCACAAATAAATGTGAAAACTGCATGACGATTATCCCGGAAGACCACCGCAATGAGTTACATTAGGCACTTGAGTGCAGAAAAAATTAACCATATCGCCTATGATTGCCGCACAGTAATGCTTTCAAAGCATACCACGTCTGCATGTCGGACTGCCCTTCGCTCCAATAGGCGATTGATCCCGGATCGTTTCTGCTGCAACTGCGAGCAACCCTCGCCCGGCGGTCGGCGAAAAGGTTTGACAGCCGGGGCGGAGCCATTTAGGAGGGCGCGCTTCAGGCGCGCTCTCGGCTCAACGGGAGCGCGCTTGTTGTTTGACGCACCCGTGGCTTTCAAGCCTTGCTCGGCTGAAGGCCTGTCGGCGCTTTTTCAAGCGCAGAGGAGGGCGCGTTCCTCGTCGAACCTGAAACCTTAGAGGAATTGCGATGACGAAGCGCGCGGAAGCGAAATACAAGATCGATCGCCGGATGGGCGAGAACATCTGGGGCCGACCCCGGAGCCCCTACAACAAGCGTGAATATGGGCCGGGCCAGCATGGCCAGCGCCGCAAGGGCAAGGCGACCGACTTCGGCACCCAGCTCAAGGCCAAGCAGAAGGTCAAGGGCTACTACGGCAATATTTCCGAGCGCCAGTTCCACAAATATTACGTCGAGGCCCTGCGTCTCAAGGGCGACTCCAGCGCCAACCTCATTGGCCTGCTCGAGCGCCGGCTCGACGCAGTGATCTACCGCGCCAAATTTGTGCCGACCGTGTTCGCCGCGCGCCAGTTCGTCAACCACGGCCACATCAGGGTCAATGGCCGGCGGGTCAACATCGCCTCATATCAGGTCAAGGTCGGCGATCTCATCGAGATCAAGGAATCCTCGCGCCAATTGCCTCTGGTGATGGAAGCCAATGCGCTGGCCGAGCGGGACGTGCCCGACTATGTCGAAGTCGACCACCCCAAAGGCACGGCCAAGCTCACGCGCGTTCCGGGCTTATCCGAAGTGCCGTATCCGACCCATATGGAGCCGAACCTCGTCATCGAGTTCTATTCGCGCTGACGATTCGCTTGGGGCGCTCGACACCGCCGGCAAGCGCGAAGCGCCGCGGCGGACTTACGCCATTTCGATTCGCGTTCCGCTTTCCCCATTGAGCAGTCGCCTCAAGTGGTATTGCGCAAGCGCGTCCGCCGGGGATTCGCCGACCAATGCGGCGAAAGCGGCGAGCGCGCCCGGATCGCGCGCCTCGAGCTTCGCGAAGGCGTCGGCATAGGCTGTGGCATGACGGCTTTTGCGCTCCTCGGGCCGCAGCGGCTCGAACACCCGCATGGGCTCGGTCCGCCCCCTGAGCAGAAGATCGCCGACGGGGCGGCCGACAAATCCTTCTGCGCGCTCCGCGGCGGCGGCGCTGACGCAGATGCGCGTGCCGAGCTGCTTGTTGGCCGCCTCCAGGCGCGCGGCCGTGTTGATCGTGTCGCCGTAAGCTGTGTAGTCGTAGAGCCGGCCCCCGCCGAAATTGCCGACAATCGCGGGTCCCGCATGAACGCCGACGCGCGTGACGCCAAGCGGCGCGCCGCGCGCGATCCATTCCTGGCGATAGCGTTCGGCGTGAGCATCGAGCGCGAGCCCGCAGGCGATCGCCCGGCTTGCGGCGTCGGGCTGATCGGCGGGCGCGCCGAACAGCACATGGATCGCGTCGCCGATGATCTTGGCGACCGTGCCCTCGTAAGTGAACGCGACTTCAGTCATGCCTTCGAGATAGCCGCTGAGAAGCTCCGTAAGTCGTTTGGGATCGAGCGATTCGACCAGCGGCGTGAATCCGGCGATGTCGGTGAACAGAGTCGCGATCTCGCGTCGCTCGCCGCCGGGCGCGAGCGCGTTCTGCTCGGCAGCCAGACTCCGCGCAAGGTTGGGCGAAAAATAGCGCGATAGCGACGCATGCGCGCGCTCGGCTTCCGCCTGGCGCTGACGCGCGTCCTTGAGACGGACGACATGGGCGATCGTCTTGCGGAGCGTGGCCTCGAAGTCGGTGAAGTCAATCGGCTTCGTAAGGAAATCGAACGCGCCCCGGTTCATGGCGGTGCGGATATTGGCCATGTCGCCGTAAGCCGAGACGATGACGGTCGAAAACTTCGTCTCCTCTTCCTGCAGCTTGGCGAGCAGCGTCAGTCCGTCCATGCGCGGCATGTTGATGTCGGAGACGACCATGTCGAAATCGCCGTGCTCGGCGAGCTGAGCCAAGGCGTCCACGCCATCGCGCGCAAACCCGAATGCGATCGAGCCCTCTTTGATCTGACGGCGGAACCGCTGCCGGACCAGGTCCTCAAGGTCGGGCTCGTCGTCGACGACAAGGACTTTCGCCGTCATGAGGGACTCGCGGCGGCGTCCAGCCTGCGTCCGATCTCGCCGCGGAGCTCCGGGAAGTCGATCGGCTTGGTGAACAGCCCCGCAGCTCCCGCTTCAGCCGCCTTCCGCCGCGTCTCGTCATCGCCGTAAGCGGTGATCATGATGACGGGGACGTCCGGCCGCTCGAGCCTCGCGCGCGGCAAGAGATCGAGGCCGCTCATGCCCGGCATGTTGATGTCCGAAAGGATGAGAACGAGCTTTGCCTCCGCGGCGCGGACGCGCTCCAACGCGTCCGCCGCGCTATGCGCGAATTCCATGACGAAGCGCGAGGCGCGCAACTCCTTGCGGAATTGCTGGCGGAACAGATCCGCGACATCGGGCTCGTCGTCGACGACCAGGATGAGCCCGCTCATGATCCAGCCGCGCCCCGTGGCAAGACGATCCTGAACTCAGTGAACGCGTCCGGCTCGGTTAAGACCTCGATCGCGCCGCCATGCTGCTTGACCACGATGTCATGGCTGAGCGATAGGCCGAGGCCGGTGCCTTCGCCGGCCGGCTTGGTGGTGAAGAACGGATTGAACATTTTCGCCTTCACTTCGTCCGGAATGCCTGTTCCATTGTCGCGGATCGCGATCTCGACCTTTGGCCCAAGGTCGCGCGTCGAGGCGCCGATCGTAGGTTCATAGGCGCCGTCTCCCGCACTCTGCTTGCGCTTGCTCGTCGCGTAGAATCCGTTCGAAATCAAGTTCAGGAGCACCCGGCTCATCTCTTGGGCGTAGACTTCGGCGGCGCCGGCGTTCGGGTCGAGCGATTTGACGATCGTCACGTTGAAGCCAGGCTTCTCCGCCCGCGCGCCGTGATAGGCCAGATTGAGCGCCTCCTCGACCATGGCGTTGACGTTGGTCGCCGATCGTTCGCCCGAGCCCTCGCGTGAATGCAGGAGCATGTTCTTGACGATCGAATTGGCGCGTTTGCCATGTTGTACAATCTTGTCGAGGTTGCCGTCGATGGCGCCGATCAATTCGTCCGCTTCGCCGGCCCCGCCACCCTTGATCGCCTCGGCGAGCTCGCCGATGAGCTCGCGCGACAGGGCCGAGTAGTTGTTGATGAAATTGAGCGGGTTCTTGATCTCATGCGCGATGCCAGCCGTGAGCTGGCCGAGGGAGGCGAGCTTCTCCGACTGGATGAGGCGGTCCTGCGCCTTGCGCAGATCGTCGAGCGAGGCGGCGAGCTCTCGCGTCCGCGCCTGAACCTCTTCGAATAGCCGCGCGTTCTCGATCGCGATGACGGCCTGGTCGGCGAATGTGCGCGCCTGCTCGACGGCGCGGTCGCTGAACAGGCCGGGGTCGCGGCGGCCGAGAACAAACACGCCCGCGACCTCGCCGCCGCGCAAAAGCGGCACGCCCAGCATCGACCGGATTCCTTTGAGGCGAAGCGCCGGCGCGACGGTGAATTCCGGATCGGCCAGGTTATCCCGGATCTGTTCGACTTGCCCGGACAGGGCTACACGACCGGTCACCGACTCGCGCCCCGGCCGCCTCGGCGTCAAGTTCCGGGCGCTAATCTTCGCCGCATCCCCCTCAAAGTCCGCCTCGGCGAGAAAGACATCGCCGCGCTTCAGGTAAATGACGCCATCATCGGCGCAGAGTTTCACCGCCGAGACGATCAGCGCCTGCAAGACCTCCGGCAGCGCCACCGCCGGGGAGCGGCTGATGACCTTGAAAACGTCTCCCGTCGCCCTCTGCTGTTGGAGCGCCTCGGTAAGATCTCGCGTGCGCGCTTGCAGCTCGTCGAACAGGCGCGCGTTTTCGCGGCGCGCTTCCGCCAGTTCCGCTTCGCGCTCCACCAAAGCCTGGGCCAGGTCTTGGCGCCGCGGCTTGTCTTTCTCTTTTGCGGCGGCCGGCGCCTTGCGCGTCAATGACATTGCGCTCGCCTCCGCGAACTTGCGTTGCGCTCGCACGCTATTCGACTTGTCCGCCAAGGAAAAGTCGGCGCCCCATCTCGGAAGGGCTTCAACTATCTTGCAAACAATGTCGACTCGGGTTCGGCTTGACTCACTCATAGCTAGACGGTTATGGATCGATTCATAGTCGCCGAGTTATCGATTTCGATGCCAGACGCTCATGACATACTCTTCCGGACACTCGCCGACCCGACGCGGCGTGGAATTTTCGAACGCCTCTGCCGCGGGGGCGAGCAGACGGTCGGCGCGCTGACGGCTCAGGCGGGCGTGTCGCAGCCCGCCGTCTCGAAGCACCTTGGCGTCCTGAAACAGGCCGGGCTGGTGCGCGACCGCCACGAGGGTCGGCAGACGCACTATCGCGCGGAGATCCGCGCCTTGAGCGCGCTCACCGATTGGACGAGCCAGATGAAAGGCTTCTGGGAGAGCCGGTTCGATGGCCTCGAAGATCTGCTCAAAAGGATGGACCAATGAACGAACAGCTCGCAGCCATCCGTGAGAACGACACGCTCGACGAAAGCCAGTTCACAGCCTGGGCCGAGCAGGCGAGCCGCTTGCCTGGACGACGCATGTAAGCAGGAGATCGCGCATTCCACGCGCGCGACCGGGAGACAACAGACGCATGAAGAGGCGGCGCCCATGAAGACAGCCACGAAAAGTCCGAACGCAGAAGCCTCCGCCCCTCAGCTGATCGATGCGAGGATCAAGGAGCTCAATGACTGGCGCGGCGAGACGCTGGCCCGGGTGCGAGCCCTCATCAAGGAAGCTGACCCGGAAGCGGTCGAAGAATGGAAGTGGCGAGGCGTTCCGGTGTGGTCGCACGCCGGAATCCTCTGCACCGGCGAGACCTACAAGGAGGTCGTCAAGCTGACTTTCGCCAAGGGCGCCGCGCTCGACGACCCCTCTCGCCTCTTCAACTCGAGCCTCGAAGGCTCGACGAGGCGCGCGATCGACATTCATGAGGGCGACCCCATCAACGAAGAGGCGCTGAAGGCGCTCGTCCGCGGCGCTGTGGCTTTGAACGTCTCGGGGCGAGCCGCCGCGCGCCCCGCTCGCTCCAAGAAGTGAAGGATGGACCCATGACCAACACTGCGACCGAAACCCGCTCCGTCATCGTCGAACGCGAGATCCATCATCCGCCGGAGAAGATCTGGCGCTCGCTGACCGAGCCGCATCTGATCGAGGAGTGGCTGATGAAGAACGACTTCAAGCCCGTCGCGGACCACAAGTTCAACCTTCGCGGCGACTGGGGCGCTGTCGATTGCCAGGTCCTCAAAATCCAGCCGCTGAGGACGCTGTCCTATAGCTGGGCCGCCCACGGGCTCGAGAGCGTCGTGACCTGGACTCTCACCCCGACGAGCACAGGCACGAATCTGCGCATGGAGCAGGCGGGCTTCCGGGCGGATCAGGAGCAGTTCTACCAGGGGGCCAAGATGGGGTGGAGCAACTTCTTCGCCAAGCTGGAGCAGATGCTGGCGCGGGACGAGTGACATCGCCGGTTAACACCCTCTGGGCGCGTCGCCTGCACGAGCGCTCTCGCGCCTTCATGCGAAATCGACGAGAAATGGCGTTCGACGAGCGGTCAATTGACCGCTTGACGACCCTGAGATAGTTTTTCTCAAGCGGGATTAATCAAAACGCATTTGCCTACGGCGGCTCGTCGCAAAGGGGCTTAAGCCATGTCGATTGCATCGAAAATATCTCTCGCGGCCGTATTCGCCACGGTTCTTTCAGTGACGAGTGCGCAGGCCGCGGTGCAGGGCTTCTCGATAGCCCTTACCGACATGACGTTCGAACGCGGCAGCGATCTTTCGGCAGAGGCGGCGGCGTTCGGCGGTCAGCCGGCGATAGAGCTTCTGAACAATGGATCCTACAGCGAGACGCTCACCGGCGATTACGCGGTTTCCGACACTCTGCCGCCGTCGGACCAATCAGTATTTTGGCAGACGTTCACGCAAATCTCGCTAAACGGCAATCCGTTTTTCACGGCGAATGCGATCGTCGGGCCGGAAAGCCAGGACGACATTTGGAGCGCCATCCTTAACATCACGGGCTTAACCCCAGCGCAACTCGCGGTGTTGAAAGCCGTCCTCGTGAACCATAATGTTTTAAACACTGGAGGCGAATTCGACTACGCTTATAATTTCGCGCCGGGCGATCGGTCGATCGGCACTTTTGCTGTCGGCTCCGATAAGAACCTCACCTCCACCGAGGACTTCGGGCCCTACGTGGACCCATTTGCCGCCTTCGACTCAATCTCTGTTCCTGATGGCCCCAATGTTTGGTCGCTGACCTTCTCCGCCACGGTCACCACCATTCCCGAGGCGCCAACCTGGCTGATGCTTATGGCTGGGGGCGCGGGTCTCCTCGTCATTCGGGGCCTGGCGCACCGCCCAAGGACCGGGCGCCGAGTCGCTGCCTAGTTTAAGGCGTTCACCGCGCCCGGTTCTCGTGGAAGAAGTCATACACGAGCTTCGCGGTCGCGGCGTTGAGGCCCGGCGTCTTTTCGAGGTCGGATAGGCCGGCTTTCGCGACATCCTTGGCCGAGCCGAAGGCGAACAGGAGCGCGCGCTTGCGGGCCGGGCCGATGCCGGGGATTTCGTCGAGTGGGCTTTTCACGAACTCCTTCTTGCGCCGCGCGCGGTGCGTTCCAACGGCGAAGCGATGCGCTTCGTCGCGCAGGCGCTGGATGAAGAACAAAGCTGGGTCGCGCGGGCTTAAGCGGAACGGCTCGCGCCCCTCCATGAAGAAAGTCTCGCGCCCCGCATTGCGGTCGGGCCCCTTGGCGATCGCGACCAGCCTTATCCCCTCGACGCCCAACGCGCCGAGCACCTCCCGCGCCGCCTCGAATTGCCCCCGCCCGCCGTCGATGATAACGAGGTCCGGCGTGTCCGGAAAGGCGCCGGGCTCGGCGGTTTCGCCCCCCTGTAGCCGCGCTCGCTGAGCGCGGCCGCGGTCATCGACCGCGGCTACAGAAGCGGCGCCCTGCCGCTTGAGGCGAGCGAAGCGGCGGGTCAACACCTCGCGCATCATCGCGTAATCGTCGCCGGGGGCGAGATCCATGCTCTTGATGTTGAAGGTGCGGTACTGGTTCTTGACGAACCCTTCGGGGCCGGCGACCACCATGGCGCCGATCGCGTTCGTACCCATGATGTGCGAGTTGTCATAGATCTCGACGCGTCGGATCGGGTGATCGACGCCGAAGGCCTCGCTGAGCGCAGAGATAAGCTTCTCCTGGGTCGCGGATTCCGCGAGCTTGCGCGAAAGCGCCTCGCGCGCGTTGCGCAAAGCGGCCTCGACCAGATCCTTCTTCTCGCCGCGCCGTGGCGCGCCGATCGCGATGCGATGTCCAACGCGCGCGCTCAGGACCTCACACAAGGTTTCGGCGCTCGGAACCTCATGGCTCAAGAGCACCAGGCGGGGCGCAGGGCGGTCGAGGTAGAACTGCGCGAGGAATGCGTCGAGCACCTCCTCGGGCGAGAGGGCCCGGTCGGCGCGCGGGAAATAGGCGCGGTTGCCCCAATTCTGATAGGTGCGGAAGAAGAACACTTCGACGCAGAACTGCCCCGCCTCCTCGGTCACCGCAAATACGTCGGCTTCGGCGATCGAGCGCGGATTGACGCTCTGCTCGCCCTGGATCGCCGAGAGCGCGCTGATGCGGTCACGCAGCCGCGCCGCACTTTCGAAGTCGAGCGCCGCGGCCGCCTCGCTCATTGCGTGAGCGAGTCTGCTCTTGATCGCGCGGCTGCGGCCGGAGAGGAAATCGCGCGCTTCTCCAACCAGTTTTGCGTAGTCGGGGATCGAGATCTCCCCGGTGCAGGGCGCCGAGCAGCGCTTGATCTGGTAGAGCAGGCAGGGCCGAGTCCGGTGCGCGTAGAAACTGTCCGAGCAGGTGCGCAGGAGAAACGCCCGCTGCAGCGCGTTCAAGGTGCGGAAAACGGCGCCGGCGCTCGCGAACGGGCCGAAATAATCGCCGGGAACCGAGCGCGCGCCGCGGTGCTTGACCAGCCTCGCCGCCGAATGTCCGGTGCAAATGAGGATATAGGGAAAGCTTTTGTCGTCGCGCAGCGTCACGTTGTAGCGGGGCTTCAGCTGCTTGATGAGATTGGCCTCGAGCAGCAGCGCCTCGGCGTCCAATTCGGTGGTGACGAACACCATCGAATGGGTTTGCGCCACCATGCGCGCGATGCGGCTCGGCTGCCGCTCGGGGGCCATATAAGCGGCGATGCGCTTCTTGATCGAGCGCGCCTTGCCGACATACAGCACTTCGCCCTCTGGCCCGATCATGCGGTAGACGCCGGGGCCCATCGGCGCATGGCGCCAGAAAGCCCGGATCGCTTCCGCGCCGCGCGCGACCCGCGCCGGCTCGGCCGGCGGCTCGTCGAGCGCGATGTCGAGGGGCGATGAATCGGGCGCGAGCTCGCGCGCCAGCGCGGCTTCCTCCCGCGCTTCCGCCGCGGGCGCTTCGCCGGGAGGAAATTCGTCTGAAAGCTGGGACCTCGGGCCGCTCATGGGGGACTTATCTAGGCGCAAGCGCCCGCTGGGGGAATAGCCGGAGGGAGGCGAGGCCGGGCGGACGTTAACGGCGTTTGCGCCCAGCGGTTGGCGCGGGCTGGTTAACGGATTATTAACCTTCCTTCGCGGCGGCGAATGGGCCCGCGGGCGGGAGCAGTTCAAGCGTGAGTTCAACCCTTAAGCGCCCGGTCAAGGCGCTCGTCTCGGGTCTCGTCCTGCTGTCGGCGTGCGCGGGCTTAAGCGCCTGCAACGATGTCGCCGCCACTCCGCCGAGCGCGGATGGGAGCGCCCAGTTCGTCATGCGCGACGACGCCAATATGGCGGGCCCCACGGTCGCCATCGCCTCGGTCGACGGCCCCCCGGCCGATCTTTCCGCCCGCTTTCGCCAGAGCTTCGATGAGGCCGCCGCGGCGCGCCGGATCGCGGTCGGCCGCGCCGGCCAAGGCGCGCTACCTCGTGCGCGGCTATCTCACCGCTTCGCCCATCGAGGGCGGGGCCGAGATCGACGTCGTCTGGGACGTTTTCACGCCGAACAAGCAGCGCGCCCAGCGGCTCACCGACGCGATCGCGGTCAAGGGCTCGGGCGACGACGCCTGGGCGATGGTCGACGACGCGGCGCTGAACAGCATCGCCGGCAAATGCGCCGACGACCTTGCCGCCTACCTGTCCAACACGCCCGAGGCGGCGCCGGCTAGCGCTGCGCTCAGCTACGCCCAATAGGGCTTTTTCTTGTGGACATCCGCGCCGGGTCTCGCCGTTGTGATCTCCCTGTCATGTTGTTCGCGCCTCCGCGCGCTGCTATGACCCGCTGCGCCCGCGCGACGAAGCGCGCGTCCTCGCGCGCGGTTGGAGACTTGGCCCCGTGTCCGGCAAGATGAAGATTTTGGCCGGCAACTCCAACCGGCCTCTGGCCGAGGCGATCGCAGCCTATCTCGGCGAACCGCTGACCGGCTGCCATGTCCGCCGCTTCGCTGACCTCGAGATCTTCGTCGAAATCCTCGAGAACGTGCGCGGGCGGGACGCCTTCATCATCCAGTCGACGTCCTATCCGGCGAACGACAACCTGATGGAGCTGCTTATCATGATCGACGCGCTGCGGCGCGCCTCGGCGCAGCGCATCACCGCGGTCCTTCCCTATTTCGGCTATGCGCGCCAGGACCGAAAGCCGGGGCCCCGCTCGCCCATCTCCGCCAAGCTCGTGGCTAATCTCATCACCCGCGCCGGCGCCGACCGAGTGCTGACGGTCGATCTGCACGCCGGCCAGATCCAGGGATTTTTCGACATCCCGACCGACAATCTGTTCGCCGCCCCGACCATGGTGCGCGACATCCAGGCCCATCATAACGGCAGCAAGAATGTGATGGTCGTGTCGCCCGACGTCGGCGGCGTCGTGCGCGCGCGCGCGCTCGCCAAGCGCCTCGACGCGCCGCTCGCGATCGTCGACAAGCGGCGCGAACGGGCGGGCGAGTCGGAGGTGATGAACGTGATCGGCGACATCGCCGGGCGCCATTGCGTGTTGCTCGACGACATCGTCGATTCGGGTGGCACTTTGTGCAACGCCGCCGACGCTCTGCTCGACGGAGGGGCGGCGAGCGTGTCGGCCTATATCACCCACGGCGTGCTGTCGGGCGGCGCGGTCGCGCGCGTCGCGGCGTCCAAGCTCAGCGAGCTCGTGCTCACCGATACGATTCAGCCGACCGAAGCGGTGCGGGTTGCGCGCAACATCCGCGTGATCTCGATTGCGCCGTTGATCGGCGAGGCGATCGGCCGCATCGCCAAGGAAGAAAGCGTGTCGTCGCTGTTCAATTAGGGCCGAACGTCGTGTCGGAGGATCGGATAGAACCGCTGCGCTTCGTGAGCATCATGAAGAACGAAGCCGTCCAGATGGATAGGGCGGCGAGCAGACCGACAATGTCGACGGTCAAAAGCGATAGCATGCTAGCCATGACCTTCTCCTTATCTTAAACGGGACTAAAGCACGCGCATCAGACAATCGCAGTGCGCCCAATCACACTCCTCGAACTCCTGACCGTCGCGTGGTCGGACCGTTCTTCCAAACGGATACCGCACGAGAAATCTAAAGTAGGAAAAGCCCGCTTCCGAAACGCGGCCTTTTTCTTGCTTGCGATCGGCTCGCGGGCTCCGCTTGCTCCTGGCAAATCGCCCGCATAGTCTCGACGCCGTTGTCCGTCTGGGAGGGCTGGCCGCGCTTGACAGTCAAGCGGCGGGCGGACTTACTCGATCAGCCGGTTAGTTTCTCGGGGCGGGCTCGGTGAGCCGCTCGGGCCAGTGGGAGGTCAGATATGATGGGTCGCAGCACGCTCGTGGCGTCGGCGGTTCTTGCCGGAAGTCTTCTCGCCTCCGCCGCGGCCTACGCCGCAGACATCAAACCCGCCGTTCTTTATGACCTTGGCGGCAAGTTCGACAAATCGTTCAACGAGGGCGTGTTCAACGGCGCGACGCGGTTCACCAAGGAGACCGGCATCAAGTTCCGGGATCTCGAGCTCCAAAACGAGGCGCAGCGCGAGCAGGACCTCCGCACCTTCGCCAAGGAGGGTTTTTCCCCGATCATGACCGTCGGCTTCGCCTGGGAGACGGCGTTGAAAAAGATCGCGCCGGAATATCCCAAGACGAAATTCGGCATCATCGACGACGTGGTTGATCTGCCCAACGTCCAGTCGATCGTGTTCAAGGAGCAGGAGGGCTCGTTCGTCGTCGGGGTGATTGCAGCGGATACGTCAAAGACCGGCAAGGTCGGCTTCGTTGGCGGCATGGACATTCCGCTGATCTCGAAGTTTGAGTGCGGCTACGCGCAGGGCGTCAAATACGCTTCCGACGGCAAGGATGAAGTGTTCGCCAACATGACCGGCACGACGCCTTCGGCCTGGAACGATCCGGTCAAGGGTGGCGAGCTTGCCAAGTCGCAAATCGACCGCGGCGCCGATATCATCTATGCCGCCGCCGGCGCGACCGGTCAGGGCGTATTGAAGGCGGCGGCGGACGCCGGCAAGTTCGGCATCGGCGTCGATTCCAACCAGAACGGTCTGTTTCCCGGCAAAATCCTGACTTCGATGCTGAAGCATGTCGACGTCGCGACCTACAAATCTTTCATGGACGCCAAGAATGGAGCCTGGAAGGCTGGCGTTCTGGATCTTGGCCTGAAGGACGGCGGCGTCGACTATGCGGTCGACGACAACAACAAAGCCATTCTGACCCCGGAGGTCAGGGCCAAGGCCGACCAGGCGAAGGCGGATATTATTTCCGGCAAGATCCAGGTCCACGACTACATGTCCGACAACAAGTGCCCAACGTGAGAGGGTTCCCTCTCCCCGAGTTCCGAGGAGAGGGTTAGGGTGAGGGGCGCGGGCGATTGGCCGCCATCCTCATAGCCGTTCGACATCAGAGTTACGCGCGGACGCAAACTTTGAGATCGACGTTTAGCCCGCCCAGCCCCTCACCCCAACCCTCTCCCCGCTTGAGCAGGGGGGGGGCGAACCGCGGCGACGGTCGCCGTCCAGGAGGATCGCGTGACGACCGCGGCCGCCCCGCTTACTCCCGCCATCGAACTGATCGGCATCGATAAGAGTTTTGGCCCGGTTCACGCCAACGACAACGTGAACCTCGTCGTCGAGCGCGGAGTGATCCACGGCGTTGTCGGCGAGAACGGAGCCGGCAAGTCGACGCTGATGTCGATCCTCTATGGGTTTTACGAAGCCGATAGAGGCGAGATCCGCATCAACGGCGAACCGGTCAGGATCCGCTCCTCGCGCGAGGCGATCAGCCACGGCATTGGCATGGTGCATCAGCACTTCATGCTGGTGCCGCCGCTCTCCGTGCTGGAAAACGTTATGCTCGGCGCCGAAGGCGGGCCGCTGCTCGCCGAGGGCGCTGGCGCAATTCGCAAGCGGCTTGACCAACTCGCGCGCGAGTACGGCCTCGCGGTGAATCCCGATGCGACCGTCGGCGAATTGTCTGTCGGCCTGCAGCAGCGAGTCGAGATCCTGAAAGCGCTTGTGCGCGGGGCCGAGATTCTCGTGCTCGACGAGCCGACGGCGGTGCTGACGCCGGCCGAGGCTGATCAGTTGTTCGAAATGCTGCGCGTGCTCAAGCGCGAGAACAAGACCATTATCTTCATCACCCACAAATTGCGCGAGATCATGTCTCTCACGGACCGCGTGTCGGTGATGCGACGCGGAGAGATGGTCGCGACCTTCGATACCGCCAAGACCTCGCCGCCCGAACTCGCCGACGCGATGGTCGGGCGCAAGGTGATTTTGAAGATCGAGAAAGGTCCGGCGCATCCAGGCGCGATTGCGCTCGAAGCGCGGAATCTCGTCGTGCGCGATGACCGCGGGGTCGCTCGCATCGACGGCGTGTCCTTCATATTGCGCGAGGGTGAGATTTTGGGCGTGGCTGGCGTCGCCGGCAACGGACAGTCCGAACTTCTCGAGGCGCTCGCGGGCATCCGCCCGCTCAGTTCAGGCGAAATCCTGATCGAAGGCCAGCCCATTCCGGCGCATGAGCGCAATCCGCACATGGAGCGGCTCTTGGGCGTCGGTCACGTTCCTGAGGATCGTCATCGCGTCGGGCTCGTCATGCCGTTTGAAGCTTGCGAGAGCGCGATGCTCGGATTTCATCGCGAGCCGGTTTACGGCAAGGGCCTTTTCTATAGCCGCAGCGCCATCGTGTCCGACGCCGAGAAGAAGATGGACGCCTTCGACGTCCGCCCGCGCGCGCCTTTGCTCAAGACCGCCAATTTCTCCGGCGGCAATCAACAGAAGATCGTTCTCGCGCGTGAGATCGAGCGCAATCCGAAAATCCTGCTCGTCGGTCAGCCGACGCGCGGCGTCGATATCGGCGCGATCGAATTCATCCACAAGCGGATCGTCGCGCAGCGCGACGCCGGCAAGGCGGTGCTCCTGGTCTCAGTCGAGCTCGACGAGATCTTCGCGCTCTCGGACCGCATCATCGTGCTCTGCGGCGGCCGCATCACGGGCGAGCGCCGGCCCGAAGAAACCGACGCGCAGGACCTCGGCCTCCTGATGGCGGGCGTCAGCGAGCGCGCCGCATGAGCGCGCCTCTCAAGCCCCTGCCCGCCTGGGCGGATGTTGCGCTCATTCCCCTCATCAATGTCGCCGCTGCTTTCGTGATCTCTGGCTTTGTCGTGCTGGCGATCGGCGAGAATCCGCTTGAGGCTGTCCAAAGCCTCATCCTTGGCGCGCTCGGCGACCTCGAAGGGATCGGCTACACGCTGTTCTACGCGACGAGCTTCATCTTCACGGGCCTTGCTGTCGCCATTTGCTTCCACGCCGGCTTGTTCAACATTGGCGTCGAGGGGCAGGGCTATATCGCCGGCCTCGGCGCCGCGCTTGTCGCCCTGCATTTCGGCTTCCTCCCGGGCTACACGCTCGCCATCGCCGCGATCATCGGCGCGGCTGTGTTCGGCGCGGCCTTTGCGGCCATTCCCGGCTATCTGCAAGCCTATCGCGACAGCCACATCGTCATCACGACGATCATGTTCAACTACATTGCCTCCGCCATCATGGGCTACCTGCTCGTCAACGTGATGCGCAAGCCCGGGCAGATGAACGCCGAGTCGGAGCCGTTCCGCGACACGGCGCTTGTGCCGCAGTTCCACGATCTGCTCGCCCATTTCGGGATCATATGGCCGGACACGCCGTTCAATCTCTCCTTCCTGCTCGCTCTCATCTGCTGCCTCGCGGTCTGGCTTCTCATCTGGCGCACTCGGCTCGGTTACGAGATTCGCACCGTCGGCGCCAACCCGACCGCGGCTGTCTACGGCGGCATCTCGCCTGCCCGGATCACGGTGATCACCACGCTCTTGTCGGGCGCGCTCGCGGGCGGAGTCGCGGCCAATATCATCCTGGGCGACCAGCATCGGCTAATCCTCGAATTCGTCGGCGGGTTCGGCTTCGTCGGCATCGCGGTCGCGCTCATGGGCCGCGCGCATCCGGTCGGCATCATCCTGGCTGCCATCCTGTTCGGCGTCCTTTACCAGGGCGGCCAGGCGCTCTCGATCGACATGCCCAAGATCAGCCGCGACATGATCGTCGTGATCCAGGGACTGGTCGTGCTCTTCGCCGGCGCGCTCGAGCATATGTTCCGGCGTCCTGTCGCGACTCTGCTCGCGCGGCGCACGACGCAGCCGCCCATCTGACGGCGGCAGACATGGAATGGTTCGACGCGCTCATCGTCGTTTTCGCCTCCGGCATGCGTCTCGCAATCCCGCTCATCCTGGCCTGCCTCGCGGGTCTCTGGTCAGAGCGATCGGGCGTCGTCGACATCGGGCTTGAGGGCAAGATTCTCGTCGGCGCGTTCGCCTCCGCCGTGGGTGCGACCTTCACCGGCAGCGTTTGGCTAGGGCTTCTCGCCGGCGTGGCGGCGGCTATCGTCTGTCTCGCTCATTCACGGCTATGCGTCGATCGACCAGCGCGCCAACCAGATCGTCTCCGGCACCGCGATCAACATGGTGTCGGATGGCCTCACCGCGCTCATCGGCAACGCGATCTGGTCGCAGGGCGGACGCACGCCGCAATTGCCGGAGACCGCCCAGTTCCGGGAAATCGCGTTCCGTTCGTCAGGCAGATCGGCGCCGTGCCGATTGTCGGACCGATCTACCAGGAACTGATCTCCGACCACGACCTCATCGGTTACATCGCTTTCGCGATGGTCCCCGTCACCTACTGGGCCCTCTACAGCACGCGTTTCGGACTGCGTCTGCGGGCGGTCGGCGAGAATCCGGCCGCGGTCGACACCGCCGGCATTTCGGTGCGCGGGTTGCGCTATAGCGCGGTCGTCATCTGCGGGTTTCTGGTCGGCTTAGCCGGCGTCTATCTTGCGCTCGGCCAGACCGGCTATTTCCAGCCGCACATGAGCGCGGGGCGAGGCTTCATCGCGCTTGCCGCGCTTGTGTTCGCCAAATGGCGGCCGTGGCCGGCGCTCGCCACCTGCCTCCTGTTCGGCTTCCTCGACGCGGTGGCGATCCGCTTGCAGGGGGTCGAACTTCCGGTCATCGGACCCGTCCCGGTCCAGGCGATCGAGGCCCTGCCCTATATCCTCACTGTGGTGCTGCTGGCGGGCTTTATCGGCAAGGCGATTCCGCCCAGGGCGTCGGGAATTCCTTATGTCAAAGAGCGCTGAAGCGGGGCTTGGCCAATTGTTCGCCGCCGCCAAGGCCGCACAAGCCAACGCCTATGCGCCCTATTCGCGCTTCAAGGTCGGCGCTGCGCTGCGAACGCCATCGGGCGCAATCTTTTCCGGCTGCAATGTCGAAAACGCCGCTTATCCTGAAGGCTCCTGCGCGGAAGCGGGCGCGATCGCCGCCATGGCGGCCGCGGGGGAACAACGCATCGCGGAAATCCTCGTCATCGGCGACGGCCACGCCTTATGCACGCCATGCGGCGGCTGCCGCCAACGCATCCGCGAATTCGCCGATCCTTCGACCTTGATCCATATCGCAGGCCCCAAGGGCGCGCGGGCGAAATTCACTCTCGGCGAACTCTTGCCGGAGTCTTTCGGACCGGATCATCTGGCGCGCTGAAAACAGGCAACGCGATCGCGCCAGGATTAAGCCGCGAAGCGCGCCCGGTGACGGCCGGCGATCTCGTCACGCCGATAGCGCAGTCGCTCGAGCTCAACCTCAAAGTTCCCATTGTATGGCGACGAGTGTTAGTCTCTATCGCCATGAGCTCGAATAAGATCGCGGTGATCGGACTTGGCGCCATCGGCTATGGCGTCGCCGCCAGCCTGTCGCGCAAAGGCTGGCCTGTTGTGGGCGCGGACACGAGTCCCGCGGCGAGGGCTCGCTTCGCCGACGCGTTCGGCAAGGCCACGGGTTCTTCGCGCGAGGCTGCGTCGGGCGCTGTAACCGTCATTCTCGTCGTGGTCAACGCCGCGCAATGCGAAGCGGTCCTGTTCGGCGACGCCGGCGTGCTTGCATCAACCGCTCCCGACGCCTTGATCATATCCTGCGTGACGATGGACCCTGTCCAAGCGCGCAGCATCGGGCAGAAAGTCGAGGCAACAGGGCGCGCGTTTGTCGACGCGCCGACCAGCGGCGGCCCGGCCCGGGCCGCGGAGGGCGCGCTGACCCTTCTTACGTCCGGGCGAGACGACGCGATGAAGCGCGCCGAGCCCATTTTCGAAACGATCGCCTCCAAGGTTTATCGTCTGGGCGGCGAGCCTGGCGCGGGCTCCGCCTTCAAGATGATCAATCAGCTTCTCGCAGGGGTCCATATTGCCGCCGCTTGCGAAGCGATCGCCTTCGCCAAGAAGCTGGGTCTCGATCTTAAGAAGGTCTACGAAGTAATCACCGCTTCGGCTGGAAATTCCTGGATGTTCGAGAATCGCGTGCCGCACATCCTTGACAACGATTACGCGCCGAAGAGCGCCGTCGCTATCTTCACCAAGGATCTCGGCATCGTCTCCGACATGGCCCGCGCCGCATCCTTTCCGACGCCGCTTGCGGCCTCCGCACTGCAGATGTTTCTCATGACGGCTGCTTCAGGGATGGGGCGCGACGACGACGCCTCCGTCGCCCGCCTCTACGCAAAGATCGCGGGCATCGAGCTCGATGAAGGCGCGGACGCTCGCAATTCTGCGCCGCGCGAGAACATCTAGACCATCGCGCAAAGGACGCCCATGAAAGCCTGGCTGCTCGACCGCCTCGGCGGAACGCTCAAACTCGTCAACGCGCCGATCCCCGAGCCGCGGCCCGGCAGCGTCATCGTCAAGATCGAGGCTTCGGCCTTGATGTCCTATTTGAAGGCCTACGTCGAAGGCAGGCTTCCGACCTACAATCCGCCGGACGGCTGGTTCACGCCCGGCGGCAATGCGGTCGGCGCCGTTCATTCGGTCGGCGCAGAGGTCTATCATCTGAAGCCCGGCGAGCGGGTCGTTGTTTCCTCTCATGTCGTCGCCGACGAGAACGTCCCGGAGCCGGCGCAATTCCTGCTCGGAATCACGGCGGGGGGGCCGGACGGCAAGGCGCTCCAGTCGGACTGGCGCGACGGAACGCTCGCCGAATATGTGCGCGCGCCAAAGACGTCGGTGACGGCGATCGACGGATTGGACGCAATCGACCCCGTGCAACTCGCCGTGCTCCCGCGATTCGCCGTTCCTTACGGCGGCCTCATCCGCGCGCGCCTTGCCGCCGGCGAGACCATCATTGTGACCGGCGCGACCGGCGCCTACGGAAGCGCCGCCGTTCTGCTCGCGGTCGCCCTCGGCGCGGCCCGCGTTGTCGCGGCCGGCCGCAACTCGAGCAAGCTCGACGCGCTTCAGCGCGCGGGCGGCCCGCGCGTGGCGACAGTGGCGCTCTCCGGCGACATCAAGGCGGACGTGGAGGCCCTGCGAGCCGCAGCGGGAGGGGGCACGCATGCGGCCCTCGACATCGTCGGCAATGCGCGGGATCCCAACGCGACGCTTGCCGCCTTGCGCGCCTTACGGCGCGGCGGCCGGCTCGTGCTCATGGGCAGCATGGGGGTTCCGCTTCCTATCCCCTATCTCGAAATGATGCTGAACAATCTCGAGATCATCGGTCAGTTCATGTATCCGCGCGACGTCTTCAGGCGTCTGGGCGAGTTGGCGCGCTCGGGGCTGCTCGATATCGACGCAATTCGGACGCGCTCTTTCCCGCTGGACGCGCTCCCGAGCGCGATGGAGGCCGCGGCCCAAGCCGATGGCCTCGAATGCGTCGTCGTCAAGCCGTGAGACTGGATTGCCCTCGCACGCAGCCGCTCCTGCCGCGCGTGCTCACACCTCGCGCCACGCCGGCTTCGACGGATCGCTGAGCTTGAAGTTCACGGGACCTATACCGCAGATCGCGATCACCGCCGGCTCGTTGTGGCCCCGGATCACGCCATCGTAGTGCGGGGTCAAGGCAACGCGATGCACGTAGCTGCCGGCTTGTACGGGCACGCAGGAAGCAGGATCGAAATCGGCGCCGCTGTTGCACCACCAGGTCCCCGACAGCACCATGCAATAGCGGTCCGTCGAATAGAAATGCGGCGCGCTCATGTATCCCGGATGCCAGCGCACCAGCGTGTAGTAGAGGCCTGCGGCGGTGGGGGCGCCGGCCAGCGCACAGTTGTCAACGCTGCTGGGAGGAAAGTTCGGCTGCGATTTCCAAGGCAGGGCATCTGGCGGCTTGATGATCGTCTGCTTTGGATTGAGCGGACTGGCGGCTGCGCTCGCGACGCCGAGCGGCAACGCCGCCATGAGCGAGGTCATTAGCAAATCACGTCGGCTTGCTTGGTGGTCCATGAGCGAGTTCCTTCCCACGTCTTTCCGTATTCCGGCGACGCCTCTATTATCCTGCAATGTCGGAAATGGGTCGACCGCCTGGCTCTTCCATCATTATCTCGTGAGGCGCCACGAATGAACACTGGTCCTGAGGCGGCGATCGACGCGCTCAGGAGCCGTGAGCTTCATTCCCTCCCGCCGCTCGCCATCGTGCTCGGCTCGGGCCTTGGCGCTTTCGCGGACGAGGCGCGCGACGCGACCGCGATCTCCTATCTTGACATTCCAGGTTTCCCGATTCCGAGCGTGGAAGGCCACGCTGGGCGACTGGTTGTCGGTATGATCGAGGGCCAGCGCGTGGCGCTGTTTCAGGGTCGCGGCCACTACTACGAGCGGGGCGATGCGAACGCGATGCGGATCGCGATTGACGCGTTTCGTGAACTCGGCGGTGAGACGTTGCTGCTCACCAACGCCGCCGGCGGGCTCAAGCAAGAATGGCGGCCGCCGGCCCTGGTCGCCATCACCGATCACATCAACTTTTCCGGGACGAACCCGCTGATCGGACATGCCGGCGCCGACCGCTTCGTGTCGTTGACCAAAACCTATGACGAGGCGCTTCTGGCTAGGCTGCACGAAGCCGCGAGAGGCGCGAATGTCGAGCTCAACGAGGGCGTCTACATGTGGTTTTCCGGGCCGAGCTTCGAAACGCCGGCCGAGATTCGCGCCGCGCGTATTCTGGGCGCCGATCTCGTCGGCATGTCGACCGTGCCGGAAGTGATCTTAGGCCGCCGCGCGGGCTTGCGCTGCGCCGCGATTTCGGTCGTCACCAATTATGCCGCGGGTCTTGCCGGCGGCGACCCGAGCCATGAGGAGACGCAGAGGATCGCGCATGAAGCCGCCGACCGGTTCAAGCGCCTGCTGCGCGGCTTCATTGGCTCGTATCGGCCGCCAGCCGCATGATCCTTCCCCAGGAAATCATTCGCTTGAAGCGCGACGGCGAGACCCTGAGCGCGGGCGAGATCGGCGACTTCATCGCCGCCCTGACCAGCGGCGCGGTCACCGAGGGACAGGCGGCCGCCTTCGCCATGGCTGTCTATTTTCGCGGCATGTCGCTCGACGAGCGCGTGGCGCTGACCCAGGCGATGACCCGCTCGGGCGCGCGCCTCGATTGGCGCGACGCGAACTTGCCCGGCCCTATCCTCGACAAGCATTCGACCGGCGGGGTCGGCGACAATGTCTCGTTGATGCTGGCGCCCATGCTCGCCGCCTGCGGGGCCTATGTGCCGATGATTTCCGGGCGCGGCCTCGGCCACACGGGCGGCACGCTCGACAAGCTCAATTCGATCCCGGGCTACGCCTCGCAGCCCGACCTTAATTTGTTCAAGCGCGTCGTGAAGGAAGCCGGCTGCGCGATCATCGGCCAGACCGCCGACCTCGCCCCGGCCGACCGGCGCTTGTATGCGATCCGCGACGTCACGGCGACGGTCGAATCGGTCGCGCTCATCACCGCCTCGATCCTGTCGAAGAAGCTTGCGGCGGGGCTCCAAGGGCTGGTCATGGACGTTAAGACCGGCTCAGGCGCCTTCATGACGACCCTGGACGGCTCCCGCGAGCTCGCGACCAGCATTGCGACGGTCGCTAACGACGCGGGCTTGAAGACCGTTTCGGTCATCACCGACATGAATGAGCCGCTCGCCAGCGCCGCCGGCAACGCGGTCGAGATCAAGAACGCCGTCGACTACCTGACTGGCGCTCGGCGCGACGAACGCCTTGACCGGGTGACGATGGCGCTCGGCGCCGAACTGCTCGCGCTCTCCGGACTCGCGACGGATGTGGAGGCCGGCGCCGCCGCATTGCGGCGCGCGCTCGACAGCGGCGCCGCGGCGGAGCGGTTCGAGCGCATGGTCGCAGCCCTCGGCGGCCCGAAGGATTTCATCTCGCGCGCCTGCGCCATGCTGCCTCAAGCGCCGGTGGTCGTCGAAGCGGCGCCCGAGGCGCGTGGCTTCGTGACGGAGATCGACGTGCGCGCAATCGGGCTCGCGGTGGTCGAACTTGGCGGCGGCCGGTCGCGCGCCGCCGACGCGATCGACCCGGCGGTCGGCCTGACCGACCTTGCGCCGATCGGCGCCGAAGTAGGCGCCCACGCGCCGCTCGCCCGAATACACGCCCGCAAGCCCGAGCAGGTTGACGCCGCTGTCCGGCGCCTTCGCGCCGCCTATCGTCTGGATGGAGCGCCCCTCTCGCCCGTCGACCCGGTCATCGAACGCGTCGCCGGGGCGGACGCGTGAGCGTGCTCATCGCCATCACCGGATGGGACCCGAAGCCCTGGCGGGCGCGCATGGAGGCGCTGCTGCCGTCGCATGAAATCGTCATGTTCGACGAGGCGTTCGATCGCGACGCGGTGCGCTATGCGCTGACCTGGCGCCATCCGCCAGGCGCGCTCAAGGACCTTCCCAACCTCCGTGCAATCCTGTCGCTCGGCGCCGGCGTCGATCATCTGTTCGCCGATCCCGCTCTCCCGGATAAACCGATCGTGCGCGTGGTCGATCCCGATCTCACCGACCGTATGAGCGAGTGGGTCGTCATGCATGCGCTCGTCCATCTGCGACAGTTGCGCCGCTACGAAAGCCAGCAGCGCGAGCGTGTCTGGGAAGACGACGACCAGCAGCCCAAGGCCGGCGATATCCGGATCGGTCTGCTCGGATTGGGCGTCATGGGCCAGGACACCGCGGCGAAGTTGAAGGCGCTGGGCTTCGAGGTTGCCGGCTGGAGCGCGAGCCCGAAATCGTTGCCCGATGTCGCCTGTTTTTCAGGCGCAGAGGGGCTTGAGCGCATGCTTGTGCAAACCGACATGCTCGTCGTGCTGCTGCCGCTGACCCCAGCGACGCGCGGGATCATCAACGCGTCGCTTCTATCGCAACTCAAGCGGAATGGGCCGCTCGGCGGCCCGATCCTGATCAATGCCGGACGCGGCGGCCTCCAGGTCGAAGCCGACATCCTCGCGGCGCTCAACTCCGGCGCGCTGAAAGGCGCCTCGCTCGACGTGTTCGAGCGCGAGCCCTTGCCAAAAGATTCGCGCCTATGGTCGCACCCGGCAGTCTATATCAGCCCGCACAATGCGGCGATCTCCTCGCCCAAGGCTATCGCCGCCCTCGTCGCGCGGCAGATCGAGGCGGACGAACGAGGTGAACCGCTCGCCCATCTGGTTCACCGCCGGCGCGGCTACTGAGTCGAGGCGCCGGGTCGGTCGCCCGCATTCGCCAACCGCGAAGAATTTCGCTATCGTCGCCCTCGAGCGCGCATCATTCGAGGGAGGAAGACGCATGCTGTGGGGGATTGATCCGCTGCTTACCGCGGACCTGCTTTACGCCTTGCGACGGATGGGGCACGGCGACGAGATTGTCATCGTCGACACCAATTTCCCTGCGGACTCGACCGCGATGTCCACCGTGATGGGTGAACCGATTCCGCTGGCCGGCGTCAACGCGGCGCGCGCCGCGGAGGCGATCCTGTCGGTGATGCCGCTCGACACGTTCGTCCCCGATCCTGCATGCCGCATGGAGATCGTCGGCGATCCGGACGCGGTGCCGCCGGTGCAGCGCGAAGTGCAGCAGGCCGTCGACCGGGCGGCGAGCAAGCACGTGCCTCTCATTGGCGTCGAACGCTTCGCCTTCTACGAGCGGGCGAAGAACGCTTTCGCCATCGTCCCCACCGGGGAACGTCGCTTCTACGGCTGCTTCATCTTCAAGAAGGGGGTCGTGCCGCCGGAGTGAGCCCATCGCGTCCCATGTCCCCACGGGAGAGGGGCGGCTACTTCGGCTTCAGGCTCATGAGATAGGCGATGGCCGCGTCGGCCTGGTAGCTTGGCATCAGAAAGCCGGGCGTGGCGTTCGTTACCCGCGCCTGGCCATGCCGCTTTGTGAGGAAATCGCGCAAAAACGCCTCTGTCACATCGGGCCGTGCGGCGATGTCGCTGAACCGCGGCGCGGGCGGTTTCAGCGTCGGCGCAATCGCCTGATCTTCGGCCACGACGTGACAAATCGCGCATACTCTCAGCGCGATTTCACGGCCATCGGCGATTTTCGCCTCCTGCCCAAGCGCCGGGGCGATCCCAACAAGCGCGAACGAAAGGCTAAGCGCAAGACCCGATTGCATCATGGCGTCGCCGATGGCGGCGTTGGCTGCGTGGCGACAAGCCGGAGCCACGCTCCAATCTATAGATCCTCGGGCGGTCTCAGGGATCCCGTGCCGCTGCGAAACGTATATATTACGCCGCGCCGATCTTGCTCCGCGCCCAACTTCAATCTCTGCTAAAGATGGGGCGTGGCCAGGATCAGCATCGTCCACTCGACCGAATATTCCTACCGCAACGCGGTCGGCCTTACGCGTCATCGCTTGATGCTGCGGCCTGACGACAGCCATGATTTGCGGCTTCACGAGGCCGCGCTCGAGGTCGATCCGAAGCCCTCTCTCGTTCACTGGACCCATGACGCCTTCGACAATTCGATCTGCTTTCTCGAATGGCCGGAAGAGCTCAGAACGGGCCGCCTCAGCATCGTTTCGACGCTCGATTTAACCCACCACCCGGACGGACCTCCGGCGCCGGTCTATAGCCTCGACCCTGGCGCTGAAGCCTTTCCGTTCGCCTATGCCCCGGAAGAGCTTCCCGATCTCTCGAGCCTTATCGAACGGCAAGAGCCAGATCCGGACGGAACGGTCGACGCTTGGGCGGGCCGCTTCGTCGGGACCAAGGGAAAGGCGCGCACGCTCGCCGTCATGGAGGCGATGACCCACGCGATCAAAGCTGATTTCCGCTACGAGGCCCGATACGCGGAAGGTACGCAGACAGCTGCTGAGACGATTGCCCTCGGATCCGGCACATGTCGCGATTTCGCTGTGCTGATGATGGAGGCCCTGCGCTCCTTCGACGTCGCCACGCGCTTCGTCACAGGATACCTGTACGATGACACGTCGGGAACGACGCGGGGCGGCGGCAGCACGCACGCCTGGTGCAACGTCTATTTGCCGGGAGCCGGATGGGTGGAATACGATCCGACCAACGGCTTGGTCGCTGGCGCCAACCTCGTCCGTGTCGGCGTCGCAAGGTCGGCGGCGCAGGCGACGCCGGTTTCAGGAGGATATGTCGGCGCCGCCGACGATGCGATCGGGCTCTACGTGGACGTCGCGGTCCGCGCCGTGCCGATCTGATTTGGCGCGATAAGCGGACGGGGGAACGAGGACGTGAGTTCCGACCAGCCCGCCGAGGCGTCTCTCGCATCGCCCTATGTCTCGACCGGGCGCCTGCCGTCTGCGGACGTTGTCCGGGCTCTCGTGGCCGAGGCGCATGAGCGATTCAGGTCGAATAGGGAAGGCCGGGTCTCCGACATCTATCCCGCGCTCGCGAAGGTTCCTGAAGATCTCTTCGGTCTCTGCGTGGTCGGCGTCAATGGCGCTCCTTATGCGAGCGGCGATTGGGACACGCCGTTCTCGATCATGAGCGTGTCGAAGCCGTTCGTATTCGCCTTGATCTTAGAAGTTCTGGGCGCAGACGCCGCGCGACGGCGCCTGGGCGTCAACGCGACTGGTCTGCCGTTCAACTCGCTCGCGGCGATCGAGCGCAGCGCTGACGGCCGGACAAATCCGATGGTCAATTCGGGCGCGATCGCCACCACCAGCCTCGCGCCCGGCTCAACACTCGAGGACAAATGGCGGTTCATTCTCGACGGGCTTGCGCGATTTGCGGGTCGCGCGCTCGACCTGAACGAGGCCGTGTTCGCTTCCGCTAGCCAAAGCAATTCCCGCAATCAGGCGATCGGCCAATTGCTTCTGAGCTGCGGGCAGATCGCCATCGAGCCTGAAGACGCCGTCGAGCTCTATACAAGGCAATGTTCGCTCAACGTGACGGCGAAGGATCTCGCCGTGATGGGCGCGACCCTCGCTGACGGCGGGGTCAACCCGCTGACCAGGAAGCGCGTGGTCGAACTCGGAGAGCTGCAAGTTCACGCTCGCGGTCATGGCGACGGCGGGGCTTTACGAGACATCGGGGGACTGGCTTTACGACGTCGGATTGCCGGGCAAGAACGGGATCGGCGGCGGAATCGTGACGGTCTCGCCAGGCAAGGGTGGCTTCGGCGCCTTCGCGCCGCGGCTCGACGAGGCGGGCAACAGCATCAAGGGGCAACTGGCCGCGCGCTACCTTTCGGAGCGCCTGGGTTTGAGCCTGTTCGCTTCGCGGGCGGAGCCATGAGATCCCCCGGCGCGTGTGCGCCGAGACGCGCAAGAGCGGGCCCGCGATGACAGCGATCCACGCGCCTGGGCTGCTCACGTTCACCATCGCCATTCTCGTGTTTTTCGCCGGCGCCGGGCTCAATCGTCTCATCGAGCCGCTACGGCGCTGGAACATCCCGGAACCGGTGACGGGCGGCCTGCTTGCAGCCGTTGTGACGCTCATGGCCTATGTCGTGTTCGGCGTTGAGATCAGCTTCACGCTCGATGCGCGCGACATGCTGCTGCTCTACTTCTTCACCGGCATCGGCCTCAACGCCAGGCTCGACGACCTCATTTCGGGCGGCCGTCCGCTGCTTATTCTGCTGGCGCTGACCCTCATCTATCTGGTCATCCAGAACCTGATCGCCGCCGGCAGCGTCGCCGCGCTCGGTCTGCCTCGGGGACTGACCGCCTTCGTGGGCTCAGCCTCCCTCATCGGTGGGCACGGCACGACGATCGCCTGGGCGCCGATCATCACCGACCGCTTCGGTCTCGCCAATGCGCTCGAAGTCGGTATCGCGACCGCTACCCTCGGACTTGTGATCGCAAGTCTGGTCGGCGGCCCGATCGCAGGCTTCCTCATTGCGCGCCACCGCCTCGGCGGGTCGTCAACGCCAGACCCCGTCGTGGGCCTGCCTGACGACCGGGAGGACAAGCCGGTCGACGACGTGAGCCATGTCACGCTGCTGCGCACGCTGCTTGTGCTGAATGTGGTGATCCTGATCGGCTATGCGTTGGACGAGGTGGTCGCGGAGACGGGAGTCAAGCTGCCGTTGTTCGTCGTTTGCCTCCTCGTCGGCATCGTCGTCACCAATACGATTCCGCGCCTCGTCCCGAGCCTGGAATGGCCGACGCGAACCCGCGCGCTCGCCCTCATTTCCGATCTCGCGCTCAATGTGTTCCTGGCGATGTCGCTGATGAGCATGCAACTCTGGACGCTCGGCGGGCTCGGGCCGGCGCTCGTTGTCGTGCTGGCGGTCCAGACGATCGCGGCCGTCGCCTACATCATCTTTGTCGTCTTCCCGGCGATGGGTGGCGACTATCAGGCCGCGGTGATCTCCGCCGGCTTCACCGGAGTAAGCCTCGGCGCAACGCCGACCGCAATCGCCAATATGACGGCGGTGACCAAGCTGCACGGCGCCTGCGCGAAGGCCTTCATCATCCTGCCGCTGGTCTCGGCCTTCTTCATCGACATCGCCAACGCCGCGGCGGTCGGATTCATGGCGCGCTGAAAGACAGAGACTAACCTGCCTTTTTCCGCGGCCCAGGCTTTTGCGCCGTCTGTTTCTCCGGTGCTTCCTTCGTGGCGGCGTCGGCTTCCTTCGCGGGCGCGCCGCCGGCGATCGGCAACAACATCTCGCGCTGGTCCGGGCTGCCCTTCGCCGTCCGCTTGCCTTTGGCCGCCGCAGCAGGCCTTGCTGGGGCGCTTGCGGCCGCAGGCGCCGCCTGTTTGGCGGCCGTCTTCGGCGCCTCCTCCTTGGCTTTCTGGATGCTCTGCTTGAGCGCGGCCATCAGGTCCGTGCCAGCGACGATCCTTGGCATCGGGCGCTGCTTGGGGATCGGCGCCCCCGCCCTCTTCTCGTTCAGCATGGCGACGACCGCCTCCTCGTAGCGATCGTGAAACTGGGTGGGATCGAACGTCGCCGCCTTGCTCTCGAGGATATGCTCGGCGAGCGCGAGCATGTCCTTCGGAATTTGGATCTCGCCGATGTCGCCGAAATAAATCGCCTCGTCCCGGACCTCATAAGGATATCTGAGCGTAGCGCCGAGCAGGCCCTTGCCCCGCGGCTGGAGCATGATCACGCGCTCGCGCTTGGATAGGACCACACGGCCCAACGCCACCATGCCCTTGCCTAGCATGGCGTCGCGGATGACCGCGAACGCCTCCAGCGCAACCTTGTTCTCAGGAACCAGATAATAGGGGCTGTCGACATACCGCTCGTCCACTTCGGATTTGGGGACAAAGCTGTCGATGTCGATCGTATGGCTGCTCTCGATCGCAATGGCGTCAAGCTCTTCGTCCTCGACCTGCAGATAGACGCCTTTATCGACTTCGTAGCCGCGCCCTTTATCGTCGGGATCGATCGGCTCGCCCGTCCCTTCGTCCACCAGCTGCTGACGAAGACGATTGCCGGTTTTCTTGTTGATTTGCCGGAAGGCGACCCGCTCGCCCGGCGAAGTCGCCGTGTAAAGCGCGATCGGGCACGAAACGAGGGAAAGCTTGAGATATCCCTTCCAGTAGGGGCGCGGGGGGGCCATGGGAACTCCTACTCAACGCAAACCAAGAGCCCCCTTATAACACGCCGGACGCTAATCCGGGCATCCTTGGCAAGGATTCTTTAACCAATGTGGGAGGCGAGCGCTTGGCGCCGCACCGAGCCCTGACGGCGCCGGCGCAGCGCGCTCAAAACGAAATGTTCAACGAACCGGAGCGACCATGATCGATACGCGTTGGCAGGTGTGGCGCGCGACCTTGCGGCAAATGGCGTAAGACGAGAGATCCCTCGCCAGGCAGAAGCGCACGTCGACGAGTTCGCCGTTGCTGCAGCTGATCGCCATGTTGTCGGGACGCAGATTGGGGTTCGCAGTCATGAACGCCTGTTCGATCTCTTCGGGCGCCATGTGCAATTCCTCACTCGTCGCCTGGAACATCTGAGGAATCTTGAGCCGCGATCGCACGCTGCGCACGGTGGCGAAATAGTCATGCGGACTGAGGCCCGTGCAGGTTCCATGCTTACGATATTCGTAGGCCGCAAGGCGATCGTTCGGGTAGACGCCGTGCTCATCGTCGAGATCGGCTGGCGTCGCCTCCTCGCCCCGGCAAAACTCGGGGTTCGGACGATATTCGTTGTTCGGCCACAGGCCGTGGACGACGAAGCCGTCGCCGGAGCCCTCCGCACATTCTGGCGACGACGTCTCCCTCCCGCCGAGATCGCAGAAGCCGGGCGCCCATGAGAGCGTCATGACGTAATAGTCGAACTGCGTGGTCGCGACGGGCGGAGTGGAGGGGGCGGTCTCAGCGATGGCCGCAAGAGTCGTCTGAGCTAAGGCAAACGCCAAACTTAAGGCCAACCCGAGCGCCAAACGCCGCATTCTGACGTCTCCGGCCGCCGTCTGGCGTTGATCAGTAGCCTCTCTTGACGCCGTAATCGGCAAGCCACCTCGCCTTGCCGATTTCACGCTCGAGGATAGGCTTGATGACCTCGCAATCGGGCGCGTAGGCGAGGGTCGGGTCGATGCCGACGACGCACCACTCGACGCCCCATGTATTGCCGATGATGCCCGTCTGCGTGGCGATGGCGTAGGCGACGGTGCGCTGCCTTTGATCGGTCATTGCCGCGCGGGCGATGCAATAGCGGCGAGGAATGTAGGAAAGACCGTTGGACCGGAAGCCGATCTCGCGCACGCGCTCGAAGCCGGCGATCGCCAGGTTTGAATTCCAAAACTCGCGCTGGGTCCCGGCGAACCGGCCGCTGATCGTCGACAGCACGCCGAAGTCGTCGCAGGCAGGCATGTCGTCGAAAAACGGCGCCCAGCGGGCCTCAGCCGGCGTGTCGTAGAGGTTGAGCTGCGCCGGACCGCCCCCGGCGCGCGCGAGCGGAACGAGAATGAAAAAGGCCATGAAGCCGAAGATCGCTCTCTTCAACGCCGATGCTCCCCTTGCCATAGAATCCCCGCGCGCCGCTCGGCTCAGCCACAATGCCGCCCGGCGCGCAGCAAATCAAGCCAGCGCGAAGTCCGCGGCCGCGCAATCGGCCCGCAAATTGAGTCAGGCCTGACCCCAGAGCCCCCCGACATCTTAAGAGAGGCGGCGCCTGATCTCGCCTATTTCGTGCGTCACCAGATCAGCGCCGGCCGACCCCTTCATCTGGTCGGTCAACACGATCTCCGCCGCCCGGGCGGCATGCTCAGCCGCAGCGGCGCGAACTTCGGCCGCCGCTTGAGCCTCGGCGAGCGCGATTTTGACCTCGGCTTGTTTGGTGCGCCTGGCGACGAATTCCTTCAGCCGCTCGGCGGCTTCAAGATTCAATTGCTCGGCTTGAGCGCGCGCCTCGGCGACGATGGCCGCGGCATTCGCTTCGGCTTCTTGAGACTTTTTCTCGAAGCTCGCCAACAGCGCCGTCGCCTCCTGGCGGAGCTTCGCGGCTTGAGCCAGTTCGGCCGCGATCGCTTCGCCGCGCGTATCAAGCGCCTTGAGCACGATCCGGTGGGCGCCAAAATAGATCAGAACGCCGACGAAGACGAGGAAGCCGAGAAGGACAAAGAATTCCGCATCAATCTCCATCATGCGGCTCCGCTTAGCGACTCACAGAATTGATTGCCGCCGCGATCGACGATGGATCCGCTGGGCGTCCCCCGAGACGTTCGACGATCGCCCCCGCGGCGTCACGGGCGACATCGGCGACGTTGGCCATGGCGTCGGCGCGCATCTTCGCGATCTCGCGCTCGGCCTCGGCGAGCTTGACCGCAAGCTCGTCCTCAAGGGTCTGCCGCTTGGCCTGAGCATCGGCCGCGGCTGCGTCACGAGCGGCCTGGGCGAGGCTCTGCGCCTTCGCGCGCGCCTCGGCCAATGTCTTTTCATGAGCCGACGCCGCGGCGTCGGCTTTCTGCTGCATCGCCGTCGCTTCGTCGAGGTCGCGCGCGATCCGCGCCTTGCGGGCATCGATCACCGCCCCAAGCTGGGGCAGGCCCCGCTTGGACAAGTACCAATCGAGGAATCCGAAGGCGATCGCGAACCAGACGAGTTGCGAGGGAAACGTGCCGGGGTCGAACGGGGGAAAATTCGAATGCCCGCCGCCTTCCTGACCGACTTGCGTCTGTGTCGCGGCGGAGTCCGCAGATCCCCCACCCAAATCCGTAGTGGCCACGCCAAGCGCCCTCTCAAAAGCGAGCCGAAGTCTGGCTCGTCACACCGCGAACAGCAACAAGAACGCGATCAAGAGCGCAAAGATGCCGAGCGCCTCGGTCACCGCGAAGCCGAAGATCAGCCGGCCGAACTGGCCTTCAACCGCCGACGGGTTACGCAGCGCGCCATTCAGGAACTGGCCGAACAGCGTGCCGACGCCAATGCCGGCCGCCCCCGTCCCGATCGCGGCAAGGCCGGCGCCGACATATTTGGCGGCGATGGCGAGTTCATGCGGTTCCATTCGTAACTCCTTATGACGTCTCTTCAAGCTTTGCGATTGATCGGAAGGTTAGTGCCCGCCGGGGTGGACTGCGTCGTTGAGATACATGCAAGTCAACATCGCGAACACATAGGCTTGCAGGAAGGCGACGAGCAGCTCGAGGGCGAAGAGCCCGATCGTCATCAAGAAGGGCAGCACTGCGAACGCCTTGAGCAGCGCGCCGGCCCCGAGCAGCATGACGACGAAGGCGCCGAAGACGTTGAGCGTGATATGGCCGGCGAGCATGTTGGCGAACAAGCGCACCGAATGGCTGACCGGACGCACGAAGAAGGAAAAAACTTCGATCGCCACCACCAAAGGAAGGATGTAGATCGGCACATCCGGCGGCACAAATATTTTGAAAAAACGCACCCCGTGATCCTTGATTCCCACGATCACGACGGTGAAAAAGACCATCAGCGCCAACGCGGCTGTGATGACGATCTGGCTTGTCACCGTGAACGAGTAGGGAATGAAGCCGATCAAGTTGCCCAAGAGAACGAAAAAGAAAATGCAGAAGACCAACGGGAAAAACCGCATCCCCGCTTCGCCCGCGGAGGAGCGCACCATGCCGGCCACAAACTCGTAGGACATTTCGGCCAGGGCCTGCAGGCGTCCCGGCACGCCGGAGTCCCCCCGCGCGCCGATTGCGATCAAAAGGCAGGTGAGTGCGACCGCGAGCAACATAAAGAGGCCCGAATTGGTCAGGGAGACATCGTGGCCCGCGACCTGAATCGAGACGACGGGGTGCAGGGCAAATTGTTCGATCGGATTGATCGCCGGTCCCAACTCTGTAGCCACGTCCTCTAGTCCTCGTCGTCGTCCGCCTCGCTCTGACGCTGAAGCGTCCCGCCAGCGGCTCCGCGCCCCCCCAACGAGGCGTCGTCCCGTTCGGCTCGACCAGCCGAGCGCCGCACGTCTTTATCCGGCGAGTTTGCGCGAGACAAGGGCGAATCGCGCTTCATTGCGGCCGCTTTGGCGAAGTCAGCCGGATCACGTTCCAGATCCCCGCAGCCACGCCGAGCAGGAAAAATACAATCAGAAACGCAGGATTGGTGTGAAGCGCGCGGTCGAGAACCCAGCCGATCCCCAAGCCGAGGATCACTGCAGAGACGAACTCGCTGCCAGCGCGCAAGCCAAGCGACATCGCCGACCCCGCGGCGCTCCCGTCCGTTTTTGGCGTGGGCTTCGGCTCGGAAGCAGGACGCGAAGCGGCCCGACCTTTCAGTTCGCCCGACAGCCGATCGAGCCGCGCGCGCAAGTCCGCGGCCTCGTCATCAGGGTTTTCCGGTTCCGAACTCATCATCCTTGCCCTCTCAGGCGCCAAACAGGTCGAAGGTTACGCCCGTTCTGTCAAATGGCCCCGTTGGCCCGCTTTGCAAAGCGCGCGGGCGCTTTTCCGCCTTTAGCCGATGGAACGGCCGTGCCGCCCGGCGCCGCCCTTGAAGCGCGCCGAGCCGGCCGACGCTTCGCCGCTGGCGAGGGTTTTGAGGCCCCACGCGACTTCGTTGGCCGTCGCCGCCGGCCCGTCCAAGCCCCATTGTTCGATCGCCGACATGCGGTCGTTGCGCATCGCGGTCTGCGGAAAGGCGCTCAGCGTGCGCGCGAGCGCCAAAGCGCGGGTCAGCGCCTGGCCATCCTCGGTCAGTTCGCTGATGAGGCCGATGCGGAGCGCCTCCTCGGCGTTGACGGCCCGGCCGGTCAGGATCAGTTCGAGCGCGCGCCCATGGCCGACGATACGCGGCAAACGAATCGTGCCGAGATCGATGAGCGGCACGCCGAACCGACGATTGAAGACGCCGAAGACAGCCGAGCGGGCAGCGATCCTGAGGTCACACCAGAGCGCAAGCTCGAGGCCGCCAGCAACCGCGGGGCCTTCGATCGCGGCAATCACGGGCTTCCTGAGCTGAAGACGCGTCGGGCCCATCGGGCCAAAATCGCCGTCCGGCTCGAAACGGCCTGTCTCGCCCTCGGCGATCGCCTTGAGATCGGCCCCGGCGCAGAAGGCGTCTCCCGCGCCGGCGAGCACCGCCACATCGGTGGCCGGATCGGCGTCGAAGCTTTTGAATGCGTCGAACAGGGCGCGCGCGGTCATAAGGTCAACAGCGTTGCGCCGCTCAGGCCGGTCGATCGTCACCACCGTGATGCGCCCGTCGGCGCGGGTGAAAACGGTCGATTGTTCGCCCGTCGCCTCTCGCATGGGCCCTCTCTAACACCGAACGGGCAAGCGCCGTTAGCGTGTCTTGACCCTGGCCGCCGCGTCGGGCAAGGCAGGCTCATTTCCAACCCGAACGGCGTTCGCATGCCCAAGCCGCCGCCCCCGCCAAAAGCCCACAAGGCGCCGGGGCCATCAAAACGGCCGCCGCCCCCCGGTTCCGCGCAGCCAGCCGCCAGGCCCCCCTCCAGCTTTCTTGGCGCGTTCGCGCATCGGCCTCGTCTCCTGGCCGGGGCGATCCTCATGGTCGCAGCGTATATCCCCTTGCAGCTCGGGGTGGAGATCCGCGAAGCGACGCGCCTCCTGATCGCCTGGAATGTCGGCGCCTGGGCGTTCCTCTTCATGATTTTGCACATGGTCATGGACCGGAGGCGCGACGCCCGCGTTCAGGCGATGCCGGAGGACGAAAACCAGTCGATGCTGGTCGCCCTCGGCATTGTCGCGTCTCTCGCGGCCATGGCTGCGATCGTGTGGGAGCTTGGTCCGGTCAAGAATCTGAGTGGCTGGCCGAAAGCCGGCCATCTGGCGCTGGTCGGCGCGACGGTGCTCAGCGCCTGGGCATTTCTGCAGACGATGTTCGCGCTGCATTACGCGGGCGTCTATTTCCAGCCCCACAAGGGCGGGATCCAAGGTGGCCTCGACTTTCCCAGCTGCCCCCAGCCGGACTGGATGGAGTTCTTCTATCAGGCCTTCGTCATCGGCTGCACCTTCGCTTCCTCCGACGTCAACGTGACGTCGAAGCGGATGCGGCGGATCGTCGTCATTCAAGGCGTCGCCGACTTCTTCTTCAATGCGATCATCCTGGCCCTGACCATCAACGTCGCCGCGAACCTCTTCTAGCGGCCGCTTTTGCCGGATATAGAGCCGCGATGACTGGAACCGCCAACCTTTCCCCCCGCGCCCGCGCGATGCTGCCGCGCGGATTCGCCGATCGCGACGCCCTCGATCTCGCCGCCGCCGCCGCGATGATGGCCAAGATCGGGGAGGTCTACGCCCTCTATGGGTTCGAGGCGGTCGAGACGCCGTTCATCGAGTACACCGATGCGCTCGGCAAGTTTCTGCCCGACCAGGATCGGCCGAACGAGGGCGTGTTCTCGTTCAAGGACGACGACGAGCAATGGCTCTCGCTGCGCTACGACTTGACCGCGCCGCTCGCGCGCTATCTCGCCGAGAATTACGAGCGGCTGCCGAAGCCCTATCGCTCCTATCGCGCGGGCTGGGTGTTCCGCAACGAGAAGCCGGGCCCCGGGCGCTTCCGTCAGTTCATGCAGTTCGACGCCGATACGGTCGGCTCGTCGTCGCCCGCCGCCGACGCCGAGATCTGCATGATGGCCGCCGATTGCCTCGAGGCGCTGGGGATCAAGCGCGGGGACTATGTGATCAAGGTCAACAACCGCAAGGTGCTCGACGGTGTGATGGAAGCGATCGGCCTCGGCGGCGAGGCCAATGCGGGACGGCGGCTCACGGTCATGCGCGCGATCGACAAGCTCGACCGGTTCGGCGTCGAAGGCGTGCGCCTGTTGCTGGGCGCGGGCCGTAAGGACGAGAGCGGCGATTTCACCAAGGGTGCTGGGCTGGGCGAAACGGATATCGAGCAGGTGCTTGCCCTTCTGAACGGAAGCTTGAACCAATTCGTGGTCAATGACGGCGATGGCTCGGTACAGTTTGGCGACGGGGTCGGGGGCCAACGACTCCCAACCGGCGTCAATAACGTAATGGGCAGCTACCGAGTTGGCGGCGGCGCCCTTGGCGATGCGCCTAATCAAACCGCCCGCAATGAAGGCCTCGAAGAGCTCGCTCAGATCGAGAGCTTTGTTCGAGGCGCAGGCTACGGTCCCGATAGCATCCGCATCGATCCTTCCGTCGTGCGCGGCCTCGAATATTACACCGGTCCCGTCTTCGAGGCGGAGCTCACCTTCCCAGTCACTGACGAGGCGGGCCGCGAGGTCCGCTTCGGCTCGGTCGGCGGCGGCGGGCGCTATGACGGCCTCGTCGCCCGCTTCCGCGAGGAGCCGGTTCCCGCGACCGGCTTTTCGATCGGCGTCTCGCGGCTGCTCGCGGCGTTGCGCGCGATCAAGAGCCCGATCGTCGCCGCGGCCGAGACGCCCGGCCCCGTCGTCGTGCTCGCCCTCGACCGGGACGCGGCCTCGATGGCGAACTATCAGCGGCTCGTCGCGCGCTTGCGCCAGGCGGGCGTCGCGGCCGAACTCTATCTGGGCTCGGGCGGCATGAACGCGCAGCTCAAATATGCCGACCGGCGCAGGAGCCGCGTCGCCGTCATCCAGGGATCGAACGAGCGCAATGCGGCCGGCGGCCCGCAGGTCACGATCCGCGACCTCAACCTCGGCGCCGAACTCGCCAAGACGACCAAGGACCGCGCCGACTATCTGGAGCTTAGGCAGCGCGCCCAGTTCTCCGCGCCCGAGGCGGAGCTGGTGGAGCGCGTGCGCGAGGTTCTGGCGCGGTGTTAGGCGCTCGCGATTAGGTTGATCCGTCATCGCGAGGAGCGCGCCCGCGCGACGGCGGCGATCCAGGAATGACGCACGACGCCCTACGAGCCTTGGATTGCTTCGTCGCTTCGCTCCTCGCAATGACGAATCCCGCCCGTCCTTCGGACGAGCTATGGCGGTGCGGCGATCCGCGCGTAAACTCAAGACCGGAAGGCCCATCCGCTCGGGCTTGAGGCAAATGCAAGTCGCCGATCTCATCTTGCCAGTGTTCGCGGTGATCGTGACCGGATGGCTCGCCGGCGCCCTCGGATATGTCTCGCGCGACCTCAGCGACGCCTTGATCCACTTCGCCTATAACGTCGCGATGCCGGCGCTCTTGATCGTCACGATCGCCCATGAGCCGGCGCGATCGCTCTTCGCGTGGCGCTTTCTAATTGCGTTCGGCGGCGGGTCGGTTCTGTGCTTCGCGATCGTGTTTGCCGCGTTGCGCGCATTCGGCGGTCACGGGCTTGCGGGAGCGGCTATGCAAGGATGGGCCGCCTCGATGACGAACACCGGCTTCGTCGCGCTTCCGGTCCTCCAGGCGACTTACGGGCCACGAGCTGTGTTGCCCGCCGCGATCGCGACGGTGTTTGTCGCGGTGGTCATGTTCCCCGCTGCGGTGCTCATGCAGGAGCTTGATCCCCATGGGCCTGGCGGATCGGCTTTTGCTCCTGGGAAGCTTGCTCGCCACGTCATCCTTAACCCCATGGTGCTGTCGACCTTGATCGGGGTCGCCTGGGCCGCGGCGGGGGTTCCCATGCCAGGACCGGTCAACGCCTATCTCCAGATCTTGGCGGACGCCCTGACGGCTTGCGCTCTCTTCGCAATTGGCCTCGGCGTGTCGATCGAGGGCCTGCGGTCCAACATTGGCCGCTCGGCTGCTCTCACGGCGGTCAAGCTCGGGCTGATGCCGCTGATCGTCCTTGGCCTTTCGATCGCGCTCAGGCTCGAGCCGCTCTACCTCATCGCGGCCGTCGTCTGCGCGGCGGTTCCGACCGCCAAGACGGTCTACATCCTTTCCGGCGAATATCGCTGCGAGGAGCCGACGGTCGCTGCGACCATTTCGCTGACGACATTGTGCTCGATCGGCACGCTCATCGTGTGGATCTATGCTTTGGCGAAGTTTTTTCCGCTGGCGTGAGGCGGCGACCGCCGCCGCGCTTGGAAATCCACCCTCGGTCATTGCGAGCCATAGGGCCTCGAGAGACGCCCGTCCTTCCGGACGGGCTATGGCGAAGATTCCATGGGGGTGGATGGCGGCCGGTCTTGGGTCAGACTGGAGTTGCTGATCCACCAACCTGGAGACAACCGATGTCGCTTGATCGCTCTTTTACCGAGACCGCCGCTATCCGTTCGCAGCTTGGGGCAATTTTCGTTTCGTTGGAACTGAGCCGTTCGACTTGGCTCGTCACCTCGCTATCGCCGGGAACCGGCGAGAAGCTGTCGAAGCACACGATCGAGGCCGGCGACGCGCCGAGGTTGTTCGCCCGGCTTAAGGAGCTGAGGCGCAAAGCGCTGGCGCGGACCGGGTGAGCCATCCGATCATCGTGATTGAGGAGGCGGGCCTGGACGGCTTCTGGCTCCATCGGGTCCTTGAGGAGGAAGGTTGCGAGAGCCATGTGGTCGACCCGGCCTCGATCGCGGCGCTGCGCCAAAGGCGTCGGGCCAAGACGGATCGGCTCGACGGCGAGGCGTTGTTGCGCGCGTTGCTCGCCTTTAAGCGCGGCGAACCGCGGGTTTGCTCGATGGTGCGGCCGCCGACGCGCGAGGCGGGAGGGACGAGCGGCGGATTTGTCGCGAGCGGGCCGAATTGATCGCGGAGCGGGTTCGGCGCGTCAACCGGATCAAGGGCCTGTTGTTCTCGCAAGGGGTAGGAGACTACGAACCGTAGGGCGTCGAAAGACGCCCGTCTTTCGACGGGCTATTGCGCCGCGATCGCCCGCGCGCGGCTCGGAGCGTTGCGCATCTTCCACACCGGCAGCCAATAGACGCCGGTCGCTTCCATCGCCGCCACCGAGCATCCGCTCGATCTCGGCCATTCGAGCAAGGCCAGAAGACCGTCAGTCGTTGTCGCGCACGTCCGGCATTCGCGCATCGCCTTCGCCCCGGACATCGTACGCACGCAGGCAACCACAGTGTCCTTGCGAACGTCCAAACCAGCGGCGCAGTCATGGATCACGTCCATCGCAACCTCCTTAGGCAGACGCCGCCGGCAAGGACGCTTCACAAAAAAGGAAATCCTAAAAAGCAGGCTTCAGAGCCTCGCCGCTCCTCGCGCAAGTCGTGGTCATCGAAGCGTCCCGGGTCCAACTCGCAAACGAGCTCGATGCATCACTGACAGACCAACCTCTTGCCGACGGCGACAAAACGCTACCGCAGAATTCCGGCCGAAAGCCGACCCCTTTCATTCATCGTGGTCGGCCGAAGGCCGGTCCCGAACTCGCTATGACGGGCTTTGGATCCGCGGGCCTGCTGGCTCCACGAGGTCAACCGGACGTCGGATTGTCGTCGACCAAAGCGTGGCGCCGGCAGTGAAACGTCCGGGATCGCTCGACCGGGCTGTGCCAATGGAGCATCGCCTCGAGGCAATGCTCTTCGTCCTGTTCGATCTCGGTCAGGCAATGCGGCCGTATCCTGGCGACCGCTTCGTCAAGCTTGCGCCACGTGGGCTGGGCGCAAAGCCTTTCGGTCAGAGCCGCGAACATCGTCGCCTCCGCTCCCCGCCGCTTGGGACCAATGCCGCCCAGCGCCCGCTGTTCCTCCCAAGGCGAAATAAATGGCGTCAGTCTCTTCTTTCCCTGCATAACACGCTCGTGCGCCTAAATTAGGGTCAGAACGCTCCGTCGCGGCGAGCAGGCTTGTGCTCAGATCACGAAGTCCACTTCATTTACTTGTGGCTCCGGGACAACGGCGACGTCCACGGGAATGATCCAATTGGCGGCGTAGCTCTCGCAGTCGGACCGCTGCGCTTCCGGCTGAACGCGCCCCGCCGCATCGACGGCGCGACATCGCAGTCGATATCTCCCCACGTCTTGAGGCGTCCAAATACACTCCCACAAACGCCATGCGTATTGGTGTTCCGTGTCGAGGAGCCGCGCCTCGCGCCAGCCTTTGCCGTCGCCGGCGCAGACGTGCACGTGTTGAACAGCAGCCTCTCCGCTCCACGCCGCTCCAAAAATCCGATAGGGCTGGCCCGCAATGAGATTCGCCCCATTCACCGGGCGCGCGATCTGCGATTTGACCTCCATCTCCGTAAGGGGGACCAGCATCGGCTCTCCCGCGCTGCGTTCCCAGCGGAAATAGTCGCGCGCCTGCCAGTAGCCGAGGAACGGTTGCTCCAGCACCCTGATATGCTTGATCCACTTCACCCAGGCCATGCCGAACCAGCCGCCCACCACCGCGCGCAGCGGGTGACCGTGGTCGCGCGTCAATGGTGCGTCATTCATCGCATAGGCGAGCAGGGCGCCGTCGCCGACCGCTTTTTCAAGCGGCAAACTGCGCGCAAATGCGATCGGGCCGGGTGAAGCCGTTTTCTTGTTCGCGTCGACGACGCCGCGGTCGGCGCCTATAAGCAAAACCTCTTGCGCGGTCTGCTTGACTTCCCGCTCTTTCCAAGACCTCGCGTAGAAGAACACCGGTCCACTTGGCGTTGCCGACGGCGCCGTTCTGCCACTGCAGACCTTCCCTCGGCGGCTCGTAGTAGACTTTGCCATTGCCGGCGCACTCGACGACGGCCGTGAGGGTCGTGCGCGGCACCGCCCTTATGCTATCGAGATCAAGTTCGAGGGGCCGCTCGACCGCCCCATCGACACGAAGTCTCCATTCTCGCGCGTCGAGGTCGGGCGATGGGAAATGGTTGCGCACGAAGAACAGGTCGGCTGGAATCAACCGGTCCGAGAGCGACGCAAACGGAAACTCGACATTCGGCGGGGATTTCTGTCGAACAATCAAACCGGGTTGCTCTGGCGCGGGCATGAATGCTCGTCCTTC
This sequence comes from uncultured Alphaproteobacteria bacterium, assembly GCA_963696665.1. Taxonomy (GTDB): domain Bacteria; phylum Pseudomonadota; class Alphaproteobacteria; order Rhizobiales; family Beijerinckiaceae; genus Roseiarcus. Next base: position 490,851 of record CAVOLE010000008.1, read on the forward strand.
CATGTCCAAAGGCCGCCTTCTCAAGGCCAGCGCTTCGCGACGCGCTCGCGCACCGGAGTTTCGATCTCGGGCGGCGCCTTCCGAATGTAGGCAAGCGCCACCGCGAATTTAGCTGGGTCCTCGGCTTCCAGAGTTTCGAGATACTGGATCGCCGCCGAGACGGAGAACGGCTCGCCGCCCTTGCCCCAGTCGCTGAAGTTGCTCTTAAGCGCGGTCCAGATGGCGGCGTCGTAGACCTTCGACGCCGCCCAGGCGCTGATGGTGGCGAGGGCTTCAGGATGGCGCTCTGCAGCAACGTCGCTTTGTCTGCCGGAAGCGGGTTCGACGAAGCCCACGGCGCCCGCGCTCGGCATTCCTTCTCTCAGGCGAAGATTCTCGATCGCCGCATCCAGCGTGTCGAGCGCGCTCGGCGCCGAATAGGTCTTGCAGATCGCGCCGAAGCTTTCGTCGATCGCAAGGGTAAGTCGCCCGTCCTTTGAAATCCGGCAGAATTCGATCGGCAGCAGCGGGCCGTCCGCCGCGAATGGGGCGGCGGTTTTCAATTCGCGGGGATCCCACACCAACGATCCCCACGCCAGAAGCACGCTCTTCACTCTTCCCCTCCTTGAAAGCTCGGCCGACACCTTGGGTCGTACCTTTTTGCCGCGCTATTGCCTGTCGTGCCCGCGCAAGTGCGCATCCATGAAGATTTTGCCCAGCCGGTGGATACCCGCTTGCGCGGGTATGACAAGCTGGTTGGAAGCGATTCCATCGAGAAAGCGGGGCGAGGGAGAAAGACCGCTCAGGCGTAGAACACCTTGCTCGGATTGAACAGGTTGGCGGGATCGAACGAGGCTTTGATGCGCCGCATCAGGTCGATCGCGATGGCCCCGTGCTCCTCCTCCATATATTCCCGCTTCTTCTGGCCTACCCCGTGCTCGCCGGTGCAGGTGCCGCCCATGGCGATGGCGCGGTGGGCGAGGCGGGAGGCGAAAGCGTCCGCCGCCTCGATCTCCGCCTTGTTCTCCATGTCGATGAGCGGCCCGACATGAAAATTGCCGTCGCCGACATGGCCCACGATCGGCGCGATGAGGCCGCTGCGGGCGATGTCGTCGAGCGTCTCCTCGACGCAATCGGCCAGCCGCGAGATCGGCACGCAGGCGTCGGTGGAGAACGGCCGCGCGCCAGGGCGAAGCGTCATTTGCGACCAATAGGTGTCGTGACGCGCCTGCCAGAGCTTGTTGCGCTCCTCGAGCTTGGTCGCCGATGTGAGCGCTCCGCCGCCGTGGCCTGCGGCGATTTCACCGAAGCGGCGCGTCTGCTCGGCGACGCTTTGCTCCGTGCCGTGGAACTCGACCAGGAGCAGCGGCTGCTCGGGCAATGCGGTATGCGAATAATTGTTGAAGGCGCGCACCGACAGCGTGTCGATGAGCTCGATGCGGGCGATCGGCAGGCCGGACTGGATCGTTTCGATCGTCGTCTCGCAAGCCGCGCGGATCGAGGGGAACGAGCAATGGCCGGCGGCGATCGATTCGGGAATGCCGGAAAGCCTCAGCGCCACCTCGACGATGATGCCGAGCGTGCCTTCGGCGCCGATGAAAAGATGGGTCAGGTCGTAGCCGGCGGACGACTTCTTCGCCCGCGTGCCGGTGCGCAGGAAGGATCCGTCGGCGACAACCACGCCGAGCGACAGCACGAGGTCCTTCATCGTGCCGTAACGCACCGCATTGGTCCCGGAGGCGCGCGTCGCCGCCATCCCGCCGAGGGACGCGTCGGCGCCCGGATCGATGGGAAAGAAGAGGCCGCTGTCGCGCAGGTGCTCGTTGAGCTGCTTGCGGGTGACGCCGGGCTCGACCACGCAATCGAGATCGTCGGCGTCCACGGCGAGAACAGTGTTCATGCGCGTTAGATCAAGCGAGACGCCGCCGTGGGGCGCATTGACATGGCCCTCGAGCGACGAGCCGACCCCGAACGGAATGATTGGAGCGTCATGGCCAGCGCAAAGCTTCACGAGGTCGATCACATCCTCCTTGGACTCGGCGAAAACCACCGCGTCCGGCGGCTCGTTCTTGAGCCAGGTCAGCGTGTGGCCATGCGCCTGGCGGATCGCTTCGGAGGCAGTGAAGCGGTTGCCGAAACGGGCGGCGAGATCGGAATTGAGCGCGGCGACCGCGTCGCTCGAGAGGCGGCCTTGGCGCTGGCGGACAGAAAGTTGGGTCACGGGGCTTCGCTTTTGTTCGAAACCCAAAGACTAGTCGCATCGGCGCTCCATGGCTAGCACCGCGCCGCACGGCTTGGGCCTTGACGGCGCTTCGTCATCCAACGCGTATAATGAACGTCAAACCCGAGGAGAGGACGCGTGACTGAGATCGCCCATCGCACCGTCGAGGCGAACGGCATCGCCATCCATCTTGCCGAGGCCGGAACCGGCCCCCTCGTGCTCCTCTGCCACGGGTTTCCGGAGTCCTGGTATTCGTGGCGCCATCAGTTGAGGGCGCTCGCTCAGGCCGGCTACCACGCCGTTGCGCCCGACATGCGCGGCTATGGTGAGACAAGCCAGCCCCAGGACATCGATCAGTACACGCTGTTTCACCTCGTGGGCGACATGGTCGGCGTGCTCGACGCGCTGAGCGCGCCTGACGCCGTCGTCGTCGGTCACGACTGGGGCGCGCCGGTCGCCTGGCATAGCGCCCTTTTTCGGCCCGACCGCTTTCGCGCCGTCGCGGGCTTGAGCGTGCCATTCAGGCCGCGCGGATCGACGCGACCAACGAGCGTGATGCCGAAGAGCGATTCGTCGCTCTTCTATCAGCTTTATTTCCAGGCGCCGGGCGTCTCGGAGGCGGAGTTTGAGCGCAATCCGCGGGAGACGATCCGGCGGCTCCTCTATTCCGCGATCGGCCGATATTCCGCGTGAGTCCGACAACACGCTCGGCGAGAACGCGCCAGGCATGGTTCCAAGGACGGGCGGCTTTCTCACCCGCACGATCGATCCGTCACGCTGCCCGCGTGGCTTACAGAGGCAGACATCGATTTTTATGCAGGGAAATTCGCCCGCACAGGCTTCCGCGGCGGGCTCAACTGGTATCGCAACATCGACCGCAATTGGGAGCTGCTCGCGCCCTTCGCCGGGGCGAAGGTGACGGTCCCAGCGCTTTACATCGCGGGCGACCGCGACCTCGTCGTCCGCTTCACCGGGCGCGCCCAAGCTGATCGCGAACCTGAAAAACGTTCGTGCCCGAAGCTAACGAAGACGATCATGCTCTCCGGCTGCGGCCATTGGACGCAACAGGAGCGCGCGAACGAGGTCAATGCGGCCCTGATCGCGTTCCTTCGCGAGGTTGGCTAGCGCTAACTGCGCTTGATCGTCATCGCGAGGAGCGCCGGAGGCGCGACGCGGCGACCCACGCGCCCTGCTTCCCCTGGATCGCTTCCCCCGGGCTTGACCCGGGGGTCGCGATGACGGTCGTGGGCAGCGCGCCTTCGTCACGGGTTCCCGACGCTCACCACCCGGAAGGTCAGAAGCTCACCCTCCTCCTCGCGTAGGGACACGTACTCGCCGATCTTGAAAGCGTGGTCGCCGAAGCGAAAGCCTTCCTCCTCCGCATCGTCCCTGCGTCCGCCTTTCCATTCGAAAGCCCAGGTCGATCCGCCGGGGCCGCCGGCGCGATGAACCAGGAGACCCCGCAGCGCCGGCTCGTTGCCCCAGAAGCGGTGGGCGAAACATTCGCCGCGATGCTGCTTCCAGGCTTCGAGATCGATGTGGCCGTCGGCGGTCAGAGGGGCGACGAAATCATAGCCGTGGCGGATCGACCCATCGGGGAATTCCTTCGAGCGCGCGGCGTTCAATGTCACCTTGCGCAGCGCGGCGCGGCTTGGCGCGGTCATGAACCATCCTCCCTTAGCCTCGACTTTTCCCTGCGAGCCGTTGAGCCCTCCAGCACCTATATCGGATCAGACGCGTTCGAGCGCCAGCGCTGCGCCCTGCCCGACGCCAACGCACATGGTCGCAAGCGCATAACGGCCGCCGCGCCGCTTGAGCTCGAGCGCCGCGGCGCCGACGAGGCGCGCCCCCGACATGCCGAGCGGATGGCCGAGCGCGATCGCCCCGCCGTTCGGATTGACGTGGCCGGAATCATCCTCGAGCCCCAGGCCGCGCAGACAGGCGAGCGCCTGCGAGGCGAAGGCTTCGTTGAGCTCGACCACGTCAAAGTTCGAGGGCTTGAGCTTCAGCCGCCCGCTGAGCTTAGCCACCGCCGGTATCGGTCCCACGCCCATCACCCGCGGCGCGACGCCGGCCGTGGCATAGCCGAGAATGCGGGCGATCGGCGCGAGCCCATTGGCTTCCGCCGCTTCGCCCGAAGCGACAATGAGCGCCGCCGCGCCGTCATTGACGCCGGACGCGTTGCCCGCCGTCACGCTGCCGCCTTCGCGAACGATGCCGCCAAGCTTGGCCAAAGCCTCGAGCGTCGTGTCGGAGCGGGGATGCTCATCCTTACCGACGCGGGTCACGTTTCCCTTGCGGTCCTTCATCTCGACCGCGACGATTTCCTTGTCGAACGTCCCGTTCGCCTGGGCCGCCGCAGTTCGCTTTTGCGAGCGCAGCGCGAACGCGTCCTGATCGCGCGCGCGAGACCTGATATTCGTCGGCGACGTTCTCGGCCGTCTCCGGCATCGAATCGACGCCGTAGAGCTTTTTCATCATCGGATTGATAAAGCGCCAGCCGATGGTGGTGTCGAAGATCTCCGCCGATCGCTGAAACGCCGTTTGAGCCTTGCCCATGACGAAGGGCGCGCGTGTCATCGATTCCGCGCCGCCCGCGATTGCAAGCCCGATCTCGCCCGCTTTGATCCCCCGCGCCGCGGCGGCGACCGCTTCCATGCCCGAGGCGCAGAGGCGATTGACGGTTGCGCCGGGAACGGTCTCCGGCAGGCCGGCGAGCAGCAGCGCCATGCGCGCTAGGTTGCGGTTGTCCTCGCCCGCCTGATTGGCGCATCCGAGAAAGACCTCGTCGACTTTATCGCCAAGGCCAGGGTGGCGGCGCATGAGCTCGCGAATGGGGAGGGCCGCGAGATCGTCGGCGCGGAGGTTGGCGAGCGCGCCGCCGTATCGGCCGATCGGCGTGCGCACGTAGTCGCAGATGAAGGCGTCGGTCATGCGCGCGCCTCTGCCCAGCCTAACCCCCCATTCCATTCCGCCATTGTCGCCTCCGTTGGCTGGCGTCTAGTATAGACGCTTGCGCCGCGCGGCGGCGACAAAACGGATAGCGGGAGGACGGCAGTGGCCGAGGCCGAGGTTTCATCGCAGCCGGTTCTCTTGGACCGGCTCGAGGCGGGCGTGTTGACGCTGACCCTCAACCGGCCCGAGCGCCTGAATGCGCTCGACGCGGCGCTTATCGAAGCGCTGTCGGCGGGAATTCAGCGCGCTGGGACGGATCCCGAATGCCGCGCCGTTCTCATCACCGGCGCCGGCCGCGGCTTCTGCGCTGGAGCCGACCTCGCCAACCGCGCCTTTGCTCCCGGCGGCGCCCGGCCGGACCTGGGCGAAGCGCTCGAAAAGGGCTTGAACCCGATCATTCGCGCCATCCGCAATCTGCCAAAGCCGGTCGTCTGCGCGGTCAACGGCCCGGCGGCGGGAGCCGGGGCCAATATCGCGCTTGCCTGCGACATCGTGCTCGCGGCGAAATCGGCTCAGTTCCTGCAGGCGTTCGCCCGCATCGGCCTTATTCCGGACGCGGGCGGCACTTTTGTTCTGCCGCGGCTCGTCGGCGACGCGCGCGCCCGGGCGCTCATGATGCTGGCCGAGCCGATCGGAGCGGAACAGGCTGAGGCCGCCGGCATGATCTACCGCGCCGTCGACGACGAGGACCTGATGGGCGAGGCGCGCACGCTCGCCGAGCGCCTCGCGGCGGCCTCGACGCAGGCGCTGGGCCTCATCAAGCGCGCGCTGGCGGCTTCGCCCGCCAACAGTCTGGACGCTCAGCTCGACCTCGAGCGCGACCTGCAGCGCGAGGCCGGAGCGGGCGACGACTATGTGGAAGGCGTGCGCGCTTTTCTGGACAAAAGGCCGGCGAATTTCCACGGCAAGCCGCCGGAGGCGTGACCAGGACTTCGGCGCTCAACGCCCACAAAAAAACCCGCCGCGGATTGAGCCGCAGCGGGCGCGAAATAGCCGACGATAAGGCTCGTTAGTTCGAGCCGGTGCCCGGCGCCGGTTGCGACTGCGCCGTCTGAGACGCGTCGGGCGTCGTCTGTTGCGACTGGGCCGTCGGCTGATCGTTCTGCGCCGACGTCTTATGGAAATCGCAGGCCAGCGCCGGCGCAACAAAGGCCGCCGCGAAGCTGCATCCCAACACTACCTTCACAAGCTTGGAGCGCATGAGTACCTCCGTCCTGGTCCCCAGGTTAAAGAAGTGTAGCACCGCCTCGGATCGGCGCAAGGAGGGGCCACGACCCGGGCCCCCCAAGCCCGAACGAGGCCTGTTTAAGGAACGGACCTCGGATCGGGGTTCAAGAACGGCGAGGCGCGACGACGCGTTACGGACGGCGACCGCTCGCCGTCGAGCGCGCGGCGCCTCGTCGGACACGCCGAGCCATGACAGCCTTGGCGCGGATCACGCGATAGTGATGCGCCAAGCGCGCTTGATCGCGCCTCAAGCGTGAGCGTGCGAACGCCGGATCGCGTCATACACGGCGAACGGCGTCGCGGGCATGTCGATGTGCTCGATGCGATAGGCGCGCCAGAGCGCGTCGGCGACCGCGTTCATCACGGCCGGCGTCGACCCGATCGAGCCTGCTTCGCCGGCGCCTTTGAGGCCCATCGGATTGGTCGTCGACGGCACGTTGCGCGTCTCGAAATCGAACGCCGGCAGATTGTCGGCGCGCGGCATGCAATAGTCGAGGAAGCTTGCGGTCAGGAGCTGGCCGTCTTCATCGAACACCGCGCGCTCCATCAAGGCCTGGCCCGCGCCCTGGGCGATGCCGCCATGGACCTGTCCCGCAAGCAGCAGCGGATTCAGGGTGAATCCAAAGTCATCGACAACCGAGTAGCGGACGATTGTGGTGACGCCCGTGTCGGGATCGATCTCGACCTCGCATGCGTGGGTGCCGTTCGGATAGGTGGCGTTCGGCGGCGCGAACGATTTCGGTCGCCGTCAATTTCGCCGCCGTCGCGCCCGGAAGCGCCGCGATCTCGGCGTAGGAGATGGCGCGGTCGGTTCCGGCGATGCGCACTTTGCCGTCAGCAATTTCGAGGTCGGCGACCGCCGCCTCGAGCTTGTCGGCCGCCAATTCCTTCAACGAACCGGCCAAGGTTTCCGACGCGCGCGTCACCATCACCGCGCCAATCGGAATGGAGCGCGACCCGCCCGTGCCGAAGCCGGTCGCGACCCGATCGGTGTCGCCCTGCACGACCTTGATGCGCTCGAGCGGCACGTCGAGATATTGCGAGACGGCCTGAGCGTAGGCGGTCTCGTGCCCCTGTCCGTTCGATTGGGTGCCGATGGTGAGTGTGAAGTCGCCGTTCTTATCGAGCGTCAAAGAGCCGGTTTCGGAATCGTTCCAGGCGGTGCATTCGATATAGCTGGCGATGCCGAAGCCCCTGATCTTGCCGCGCGCCCGCGCATCCTCGACCCGCCGCTTGAATCCTGGCTGATCCGCCTTCTTCAGGCAGGCGCGCATCGCGCCTTCGAAGTCGCCGACGTCGTAATCGCGATTGGTGTGGGTGTGATAGGGCATCTGCTCGGGCTTGACGAAATTGCGCGCGCGCAATTCCTCGGGCGCGATCCCAAGCTTGCGCGCGCAAGCATCGACCAGCCGCTCGAGCACATAGGCCGCCTCCGGGCGCCCGGCGCCGCGATAGGCGTCGACGGGAACGGTGTGGGTGTAGATTCCGCGAACGCGCGCGTGGAGCGCGTCGATGTGGTAGCATCCGGTCGCCATCGACGCGCCGAGATAGGGAATGTACGGTCCGAACTGGGACAGGTAGGCGCCGAGATTGCCGAGAATATCGACCCTGAGCGCCAGAAAACGGCCGTTGGCGTCGAGCGCCATCTCGGCCGTCGTCACATTGTCGCGGCCCTGCGCGTCGCCGACGAAATGCTCGCTGCGATCGGCGAGCCAGCCGACTCGCTTTCCAAGACGCTTCGCCGCCTCGAGAACGAGCGGATATTCTCGGTAGACGACCGCCTTGGTGCCGAACCCGCCGCCGACGTCCTGGGTGACGACGCGAAGCGATTGCGGTGGAATCTTCAGCATCGCCCCGGCGACGGCGCCTTGGATGCCATGCACGCCTTGACTTCCGAGGTTCAACGTCAGGCGGCCGGATTGCGCATCGTATTCGCCAACGGCGGAGCGCGGCTCCATATAGTTCGCGACCACGCGCGAGTTCACGACTCGGATGCGAACCGTGTGCGCTGCGCCGGCGAACGCCTTGTCAGTCGCCTGTTTGTCGCCGATATGAGTGTCGTAGGCGACGTTGCCCGGCGCCTTGGCGAAGACAAGCGGCGCTTGAGGCCGCAGCGCCTCTTCCATGTCAGTGACGACGGGAAGCTCTTCCCAGGTGACGCTGATCAATTCGGCGCCGTCGCGGGCCTGATCGCCCGTATCGGCGACCACCATCGCGATAATATCGCCGACATGCTGCGCTTCGTCCGACGCCATCACGGGATAAGGCTTGAGCGGCGTGTTCGACCCGTCGGAATTGGCGACCGGCGCAAGACAGGGCATGTCGCCGACGCCAGCGAAATCGCTCGCGACATAGACGGCCCGAACGCCCGGAGCGGCGCGCGCCGCCCCGACATCGTCGATGCGGAATTTCGCATGCCCATAAGGACTGCGTAGAAACACCGCCTTGAGTTCGGCCTTATCAACCGCATCGGAGGCGTAGTTACCCCGCCCGCTGACGAATCGAATGTCCTCGACGCGCTTGACGCTCTGGCCCACCCCGAATTTTGTCGGCTTCATATTCATATTGTGTGATTTCCTCTGGCCGATCGCATCCGCATCCGACGGCGTTGAACCCTTACTAATCAAATCTTGCGTCCTTGCGAAACCCCGTACGGCGATCCAGCCGCCCGTCGTCGTTCAGCCTTCGGTGGCCAATCGCCGCAGGGCTTGCTATCACCGGCGCGCAAAGCGGCTCGAGGCAAAGAAATCTCCATGCGCAAGGGCGCAATCACACGCAAAACCAAGGAGACCAGCATCGAGGTCGGCCTCGACCTCGATGGGTCGGGCCTTGCCGATGTCACGACTGGCGTCGGCTTTTTTGATCATATGCTCGATCAGCTGGCTCGTCACTCCCTCGTGGATATCAAAATTCGTGCCGAGGGCGACCGCCATATCGACGATCACCATACGGTTGAAGACGTCGGCATTGCGCTCGGCCAGGCGCTCATGAAAGCGCTCGGCGACAAACGCGGATTGACCCGCTACGCCGACTGCCTGCTGCCGATGGACGAGACCTTGACCCGGGTGGCGCTCGACGTGTCGGGCCGGCCCTTCCTCGTCTTCCGAACCGAATTCCCAACCGAAAAAATCGGCGGTTTCGACACTGAGCTTGTGCGCGAGTTCTTTCAGGCTTTCGCTGGCAACGCCGGCCTTACGCTGCATATCGAAACGCTGTACGGCTCGAACAGCCATCACATCGCCGAATCGTGCTTCAAGGGCGTCGCCCGCGCGCTGCGCGGCGCGATTGCGATCGATGCGCGCCAGGCCGAGCGCGTGCCGTCGACCAAGGGCGCGCTTTAGCGCGACATGCGATGAGTGTCGCCATCATCGATTACGGCTCGGGCAACTTGCACTCGGCGCGCAAGGCCTTCGAGCGCGCCGCGCGCGAGGCCGGCTTGGACTGCGAAATCAAGGTCACCGCGCGGCCTGAGGATGTGCTCGCCGCCGACCGTGTCGTGCTGCCGGGGGTGGGCGCATTCGCCGATTGCCGCCGTGGGCTCGACGGCGTTTCGGGCATGGTCGAGGCGATGGACGAGGCCGTGCGCCAGCGCGGCCGGCCGTTCCTCGGCATTTGCGTCGGCGCGCAGCTCATGGCGACGCGTGGCCTCGAGCATGAAGTGGTCGACGGGTTGAACTGGATTAAAGGCGACGTCGCGGCGATCAAGCCGAGAGACCCGGAGCTCAAGATTCCGCATATGGGGTGGAACACTCTCGATCTCAGGCGAAGCCATCCACTTCTCGAGGGGGTGACCACCGGCCAAAGCGGACTGCACGCGTATTTCGTCCACTCTTATCAATTGTACGCGGATAACGCAGACGACCTGGTCGCGACCGCCGATTACGGCGGCCCGGTGACCGCGATCATCGCTCGCGACAATATCGCGGGCACGCAGTTTCACCCGGAAAAGAGCCAAACCCTCGGCCTCAGGCTGATCGCCAATTTCCTCAAGTGGCGCCCGTGATCCTGTTCCCCGCGATCGACCTCAAGGACGGTCAGTGCGTTCGCCTCATCCATGGCGACATGGCGCGCGCGACGATCTTCAACGCCGATCCCGCGGCGCAGGCGAAAGCGTTCGTCGCGCAAGGACTTCGACTACCTGCACGTCGTCGATCTTGACGGGGCCTTCGCGGGCAAGCCCATGAACGCCGAGGCCGTTCGAGACATCCTCGCCGGCCTCACGGTGAAGCTGCAGCTCGGCGGCGGAATCCGCGACATGAAAACCGTGCGCGGCTGGCTGGAGAGCGGCGTCACCCAAGTCATCATTGGAACCGCCGCGGTGCGCGATCCAGACTTCGTTCGCGAGGCGGCGCGTCTCTATCCCGGCCGGATCGCCGTCGGCGTCGACGCTCGCGACGGAATCGTCGCTATCGAAGGCTGGGCGAAGACCTCCGACATGTCGGCGGTTGATCTTGCGCGTCGGTTTCAGGACGCCGGCGTCGCGGCGATCATCTATACCGACATCGCGCGCGACGGCGCGCTTACCGGCCTCAATGTGGAAAGCACAATCGCGCTCGCCGACAAGCTCGAGATTCCGGTGATCGCCTCGGGCGGCCTCGCCTCGATCGAGGATGTCCGGCGGCTCATTGAGCCCGATTGCGCCCGTCTCGCCGGCGCGATTGTCGGGCGCGCGCTCTACGACGGGCGGCTCGATCCGCGCGCGGCGCTCACCCTGCTTCATGCCGGCGGGCGGGCGGAACGGCCGGCGGGGCCGGCGCGGTGACCCTCAAGGCCCGCGTCATCCCGTGTCTCGACGTCAAGGACGGCCGCGTCGTCAAGGGCGTCAACTTCGTCAATCTGCGCGACGCTGGCGATCCTGTCGAGAGCGCCGTTGCGTATGACCGAGCCGGCGCGGACGAACTCTGTTTCCTGGACATCACCGCAAGCCACGAAGATCGCAGCATCCTCCTCGACGTGGTCAGGCGCACGGCGGAAGTGTGCTTCATGCCACTCACGGTCGGCGGGGGCGTGCGCACCACTGACGACATCCGCAACCTCTTGCTCGCGGGAGCGGACAAGGCCTCGATCAATTCGGCGGCGGTCGCCGACCGGGACATCGTGCGCCGGGCCGCCGAGAAGTTCGGCGCCCAGTGCGTCGTCGTCGCGATCGACGCCAAGCGGGTGTCCGCGGTGGAAGAAGCCCCGCGCTGGGAAGTCTTCACGCATGGCGGACGACGGCCGACGGGGATCGACGCGATCGGCTACGCCCGCGAAGTCGCCGGTCTCGGGGCGGGCGAGATCCTGTTGACGTCGATGGATCGCGACGGATCAAAACGCGGCTTCGATCTGGAGCTGACCCGAGCGGTCGCAGACGCCGTCGCCATTCCGGTCATCGCCTCAGGCGGCGTCGGCCAACTTGACGACCTCGTCGAGGGCGTGCGGCAAGGTCATGCAAGCGCGGTGCTTGCGGCTTCGATCTTCCACTTCGGCGAATTCACCATCCGGCAGGCGAAGGAGCGCATGGCCGAGGCCGGGATACCCGTGCGCCTCGACTGACCCCGCGCCAGTGTACGCTCGGCGCCTCGCGCGCTAAGGTTTGAGCCCGTTTCATGAGGAGAGGCTGATGCCCGCCGCGGGCGATCACACGCACTTCGGCCGGCGCACCGTTCGCCTGGACGAAAAACAGAGCCTGGTGAACGACGTGTTCCACAGCGTCGCCAGTCGATATGACCTCATGAACGACCTGATGTCGTTCGGCCTGCATCGGGCCTGGAAGGATGCGCTCGTCGCGAAGGTGCGGCCCTCGCTCAGCCGTCCTTTCTCTCACATCGATGTCGCGGGCGGCACCGCCGATGTCGCCGCCCGGGTCGCGAAAGCGGGCGGCCCGCTGAGCGAGGTCACGGTTGTCGACGTCAATGCTGATATGTTGCGGCAGGGGAAACGGCGCGTGGCGAGACGCTCCTACGCCAATCAGTTGAGGTTCATCGAAGGCAACGCGGAGGCCCTGCCGCTCCCCGACGCGCGCTTCGACGCCTATACGATTGCGTTCGGCATTCGCAACGTGCCGCGAATCGAAGATGCCCTCAAGGAAGCCCACCGCGTGCTCAAACGCGGCGGACATTTCTTATGCCTGGAATTTTCGCGCGTTGATTTGCCGGTCGTGGATCGGCTGTACGACGCCTATTCCTTCGCCGCCATTCCGGCCATGGGCAGGGTCGTGACGGGCGACGGCGGCGCCTATCGCTATCTTGTTAAGTCGATCCGCAAGTTTCCTCCTCCAGAGCGATTCGCGGAGATGATCGCTGCGGCCGGCTTCGCCCGCGTGGACTTCACGCGGCTGAGCGGGGGCGTCGTCGCGATCCACTCGGGCTGGAAGCTCTGATTCATGGCGATATTGTCGTCGTTCGGCCACGTCTTGAGGCTGACGCGCGCTTCGTTCGTGTTCGCGCGCGAGGGGGCGTTTGTCGGCGTCGACGCGGGGTCGCTCCCGCCGGTGCTGAGGCTGCCGCTCGCGATCGCCAACTTGATTGCGAAGCGCGACGGCGACGGTCTCGCGGGTCTCTCCCGGGCGATCGACCGGTTGGGGCCGTCCTACGTCAAGCTTGGGCAATTCCTCTCGACGCGTCCGGACATCGTCGGCGGTAAGGTCGCCCTCGAGCTCGAGCGGCTGCAGGACCGCGTCGCGCCAATGAGCAGGGACACGGCGGTCGCGATCGTCGAGGCCTCGTTCGGCGCGAAGATCGGATCGCTGTTCGAGAGCTTCGGCGAGCCGGTGGCGGCCGCTTCAATCGCGCAAGTGCATCGCGCCGAGGTGAAAACCGACGAAGGCTTGCGCCCGGTCGCGGTGAAAGTCCTGCGGGCCGGCACGGAACGACGGTTTGCGCGCGATCTTACCGACATGGCCTTCGCCGCCCGGTTCGCCGAGAGCCTGGCGCCCGAGTTCCGCCGTTTGCGGCTCGCCCAGGTTGTCGAGACGCTCGCCCGCTCGGTGCGTATGGAGATGGATTTCCGGCTCGAAGCGTCCGCAGCGTCGGAATTCGTAGAAAACTCCAGGGATGATCCCGAGATTCGGCGACCGTGGTCGACTGGAACCGCACCACGCGGGAAGTGATGACCATGGAATGGATCGACGGGGTTCCCCTGGCCGACCCGGACCGCCTGACCGAGCTCGGATTTGATCCCCGCGCGCTGGCGCGCGCCTTGATTCAAACGTTCCTCCGCGCCGCGCTGCGCGACGGATTCTTCCACGCCGACATGCACCAGGGCAATTTCTTCGTCGACAGCGAGGGGCGCATCGTCGCCGTCGATTTCGGCATCATGGGGCGGCTCGGGCGCAAGGAGCGCCGGTTCCTGGCGGAGATCCTCTATGGATTCATCCGCCGAGACTATCTGCGGGTGGCCGAGGTCCATTTCGAGGCGGGCTACGTGCCGCATGCCTATCGGGTCGAAGATTTCGCCCAGGCGCTGCGCGCGATCGGCGAGCCAATTCATTCCCGCACCGCCGATCAGATTTCGATGGCGAAGCTGTTGACGCTGCTGTTCGAAATCACCTCTTTGTTCGAAATGACCACCAGGATCGAGCTGGTGATGCTGCAAAAGACCATGGTCGTCGTGGAAGGGGTGGCGCGAAAGCTCGACCCTCAGCTCAATATGTGGTCGACCGCCGAACCGGTGGTGGGGACGTGGATCGCGGAAAATCTCGGCCCGATCGGGCGGATCGAAGACGCCAGGCGCGCTTTGTCGTCCATTGCCGGCTTCCTTGCCGACGCGCCCCACCGCTTGGAGCAAATTGCTGATCGACTTGAGGGGAGACTCGAGACCGACAGCGAAAGGGAGCTTGCCAAAGTCGTCCCCGAACTCAGCTTGCGTCTCGGATTTGTCTTTGTTCTGACCGGGTTTTTACTCGCGATCCTGTGCTTCGCGGCGTACCGCTGGATCGTTTAGGACGCGCCTGCCAACCGATGCGCGCGAAAGCGGGGTTGGTGACGGGCCTTGTTGCAAAACAACGGCCTCGGTCGCCGCGGGTGGCCGTCCGCTACAATCGCGCGGCGGGAATACCACAATTGTGATAATTGCCAGTTCGTTAATGTTTGTGGCATTCCTCTGTTAACAATCGTGGCATTGTTAGAGCGGCCAACGCAATGATGGGTCCGGGGGCGAGCGGGATAAAAACGAGAATGGACGTTTCGCGCATCGCCTCCCCAATTTCCTCTGCGTCAGCGGCTGGCGCAGGCGACGGACGAGCTTAGGTTCTTGCGATGACTGCCATCCCCCTATCGCGCGCCCGTATTCTCCTGATCGTAAGTGGAGGAATCGCGGGCTACAAGGCGCTCGAGTTGATCCGGCGCCTCAAAGACCGGGGGGCGACGGTTCAAGTCGTGATGACTTCCGCCGCCCGGCAATTCATTTCCCCGCTTTCCGCGGCGACCCTCAGCGGTCAGGCCGTCCGCGACGACCTGTTCAGCCTGACTGACGAAGCGGCCATCGGCCATATTGAGTTGTCGCGGGCGGCCGATCTTATCGTCGTGGCCCCGGCGACCGCGAATATCCTGGCGCGGATGGCCGGCGGCCTTGCCGACGATATGGCGACGACCGTATTGCTCGCCACCGACAAACGCGTGCTCGCAGCCCCGGCGATGAATGTCAGGATGTGGCTGCATCCTGCGACCCGCCGCAATGTCGACCGCCTTAAGGACGACGGCGTTCTGTTCGTCGGTCCCGAATCAGGGCCGATGGCGTGCGGCGAATTTGGCCCCGGCCGCATGGCGGAGCCGCCGGCGATCGTCGAGGCGATCGAGCAGGCGTTGGCCGCCGAAGCGACGTTGAATTCTCCGCTCCAAGGTCCGCCGGCTGATTCGGGTCCGCTCGGCGGACGGCATGTCATAGTCACTTCGGGCCCGACCTACGAGCCGATTGACCCTGTGCGTTTCCTTGGAAATCGCTCTTCCGGCCGCCAGGGGCATGCAATTGCGCAAGCTGCCATTGGCGCCGGCGCAAGGGTAACGCTGGTTACCGGCCCCGTAGGGCTTTCCGATCCGGCCGGGGCCGATGTCGTTCACGTGGGTTCGGCGCGCGATATGCGCGAAGCCGTCGAGGCCGCGCTGCCAGCCGATGCGTTCATTGCGGCGGCGGCGGTCGCCGATTGGCGCGCCGAAAACATCGCCAGCCAAAAGATCAAAAAAGGCGCCAAAGAGTCTCCAACGCTTCGGCTCGTTGAGAATCCAGATATACTTGCGGAGGTCGCAAAGAAAACGACAATGCGGCCGGCGGTTGTAATTGGCTTCGCTGCGGAAACCGAGAATATTACGGCAAACGCCATGGCCAAACTACGACGCAAGAATTGTGACTTGATCATCGCCAATAGTGTCGCCGAGGGTACAACGACGTTTGGCGGCGAAACCAATCAGGTCCAGGTGATCGATGCGCGTGGGGTCGAATCGTGGCCGCCGATGACGAAAGCCGAAGTTGCGAACGGCATTGTCCGGCGCCTCGCCGTTGAGTTGGCCAAGCAGCAATGATCACGATTGGTTACCATCGATTACCACATGGTGAGGGGTTGCAATTGCCGGCCTATGCGAGCGAGGATGCCTCCGGGATGGATCTCATGGCGGCTCTGCCGGCGGGCGAAGAGGTTGTCCTGGCCCCTGGGTCGCGGGCGTTGATCGCGACCGGGATGGCCATCGAGTTGCCAAAGGGATTTGAAGCGCAGATCCGGCCCCGGTCGGGGTTGGCTCTAAAGGATGGGGTGACGGTCCTCAACAGTCCGGGGACTATCGACGCTGATTACCGCGGCGAAATTGGTGTCATTCTCGTTAATTTTGGGGACAAGCCCTTTGTCGTTCGGCGGGGCGCGCGGATAGCGCAACTCGTCGTTTCTTCTGTGGAACGTGTGGCTCTGATTTCGGGCGCGCGTCTCACTCCGAGCGTCCGTGGCTCAAATGGATTCGGTTCCACCGGGCGTTCATCGTAGGAGGTATGATATGAACTTATTGTCGCGACGGAGCGTTCTCGCCATCGCCGCCGTTGTCGATGTCGCGTTGCATTCGCGCTCGGCGCCGGTTGCGGCCAAATCTTTGGCTGCCCGTCACAAACTGCCCCCCCGTCACCTGGAGACATTGCTCCAGGGCCTGGTCCACGCCAAGATCCTCAAAGGCGTGCGCGGCCCGCGAGGCGGCTACGAGCTGGCGCGCGAGCGCCGGCGCATCACCGTAGGCGAGATCGTGCGCACCGCGATGTCGCTGAGCACCGCTGATCCGGACGATCTCGGCGCAAACTCGGTGCTGCTCGAGCGGGTGATCGATCCGGCCGTACGTCGGGCGGGCGAAACCTTTCTCGCCAATCTCGACTCGATCACCGTCGAACAGATGTGCGAGACGGCTGAGAAGACGCATGTGCTGGATGACGAGAAAGTCAGCGGCGATTTCGCTATCTGATCCAGCTATTTGCGGCGTTGTCTAGTTGGGCGCCGTATAAAGTGTTATGTCGGGCTGCGCTTAAACAGCGCGGCCCGGCAAACACTTTGGAGTGACGGCCCATGACGGATGCAAACGCTGCGCGGCGAAAGCCCGGCCGCGGGCGTATTTTTGCGTCGATCACCGACACGATTGGCGATACGCCCCTCGTTCGCATCGACCGAATCGGCAAGGAGAAAGGCGTCGTCGCCCATCTTCTCGCCAAGCTTGAATTCTTCAATCCGATCTCGAGCGTCAAGGACCGCATCGGCGTTTCGATGATCGACGCCCTCGAGGCGCAGGGCAAGATCTCGCCCGGGCGCGGCGTTCTGGTCGAGCCGACCTCAGGCAATACCGGAATTGCGCTCGCCTTCGTCGCCGCGGCGCGCAGCTATCGGCTGATTCTGGTGATGCCCGAATCCATGTCGGTCGAGCGCCGCAAGATGCTGGCCCTGCTCGGGGCCGAACTGGTTCTCACTCCCGCCGCGCAGGGCATGAAAGGCGCAATCGCCAAGGCGAATGAAATCATCGAGGCGACGCCCGGCGCCGTCATGCCGCAGCAGTTCGAGAACCCGGCCAACCCGGACATCCACCGCCGCACGACAGCGGAGGAGATCTGGAACGACACCCGCGGCGCGGTCGACATCGTCGTCTCCGGCGTCGGCACCGGCGGGACGATCACCGGCGTCGGCGAGGTTCTGAAGGCGCGGAAGCCGAGCGTCCGCATGGTCGCGGTCGAGCCGGAGGATTCGGCGGTCCTCTCCGGCGGCGCGCCCGGTCCGCACAAGATTCAGGGGATCGGCGCAGGCTTTATTCCCGCCATTCTCGATCGCAGCGTGATCGACGAGATCGTCGTCGTCGGCAACCAGACCGCCTTCGACACCGCGCGACTGGTGGCGCGCATCGAAGGAATCCCGGTCGGCATCTCCTCGGGCGCCGCCGTCGCCGCGGCGATCGACGTCGGCCGTCGGCCGGAGAATATGGGCAAGACAATCGTGATCATCATCCCCTCGTTCGCCGAGCGCTACCTGTCGACGGCCCTGTTCGAAGGGCTCTGAGCGGCCCGGCGAAGCGGCTCCCAAGCCCTCGCCGTCGGCGGTCCGGAGCGTCTGACGGCCCGCGTCCGCGACGCCCGCAGTTTCCTCAGCCACACTCAGCGGGCGCCCCGCACGAAGCGCCTGCGCCGCTCGGGCTAACGGTGGAAACCGCCGCCGTGGAAGCCGCCGCCATGGAAGCCGCCACCATGGAAGCCGCCGCCATGAAAACCGCCGCCGTGGAAACCCCCGCCGTGGAAACCCCCGCCATGGAAGCCGCCGCCATGGAAACCACCACCAAAACCGCGGGCGTAAACTCCGCCGCGGCGGAAGCCATACCCGCGGTAGCCGCCATACCCATAACCGCCGTACCCAAATCCGCCGTAGCCGCCATACAGGCCGCCATAGTAAGGATAGCCGCCATAGTAAGGATAGCCGCCACCATAGTAACCGTACCCATAACCGGGATAAACGCCGGTTGCGTCACAACCGGCGAGAGTAACGGCGAGCGTCGCGATGACCGCGCTCAGAAGAACCCGACTGCGAACCATGCTTTCCTCTCCTTGCCTATCTGACGCCCCCGCTCTTGCGTCAGCCGCCCGCCACCTTAGAAACACTGCGTGGCGCGCCCGCTCTGGTAGATGCTATCCCGGCGCGCAACAAACCGCCAGCGCTCGAAAGGACGCCCTAGAGACCGCATGTCGCTGATCGACCGCATCAACGCCAATCCGTTGCCGTTCGCGCAATTGCTCGGGATCGAGTTCATCAGCGCCGAAGCAGATTGCCTCGCCGCGCGGATGCTCATCCGGCCGGAGCTCTGCACGATCGGTGCGATCGCCCATGGCGGGGCGATCATGAGCTTCGCCGACACGCTGGGCGCCGCGGCCGCCTTCATCAATTTGCCGGCCGACGCCAAAGGGACGGCGACGATTGAGAGCAAGACCAATTTCGTCGCCCCGGCGCCCATCGGCTCGACTGTGATCGGCCGCACGACGCTCATCCATCGCGGCAAGCGGACCCAGGTCTGGCAAACGCTCGTCGCGACCGAAACGGAGAAGCTGGTCGCGCTCATCGTGCAGACGCAGATGAACCTCTGAGCGACAAACCGATAAGCAGCGTTGAGCAGGAGGGGCGCCATGACGAGACTGGGATGCGGACTAGGCCTTGTCGTCCTCATGATGGGCGGCGCAGGGCTTAACGCGCAGACCGCAACCAACATGGCCGCGCTCAAGGGCCTCGCTCCGGTCTCCGCTCTTGCCAGCGCCACGGATGGCAAGGCTGCGCTCGCCGCCAACTTCACCGTCACCGGGGGAATCCAGACGGGCGCGATTCGCCAACCGACCCTCATGCCCTTCGCCGAACAGCAGCAGCAGGCTTTGCGCGACGCCTTCATCACCGACGGCAATCTCACCCAGTTGGCGGACGGCTTGGGCGCGACCCTGGGCGCCGCCTACCAGGCGCGGGCGCACTATCTCGATCGGCAGCGCTTCACCAGCATCTCGGAGTCGGTCGCCAAGGTGATCGCCTACGCCAACTCGACGTCAGGATCCGATTCGAACGCCGGCAAATATTTCTTCGCCAACGCCACGACCGACGGCAAAAAGCCGGTCTCGGACGAGGCGATGGCGATCTTCAGACAAGTCCACGGCGCGCCCGATCCGTTTGGCCGAGCCTATGACCGGCCGGCCGGAACCCCCGGCGCCGACGCGTTCGGAGATTCCCGTCCGTTTCAGACCGAGCCCGTGACCCTGCCGATCATTGGACCCGACTACTTCAATGTTCCGGCGAGCAACGACGTCTATAACCGCGGGCCGATCATGAACCTGATCAACAGCCCGTCCTTTCCGAGCGGGCATACGACCTACGGCTACATGGGCTCGCTTCTGCTCGCCGTGCTCGTGCCCGACCGCTATCAGGAGATGGTTGTCCGCGCCGCGGAATACGGCAACGACCGCATCATCTTGGGCGCGCATTACGCCATGGACGTGCTGGGCGGTCGAACAGTCGCGGCCTACGATCTTGCCCATCTGCTCGCCGACGATCCCGCCTACATGAATCGGCCCTTGAAGAACGTCGCGACGATGACTGCAACGTCCGAGCCTCAGGTCCCGGAAGCCATCGTCGATTTCCGCGCTTCTGTCGTCGCCGCGCGGGCGGACCTGACGAAGGCGCTCGAAGCGGCTTGCGGCGATACGGTACAAGCTTGCGCGCGCCAGGACATTGGCCGCTTCAACGCGCCGGCGATGAACGAGGCCTTCTACGCCACGACGCAGACTTATGGGCTGCCGGTCGTGCATCCGGAGATCGCGGACAAGCAAGAGGATGTCGCGACGCTCGCGCCCGAGGCCGGATACCTCTTGACCGTGGCTTTCCCCAAACTGAGCCTCGAGGAGGCGAACCGCATCCTGACCGAGACGGAAGGACCCGGCGGCGGCTTTCTCGACGACGGATCGGCCTTCGGCGTCTATTCCCGGCTCAATCTTTATGCCGCCGCCGGCCGCGCGGCCGCGCTCTCGCGCGCGAAGCCTTGAGAAAATGATTTGCGCCGCGCAAGCGTCTGCGCGATCACCCCTCCATCAGCGCCGTCACATGCGCGGCGACTGAGCGGGCCAGCCCCTCGAGGTCATAGCCGCCTTCGAGCACCGACACGACCCGCTCGCCGCTCCTCTTGCGCGCGATCTCCATGAGTTTGCGCGTCGCCCAGGCATAGTCCGCCTCGACGAAATTGAGGTTGCCGAGCGGATCGCGGCGATGCGCGTCGAAACCCGCCGAGATGATTATAAGATCAGGCGAGAACGCGGCGATGCGCGGCAGGATCGTGGCCTCCATCGCCTCGCGGAAGGCCTCTCCCCCGTCGCCCGCCCGAAGCGGCGCGTTGACGATCTGGTTGTGCTCGCCGCGCTCGCCGATCGCGCCGGTGCCGGGATAATGCGGCATCTGATGCGTCGAGGCGTACATGACCGTCGCGTCGTCCCAGAAGATGTGCTGGGTGCCGTTGCCGTGATGGACGTCGAAATCCATGATCGCGACCCGCTCCGCGCCGTGCGCCGCCTGGGCATGGCGTGCGGCGATGGCCGCATTGTTGAAGAAGCAGAACCCCATCGGGGTCGCGATCTCGGCGTGATGGCCGGGTGGACGGGTCGAGACAAGGGCGTTGCGGACCTTGCCGCTCATCACTTCGTCGACCGCGAAGACCGCGCCTCCTGCGGCGCGAAGCGCGGCCTCGAAGGAGCCTGGCGACATCGACGTGTCGTCGTCGATCGCGACCAAGCCCTGCTTCGGCGTCGCCGCCCGGATCGCCGCGATGTACTCGTTCGGGTGAACGCGCGCGATCGCGGCGAGATCCGCGCGTGGCGCGAGATCACGCGCGAGCACCTGAAACGCTTCGCTCTCAAGCGCGCGTTCGATCGCCCTCAAGCGATCGGGCCGCTCGGGATGGCCCTCGCCCATGTCGTGCGCGAGACACGCGGGGTGAGAGATCACCAGCGTGGTCCCGTTTTTGGCATCCTGCTTGGCGATTTTGCGCGCTCCCTTTTTTTGCGCCGCAATCTCGCGCCACGGCGTGCGAAAGTCCATTCGCCAAAAGCTCCGGGACTGGCGTATGGTTCCGACCTAGGATCGCCATCGCGGGCCCTATGCCTGCGATGACGGCTCTGTCCGAACGCATCTCGCTCTCAGCGGATGAAGGGTTTGACGGCGAAAGGCGAGCAGGCTCAGCCATTCTGGCTGCTGAAAACCCTCGACGAGATGAGTCTCGCCGAATGGGAAAGCCTATGCGACGGCTGCGGCCGCTGCTGCCTCGTCAAGCTCGAGGACGAGGACACGGGCGAGATTCATTTCACCGACATCGGCTGCAGGCTTCTCGACGGCAAGACATGCCGATGCAATGACTATCCGCATCGCCACCGGCAGGTTCCGGACTGCGTGAGGCTGACGGCCGACGTGGTGCGCCAGTTGAGCTGGCTCCCCGTCACCTGCGCCTACCGATTGGTGGCTAAAGGGGAGGACTTGCCCGATTGGCATCCGCTGGTGTCGGGTTCGCCCGACAGCGTGCACGAGGCTGGCGTGTCGGTGCGCGGGCGGGTCAAGGCGAGTGAGACCGACCTCGCGCCTGAAAACTGGCCGGACCGGATCGTCAAATGGCCGAACCGCAAGCCGCGCGCCCGGCGTTGAGGCCGCGGGCGTCTTAAGCCGCCGCGCGCAAAAGACCTTCGGCGAGGAAACCGTCCTTGGACTGGACGCCCGGCAGGACGAAGAAATACCCCCCGCCTATCGGTTTGATGTATTCCTCCAGCTTCTCACCGTTGAGGCGCGATTGCACGGTGAGAAAGCCGGCGGCGAGGTCCGACTGAAAGCAGACGAACAATAGCCCCATGTCGAGTTGGCCGGCGTTGGTCACGCCGCGGGAATAGTTATAGCTCCTGCGCAGGATGCGGTTGGCCTGCGTCCCGGGCGTGCGCGGATTGGCGAGGCGGATGTGGGCGGTGAGCGGCACGCGCTCGCCCTTCGGATCGGCCGCATAATCGGGCGCGTCGTGCTCGTTGGCGTAGGTGAGCGGCGCGCCGCTCGCTTTTTCGCGGCCGATGATCTGTTCCTGGTCGATCAGCGCGTCGCGATCCCAGCGCTCGACGAACATGCGGATGACGCGGACCACCTGATAGGTTCCCCCTGACGTCCAGGAGGGCTCATCGGCGTTCGGCTGCGCCCAGACAATGTCGTTCATCAAGGTTGCGTCGCTGGCGTCGAGATTGGCGGTGCCGTCCTTGAAGCCGAGCAGGTTGCGAACCGTCTCCTTGCCGAGCTTCTTGATCGTGTGCGGCGGCAGGAAGCCGTCGATCTTCCAGCGGAGACCGAGAAGGTCGGGCGTGTGCCTCACGATGTCGCGCAGCGCGTGGATGTTCGTTTCGGCAGTGTTCGAGCAGAATTGCAGGACGATATCGCCGTGACAATTGTTCGCCTCGAGCGCGTCGTTGGGGAACTGCTCCATGGCGATCAGGCGAGTGGGCCTCAGTTTCTGCAGTCCGTAGCGGTCGTCGAACAGCGATGCGCCAATTGCGACGGTCACGGTCAAGTTGTCAGGAAAGACATTCGGCCCGAGCAGGCCATTGTCTGGCGCCGGGTACTTCGGGTCCAAGGTTGGAGCTTCGCCGCCTTTCGTAAGAAAGGCGATATGCTCCGTCAGGGTTCGAAAGAGCCGCTCAAGCGCGGCGCGGTCCTCGGCGAGAACGTCGAAGCTCGCGATCAACGCAGCGGCTGGCTGCGGCGTAATCACGCCCGACTGGTGGACGCCATAAAACGGCTGGCTATTCTGCGTGCCGTCATCCCCGGGCGCGAGCGTTCCGGCCGGCATCGCCCGGGCTTGAGAACCGAGCCCCAAGCCAATGGCGCCGCCCGCCAAGCCCATCAGGAGATCGCGCCTTGCGGGCTGCAGCCCGCCCCGGCTCCCGTCGGCCTCGGAAGAAGCCAACGAGAACGGACAACCTCCCCGATCCTGGCGCGACTTCATGCGGTTCGCTCCATCCAATCGTCACTCGACGCCAAGCGTGCCCTTCAGCGCGGAGAGATCCTCGGCGAGCGCCGTGACCGGCGCCTTAAACGCGGTGCGGTCGTGGTCCGAAAGCTTCTCGTAGCTCTCAAACCCTCCGTCCTTCGTCCTGTATTTGGCCAGTATGACGTCGACCCTGGCAAAATTGTCATGCAGACGAGCGCTGAGCTTGGGGTCCTGCTTCACGATGAGGGGGTTGAGAAGCGCCACGATCTTCTGCGCGCCGTCCACGTTCGCCTGGAAATCCCAGAGATCCGTGCGGCTGTAGCGGTCCTCTTCGCCGGTGATTTTCTTGGAGGCCACCTCTTCGATCAAGTCGGCCGCTCCGCCGACAACGTCCTTCGGGGCGACGGTGAGGCCATCGATGCGCTTCTGCAGGTCGAGCGCGTCCGCCATCAGCTTGTCCGCGATCGGCGTCAGGCCGGCGGTCGACTTGTCGGTGAACAGCCCCTTTTCAATTCGATGGAAGCCGACGAATTTCGGGTCGTCCGCCTTCTTCTCGAAGTCGTCTTCGCGCGAATCCATCGAACCGTCGAGATCGTTGAACAATTCCGCGATCGGCTCGATCCGCTCATAATGCTGATGGGCCGGCGCATAGAGGCGCTGGGCGTCCGCCAGCTTGCCGGCCTTGACTGCGTCGGTCAGCTTCTTGGTCGCCGCAACGAGCGTGTCGACCTCGCCCTTCACGTAGACTTTGTATTCCGCGATCGGGCCGACCAGATCCATCGGCGACAGCTTCGCCGGCGGATCATTGGTGGCGGCGACCGTCAGAATCCCCTTGGGGTTGCTTCTGAGCCCGCAAGTCATCGCATAGTCGCCGGCGTCGAGAGTTCGCGGTCAGGGTCTGAGCGAAGCCCGGCAGGATGTTCTCGCGCTCGTCGACGACCATGACGTCCTTCAGGATCTCCCATTCGACGGCATGTCTGCTTTCGTTCTTGATGTTGAATGTCGTCTTGCCGGCGGTGACGTCGACCTTCGCAGGCTCGCATCCGGCGTCGGTCAAAGTGATCAGGATTGGGCCAGGCGCGATGGGCGCGGCCGTCGCCTGCCCGAGCGCCTGGCCGCCGAGGGTTGCGGGAAGGCAAAGGAAGGCGGCTCCACCGAAGCGAACGAGCTTCGACCGGGTGACGCAAGCGTTCGACATCTGGAAACGTCCTCTATTGGGCCTCGGCGGTATTTCGGTTCGTCAAGCGGCCCTGGTCACCGGCTGAGGCCGCGCTGACGAGAAGAACAAGATCAAAGCAGGGATCAGGAAGGCGAAATAGACGATCACTTCGCCAATGGTCGGCGCGTCCTGATAGCCGAAGACGCTGGAGAGCAGCGTGCCGATGAGACCGTCCTGAGGCAGGACCGAGCTCAAGTCGAAGGCCGTATTCTGCAAGCCGTTCCAGAGCCCGGCCTCGTGAAAGGCGCGCACCGCGCCGGCGAGCAGACCGGCCGCGACGAAGATGATGAAGGCCCCGGTCCAGAGGAAGAATCGGCGAAGGTTTAGCCTCACGCCGCCATAATAGATGGCGAAACCCACGGCGACCGCGGAAGCGAGGCCGAGCGCCGCCCCGAGCGGCACGGCCAAGCCCTCGCTCTGCTGGATGATCGCCAGCAAGAAGAAGAGCGACTCGAGCCCCTCGCGGCCGACGGCGAAGAACACCATTCCGATCAGCGCAAGACCCTGACGATCGCCCGGACGCAGAGCGTTATCGATCGAAATCGTGCAGCTGCGCTTTGATGGAACGCGCCGCTTTCTTCATCCAGAAAACCATCGAGGTCAGGATCGCGGTCGCCAGCAGAGCGACCAGACCTTCGAAAAGCTCCTGCTCGCGCTGGGGAAATTCTCGGTTGGCGCTGACAAGAGCGAAGCCCACGGCGAGACAGACGGCGACCGCGGCGCCCACCCCGACCCACACCATGGGCAGCCATTGCGCGCGGCCGGATTGCTTGAGGTAGCTAGCGACAATGCCGACGATCAGCGCGGCTTCGACGCCTTCGCGGAGCATGATGAGATAGGCGGCAAACATTGAGAATGCTGGTCCGTCTGCAAAGCGGGTTCAAGGCCCGCCGATCACTGCGTCTACTGTGATGCTCTCAGGTAACGACCCTGATTTTATGAGTCAATGAAACGCATGCAGTCCTTTCAACTTTAGAAAAGTTCTAAACGACGCGCTCGTGGAAGTTTAGAATTGTTCTAAATTGCGATGAGACTGAAGGACGTCCAAACTCTATACGCGGCTGGGACTTCACCGCGAGCGCCGCTAACGCCTTCGAGCCTCCTCGTGCGCAAGTCGTTTAGCGCCTCGTTGGCCCTGTCGGGCGGATAGGGCGTGGTTGCGATGGCGCGTGTAGCGATTTCTGGTCCTGCGCGTTCGCAGGCCCGTCCCTTGCGCGAGTTCCAGAGTCCTCAGTCCTCGACGCATTTCAGCGCTGGGGCCGGCGACGGCTCGCGCAGCGAAGCGCCCGCAGGCGCCAATCTAGCGTGCAAAAACACTAAGATCGGTGTGTTCTGGCCGGTGAGAACCCTCCTTCCGAAGGATGTTCTCAAAGTAGGCTATTGTCTTTGTCAGTCCTTCTCGAAGTTGGGTTTTGGGTTCCCACTTAAGGATCGACTTCGCCATCGAAATGTCCGGCTGCCGCTGGCGCGGGTCATCCGATGGCAGCGGCTCAAAACGAATCTTGGACTTCGTCCCTGTCATCTCGATAATGAGTTGGGCAAGCTCCCGGATGGTGAACTCGCTCGGGTTGCCGATGTTGATCGGACCGGTCACGCCGGAGGGGGTCTCCATCATCCGAACAATTGCCTCGATAAGGTCGTCAACATAACAAAAAGAGCGCGTCTGAGCGCCATCTCCATAAATAGTGACCTCGTGACCGCGCAACGCCTGCACGATAAAGTTGGAAACTACACGCCCATCATTGGCGTTCATCCGCGGGCCGTAAGTGTTAAAGATGCGCACGACCTTGATCGGCATATTGTGCTGTCTTCGATAGTCGAAAAACAGCGTCTCCGCGCACCGTTTTCCCTCGTCGTAGCAGGATCTTCGGCCGATCGGGTTGACGTTGCCCCAGTAGTCTTCGGTCTGAGGATGCACTGTGGGGTCGCCATAGATCTCGGATGTCGACGTCTGAAGAATCTTTGCTTTGACGCGTTTGGCGAGCCCGAGCATATTGATCGCGCCAATTACACTCGTTTTCGTCGTCTGTACGGGATCGACCTGATAGTGTATTGGCGAGGCGGGGCAGGCTAGGTTGAAGATTTCGTCGACCTCGACATAGAGCGGAAAAGTCACGTCATGACGAATCAGCTCCATGTTAGCGTCGTCAAGCAGATGGGTAATATTCTGTCGTGTACCGGAGAAGAAATTATCCACGCATAGGACTTCGTGTCCGTTGCTCAGCAGCCGTTCGCAGAGGTGCGACCCTAGAAATCCTGCGCCTCCGGTCACGAGAACACGTTTCGTCATTGATTCCCCCAGTCCCCGCTATAAATCACCCATTGATCGCCGACCCCGGCGGTGTGAGGTCGAACGAATTTCGCACGAATCAGGCGATCAAGGCCGCTGCGATGTCGGCGCGGCTCCGCGCTTGCGGCATCAAGTTGAGATCCAACGGGCCGCCATGCTCAAGATAGCCGTAGATTTGCTGCGCGCGCCGCCGCCAGGAATGATGTTCGTGCACCAAGGCCGCGGCGGCGTCAGCCGCGCGTTGATTGTGCGGGTTTTGTCGATCCCGATCGAGACGCTCAGCCAGATCAGAACCGTCGAGCGCCACTTCGCACAAGGCGTCGGTCGGTAGAAGCGCCTGGTACTCGCCGCTCCCTGGCATGGCGCCGAGCAGGCGCGCTCCCGCCGCCAGCCCCTCGAAATAACGCATCGGGAGAGGACTGAACGCAGTCTTCGTCTTGGGGTCGATGACCTCGCGCGGCGAAACGACGAAATACTGGGCGCTGGACGCCGCCCGCCCGACTTCCTCTCCGAACATGAACCTATCGGAATAGAGATATTTGAGACCACGCGCTTCGCAATATTTGAGGAGCGCCTGATGCAAAGGCTCGTGGCGGCGGCCCATATAGAAGGCGAAGTTCGGCTTTTCGTCCTTGCGCGGGTAAAAAATCTCCGTTCTGACCGCAAGTGGGAGCCAGACGAATTTCGCCAGCGGGAAACGCCGCTTGAGCTCTGTCGTCGACTTCCAGATAAGCGACGAAGCATGGATCGAGACGCTCGATCGTGGCCATGACCCCGATCTTGGTCAGCGCGGGCTTCCACGCGTCGATGATGAAGTTCGCGCGCCGCGCGCCCAATCTGTTCAGCGACGCCAAATGAACTGAACCGGCGGGACGCGCGCTCAGTTGCAACCAGAAGAGCGTGTCGCAGGCTTTGACTTGCGAACGAACCGATTTCCACCCGGTGGCTCGCCTCCAAGCGACGGGCGGAGGCTCCACGATCCGCGCGTTGGTTCGGTCGTTGGCGATCGCCGCAAACAACGGGGGCACGTAGGCCTGCCAATAGGGCTGCGAATTCACAAGCATATTGGAAAGAAGCCCCAACTCCATAGAATCCCCCAACCCGAGACCGACGTTTCTTTGTTGTGTTAAACTTCTGGAAGCACCCCCTTCAATCGCCAGAAAAGGGGTAGCCCCTTGGCGCTGGCCCTCACGGCACGAGCACGGCTGCGCCCTCCAGCCTGCCGTTGCGCAGGTCGTCGAGAGCCTCGTTGGCCTTGTCGAGCGGATAGGTCGTGGTGGCGGTCCGCACCTTGGCCCGCGGCGCGAGCGCCAAAAACTCGTGTCCGTCTTCTCGGGTCAGATTGGCGACCGAGAGGAGGCTACGCTCCTCCCACAAGAGCTCGTAGGGGAACGAAGGGATATCGCTCATGTGTATGCCCCCGCAGACGGCCCGCCCGCCCTTGCGCAATGCGCCAAGCGCGGCGGGAACAAGCGCGCCGACCGGCGCGAACAGGATGGCGGCGTCGAGCGATTCCGGGGGCTTTTCGTCCGACCCGCCCGCCCACTCCGCGCCCATCGAGCGGGCGAAGGCCTGACCGGCATTGTCACCCGGCCGGGTGAAGGCGAACACCCGCCGTCCCTGCCAACGGCAGACCTGGGCGATGATGTGGCCTGCGGCGCCGAAGCCATAAACGCCGATCGTCCGCCCGTCCCCGGCGAGCTTGAGCGAGCGCCAGCCGATGAGGCCCGCGCAGAGCAGCGGCGCCGTGTCGACCGGATTGACATCCTCCGGAAGCGAATAGACGAAGTCGGCGTCGGCGATCGTATGGGTGGCGTAGCCGCCGTCCCGAGTGTAGCCCGTGAACAAGGGCGCATCGCACAGGTTTTCACGTCCGCTGCGACAATAGGGGCAAGTCCCGTCGGCATGGCCGAGCCAAGCCACGCCGACGCGCGCGCCGAGTTTGAGGCCCGCTCCTTCGCCGACCGCGTCGACGCGGCCGACAATCTCATGTCCCGGCACGATGGGCAGTCGGGGGTTTGGCAATTCGCCGTCGACGACGTGCAGGTCAGTGCGGCAGACGCCGCAAGCCTCGACCCGCACGCGAACCTGGCCAGGTCCGGGCGAAAGGTCAGGCCGCTCCTCCATCACGAGCTTTTCGTGCGTCTGATGCAGGACCATGGCGCGCATGGGGCCGCTGTCCCTCTAGGCCCGAGCGCGCGACCCCGCGACCGAACGCCTCAACAGCGCGTAGAGGCTTCCGCCGCTCAGCGCCCCCAACACGTAGACGATGAAAACGAGCACGGCGAGCGGCAGCGTGACGCTAAGCGCGAGGAAGGCAATGTTGACGCTCTGGGTGTTCTGGAACACGAAGATGATCAGCGCTGCGACGAACACGATGACAATTGCTAGATAGACCCAGCGCACGAAACACCCCCTTGCCCGAATGGGCCGGCCCCGTCCCTTCGGTTCAAACCTCCTGCGGGTTCATCGAAGCCCCGACGCTTTCAGGCGTCAGACGGCTTGCCGCAAACCCAGGCCGACCCCGATCCAGCTCGCGCCTGCGAACACGAGGTCAATGCCGAGAAAGATTCCAAGCACGTAGAGCGAGGAGACTGGCCAATGGATCAGGATGATGACGCCGAGCAGCAGTGTGATCAGGCCTGAAGCGACCACCCAGCCCCACGGCGTCCCGCCCTTCATGTTGAAGCCGAGAAACACGCGCATGATGCCGGAGGCGACGAGCGCTGCGCCGAGAATGAGCGTGAGCCACACCGCGGTCAGCAGCGGATTGTCGAACGCTACGAACCCGGCGATGATGTAGAGGACGCCGAGAGCGAGCCAGAACAGGAACCGCCCCCAGGTCTTGATCTGGAACGAGTGGATGACTTCGAAAACACCGGCGATCAGCATCATGATGCCGACAACATAGACGCTGGCGATGGTCGCCATGACGACGCTGCCAAGCGCGATTATTCCGGCGATGAGGTAGACCACGCCGAGGGCGACAATCCAGCCCCATTTGCTCCTGAGCGGCGCGATGCCCGCGCCGGCTCCGAGCCCTAAAAGCCGATGCTGTGTTGGTCATGGCGTCCGTCCCCGATTCTTGCGGCGCAATGACGGGAGCTCCCCTGCACCGCTGACGCGCCTCTCAGCGCAATCTATCACAGTCAATCTGGATGAGAAGCGTTCCCTTGCAGCGCAACGGCTGGTCCATCACCGCAAATTTGTCGGGGTCGAGGGGGAGATTGCGCCCTCAGGCCCTGGCGCCGCTCCAGTCCCTCAGGCGGCTCATCAGCAGGAACGAGGCGGCTTCGTTCGAATCGGCCAGATAATCGCGCGCGGCTCGCGACAGGCGTTCAACCAACGATTTCTTGTAGCCCTTTTCGTTCGGCCCCAGCGGGATGGTGGTGACAATGACGAGGACGCGCTGCTCGCCCCCGTCATGAGTCTTCGCAGTCCACACTTTCGCCGCCCTGGCGAGGGGATGAGAGAATGCCATTTACATTTGCCCCGTGGATGATATCCGCGCAGCGTAAAGGATCAGCGCCGGGAGAGCGCGTCAAGCCCTTCGCACTGCAAAACACGCTAAACGATCGCCTACCGCCTGCTGGAATCGAGCAGCCGCAGCGCCAGCCAGACCGGAACGACCACCATCGCCCCGGTCAAAAGGATGCGTCCCACCTCATGGATATCGCTAAATCCAAGCTCCACAATCTCCCTCGCGCCGCGCAAAGCGTCCGCAAACAACGTCGCCGGATCGAGTCCGAATGTCTCGAGAACGATCCCGACGACAAACGAGACGACGATCAGGCGCACGGCGACCATCGCCGGCGATCCGCCGACGAACCGGGCCAGGGCGTTGGTCATGACCGAAGATTCCGATCAAACGATCGTCCTGCTGCGCGCCGGCGGCCGGCGCTTGGAGCGAATATCGGACCGTATCTACGTCCCATCGATCAGGTCTTCGGAAACTGCACGACCGACGACGCCTTGGGCTGCGAGGACGCATCGCCTTCGCCGCCCACCTCCTTGCCGTTGATCGTGAGACGCCCTTGCGAGGCGCTGAGCTTGATCGTCGAGCCGTCGCCGATCTCGCCGGCGAGCAGCATCTGCGCCAGCGGGTCCTGCACCCATTTCTGAATGACTCGCTTCAATGGGCGGGCGCCGTAGATCGGATCGTAGCCCTTGTCCGCCAGCCATTGCCGCGCCTTGGCGTCGAGGCTCAAGCCGATCTTGCGGTCCTCGAGCAGCCGGTTCAGGCGGCGGAGCTGGATGTCGACGATCTCACCCATGTCTTCGCGCCTGAGCCGATGGAAGAGGATGATCTCGTCCACGCGGTTCAAGAACTCGGGCCGGAAATGCCCGCGCACGACGCCCATCACTTCCTTCTCGACCGTCTTCGTATCCTCGCCCTCGCGCAAGTTGACGAGATATTCGGACCCGAGATTCGAGGTCATGACGATGAGCACGTTGCGGAAATCGACCGTGCGTCCCTGACCGTCGGTTAGTCGTCCGTCGTCGAGCACCTGCAACAGGACATTGAAGACGTCCGGATGCGCTTTCTCGATCTCGTCGAACAGCACGACCTGATAGGGCCTGCGCCGCACCGCCTCGGTCAGGGCTCCGCCTTCCTCGTAGCCGACATAGCCGGGAGGCGCGCCGATGAGCCGCGCGACCGAATGCTTCTCCATGTACTCGGACATGTCGATGCGCACCATCGCGCTCTCGTCGTCGAACAGGAAGGCGGCCAGCGCCTTGGTGAGCTCCGTCTTGCCGACGCCGGTTGGGCCTAAGAACATGAACGAGCCGATCGGACGGTTCGGATCCTGCAGGCCGGCGCGGGCGCGCCGGACGGCGGTCGAAACGGCGTGCACCGCTTCGCGCTGCCCGACGACGCGCCGCGCGATCTCTTCCTCCATCTTGAGGAGCTTCTCACGCTCGCCTTCGAGCATCTTGTCGACCGGGATGCCGGTCCAGCGCGAAACGACTTGCGCGACGTGACTGGCCGTCACCGCCTCGTCGACCAGCACGCTATTGCTCTGGCTCTCGGCCTCCTTAAGCTTCTTCTCGAGTTCGGGAATCGTGCTGTAGGTCAGCCTACCGGCCTCGGCGTAGTCGCCCTTACGCTGCGCCTGGGCGAGCGCGTTGCGGGCGGCGTCAAGGTCCTCTTTCAGCTTGGCGGCCTGGCCGAGCTTGTCCTTCTCCGCCTTCCAGCGGGCGGTCAGCGCGTCAGACTTCTCCTGCAGTTCTGCAAGCTCGCTTCCGAGCTTCTTGAGGCGATCCTTTGACGCC
The DNA here is from genome assembly GCA_963696665.1 of uncultured Alphaproteobacteria bacterium. GTDB lineage: Bacteria > Pseudomonadota > Alphaproteobacteria > Rhizobiales > Beijerinckiaceae > Roseiarcus. Next base: position 522,971 of record CAVOLE010000008.1, read on the forward strand.
GTGTCGGTCTCCTTCTTCAGCGCCTCCTGCTCGATCTTGAGCTGCATGATGCGCCGGTCGAGCTCGTCCAGTTCCTCTGGCTTGGAGTCGACCTGCATCCGCTGGCGGGACGCGGCCTCATCAATAAGGTCGATCGCCTTGTCCGGCAGGAAGCGGTCGGCGATGTAGCGGTCGGATAGCGTGGCTGCGGCGATGATCGCCGAATCGGTGATGCGCACGCCATGATGGGCCTCATACTTCTCCTTAAGGCCGCGCAGAATCGAGATCGTATCCTCGACCGTCGGCTGGGAGACGAATATCGGCTGGAAGCGCCGCGCGAGCGCCGCATCCTTCTCGACATGCTTGCGATATTCGTCGAGCGTCGTCGCGCCGACGCAATGCAGCTCGCCGCGCGCCAGCGCGGGCTTCAAGAGGTTCGAGGCGTCCATCGCGCCATCGGCCTTGCCGGCCCCGACGAGCGTATGCATTTCGTCGATGAACAAGATGATGCCGCCTGCGGCCGCGGTGACCTCGTTGAGCACGCCCTTGAGGCGCTCCTCGAACTCGCCGCGATATTTCGCGCCGGCGATGAGCGAGCCCATATCGAGCGCGAGCAGCTTCTTGTCGCGGATTGATTTCGGCACGTCGCCATTGACGATGCGCAGCGCAAGGCCTTCGACGATCGCGGTCTTGCCGACGCCGGGCTCGCCGATCAGCACCGGGTTGTTCTTGGTGCGGCGCGACAGCACCTGGATGGTGCGGCGGATCTCCTCGTCGCGGCCTATCACCGGATCGAGCTTGCCCGTGCGCGCCGCTTCCGTGAGGTCGCGGGTATATTTCTTCAGCGCGTCATATTGGTTCTCGGCGCTGGCAGAGTTGGCGGTGCGCCCTTTGCGGAGATCATTGATCGCCGCATTGAGGGTCTGCGCCGAAACGCCCGCGTTGGCCAGAATCTTGGCCGCCTGCGTTCCCCTCTCCATCGCGAGCGCGAGCAAGAGCCGCTCGACGGTGACAAACGAATCACCCGCCTTCTGGGCGATCTTCTCGGCGTTGTCGAACAGGCGCGCCGTCGTCGGCGCCATATAGAGCTGGCCGGCCCCCGACCCTTCGACCTTGGGCAGCTTGGCGAGGGCGGCTTCGACCTCTGTCAGCGCCTGGCGAGAGTTGCCGCCCGCCCGGTCGATCAGCCCGGCGGCCAGCCCCTCCTCGTCGTCCAGAAGCACCTTGAGCACGTGCTCGGGCGTGAACTGCTGGTGCCCCTCACGAAGCGCCAGCGACTGCGCGGACTGCACGAAGCCGCGCGCCCGCTCGGTATATTTCTCTAAATTCATCATCGGCCCCTTTGGCGCTAGCCCGCGCCCCGAAGCGACGTGAGCCAAGCCCATACAATCGGATTGCCGCGATTTCACGGCCTCGCAAGCCAATGTAGGAGCCGCCTGGCGAGGACGGAAGGGCAAAACGCGAACATGAGTGACGAAAACTAACGACTTGGCGCCGAGCAGGTTTCCTTTGTCAGGGCTTCGGGGACGCGTGCCTGAAAAACTCCTGCAGCCACTCGGCGTTCATGCCGGCGATCGGCAGCCACGCCTTGAACAGAGCCTCAGGAGAAAAGCGCTCGAGCTCGGCCATCATGCGCTTTTCGATCTCCGCCATGGCCGCCTTCTGCATCGGCTCGACATCCGGCAATCCCATGAACTGACGCGCCTCGAGAGGCGTGCAGTCAACATCGACGGTGATCTTCATCGGGCGCGCCTCTCCCTTTTCCAACGGCAAGCGGGATGACTTGGCGCGGAACGGCGAGTATGAAGGCCCTCTCGCGCTCTTAAGGCCCAGACTATTGCAGGTCTTTGCACAGTGAGCCAGTCTTGAGCGGGCCCAAAGCGTTTATTCTCCATCTGGAGCGCGCGAGTTCTCGCGCAGCCACGGTTCAGGCGCTACGCGCCGCTCTCCCGATCGAAAGCGAAGTCCTCGCGGCCGTCGACGGCGCGCGCTTGTCGCAGCAGGAGGTCGACGAGGCTTATGCGCAGCGCCGGTTTCAGCCGCGCTATCCGTTCCCGCTGACGAGGACCGAGGTCGGCGTATTCCTCAGCCATCGCGCCGCCTGGCGTCGGATCCTCGATGACGCGCTCGACTTCGCCTTCATCTTCGAGGACGACGCTGAGATCGACGCTTCCGCATTCGCCGCGCTGGTCGAGTTCGTCACCCTCAAACGGTCGGCCTGGGATTATGTGCTGCTCCCCGCCACGCCGATCCGGGGGGAGCGCCGGTCGCACGCCGCGGCGACTTGATGCTCCTGCGCCCCGATGCGCCCCCTTTAAGGGCGATCGCGCAGATCGTCTCGCGCGCTGCCGCCAAGCGCCTCCTCGATCGCACCCTGCCCTTCGACCGGCCCGTCGACACGACGTTGCAGATGACTTGGCTCACCGGCCAGCCATTGCTGGTAGCCTCACCCTCGCCGGTCCGCGACGTTTCCCTTAAGACCGGGGGCAGCACGGTCCAGCGCAAGTCGATGAGCCTCGCCGAGCGCCTGCGCCACGAGGCGATGCGCCCGATCTACCGCGCGCAGGTGCTCGCCCGCTACCGGCGGCATCTGGCGGAGGCTTCCCGCTAGAGCTTGCTGCGTTCGGATTGATCCGTCATCGCGAGGAGCGAAGCGACGCGGCGATCCAAGAGTTTCTCGGGGCGCCCTACGTTCTCCTGGATTGCTTCGCTTCGCTCGCAATGACGCCGCTGGTTCGACCCAAATGGATTTGCGTTAGATCTCCGCGCGCCCGCCGATCAGGCGACCGCCGCCCCCATCAGCTTGCGCGCCGCGGCCGGGCTCATTGGCTGGCCGAAAGCCGCTCCTTGGGCGAATTGGCAGCCAAGCTGGGCCAGCTCGACCGCGTCGGATTCCGTCTCCGCCCCCTCGGAGATCACGTCCATCCCGATCTCCTGGGCCATGGCCACGATCGAGCGCAGGATGGGCGAGCGCGCGCCGAAAGAATTGGGCCTGACCAGCGACGCATCGATCCGCATCGCGTCGAATCGATATTGCGGCAGGTGGCCGAGCGAGGTGTAGCCCGCGCCGAACCGGTCGAGCATAAGCGCCGCGCCGATTTCGCGGACCCGTTGCAGAAGCGCCGCCGCATATTCCGGGTTCTCCATCACCAAACTCTCCGGCGCGGCGAGCTTGAGCGAGCCGCGCTGGACGTAATGGCGGCCAAGCGCGGAGCGCACGTCGAGCAGGAGGTCGTGGCTCAGCATTTGGCGCGAGGAGGCGGCGACGGTGGCGAAGATCGGCGGATTGACCTCGAGCGCCTTCTGCCACGCCGCAAGCTCCCTGGCGGTCGCCTCCAGAGCATAGGCGCCGATGTCGACGATCGCGCCGGTCGACTCGGCTGCGGAGCGGAATTCATCCTCGCCAAGGACGCCGAGCCTCGGATGTCGCCAACGGATGAGCGACTGGAATCCGGCGACCGTTCGATCCTCGAGGCGCACGATCGGCCGAAACAGGATCGAGATCTCGCCGCGCTCGAGCGCGCGCCGCATGTCGTTCTCGAGCGTCTGCCGGTCGGTGCGGTGCGAGCGCATGACGGGGGCGAAAATCACCACCCGACCGCCGCCGGCCTTCTTCGCGTTGGCGAGCGCAAGTTGAGCGTCAGCGAGAAGATCGCCGCCCTTGCCGTGCAGCTTCGGATTGTAGTTCGCCGCGCCGATCGAAACGGAGAGCGTAATCTCCCGTTCGCCGAAGCTGATCGGAGCGGCGAGCGCGGCGTGCAAGGCGTCGATCCTGGCGGGCGCTTCCATCGAGCCCGGATCGGCGAGCACGATCGCGCCGAACGTGTCGCCGCCCAGGCGAGCCAGCGTGTCGCCCGGGTTTAAATCGCGCGCCAGGCGGCGGGCCACCGCCAACAGAGCCGAGTCGCCAATCGACAGCCCGTAGGAATCGTTGACCGACTGGAATTCGTCGACATCGATCACCATCACCGTCGGGGCCGCGCCGCCGGGCTTCTGGGCCAGGTGAATCGCCGCGCCCAGGCGATCGGTGAACAGCTCGCGGTTGGGAAGGCCGGTCAGATTGTCGTGCACAGCGTCATGCAGCATCCGCTCTTCGGCGGACTTGAGTTCGGTCACGTCCGACAGCGAGCCGATCACGCGCACGACCTCGCCGTCGGCGCTGATCACGGGCCGCGCTTTGAGAACGTACCAGAAATAATGTCCGTCCGACCCGCGCAGCCGCAAGTCGTGATTGATCCGGCCCGAGCGCTGATGCAGGAGCCCGTCCAGCGCCAGCGTGTAGCGGTCGCGATCGAGAGGATGCAGCACATCGAGCCAGCCGGCGGCCGGCCCTTCGAGCGCGCCGCGCTTCAAGCCCAGTTGGCTTTCGATAGCCTCGCTGCCGTTCACTTCGTCGGTCAGCACGTTCCAGTCGAAGATCGCCTCGCCCGATCCGGTCATGGCGAGCGAGCGCCGCTCGGCGTCGGGGCCTGTGTCCATCGCGCCGCCGGAGCCGGAAAAGGCGAATTGCATCACCGTGAAGCCGATCAGCATGACGATCAGCACCAGGCCGCCGACCAGGCCCGGCGCCGCGAGGTCATTGGTCAGATAGCCGAGCGCCGCCGCTCCCGCGGCCACCACCCAGACCGCGAGCAGATACCAGGTCGGGATCAGCATCACGGCGCGGTCGGAGCCGCGCGCCGCGAGGCTGAGGATCAGCAGGAAACCGACGCCGGCGACGGTGGCGATGGAGATTCTCGCCACCCCTGCCGCGACCGCGGGATTGTAGACCGAGAGCCCGACGACCGCCGCCATCAGCACGAGCCAGGCGAGCGCGAAATGAGTGTAGCGCACGTGCCATCGGCGCAGATTGAGATAGGCGAACAGGAAGATGATCAGCGTCGCGCCAATCGTCGCCTCGACGCCTGCGCGCCAGATTTTTTCCGAGGCGTCGCCTAAGCCGAACATCTTCCGCCAAAAGCCGAAATCGATGCAGACATAGGCGAACACCGCCCAGGCGAGCGCCGCGGCGGCGGGAAAAATCATCGCGCCGCGGACCACGAAGACGATGGTCAGGAAGAGAGCCAAGAGACCCGCGATGCCGATCAGAATCCCCTCGTAGAGGGTGAGGCTCGCCGACTTGTCCTTGAACGCGTCCGGCTCCCATAAATAGAGTTGCGGCAGGTTCGGCGTGCGCAGCTCCGCCACATAGGTCACGGTCGTTCCAGGATCGAGGGTTAAGCGGAAGACATCGGAATCCGCACTGTCCTCGCGCTCCGGCGCCGCGCCCTGGCTTGCGGTGATGGTCGTGATTCGCGACGAGCCAAGGTCCGGCCAGATGAGGCCGGAGCCGACAAAGCGAAAGTGCGGCGCCACGATAAGCCGCGTCAATTGCTCATCGGAATCATTAGTCAGCGCGAACACGATCCAGGCCGGGTGAGCTCCGGGCTCGAGCGCGCTGACCTCGATCCGGCGGACGATGCCGTCTGCGCCGGGCGCGGTCGACACCTGGATGCGATCGCCCTGCGCGCTGTGGCGCTCGACGGCGCGGGTCAGATCGATCGCGTCCGAATCCGGCGAGACCCTCACGGATTGCACCGCGCCGGCAGGCCCGCACAACGCCGTCAGCGCGGCGAAAAGGATCACGACGCCGACGAGGTCGCGCCACGCAGCCCGAGGCGCGCTTCGTGGCCCTGCACGCGAAGCGCGTTCTGCGGCGGGCGCGCAGGCGATCCTTGAGGGTCCGTTCAGTCAAGATTGGTCCACGCCAGTCGTGGACGCGAGTTGCTTTGGACGAGCCCGAACAGGACGTGGTCGCGCCAAGCCCCGTTGATCCTGAGGAAGCCCCGCGCATAACCCTCGCGGTTAAAGCCGTTGCGCTCAAGGAGCGCGATCGACGGCGCATTTTCCGGGATGCAGGCCGCTTCGATACGGTGCAGCCGCAACCTCATGAGCGCGAACTCGACCGTGGTGGCGACCGCGCGAGTCATGCGTCCTTTGCCGGCGTGCGGGGCGCCCATCCAATAGCCGAGCGTTCCGCTCTGCGACACGCCGCGCCGCACGCCGCCGAGGGTGATTCCGCCCAAAAGCTCATCATTGGCGCTGTCGAAAATGAGAAACGAATAGGCCTCGTCGCGAACCATGTCGTCGTCTTGCCGCTTGAGGCGCCGGCGAAACGCGGCGCGCGTCAAATCATCGTCCGGCCACGTCGGCTCCCAGGGCTCAAGAAAACTGCGGCTTGCGGCTCTGAGCCTCGACCATGACGAATAGTCCCCGAGCGACGCCGGTCGCAAATAGAGCCCATCGCCGCGGAGCACAGGCTCCGGGACAACAGACCGCGTCAAACCGAAGAGCGCCATCATACGCCTTTCAACGCGCGGGCGATCTTCGCTTGGCCGGGGGCTTTGCCGGCCGCGCCAATCACCGCCACGGCGGGGGACGATCTAAGCATGGCGGCGCCGGTTTTGCGAACATCTTCGACGGTGATGGCGTCGACCCGCGCCAGCATCTCGTCGAAGGAAAGGGGACGCCCGTAGATCTGCATCTGGCGCGAGAGCTGGTGGACCCGCGCCCCAGGCTGCTCGAGCGCGGTTAGGAGCGAGACCTTCATCTGCGCCTTGGCGCGGCGAATTTCCGCTTCCTCGAGCCCATGCGCCGCTTCAGCGAGGCAATCGAGCGAAGCAGCGACCACCTCCGCCACATCCCCGTCGGCCGAGCCGGCGTAGAAGCCGAACAGGCCCGTATCGATGAAGTCCCAGTGGAATCCATAGATCGAATAGGCGAGACCCCGTTTCTCGCGCACCTCCTGAAAGAGCCGCGACGACATGCCCCCGCCCACCGCGGCGGCGAAGACCTGAGCGGCGTCATGATCGGGCGCGTTCGCCGGCCGGCCCTCGAAGCCCACCACGATATGGGTCTGCTCGAGGCGCCGTTTCACCTTGGTCTCGCCTCCGGCATAGGCGGCCTGACCTTCGGCGGGCGCCGGCGCGGCCGGGAGCCTTTCAAGGCGAGATTGAGCAAGCGCGAGGATATGATCATGGGCGACCGCTCCGGCGGCGGCGACGACGGTCGCGCCGGCGCTGTAGCGGCGGCCCAAATACTGGTCGATCGCCGCCCGGTCGAAGGCCTCGACGCCCTCCCGGGTGCCCAGGATCGGCCGGCCGATCGGCTGGTCCGGCCAGGCGGTCGCGGTGAGGAGATCGAACACCAGGTCGTCTGGCGTGTCTTCGACCGCGCCGATCTCCTGGACGATGACGTTCTTCTCCCGTTCGAGCTCCTCAGGGGCGAACACGCTGTCGGTCAGAAGATCGCCGATGACGTCGAGCGCGAGCTCGGCGTCACTCCCCAATACGCGGGCGAAATAGCTCGTGCGCTCAACTCCGGTCTCTGCGTTCAGGTCGCCGCCGACGTTCTCGATCGTCTCGGCGATGTCGCGGGCGCTTCGCCGGCGCGTGCCCTTGAACGCCATATGCTCAATGAAATGCGAGAGCCCGTGCTCGTCCGCGCGCTCGTAGCGCGATCCGGCGCCGACGAACACGCCGATCGCCGCCGTCTTAACATGGGGCGCCGTCTCGGTTACGACGGCGAGCCCTGAGGGAAGGCTCGTAATTTGAACGCTCACGCCGCGGCTCGCGCAGTCTGACGCAGGTAATCGGCGACCGCCCGGTGGCTATTGGGCAGGACGACGATCGCTTCCTTGCGCTCCATCAGATCCCTAAGCGGCTCCGGCAGCGGAGGCCGCACGCCCGTCGCGGCCTCAACGGCGTCGGGAAACTTCGCCGGATGCGCCGTCCCGAGAGCGACGACCGGCGTCGCCGGGGACGCGGCGAGCGCTTGGCGCGCGGCGCGGACGCCGACCGCGCTATGCGGGTCGATGATCATGCCGCTTAAGCGATAGACGCGGCCCATCTCCTCGGCGCAGGCGCGCTCATCGACCCGGAAAGCGTCGAAATCGGCGCGGATGTGGGCGAGCGCGGATGCGGAAATCGTGAACGCGCCGTCTTCGGCGAGCGCGCTCATCTGCCGGACCACTTCTTTCGGGTCGCGGCCTGACGCCTCGAACAGGAGCCGCTCGAAGTTCGAAGACACCTGAATGTCCATCGACGGCGACTGAGTAGCCTTGACCTCCGTTGGCGCGTAGCGTCCGCTGGCAAATGTGCGCGGCAGAATGTCGTTCTCGTTGGTCGCGACGATCAAGCGCTCGATCGGCAATCCCATGCGCTTGGCGTAATAGCCGGCCAGCACGTCGCCGAAATTGCCGGTCGGAACGGCGAAGGAAACCGGCCGATCTGGCGCGCCGAGCGCGACGGCGCCGACGAAATAATAGACGATCTGCGCCAGGATCCGCGCCCAGTTGATGGAATTGACGCCCGACAAGCGCATTTCGTCGCGCAAGGCGAGATCGCCGAACAGGTCCTTGACGATGCGCTGACAGTCGTCGAACGAACCTTGAATCGCGAGCGCGTGGACGTTTGCCCGATTGACCGTCGTCATCTGCCGGCGCTGCACGTCGGTGACGCGCCCGTGTGGATAGAGGATGAACACTTCGACCTGGGACTGCTCGGCGAAAGCCTCGATCGCCGCCGCGCCCGTGTCGCCTGAGGTCGCCCCGATAATCGTCGCTCGCGCGCCGCGCTCACGCAAAACCCGATTCATCGCCCGGCCCAGCCATTGCATGGCGAAATCCTTGAACGCCAGCGTCGGTCCGTGGAAAAGTTCGAGCGCGAACAGGTTGTCATCGATCTGCGCGAGGGGGGCGACCGCGGCGTGCCGGAAACTGGCGTAAGTCGCGGCAGTCAGCGATTCCATTTCGTCAGAAGCGAAATCCTCGTCGAGGAAGGGCGCCATGATCCGCGCCGCCGCTTCCGCATACGGAACGCCCCTCAACGCCCGGATCGCGTCCGGCGACAAAAGCGGAACGGAGAGCGGCAGATAAAGGCCGCCATCCCGCGCGAGTCCGGCGAGAAGCGCGTCCGCGAAGCCCAGCGTCGGGGCGGCTCCGCGGGTCGAAACATAATGCACGATATGAGAATCCTTGGCCGATCCGGTCCCCTAACGCAAACTGCGCGAAAGTGGAATGGCGGGCACTTGGTCGCCGAATCCGGCCAAAGCAAGACGCGCCGGGTTAGCGATTTGCGCGGGCCGCATGCCTGATCGCCTATATTCGGACTTGAAAAGGCCTGACAACCTTCCGTAACGTGACATAATGTAAACAAAGGGCGCGGTCCTTAAGACCGAGCCGGTCGATTGGGACGCGAGGGATGAGCGCGGCGTTTCGAGCTTTTTTGCGGAAGCTGGTTCGTAGGGGTCGCCTGGAGGTGGTGGCGGCAGATGGAACAGCCGAGACCTACGGCGATGGCGCGGGGCCGCCGCTCGGGGTGAAACTTCTGGACGCAGCGGCGGAGCGGCGTCTCATGCTCAATCCGGCGCTGGCGCTCGGCGAACTCTACATGGACGGACGGGTGGTCGTAACCAAAGGCGGCCTTTACGACGTGCTGGAGCTGGGCGCGCGCAACCTCGCCGAACTCGAGGGGCAGTCCTGGGCGAAGGCGCTGGCGAAAGCGCGCATCGCGTTTCGCGGCCTGCACCAGCGCAACAACCGGATGCGCGCCAAGCGCAACGTCGCTAGCCACTACGACCTCGACCAGCGCCTTTACAATCTGTTCCTCGATTCCGACCGCCAGTATTCCTGCGCTTATTTCGAGTATCCGGGACAGTCGCTCGACGACGCTCAACTTGCGAAGAAGCGCCACCTCGCCGCCAAACTCCTGCCGAAGGAGGGCGTGACGACGCTCGACATTGGCTGCGGCTTTGGCGGCCTCGCGCTCTACCTCGCAGGGGTTGCCGGCGCGCGCGTGACGGGGGTCACCCTCTCCGAGGAGCAGTTCGCCGTCGCCAACGCCCGAGCCCGGGAAACCGGGCTTGCGGAGAAGGTCGAGTTTCGGCTGCAGGACTATCGCGACGTTCCCGAGAAATTCGACCGGATTGTCTCGGTCGGCATGTTCGAGCACGTCGGCGTCAACCACTATGACGAGTTCTTCACCAAGGTCCGGAGCCTGCTCAAGGACGATGGAGTGATGCTGCTCCATTCCATCGGCCGCAACTCGGTTCCCGGCGTCACCAACGCCTGGATCCGCAAATATATCTTTCCCGGCGGCTATATTCCGAGCCTGTCCGAAGTGCTGCCGGCGATCGAGCGGGCGGGCCTCTATGTGACGGACATCGAGATTCTCCGCCTGCATTACGCCGAGACGCTGCGGGCCTGGCGCGAGCGCTTCATGGCGCGGCGGGACGAAGCGAAAAAGCTCTATGACGAGCGCTTCTGCCGGATGTGGGAGTTCTATCTCGCCGGCTCGGAGACCGCGTTCCGCATCGACGCGCACATGGTGATGCAGATTCAGATCGCCAAGCGCCAGGAGGTCGTGCCGCTGACCCGCGACTACATCCCGGAGCGGGAGGCGGAGCTACGGCGCCGCGAGGCGGCGCGCTCCCAGATGCGGCACGCGGCCGAGTAGGCTCAAGCCGCCTCGGCGAACCGGACCGCGAGACCCGTCGCAGTCACCCGCTCAAGCCGAAGTCCATCGATCTCGCAGCCCTTGCAGCCCTCGACGTCGAACTGGACGTCGACGACGGCGTCGGCCCCGTAATCCTCGGCTTCGCGCGTCAACGCCTCGACAGCCGCCCGGCGATCGGCTTCAGCGCCCTTGCCGCCGGCTGCGCGCCACGGCCCCGCCGCCCGGATTCGTCCAATAGCAATTGTACGCCGGCCGTCCTCGAGGGCGGCCGCAGAACTCACTTGCATGAGGTTCAACCCATGTCCTTAAAAGCGCAGACTCCATAGCGCGCTCGGCCTTTCCGAGCCGTTAACAAGGCGTTACGGCTCGGAAATTAAACGTCAGCAAATGTAGCTGGCGAAGCGCCGCGGCGCTGTGATGCACCGCACAATATGGGGTTCTCGGGTCGGTTTTACGACTCCGCCGTCACCGCCGGCTCGACCGCCGGCGTCTTTTCGAGGTCGGCGCCCGTCTGCTGGTCGACGACCCGCATCGAGAGCTTCACCTTGCCGCGATCGTCGTAGCCCATGACCTTGACCTTGACCCGGTCGCCTTCCTTGACGACGTCGGTCGTCTTGTTGACCCGGCTCTTGGCGAGCTGCGAAATGTGGACGAGGCCGTCCTTGGAGCCGAAGAAATTGACGAAAGCGCCGAATTCGACCGTCTTGACCACTGTGCCGTCGTAAATCTGGCCGACCTCCGGCTCCGAAGCGATCGACTTGATCCAGTTGACGGCCGCCTTGATCTTCGCGCCGTCGCTCGAGGCGATCTTCACCGTGCCGTCGTCCTCGATGTTGATCTTGGCGCCGGTCTTTTCGACGATCTCGCGGATCACCTTGCCGCCCGTGCCGATCACCTCCCGGATCTTGTCGGTCGGGATTTTCATCGTCTCGATGCGCGGCGCGAACTCGCCAAGCTCGGCGCGCGCTCCCGTAATCGCCTTGCTCATCTCGCCCAGGATATGCAGGCGCCCATCCCGCGCCTGCGCGAGCGCCTGACGCATGATCTCCTCGGTGATGCCGGCGATCTTGATGTCCATCTGCAGCGAAGTGACCCCTTCGCTGGTGCCCGCGACCTTGAAGTCCATGTCGCCGAGATGGTCCTCGTCGCCAAGAATGTCGCTCAAGACCGCGAAGCGCTCGCCCTCGAGGATGAGGCCCATCGCGATGCCGGCGGTCGGGCGCTTGAGAGGCACGCCGGCGTCCATCAGCGCCAGCGACGATCCGCATACCGTCGCCATGGACGATGAGCCATTCGACTCGGTGATCTCCGAGACGACGCGGATCGTATAGGGGAATTCGGCCGGGGTCGGCAGCATCGGGTGAATGGCGCGCCAGGCGAGCTTGCCGTGCCCGATTTCGCGCCGGCCCGGCGAGCCCATGCGGCCAGTCTCGCCGACGGAATAGGGCGGGAAGTTATAGTGGAGCAGGAACCGCTCCTTGTAGGTCCCGTCCAGCGAATCGACATATTGCTCGTCCTCGCCGGTGCCCAACGTGGCCACGGCCAAAGCCTGCGTTTCGCCACGTGTGAACAAAGCCGAGCCATGGGTGCGCGGCAGCACGCCGACTTGCGCCAGGATCGGGCGCACGGTGGTCAAATCCCGCCCGTCGATGCGGCGCTGATGGTCGAGAATGTTCCAGCGCACGACCTTGGCCTGGGCCTTGTGGAACGCCTCCGCGATGTGTTCGGGGGGAAATTTCGGCTCGGCGTCCGCGGGCGCGAGCGCGGCGGTGACCTTCGCCTTGACTGCGTCGACGGCGGCGTAGCGCTCCTGTTTCTGGGTCAGCGAATAGGCGGCGCGCAGATCGGCTTCGCCGACCTCCATGACCGCCTTTTCGACCTCCGCTCGGTCATTCGAGGTAAGCTCGCGCGGCTCCTTGGCGGCCTTCTCGGCCAAGCGGATGATAGCCTGAAGGACCGGCTGGAAAGCGGCGTGACCGGCCATCACCGCCTTCAGCATGGTCTCTTCGCTGAGCTCCTGGGCCTCCGATTCGACCATCAGCACGGCGTCGGCGGTGCCGGCGACGACCAGGTCGAGCGTCGAGTCCTTCATCTCTTCGACTGTCGGATTGACCCGAATCTCGCCCTTGATGAATCCGACGCGCGCCGCGGCGATCGGGCCCATGAACGGCACCCCGGACAGCGTCAGAGCCGCAGAGGAGGCGACCATCGCCAGAATGTCGGAGTCGCTCTCGAGGTCGTAGGAGAAGACCGTGGCGATCACCTGCGTGTCGCAACGGAAGTCATCGGGAAACAGCGGGCGGATCGGCCGGTCGATCAGGCGGGAGGTCAGCGTTTCGCGGTCCGAGGGACGCCCTTCGCGCTTGAGATAGCCGCCGGGAATTCGCCCCGCGGCGAACGCCTTTTCCTGGTAGTGGACGGTGAGCGGAAAGAAATCCTGGCCGGGCTTCGCCTCCTTGGCGGCGACGACGGTCGCCAGCACTGTGGTTTCGCCCCAGGTGGCGAGCACCGCCCCGTCGGCCTGACGGGCCATGCGTCCGGTTTCGAGCGTGAGCTTGCGCCCGCACCAGTCGAGTTCTTCGCGTTGAATGTCAAACATCTTTCTTCATCCTAACATGAGTTGAGGATGCGAAAGCCTGCGGCCCATGCCGCCCGTCGATCGGGCTCGTCATCGGCAAGACGGCGAGCGGCTGGCATGAGGCCAGCCGTTCGCGATCCTGCCATGACGCCAGGCTCTCGCATTGGGTAGAGGGCTTCGGCCGCGCCGTCGCCCGGTCTTAAGATCGAGACGCGCTGGATTTGGCGCCCCGTTCGCGTGGGGCTCGCCTTCAGCGGCGGATGCCCAGGCGCTCGATGAGGGTCTTGTAGCGCCCCTCGTCCTGCTTCTTGACAAAGTCGAGAAGCGTTCGCCGCTGCGACACCATCTTGAGCAGGCCGCGGCGGGAATGATTGTCCTTAACGTGGGTCTTGAAGTGATTGGTCAGGTTGGTGATGCGCTCGGTGAGAATCGCAACCTGCACCTCGGGCGATCCCGTATCGCCCACTTTCAAACCATATTGATTGATGAGCGCGCCTTTGCGCTCGGCGGTGATCGACATCGGCTTTTCCTTGATGTGGAGCGCAGAAATGCGCATTCAATGTGCGGCCGAACCGGGATGTCGTCCAGGTCGGTCGCGGCTGATCCGAAGGCGCTAACCGGCCCGCGGATCGCGCGCTTATACAGATTTCGCGGGCGAGCGCCAACCCTTTCTGACTTCGGCCAGAGCGATCCGGTTGAATTCGCATGGGCTGTTTTTGCGCAAGGGTCTAATTACGGACGACGCTTGGTGAGCTTCGTCACAGAACGAGGCTGGGAATTATGGCCATAGTCAATTGCGGACCGCGCTCTTTATATAAATAACGATATGTTCTCGGACAATAACCGCGCGGTCTGTTGGCCGAATAGCGTGCGGTTCCCTTTTCAGCATTCGAGCCCGATCCCGCTCGGGTTCCAACCCCTATTTTGAAAGGAATATTCTCCATGGCAGACCGCGATCATCTCGAAAACGCATTTTCCATGCCGAAGGGCTTCAAGATTTACCAGGTTCGCCCGAGGACGCACGGAGGCCTCGAAGGCGTCACCCCGCTTGCGGCTCCGGCAGCCCCGCCTCCTCTGGGACCCCTTGCCGCCTTCGTCGGAAACTGGAACGGCATGGGCTTCAACACCATTTTCCGCCCGCAGCACCAGACGTTCCCACTGCCGACCCCCGCGCCTGGCGATAACCTCTTGGAGCTCAATCTCACGTCGGAGACGCTGTCGTTCAACGCCAGCCTCGGCTCTATCCCCAATCGCGGGATGCTCCAGGACGACCTCTTCATGAACGGCGTCCCCTACGTCCAGTCGATCAACGACGTGACCAATCCCGCGCCCCCGACCGGCATCCACTTCGAGCCGGGCATCTGGCTCAGCGTTCCGGCGACCACCGATCCTCAGGAGCCGATCTCGGTTGCGCGGATGGCGTCGATCCCGCATGGGACGACGGTCATCGCACAGGGCGTGGTGCTCCCCGCGACCGACGGGCCGCCCAATATCCAGCCGGTCGACATCACGCCCTTCCCGATCGGCGGCGGGACGCCAATCCGCTTCCCAAGCCAGACCGCCGTGACGCAGGGGACCGCGCGCATTCCACAGGACCTGTCCCCGTGGCTCAGCGCCGGCACGATCACCCAAGGACTGCTGGACGATCCGAACCAGATGTTGAGAAAGGCGATTTCGGTTCAGAAGATCCTGTCCACGACCACGATGATCGTGAGCACGAATCCGAAATCGCCGCTTTTCGGCGGAGGAACGAGCAATATCGCCTTTCTGCTCGGCAACGCCGCGGGCAACCCGGCAAACGCCAACGCCATCCAGATGGACGCGATCTTCTGGATCGAGACCGTGGAGCACCAACTTCACATTGACTTTCCCAATGGGAGCGCGCCGACGACGGTCCAGCCGCGCGGCGCGCCGTTCGGGCTTCCTGTCCCGACGTTCCTGCTCGACCCGCCCGTTCAGGTGACGGGCCCGAAGATCATCAAGGTGACGTCGACGCAGATCCAGTACAGCCAGAAGGTCATTCTCAACTTCAACGGCTTGTCATGGCCGCATGTGTCGGTCGCGACGCTGGTTCCGTCAGCTCCGCTTCCGATCCCGGACTCTGCCTGGCAATGATGGGCGCGAAAAAGCCTAGCGGACTCGGAAGCAGAATGGCCTGACTGGGGCTCGAACGCTCTTCGAGGGGCAGAGGCGCCGCCCCAACACCCGGAGCGGCGCCTTCGCAGGAGCAAGCCCAAAACGCGCATTCAACAAGCGGCTGAGCGGGGATGTCGTCCAGGTCGGTCGCGACCCGGATCTACGGGCGCCAACCGGCGCGAGATCGGGCGCTCACACACTTCGGCCGCGGCGCCGGCAAAATGTCGGGCCGCCGCGAAAATGTGATAGACCGCCGGATGTGATATAGGGGCGAGCGAGAGGTCCGCCGATGCGCGTTGCAGTCCTGAAGGCCGCCTTCGATGAAGAGGCCCATGTCTGGTACGTGGAAAACTCCGATATCGAAGGGCTACATGTCGAAGGGGATACGTTCGAGGCGTTCCGCGGCAATGTCGCCGCCGCCGCCGCCGACCTGCTAGAAGACGACGGAACCGAGGAAGTCCACATCGAGATCATCGCGCACGCTTCCATTCGTGCTCGCGTCGCCGCGTGAAGGACTTCGGCAAGCCCGTCCGCGACCAATTGAGAACCGTCGGATACTCGTTTCTCCGCCATGGAAAAGGCGACCACGACGTCTGGGCGACCCGCAGGGTAAGCGGATTGTCGTCCCGGTCCATATCAAATCCCGGCACACCGCGAACGGCATTTTGAAGGAAGCGGGCATGTCCAAGGCGTTTTAACGCGGGATTCCGCAACCGCGACCGCCGCTAGGCGCCAAATGGCTGACCGAAGTTGGCACAGACAAAACAAGGCGGCGATCGCCGCCGCGTCGACGACGTTATCGGTCACGGTCTTCGCGGATCAGCTGCGCCGCTTCGTCTCGGCGCACGAGACCGAGCCTGCTCACTCTGACGACGACTTCGTCCAAGGTAAGCTGGCGTGACGTCGCCCTATTACTGTATATCCGAAAATACGGCCAGTTTCAATAGCGGCCCAATACCTCTGTTGCGGCTGACAGTCGGACCGGTGGGTAGGCGCATTATCGCAACCGGAAATACGCCTCCTGGCGTTTACTTCGGCTCTCAGCGCATAAAAAGCAACGCGATAATTGCGGATTTATCGACGACCTTATAGGTCACGATCTTCGCTCATCAGCCGCGCCGCTTCGCCTCGCGAACACGGGCGAGCGTCTTCGCTTTCGCGGCGACTTCGTCAGCCCGTCAGCGAACGCGGCGTTCCCGCCGCCTGCTCATAAGGGCCCTCAAAAAGGCGCCGAGCGCCAAAAGACCCGCGGCCGCCGCAGGTTGCCGGCGGCGCCGGAAGCGGCTACCAAGCCCGCGATCCTGCCGGTCCGCTCGCAATGCCTGCCTCGCCCGACGACCTCCTTGCCTATCTCGCCGCCCTCGGCGTCGAGACCTCGACGGTTGAACACCCCCCGCTGTACAGAGTGGAGGACGCGCAGGCGTTCCGCGGCGATATTTCCGGAGGGCATTCGAAGAACCTGTTCGTCAAGGACAAGAAAGGCCGGCTGTTCCTGCTAGTCCTCGAGGAGGACGCCGCAGTCGACCTCAAGCGCGCGCACGAGAAGATCGGCGCCCAGGGGCGGGTCTCTTTCGGCTCGGCGGAACTCTTGGAGGAGGTCTGGGGCGTTCGCCCAGGCGCCGTCACCCCGTTCGGCGCCATCAACGACAAAGCGGGTAAGGTTTCCGTCGTGCTGGACGAAGCCATGATGCGCCACGAGCGGCTCAACTTTCACCCGCTGGTCAACACCCGCACCACAGGGCTCAAGAGCGCAGACTTGATCAAATTCCTGCGAGTTACCGGACATGAGCCGCTCGTCGCAGCGCTCAGCCAGGATCAGGCGGCGGTTGAATAAAAAGCCCAACGCCTCCATTTAGGGCGCTAAAGTGGACGGGCTGGGGCCTGTCCGCCCACTCGGCTGGAGATGATGGGACATGGCGAATGTGAGCGGCGCGGTCGCGCCTCAAACCAAACCGGGTTCGGTCAAGGAGGTCACGACGGCCTCCTTCCGCGCCGATGTGCTCACGGCCTCGACGCGCCAGCCCGTGCTGGTCGATTTCTGGGCGCCCTGGTGCGGGCCCTGCAAGCAGCTTGCGCCAGCGCTGGAGAAGGCGGTCGCCGACTCGGGCGGCAAGGTTGCGCTGGTCAAGATGAACATCGACGAGCATCCCCAGATCGCGGGCCAGCTCGGCATCCAGTCGATTCCGGCCGTCATCGCTTTCGACAAGGGCCAGCCGGTGGACGGATTTGTCGGCGCGCTGCCGGAGAGCCAGATTCGCGGCTTCATCGAGCGGCTCGTCGGGCCGCTGCAGAACGAATCCGCCGCGCTTTTGGCGGAGGCTGAGGAAGCGGCCGCAAAGGGCGACGCAGCCGGAGCGGCCGCGATCTATACCGAGATTCTGGCCGACGACCCGGGCGAAGCCAAGGCGATCGGCGGTCTCGCCAAACTCCATATCGCAGCCGGACGGCTTCAAGAAGCCAAAGCCTTGTTGGAGACGGCGCCGGCTGCCGGCCGCCGGCAAGGAGCAGGACCCTGCGGTCGCCGCGGCGTGGGCGGCCGCGCGCCTGGCCGAGCAGGCCTCGAATGTCGGCGAGCTCGCGCCGCTCGAGCAGGCCATCGCCGCCAATCCGGACAACCACCAGGCGCGCTTCGATCTTGCGGTCGCGCTGTCGGCGAAGGGCGATCGCGACGGCGCGGCCGACCAGCTGCTTGAAATCATTCGCCGCGACCGCAAATGGAACGACGAGGCGGCGCGCAAACAATTGTTGCAGCTGTTCGAGGCCTGGGGTCTGATGGACCCAGCGTCCGTCGCCGCGCGGCGCAAGCTGTCGGCGATCTGGTTTTGACAGCAAGCCGCCGTCCGAGACGCCCGAAAAACGGCACGAGGGCCATGAAACTTAACCAGACTTTCGGACGCCCAGCCGAGATGCCGGCGACGATCCCGCTGTTTCCGCTGACGGGCGCGCTGCTCTTGCCGCGCCGACCGATCCAGCTCACGGTGTTCGAGCCCCGCTATCTCGAAATGCTCGACGACGCCCTTTCCGGCGAGCGGCTGATCGGCGTCATTCAGCCATCGTCGGAGGATGAGACTGCGGACCCGGCGCCGGAGCTCTATCCGCTCGGCTGCGCGGGCCGCATCGTCCAATATGCGGAGATCGGCGACGGCCGCTGCTTTCTCACACTGATGGGGGTGGCGCGGTTCCGCCTGACCGGCGAAACGCCGAGCAGCCATCCCTATCGGATCGCGGTCCCCGATTATTCGCCGTTCGCCGAGGACTTTCTCGAAGGCGCCGGCGAAGCGGCGGTCGATCGCGAGGATCTGATCCAAGCCTTGAAGCGCTTCGCCGAGGTCAACGAGATCAAGGTCGTGTGGAGCGACATCAAGAAGGCGTCCAACGAGGCGCTGGTCAACGGCCTGTCGATGATGAGCCCCTGCGGCCCCAGGGAAAAGCAGGCTCTGCTCGAAGCGCCCGACCTGAAATCCCGCGCGGAAATGCTGGTGGCGATCACGACCATCGAGCTTGCGCGCGGCCAGGACGCAGCGACGCAGATTTATTAGGCCGGCTTGCAGTTCCGTCGCATCGGGCTTTGTAGACGCGGTCGTTGACCGCGTTCCGCTCTCAGCCTAATTGGCCGGATCGAATCCGACCTTAGTCCGGCAATCCCGCCTTCAGCAGACCCTCGCGCACATGCTCTCCGTCGGCAGGATTGCGATAGTGCAGGGTGCCGACGAAGGCTTGAGCCGCGAAAGCCGGCTCCCTCTGCATGACCTCGCGGGCGTGGGCGCCTGAAGCGGTGCGGTTGCCGAGTTGCGCGGACGACGCCGCCAGGAACGCATGATGTGTGTGGTCGGGCGCGGTGAGCTTGCTGAAGGAAGCGATGGCGTCAGCGTAAGCGCGCGCCGTATATTGCGCGCGGCCGAGGTGACTCCAAAAGCGCTCGGGGTGATAGGGATTGAGCCGCATAGCCCTGCGAATCCACTCGATCCCTTCTTCCGGCCGTCCGAGCCACGTGAGCAGTTCGCCCTGCTGCACGACGATGAGGTCGCTGTTGGGGTTGAGGTTCAGCGCACGCTCCTGGTGATAGGTCGCCTTATCATGCTCGTTGAAGTTGAGCTTGAGCGCGGCCAGAATCCGGTGCACGTCGGGGTCGTTGTCGTCCAGCGCGAGCGCGATCTGCAGTTCGTCGACTATCCGCCGCTCGAACGCGCTTCTGTCCTCGCACCAGCCGTTGAGCCATGCCTGACCGCTCACGCAGGCCATCCATGCGTGGGCATGGGCGTAGTTGGGGTCGAGCTCGATCGCGCGACCGAGCGCGCCAAGAGCCTCGACGTTCGCCGCGCGGTTCGACTTGTGGTGGAGGATCTTGCCGGCCAGCACATATTCATACGCCGCCATATTCGCGGTGGTCTTTCGCTTGGCGCGGTCGTGCCTCGCGGCCTCGACGCGGCCGAACAGAGTTGAAGCGATGGACGCGGTGATCTCGTCCTGGATAGCGAAGATGTCCTCGAGCTTGCGGTCGTAGCGTTCGGCCCAGATATGCGTTTCGGTCTCGCCGTCGATGAGCTGAATGGTGACCCTGACCCGATCGCCCGCTTTGCGGACGCTTCCTTCGGCGATGTAGTCGACGCCGAACTCGCGCGCGACTTGCTTGGCTTTGACGGGCTTGCCCTTGTGGACGAACACGGCGTTGCGGGAGATCACGAGCAGTTCGCGGAAACGCGACAGTTCGGTGATGATGTCCTCAGTGAGCCCATCGACGAAGAACTCCTGCTCCGGGTCGCCGCTCATATTGTCGAACGGCAAAACCGCGATCGAGGGTTTTTTGACGCTTGTCGGGGGCGCGTGCGAGGGGTCCGAAGCTTCATAGCCTGCCTCGGAAGCCCGCCCGTCGATCAACACCTTGTAGGCCCGTATCGGCCGGCTGATGTTTTTGACCTGCTGCTCGCCCAGATCAGCGTAATCGACCTTGAGCCGTTCGCCGACCTGGTCGCGCACCGCGCCGGAGATGCAAATTCCGCCAGGCTCTGACAGGGTCTCGAGCCGCGCCGCCACATTGACGCCGTCGCCGAAAATGTCGCCGTCCTCGACGATCACGTCGCCGAGATTGAGGCCAATGCGAAAAAGCAGCGCCCGCGCCGCCGGCATGTCGCGATTGCGCCGGGCCATCCGCTGCTGAAAATCGATGGCGCAGCTGAGGGCTTCTGTGACGCTCTGGAACTCGACGAGCATGCCGTCGCCGGTGGTCTTGATGATGCGGCCCCGACACTTGGCGATCGCCGGGTCTATAAGCTCGAGCCGCACCGTCTTCAGACGGGCGAGCGTTCCGGCCTCATCGACTTCCATAAGTCGGCTGTAGCCGACCACGTCTGTGGCAAGAATTGCAGCGAGCCGACGCTCGACATTGTGGACTTCCATGGATCAGCGACCCATCCATGCGCTCCATGCCCGAGGCGAACCAAATCAAGTTTTTGGGGCCGGTGTGGTTTCGTGGCTGCGCATGCTTGAACAATAATACCTCAGGGGCCAAGAACATCCAAATTCGCAAAAAATACGGAGCGTGCTTAGCTTTGCGACGGGGGGTGAACGCGCCAATGCCCGACGGGTACAGAATGCTAGCGTCCCGGCTCTTGCCTAAGGTCGTGAACGCCCTGAGCAAATAAATGGAGTATGGGCGCGCCGGGCGAAGCCGAAACCGCGCCCTCCCCTATTCCGCCGCCTCGCGTAGCGCAGCGTAGCGGGTCAGCTGCGCCCGCAACGGCGCGGGCTTGAGCGGCTTGTTCATGACGACGATATCCTCGCGCTCCGCCGCGTCGCGCACCTCGGGGCTTCGATCGGCGGTGGCGAGGATGGCGGCGATATCGCGGCCGAAGCGCTCGCGTAAACCCCGGATCGCGGCGAGGCCGTCGCCGGAATCGAGGTGGTAGTCGGCGATGATGACGTCCGGCGCGCCGAACGCGTCAAGCGCCGCGCTTGCCTCGTCGAGGCCCATGGGCGGTCGCGACTTGACAGCCCCAACGCTTCAGAAGGACGCTGAGGCCCTCGAGCACGCGCGGCTCGTTGTCGATGGCGAGGACCTTGAGCCTGTCGAGCGGCTCGCCCGCCGCTGCCGGCTCGGGCGCGCCAGGCTCCGCGCGCACCTTGAGCGCCGCGCGCGCGAGCGGCGCGGTGACGAAGAACACCGAGCCGTTCCCCACGCGCGAGCGCAAGCCCACCGCATGTTCGAGCACGCGTCCCAGCCGCTCGACGATCGACAAGCCCAGTCCCAAGCCGCTCGCCACCCGCGCGCCCTGGTCGAGCCGCTTGAACTCGGCGAACA
The DNA here is from genome assembly GCA_963696665.1 of uncultured Alphaproteobacteria bacterium. GTDB lineage: Bacteria > Pseudomonadota > Alphaproteobacteria > Rhizobiales > Beijerinckiaceae > Roseiarcus. Next base: position 544,455 of record CAVOLE010000008.1, read on the forward strand.
CCGTGCGCTCATGCTCGGGCGGAATGCCTAAGCCGGTGTCCCAGACCTCGATGCGGACTGCGCCCGGTACGCGGCGGCAACCGACCAGCACCCGGCCGCTCAGCGTATATTTGAGCGCATTCGAAATGAGGTTCTGCATGAGGCGCCGCATAAGGCGCCGGTCGGTGCGAATGGCGAGGCTGGTGGACACGAAAACGAGATCGAGCCCCTTCGCCCGGGCGAGGGGCGCAAACTCGATCTCGAGCATGCGCATGAGATCCTCGACCGAAACGTCGGAAATCTCCGGCCGCGTCGCGCCGGCGTCGAGTCGCGAAATGTCGAGGAGCGCGCCGATGATCTCCTCGACCGCCTCGAGCGAGACATCGACATTGCGCGCGAGATTTTTGCGCTCCTCTGGGTCGATCTGATTGACGCCTTCGGTCAGCGAACTCGCATAAAGCCGTGCGGCGTTGAGCGGCTGCAGAATGTCGTGGCTGGCCGCGGCGAGGAACCGCGTCTTGGAGAGATTGGCGGCGTCGGCCTCGTTCTTCGCCCGCTCGAGTTCGGCGTTGAGCCGCTGCAATTCGGCCGTGCGCTCATCGACGCGCCGCTCCAGCATCTCGTTGGAGGCGGCAAGCGCCTCTTCCGCCTGAACGCTTTGCGTGACGTCGGTATAGGTGGTGACGATCCCGCCGTCCGGCAGCCGCGCCGAGCGCACCTCGATGACGCGGTTGGTCAAGAGCACGCGTAAGCGATTCGGCTGATCGTCATAGAGCAGGCGGGCGACCCGCTCGGCTACGAAGTCCTCCGAATCTCCCGGCCCATAGACGCCCCGGCCCGCGTTGAAGCGGACGATCTCGTCAAGGCCCACGCCCTGATGCAGGATGGCGGGCGGCAGGCCGAAAAGGTCGGCGAACTCCCGGTTCCAGGCGGTCAGCGTCAGATTGGCGTCGAAGACGGTGATGCCCTGCTTCGCGTGGTCGAGCGCATGCTGCAACTGGTCGCGGCTCGACTGGATCGCCGCCGAGGCCTCGTCGATGAGCTTGAGCGCCGATTGGCCCGATACGGTTCTCGGCCTCAGGAGCAGCGACAGCACCTGGCGCGAGGTCGAGGCGCCGATCGCCGGCGAGAGCAGAAATTCCGCGTGGCGAATGAGTTGCGCGCTGGCCTCAAGCGCGGGGTCATAAACGAGGCCGCGCTCGCGCATGAAGGTCGCGAACGCGCGGTGCGCCCGCCCTGCTCCGAGATAGCGCGCCACCGCGGTCTCAAGCTCGCCCGCGGTCGTCGACGAACGCCACAGGCGGAACGCCTGCGGCTTGCCGCCGGCGCCAATTCCGGCGAAGGCGCTGGCCTGCGCGCGTTCGAGCGCGCTTGGGCGCCGGATCAGCGAAAAGGCGACAAAGGCGGCGACATTCGCAGCCAGCGACACGACTACCCCGCCCACCAGCGCATTGGGGGCGAAGGCGACGAGCGCCGCCGGGCCCAGCCATCCGATCGCCATGGGCCCATGCATGAGAAAGCCCAGGAGCGCCTGGTCCGACCGGATCGAGGGCAGGAGCAGGAGGTAGAACCAGGCGAGCGAGCCCGCGATCATGCCGGCGATCGCGCCCCGCGCGGTCCCGCGACGCCAGAAGAGGCCGCCAAGAAAGGCCGGCGCGATCTGGGCCACCGCCGCGAACGAGAGCAGGCCCATCGACACGAGCCCCGCGTCGCCGGCCATGCGCTCGTAGGCGAAGCCCAGCGCCAGAACGCCGACAATGGCGAACCGGCGCGCCCATAGCACCAGTTCGCCGATGTCGCCTTCGGCGGCCGCCCGTGGGCTGCGGCGCCGGAGCAGGAGCGGCATCACCAGGTCGTTGGAAATGGTGATCGACAGCGCGACGCTTTCAACCACGACCATTCCGGTCGCCGCCGACAAACCCCCGACCATCGTGATGAGCGCCATCCCGCGCGCGCCGGCGCTGAGCGGCAAGGCGAGAACCGTCAGATCGCGATTGATCGATCCGTCTGGGAAAATCATGAGGCCGGCGATTGCGAGGGGCACAACGAACAGATTGATGAGCACGAGATAGGTCGGAAACAGCCAGGCCGCGGTGCGGATGTCGCGAGCATCGTGGTTCTCGACCACGGCCACGTGAAACTGGCGCGGCAGCAGCACGATCGCGAACGCCGACAAGAGCGTGGTCACAACCCAAACCGCCGGATCGGGAGGCGTCTGGATCACGGAGGCGATCTTAGGCTCGGACCCAGCGATCTCGGTCAGATCGACGATCCCATCGTTGAGCCTCCAGACGACGAAGGCGCCAAGCGCGAGAAACGCAACCAGTTTCACGATCGATTCGGCCGCGATGGCCAGAATGAGGCCGTCCTGATGCTCCTTGGGGTTGATGCGCCTGGTGCCGAACGCCATCGCGAAGAGGGCGAGCAGCAGAGACACCGCGAGATAGAACAAGGTTGAGGGCTTGTCCGGCGTGAGGCGCGACCGATCGAACGAATTCGGCCACCATGAGCACGGTCGGCGCGATCGCCTTGAGCTGAAGCGCCACATAGGGCGCTAAGCCAATCAGCGCGATGAGCGCGGCGACGGCGGCGACGGCTTGAGACTTTCCGTATCGCGCCGAGACGAAATCGGCGACCGTGGTGACGTTCTGCGCGCGGGCGAGATTGGCGATGCGGGCGACGAACGGAGCTCCGAGCCCGATGACGAGAATGGGCCCGATATAGATCGGCAGGAAATCAAGCCCGTGCTCAGAGGCAAGCCCGACCGAGCCGTAATAAGTCCAGGAGGTGCAATAGACCGCGAGGCTCAGCGCATAGACGACGGGTCGCGAGCGGCCGGATGCGAAGCGCCGCCCGGCGCCGTCGCCCCACCAGGCGATGAGGAACAGGAACGAGACATAGCCGATGGCGGTCAGAAAAACCGTCGTGCCGTTCATTTAAAGCCGAGCATTCGCCCTTTGTTGAGTAAACAGGCACATTAAACGATGACGGCGGTCGGTGGAATTAGGCGCGCTTGTCGAGATAAGGCTAGGGTCGAAGCTCGATCGGCGTGGCCTTGTGACACCGCTTCACTGAGCGCCTTGCGAGCCGATTAGCTTCGGCAATGCTGATGGCGTCCTTCCCCCAAGCGCCGCCGGTCAAGTCGGCGACATCCGCGAGGGGGCAACCCACGATTTCTGGAGCAGCCGGCGGACCATCGGCTCGAAGGTCGATAGTGGCTCGTTCTTGTAGTCGGGGTCGAAGGATATCTCGTCGTATTTGGCGCAGAACTCGACCGTCTGCTCATAAGCCGGATCGGATTTGAAGATATCGCGCGCGTTGGGATCGAGGCCCATGTGCCGGGCGTAGAAATAGGTCTGGAACAGACCATGCTGCACCAACATCCAGTGATTGTCGCGGCTTATGAAGGGCCGCAGGATCGCGGCGACAACTTCGCCGTGGTTGAACGGGCCAAGCGGCTCGCAGACGTCGTGCAGCAGCGCCACCGCGACGTATTCGTCGTCCTTGTTGTCGCGCAACGCACGCGTGGCGGCCTGCAGACAGTGATCGTAGCGCGTAATGTTGTAGGCCGTGTCCCGGCTCAGTTCGCGCAGCATCGCAAACAGCCGGTCGGGTAGGACGCGCAGGGTCTGCTCATGCACATGGCGCAGGACAGCGAAGTCCTCGTCCGTGCCCTCGTCCATTCGCCTGTAATGCATCTTTTCCATGGAATACCCCTTCACCATTTCGGAACCGACGGCTGTCGGGCGAACCTAGGGCATTTGGCCTCGACCATTGCCCGGTCGCGACGTGAGAACGCGATCGCCGCAATTACGGCATAGGCTGACATGAGTAGCATGACGTCACCGGACGCGTTAAGCAGCGCATGCGCGTTTGACCACCGTGTAATGACAGCTCCTCGCCCTGCTGCGACGATCGCTATCCCCCGGCGACCGACCGCGCTCGACACTCAGCAGCCTTGGTTTTGATTCCAGCGCGAGCCGCTTTCGGATTGAGGCGTCCGAAAGGCGTCGGCTCGGACGACAATCTCTTGTAGAAATCAGAAACCTGGGTTAAGCTCGCCCCATGAACAATCCTGCGCTTCCCCGTGGCCCAGACCGCAAGCTCCCGTCCCGGCGCCTCTCAAGCCAGGGAAAGGCCGCGAGAAAAACTCCGCGTGCGAAATTCCTCCGTAACCCATTGAAAAGTCTCGATTTCGGACGAGAGAATCCAAGGAAATCCAAGAGAATCCAATAGCTAAATATCAGGGTTTTAGCGGGTAAGCGGCGAGGATCAAGAAAACCCAAATGGATCGACCGGTCCGACGTCGAGGGTCGTCGCCGAGTTGGAGCCGCGCCGGCTCGGACCGTGTTACGGCCCAGGCGGGGGCTTCGGGGACGCTTGCCTATCCAACGGCTCATGCCCCAAGCCGCTCGCAAAGCGAGCGTGTCGAAGTGTGATTCAGAAGGCGGCGCCGATCGTGCGCGTTGGAGCGCTCTTCGAGACGCGCCTTCGGCGCTCCTCAGAACGAGGCCCCGGGGAGGCTTGAAAGACCCTACCGTCGGGACCGCCCTCTAAGGCTTTCACCGCCAGGGATGGGCGGCGGCGGTCTTCTGTTCGTGCGCCTCGATCGCCGACGCCTCGACCAGGGTCAGGCCGATGTCGTCCAGTCCTTCGATGAGGCACTGCTTGCGGAAGGGATCGATCTCAAACTTGACGACCCCGCCGTCGGGACCGCGGATCTCCTGGGCCGGCAGATCGATGGTGATCGTCGCATTGGCGCCGCGCTCGGCGTCGTCATGCAGTTTGGCGAGATCCTCGGCCGAAACCTTGATCGGCAGGACGCCGTTCTTGAAGCAATTGTTGTAGAAGATGTCGGCGAAGTCGGTCGCGATCACACAGCGGACGCCGAAGTCGAGGAGCGCCCAGGGCGCATGCTCGCGCGACGAGCCGCAGCCGAAATTGTCGCCCGCGACCAGGATCGTCGCCTTGCGATAGGCCGGCTTGTTGAGGACGAAGTCGGGGTTCTCCGATCCATCCTCGCGATAGCGCATCTCCGAGAAGAGGCCTTTGCCAAGGCCGGTGCGCTTGATCGTCTTGAGATATTGCTTGGGGATGATCATGTCCGTGTCGATATTGTCGATCGGCAGCGGCGCCGCGACTCCGGTCAAAGTGGTGAATTTGTCCATGTCGTTTCAGACTTTCTTCTTGTCCGCGCTTTCGCCCGCGGCGTTAGCGACAGCGCGCCATATTGCTCATTGAGGCTCTACCAAGCGCGGCTTCGCGGGACAATCGCCTTAAAACCCTCATAGATATTTCTCGAGGTCCTTAGCCGCTTCCTCAGGCGGGCGCTCGATATTGAACGCCTCGACGAAGGCGCCGTTCTTGTCCATCAAATAGACGACTGAACTGTGGTCCATCGAATAGTCGCCGTCCGGCTGCTTCTCGCCCTTGCGGGAGAACACGCGGAAGGTCTTTTCCGTCGCCGCCACCGCCTCGGGACTGCCCGATAGCCCGATGATGGCGGGATTGAAGCTCGAGACGTAGTCCTGCATCACCTTGGGCGTGTCGCGCTCGGGGTCCACCGTGATGAATAGCGCGGGAACCGGCTTATTCCCCATTTTGCTTAGGATGTCGGAGATCTTCGCAAGCTCGGTCGGACAGACGTCGGGGCAATGGGTATAGCCGAAATAGACGAGGAACGGCCGCCCTCGGAGCGTCTGATTGCTGACCGTCTTGCCGTTCCCATCCTGCAAGGTGAAAGGCCCGCCGATCAGGGCCGCGCGCGGCCGGCTTGACGGACTTAGGAGCATGAACGCCGCGAATCCCAGCACGACAACAGCGAGCGCGGCCGCGGCGGCGCGGGCTACAAACGCCGTCGATCGCGGCGCATTGTTGGGTTGGGCTTTGGGCATCGGACCTTCCATTCGGCGTTGGGCTGTTAGCCCCGAAATTGGGCGATCTTCGGACGGAGGGTCAACCCGATAGGAACCTGCTATTGACCTTGCCTTATGAGGGCGCCACGACAAGCGCCGGGATATGGGTCATGGTGCTCCGTCAACTCGAATATCTGGCGGCGCTCGCGCGCGAAAAGCATTTCGGCCGGGCGGCCGACGCCTGCCACGTGTCGCAGCCGACGCTCTCGGCGGCGATCCGCCTGCTCGAAGAGGATCTTGGCGCGCCGATCGTCGAGCGTGGCCATCGATATGTGGGTTTGACTCCCCAGGGCCAAGTGGCCTTGGAGCACGCCCATCGGATTCTCGCCGAGGTCGAAAATCTCCGGCGCGGGCTTGACGAGATCGACAAGGGCCTGACGGGGCGCCTTCGCGTCGGCGTCATCCCGACGGCGCTGCCCATCGTCTCCCAGCTCACCGGCCCCTTCTACGCCCGCTTTCCGGGCGTGACGGTCGCGGTCATCTCCATGAACAGCCAGGAGATCGATCGCGGGATCGAAGAGTTCGAACTCGACGTGGGCCTCACCTATCTCGACTCGGAACCGATTGCGCACGTGAAGACCAAACCGGTCTGCGTTGAGGAATATCTGTTTCTAACACAGGCAAGCGGCCCGTTCGCCGGCCGCGCCCATGTCACTTGGCGTGAGGCGGCGAATACGCCCTTGTGCCTGCTGACGCCCGACATGCAGAATCGGCGGATCATTGACGGGGTCTTTCGCTCGGTCGGGGCAAAGCCGGTTCCGGCGGTGGAGACGAACTCGATCTTCAACCTCGTCACCCACGTGAGCGCGGGTCAATGGTCGGCGATCGTGCCTCGCCAGCTTTTGCGCTTCTTCGGCCTGCCTGAGGGCACGCGGGCGATCGAGCTTGTCGAGCCTGTCGCCCAGCGCACCATAGGCCTTGTGATGAGCGACCGGGAGCCGCCGTCGCCGCTCGCCCGCAACCTGTTCGCGATGCAGCTGCCCGGCGATATCGCCGCTCTGATTCAGCCCCCAAACCGGCTCGGCGAGGAGCAGGCGAGCGCAGATCGATAGGACTCCCCTATCATACATTCCAAACGTTCAATTTGAACCTAAGCCTCCCCGAGCGCATGTTTTATGGACACTCGGGAGGATGCCTTGTCTGGCCGAACGGCCTTTGATCTGGATCTGGCGCGAACGCTGATCGACCGCAAGCGCGACGCGCTGGGCGCGACCCTGCCCATCCTGCACGACCTGCAGGAGCAATTCGGCTACATCGATGATGCGCTTATCCCGCTGATAGCGGACGCGCTTAATATTTCGCGCGCCGAAACGCTCGGCGCGATCAGTTTCTATCACGACTTTCGCCGCGCGCCGGTCGATGGCCGAGTGTTGAAGCTGTGCCGCGCCGAATCTTGTCAGTCCATGGGCTGCGAGGACCTCGTGTCCCACCTTGAGCATCATCATGGGCTCAAGGTCGACGACGAGGAGAATCATTCCGCACTGCACGTCGAAACTGTTTATTGCTTGGGCAATTGCGCCCTGTCTCCGGCGGCGCTGCTCGACGGGGCGCCGATCGGACGCCTCGACCGCGACCGGATCGACGCGATCGTCGCCGACGCGCAAGGGAAGACGCAATGAGCGTGCGCGTCTTCGTCCCCGCGGATTCTTCGGCGCTTTCCGTTGGCGCCGACCTTGTCGCAGACGCGATCCGCGACGAAGCGCGCCGGCGCAACCTCGACATCGAGCTTGTTCGCACCGGATCGCGGGGCCTCTTTTGGCTCGAGCCGCTCGTCGAGGTTGAGACCGGCTCGGGCCGCGTCGGCTATGGCCCGGTCGCGCCGGGCGAAGCGGCTCAACTGTTCGACGCGGGCTTCTTGAACGGCGGGGCTCATCCCAAGGCGCTCGGCCGCGTCGACGACATCCCCTACCTCGCGAGGCAACAGCGCCTCATCTTCGCGCGCTGCGGCCTGACCGACCCGCTCTCGTTCAACGATTATCGCCGTCATGGCGGGCTGCGCGGCCTTGAGCGAGCGTTGGCTCTGGGGCCAAAGGCGACCGTCGAGGAGGTGCTCGCCTCGGGCCTGCGTGGGCGTGGCGGCGCCGGGTTTCCGACCGGCATCAAATGGCGCACGACCGCGGGAATCGATGCCGATCAGAAATACGTCGTCTGCAACGCCGACGAAGGCGACAGCGGCACCTTCGCCGACCGCATGTTGATGGAGGGCGACCCCTTCCTCCTGATCGAAGGCATGGCCATCGCGGGCGTCTCGGTCGACGCGACGAAGGGCTATGTCTATATCCGCTCCGAATATCCGCATGCGTTCGCCACGTTTGAGCGCGCGATCGAGCGGGCGCGGGCGGGCGGACTGCTCGGGCCCAGCGTGCTCGGATCAGGCAAGGCGTTCGATCTCGAGGCGCGCCTCGGCGCGGGCGCCTATATCTGCGGCGAAGAGACGTCGCTCCTGGAGAGCCTCGAGGGCAAGCGCGGGCAAATCCGCGCCAAGCCGCCCTTGCCTGCGATCAAGGGCCTGTTCGGCAAGCCGACAATCATCAACAATGTGCTGAGCTTCGCGTCAACGCCGTGGATCTTGGAGCACGGGGCCAAGGCCTACGCTGCTTACGGCGTCGGGCGATCGCTCGGCTCGCAACCGTTCCAGCTTGCGGGCAATATTCGCCACGGCGGGCTCATCGAGCTCGCCTTCGGCGCAACCTTGCGCGAACTCATCGAAGGCTTCGGCGGCGGAACGCGCACCGGCCGGCCGATCCGAGCGGTTCAGGTTGGCGGCCCGCTCGGCGCGTATTTTCCCGCTTCGCTCCTCGATACGCCGCTCGATTACGAGTTCGATGGCCGCCGCGGGCGGCATGCTGGGCCATGGCGGGATCGTCGTGTTCGACGATAGCGTCGACATGGCGCGGCAAGCCCGGTTCGCCTTCGAGTTCTGCGCCAAGGAAAGCTGCGGCAAATGCACGCCCTGCCGGATCGGCTCGGTCCGCGGCGCAGAGACCGTCGAGAAGATCATTGCCGGCCGCGATCGCCAAAAGAACGTGCAACTGTTGCGCGATCTTTGCGAGGTCATGACGGACGGCTCGCTCTGCGCTCTCGGCGGGCTTGCGCCCATGCCCGTCCTCAGCGCGCTTAACCATTTCAGTGAGGATTTCGCCAAGACGCCGGCGCGCGTCGCGGCGGAATAGGAGACGAGCCCATGGCGCTCTTGCAAGAACTCGACACCGGCACCCCGATCCGCACTGGCGAAGCGACCGTTACGCTGACCATAGACGGGCGCAAGGTCAGCGTGCCTCCCGGAACGTCGGTCATGGCCGCCGCGGCGCTCATCGACAATCCGATCCCCAAGCTCTGCGCAACCGACAGTCTTGAGGCCTTTGGCTCCTGCCGTCTCTGCCTCGTCGAAATCGACGGTCGAAGGGGCACGCCCGCCTCCTGCACCACGCCTGCGGAAGAGGGCATGGTGGTTCGCACCCGGACGCCCAGGCTGCAAAAATTGCGCCGCGGGGTGATGGAGCTCTACGCGTCCGACTATCCGGCCGACACCCTAACATCCAGCGCTAATGGCGATAGCGAGTTCCAGACCCAGGCGGCGATCGTCGGCCTGCGTGAAGTGCGCTACGGTCGAGACGGCGCCAATCATCTCGACGCCCCCGTGGACGCCTCCAATCCCTATTTCACCTTCGACCCCGCGGCTTGCATCGTCTGCTCGCGCTGTGTGCGCGCCTGCGAGGAGATCCAGGGGACGTTCGCGCTGACCATCCTCGGCCGCGGATTTGACTCGAAGGTCGGAACGGGAGGCGTCGATTTCCTCTCGTCGGAATGCGTGTCCTGCGGCGCCTGCGTGCAGGCCTGCCCGACCTCGGCGCTCAACGAAAAATCGGTCATCGAAAAGGGAGCGCCGGAGCGCACCGTCGTGACCACTTGCGCCTATTGCGGCGTCGGCTGTTCATTTAAGGCGGAGCTCAAGGGCGACGAGGTCGTCCGCATGATTCCCTACAAAGCGGGGAAGGCCAACGAAGGACATTCCTGCGTCAAGGGCCGGTTCGCCTATGGTTACGCCACGCATAAGGACCGCATCCTCAAGCCGATGATCCGCGAGCGGATCGAGGATCCGTGGCGGGAAGTCTCCTGGGACGACGCCATCGCCTATGCGGCGAACGAATTCAGGCGCATCCAGGCGAGTTACGGCCGCGACTCGGTCGGCGCGATCAGCTCCTCGCGGTGCACCAACGAGGAAGTGTTCCTCGTCCAGAAGATGGTTCGCGCCGGGTTCGGCAACAACAATATCGACACCTGCGCGCGCGTCTGCCACTCGCCGACCGGCTTTGGCCTCTCCAAGACTTATGGCACCTCAGCCGGCACGCAGGATTTCAAGTCCGTCGACAAGTCGGATGTCGTTGTGGTGATCGGGGCGAACCCAACCGACGCTCATCCGGTTTTCGCCTCGCGCCTCAAGAAGCGCCTGCGAGCAGGGGCGCGCCTGATTGTCATCGATCCGCGCCGGACCGACTTGGTCAAGAGCCCGCACATCGAGGCAGACTATCATCTCGCCTTGAAACCGGGGACCAATGTCGCCGTCCTCAATGCGCTGGCTCATGTCATCGTCACCGAAGGCCTCGTGAACGAGGCGTTCGTTCGCGAGCGCTGCGACCTCGCCAATTTCGAGTCCTGGGCGCGCTTCGTGGCCGATCCGAAACATTCGCCCGAGGCGACGGCGGAAGCGAGCGGCATTGACCCTAGCGAACTGCGGGCAGCCGCCCGTCTTTACGCGACCGGCGGCAACGGCGCGATCTATTACGGGCTTGGCGTCACCGAGCATAGCCAGGGGTCGACGGCGGTCATGGGGATCGCCAATCTCGCCATGGCGACCGGAAACATTGGCCGCGAAGGCGTTGGCGTCAATCCGCTACGCGGGCAGAACAACGTGCAGGGCTCGTGCGACATGGGCTCGTTCCCGCATGAATTTTCCGGCTACCGCCATGTGTCGATCGACGTCGTCCGCGAGACGTTCGAGCACATGTGGGGCGTGCCGCTCAGCAACGAGCCGGGCCTGCGCATTCCCAATATGATCGACGAGGCGATCGACGGCTCGTTCAAATGGCTTTACGTGCAGGGCGAGGACATCGCGCAGTCCGATCCGGACACCAAGCACATCACCTCAGGCCTGCGGGCGATGGAATGCGTCGTGGTGCAGGATCTCTTCCTCAACGAGACGGCGCGCTATGCGCATGTCTTCCTGCCCGGCGCGTCCTTTCTGGAGAAAGACGGCACATTCACCAACGCCGAGCGCCGCATCAGCCGCGTGCGGCAAGCGATTCCTCCCCTTGCTGGCCTGGCGGACTGGGAGGCGACAATGGCCCTCGCCAGCGCCGTCGGCGCGACAATGAGCTATACGCATCCGAGCGAGATCATGGACGAGATCGCTGCGACAACGCCGACCTTCAAGGGCGTATCCTACGCTCGTCTCGACGAACTCGGCTCGATCCAGTGGCCGTGCAACGACGCCGCCCCGACCGGCACGCCGGTCATGCACGTGGACCGTTTCGTCCGCGGCAAGGGCCAATTCATGCTGACCGAATTTGTCGCGACCGAAGAGCGCGTCGGACCGCGCTTCCCGCTTCTGCTCACGACCGGCCGCATCCTGTCGCAATACAATGTCGGCGCGCAGACGCGACGCACCGCCAACGAGCTCTGGCATGACGAGGACGTGCTCGAAATTCATCCCTTCGACGCCGATGAGCGCGGCGTGCGGGACGGCGACCTCGTGGCGCTCGCGAGCCGCACGGGCGAGATTTCGCTGCACGCCAGGATCACCGAGCGGGTGCAGCCGGGCGTCGTCTATACGACCTTCCACCATGCCGTCACCGGCGCTAATGTGGTCACCACCGACTATTCCGACTGGGCGACCAATTGCCCTGAATACAAGGTGACGGCGGTGCAGGTGCGGCGGACCAACCATTTCTCCGACTGGCAGGTGCGCGATCGCGAGCGGGCGGTCTCGGAGCGCCGGATCGAGAAAGCTTTGGCCGATGCGGCCGAGTGACGGCCCGGGCTCGATCGACGTTCCAGTCCGGGCCTTTTCCTACGATTTCGGCGCGACCGGGCCGGAGACGGCACGGGCGGTCGCCGTCGAGGCCCCGGTTCAGATTGTCATCGGAGGCGCGCCCTTCGCGGTCATGATGGCGACGCCGCGGGACCTCGAGGATTTCGCCTGCGGCTTTGCGCTGACCGAACAGATTGCCGAGACAGCCCAGGATATTCGGGGCGTCGAGGTCGAGCGCGTCGAGGACGGCTGGAAGCTCAAGATCGCCCTTTCGGGCGAGCGGCTGCAGGCGCATCTCGCGCGCGGTCGCGCAATGAGCGGCCGCACCGGCTGCGGCCTGTGCGGCATCGAGGATTTTTCCCAGATGCCGTCTCCCCGTCCGCCGCTCACTTCCCAGGCGCCGATCGCGCCCGCGGCCATCCGCGCAGCGCTTGAGGAACTCGAGACGCGACAGCCTCTCAATCATCTGACCCGCGCCGTTCACGCCGCGGCATGGGTAGCGCGCGACGGGACAATCGTTCTAGTCCGAGAGGACGTCGGGCGGCACAATGCGCTCGACAAGGCGATCGGCGCGCTCGTGCGCGCTAGCGTCAAGCCGGACAGCGGGTTTTTTGTCATCACGAGCCGCTGTTCGTTCGAAATGGTGGCGAAGGCCGCGATCTTCGGCGCGGGAACCCTTGTGTCGGTGTCGGCGCCAACCTCGCTTGCACTCGAGCGGGCTCAGCGCTTCGGCGTTCGCATTATCGCTGTCGCGCGCCGCGACCAGGCCTTATGCTTCGAGGAAAGGAAGGACGAGGCAGGCGGAGGATTGGCGGCTTGACGACCGACAAGATCGACAGACTCGTCCGTATGGCCAATCAGATCGGCGATTTCTACGCCGCCATGCCTGAGCACGAAGCGACCGTGGGCGCCGCATCGCATCTGCGCATGTACTGGACTCCGAAGATGATCCGCGAGATCATCGCTTTCGCTGACCAAGGCCATCCCGGCCTCAACCCGGTCGCGGCGCGCGCGGTCCAGTCGCTGAAAGAGACTGCAACGCCCGCCTAAGAACTCTAACGGGCTCATGTTTCGCTGGCCGCGCCCTCCCAATCTCCTGCGGCTTCTTGTCGGTCAGCACATCATCAACGGCGTCAGCGTCGGCGCGGGCGTGATCGTGGTTGCGCTCGTCGCCTCGACGATTTTCGGCTTCACGGCGGGCCAGCCGGCGACTCTGGGCGCGATATCCGCCAGCATTTCCGATCTTCCAGCGCCCTGGCGGGAGAAAGCGCGGACGCTTCTCTTCGGCTTTGCCTTGGCGATGCTCTCGACCGTCGCGATCCAAGTCGCGCTGCCGTGGCCGCTCGCCGCGCTCATGATGATCGGCACCATCAGCTTTGTGGGCGGCCTCGTCACTGGCCTTGGGCGATGGGCGGTCGCGGTCGGCATGCAGGCCGTGATCCCCATGGTCTTCATTCTGGGATTCCCGCGCGAACCGCTTCCTGGCGTGGTTCGAATCGAGATGGTGTTCGCCGGAGGGGGCGTCGCCTACATCGTCCTTGCGCTTTTAGCGACGATTTTCACCGACGCCAGCGCTCGCCGCATGGTCGCAAGCGAAACGATCCGCGAATTCTCCATCTACTTGCGTGCAGTTGCAGGGATTTTCGACCCGGACCGGGATTTGGCGGCGGCCTATGGGGTGACGATCCGCCAGCAGTCCGCGCTTGCGGAGCAATTGCAATCGGCGCGCGCGCTTTTGCTCGAGCGGGCCGGCAGGGCGGGAGAGCGGATGCGGCTCGCGGCCTCGATCGGCATCCTGCTCGACGCGCTCGACGCCCTGGTCGCCGCCCAATGCGACATCGAACTCATCCGAACGACGCCTGGAGCGGCGACGGTGCTGGCGCGGATCGGGGATGCGTTGCGGATTGGCTCGCTTGATCTCAACCATCTCAGTCTTGAGCTTCTGACCACCGGCCGCCCCACATTGCCGCCCGACCATCAACTCGCGATCGACGCGCTTAAGGATGAAGCTGCTCGGGTCGAAGCGGATGCGATGGATGCAAAAGCGCGTGCGGCGCTCGACGCCGCGACGTGGCGGCTTGTTCGGTCTCTCGGCCACATCCGACGCCTCGAACAGTCCCTATCGAACGATGCGACGGCCAAGGCAGCGATCGGCGACATCGACCTTGCCGCGTTCATCCCGAAGCGGAACTACGGGCTGAGCGCGCTTGCTCCGCATCTGAGCCCCGATTCGCCCGCGTTGAGATTTGCGACGCGCCTGTCGCTGGCGATGATGGCCGGCGCTTTGGTCGCGCAATCGCTCGGCGACGAGCGGCATGGCAACTGGGTTCTCCTCACGATCGCGGTCGTGATGCGCGCCGGCCATGGAATCACCCGCCAGCGGCGCGACGACCGCGTCATCGGCACGCTTGTCGGATGCGTGCTGGCGGCCGGCTCCGTGGCCTATCTGCCGGCTGAAACGCTCGTCGCCGTCCAGGGCCTCGCGGTCACCGTGGTGCATAGCTTCGCGCGCCTCAACTATCGCATCTCTGCGAGCGGAGCTTCGGTGATGGCTCTGGTGTCCCTGCATCTGGTGGAGCCGTCGGTCCCGGCGCCCATCCTAGCGCGTTTGGCCGATACGCTGATTGGCGCGGCGATCGCGCATCTTTTCAACTATTTCTGGCCGCGCTGGGAATTTGTCGAGGCGCCGAAGCTGGCGAGCCGCTTGCGGGCCCAGCTTGCCGCCTTCGCGCTCGCCGCCTTAAGGAGCGACGTCAGCGAGCACGACTATCGCCTCGCGCGGAAGAACGTGATCGAGGCCATGGCCGCTCTCTCGGATTCCGCGGGCCGGATGGCCATCGAGCCCATGAGGGCCCGCAGGGGTCTCGACGAGATGGCGGATCTCCTGATCCGGGCCTACAGCCTGGTGGCGCAGCTCTCCGCGGCGCGTCTCGCGGCTCAGACCGGCGCTCCCTTGCCTGACCCGGCGATCCGCGACTGGCTTATGGCGCTTCTCGGCGGCGCGTCCGGCGCGACGGGTCCCGTCGCCGAGCCTCCAGCGGGGCCGCTCGTCGCCGCGGCGATGGCCGTGACCGCCGCCGCGCGCAATTATGAGCGTGCGGCGAAGAGCGATGCAGCCTAGGCTCAAAGCCTGGCGTGAAACTTTGCCCTAAAGCCGCTTCTCGAACCAGTGATCGGCGTACGGGTTGTCATTGAAACGGGCGATTTCCCGGTAGCCCTCGCTCCGGTAGAGGGCGTGCGCTTCGGTCAGTGCGCGGTTGGTGTCCAGCCGCAGCGTCTTTACGCCCGCTTCGCGGGCGGCGGCTTCGAGCGCTCGCAACATCCGCCGCGCAACGCCCATGCCTCGCGCGGACGGCGCGGTCCAGACCCGCTTGATTTCTCCCGTCGCCTTGTCTGCGCGTTTGAACCCGCCGCACCCGACCGCCTCGCCATCGAGCCGGGCGATCACAAAAAGGCCCGACGGAGGCGTCATGTCTGCGACGCTGGCGGAGGCGTCCGCATCGGCGTCAAACCCGCGTTCGAAACGCGCCGCAAGCTCGCGGAAGTACGCGTCCAGGCAACGGCGCGCGTCGGCGCTGTCCGGCGGTTCCGCGCCAACCTTCACCAACGCGGCCCGAATCAGCCGCTCGACTTCCCCCATCGCCGCCAATAACCTCCTCTGCGCGGACGCGCTGAGCGGCTCCAGCATCGACGCCGCGAGATTGTCGGAGAGCTTGTCATAGGCCGCGCGTTCGGCGCTTCCGTTGCGCGTGAGGCTCACACGGCGGCGGCGGCCATCCCCAACCCCTTTCGCCACAGCGATCAACCCCTGCGTCTTCAGGGATTGCAGCAGGCGGCTGAGATAACCCGAATCGAGCCCAAGCTTGCTGCGGAGCGTGTGGACGTCGGCGCCATCGGCGCTGATCTCGAAAATGAGCCGCGCCTCCGCCAGCGGACGACCCCGCCGGAGGTAGTCGACATCAAGCGCGCCAACGCGCTGTGTCACGAGGCGATTAAACCGGCGAACGCCTTGCAGCGGGCTCTCGTCCATTCTCTGACTCTAGTCAGATATATTGGACGATTTCAAGCGACCGCACCTCGGCGAAAAGGCTCTCTTCGCAAAGGCAGAAGTTTTGCCGGGCAAGCAGAGGCGAAGCGCGCGATATTGTGATTGCCGGCTCGGCGCGGCCGGGCTACGGAGCGGATTGCGGCCGAGCGGCAAACGGCGTTAGACTGCCTCTTAAGCGTAACCGGCGCGCGCCGTCCTTGCCGTGCTCTGTATCTCGCATCACGGTTCGCGCCCAAGAAATAAAGAGTCGAGGCCGGCGTGCGCCGCGGAACGCGCCCGCCCGCCGAGACGTTGAGGGCTACGGGGCCCCTTGGTTAGGGAGACTGTGATGCCAAACGTCGAATACGCACTAGCGCCAGGCCACTCGCTTCGCTACCTGGATGTCGCGCCCATGATCACCGCGCTTCGTTTCCAACCTTCCGATTTCGAATACGCTCATGGCTGGCTCAACCATGTGCCAAGCCGCCATCGCTTTCAGTTCGACCGGAAGGGCCGGGTGACGATTGACGCACTATGTGGCTGCGCGGCTCTCTCGGTACGACCAGAGCAAGCGGACGAGCTCCATTCGATGTTCAAGGTCTGGAGGCAGGACTACTGGACGCCTCTGGAGACGAATCGGGAGTTCGCGTCACACTTCGCCGAGCCGAACGCCTGGGTGAGGTTATTTCGCGACATCCGCATGGCTTGGCGACGCTTCCGCCGGCAAGCGGACCCGGTCACGATCCCCGCCGACGTGCTTCCCTCGGCCACGCCGGCGGAATAGCCAGCGTTCAGGTGCTTTAAGTCCGCGCCACGGCAGGCGCGGACTTAAACTGTGTTCATTCGGAGCCAAAGGCTCGCGAGCGGCTTCGCTCATCGCGCGAAGCTGACCGCATTGCCCGCGTCGACGTTGAGGATATTGCCGGTGCTCTTGGACGAGAGGTCGGAAGCAAAATAATACACCGCCTCGGCGATATCCCCCGGGTAGACGGATCGCTTCAATAGCGAACGCTGGCGATAAACCTCCTCCAGCTCGTCCTCGCTCACCTTGTTTGACGCCGCCCGTTGGGTCCTCCATTCGCCCTGCCAGATCTTAGAGCCGCGCAGGACGGCGTCCGGATTGACCGTATTGGCGCGGATGCCGAGCGGCGCGCCTTCCAGCGCCAGGCAGCGGGCGAGATGGACCTCCGCTGCTTTCGCTGTGCAATAGGCTGAGGCGCCGGGCGAAGCGGCGAGCGCGTTCTTCGACGCGATGAAGACGATGCTGCCGCCAAGCCCCTGATCCTTCATGATGCGATAGCCCCCGCGCGCGGACAGGAAATATCCCGTGGCGAGGATCGAGATGTTGCGGTTCCAAAGCTCGAGCGAAGTGTCCTCGAACGCTGCGGCCGAGGCGATGCCGGCGTTGGCGACGACGATGTCCAACCCGCCATAGGCAAGGACCGTCTCGTGAAAGGCGGCGTCGACCTTGCCCTCGTTCGTGACGTCGACATGAACGCCGCTCACAACATCCTTGCCGAACCTTTTGCCGAAGTCGGCGACGGCCGCTTCAAGGCTCTGGGCGTCGATGTCCGCGAGCACGACGCAGGCGCCTTCGCTCATCAGCCGCGCGGCGATCGCCTGCCCGATGCCGCCCGCACCGCCGGTCACCATCGCAACTCGGCCTGCCAGCGATTTCGGCTTCGGCATGCGTTGAAGCTTGGCCTCCTCGAGCAACCAATATTCGATATTGAACGCTTCCTGCTCCGAAAGTCCGACATAGCGGCCGACGCTCGACGATCCACGCATCACGTTGATCGCATTGACATAGAATTCCGAGGCGATGCGGGCGGTCGATTTGTCCTTGGCGAAGGACAGCATGCCGACCCCGGGCACGAGATAGATGACCGCGTTGGGATCGCGCATCGCCGGCGAATTGGGATGCTTGCAGCGTTCATAATAGGCTGTGTAGTCCGCGCGGTAGTCGGCGAGAGTCTTGTCCAGTGACGCGATCACCGCGTCGAGATTGCGCGTCGTTGGATCGTACGGCAATACGAGCGGACGGATCTTGGTCCTGAGGAAGTGATCCGGGCACGACGTCCCAAGCGCCGCAAGGTCTTTGAGATCGCGCGAATTGACGAACTCCAGGACGGCGGCGGCGTCGGTGAAGTGCCCGATCTTGCGCTCGCTTGCCGAAATGTGCTTGCGAATGGCGGGCAGGAGCTTCGCCGCAGCGTTGCGCCGGTCCGCCCGCGGCAGCGCCTCGACGCGCGGGCCGCCGAAAGCGGCTTTGGGCGCTTTCGCCGCGAGCCATTCCGCGGCCTTGTTGATCATCTCTAGAGTGATCCGATAGCATTCCTTCGAGGTCGGGCCCCAGGTGAAGAGGCCGTGGCCGCCGAGCACCACGCCCTTCATGTTCGGATTGGCCTCAGCCATCGCGCCGAGCTTGAGCCCGAGGTCAAAGCCCGGCCGCTGCCACGGCAAGAAGCCAAGCTCCCCGCCATAGATCTCTTTCGTCAGCGCCTCGGCGTTCTCGCTGGCGGCGATCGCGATCACGGCGTCGGCGTGAACATGGTCGACGTGCTTATGCGGAACGAAGCCGTGCAGCGTGGTGTCGATCGACGTTGCGCGCGGATTGAGATTGAAGGTGCAGTGGTTGTAGAGCGCGACCATCTCGTCCTCATGCTGGAGGCCGCGATAGATCGACTTGAGGCTGAGAAGCTTGTCCATGTAGAGCGTCGAGAAACCATCGAGCTTCATCGAACCGATGTCGCCTCCCGACCCTTTGACCCACAGGACCTCGGTTGGCGCGCCGGTCAGCGGATCGGCCGCGGTCAGCTTGGCTGAGGTGTTGCCGCCGCCGAAATTGGTGATGCGCAGGTCGCTGCCAAGCAGGTTCGATCGATAGAGCAGAAGACCGGGATCGTCGAGAGAGGCCGCGTGCTCGTCATCCCAGAGATTGGGCAATGGAGCGTCAAAACGAACTTGATCGCCGCTCATGGGGCTGTTCCTCTCAAGACTTCTAGCGGTTTTCATTCCCAAATAGGCAAATGCCCGAAGAGCGTCAACGCTTCTGCGCGATTGCGTGAGTTTGGTGAGCGAGTTTGATCGATTGACAGTCCTATGAGCGCCATGGCAGTGAAAGCAGCAACGACCAATTTCGGGGAAACAACAAGGCTATGCGCGAGCGACAGCGCGTCGAAATCCTCCGCAATCTGCTCGCCGCGCAAGGCTTCCTCTCAATCGCCGATGTCATGGCGGCGACAGGGGTGTCCGCCGCCTCGGCGCGACGGGACGCTGGCCGCCTGGCCGCCGCTGGTTACGGCGAGCGCGTCTATGGCGGCGTCCAGGCGCTTGGCGGCGCTCTAGCGTCCCGCATGACGCAAGCCTCGCTCGGCACGCAATCGTTCGACGTCAGCCGCGCGATCCATGTTGAAGCCAAACGCGCCATCGCCCGACGCGCGGTGGACATGTGCGTCGACGGCGACGCGATCATCATCAACGGCGGCACAACGACCTTCGAGATGGCCGAGTTCCTCCGCCATAGGCGGCTCAAGATCCTGACCAACTCCTATCCCTTGGCCGAGTTTCTCATCCGCGAGACGCAGAACCGGGTCGCATTGCCCGGCGGCGAGGTCTATCGCGAGCAGAAGATCATCGTCGCGCCCTTCGAGGACGACGCCATTCAACACTATTTTGCGCGCATCATGTTCATGAGCGCAGTCACGATCGGCTCGCACGGCGTGATCGAAGGGGATCCGCTGATCGCCAGCGCGGAGACGAAGCTTCTGCGGCGCGCCGACAAACTCATCGTTCTGGCGGATGCGTCGAAATTCGCTCAGCGCGGGAGCCTCGTCGTTTGTCCCTTGACGCGCATCCATGCGCTCATCACCGATCGGGCTGCGCCGCCGGAAGCGCTCGCCATGCTGCGCGACGCTGGGGTGCAGACGATCGTCGTCGATCCCGAGACGCGCGTGACGGAGGCGGCGTGAGCGTGGAGCAGGAGATCGACGTTTCCGCCGGCCAAGTCGCGCCGCTCCTCGAGGTGCGCGACATCGAGAAGACATTTCCCGGCGTCCGCGCGCTTTCGGGCGTGTCGTTCGACGTTCGTCCAGGCGAGGTTCATGCGCTGCTCGGAGAGAACGGCGCCGGCAAATCGACCCTGATCAAGATCGTGTCGGGGGTCTATCAACCCGACGTCGGCTCGATTCTCGTCAACGGAAAACAGGTTCACCTCTCCACGCCCGATGACGCGCGCCGCGCGGGTGTCGCGACGATCTATCAGGAGCTCCTGCTATTCCCTGAGCTCAGCGTCGCCGAAAACATCTTTCTCGGCCACGCCCCGCGGGCGGGGCCAGGCCGCATCGATTGGCGCGCGATGCGCGCCGAGGCGGCGCGACTGCTCAACTCGCTCGAAATCGACGATCTCTCTCCTGATCAGATTGTCGGCGCGCTGACCGTGGCAAACCGTCAACGCGTGGAGATTTTGCGCGCTTTGTCGCATGACGCGCGCATCCTCATCATGGACGAGCCGACCGCGGCGCTGACGGAAAGCGACGTCACGCGTCTGTTCGACGTCGTGCGGCGCCTTAAGCGGCGCGGCGTCGGCATCGTCTATATCAGCCATCGCCTCGACGAGATTTTTGCCATCGCCGATCGCGTCACGGTGTTGCGCGACGGCGCTTATGTCGGTTCGCGCGACGTCGCCGACACCAATGTCGGTGAACTCGTGACAATGATGGTCGGGCGGCGGCTCGAGAGTCTCTTCCCGAAGACGGTCGCGCCGATCGGCGCGCCGGTCCTCGAAGCGCTTAATCTCGTGCGCCGGCCGCTCACCAAGGGCGTCAGCCTCACCGTGCGCGCGGGCGAGATCGTGGGCCTCGCGGGGCTCGTCGGATCGGGCCGCAGCGAACTCGCGCAGACGCTGTTCGGCATGACGCCGAGCGAGTTGGGTGAGATTCGGCTCAACGGCAAAAACGTGCGGATCAACTCGCCTGAGAGCGCGCGCGCAAAAGGCGTCGCTTATGTGCCGGAAGATCGCGGCACGCAGGGCCTGGTCAGGGGGATGAGCGTCCTGCACAATTTTTCGCTTGCCGCGCTCGGGTCTCTGTCTCGCGCCGGATTTATCGACCGCGCCGCGGAGCGGCGGATGGCGCAGCGGGGCGTCGCGCGATTCAGCGTCAAGACGAGTTCGGTCGACGAGATCGCAGGCCGGCTCTCCGGCGGCAATCAGCAGAAAATTGTGCTTGGCAAGTGGCTCGCTAACAATCCCAAGTTGCTTATCCTCGATGAGCCCACGCGTGGCATCGACGTCGGCGCCAAGGCCGAGATCCATCGCCTGATGAGCCAGCTCGCCGGCGAAGGCGTCGCGATTCTCATGATCTCGAGCGAATTGCCCGAGGTTCTGGGCATGAGCGACCGCGTGCTGGTGATGCGCGAGGGCAGGCTCGTGGCTGAATTCGATCGCGCCGACGTGACGTCCGAGGCCGTGGGCGCGGCGATGATGGGTGGAACGTCGAGCGAAGAGAGAGCGGCGTGAGCGCGGCCGCGATCGCAAGTTCGGCGAGCAGCCGCAGCGGTTTGTTTCGCCGTCTGGCCGGCCAGGAGCTTCTGCTCGCGGTTGCGATCGTGGCCCTCGCCATTGTCGTCGGGCTGATCAATCCGCGCTTTCTCGCTACGCGCAATCTCTCCGACATTCTGCTCGGCAACGCCTATATTGCGATCGCGGCCCTCGGCATGTCGATGGTCATCATCTCGGGCAACATCGATATTTCCGTCGGCGCCCTCATCGGCGTTTTGGCCACGGTCAGCGGCTCGCTTGCCGTCGCCGGCGCCCCGGTGGCCATCGCCTGGCTTGCGGCGCTCGTCATCGGCGTCGCCGTGATGGCGGTCCAGGGCGCCGTCATCGCCTATCTCCGAATCCCGTCGATCGTCGTCACCCTCGGCATGCTGTCGATCCTCAAAGGCGGCCTCATCAGCGTCACCGGCGGGAGATGGATCACCGACCTGCCGCAGAGTTTCCATCTCGCCGACCTCTCCTTGTTCGGCGTTCCGACGCCCGTCATCATCATGGTCCTCGCCACCGTGCTGGCCGCGCTATGGATGCGCAATTCGCCTACGGGCCGGGCGATCTACGCGACCGGCGGCAATCCTGAGGCCGCGCGTCTCTGCGGCGTCAATCCGCAGCGCACCGTCTTGATGGTGTTCGCGCTGCATGGCTTCTTCACCGGGCTTGCTTCGCTCGTCTATGCGACGCAACTGCGCGTGATCCAGTCGAACACTCCGCAGGGCCTTGAACTCACCATCATCACCGCCGCGGTGGTCGGCGGCGTCAGCATCCTCGGCGGCGTCGGCACGGTGGTCGGCTCGACGCTGGCCGCCATCCTCATCGCCGAGATCACGAGCGCGCTGGTGTTCATCAACGTTTCGCCCTACTGGACGGACGCGTTGCGCGGCGCGCTCATTCTCGTGACCGTCATCGCGGACATCCTTCGCCGCCAGCGCCGCGCCGCTCAAGGATGGAAGCGATGAGCCTGGCGATCGAAATGAAGTCGTTTCGCGTGCCTCGCTGGCTCAAGCGTCACGAGACGCTGCTCGCGATCATTCTCCTGATTGCGCTCGTCGGCCTCGGCCTTTTGAACGACCGCTTTCTCACTCTCGACAATCTCCTCAACCAGGGCCGGCTCATGACGGAGATCGGCCTGATCGCGCTGCCGATGACTTTCGTCATCATCACCGGCGGCATCGATCTTTCTGTCGGCGCCGTCGTGGGCCTGTGCGCGATCATGCTGGGCTATTCGTGGAAGCACTTCGGCTTCCCCCTGCCGCTGGCGATCGCCTTCGCCCTCTTCGTCGGCGCGCTGGCGGGTTTCGTCAACGGTCTCATCATCACGCGGGTGAAGGTGCCGCCGCTCATCATGACGATTGCGACGCTCGCGCTCTATCGGGGTCTCGCGGAAGGCGTGAGCCAGGCGCATTCGGTGCGCGGCTATCCGGAATGGTTCTATTTTCTTGGGCAAGGCAACGTGTCCGGCGTGCCGGCGCAGCTCCTCCTTCTCATGATCCTCATCGTTGTCGCGGGGGTCGTGCTCGACCGCACGACATTCGGCCGCGCCCTCTACGCGATCGGCGCCAATGAGACGGCGGCGCGCTTCTCTGCGCTTCCGGTCGATCGGGTAAAGCTCATCGTCTACACGCTGTCCGGGCTTGCCTCGGGGCTCGCCGCCTGGGTCCTCGTGTCGCGGGTGACGACGACGCGTATGGATATGGGGACCGGCTACGAGCTCGACGTGATCGCAGCAGTCGTGCTGGGAGGAACCAGCATTTTCGGCGGCTCGGGCACGATCTGGGGCACGGTCATCGGGCTCGCGATGATTCAGCTCTTGAAGAACGGTCTGGCGTTGACTGGAGTTAAAGGCGACGCGACAATCGTCGTCATCGGGATCGCGCTCATCCTTTCGGTTTTGATCGCAAGCTCGCTTGAGCGTCGCCGCGACTGAGCGCGCATTTCAGAAGGCCAACGCCGCAAATGCGGCATCTAGGGAGGATAGACCATGAAAGCGAGTTCTACTCACAACGACAATGGCGGCGTTATTCGCCCTCTCGTTCGCCGCCGGCGGCGCCAGCGCCGCGGGCAAATGGGATGGCGCCGACGATCTGCCGACAAATCCGCTCGCCTGTGACGCAAGCGGCGCTGCGGCGCCGGCGGCGGCCAAGCCTTACGATGGCGGCCGGCCGACCAATCCGCCCGACAAGGCGGGCAAGGAGATCACCCTTGTCGACGTGCCGAAGCTGATCGGCATCGGCTATTTCAACGCGACGTCCAAAGGCATGCAGGACGCGGCCAAGGAGCTCGGCAACGTCAAAGTGACGACCGACGGGCCGACGGAAGCCCAGATCGACGAGCAGATCAAGTTCATCGACAATTACATCACCCGCGGCGTCGACGGCATTTTGTTCGCCGCCAACGATCCGGTCGCCATCGCTCCGGTCCTCAAGAAGGCCTTGTCCAAGGGCATCCACGTCGTCGGCTATGACGCCAACTCGACTCCGGACGCGCGCGAATGGTTCGTCAATCAGGCCGAGTTCAACGGCATCGGCAAGGCGATGATCGACTCGATGGCCAAGGAGATCGGCGAGGACGGAAGCTTCGCCATCGTCACCTCGACCTTCACCACGCCAAACCAAGCCCGCTGGATCGCCGAAATGCAGGCCTATGCCGCCAAATGCCATCCGAAGATGCAGTGGCTCGAGACGGTCGAGGCGCAGGAGGACAACAACCTGTCGTTCAACCAGGCCACGACCCTCATCAACAAGTATGGCGACAAGCTCAAGGGCCTGTTCGGCATGACCTCGGTGGCGACGCCGGCCTCGGCGGAAGCCGTCACCAAGGCTGGCCAATGCGGCAAGATCGCCGTTGTCGGCCTCGCGACGCCCAACGCGATGAGGCCCTATGTCAACGCCGGCTGTGTCAAGTCGGTGGTCCTGTGGAACCCGGTCGATCTCGGCTATGCCGCGACTTACGTTATGCGCGCGGTCGTGGACGGCAAGCTGAAGCCGGGCTCGACCTCGGTCGACGCGGGCAAGCTTGGGAAGCTCAATGTCGTCAACGGCAGCGAAATCCTGCTTGGAGCGCCCTTCATCTTCAACAAGGACAACGTGACGAAGTTCGACTTCTGATCTCCCTCTCCCCGAGTGCGGGGAGAGGGTCGGGGTGAGGGGCGAGGCGATTGGCCGCCAGCTCCTCTCCTTGCCCCTCATCCTAACCTTCTCCCCGCCAAGCGGGGAGAAGGGATTGTGTGAGCCCATGAACGGCTGCGTTGCGGTCCTCGACCTCGGCAAGTCGAACATGAAGGTCGTCGTGTTCGATGCGGCGGGCGAAGTCGTGGCCGAGCGCGGCCTTCCCAACGCCCCGCTCGCGCCGGACTCGACATGGCCCTATCTCAAACTCGACACGGAGGGCGCCTGGGGATTCCTCATCGGCGCCTTGAAGGAGTTCGGCGCGCGTTTTCCCATTGAGGCCATCGTCACCACGACGCATGGCTGCGCCGGCGTCCTCATGGCGAGCGACGGCCCGGCGCTCCCGCCGCTCGACTATGAGTTCGACGGATTCGCCGATGTGGACGCCGCCTATGACGAGGCGCGCCCGCCCTATGACGAGGCGTGGTCGCCCCATTTGCCCCGAGGCCTCAATCTCGGGCGGCACATTTTCTATTTCGAGCAGCACTATCCGGCCCGGTTCAAGCAGGCGACGGCATTCCTGACCTACCCGCAATATTTCGCCTGGCGGCTCTGCGGAGCGATGGCTTCGGAAGCGACCTCGCTCGGAGCGCACACCGACCTCTGGCGCCCTCATGAAGGCGATCTCTCGAGCATGGTCGACAAGCTCGGCTGGCGGCGGCTCTTCCCGCCCATGCGCAAGGCCTGGGATACGCTGGGAACCGTCAGGCCGGAGATCGCGGCGGCGGCCGGCCTCGCGCCCGATGTGCGCATCATCTGCGGCGCGCACGATTTCGAACGCTTCCCTCGTGCCGCATCTTCTGTCGAGGCGTGAGCCTTTCACCGTGATCTCGACCGGGACCTGGGTCATCATCATGGCCGTCGGCGGGAAGGCTGAACTCGATCCTAAGGCGGATATGCTGGCCAACGTTGACGTGCGCGGGGAGCCGGTGCCGACCGCGCGCTTCATGGGCGGCCGGGAATATTCGGTCCTTGCCGGCGACGCGCCGGCGGACGCGGACGAAGCCGACATCGCCCGCGTCATTGCTTCCGGCGCGCTTGCCCTGCCTGCATTCTCCGATCAGGGCGGCCCATTTGCAGCGCGGAAAGGAACTATCGAGGGCGAAACGCCCGCAACGCCAAAGGCGCGGGCGGCGCTCGCGACCCTCTATTCGGCGCTGATGACCGCCCACATGCTTCGGCGCCTCGATGCGCCGGGCGATCTCATCGTCGAAGGCGGCTTCACCCGCTCGCCCGCTTTCGCCGCCGTGCTCGCCCGCCTCATGTCCGGCCGGCGGGTTATGATCGCGCCGACGAACGCGGGCGCGGCCGCGGGCGCGGCGATGCTCGCCCATTGGGGCGAACCGCATCCGCCGCCACGGCTCGCGCCGGCGCGCGCCTGGGCGCTTCCGGGGCTTGAGGCCTACCAAGATCGGTGGGAGCGGGCGCTCTGAACCGGCGACGGCGGGCCGGCCGCGGACGCAACCTTCCGGCCACGATCTGGTTTCACAGTGTGAACAATATGGGGCGCGCATGGCGGGGAGCCTGATGTCGGCCACATCGACGCAACCATCCGGAGAGGTTTCGACCCTCATTCCCGCGCGGCTCGAGCGCCTGCCCTGGGGCCGCTTTCACGTTCTGGTGATCGTGGCGCTCGGGATTACCTGGATTCTCGATGGGCTCGAAGTCACGCTCGCCGGTTCGGTCGCTCCTGCGCTGAAGGAGAGCCCGGCGCTTCGGTTCTCCGATTCTCAGGTCGGATTGGCCGGCAGCGCCTACCTGCTCGGCGCCGTCGTCGGTGCGTTGTTTTTCGGGTGGCTGACCGATCGGCTCGGCCGCAAGAAGCTCTTCTTCACCACCATCGTGGTCTACCTCGTCGCGACGGCGATGACCGGGCTCGCGTGGAACGGCCTCGCCTTCTTCGTTTTTCGCTTCTTCACCGGCTGCGGCATCGGGGGCGAATATTCCGCCATCAACTCGACCATTCAGGAACTGGTCCCGGCGCGCTACCGCGGCCAGCTTGATCTCACGATCAACGGCAGTTTCTGGATTGGCGCGGCGCTCGGCGCCTTGGTCGCGGTCGTCCTGCTCAATCCGGCGCTGATCCCTTCGGAATTCGGATGGCGGCTCGCGTTCCTGACGGGCGCGATCCTCGGCCTCGCCGTTTTCTTCATGCGCATGTGGATACCCGAGAGCCCGCGTTGGCTCGCTATCCACGGGCGGGAAAAGGAGGGCGAGGCGGTCGTCAAGGGCATCGAACAGCGATTCGAGGACGGAGGGGTCAAGCTCGAGCCGGTCCCCTCCAACAAATCCATCCGCCTGCGCTCGCGCGATCATACGCCGCTTGCGGAAGTGTTCGACACATTGGTCAAGCGCCATCGGGTGCAGACCTTCGTCGGGCTGACGCTGATGGCGGCGCAGGCGTTCTTCTACAACGCCATCTTCTTCACCTATGCGCTGGTCCTGACGAAATTCTACTCGGTCGGGTCGGACGCCGTCGGCTGGTACATCTTACCCTTCGCGGTCAGCAATTTTCTTGGGCCGGTCATTCTCGGGCGCCTGTTCGACACCCTCGGGCGCCGCCTGATGATCACCCTGACCTATGGGCTCTCCGGCCTTCTCATGATCGCGGTCGCGGTCGCCTTTAAGCAGGATCTGCTCACGGCGATGGGCCAAACCATCGGGTGGATGATCGTGTTCTTCATTGCGTCCCCCGCGGCGAGCGCGGCCTATCTCACGGTCAGCGAGACCTTTCCGATCGAGATTCGCGCCATGACCATCGCGATCTTTTATGCGATCGGAACAGGAATCGGCGGCGTCGCCGCGCCTCTCGTCTTCGGCAAGCTTATCGAAAGCGGCTCGCGGGGGAGCATCTTTGCCGGCTACGTTTTCGCCGCTTGTCTCATGTTCGCCGCCGCCGCGGTCGCCGCCCGCTACGCCGTCAACGCGGAGCGCAAGCCCTTGGAAGAGGTCGCGACGCCGCTTTCTGCGGTGACCTAAGCGCACCTGCCTCTATCGCGCCGCGAACCGCGCCTTCGCCGCGTCCGTCACCGGCGTATACATGCCCACGAGCGTCCCTTCGGGATCGCGGAACTGAGCCGCGCGATTGCCCCAGGGCATTATCTTCGGCGCTTGCACCACCTCGACCTTGTCCTTCAGGCGGGCAAATTCCGCATCGACGTCATCGACCTGAAACTCGAGGATCGCGGTGCGATTGGCGGTTGGCTCGGCGCTGCCCTCCTTGAACAGCGCCACCGTTTCGACGCCCCCGATGGCGAGCGTCGCGGAAGGGGTCACGATCTCGGCGAATACAGGGGCAAGCCATTCGGCGGTCTGGCCCGTCACCATTTCGTAGAAACCGACCAAAGTCTTGAGGTCGGCGGCGACGAGACGTGTTGACGCGAATTTCATGGGGCTCTCCTTTCGTTCCGCACAGTCGCTGCGGCGTTGCGAAGGGCCTTGTCGCATGGGCCTGCTGACACCATCCTGTCAGCAGGAGTTCAGCATGCGCCGCGCCGACCGATTGTTTCAGATCATCCAGATCCTCCGCCGATCCTCCCGGCCCGTGACGGCGGAGGCGTTGGCGGAGGAGCTCGAAGTCTCGAAGCGCACGGTCTACCGCGACGTCGCCGACCTGATCGGCCAGCGGGTTCCCATCGAAGGCGAGGCGGGCCTGGGCTATCTCCTTGCGTCCGACTACGACATGCCCCCGCTCATGCTGACGCCTGATGAAATCGAGGCGGTCATGCTGGGCGCGCAATGGGTGGCGGGCCGCTCGGACAAGGCGCTCGCCAATGCGGCGCGCGACGTGATCGCGAAGATCGCCGCGGTCGTTCCCGAGCGTCTGCGCCCGTTCATCGTCGAGCCGAGCGTCGGCGTGAAGCCGACCTTTGCGGAGCAAAAGGAAAGCGTCGATCCGTCGAGCCTGAGATCGGCGATCCGACAGGGCCGGAAACTGAAACTGCGCTACCGGTCGGAGGCGGGCGAGGACACCGAACGAAAAGTGTGGCCGGTCATTCTCGGCTACGCCGAGACGAGCCGCATGCTGGTCGCCTGGTGCGAGCTGCGCCAAGGCTTCCGGCATTTTCGCACCGATCGCATGGTCGAGGTCGAGACGCTCGACGAAACGACCGGCCTGCGCCACGGCGAATTGCGCCGCCGCTGGCAGCGCTGGCGCGAGACGAATCCCAGCGTTCGTTGAGGCGCGCCGGATTTCGACGGGAGCGACCGGCTAATCCGACGGCCCCAGCTTTCCAAGCCTCTGTGGGTCTGCTACTTCGAATGAGCGGCGGGTTGATCGACCGGATTGTCCAGTTTGCGCTCTCCAGCGGTCAGGATCAGCCTCCCGACTCCGTGCTTACAAGGGGGAAGCCATGAGCCGCCTGCAAAAGGCGATCGAAAGAGACGTGGAGCGCAAGCTCTATGACGGCGCGGTCACGATTGTCGCCGTCGGCGGCAAGGTCGTCTTCGAACAGGCGACCGGGTTCGCCGACCGCGGCGCGGGCAAGCCCATGCGGCTCGACAGCGTGTTTCCCATCTTCTCGATCTCGAAGTCGTTCAACGCCGTCCTGGTGTTGCAGCGCGTGGAGCGGGGCGAAGCGTCCCTGAACACGTTCGTCAGCGAGATCATTCCAGCCTTCGCAGCCAGGGGCAAGCAGCGGGTCACGATTGGCCAGCTGCTCTCACACAGCGGCGGCCTGCCCGCGAGTTTTCCTGCGGTTCCCGCTGACAAGATCGGCGACCTCGACGCCGTGACCGCCGCGGTCTGCGATGTCGCGCTGGAGGCCGTGCCCGGCGAGGAAGTGAGCTATTCGCCGATCATGGCGCATGCGATCCTGGGACAGGTCGTGCGCCAGCTTGACGGGAAAAAACGCAAGCTGCGCGACATCGCGCGCGAGGAGATGCTCGAGCCGCTCGGCATGTCCGATACGGCGCTCGGCGCGCTGGGCGCGAAAGCGCTCGCCGCGCGGGCGGTCATGCCGCGCGTGTCGGACGAGAGCCCCGGCATGTTCGACGCCTCCGCGCTGGTCGGTCTTGGCCAGGCAATCCTGAACCCGGCCTTGGACATCGAAATCCCGGCCGGCGGTTTCATCTCGACCGGCGCCGACGTCTTGCGCTTCGCCGAGGCCCTGCGGCTCGGCGGCGCCTTAAACGGCAAGCGGGTGCTGTCGCGGCCCATGGTCGAGCTCGCGACCAGCAACCACACCGGCGCGAAGCCGAACGACCTGTGGACCTACGCGCGCGAGCTCAAAGGCTGGCCGCTCTTCCCCGCCAATCTGGGACTAGGCTTCTTCCTCCGCGGCGAGGGCCTCCATCCGACCTATTCCGGCCACCTTTCCACCCCCGGCGCCTATGGCGCGATGGGCGCAGGCACGACGAACTACTGGGTCGATCCCGCGCGCGACATGACCATGGTGTGCCTGACCACCGGCTTCCTCGAAGAAGCCAACAGCGCCCTTCGCTTCCAACGCCTGTCGGACGTGGCGATCGCCGAATTCGGCTCGTAGAGCGCCCTCATGTCATCCCCGCGCAACGCGGGGGTGACATAGGAGAGGGGCCCGCCGCCATCGGCGTCTCATCCACCCGTTGCGCCTCCCCTATTCCAGCCTGTCCGCCTTCCTCAGCGCCGGAAAAATCCAGGCCCACAGCACCGTCACCAGGATCGCGCCGCAGCCGCCGAAAATCGCCGAGCCGACTGGGCCCAGCAGGCGCGCCATTCCGCCGGATTCGAATTCGCCCAATTCGTTGGACGCGCCGATGAACAGGCTCGACACCGCCGAGACGCGCCCGCGCATGGGATCGGGCGTCACGATTTGCACCAGGCTCTGACGCACGAAGACCGAGACCATGTCGGCCGCCCCGAGCGTCGCGAGCGCAAGCACGCTCAACACCATCGAGCGCGACACAGCGAACACCAATGTGGCGAGCCCGTAGATCCCAACCGCAACGAACATCTTTAAGCCCACATGCGACTTCGGCGGCCGCGCGGCCAATACGAAGCCGAGCGCGATGGCGCCGGCCGACGGGGCGGCGCGCAGGATCCCGAAGCCTTGCGGCCCGACATGCAGGATGTCGCGGGCATAGACCGGCAAAAGGGCTGTGACGCCGCCCAAGAGAACCGCGAACAGGTCGAGGCTGATCGCGCCGAGGACAACCTTGGTCGTCCAGACATAGTTCAAGCCCTCGGCGATCAGCGCCCAGCGCGAGGCGGTCGGACGCGGCTCACGCGGCGGCGACTTGACCAAGAGCAGGGAGACGAGCGAGGCGAGGCAGAGCCCGCCCGACACGACGAAAGCCGCAACGGGCGAAGCCGCCACCAGGAGCCCGCCGATTGCGGGGCCGATGATGGTCGCCATCTGATTGCCCGCCGAATTGACGACGATCGCGCGCGGGATCAGCCGCCGCTCGACCAGGGTCGGCGCGAGAGCGGCGCTCGCCGGCGTATAGAAGGCGCGGGCGCAGCCGAACAAAGCCGCGACGCCATAGATCGGCCAGAGAATGTTCAGCCCGCCATAGGCCATCGCCGCGAACAGGGCCGACGTTAAGAGCTGCACGACAAGACCCGCCATCATGATCTTGCGCCGGTCGTAAATATCCGCGGCGTGGCCGGCGAACAGGGTAAGGGCGAACATCGGCAGGAACTGGGCCAAGCCCAGCATGCCCACCGCCAGCGCCGCCTGATTGACCGAGGCGGTATGGCGCGCGACCGCATAGACCTGCCACGCGAGCGCGATGGCCTGGACCTGCACGGCGAGGCTGTTGCAGACCCGGCCGATCCAGAACCAGACATAGGATTGGACGCGCAGAAGGTCGCTGAGCGTAGCCGGATTTTGCAGGACCGCTTCCGCGGCGACAACGCCCGCGGGGCTCGTATCGGCAGGGGAGTTGGACATGGAGGGCTTTCTCTTGGCCGTGAGAGCCGCCTCATGGCAAGGCCGCCCGGCCGCAAGACTTTGTGAAGACGCGCGAAGGCTTCATGCCCTCGCCGCGCAACCGGGATTCAACGGACGATCGCCTTTCGGAAATTCTGACTATCCTATTGGCAAAATCTGAATTTCATGCTATATCATTGGATCTGACGGATCGGACCCACGCCTCGGGGGCAGGAAATGAAAGGCATGCGGCATGCGCCTTCGGACGGCCTCGGACACCACCTCAAGGCGTGTGCGGCGGCGGGTGGCAAATTTTTTAATTTTTTTCGCTCGCAACCCATTGAAAAGGCTCAATTCGAAAAAATAAACGCTAGTAAACGCTAGCTAATTTACTAGCGCTTACTAACGTTTACTCGCGTTTAAGCCCGTTTATTTGCTTTTCATCGGGGGCGGAATTCTCGCGTTGGTTGTAGCGGCGTCCCCCTCCCGCGCTCAGCCGTCGATCGGCTCGACCGCGGCGATCTCGATGCCGAAGCCGGAAAGCCCGACATAGGTGCGTGGATTGTCGGTTCGCAGTCGGATCGAATTCACGCCAAGGTCACGTAGGATCTGCGCGCCCAGTCCGACCTCGCGCCACTGGCTCTCGCGCGCGTCGTCCGAGCCCGTCGCGTGGGCGCCGCCAGTGGTTCGCCGGCACGCCCGCCGCGCCGTCGCGCAGGTAGACGAGCGCCCCGCGCCCCTCCGCCTTGAAGCGGTGCAAAACCTTGGGAATGGGGCCCGAGCCGAAAATGTCGCTCAGGATGTCGGCCCGATGCAACCGCGCCGGCACGTCCCGCCCGTCGCCGATGCTGCCATGAACGAAGGCGAAATGCAGGACAGGATCGAACGGGGTGCGATAGGCGTAGCCCTGAAGCTCGCCGATCGGCGTGTCAATCGGAAAGCAGGCGACCCGCTCGACCAACTTCTCGCGCGCCTGCCGGTAGGCGATCAGGTCGGCGACCGAAATGCGCTTGATCTTATGCTTTTCGGCGAAGGCCTCGACCTGGGGCCCGACCATCACGGTGCCGTCGTCATTCGCAAGCTCGCAGATGACGGCGACGGGCGGCAGACCCGCGAGCTTGCAGAGGTCGACCGCGGCCTCGGTATGGCCGGAGCGCATGAGCACGCCGCCATCTTTGGCGACGAGCGGAAACACGTGGCCGGGGCGGACGAAATCGCTTGCGCCCATGTTGCGATTGGCGAGCGCGCGCACGGTGTTGGTGCGCTGCGCGGCCGAAATGCCGGTCGTCAGCCCATGGCGCACATCGACCGAGACGGTGAAGGCGGTGCCGAGCGGGGCGTCGTTGACCGCCACCATCGGGGCAAGGTTGAGCCGGCGCGCGTCGTCGCCGGTCAAGGGCGCGCAGACGATGCCGCAGCAATTGCGGATGATGAAGGCCATCTTCTCGGTGGTGCAGAGCGAAGCGGCGATGATCAGGTCGCCCTCGTTCTCGCGATCGTCGTCGTCGGTGACCGCGACGATCTCGCCGCGGGCGAAGGCGTCGATGGCGTCTGCGACAGGATTGAGCATGTCGAGTTCCTGGGCGCCGCGGCGAGAAAATCGTTGGGCGTGACGGCCCCTTGCGTCTCGGCGACGATCCGTTCGGCGGTTTCGCGCGAGAGCCAAGATCCGTGTTCGCGGCAGATCAGGGTCACCGCGCCGGGCGAAACGCCGATGCGGCGCGCGAAATCCGTGCGCGACACCTGGTTGCGCTTAAGCCAATCGCCGAGCTTCATAGGCGGGTAGATAAGCGTATGGGCTGTTTATTGCAACTCAACCGAGGCTTGTCGCTTGACTATGGCTCAATAAGCCAGGAGGCTCCCTCGCAAGGCGGAACCGGTAGAGCGCTTGCGATACCGACCGCGACTCCGGCGTCGGCAGAGTTCGCTCAGTCCGTGGCGCTAAGGGGCGCGTTTCCGCAGGCGGGATCTGACCGGCGAGAGGCCGGTTGCACAGGCGATTTGATCGCCGCTCCAGCCCACTTGATCATAGCCGCCGCGCCAATAGACCAGCGCGCCCGATCCGCTTCCCATAAAGACATGGCCCACGCGGCCGATGAGAATGGCGTGCGTGTGCCGCTCGATCCTATCCCCGATCCGGCAATCGAACGCGGCGATCGAATTGGCGAGGCAGAGGACGCCGCTCGGCAGCGGTCGCCACGGGCCTCCCTGGTAGCGCTCGGAGCCCTGAAGCCCGGAACGCCCAGCGAAACGCTCAGCATATTCTTGCTGATCCACGGCGAGAAGATTGACCGCAAAGGCAGAGGAGCGCCACAGGGCGTTCAAGCTCGGTGAGCCAAGAGGAATGCAGGCAATGAGGCTTGGCGGGTCGGATGAGAGCGACGTCACCAATCTTGCAGTGAAGCCAGCGCGATCGGCGCCCGCGCCGAAGGTCACGATCGAGACGCCGCGCGCCAATTGCCGCATCGCGTCGCGGAACGTGCTCTCGGACGCCTCCGCCAACGGCGCCGGCCATCGAGCGCGAGCGAGGGGGTATTCGATGACGGAAGCAACCATTGCGAGCCCTCCGGGGCGGAAACAAGCAGTATATAATAATTATAGACTAAGTCAACAATATCAGAAAGGGGGCCGATTTGGGCCGGGGTCCACTTGCGCTCAAGCGGCGTCATAAAAAGTTGCGCGGCCGCCTCTTTCACGCCGTGAGCCCGTTGATGACAATAGGACAGACAGAAGGGAAGCAGGCCATGAACATATTTGAAACGCGCCGGCGCGATCTCGTCGCAGCGCCCCTACTCGCGATGGCGGGCATGGCGCTCCGCCTGAAGCCGGCGCAAGCCGCCGGCGTCGACCCGACGATGACAATTATAAAGCGGCCGGACGAGATTCCGTGGAAGGGACTCTACAACTTTCCGCCTGGAATGGCGGAATTGGCCACAATGTACGGCGCGATCGACGCCCCGGGTCAATATTTCGTGCTCATCCGGTGGCATCCCGGCTACATGAGCGCACCGCATTGGTACGAGACCGACCGGCTCTACGTCGTGATGTCCGGCACATGGTACGTCGCGAGCGGCGAGGATTTCGCCCCGGACGCTGCCGTTCCCGTGCCGGCCGGCTCATTCGTGCGCCGAGTGGCAAAGACGCCTCACTATGATGGGGTCAAGAAAGGCGCCCCGGAGCCGTCCATCATCGCGATCTCGGGCATCGGGCCGATCCACTACCATCTGACCGATCCAACAGAGCCCGGTTGGCGGGAGGTCTGATTCCTCGGGCGACGGTTTCCACCAGGGCGTCGAATTGATTGAACTCGCGCCCGCGTGCGGGCGCAAAGACGGACCCAGCGCTGGCTGATGAGGCGCCGGCCGCTGTGCGCGCGACAGTTGGCGCCACTCGAAAGGTTAAAAAAACTTTGTCGGGTAGGTTTCTCAGTCTTGCTTGCCTGTCTTCGCCAAAAAGGAAACCGGCCGGGACAGGAAATATTCTAACCGCCGACAGAAAATTTCCCGCGATCCGCTTGCCCGGCTCCTTCCGGCGCGATTAGTCTTTGGCTGCCGGAAAAAACCGGCATAGGAGGAAACGCTAATGGATCGACGCAACTTTCTGCGTTCGGCTGCCGTCGCAGCTGCCTCATCGGTCGCCGCGGCCCCTGCTCTTGCCCAGACCAACATGTCCGACCCGCCGGGCACAATGCCCCCGTTGCGCGACTGGAACGATCCCTCGACGGCGATCTATCCCGATCCCGCCTTCGAGGTTTTCGACCCGCGCTTCGCCAAATACAGCGCCGGCACGACCGGTCTGGTTCGCATCTGGACCGGCGGCGTCTGGGCCGAGGGCCCAGTATGGTTCGGCGACCAGCACTTGCTGATCTTCAGCGACATCCCGAACAACCGGCTCATGGCTCACAACGTCGCGACTGGCCACACCCATGTGTTCCGGCAGCCATCCAACTTCACCAACGGCAACACCCGCGACCGCCAGGGCCGCCTGGTCTCCTGCGAACAGGGCACCCGCCGCGTCACCCGCACCGAATATGACGGGACGATCACGACGCTCGCCGACAAGTTCAACGGCAAGCCGCTCAATTCGCCGAACGGCGTGATTGTCAAGTCCGACGACACCGTCTGGTTCACCGACCCGAGCTACGGCATCGGCGGCGACCACGAGGGGAATCGCGAGGAGGCGGAGCTGCCGCGCAATGTCTACCGGCTCGATCCGAAAACCGGGAAAATGGACGTGGTCGTCGGCGACTTCAGCATGCCGAACGGGCTTTGCTTCTCGCCCGATGAGAAGAAATTCTACGTCACCGACACCGGCGCGCTGGGCGGCGCCGTCAAGCAAACGCTGATCCGCGTTTACGACGTAAGCGACGACGGCAAGCTCTCCAACGGACGGTTGTTGCACGACTTCAAGGACGTGCCTCAACCCTATATTGCAGACGACATCCGCTCAGACGAGGATGGCAACATCTGGGCGGCCGGCGGCTGGTCGCCGAACCATGCGCTGAACGGGGTGCGCGTGTTCGCGCCCGACGGCACGCCGCTCGGCGCGATCGTGCTGCCGGAAGTAGCCGCGAAATCTCTGCTTCGGCGGCCACCACCACAACCGCCTGTTCATCTGCGCCAGCACCTCGGTCTATGCGATTGACGTAGGCACGCGCGGCGTCGAGCTGTAAGGTCCGCGAATAAAGGATTGTTCTCCTGGGGCCAGCCCCCGGGAGCAATCCGGGATGAAGGGACGCTGCAGGGCTATTGCATGCTGGCCGCCGTAACCAGCACGAATCCGCGAGTCTTGTTGTCATTAACGGCGTCGGGCGTGTTCATCGCGGCGAATATGTCGGCCGTCTTCACCCAGACCGGCGGGTATTTGTAGCGCGCCACGTCGAGGATGAGAAAGCGGTCGGCTTTTCCGTCATAGGCGGCGAGCGGCGATATATGGCCGCCAAGTTTCTCGCCGAGCGCCTTGCGCAGGTAGTTCACGATCACGAAATGGCCGGACTCGCGAAGATAGGCGCTGGCCAGTTTGCGGAACTCCTCGACCGAGCTGTCCGAAGCATGATGGACTTCCGCCTTGACCGGCAGCGTGGCGAGAATTCCGCCGAGCTGATCGAGCGTCATGCCTTGCCGCGCCAAGGTCTGGCGCGGCAGAACCGCGTCCGTCCGCTCGTTCAGCACATTATCCTGGGTGAAGGTGCGGTAGGGCTCGTATTCGGGAACCGCCGGCGCGGGCAGCCCGAGCGCATTCAAGACCATAACGATGCTGGCGACGCCGCAATAGGACTGGGTCTTTTGGGTCAGGAAGTTATCCGCGAGCGGAAAATAGGCCTCGTGGGCGTCACTCTCGGCGAAATAGACTTCGCCGTCACGTGTGCTGAATCCGGTGAGATTGTCGGGCAGCGGCAGCGTGTCGGCGTGGGCTCCCGCAAAGGAAAGCCCGAGGATCAACGCCACACATGCGACGAGCCGTTTCGACATGGATCGAACTGCTCCACTGACTGGATGCGCAGCTTCAGATTGGCGCCCTCAGGGCGTCAAAGCAACGGTCGTGCCGCTCTCATAACGTTCCGAACAGCTTGTCGAGCAGCCCCTTGTCGCGTGGAGCAGAGCTGCGGCCGCCGTTCGGAATCTCGGCGGGGGGAAGCAGGCCCCCGTCTTCCGCGGGGCGGGCTCCGCGGGGGCTCGCGACTCTTGGCTGCGGCGTGAAGGCCTCGGGCGGGGGCGCCGGTTGCGGCGGACGCCCTCCGCGTCCGCCGGTCCCCATCTGGGAGCCGGTGAGGTTGAGCGGAGGCGAGGGCGAAGCGTCCGGGTTCTGCGCATTAGCGCTGCGCCACGTCCCGACCGGCAAGCCGGCGACGGGCACGCCCTCGTGCGCCGCCCTCATGAACCGGCTCCAGATTTCGACCGGCAAATTGCCGCCCGACACCTTCTTGGTCGGCGAAGAGTTGTCATTGCCGAGCCACACTCCGGCGACAAGATAACTCGTGTAGCCAAGGAACCAGGCATCGCGCCAATC
This sequence comes from uncultured Alphaproteobacteria bacterium, assembly GCA_963696665.1. Classification (GTDB taxonomy): domain Bacteria; phylum Pseudomonadota; class Alphaproteobacteria; order Rhizobiales; family Beijerinckiaceae; genus Roseiarcus. Next base: position 581,985 of record CAVOLE010000008.1, read on the forward strand.
CTGGCTCGTTCCGGTTTTGCCCGCAGCTTGCCAGCCGGGCAGTTCCGCCTTGCGGGCGGTCCCGGTCAAGAGCGTCTCCTCCATCATCTGGTTCATCATCGCGACATATTGTGGCTCGATCACCCGGCCGAAATTCGCATTGCGTCGTACGTAGAGCTGCTTTCCGTTCGCCGTACGGACGCGCGCGATCACATGCGGCTGGACGCGGAGGCCGCCATTGGCGAACGCTGCATAGGCCGAGACCATTTCGAGCGGCGTCACCTCCGAGGAGCCGAGCGCGATCGAGGGGACGGGATCAAGGTCCGACGTGATCCCAAGTCGATGCGCGACCGCGACCACCGTCTTCGGCCCGACCTCCAGGCCGAGCCGAACGGCGACGGTGTTGAGCGAGAGCGCCAGCGCCTTGGTTAGCGTCACCGGCCCGAAATATTCGCGCGAGTAATTTTCGGGGCTCCAGCCTTTGACCGTGATCGGCGCGTCCTCCCGCACCGTATCAGGAGTAAGCCCCTTCTCCAGCGCCGCCAGATAGACGAAGGGCTTGAACGACGAGCCGGGCTGGCGCTTGGCCGCGACCGCGCGATTGAACTGGCTGTCGGCATAGTTGCGCCCGCCGACCATCGCCTTGATCGCCCCGTTGGGATCGAGCGCCACCAACGCGCCCTGCTCGACGCCAAACTTCGCGCCCTTTGCGTTGAGCTCCTCCGTCAGCGCCCGCTCCGCCTCGGCCTGCATCTTGAGATTGATCGTGGTCGTCACCACGATGTCCTCGTCGATCGCGCCGACCGTGTCGGCAAGCGCGTCCATCACGTAGTCGGCGGCATAGTTGATCGAGCCTGCGCTCTTGTCGTGCTTGACTTGCGCCGGATTGGCGAGCGCGGCCTTTGCCATCGCCTCGGTGATATGTCCCTGCTCGGCCATCGCCGTAATAACCTGCGCTGCGCGCTCGTTAGCCCCCGCAAGGTTGCGGTTGGGCGCGAGTTTGGTCGGAGACTTCATGAGGCCGGCGAGCACCGCGGCTTCCGACAGCGTCACGAACCGCGCGCTCTTGCCGAAATATTTCTGCGCCGCCGCTTCGACCCCATACGCGCCCGAGCCGAAATAGACACGGTTAAGATAGAGTTCGAGGATCTGGTCCTTCGAGTAGCGGCGCTCGAGCCAGAACGCGAGGATCGCCTCCTGGATTTTGCGCGACAGCGTGCGCTCCTGGGTCAGGAACAGATTCTTGGCGAGCTGCTGGGTCAGCGTCGAGCCGCCCTCAACGCTGCCGCCCCCGGCGATGTCGCGCAGAAGGGCGCGCGCCATGCCGATCGGATCGACCCCGTTGTGCTCATAAAATCGTCGGTCCTCGATGGCGACGAACGCCTTGGGCAGATACGGCGGCAGATCGATGAGCCTGACCGCGGGACCGCCCGTGTCGCCGCGATTGGCGATGAGCGAGCCATCGTCGGAGAGAATGGCGATATTGGGCGGCCGCTTGGGCACCGCGAGCTGATCGATCGGCGGCAGCTGGCTCGCGTAATAGGCGAAGAGCCCGGCGAGGAAGATGGCGCCCCAAACTGAGAGCACCAGGCCCCAATACATGAGGTGGCCGATGACCGAACGGCGCCGCTTGCCGCGCTTCACGCTCGAGCCGGATCGCGATGGGGCGTTTTTTCTCTTGCGGCTCGTGGGCGGGCGGTCGGCGGGATCGGCGCGAAGATCGCCTCCGGCGGCGCCGCCGCCGCGCCAATCGAGGCGCGGCTCGATCCGCGTCCGGGTTTTCTTGCCGCCTCGGCCGAACATCGCTGATCCCGCTCGCGGCGTCTCCTGATGAAGGAGCTTCGGGCGAAACGCGCCCCGCCAGGTCCAGGAGCGTAAAGGCCGCGGTTTAAGGGCCGGTAAAGCTTACGCCGGAATTGACGAAGCGGCGAAAATCCTTGAGGACACGAGGCTCGGTCGGCTTCTGCGCCCTTGCATCGCCGGAAACGCCTTGGCAAGGTCCGCGCCCCTTGTGGGCGCGTCGGCCCTCAGGAAACACCTCGGGATTTCATGCGATGAAGGTCACCATCGAGCGTTCGGTCCTGCTCAAGGCGCTTGGCCACGTCCATCGCATCGTCGAGCGGCGCAACACCATCCCGATCCTCGCCAATGTGCTGATTGAAGCGGGCGACGGCAAACTGGCGCTGAAAAGCACCGATCTCGACCTGGAGGCGGCCGAATCGGTACCAGCCGATGTCGCCCAGAAAGGCGCGACGACCGTTCCGGCGCATGTGATCTACGACATTGTGCGCAAGCTCCCGGAGGGGGCGCAGGCAAGCCTTGAGACGACCGGCGACACGGGCCAGCTCGTCCTGCGCGCCGGCCGGTCGCGGTTCACGCTGCAGGCCCTTCCCGCCTCCGACTTTCCCGATCTGACTTCGGGTGAATTCTCGCACCGGTTCGCGCTGCCGGCCGCTGAGCTCAAACGCCTGATCGAGAACACGCAATTCGCGATTTCGACCGAGGAGACCCGGTATTACCTGAATGGCATCTACCTCCACACCGTCGACATTGCGGGAGCGCCGATGCTGCGCGCCGTCGCGACCGACGGCCATCGCCTGGCGCGGGTCGAAGCGCCCGCGCCGGAAGGATCGACGGGCATTCCGGGCGTCATCGTGCCGCGCAAAGCGGTGAACGAGGTGCAGAAGCTGCTTGAGGATTTGAGCCAGGACGTGACGATCGAGATTTCAACGGCCAAGGCGCGCTTTCAGTTCGGCGACGTGGTGTTAACCACGAAACTGATCGACGGCACCTTCCCTGACTATGCGCGCGTCATCCCGACCGGCAACGACAAGCGCCTCGTCGTAGACAAGGAGCCGTTCGAAAAGGCGGTCGACCGGGTGTCGACGCTGTCGTCCGAGCGCGGCCGCGCAATCAAGCTCGCGATCACTGAGGGCAAGATGACCCTTTCCGTCAACAATCCGGACTCGGGCTCAGCCAGCGAGGAGATCGAGGCCGACTACGATTCCGCGCCCATCGATATCGGCTTCAACGCCCGCTATCTGCTCGACATCGTCGGGCAACTGTCGTCCGACACCGCCTTGATCCGGCTCGCCGATCCGGGCTCTCCGACCCTTATTCAAGATCGCGAAGACGCGCCGGCGCTCTACGTGCTGATGCCGCTGAGGGTATGACCCTTTCGCCCCATCCCTAACGCCCTTTGCGAGTCCGTTTTGAGCGATTTCAATGACTTGCGGTACGTTTAGCGAGTTGTTTTCCGCTTCCGACCTGTACGGTCGACGCCTCTGCGGTTTCTCCGGACAACAGCCAGCCAAGCCGACCGCTACTTTTCTGAAAAACAATACCATATCCGAACCCGACCTGTCAAGAAATTGTCGATTTTTCGGTCGGCGTCGGCCGTGCTGAAGACGCGGTCCATAGCCCGTCGAAAGACGGGCGTCCTTCGGAACGCCCTTTGGACCGCGTCTGCCGCGACCAGCGGTCGCCGCTACAGTTTCGCGCGGCGACTTACGCTACGGTCTCGACTTCCTCGAGCCGGCGTCCGCCCGTCCACACTTCCGCCACCTCAAGATCGTCGGTCAGGTGCATGAGATCGGCGCGAAGGCCAGGCTTGAGCTGCCCGATGCGATCTTCGACGCGAAGCAGCCGGGCTGGCGTCAGCGTCGCCATCATCAGCGCATCGGCGAGCGGGACCTTGAGCACGTTGAGGACATAGTCGATCGCGTCGCGCATGGTGATCGCGGCGCCGGCGAGCGTTCCATCTTCGGCGATGAGCTTATTGCCGACGCGCGTCATCCGTCTCCCCTGCAACTCGAAGACGTCCGGTCCGCCGGCCGCGGGCGGCATGGCGTCGGACACGAGCGCAATGCCGCGCGGCCCCTTCGCAGCTAGAGCCACACGATAGGCGAGGGCATGGGCATGCTCGCCGTCGGCGATGAGACCGCAGATGATGCGCGGATCGGAAAGGGTCGCGCCCACGACGCCCGGCGCGCGTGAGGAAAGCTGGCTCATCGCGTTATAGAGATGGGTGACGGCGCTGGCGCCGGCGTCGAAGACGGCTTGCGCCTCCTCCGCGCTCGCGTCCGAATGGCCGAGGCTGACGATAACTCCGGCTTTCGCCAAACGTCGTATGAAGTCCAAAGGGACCGACACGGGCGCGAGCGTCACGACCATAACGCCCGCGCGCGCGGCGATAAGCGCGTTGGCGTCTTCGTCCTTCATCGGACGGATGAATTCGGGCGGATGAACGCCCTTGCGCTTCATGTCGATGAACGGCCCTTCGACATGGATTCCGAGCGCGCCGGGAATGCGTTCGCGCGCTTCCCGGGCAGCTGCCAGCGCCTCGGCAAGCACTTGCGGCGCGTCGGTCACAACGGTCGGTAGAAAAGCGGTCACGCCGGCGCGGCGATGTGCAGCTGCGATCGCGGCGATGCCCTCAACGGTCGGATTGGCGTTGAACAGCACGCCCCCGCCGCCGTTGATCTGCCAATCGATGAAGCCAGGACTCAGAATCCCGCCGCCGAGATCCGCTTGCTCGCCGCCGCGGGGGCGGTCCTTAAAGCGAGCGAGCGCCTGGATCCACTCGCCCTCGACAATGAGGGCGCAATCGTCGTGCAGCCGTTCGCCGTCGAAGATGCGCGCGCCGTAGAGAACCTTCATGGCGCGACTTTCCTTTGCGACGCCACGGCGCCGCCGACGAACAGGATCGCCCCGTCGGTCGGATCGTACAGCGGCGGCTTGAGGCGCGCGGCGATATCGGGGTCGAAATAGGGGCGCAAGGCTTCGCCCACGCCGCCGACCAAAGCGACCCGCTCGGCGCCAAGCGCGACCACGCCGCGCGTCAGCACGCCGATAGCGCGCGCGGCAGTCCGAACGATCTCGAGCGCGATCGGATCATGGCTCACCGCGTGTTCAAACACGCGCGGCGCGAAGCCGCCGAAATCTCCTGGCTTCGCAGAAAGCGCCCAATTCATCATCGCGACCGGATCATTGTTGAACTGGCCGATGAGGTGGTCCGTTAGCGCGCCAGACGGACCGATCCGATCATAGGCGCGCATCGCGGAGCGCATCGCGTCGAGACCGATATGCGAGCCTGACCCGTCATCGCCAAGCGCGAAACCGCGCCCCCCGATGATGGTCTCCTTGTTCCGAACGCGCGCAACCGCCGCCGACCCGGTGCCAGCGATAATGAGCCCGCCATCCGCGCCCGCATGGGCGCCGATGCAGGCGGTCGTCGCATCGTTCCCGGCGCGGACGCGCAAGAATCCTGGAAAAGCCGCTGCGACCCGCGCCTCGTCGCTCTCGCCCTTGAATCCGGCCAGCCCCAGGCCCATCGCGATCGAGCCGGGGTCGGCTTGATTGAGCCCGGCGTTTGATCAGAGCCGCGTCGACAAGCGTCCGCAAGGCGGCTCTCGCCGCAGCGAAATCGACGTGGATATTCGCCGCGGATCCGGTCGCCTCAGCGAGCACTTTTCCATCCGCGTCGCGCAATCGCGCCTTGGAACGGGTCGCGCCCCCGTCGACGCCGAGATAGAGCGTGCGACTCACGCAGTCTCGACCAGTTTCGACAAGTCCATCATCGCAGCTGCTGCGACGCGGAGCGCGTCTGCGGCTAAGGCCGACGTCATCCGTTTCGCGCTGGCGCCGGGCGGGGTCTGCTCAGGGGTCACAGGCAAATGCACGAAAACGGCGGGGATCGCCAACCTCTTGTCGCTTAGATACTGCAGCGCGCCGAAATAGAGATGGTTGCAGACAAAGCTTCCGGCGTTCGTCGACACCCGCGCCGGAATTCCCGCTTCTTTAATGGCTCTCGCTATGGCGCTGACCGGCGCCGCGGCCTCTAGCCATTCTGGCGCGGCGCGCGAGATCCTGAGCGCCGTTCGCAGAGCGCCGTCATTGTCCGCTGCGGCGGCGTCGTCGAGGTTGCGCGCGAACCGCTCGACGCAGACGGCGCCGCGCCGAGCCGCCTGGCCGGTCATCAATATCGCCTCCGGCCGCAGCGTCTCAATCGCGTGGATGAGTTTCTTCACCGAGGAATCATAGGCGCAGGGCAAGAGGCGCGCGACCGCCACGTATTCGCCGTAGCGCCAGCCCTCGAGCTTCTTCGCCGCTTCCCACGAGGCATTGACCGTCTCGCCGCCGAACGGCTCGAATCCGGTGACAAGGATTGTGCGGGCGGCGCTCGACAAGGTCTAGGCGAACAGGCTGGCGCCATCGGCCAGACGGCGCACGTGAACGTCCGCGTCGCCGTAGGCCGCATCGATCATCGTGAGCCGCTTGAACAGGTGGCCGACTTTGTACTCGAAGGTCATCGCGATGCCGCCATGCATTTGCACCGCCTGCTGCCCGATGAGCTTGGCCGAGCGGCCGATTTGAGCTTTCACCGCCGACATGGTCTTGGCGCGCTCGGCCGCATCCTCTTCGTCCGCCGCCATCGCCGCCAGATACATCATGCTGCGCGCCTGTTCGAGCGCGACCGTCATGTCGGCGGCGCGATGCTGGAGCGCCTGGAACGAGCCGATCGTAACGCCGAACTGCTTGCGCGTCTTGAGGTACTCGACCGTCATTGTCAGCGCCTCGGACATCGCGCCGACGGCTTCCGCGGCAAGGGCTGCGATCGTCTCGTCAACCGCGCGCTCGATCACCGGCAGCGCGCCGTCCGGGCGCGCCCAGAACGTCGTGCGGCGGAACGCGGACGTTGGCGAAGCCGATCTCCGCCGCCCGCTGTCCGTCCTGGGTCGGATAGCCGCGCCGGGTCACGCCGGGCGCGTCGGCGTCGACAAGGAAGAGGGCGATTCCGTCGCGGTCGCGTCGCTCGCCCTTCACCCGAGCCGAAACGATAAGCTTATCGGCGCTGTCGCCCTGCCCGACCAGCGTTTTCTCTCCGTTAAGCACGAATCCGCCGCCGCCGTCCTTGACTGCGCTTAGAGCCACATCATGGAGATCGAAGCCCGATTGCTTCTCCATATAAGCGAAGCTAAGCCTGAGTTCGCCCGCCGCAATCGCGCCGATGAGCTCGGCCCGCTGCTTGTCGCTTGCGCCGTGTTTCAACAGGGCGCCGCATAGGACAACAGTTTGAAGGTAGGGCTCGAGCGCCAGCGCCTTGCCGAATTGCTCCATCACGATCATGGTCTCGACCGCGCCGCCGCCGAAGCCGCCATCAGCTTCATTAAAGGGCGCGCCGATGAGGCCCATCTCGGCGTAATCGCGCCAAAGGGTTTTGCTCCAGCCTTGAGGGCTCGCCTGATAGGTTTTGCGGGCCTCGAATCCGTAACGGTCCTTCATCAGCCGCGCGACATTGTCGCGCAAAAGCTCCTGTTCGGGGCTGAGATCAAAGTCCATTGGCCTCAGAGCCCCAGTATCGCCTTGGCGATGATGCCGCGCTGGATCTCGTTCGATCCGCCGTAGATCGAGACCTTGCGGTTGTTGAAGTAGATCGGCGCGAGCGGCGCCGCCCAGTCCGGACCCACCGGAGGCTCGTTGCTCATGTCGTCGGGGTCCCGGTAGGGCAAAGCGTAAGGTCCGACGACCTCCATCAGGAGATCGGTGGTCGCCTGCTGAATCTCCGAGCCCTTGATCTTGAGCACCGAAGAGGCGGGATCAGGCTTGCCCGCATTCTGGCGGTTGGAGATGACGCGCATCTGGGTCATTTCGAGCGCCTTCAGCTCCACTTCGACCTCGGCGAGCTTGGCGCGGAAGAACGGGTCCTCGATCTTCGGCCCAGAGCCATAGACTGGAATCGAGGCGAGCTGGCGCACCCGATCGAGGCGCGCCTTCGACACCCCAACGCGAGCGATGCCGTTGCGCTCGTTGGCGAGCAGGAACTTGGCGTAGTCCCACCCCTTGTTCTCCTCGCCGACAAGCGCGTCGGTCGGAACGCGCACGTCGTCAAGGAAGACCTCGTTGACCTCGTGGCCGCCATCGATCGTCTGGATCGGCTTCACCGTAATTCCAGGGGTCTTCATGTCGACGAGGAAGAAGGAGATGCCCTCCTGTTTTTTGGCCTGCGCGTTGGTGCGGGCGAGAACGAAAATCCAGTCGGCGTATTGGGCCATGGTGGTCCAGGTCTTCTGGCCTGAGATCACCCAGCCGTCGGCATGGCAGCGAGCGCTCGTCCTCAAGCTCGCAAGGTCGGAGCCCGCGCCGGGCTCCGAAAAGCCCTGGCACCACCAGTCGCTAAGGTCGATGATGCGCGGCAAGAATCGCTGCTTCTGCGCCCTGGAGCCAAAAGTATAGATCACCGGACCCACCATGTTGACGCCGAACGCGACCAGTTCGGGCGCGTTGCCGCGCTGCGTCTCATCGAGAAAGATCGAGAGTTTGACCGGGCTCCATCCGGCGCCGCCCCACTCCTGGGGCCAATGCGGGGCTCCCCAGCCTTTGGCCGCGAGGATGCGCGTCCAGCGCACATAGTCGTCCTTGGAGACCTTCCGGCCAGCCACGGTCTTGTCGCGGATCGAGGCTGGCAAGTTATCACGCACGAAGGCGCGCACTTCGGCGCGAAATGCGAGTTCGTCCTCGGTCAGTCGAAGGTCCATGGGGATCGCCTCCCGTATGCAGCGCGCCCGACCCGGGGTTTTGCGCCTTGGCGGCCAATGTCAAGCCTTCGGCCTGCGCCGTCAACACATTCGATGTTGGTCGATACGGCCTGCGCCGAGGATAGGGCCGCCAAAGACATAAGCTCATGGAATATAAGGTGATGCTATGCGACATTTCGGAGGGCTGCCACCCGAAACGCAACGCCAATCGTCGCTGGCCTGTGCGCTAGCGCAAATCCCGAACGCCGCCTTTATTGTCATGGTCATACTTTCGCGGCATTTTTAACCCCGAAGCACGCCGAATCGTTTGCCGCGGCAGCTCGCCGAGGCCGAATGGAAGTCGTTTCCTAGTGCGCACTATCCTGACCATCATCGCGGTCGCGCTTGTCGCCGTGATGTCGGTTGCGCTGGTCGCGCCGTATCTCATCGACTGGTCGTCGCAGCGCGGTGAGATCGAATCGCAGCTCAGCGCAATCACGGGAGCGAACGTCTCCCTTAACGGGCCGATTGAGCTCAGGTTGCTGCCGACGCCCTATCTCGCGTTAGGCGAAGGCGTGGTCAGCGCGCCGGGCCAGGAGGGGGCGAACCTCAAGTTCGCCTCGGCGCGGCTGGAGCTCGAGCTGGTCAAGCTTCCGAGCGGGCAGATCCGGTTTTCCGATATTCGTCTCGAGAAGCCCGTTCTGACCCTAACGCGCGGACCGGACGGCGCGCTCAAGCTGCCGCCTCTCCGGATGGCGGGGCTCCACTCGACCGGGTTCGACCGTCTGAGCGTGCGGGACGGGCGAGTGAAAATCGTCGGCGGCGCAACAGCCGGCGCCGAGATTTCCGGCGTCGAGATCGATGCGGCCGCGCCGTCGCTCGACGGACCGACGCGCCTGAGCGGCCAATTCGACGGCCCAGACAATGCTCCCGTTGTCTTCAGGCTCGCCTCGGAAAAACCTGGGCCGGATGGAACGCCCCTCCGCCTCGCGGTTGACGCGGGGCCAGGCTGGCCTGCCGCGGAATTCGACGGCGCGCTCGAGGGCGACCCGAACGCCGGACTTGGCGGCCTTCGGTTCGCCGGCGCCGCCACGCTGACTGGCACGGCGCCCGGCGAGGATGGGCCGACCCCTTGGCGGATCGCGGGGCCCCTGACCGCCGATTTGGGCCAGGCGGCCCTTCGCCAGGCGGAATTTCGTTTAGGCCCCGAGGAGCGCGGGATCAGGGCGAATGGGGACGCCAGACTGGTTTTCGGCTCGCCCGCGCAAATCAGCGTGGCGCTGAAGGCGAAACAGGTCAATGTCGATTCGCTCATGCGCCGCAAGGGCGAGGACGGGGTCGCGCCCGCGCGCGCCGTGACCCTGATCACTCGCATTGTATCGGCGGCGATTAAGGGCCGTGAGAATGAGGCGGCGATCGACGCCCAAATCTCCGCCCAGCCGATCATCCTTGGGGCTGAGACGCTGCCCGACGCCAGCGTGAGGCTGAAGGCTGCGCCAGGCGCGCCGCTTAATCTCAGTTTCAACCTCGGCCTTCCGGAGCAAAGCCGCCTGCGGGTGGACGGCGACCTCGAAACCGGCGCAGGGGCTAAGTTCCGCGGCGATGTTGCTTTTTCAAGCGCGGACTTCGCGCTCCTGCACGATTGGGCGGCCCTCGGCGCGCCGCCGGCTTTGGCCAATGTCGCCGCTTTCGCCAATGCGCTCCCTTATCGCAACGTCTCGCTATCGGGGGCGGTGGAAGCGTCGCCAGCCGGATTTTCGGGACGCAACCTCAAGCTGACGCTGGACCGCTCAACGCTGACGGGCGCGCTTGCCTTCAAGGGGCCGGATGGCGGTCAAGCGGGGCGCCTCGATGTGGATCTCGCCAGCGATTCGCTCGATGTTGACGGGTTGCCGGGCCTCGGGACGGGGAGCCTGATCGGCGATCTCGACCTCTCGCTGTCGCTGAGAGCCGGCTCGCTCCACATCGCTCGCGTCGGCGAAACGCAGATCGACAGCGGTTCGTTGGCGCTGAACGTGACAAAGACCGGCCCGAACGTGACCCTCAAGCGCCTGAGCGTCGCCGGCCTGGATGGGGCCTCTTTCGATATCGAGGGCGCGATCGGCCCCGACTCGACGGTGGCGACGGGCCACTTGCGAGCTGACCGGCTGCATGATTTCGCAGCGCTGGTTTCGCGTGTGGCGCCGAATGATTGGAGCCGGATGCTGGTCGAGCGAGCGGCTGAGCTATCGCCGGCGGCGCTGACCTTCGGCGCGCATGGCGGCGCGGCGGACGCGAATGGGGTTCCGAGCATCGACTCGCTCAAAGCCAATGGATCGGCGGCTGAAACGCAATTCTCAGTTACGCTCGATCCTCGGCCGAACGACCCAGGCCGCGCTCTGACCGTCAGTCTCGATTCCCCAAACTCCGGCGCGCTTCTGCGTCAGCTTGGGGTGCATACGCCAACCTCCGGAGGCGGCCACGCCCGAATCTTAGTCAATGCGAACGGGGGCTGGGAGAAGGGCTACGACGTCGATGCGACCTCGCAGGTTGCGGGCGCCGAGCTCGCGTGGCGCGGCCGCTTCCTGCCTGGAGCGGCGGGCGACGACGCGAAGCTGTTTGGTTCCGCCAAGGCCAAGTCCCCAAACCTCGCCCCGCTTGCCGTCGCCCTTGGCCTTGCGCCCGCCAATGGCGGCGCCCTCGGTCCCGCCGATATCGGATTCGACGCCACCTTGCGCGGCGACCGATGGAGTTTCTCGCGCCTCGCGGCGACAATTGCCGGGGTCAAGGCGAGTGGCGATCTCACGTTTCAGCCTGCCAAACCGCTCGAGGTCTCACCCGAAGCGAGCGCGGAGATTGCGCGCGCAGAGGAAGCGGCGGGCTCCGGGGATGCGCCCGCGAAGCCGCCAGCGTCCGCGCCGGCGGAGATCGAGGGCCAACTGACGGTCGAACGGATGCCGCTCAGCGGCGCTCTGGCGCTTGCGCTCGGACCGCCCCAGCCGGGACGGACCCGAGCGCGCTGGTCAGACGTGAGGTTTGCGCCCACGCCGCTGCGCCTTCCGTCCGCAGCCGTAAAGCTCAGGGTCGGAACTCTCGACTTGGCTGAGGCCCTGACAGCGCGCGATTTCACGACGACGCTCCGCGTCGATAAAGGCAGGCTCGATCTTGACGACTTCGCGATGCGGATCGCAGGCGGGGACGCCTCCGGCCGTGCGACGCTGCGGCGCGACGCGGATAATGTCACGCTGGCCGGCGCCCTCGACCTCGACTCGGTCGCGCTCGACCGAACCGGGTTCTCTGGCCGCATCGGCGCTGCGCTCGATTTCGCTTCGACCGGGCGAAGCCCCGCGGCGCTCATCAACGGACTTGCCGGCTCCGGGACAGTGACCTTCGCCGGCGCGGCGCTGGCGCGGAACGATCCCGCCGCCCTCGATCGCGTCGTCGCCAAGTGGCAGATCCCCGACGCGCCGTTGGATGAGACCAACATAGCCTTCGCCCTCGGCAACGAGCTCAATCGGGCGCCCCTCGCGATCCCCGACGGATCGGCGCCGCTCGCGCTCAGCGCGGGGGTCATGAAGATTGGCCCGATCAAGATCCCTGAGGGACAAGGGACGCTGAGCGCGGATCTCGATCTGCGCACGCTAACGACACAGGCGCGCTTTACGCTCATTTCGTCCGCCAGCGGTTTGAAGTTCTGGTCGGGTCCGCCGCCGAGCGCGGCGGTGACGGTCGACAATGCTTTGGACGCGCCGAAGCGGCAGATCGACGTCGGCTCCCTTTCCGCGGCGCTCGCCGCCCAGGCGATCGCGCGGGAGAGCGATCGCATCTCCACGATGGAAGCCGACATTCGCGAGCGCGCCTTCTTCAACCGGCGCCTCAAGGGCGAGCGGTTCATGGATCGAAGGCAGCAGGAGATTCAGGACTGGGAAAGCGAACAATCGCGCCTGAAGAGCCAAGCCGATCATTTGCGCTCGCTCGAGGAAGCGGACAAGGCGGCCGAGGCCGAGGCGGCGAAGCGGGCGGCGGAAGACGCCGCGGACAAGGCCGCGGCTCCGGAACCCGAGGAGGAGAAGGGCGCACCGGACGGGGCGAAAGACGGGGGAGGCGGGCAGGCGGCAACGGCGCCGTTCGGAGCCGCTCGCGCGCCCAAGAGCGACCAAGTCGGCGCCAATGGGCCCAACCCCGCGGCCCCCACGCCCCCGCCGAGGCCCAAGGCGCGCCCGACGCAAGTCGATCCGGAGCCAGGCAAGCTCTACTGATCCGGATGAGCAGCGCCCTCTCCCGCTGGCCGTGGCGGTGGCGGGGCCGCGCCTTCGGCCTCGAGCACGAACACCCGGATGGCCGATGACAGATTGGCGCCGCCGCGAGAGGCGTCGATCATCGCCGCGAGGCGATTGAGGGACAAGCCACGCTCGGCCGCGATGCTGCGCAGCCGCCGCCAAAATGCATCCTCGAGGGAAACGCTCGTTCGATGTCCGGCGATGACGAGCGAGCGCTTGACGACCCGCGCGTCCGCGCTCTCAGTCGCCATCGGGCTTTGCGAGGCGGCGGGCGTCGAGGCTGGCCTCGGCGAGCGCCCGCTCGCTCTCGATGAGACGCTTCTCGGCCTTCGAGCGGCCGAAGAGAGCGCGATTTTGAGCGGCTTCCCCTTGCTGACGCTCGCGCTCCTTCAACTTTCGCGCTCGACGCAGATTGACGATCTCAGCCACGCGAATGCGCCTATTTCTTACGGAACGCGTCGATCGACACGACCTTCGTTTCGCCCGCGGGCTCCGGCGGCTTTTCCGGATTTCGAGCGGACTTCGGGGCGGAAGCGCGCTCAACGGACGGCTTAACCGGCGTTGGCTTGGTCGGGGCCGAGCTCCGACTTGGTCCCTTTTCCTCCTCCGCAGCCGGCGCCCGACCGGCCGGCTCCGACACGCGCGGCTCGAGCTTAAATCCGAATGGAACAGACGGGTCGGTGAAGCCGGTGATCGAATCGAAAGGCACGGTCAACCGCTCGGGCTTGCGGGAGAAGTTCAGGCTGACCTCGAATGCGTCATGGGTGACGACGAGGTCCCAGAACTCATGTTGCAGGATGATCGACATCTCATCGGGGAAGCGCTGTTTGACCGCGGGCGGCGCGACCACGCCGGGCGCGTGGGTCTTGAACGCGATATTGAAATGGTGGTCGCCGACGAGCCCGTTGCGCGCCGTGTCAGCAAGAACCTTGCGCACCACGGAGCGCAGCGCGTCCTGCACCAGAAGATCGTAGCGGATGAGATCGGTCGCCATGGACAAGCTCGAAGCCTTACCCTTTAGCCGAGGGCTTCCGGCCTTGCAACGGATCGCCCTTGGCTCCGGCGCGGTTTTAAGGCCGCTCAGCCTTCACGGGGGGCGTGATCAAGCGCGGCGAGAACCCGGTCGGCCAGAACGCGATAGTCGTCCAACTCCGTCCCGTTGGCGCGCAAACCGAGTTCGCCGATGGCCTGCTGCCAGCCGACGCAGGCGCGCGACATTTCGCCCTTGAGCCCGAGGAGATCGACGGTCAGCGCCACCTCGCGCATTTCCGCCGCCCGCCGGAGCCCATGGGTCATCACCCGCTCCAGCATATAGGCCGAGCGCGTCCTCCAGTCGAAGCCGGGATAGGTATCGTCGAGCGAATCGAGCACGGTCTCGATGACGCCCGCTTTGCGCCCGGCCAGCACACATTCGCAGACCAGCGCCTCGAGCCCCTTCATCATGACGGATCGGATCATCTTGATGGCTGAAGCAGCGCCGACCGGACCCTTGTGGATCTTCGCCGACATGCCGAGGGACGCAAGCGCCTCGGCAGCCGCTTCGGCATGCGGGCCGCTGATCAAGAGGGGCGTCCGGTGCAGGCGCGGATGGACCGGCGCCATCACCGCGACGTCGACATAGCGTCCGCCCGCGGCCTCGACCTCTTGAGCCGTGCGCAACTTGGTCTGCGGCGCGCAGGAATCGCAGTCAAAGAAGAGCGCGCCTTTGGCGAGGCCTGGCAGAGCCGCAATCGCCGCTTCGTGCGCCTGGTCGGCGGTGACGACGGAAAAGACCGCCTCGGCCCCCGTCACCGCCTCGGCGGCGGTCGAAGCGCCGAGCACCTTCGCGGCCGCATAATCAGCTCGCTTTGCAGTCCGGACTTCGGAATCGGGCGAGTCGGTCTTGATGTCATAGGCGCAAATGCGCGCCTTGAAGTCCGCGTTGGCGCGCCAGCCGGCGAGAAAGGCCTGCGCAGCCTCGCCGAAGCCGAGAAAGGCGATGGAGCCCGAACTTAGTGTTGAATCCGGCATGGGGTCGCTCGGCGCGTCAGCGCGCCCGTGAAAAAGGCGCGCATCTCAATAGTGATTGATCGGCGCGGGCGCCAGCGTGCGAATCGCAACTCCGTGGGCCGCGCGACTGAACGTTTGCCGCAGGCCCGCCCCTCGCTAATATCCGCTCGGGACAGACGTTGCCCACAATGGGCCAGGGAGGAGCCGGCTCCAAATGAATCGCGCGTTCCAAACGGCCGCCTTACCCCTCGATATCTTGCCTTGGCGGCGCGCATGATCCACCGCCTCACAGGCCTCTCTTCTATGGCGACCCGGCGCATTCTGGCGGACTTGGCGCAGGCCTACGAGTTGCAGACCGGCGCGCGGGTCGAAATCCGTTCGATGGGCGGCGTGGAGGCGGCGAAATTGGTGCGGGCCGGCGAGGCGACGGATATCGTCGTCCTGGCGTCCAAAGTCATGCGCGCCCTGGAGGCGGAAGGCCATCTCGCGAAAGGCGATACGAGGGACTTCGCGCGATCGGAGATCGGCATCGCGGTCCGCGCAGGCTTACGCCCGCCGAGCGTCGCGGATGAGCAGGCGGTCAGGCAGGCGATGTGGGATGCGCGAAAGATTTGCTACTCGACCGGCCCGAGCGGCGATCATTTGAAGGCTTTGTGCGAGAAATGGGGCGTGCCGCTTGCTCGCACGCTCGTGGCTCCGCCGGGCGTGCCGGTGGCGACCTTGGTCGCGAATGGCGAAGCCGATCTCGGCTTTCAGCAACTCAGCGAGCTCATCGACCAACCGGGCATTCAGATCGCGGGGCCTCTCCCGCCAGAAATTCAGGCCGTGACCGTGTTCTCGGCTGGAATATCGATAAATTCGCAAAATCCCCCGGGCGCCCGCGCGTTCGTCGCCTATCTGGCGTCTGCTGATGCTGGCGATGCTAAGCGGCGTCATGGGATGGAGCCCGCATAAGCCTGTGGCGCGGCGTTTTCGGCTTTGACCCCGGAACAAATTTCCGATCACGAAGTTGTGAACGGACGCGCGCCGGTCTCCCACCCACCCTACGGCGCCGTTGGCCCCGCGCGGAGTTCCTGCGCGGGGCCGTTCGCCTCCCCGACCGACCTCCAGATTGTGCAGAGACGCGGGCGCCCGCCGACCCGTCTCCGAGCCGGCCGCTCACCCCAGATATTTGTTGATGATCGAGAGGCCTTCGTTGCGGACGTCGTCGGGCGTCATTTCATCGACAATGGCGCCGTGGGTCATCACGTAAAGGCGGTCGCAAACGCGCACCGCGACGTCGATCCGCTGTTCGACTAGCAGGAGCGACGCGCCGCGCTGCCGCAGTTTGAGCAGCGCATCCACCATGAGGCCGACAGCGACCGGGGACAGCGCCACAGAGGGCTCATCGAGCAACATCACCTTCGGATCGCTCATCAACATGCGTCCGATCGCAACCATCTGCTGCTCGCCGCCGCTGAGGTAAGACGAGAGGCGCCGGCGGTACTCGTAAAGGACCGGGAACAGGTCGTAGACCGATTTCAACAAAGCTTGCAGGCGTCCGCGGTCGCGACGCAGATGCAGACCTCCAAGCAAGAGATTGTCCTCGACGGTCTGGTCGAGGAAAAGACGCCGCCCCTCAGGCGCAATCGCGGCGAAGCCGCGCGCCACGCGATGCGCCGGAAAGGCCGAAACGTCTTCACCAGCCACCCGGATCGAACCGCGTCGTTGACTGACCAGGCCCATGATCGCCTTGAGCACAGTCGTCTTGCCGGCGCCGTTAGGTCCAAGCAGGGCGACGGCTTCGCCTGCGCCGACTTTCAGCGCAATGTCGTGCACGACGTCGAAGCGGCCATAGCCCGCGGAGAGGGCAGTAACGTCGAGCGCCAGATTTTGGCCGTTCATCATCGCTCCAGCCTCATTCGCCCAAATAGACCTGCCGAACGACCGGATGCGCGCGGACTTCATCCGCCGTCCCGGTGAGGATCACTTCGCCGGCGTTGAGCACGGTCACCCGATCGCAGAGGGGAAACAGGAACCGCGTCTGGTGCTCGATGATGATCATCGTGACCCCGTGCCCCTTGAGGTGGGTGAGGATCTCGGCGAGATGATCGACCTCGCGCGCGGAGAGGCCCGTCGCCGGCTCGTCGAGGACGATGATGTCAGGGCCCGCGACGCAAACGGAGGCGAGCTGGGTTAATTGCTCGACGCCATGCGGAACGTCCCCGACCGCCCGTCCGACCCAGGCGCCCGCGCCGACCATCTCAAGGGCTTCGCGCGATCGCCCCTCCATCCAGGCGAGGTCCCGCCGGCCGGACGGCAGAAGCGGCCAGATAGGCGCGCGGGGAATGATGCGTGGCTTGAGGCTGAACAGGCCAACCATTACGTTCTGGATCGGCGTCAACTCACGCACGAGTTCGGCCGCCTGAAACGTCCTTCGCATGCCGAGCGTAGCGCGCTTGCTCGGCGTTGCGCCGTCGACGCGCACCCCCTTGATCAGCGTGGCGCCGGCGAGCGGCTGCAGACGCCCAGCGATTACATTGGCGAGCGTGCTTTTGCCCGATCCGTTCGGCCCGATGAGCCCATGAATGTCGCCGCGCTTCACCTTAAGGTCGACGTTACGCAGCACCATGAGGCCGGTCCCGTAACTGAACTGGACCCCGCGGCACTCGACCGCATATTCCGGCTCGCCGACGCCTGCTTCCGCCGCGCCCGTGCTTTCCCCGACGAACTTGCGGAAGAGACCCGCCTCCACGGGCGCCGCTGCGCGATCGACGTCCGACGCCGCAAACTCCGCTTGTGCGCCTCCGCCGAGCGCCGCGGCGCGCTTCAAGAGGCTCATCACGCCGCCCGGCAGCAGGGTCACCGCCAGGATCGAGAGCGCGCCATAGACCATCTCCTGCAGCCAGGGGTTGATGTTGACGAGCGCGGGGAACATCGAAACGAAGGCCGCGCCGATCACCGGCCCGAGCGTCGTGTTGATGCCGCCGATCAGCACCATGACGAGAATGTTGAGCGACACCGACCAATCGAACTGCCCGGGCGAAACGACGCCGAGAAACGAGAACAGCCATCCCGCGCCGCCGGCCATCGCGGCGGAGACTCCAAACACGCCGATCTTGATGAGCGAAGTGCGCGCGCCCGCGGCTTCGGCGAAACGCTCGGCGTCGCGAATTGACAGGAGCACCGGATAGAGCGGCGAACGGCGAATATTCCAGGCGAAGCCGATGCACAGCAGCAGACCGAGCATGACGCACCAGGCCACGGGCGTTCCAAGCGCCTCGAGGTTCGGCGGAAAGTCAGGAAAGGCGGGGCCGAGCAGTCCCTGTAATCCGCCGGTGATCTTGAGATCGGTCGCCAGCACCGTCAGCACGAGGGTGAAAATGAAGGTGGTGATCGCGAAATAGAGCCCGCTGACCCTCAGCGACATCGCGCCGACCGCGAGCCCGATGAGGCCTGCGATCAGAAGCACGATCAGAAGGACGAGGAAGGGGTTCCACCCGAGATTGTTGACGACGATCGTCGTGAAATAGGCGCCAATCGCGAAGAAGCCCCCCTGGCCGAGCGAGTAGAGGCCCAGCATGCCAGCGACGAGGTCAAGGCTGATGGCGAGAATGCCGAACACCGCCGCGACCAGCACAAGGCTTTGGACGCCGATATCCGAGCGCGCGACGAGCACGGTCGCCGCGAGGTAGGCGGCGACGAACAAAGCGACGCCGATCATCCTGAGCCGGGGCTTAAATCCCGCGCCAGCCAGAGGGGAAGCGGCGGGCGGCGCCTCTATGCGCTCCGTCTCCACGGCTCCCTTAGGCCCCCGCCGACGCAGCGGCGCGCGGGCGCAAGCGGAATAGATTTCCTGCACTGAACAAACCGCGCGGCGAGACGATCAGAACGGCGACGAGGATAATGAAAGGAAACCAGTCGGAGGCCTGCGAATTGATCATGGCGTTCGCCCCTTCGGCGCAGACGCCGAGAACCAGGCCGCCGAACATCGCCGCGATGGGTTTTTCGGTTCCACCGCCAATCATCATGGCGATGAAACCGAATGTGCCGAATGTGTCGCCGAGATACGGGTTGGCGAAGGTTGTCGGTCCGATCAGGAGACCGGCAACGCCTGCGTACAAGGCCGAGGCGGCGAAGGCGACGATCGCGACCACAGTCGTGTTGACGCCGACGGCGGTCGCCATCTCCGGATCGGCGGCCGTGGCCATGCCAATCTTGCCGAACAGCGTGCCGCGCCGCACCAGCTCGAAGCCTGCGGTCAAGACCGCGGCGGTCAAGATCGCGATGAGCTGCTGGGCAGTCACCACTGCGCCGAAGCCGTGAAAGCTCGTCTCCTGGAACATTTCCGGAAAGTGCTGCGACGTCGGCCCCCAAATATAAGCGGCGGCGTTCTCGACGATCACTGCAAAGCCCAGCGTGCTGACCAGCCAGCCAAAGCTGAAGCGGTTGAGCGCCAGGATAGGGCGAACGGCGATGAGATAGGAAAGGATCCCGAGGCACACAGGCGCAAGCCAAGCCGAGGAGCGCCGCCGCCCATGTCGGGTAGCCGGCAGCGGAGACTTCAGCCGTTATCATCACCGTCGCCATCATCATCTGCCCTTGGGCGAAGTTGATGATGCGGGTGACGTAGAAGGTGATGGCCAGCGCCATTCCGATGAGCCCGTATACGGCCCCAATGGCGACGCCGCTCACCAAGAACTGAAGCACTGACCTGTTCCCTGGCGTCCCGCGAAACGATAGGCGCCGGCGCGCTCTCGCGGCGGCTTCGCCGGACGCGATCGGGACAGCGACAAGCTTCGGCCCGACGCGCGGCGCAAAGCCTATCACGTTTCCCCAGGCGGGCGAGTGACGCCCGTCTGGAGCAAAGTAGCTAGCCGCGACGTCACCGCCGCAGCAATGAAAGGTCTGACATAACAGGTATGTGCGCCGCCGGAAACGCGCTGACAGGATCAGCGGCCTTGCGAGACGGACGTTTCGTTCGCACTGCCCCGTCAGGGCGAGCTGCCATGTCGCTGTGCCGTCCGCGAATTTCAATATCATAGTCATTACCGGACCTTAGGACGCATCCTGGGGCGCACGGAATTAGGCGCGTCACGCTTGTCGCACGTTCATCGCGGGCGGTTGGTCGACGACGAAAATATTTGGAGGCGCTTGTTTTCCGGTTGGCGTTGCTTTGACAACATCGGCGATCTGCGCAAGGAAAAATGGAGCTGACGGACGGCTGCGTCAGGCGCGTTTCGCGCCGAAGCAGACCGCTCACGTTCAAGGGAGGAGCAAGGCTCATGAAAGCCATCATTTG
This sequence comes from uncultured Alphaproteobacteria bacterium, assembly GCA_963696665.1. Classification (GTDB taxonomy): domain Bacteria; phylum Pseudomonadota; class Alphaproteobacteria; order Rhizobiales; family Beijerinckiaceae; genus Roseiarcus. The sequence goes on from CAVOLE010000008.1 coordinate 602,009, forward strand.
GGCGACGCTTGCCGCCACGACCGCTTTATCCGCTGCACAGACTTCAGCCCGCGCCGCCGGAGAGCCCTATCTGATCGGCCTCATCGCCGGAACGACCGGCGCATACGGGTCGACGGGCGTCGCCACTGTGAACGGGGCGCAGATGGCGGTCGACAAAGTCAACGCGTCGGGCGGCGTGCTTGGCCGCCAGCTCAAGCTCGATCCGCACAACGACGACGCGTCGGCAACGGTCTCGGGGCAATTGTACGAGAAGCTCATCGCCGCCGGCGCGATCGCGATCGCCGGCTCCCCCGACACCGGCCCGGTTACCGCGCAGCTCGCCGTCCGGCACAAGTTCCCGACCATTGGCGTCGTCGACGACGGCGGCCTCACCGTCAACACCAAAGGGCCGAACGGTCCGCCGAACCCCTGGGTGTTCGACTTCGGGCTCAACACCTTCGCCTGGGGCGAGAAGATCGGCGAATACGCGCTTAAGCATTGCCCCGACGGCATCGCCGTCCTGCATGATCCATCGACCTATGGGCAGGGCGGGCTCTACGGCATCCAGCTTGCCTATGACAAAGCTGGCAAGAAGATCGGAATAGACCACACGATCACCGAGAACTGGTCGACCGGCGCGACCACCGGCCTCATGCCCGAAGTCAACGCCGCCAAGGCGGCGGGCATCAAATGCATCGACGCATGGCTCACTCCGCAGGACCAAGCGGCCTTCGTACAGGACCTGCATTCGGCCGGCTACAACGCCATGGTCTTCGGCAATGACGAGACCAACTCCGACGACACCTTTTCGAAGCTCGCCGGCGACATCGCCAACGGCACGATCAGCGCTGTGCTCACCTCGGACCTCCATCCGAGCCCTGAGCTCACAGCGTTCCGCGAGGAATATAAGAAGAAGTTCAACATCGACCCGACGCCGTTCGCCGAAACGAGCTACGACAGCATTATGATGCTCGCGCAGGTCGTCAACGACACGAAGTCGACCAAACCGGCGGACCTGCAGAAGGGGTTCAACGCGGTCAAGGGCTTCAAGGGCATCACCGGCGATCTCGGTTTCTCGGAGAAGAACCACATCACGATCAACGCCGACCAGCTGACGCTCGTCAAATATGACGCCGCCAGCAAGCAATGGGTCGAGGTCAAGGACTGAGGTTTCCGCGCGGGCGGGAAGCGGGCCCGCGCTAACTCTTTCGCGTCTGTCAGAACCGTCATTGCGAGGAGCGCAGCGACGAAGCAATCCAGAGAACGGGGGCGCCCTACGTTCCCCTGGATTGCTTCGCTCCGCTCGCAATGACGACTGCGGTTCGACTCAAGCGCAATCAGCTTTAGATCACGACCATCCAGGCTTCCGGCACGAGCTGGTACCCCCGCCCGTTCGGGATGATGTGGGCGAAGCCGGGCAGGTGCACATGACCGCCGGTCACCAGGTGGCGCTCCTTCGCGACATAGTCGAAGATCTTGAAGCGGTTTTCCGCCGCGAGCGGTTCGCTGATGTCGTACTCGCTGGTGACCTCGGGCCGCGGGATCTGGATCTCCGGCACGTGCACGGTGTCTCCCCACATCACCAGGGTTTCGCCCGCCGAATTGAGGCGATAGCCGCAATGCCCGGGGGTATGGCCAGGAAGCGGTAGCTGGGTCACGCCGGGGAGAACCGTTCCGCCCTGGCTCGGACGGAACCTTTCGCGATAGGCTTCGAGGACCCGATCGGCGGAATTGAGATAGGGCGTCGCCGCGGCCGACCGGCCGTCGCGGAGGCTCTTGTCCGACCAGAATGCAATCTCGTCCTGGTGAACGACCACGTCCGCGCGTGGAAAAGCGGGCTTTCCCTCCGTATCCAGAAGACCGCTCGTGTGGTCCGGATGGATGTGAGTCACGAGGACGGTGTCGAAGTCGTCGGGCTTGAAGCCCGCCGCATGCAGATTCTCCGGAAGCCGACCCATCGAATAGACCGTCGTCGAGCCGCCGCCCGAATCGACGAGAATCGTATTGCGGTCAGTCTGGATGACGAATGCGTTTACGGTCAGTCGCGGCGGCCCGTCGCGGAACGCGTTGCGCATCAACTCCTGGAAGTCCTCGAGCCCCGCGCCTCGCAAAAGCTCGAAGTTGATGTCGAGGAAGCCATCGTTGATCGTCGTGACCAGCGCGTCGCCAATGCGCCGCCTGTAGACGCCCGGCGTCTGCTTGTCGGTCTTGTCCGTCGGATTGGCCATCGTCGTCTCCTCCCGATGCAGAGACCATCAGGTCCTGGGTCTATTCGCCCATTTTGTCACTGCCGCAGGCGAAGTGAAATATACTGACTGCCCAAAATCGCTATAACTGTTATCCGTCGGGTTCGAATGCCTGACGAAGCTCCTCGTTGCTACCCTACGACGGCCGACGGCGCCGGTCCGTGAGTCCCGCCGTCGGGCGAGGAGCGCGACGCGGACAAGGCGGAGGTCCGCCGCAAAGTCAGAAGGGAGGCGCGCTTGAGTTTGGCCGACCCGCTCGCGCGTTACATGCGCGAGGCTCTGCCTCTGCATGATCTCCTGCGCCGGGGCCTGATCCAGCTCTCCGGCTTCCTGTTGAAGCGCACGATCGCTGGCTCCCGCGCGATCGTCGACTACGAGCCGGTCGAGGCTGCTCGCGAACGCATTTGCGAAGCCGCCGAAGGCCTCAGAAGCCTAGGCGCTCCAACAAGCGCGGCCCACCATCGGGGTCACTTGGTCGCCGCGCTTGTCGCGCTCGAAAGCGCGCTCGCCGCGGCTCTGTCCACGACCGATCGGAATGGAGACGCGCTCTTCCACTTCGTTGAGGAAGCCGAGCGGCACCTTCGGGCGGTCGGACGGGCGACGCCCGGATTCGAAACAGTGGATCTCAGGCAGGCCTGCTGTGCGATGCACGGCGTCGTCGTCCCCTTCGAAGCGCGGTTCGCCGGGTGAACGGCGACGAACAGGCGAGGAACGTCATGGGCAAATATTCGATCTGGGTGCTCGACTATGCCGCGGTGAACAAGTTTCCGCAGAGCGTCATGCTCTACGGTCCGCAATATGTCGGCATCCGCAACTTGCCTTACGCCTATGTGCTGATCAAAGGGCAAGGGCAGGTGATCCTGGTCGACACCGGCTACGAGCACAAGGAATACGGCAAATATCTCGCCGATCTCTATGGCGTCTCGAACTGGCATCACGCTTCGGAAGTTCTGGCCGAATGCGGCGTCAAGCCCGCCGACGTCACGACGGTTCTGATCACCCACGCGCATTTCGATCACATGGGCGGGCTCGACCTTTTTCCCAACGCGAAGTTCTACGTTCAGAAGCGCGAAATCGATAAGTGGGTATGGGCGCTGACGCTCGGACCGGAGTTCCGCTTTCTTGTCGGCGCCGTCGACCCGGCGGACATCGTCAAGGCGACGCGGCTCGCTCGCGAGGGCCGCCTGATCGCGGTCGACGGAGACCTCGAGGACGTCTTGCCCGGCATCGATCTCCATCTTGCGGCGGACACGCACACCTATGGTTCGATGTACGTGACCGTGCGCAACGACGGCGCGCGCGAGAGCGCGGACGCCTTCATCCTCGCGGGCGACCTCATCTACACCTACGACAATCTCACCGGGCTCGATATGAACGATCCTCAGCTTGTGCCGATCGGGTTGGCGGTTGGCAGCCAGTCGAACCTCATGTTCACGAGCGCGGACATGTTGAAAGCCGTTGGCGGCGATCACAAGCGCGTGATCCCCGTGCACGAGGATCGGCTGAAGAGCGTCTTTCCTTCGCGCGCGACGGCGGCAGGCTTGCACGTTGTGGAGCTTGCTCTCGCGGATGGCGAGACGAGCCGTGTCGCATGACATGAAGGCTGCCGCGCGACCGGCGCGAGACGCCCCGCCATGCTGCAACCAAGATATTTCTGTTATGTCGAGCTTGGCGGTGCGGCTCTGAGCCCGGTGGGCTAGGCTTTGGAAGGAATACTGTCGGGCAGTTCACCCGATCATCGTGGCGCAAGGATCAACCGGGATGGCGACGCCGAAAATCGGTTTTATCGGACTAGGCCGAATGGGCGGCCCGATGAGTTTGCGACTGATCAACGCCGGCTTCGACCTCGTTGTCTTTGACACCAACCCGGATGCGTCGGCGCCTCAGAAGAGCGCGGGCGCGGAGGTTGCCCCCTCGTCTAAAGACGTCTTCGATTCGGTGGATGTCGCGTTTGTGAGTTTGCCCACGCCTGACATTGTCGAGAAGGTGGTGCTTGGCGGCGTTGGGCAGGGCTCGCGCGTGAAGACTGTCATCGACCTGTCAACGAGCGGGCCCGGCATGGCGACGCGCGTATCCAAGGGCCTCGAACCTTATGGCGTCGGATGGATCGATGCGCCAGTGTCAGGCGGGGTGGCCGGGGCCAAGAACGGGACGCTCGCGGTAATGGCCTCGGGCCCGCGCGCGACGTTCGAGATCGCCGAGCCGTTGCTCAGGAATTTTGGCAAGGTGTTCTTTGTCGGCGAGAAGGCCGGCCTCGCTCAGGTCGCAAAGCTCGGCAACAATCTGCTCGCCGCGGCCGCGCTGGTCGTTTCCTCCGAAGCTCTGGTGATGGGCGTCAAGGCCGGGATCGACCCGAAGGTCATGCTCGACATCATCAACGCCGGCAGCGGCCGCAACAGCGCGACTCAAGACAAGTTTCCCAAGTCGATTCTGCCGGGCACCTTTGATTTCGGCTTCGCCACTGGATTGTCCTACAAGGATGTCCGTCTGTGCGTCGATGAAGCGGAAAATCTCGGCGTGCCGATGGTGGCCGGCGCGGCGGTGCGCCAGATGCTGGCCGTCACGAACGCCAAGTTTGGACCGACGTCGGACTTCACCTCAATCATCCGCGTCGTGGAGGAATGGGCCGGCGTGCAGGTCAGGGGCTGAAAGCCCCGATCGCGCAGGCCATTCAGGCTTCGGCTCCTGCCGAGCATTGGGACATTGGAGAAACGAAATGAACAAGGAAATGTTCGACCGCGGCCTCGCAATTCGCAAGAAGGTGCTCGGCGCCGAATTCGTTGAAAAATCGCTCGCCTCAGCGGACGACTTCAACATGCCGATGCAAGAGCTGACGACCGAATATTGCTGGGGCGCGGTATGGGGACGCGAGGGGCTGCCGCACAAGACGCGCAGCATGCTCAATCTTGCAATGATCAGCTGCCTCAATCGGCCGCATGAGCTCAAGATGCATGTCAAGGGCGCCCTGAAGAATGGCGTCACCAAGGATGAAATCCGCGAAGTGCTGCTGCAGGTCGCGATCTATGCCGGCATCCCGGCGGGGGTCGACGCGTTCCGGACCGCTCGCGAAGCATTTGCAGAGGTTGAGAAGAGCGCCTGACGCAACAGCTCAGACGCGGAGACGGGTCATGAAGCGCTATCAGATGTTGATCGGCGGCGAGTGGGTCGACGCCGAGGCGCGCGAAACATTCGAGACCGAGAATCCCTATCTGGGCGCGGCCTGGGCGTTGGTTCCGAGAGCCAAAGGAGCTGATGTCGATCGCGCAGTGGAGGCCGCGTTCAAGGCGTTTCGCGCGCCGTCGTGGATGAGGATCAGCGCGACCGCGCGGGGCGCGCTTCTGCGCAAGCTCGCCGACCTGATCGGCGCGGAAGCCGATCGGCTGGCGGAGATCGAAACGCGCGACAACGGCAAGCTGATCACCGAGATGCGGACGCAACTGCGCTACATACCGCAGTGGTTCAACTATTTCGGCGGCCTCGCGGACAAGATCGAGGGGCGAGTCATCCCGATCGACAAGCCCGGCATGATCAACTTCACCCGCGAAGAGCCGCTCGGCGTGGTGGCGGCGATCACCCCGTGGAATTCGCCCCTGATGCTCGCGAGCTGGAAGCTCGCGCCGGCTCTCGCGGCGGGCAACACGGTGGTTTGGAAGCCTTCGGAGTTCTCGTCCGTGTCGGCGCTCGAATTCGGCCGCCTGTTCGAGAAGGCCGGCTTTCCCCCCGGCGTCGTGAACATCGTGACCGGGTTCGGCTCCGAGATCGGCGAGCGCCTCGTCACCCATCCGCATGTCGCGAAGATCGCCTTCACCGGCGGCGACCGCACCGGACAGGGGGTCTATGAGCTGGCGGCGAAGTCCATCAAGCCGGTCACGCTCGAGCTTGGCGGCAAATCCGCCAACATCGTGTTCAGGGACGCCGCGATCGATAATGCCGTGAAGGGCGTCGTCTCGGGGATTTTCGCCGCGACCGGTCAGACTTGCATCGCGGGCTCGCGCGCGCTGATCCATCGTTCGATCCAGAACGAATTCGTCGACAAGCTCGTTGCGCTCGGCGAGACCGCGCGCATGGGCGATCCGCTCCTCGACACGACGCAGGTCGGGCCGATAACGACCCGGCCGCAATTCAAGAAGGTGCTCGACTATATCGAAGTCGCCAAGAGCGAAGGGGCGTCCTGCGTGCTCGGCGGCGCCAAGGCCACGCGTCCCGAGTGCGGCGAAGGATGGTTCGTTGAGCCGACCGTCTTCACCGGGGTCAAGCCCGAGATGCGCATCGCGCAAGAGGAAGTGTTCGGGCCGGTCCTTTCGATCATCACTTTCGACGACGAGGAAGAGGCGATCGACATCGCCAACAACACGCAATACGGCCTCGCGGCGGGGGTGTGGACCCAAAACATTGGGACCGCCTTCAAGATGTCCGAGCGCCTCGAGGCCGGCACGGTCTGGATCAACACCTATCGGGCGATCAGCTACCTTTCGCCCTTCGGCGGCTACAAGCGCTCCGGCATTGGGCGTGAAAGCGGTCTGACCGCGATCCGGGAATACCTGCAGGAAAAGAGCGTCTGGATCGATACGATCGGCGAGGTCGCGAACCCCTTCGTTCAGCGCTAGCTCAGGCTCGCATTGCGGAGCGAGATTATGCTTGCTAATTTCGCCCTTTCCGACGCTCGGGCGCCGAGCGCCGCCGGTTCGAAACTCTTTTCGATGGAATTGAAGCAGCTCGACTACTTTCTCGGAGTCGCGGAATTGGGGAGTTTCTCCAAGGCAGCCATCCGTTTGTCGGTCGCCCAGCCGATCCTGAGCCGCCAGATCAAGCTCCTCGAGTTGGAGCTTGGGGTCGAGCTTCTGTATCGGAATGGCCGCGGAGTGGTCGTGTCCGAGGCCGGCAAGGTCGCTCGAGACCTATGCGCGCAGCGTCGTTGGTCTCGTGGAAAAGGCGCAGTCCGAAATCGGATCGCTGAAAGCCGAGCCGAGAGGCCGTGTCGCCATCGCGATGCCGCCTTCGATCGGCTGGATGCTGACCGGACCGCTCGTGGTGCGTTGCCGCGAGGCTTTCCCTCAGATCCTTCTCCACATGGCGGAAGGCTTCAGCGGCCACGTCGCCGAATGGCTCTCCACCGGCAGGGTGGACATTGGCGTGGTCTATCAGGCGCCGCGGCTGTCGACGCTCCAGACCGAACCGTTGCTTTCGGACGAGCTCATCCTCCTCGGCGCGGTCGACGATCCGGCCGGCCTGGGCGGCGACCGCGTGCCGACCAAGCGGCTCGCCGACATTCCCATGATTTTGCCGGCGCGACCGCATGGGCTTCGCGTCCTCATCGACAACGAGCTCGAGAAGCTTGGCGTCGTCGCCAATGTCGTGTTCGAGGTCGACGCCATGCCGTCGACGCTGAGTCTTGTGGAGCGGGGCGTCGGCTATACCGTATTGTCGGAGGGCGCGGTGAAGCACCTCTTGAACGCTGGGCGCATCCGGAGCTGGTCGCTGACAAACCCGACCTTGATGCGCGAGCTTTTGCTTGCGACTTCGACCCAGCGGCCGATGAGCGTCGCCACCCGTCTTGTCGCCCGTCTCATTCGTGACGAAGTTCAGGTGATCCTTCGCGGCGGCAATGAGCAGGCGGAGCGGGCGGCTAGCCAAACGAAGGTCGCGCCGAGCCTGCGTATGTAGGCCTGCTGACCAACAGCAGGTGAACGAAACCAAGACCCGGGAGGTCTCGATGTCGAGTTCCGTCGCCCTAGCGGAAGCGCCCACAACCCACAGCGCCCCGCTCTCTGTCCTCATGGCGTCCGCGATCGCAGCCAAGCGCGATAGCGACATTTCCGCCGCGGCTCGCGAAAAACTTAAGATTTGCCTGCTCGACTTCCTTGCCTGCGCTTTCGAGGCGCACGGGCTGCCGTGGGCCCGGCAGGCGCAGGGGCTGGCCACGGACGGAGCCGGTCCTTGCTCGATCATAGGGACGAGCATCAAGGCGCCGGCGATCGACGCCGTCTTCGCCAATAGCGTCGCCGGACATGGCCTTGTGCGTGAGGACATGCATACCGGCAGCGTCAGCCATCTTGGCATCGTCGTTCTGCCGCCTCTGCTTGCGCTCGCGCAAGCGCGGCGGGTGGACGGACGCAGCTTCGCCGCCGCGGCGATCGTCGGATACGAAGTCGGCGGCCGCGTAGGCCGCGCGATCGTGACGCCGGAATTCGCCCGGACCTTTCGCCCGACCGGGTTCACCGGACCGCTCGCCGCGGCCGCCGCCTGCAGCCGCCTGCTCGGCCTCAATGAGGCCGCGACAGCGAGCGCGCTTTCGCTTGCGGCCAACTTTGTCGGCGGGCAGAACCAATGGCCTCATACCGGCGCCGACGAGATGTTTTTCGAGGCCGGGGTGGCGGCGCGCAATGGGTGGACAGCGGCGCAACTTGCGGCGCTTGGGGCCTATGGCTCGGAGAAAGCGCTCGATGGGGAAGCGGGCCTGCTCACAGCCTATCGGCCCGACCATAAGGCGCCCGATGTTCGCCTGTTCGAAGGCGAGCCGGAGATCATGTCGGTCTTCTTCAAGCCGGTCCCGGTCTGCAATTTTGCTCAGACGCCTTGCCTCGCTGCGGTGGCGCTCGCCAAGGACAAGAGGTTCGATCCTTCCGAGATCGTTTCGGTCGAGGTCAGCGCGTCGCGCGCCGCCAAGGCCTATCCTGGCTGCGACTATCCCGGCCCCTTCGCGCGCATCCTTCAGGCGAAGATGAGCATCCACTATGCGGTCGCGAGCGCGCTTCTGCGTGGATCGGTCGACGAGACGAGTTACCTTAAGCTCGATGATCCGGCGCTGCTCGCGTTGGCGGCGAAAGTGAAGGTCAAGGCAGGCGACGAGTTCACCGCCGCTTTCCCCGCTAAGCAGGGAGCCGAAGTCACGGTCCGCCTCAAGGACGGTCGCGTCCTCTCGCATCGGCTTCAGGACGTCGTTCCGGCGGACCTCGACCTCATCCGCCGTCGCTTCCGCGCCGCCGCCTCCAGGGCGATCGGCGCCGATGCGGCCAAGGCGCTTGAAGCCGCGGTGGACGACCTCGACCGCAACCCGGATGTCGGCGCCCTAATGCAGCTTGCTCTCGCGCCGGTCGCCAAAGCCGGCGCGGCCTAAACTTGGCGCCCGCGCCAGCGGATCGACCTGAGCGATAAAGGGCGCGGGAAGCCATGGCCGACGATAAGGATCTTCCGCGCTATCAGGTCTATGCGCTGCGCTATGCGACCCGCGAGGGCCGCCGGCAGGATAATTTTATCGGCGGCGACCCGCATGACGGTCCGATGCCGATGGATTATTTCTGCTGGCTCGCGATCAGCGAGGAGCGCCGTTTCGTCATCGATTGCGGCTTCACTGAGGAAGTGTCGGCTCAGCGCAAGCGCACGTACTTGCGCAATCCGGTCGATGCGCTGGAACTCCTTGGCGTGCGCGCCGCGGACGTCGAGGACGTCATCATCACCCACCTCCACTACGATCACGTCGGCAATTTCGATCGCTTTCCCAAGGCGCGCTTTCATCTCCAGGAGACGGAGCTCGCTTTCGCGACCGGAAAGTACATGCGCCACCCATTCCTGTCGCACGCGTTCGAGGTCGAGGACGTGGTCGGCATGGTCCGGCTGAACTATCGCGGACGGGTGATCTTCCACAATGGCGATGCCGAGCTAGCGCCGGGCCTGCGCCTGCATCTGGCGGGCGGACATTCCGCCGGCTTGCAGTTTGTCAGCGTGCATACTGAGCGAGGCTGGCTGGTGCTGGCCTCGGACGTGACACACTATTACGAGCATATGGACAGCGGCCGGCCGTTCACAACGACCTTCAATGTCGGCGACACGCTTGAGGGTTACGATCGGCTGAGAGCCATTGCGCCAAGCCCCGACCATATCGTGCCGGGACACGATCCCCTTGTGATGCGGCTTTATCCGCCGCCGTCGCCAGAACTGAAGGGCGTGGCGGTGCGGCTCGACACGCCGCCAATGGAGCGGCCTCCGCACGCTTGAGCGGCAAGCCACTGAGATGGGCGAAGATATTCGGGTGTCGGCGTGGTTTCGGTGACTGTCGACTGCGCGCTCTATGAAACGGCCGGAATTCGTTGGACGCTCAAGGGCGGTGTTCAGGGCCAAGATTCTTTATTTTTGGATGACGGAACAATGACGGCGCGGCCGAGTTGGGGTGGGTCTATCGCCCGATACAGGGCGCAGCGCCTTCATCGCCGACGCCGCAGCCATCCTGGCCGCCAGCCCGGCGATCGGAGCGACCCAATCTTTAGCCTTCTGGAGGTGCTTTCGCTCCTGAGATTTTGAGAGGGGCTTCTCCTGTTTCCGATGTTAATTCCGGAAAACGATCGTCGGTCCGACACTTCATCACAGAACAACCCAATACTTCACATTAACGTGACTCTTGAGTCACCGTCGTAGTTAATAGAGCACACACAGTGTCAGTAGCATAGAGTTTACATGTGTCACGCCTGAAGCGCCTCGGTAGATTATACTCGAAGTCGGCGCGACGCAAGAGCGGTGGAAAGCCCGGTCATTATAATATTTGTTGGATTGTCTTTTGAATTACCTTCGGCTTAGTACACCTTTTCAGTTGGATAACTCGGCTAGTCGGCGCCGGCGCAAGGCCAGCAGCAGCGGCCGGATGGGCCGCGGGCGCGTTGACGCCGTCCGGGTCGATAAGCATCTCGATATCGAACTCAGCGACGGCCGAATCGTAAGGCTCCGGGGGCTCGACACCCCAAATGGGGACCACGGGCGGCCTTCGAGATTTGAGCAGCGCGCGGGAGTTCTCGGCGAACAACTCCTCGGCCGAGACGCCGACCTCATCCAGGTTGGCGCGGCGGAACCGACCGTCGGGGGAGAATGGTTGCCGATCCGCGAGCGCCATGGCGGTCGCGACCGCCGCATCCACTGCATTGCCTCCCCTGGCCAGCATGGCGAGCCCCGTCGGCGCGGCGAGCGGCTGGCTGAGGGCGACGCAATTGGCGGCGAGGATCGGTTAGCGGATCGGCGGTTAGGGAATGCGCCAGTCCACCCGCGAACTTCCCGCGTCAGACCTGGCGCGCTGGCGGGACGACGCCTGCGCCAAGGTCAACCGAGATACTCCATGATGGTGAGGCCGGCGCCGCTCCAATCGGTGCAGTAGCAGAGTCCGTTCTTGTCGACGAAGACGTCGGCCGAGTGGAGCACGACTGGCCGGTTTGGGCGCGGATCGACGAGCTTCTTCGGAGCGGGCGGCACGCAGGCGCCGACTTCGACCGGCCTGTAGGGATCGGCGATGTCATAGACCCTGACGCCGGCGTTCTGATAGGTGGCGAAGATCAGCCTCGAGCTTTGAAACGAGCCGGGCCGGTTCTCGTGGATATTGTGCGGGCCGAAATGCCCGCCGACCGCGACATAGTCGCGGTCGTTCGGCAACGGGAACGTCGCGATGCTGATCGGGTTCGACTTGACCTGATTGTCGAACACCCAAATCGGCTTGAAACCGTCCTCCATATTGTCGAGCACCGCTTCGTCGAGGACGATCAGCAGATTGCGATCTGGCAAGGGCAGGCAGTTGTGCGTCCCGCCGCCGAACGGCGGCGACCAAACGCGATGGACAATGAGCTTCGGATTGGCCTTGTCGGACACGTCGACGCTCGCCAGGCACCCGTCGCGCCAGGCGCAATAGGCGATGTCTTCGGCCACGACCGCGTGGTGGAGGCCATAACGGCCCCGTTCGAGCGGCCAATCCGCCTTCTCTCCAACTGCGAGATTCATACCCGGCAGCCAATAGCGGCCGACGATCTCGGGCTTGGTCGGGTCAGCCATGTCGATGATGACGAGGATGTAGTCCGAAAAGCCGTCGATCATCGCCGAGGCGTAGGCCCAGCGTCCGCCGACATACCAGATGCGATGAAGCCCCGCGCCCTCTACGGCCATGAAGCCGATCTGGCGCGGCGCCGTGGGCTTGGAAATATCGAACACCGCCATTCCGGCCGACCAGTCGCGCGTGCTATCGGACACATGCGCGCCGTGCGAGCCGGACTGCGGCTTATAGTAGTTGCGCTCGTCCGCCATTTCGGCTTGTGAGAACATGTCGCGGCCATGGACGAGCAGCAAGAGATCGTCGTGGACCTGCAAATGCAGGCTCCACGTGTTGGGAGGGTTCTGCACATAGGCGACGGCCTGCGGCTTGGTGGGATCGCGCACGTCGATCACCGAGAAGCCCTTCGAACAGACGTGGCCGATATAGGCGTAGCCGTTCCGCACCATGATCTGCTGGCCGTCGGAGCGGCCGGCCTGATCGGAATGCCCGATCAGGCGCATGTTCTTGGCATAGCTCGGCTTGAGCTGTTCAGCCGCGGTCATCGCCCCCGCTCAGCCCTTGTATTCGACGATATAGAGGCCGGCGTTGAAGTCGGTGACATAGCAGAGCGCATTCTTGTCGACGAAGACGTCAGCCGAATGCAGGACAATCGGGCGGTTCGGCCGCGGATCCACCCAAAGGGCGGGCGGCGGGGGCACGAAGGCGGCGACCTCCTTCGGCCGGAACTGGTCCTTGATGTCGTACACGCGCAAGCCTGCGTTCTGATAGGTGGAGAAGATCAGCTCCTCGCTGACGAAGCTGCCCGGCCGGTTCTCGTGGATGTTATGTGGGCCGAAATGGCCGCCGACCTTGAGATAGTCCTTGTCCGAGGGCGGAGGAAAAGTAGAGACGCTGATCGGATTGGCCTTGACCTGATTGTCGAAGATCCAGATCGGCTTGAACCCGTCCTCCTGATTGTCGAGCACCGTCTCATCGACGACGATGAGCAGATTGCGCTTGTCGAGCGGCAGCGCGTTATGTGTGCCGCCGCCGAACGGAGGCGCCCAGACCTTGTGGGCAAGAAGTTTTGGATTGGCCTTGTCCTTGACGTCGACGACGGCGAGACAGGCGTCACGCCAGCTGCAATAGGCGATGTCGTCGTGGATGATCGCGTGGTGCAGTCCGAAGCGGCCGTTCTTGATCGGCCAGTTCGCCTTCTCGCCAGCCGCCACATTCATGCCCGGCAGCCAGTATTTTCCGGTTAGGACCGGCTTCTTCGGGTCCTTAAGATCGATGGTGATGAGGATATAGTCGGAGAAGCCGTCGAGCAGCGCCGAGGCGTAGGCCCACCGCCCGCCGATATACCACAGGCGATGCAGACCCGTTCCCTCGACAGGCATGAAACCGATCTGTTTGGGATCCTCGGGCTTCGAGAGATCGTAGACCGCCATTCCGGCGGACCAGTTGCGCGCCTCGGCTTCCGGCTTGGCGTGATGATCGACCGAGCCTTTGTAATAGGCCTTCTCGTCGGCCAGCTCGGCCTGGGCGAACATGTCCTTGTTGTGGATGACCAGCAGAAGATCATCGTGAGCCTGCAGGTGAAGCGTCCAGGTGTTGGGCGGCGCGGCGACGTGCCTCACATATTTGGGATGAGCGGGGTCGCGGACGTCGACGACAGAGAAGCCCTTGGAGAAGATGTGGCCTATATAAGCGTAGCCGTTATGCACCATGATCTGCACGCCGTCGGACTTTCCGCCCTGATCGCTATGGCCGACAAGACGCATGTTTGGGGTCGCGTAATCGGGTTTGGGAAGCATCGTCTCGGCCATCGTCGGTCTCCGTGTCGTTCTTGTTGGTGAACTCAGCCGCATTCCGCCCTGCGGGGAGCGAATCGCGAAAGCGTCAGGGGCGACACCGAGGCGTCGCCCCTCGTTGGAACATGCCGGTCCGGCGCCTACTTCACGCCCCAGATCGCCTTGTAGTGGTCCTTGTAACCGTTGTCGGGGTCGTAGCTGTTGTGCGCCCCGCCGTCCTTGTCGATATTGGCGTTGATGAACAGGTGGACGTGCGACACGTAGCCGCTCGGGGGCTGACCCGCCAAAGCACGGTTCATTTCGTCAATCGTCTGCCAGCCCTGGAGATTGAGAGGCTCGGCTACGGTCGCAAGCTGGTACTGCTTGCTGCGAATGCGCTCGAAGGCCGGCACGGACCCGTCGCCCGCGGAAATCTGCCGCGGATAGCCGGTCGCCGGATCAACGCCCGCCGATTGTAAGGACGGAGCCGAGAAGTCGAAGTAGAGGTCATTGACGGCGATCGAATAGGTCCACGCCTTGCCATACTTCGACAGAAGCGAGGTCGTGAGCTGCGGCATTCGGTTGGCGAGGTCGCCGATTGGCGTGTCCTCGATCGCCAGCACCTTGCAGCCGGAACAACCTTCGATCGCGGTCTTTTCCGCATTCGTTTTGGCGGTGGCGATCCCGTAGATGCTGTCGGTGAAGAGGATCACCCCAGCCTTGCCGTTTGAATCGACCACGGCGTAAAGGGCGGAAGCCTTGGCGACTTCATTCGGATCCGTGGTGATATTTGTGAAGACATTGGGATTGGCCGCGATCTTGCCCGGCCCCGGACCCGAGTGCCAGCCGACGACCTTGATTCCGGCCTTGACCGCCTGTTCGATCGTCGGCGCCTGCTCGACCGCGTCGGGACTGCCGAGAATGATGCCGTCGGGCTTGAGCGCGATGGCCTGGGTCATCGCCGACGTGCGTCCCGGGACGGACCCTTGCCCGTCGAGGATACGGAAATCCCAGCCGATCGCCTTGGCCGCCTCGGCCGCGCCGTCGCCGACGCCTTGCGCGCCGCCGTTGCGCTGATCGGTTGAGACATAGATCACCAGCTTCTTGCCCTGCGCCTTCGGGCCCGTGGTCGGGCCGTCCCACTGCGTCACCGGCGCGGTCGCCTTGGCGATGTAGTCCTTTGCCGCTTTCATGTAGGCGTCGTCGTCCGCCCGCGCCCCGGTGACGCTCAGTCCTATCAGCGCCGCGGAAGCCATTAGGCCTCCCGCCACAATGTGTGATTTCGACATGTATTCCTTCCTCCCTAGATGACCGCGGGTTCAAGGCCCGTCAGGTGGTTGCTCTGGCTTTTCCGTGACGGCTTGATGCGCCGCCTTCATTCCGAAAGGCGAACTCATCATTCAACGCAAGACCCTTTCGGAATCCTCTTTGGCGCCAAGGGCTCGCGTCGGACGCACGACGCTGCGCTGGCGCTGAGCGAAGGCGGCGAGCGCGATCGAAATGACTAGCGTGGCGCCATTGAAAAGAGGTTCGACAAAGAACGCGCCCCCGAGCTGCTGGATGCCGGAGATTCCGACGGCGAGAATCAACACGCCGCAGATCGTGCCCCAGATATTGACTCGGCCCGGCTTGATCGTGGTCGAGCCGAGAAACGCGCCGACGAGCGCCGGCAACAGATAGTCAAGTCCGACATTCGCCTGACCGATCCTGAGTTTTGCGCCCAGCACGCAGCCGGCGAACCCGGTGATCACTCCGGCTGCGACAAATACGCCGATGACATACGCCCGGACGGGAATGCCATTCAGTGCAGCGGCCTTCTCGTTGGCGCCGATGGCGTAGATGTGCCGGCCGATCGGCAGCCGCTCGCTGACGATCCAGAGGACGATCGCAAGCGTTAGGACATAAATCGCCGGAATCGGGATTCCGAAGATCGCGGTCGAGTTGATTGCGAGGAAGCCGGGCGAAAGCGATCCCACGACCTGGCGTCCATCCGTATGCCAGAGCGCGAGCGCATAGAGGATGGTGCCGATGCCGAGCGTGGCGATGAACGAGTCAATCTGCGCCACTTCGACCAGCAAGCCGTTGATCAGGCCGGTCAAGCCGCCGCAGGCTATGACGATTATCATCGCGAGCGGCCAGGGAACGCCATACCACACCTGCAGGCTGATGGCGAGAATGTGCCACATCACGATGCCGAAGCCGACGGTGAGATCGATGCGGCCGGCCATCATTGGCAGGGTCGCAGCCAGCGACAGCATGGCGATGATCGCCTTGTCCGCCAGGATCGAACGCGCGTTGAGCCAGGTCGGAAACGTGTCCGGCAGCAAGAGCGAGAAAAAGACGATCAGCGCCAGCGTCAAAATGGGCAAGCCATAGACCGACGCGAGACGAATAATCGCTTGCCCACGACTGAGCGTCGCCCACTCCGAACGGGTCGGCTCCAGCGCGTTCGACTTAATGGACTGCATGGGCGCCGCCGAGGCCGTCCGATAAAGCGCCGGTAAGCGGCGCTGAACGCCGAACGCTCGCCGAAGCTGCGGCGAGCAGGTTCTCCACCGAAAGATCGTCCGCGGCCAGCTCTGCGACCACCCGGCCGCGATTGAAGATCAGCGCGCGATGGCAGACCTTCGCCACCTCCTCGAAATCCGTCGATATGATGATGATCGCCGCCCCGCCCTGCAGCGCGACGTCGAAGAGACGGTAAATTTCAGCTTTTGCGCCGACGTCGACGCCCGCGGTTGGGTCCTCGAAGACGTAGATCTTCGCGTCAAGATGCAGCCAGCGCCCGACGACGACCTTCTGCTGGTTGCCGCCGGACAAGAACTCGATCGGCAGCGTCGGATCGTTCGGCCGCAGCCCAACCTGGGCGCCGCGCTCCTTCGCGGCGCGAGTCTCACGGGCAGGCGAGATGAACGAAAACAGGCTCAAACCGGCCGCAACGGGATTGAGGAACAGGTTCTCGCGCACCGACAAATTCGGCATGATGGATTCGCCTACGCGGTCGGCGCAGACGAGATTGATCCCTTGCGCCATCGCCTGCCGCGGCGACGAGACAGCCACATGGCGTCCGTCGAGCAGGACGCGTCCGCCTGTCATCGGCGAGACACCGAACAACGCCCGCCCAATGCTTTCCTGCCCCGCGCCCCGCAGCCCCACCAGGCCGACGATCTCGCCAGAGTGGATCTCGCATTCGATGGGTCCGACCTCGTCCACCATGACCGACTGCAGCGCAAGCCGCGGAGAACCATGGCGCTCGGGTGGACGACGGAAGACCTGCGACGGCTCACGCCCCACGATGAGGAGGATCGTTTCGTCCGCGGTCGTCTTCGTAACCTCCCGCTCCCCCGCGACGCGCCCGTCGCGCAGCACGGTCATGCGATCGGCAATCTCGAACACCTCATCGAGACGGTGCGACACGTAGATCATCGCGACGCCGCGAGCCCGCAGTCGGCGTAACGCCGAGAAGAGCCGCGCCACCTCGTCAGCCGGCAGACTCGCGGTCGGCTCGTCGAGGACAAGGATCTCGGGTTCGGCCGCAAGCGCGCGGGCGATCGCCACCAACGACTTTTCGGTGCGGCTCAGGTTCTGGATGCGCGTGTCGGGATCGATGTCGGCGCCGAGAGCGTCCAGCGCGACCGCAGCGCGGCGACGCGCCGCGCCCTGGTCGATCATGCCGAGCCGGCGCGGAAAGCCGAGCGTCATGCAGATGTTTTCGGCGACCGTCATCCAGTCGATGAGGCCGAGGTCCTGATGGATGAAGGCGATCGGCAATCGGCGCAGCGCATGAGTGACGTCGAGGCCGCGAAAGCTGACTTGGCCCGCGTCGAGCGTGTAGACACCGGCCAAAATCTTGATCAGCGTCGACTTGCCCGCGCCGTTTTCGCCCAAGAGCGCAAGAATCTCGCCGGCCTTGAGGGTCATGCCGACGTCCGCCAGCGCTTCCGTGCCGCCGAAGCTCTTGAAGACGCCGCGCACCTGCAACAGCTCGCTGGCGTCTGCCGCCTGCGGCCGCTCGTCCACTGAACCGATTGCGCCGACGACGCCCTCGCCAGCCTCCATCGTCTCGCTCCTCCCGCGAAGCTTTCCGCCTCGGCTGATTGTAGCGCCCGCGCTGGACGCGGGCTTCGTCAACGCGGCCGAAGCGATTCCGATCCCCGCAAGAGGCCGCCTTGGGCCGCGGAGAGCGGTGGAAGTTCGCTCCGTGCTTGCTAGCTGATGCGTTGAGCTAAGGGCAATTCAATAAAGCTGTCAATCTGGCTTGCGGAGGCAGCAGAAAGCGCCCCGAAAAGGGCCGCCTCGGGAACAACCACAGTCTGCGACACAGCCGTCATTCCATGGCGAGCGCGAAATAGCGCTCACTGCACGTTCGTATTCATGCTGCGATCTGCCTTCGCCGGCCGCCCTCGAAAGTCGAGGCGCGAACGAGGCTATCGTCACGGCAGGCGAGCCGCGCGCGGGCGATCAGCGATGTCGCCGCGGAGCAGGGACTCCGAAATCGCGGCTGATCTCTTGGCCAGCCTTCAGACGGCGCCGGCCGGGACCGCGCGCGGCCTGGTCGCCGCGCTGACGACGGCCATCGCGACGATATTCGCGGCAAGCGCGATAATGCCGACGTTGAGGTCGCGGATCGCCTGCGGCAAGGCTGGGAACAGCGAGCCGATGGTCGCATGCGTGAAGCTGAGAACCGCAGCGACGACCGCGCCGACCAGAATTCCGGCGAAGGCGCCGGCCGGCGTCGTCGGGTTGCGCGGCGTCAGGCTCATGACAACGGCCGGAAAGAGCTGAGTGACGAAGCTGTACCCCACCAAAAGCATCGTCACGATCGTCGCGTTGCCGGTCAAGGTGAAATAGACGGCGACCAGCATCACGACGGGCACGAGCCACTTGGCGAGGGCCACGGTCTCACCGTCGGTCGCCTCCGGACGCAAGACGCCAATCAGGTTCTTGGAAAGCAGCATCGCCGCGGTCATCGCGATCAGCGAGCCGGGGACCAGCGCCGTGAAGACGCCCGCGGCGCCGATCAGGCCGACCACGGCCGGCGAGAACTCCTGCGCCGCCAGCTTGAACAGCGCGAGATTGGTGTCTGCCCCCTTCAGTCCGGGCACCTGCAGCACCGCGGCGAAGCCGACGAAGAACACGAACAGCAGTATGAGCTGGTAAATCGGCAAGGCGATCGCATTGCGCCGGAAGACGCGCGCATCGTTCGCCGAGTAGGCGGCGGCGAAGGATTGCGGCCACATGAAGAAGCCGACAGCGGTCAAGAGCACTGTGGAGATGAACCAGGCGACGCTCTGCCCCTTTGCCGGGAAGACAAGGAAGCCGGGCTTGGCGGCGGCGATCTTCTCGAACATCGGGCCGATGCCGCCATAGAGATGCAACGGCAGATAGATGCCGAGGAAGAGCACCACGCCAAGGATGAGGATGTCCTTGACCACCGCCGTATAGGCCGAGCCGCGGATCCCGGACATCATGACATAAACCGTGACGATCGCGGCGCCGATCCAGATCGCCGCACCCTTGGGGATCGCGCCGTAGCTCGCCGCTGTGACGATGATGCCGAGGCCAGTGAGCTGCAGCACGAGATAGGGGATCAGCGCCACCAGATCGACAATCGAGACCAGCACGCCCAGCGACGGGCTCTCATATTTGCGGACGAAGAAATCCGGCTGCGAGTGCAGGCCGTGCTGACGGGCGTAGCTCCAGACTAGGGGCAGCAGGAAATAGGCGATCACGTAGGCGAGCGAGCCGTAGGCCAGGATGTAATAGACGGGCGCCCCGAGCCCGTAGGAAAAGCCGGACGCGCCCAGAAAGGTGAAGGTGGTGTAGATTTCGCCGGCCAGCAGCAGGAAGACGAGGACCCAGCCGAAGCCCCGCCCGCCCACCGCCCATTGCTCGAGGTCCATGTCCCGCCCGGCGCGGGCGACGAGGCCCAGAGCCAGCGCGGCCAGCGCGGCGAGCGCGATCAGGGCCAGAGCCGCGGTCATGGCGCGTCCTCGCGGTTCGCCGGATCGATCAGATAGACGACGGCCATGATGATCGCCGTCAGCACGACCCAGACCGCGATCCAGCCGAGAGGGAAAGGCATGCCCAGGATGAACGGATCAACCTCGTTATGGACCGCCGGACCGGCCAACATGCCGATGAACGGAATGACCGCCAGCCAGTGAATGGGTTTCACGAGAACTCTCCGAATATGCTTGGCTCGTGATCGAGGCTCGCTCAGGGAACATACCGGGCGCCCCGCGCAAGCTGCCTCAAAGGAATTGAGTGCCGCGTTTGCAACGACGTCAGGGCGACGCCGTGCGATGAAGGACCGCTCCCCGGCGCTTATCGCCGTTCAATGCCCCGAACCTAAAGGTCGCCTTCGGGCGCATCGCGCCGGCCGCCTCGGGAACGAAGTCCGCGCGATGGCGCTCTAGTCCAGCTAGGGTAGCCAAGGCGCGAGGCGGACGAAATGTCAGCCCGCCGCGAGTTGCCTCTCCAGCTGATCCAATACCCTGTAGCAGGGCATGACCTGCTCGAGGCTTGCGTTGGGCTCGCGGCCCTCGCGGATGGCGGCGAAGAATTCGCGGTCCTGCAATTCGATGCCGTTCATGCTGACGTCAACCTTGCTCACGTCGATCTTTTCGTCCCTGCCGTTATAGAGATCGTCGTACCGGGCGATGTAGGTCGCCGTGTCGCCGATGTAGCGGAAGAAGGTGCCGAGCGGGCCTTCGTTGTTGAACGAGAGCGCGAGCGTGCAGATCGCGCCGTTGTCGGCTTTCAATTGGATACTCATGTCCATGGCGATGCCGAGCGTCGGGTGGATGGGCCCTTGCAGCGCGTTGGCTTTGACGATTGGCGAGCGGCATTGATAGGCGAACAGGTCCACGGAGTGCGCGGCGTGATGCCAGAGCAGATGATCGGTCCAGGAGCGCGGTTGGCCGAGCGCGTTCATGTTGGTGCGACGGAAGAAAAAGGTCTGCACGTCCATCTGCTGGATATGGAACTCGTCCTTGAGAATCCGCTTGCGCACGAACTGATGGCTCGGGTTGAAGCGGCGAGTATGGCCGACCATGGCGACGAGCCCGCTTCTCTTCTGCTCCGCGACCACCGCTTCGGCGTCCTTGAGAGCGTCCGCGAGCGGAATCTCGATCTGCACATGCTTGCCGGCTCTGAGACACTGGAACGCCTGGGCGGCGTGCATTTGCGTCGGCGTCGCCAGGATGACCGCGTCGAGCCCCGGCAGTTTGAGGGTCTCGGCGAGATCGGTCGCAGCATGGCCGACGCCGTATTTCGCCGCCGCCTCCTTCGTCTTGTCCAGTTCGCGGCCGACGACCGAGACGACCTCGATTCCGTCGATCAGTTTGATCGCATCCAGGTGTCTCAGGCCGAAGGCGCCCGCGCCGGCAAGCGCGACTTTGATCGGGTTGGCCATAATGCTCCTCGAAAAGGGGCCGACAGCAGCGCGCTGTAGACGCGATCGGCGATCGCGTCCGCCGCGGTCAGCGACCGCGGCTACAGGGCCTTATGCCGCGTTCTCCAAAATCAGATGCCCGACAGCCGTGTTCGACGCCGGGACATGATAGAACCGGTGCGCGACCTTCGGCTTCGCGCCGCCCGCGACGACGTCCGCCATGGCGCCGCGCGCGACCAGCCACATCACAAGCTCGATCCCCTCGGAACCCGCCTCGCGGATATATTCGATGTTCGGCGTCTTCGACAGGCCCACCGGATCGGCGATCAGCCGGTCGAGGAAGGCATTGTCCCACTGCTTGTTGATGAGGCCGGCGCGCGGTCCCTGAAGCTGATGGCTCATGCCGCCGGTGCCCCAGATGTGGACATTGATGTCCTCGGGATAGCTCATGATCGCCTTGCCGATCGCGCGACCGAGCGCGAGACATCGCGCGCCCGAGGGGACGGGGTGCTGCACGACATTGACCGCGAAAGGGATGATCTTGCAGGGCCATTCCCTGACCTCGCCGAACACGCAGCTCAACGGAACGGTGAGGCCGTGGTCGACGTCAATCTCGTTGACCATGGTCAAGTCGAAATCCTGCTGGATCACTTCCGAGGCGATATGCGAGGCGAGCTCCGGGTCGCCGATGACTTTCGGGACCGGGCGCGCGCCGTAGCCTTCGTCGGCGGGATTGAATTCCGGCCCGGTCATGATCGCGAAGGTCGGGATCATCGCAAGACTGAAGGCGGTCGCGTGATCATTATAGACGGCGACGATCACGTCGGGCTTATGCGTGTTCATCCATTGCTTGTCGAAATCGTATCCGGCGAAGACGGGCTTCCAATAATCTTCCCTAGTCTTGCCGAGGTCGAAGGCGGCGCCGACGGCGGGGATGTGCGAGGTGTAGAGGGAAGCGGTGATGCGGGCCATGTTCAATCTCTTGTCCGAAGAATCATAAGGACCGTCACGGCTTCCGCGGGCGCTGGGCGTCGCCGTGCTCTCCGATCCTGCGATTCCCGTCGATCTTCCGGCCGCCCTTGATCATCATGTCGCGATATTCCTGCTCGGTCATGCCGGTCATGGAGCCCGCCATCTGCTGGAAGCTTTTGCCGTCGGTCGCGCCGATCTTGGCGAGGAAATAGATGTTGCCGCCGAGCTCGATGCAGCGATTGAGGTCGCGCGCAAGGACGGCCTGCTTCTGCTCCTCGGTCATTTTCCATTCGTCGAGATAAAGACGTTCGTCAGCCTTGAAGCGCGCGCGGTTCTCGGGCTTCATCAGCGACATGCAGAACTGGTTCAGCCAATAGCCCTTGCGCGACTGATCGGCGTCGAAGACGGTCGTGCCGGGGATGTCGGAATAGGGCTTGTCGAGCGCCATGGTTCAGCGTCTCCTGTCTTCGGGCCAGTAGAGCCGCATCGGATTGTCGACCAGGAGCAGGTCCTGAAGATCCGCTGCGGGAGCGATGTGAGGGATGATGTCGACCATAAGCCCGTCGTCGGGCATGTGGTCCTTGAGGTTGGGGTGGGGCCAATCGGTGCCCCACAGCACCCGGTCCGGAAATTCCTCGACCACTTTGCGTGCGAACGGGACCACGTCACGGTATGAATTCCGTTCGCCGTTCAGCGCCGGCGGGCCGGAAACCGAAAGGCGCTCGGCGCCGGTCACCTTGCACCAGACGTTCTCGTAATCGTCCATGAACTTGAGAAAGCGCGAGAACTCGGGGCCGTCGACCGGCTTCGTCACGTCCGGCCGGCCCATATGGTCGACGACAATGGTGGTCGGCAGTTCGGAGAGGAAATCCTCAAGCTCGGCCAACTCCGACGCCTCGAAATAGACGACGATGTGCCAGTCGTGGTCGACGATGCGCTCGGCGATCTCCTGCAGCTCATCCTTCGGGGTGAAGTCGACCAGCCGCTTGACGAAATTGAACCGCACGCCGCGCACGCCCGCCTCATGCAGGCGCTTGAGCTCTGCGTCGGTCACGTCGCGCCTGACGGTGGCGATTCCGCGCGCTCGGCCCTCGCTTGAAAGCAGGGCGTCGACCATCGCGCTGTTGTCGGCGCCGTGACAGGTCGCCTGCACGATCACATTGCGATCGAAGCCGAGATGGTCGCGCAAAGCGAACAATTGCGCCTTGCTGGCGTCGCAAGGGGTGTATTTGCGCTCGGGCGCATAAGGAAACTCAGCGCCGGGGCCGAACACGTGGCAATGGGCGTCCACGGCTCCGGGGGGAAGCGAAAAGGCTGGCTTGCTCGGGCGGTCGAACCAGTCGAGCCAACCCTTGGTCTTCTCGAACGGCCCGGTGACGGGCTTGCCGGCGACGTTCACGGCGCCTTCAGTCGACATATTTGAGCCCCGCCTTTTCGAGCGGCTCGCGCATCTTGTACATGTCGAGACCCAGCACGCCGGCCGCGAGTTTCGCGCGCTTGTCGCCCTCGTTGGCCTCGCGCGCTTTCGCGGCTTCGGCTGTCTTGCTCGCCCATTCGGCCGGCACGACGACCACTCCGTCATCGTCGGCGACGATCGCATCGCCCGGGTTCACGGCCGCGCCGGCGCAAACCACGGGCACGTTGACCGAGCCCAGCGTCGCCTTCACCGTGCCCTTGGCGCTCACGCATTTGCTCCAGACGGGAAAGCCCATCTCGGTCAGAGCCTTCACGTCGCGCACGCCGGCGTCGATGATAAGGCCCTTCGCGCCGCGGGCTACGAAGCTCGTGGCCAGAAGATCGCCGAAATAGCCGTCGGTGCATTCGGCGGTGATCGCCGCGACGACGATATCGCCCGGCTCGATCTGCTCCGCGACGACATGCATCATCCAGTTGTCGCCTGGATGCAGGAGAACCGTCACCGCCGTTCCCGAGACGAGCGCGCCCGGATAGATCGGCCGCATATAGGGTTTCATGAGGCCGAGGCGCCCCATCGCCTCGTGCACGGTCGCGACGCCGTAGAGCCCGAGCGCCTCGACCGCGGCTCGCTCCGCGCGCTTGACCTTGCGCCTGACGACCCCGAGTTCGGTCATCATCTCTCCTTCCGCCCCCGCGGGCTGCGCCTCACGGAGACGCGGATAGACCCGTCGCGTCGACTTCATAGTCCTTATGCCGGCGCAGGCGCAACGCATCCCGACCGGGTTTCGTGAAATCGAGCTAACACCTGTATAGGACTGTGAAAACGCAATCGTATTGGGTCCTCCGCAATGCATTTTGGCGTCGGTTTGGCGCCGCTTGCGCCGGTCCGGGACAACCGGAGCCGTGAGCGGCGCATCGCCGCTTTCGTGTAATGCGACCCCTCCACTGAAGCCGCCATCACGCCTGATTGACACATCGCGATACAGGTTAGGGGCAACGAAGGAGGGTAGCGCGTTGGTTCGGCTGGAGATCGGCCGAATGAACCTGGTGAAATTCGCGCTCAAATTCCGTATTACATTTTACGTCTTGGCGGTTCTTATCCTGCTCGGCGGAGTCGGCGCTTCCGTTGTCGCCAACAAGGACGTGCTGCCGAACGTCGATATCCCGGTCGTCGTTGTCGTGTGGACCTACACCGGTCTTGACCCCACCGACATGGCGTCACGGGTCACCACCTACAGCGAATTTGCGCTCTCCAACAATGTCAACGGCATTAGCCGAATGGAAAGCACAACGCTCCAGGGAACGACGATCGAACGCATCTACTTCGAAAACAACGTCAGCATCGACCTTGCGATCTCGCAAGTCGTCGCCGCCACCAACTCCATTCGCGCCGTCATGCCGCCGGGCATTCAGCCGCCGGTCATCATGAGGTTCGCCGCGTCCGCGGTTCCGGTCATTCAGCTGGCCATGACATCGGCCTCCCAGCCGCTGTCTGCGGTATACGACTACGCTCAGTACCGAATCCGGCAAACTCTCACCCAGACGCCCGGATCGACCCTGCCATCGCCTACGGCGGCGCGCCGCGCGAGATCATGGTCGACCTCGATCTCAATGCGCCGAGAGCATATGGCCTGACGCCGACCGACGTCACCAACGCGATCGTGGCGCAGAATCCGATCGAACCTTTGGGCCTCGCAAAGATCGGCAACCAGCAATATCCGATCCGAGTGAACGCAACGCTCACGCTTCAGGCCACGAATCTTCAGCGCGCGAACACGCTCACGCGGCAAGGTTTCGAGACTGTGCAGAACCAGCAAACTCAAGCGACCACGGTCGCCTCGCAACAAGCGGCGCTGGACACCGCCAAGGCTGGCGTCGGACTCGCCGAAGCGAACGTGAAGGCTCAGCAGGCGACTGTGGACCGCCTAAAGTCGCTCACCGCCTTCGAGAACGTGATGGCCCCGTTCGACGGCGTGGTCACGGCGCGCAATGTGGAAGTCGGCGATCTCGTCAACGCCGATGTCGGCACAGGCGCGCCGATGTTCACCGTTGAAGAGGAAGACTTTCTGCGCGTCGCGATCGAGGTTCCGCAAATACGCCTCTCAAGGCGTTCGCGATGGGGTCGAAGCCAAGACCACAGTTCCCGAAATGCCGGGACGGACGTTCCCAGGCAATGTCGCGCGCACTACGGTGGCGTTGCTCTACTCCTCGCGCACAATGAGCGCCGAGGTCGACGTGCCAAACCCGGATGGAGCGCTTCGGCCTGGGCTCTATGTCAATGTGTCTCTGGCCATCCCGCGCACCACGCCGATTGTGAACGTCCCCGCGGATGCGCTCATCTTCAACCAGAAGGGCATGGAGGTCGCGGTCGTCCAACCAGACGCGACGGTCAAGATGCGCAAGATCGAAATCGCTCGCGATCTTGGAACGACGGTGGACGTCAAATCCGAACTCGACGGAGGCGAGAAGCTCGTCATGAGCGCTCCACCCCAACTGGCCAATGGCTCAAAAGTCAAAATCGCCGATGGGTACAACGAGACTCGCGTGAGCGACGCTGCGGAGGCGCAGAGATAACGCAAGGCCGGGGCCCACGCAGCCTACGCCGAAGGCTCTCCTTATCTCCGCTCCCGTTCGTAGACGCTGAGCGCGCGCCGGCACGACGCGCTCAGCATCTGAGTTTTCCCGTGTAAGCAAGCGAGCGTCTTTTCGCGGTCTTGCGCGAACTCGCCGCATAGGCGGCTGCTGTCGCCGGCGCAGATCTGCTGCTGTGCGTAAAACAGAATGACGTTGCGACATGCAGGATTCAATTGCCGCACCTTTTGGTTAAGGCAAACAATGATCTTGCTTCGATCGGGTATGAACTCGCTGCACAGGCGATTGACATCGGGCTCGCAGGCTTGGCGCTCGTCTGCTGTTCCCTGATCCTGAGCGATCGCTGCGACGGGAGCGAGCATCAGAAAAGATGTGAGAATCAAGCAAGGTAGGTTTCTCATGGGCTTTCCTAAAGTTAACGAGTGTCGCCAACCGTCGCCTGCGACCCGGCCGAGCGCCCGGCTGCGATGGGTCCACCCCTGAACTTTCGAGGTACCAACCGGTTCCTTCCGGGACCTCACGCTGACAACGCCGCGATGTGGCCATACCAATTCTTCAGCGTTGGCGGTATGCTGACCCAAGAACGGAACACTGCGATGAACGGGATCTACAAGCAGTGCCTGAGAATCGTTACCGCTCTTCTGTGCACGTTCATTGCGACTGCCGCTTTCGCCGACCCTCCGACAATCGAGGGGGTTTGGCAGCAAATCGACCCGGGCAGCGGTTACGTCGGCGGTCTCATCAGCTTCAAAGAGAAAGGCGGATTGTGGGACGGATATATCGTCAAGATGTATCCAAAGCCAGGCGATCCGGTGGATCCGGTCTGCTCCGGCTGTACGGATGATCGCAAAGACCAGCCGGTCCTTGGGCTGCGGCTCATCCAAAACGCGAAGCAGGACGGCCTAAGCTATCAAGGGGGCACCATTCTCGATCCTCGCAATGGCTCCCAGTATAGCGTCCAGCTGACGCTCGCGCCCGACAACCAGACGCTCACAGTCCGCGGATATGTCGGGCTTACGCTCTTTGGCCAGAGCCAGACGTGGAAGCGGCTCGCCGAAACGGACCCCGAATATCCAAAGCCTCCTCCACGGCAGCAAACCCACGCGAGGCAAAAGAAGGATCATTCCGCGCCGAAGCCCGTTCAAGGACAGAAGGACGGTTCCTAGACCGGCGTGGCCTGCCGCGCCGTCGTCATCTATGGTGCTTTCGCCCCGCGATCACGTTTTCGGAGTTTGGCAATGGCCGTAAATGGGACGTTGCCGGAGGCGGATGCGCCGCGAGGGGCCGCGTCGAATTCTCCTTTGACTACGCTCTCTCGCCTTTTTGTTGGATGGGCTTCGTATCATCCCCTCAGGATCATCATCGCCTTCGTCATCCTGACCGCGGCCTCCGGCGTCTACGTCGCCCGGCATTTTGCGTATCGACACTGACGTCAATGCATTGATCTCCGCCGATCTGCCCTGGCGGCAGCGGGAACTGGCCTATGAGTCCGCATTCCCGCAGAGCACGCAAGGGATCCTCGCGGTCGTTGACGCGCCCACACCGGAACTGGCGGGCGCCGCCGCGACCGCCCTTGCCGATCAGCTATGGAAACAAAACGGACTCTTCCGCTCGATCGAGGAGCTTGGCGGGGGAGAGTTTTTTGAGCGCGAGGCGCTGCTGTTTCTCGATATGCCGGATCTCACGGCCACTCTAACCCAGCTTGAGGGGGCAAGTCCGAGCCTCGCGATATTGGCGGCGGACCCGAGCCTGCGGGGTGTGATCCAGGCTTTTTCGCTAAGCCTCGGCGCTGCTCAGATGGGCATGTTCGACAGCATGCCGCAATCGCTGAACAAGCTCGCCGATACCGTCGAGAGCGTTCTGGCCGGACGTCCCACCAGCTTTTCCTGGAAGGAATTTCTGCAAGGCGACTCGGCGAAGCCGAGCGACAGGCGCCGGCTCATCGCGATCTGGCCGAAGCTCGACTTCAGCAGCTTGGAGCCAGGCCGTCAGGCGACGGCGGCGATCCGCGAGGCCGGCGAGCGAGCGAATCTCGCATCCGATTTTCATGCACGGCTCAGGCTGACCGGGCCTGTTCCGATCGTTGACCAGGAATTCGCATCGCTCCAACAAGGCGCACTAATGAACGGCGTCATCACCGCCGCGCTCGTTCTTTTGATTCTGTGGTTGGCTCTGCGCTCGCCTAAGATCGTGCTGGCTGTCTCGCTGACGTTGGGCGCCGGCCTTGCGATCACGGCGGCGGTCGGACTGCTGATCGTGGGGGCGTTCAACCCGATTTCGCTCGCTTTCGCCGTTTTGTGCGTTGGGCTTGGAGCCGATTTCGCGATCCAGTTCAGCGTCCGCTACCGCTCTGAGCGTCATACGTGTGGAGAACTGCGAAAAGCCCTGGCCCTCACAGGCCTCGGGGTGGGGGCTCCCCTGACGTTGGCCGCGGCGTCGGCCGCAGCTGGGTTCATGTCGTTCCTGCCAACCAACTACATCGGCATGGCCGAGCTCGGCTTCATCGCCGGCTGTGGCATGGGAATAGCCTATTTGGCGAGCATGCTCCTGCTGCCGGCCCTTCTCCAGTTGTTCGATCCGCCGGCGGAGCCGCATCCGCTTGGCTACGTCGCCATGGCGCCGGTCGATCGGTTCCTCGGACGTCATCGCATCGCGGTTGTCGTCGCGACATCACTCGTCGTCATCGCCGGCCTGCCGCTATTGCCGCGTCTGCAGTTCGATTTCAACCCGCTCGACCTGCGTAACCCTCATGAAGAGGCAATGGCGACTTATAGCGAGCTCAGCCAGGACCCCCTTATGGACGCCAACGTGATGGAGGTCCTCGCTGCCTCACCCGACGCGGCCGCCGCCGCCGCCAAAAAACTGTCGATGCTGCCGGAAGTCGGCCAAGCGAGGACAATCGACACCTTCGTCCCTGAAGGCCAACCCGGCAAGATTGCCGCCATTCAGAGCGCAGCCGAGAAACTCGACGCCATTTTAAACCCATCCCAGCGCGCGGCGCCGCCAACCGACGCAGACAATATCGCAGCCCTGAAGAGCGGGGCCCAGAACCTCTTGTTGGTGGCCGACGCTGTACCCGGTCCAGGCGGCGACGCCGCAAAGCGTCTTTCTGCCGATCTCGACAAGCTCGCGACGGGACCGCCATCTGTGCGGGAGTCGATGCAGACGGTGTTGATCCGACCGCTGGTCATGGACCTGGAAGCCCTTCGCCGTGCGTTGCGGCCGGAAGGCGTCACGCGCGCAACTCTCCCCGAAGCCATTCGCCGCTCCTGGGTCAGCCCTGACGGCCGCGCGCGGGTGGAACTGGTCCCGAAAACCGGGGTCTCGACGCGCGAATTCGCCCAGGCCGTGATGAAGGCCGAGCCCACGGCGACCGGGCCGGCGATCGGTCAACTCGAATGGGGCGCGACGATCATCCACGCTTTCGTTGTGGCGGGCGCTTGCGCGCTCGTCTCGATCGCCGTGTTGCTTTGGATCGCCCTCCGAAGGGCGAGCGACGTGCTGCTGACGCTCGTGCCGCTCCTGGTGGCGGCCCTGGTCACGCTGGAGCTGTGCGCGCTCCTGAACTTTCCGCTTAACTACGCGAACATCATCGCGCTGCCGGTCCTGCTCGGCGTGGGGGTGGCGTTCAAGATTTACTATGTGATGGCGTGGCGGTCTGGACAATCCGATTTTCTGCAATCTCCCCTGACCCGCGCCGTGCTTTTCAGCGCGCTCATGACCGCAGTCGCATTCGGAAGCCTGTCCTTTTCCAGCCATCCCGGCACGGCGAGCATGGGCAAGCTGCTGGCCTTATCGCTCGCTTGCACGCTCGCCTCCGCCGCACTGTTTCAGCCCGCGCTCATGGGAAAACCACGCAGGCCCGATGAAAATTATTAAGCTCGCGCAGATTCATAAGGAACCATTACGGAGCCCTTCCTGTTGAAGTATAATGTGGGGAGTGCCGATGACGACGACCTACGATCAGCTGGTTCACTTCAACGCCGCCTCTTGCGGGCTTGGTCGCTGGAAGGCCCCGCCAGGGAAGTTGAGGCTCGCGTTTCGTGGCAGCGTCCATTACCTATCCCATAAATTCATACTGAACAGACAGTCCACCCGCTCGGTGCGGGCGGCGGGCTTTCGTCTCGCCGTTTATCCGACCGTTTTTCACCCCAAGCTGTTCCTAACCAGCGAATTCTTCGCGCGGTTTCTGTCCACGATCGATCTCGCAGGCAAGAATGTCGCCGACGTCGGGACCGGCAGCGGCATATTGGCCTTGGCCGCGGCCCGGGAAGGAGCGACGGTGGTCGCGCTCGACATCAATCCCAAGGCGGTCAACGCCGCGACGGACAACGCCCGCGCCAATGGTCTTGGCGACCGCGTCACCGCGGTCCGGTCGGACCTAATGTCTGCGCTGGCTCCAAGTTTCCTGTTCGACGTGATCATATCCAATCCGCCGTTTTTTTCAGGCGAGCCCCGCGACATCGCCGACCGAGCTTGGGTCGCCGGGCCAGGATATCGGGATATCATGTCGCTTTTCGACCAGGCGCGCCAAAGGCTCAAGCCATCCGGCACAATGTACGTCCTTCTGTCATCGGATTCCGACCTGCATTTTCTCGGCAAGCTGATCGCGAAAGCAGGATTCCGTGCGCGGATTGCGACGGGGTTTTCGATCATGATTGAATCTATGATTATCTACGAATTGACCCCGCTGGAGCCAGGCGCCGCCGCGGCAGCTTCTGGGATCAGCGAAGCCCTCGACAATTTCGAAGACCATCAGCATGCAAAAGATGATCGCGATCGTGTCCAGGCCTAGTTTGAGGCCGAGGCGTTCGCGCGGGCGTACCTGGCCGATGAACGACGGTGGTCGAGAAAGATTCGCACGCGCGGCCATCCTGCGGCCATTGAGGCGAGTTCTACCGATGCTGGGGTGAGGAGGCTCGCTTGCGCTGCTCCATTCCCGTCAAGAAAAGTCGCAACATCCTGTGCATTTTTCCGGTCTATGCCCCCTCCTTCGGCACCTTCGCGCATGCATTTGCGTTCGTCCCCGGTGTACGCGCCTTCATGCCGCCCCAAGGCTTGTTGATCGTGGCTGCCTATTTGCCCGAGAGCTGGCAGGTCCGTTTCGTCGATGAAAATATCCAGCGCGCCGAGCGCTCGGACTTCGCCTGGGCCGATGTTGTTTTCGTGAGCGGCATGCATATTCAGTCAGCGCAAATTCGCGATATCCAGCGCCGCGCCAAGTCGTCCGGGAAGCTTACGGTTCTTGGCGGCTCCGCCGTTTCCAGCAGCCCCGAAACTTATCCGGAGTTCGACTATCTCCACATCGGGGAAATCGGTGACGCGACCGACCGGCTGATCGCGGTTCTCGAGGTCAGTGTCGAACCGCCGTCCGCTCAACAGCGGTTCGAAACGCTCGAACGGCTCCCCCTGTCGAGCTTTCCGCTTCCGCGCTACGACGCCGTGCCGCTCGCGCGCTATCTCATCGGCTCGCTGCAATTCTCCAGCGGTTGCCCATATCGGTGTGAATTCTGCGACATTCCGGCCCTCTATGGCCGGCAGCCGCGATTCAAGTCGCCCGCGCAGGTTCTCGCCGAGCTTGACGCCTTCGTCTCCCAGCCAGCCCATCCGCCGGTGGTCTATCTGGTCGATGATAATTTCATTGGCAACCGCAAAGCGGCGCGCGATCTCTTGCCGCATCTGATCGACTGGCAGAAGCGGCGCGGATATCCGCTGCAATTCGCCTGTGAGGCGACCTTGAACATCGCCAAGCAGCTCGACATTCTTGCGCTCATGCGTGAGGCGGGCTTCCTCACGGTCTTCGTCGGCATCGAGACGCCCGAGCCTGACGTTTTGACGGGCATCGACAAGGCCCACAATGCGTCCTTGCCGATGCTCGAGGCCATCGAGACCCTGAACCGCTACGAACTCGAGGTAACCTCCGGCATCATCATGGGGCTCGATCTCGAGACGGACCAATCTGAGGCCAGGCTGATCGAATTCATCGACCGCTCGCAGATACCGATCTTCACGATCAACGTTCTGCAAGCTTTGCCAAAGACTCCCCTATGGGAGAGGTTGGCGCGAGAGGGCCGGCTGCTCACCGACCACGATCTGGAATCGAATGTGAGATTCCTTCGCCCGCGCAGCGAGGTGTTGGCGAGCTGGCGTCGCACGATCGCTTATGCCTACGCGCCCGAGCGCCTGTTCGCGCGCTTCCGCCACCAGGTCGACGCGACCTACGCGAACCGCCTGCGGCTGCCGGCGAAGGGCAAGCTCACCAAGATCAATCTGAAGCGCGGTCTGGCGCTCGCCTGCAACATCATCTGGCGGATCGGAATCGTATCGGACTACCGGGCGGCGTTCTGGCGCGCGGCGTGGCATGCGCTCCGCCGCGGCCAAATCGAGCCAATTTTTGGCATGGGCTTCGTCGCGTGGCACCTGATCCAGTTCACGCAGGAGGCTTTGGGCGGCCGGCAAAACGCGTCGTTTTACGCGGCTAAGCAATACTCGACCGAAGCTCGACAACTCGACCAGGTTGTCCCCTAGGCGCCGCGCCCTTGCTGGCGGACGCGAAAAAATGCGAATATGACGGTTAGTTGGCGCGAGCCGCCCTCTTTTCCCACTCCATAGGCGAAACATGCCTTCCTATCGTTCACGAACTTCGACCCATGGCCGCAACATGGCGGGCGCCCGCGGCCTCTGGCGCGCGACCGGCATGAAGGACGGAGATTTCGGCAAGCCGATCATCGCCATCGCCAATTCGTTCACCCAATTCGTGCCCGGCCACGTCCATCTCAAGGACCTTGGGCAATTGGTGGCGCGGGAGGTCGAGGCCGCCGGCGGTGTCGCCAAGGAATTCGACACCATCGCCGTGGACGACGGCATCGCCATGGGGCACGACGGCATGCTCTATTCGCTGCCGTCGCGCGAGCTCATCGCCGACAGCGTCGAATATATGGCCAACGCCCATTGCGCCGATGCGCTCGTGTGCATCTCGAACTGCGACAAGATCACGCCCGGGATGCTGATGGCGGCGATGCGCCTCAACATCCCGGCGGTCTTCGTCTCCGGCGGGCCGATGGAAGCTGGCAAGGTCAAGCTCTCCACGGGAGCGCGCAGCGTGGACCTTGTCGACGCGATGGTCGCAGCGGCGGATTCCAAAGTCTCCGACGCCGACGTCGCGGTGCTCGAGCGCTCCGCCTGCCCGACCTGCGGCTCCTGCTCGGGCATGTTCACCGCCAATTCGATGAACTGTCTCACCGAGGCGCTCGGCCTGTCGCTGCCGGGTAACGGCACGGTGGTGGCGACTCACGCCGACCGCAAGCGCCTGTTCGTCGAGGCCGGCCATCTCGTCGTCGACCTTGCGCGGCGTTACTACGAGGAAGGCGACGAAGGCGTCCTGCCGCGCGGGATCGCGACGCTTCAAGCCTTCGAGAACGCGATGACGCTCGACATCGCCATGGGCGGCTCGACCAATACCGTCTTGCACCTGCTCGCCGCGGCGCATGAGGCCGAGGTCGATTTCACCATGGCTGACATCGACCGGCTTTCGCGGCGCGTGCCCTGTCTGTGCAAGGTCGCCCCTTCCGTGGCGGATGTGCATGTCGAGGACGTTCACCGCGCCGGCGGGGTGATGGGTATTCTGGGCGAGCTCGACCGCGCGGGCCTGCTCAATCGCGAAGTGCGGATGGTGCATGCCGAGTTGCTCGAGCACGCTTTGTCGCGCAACGACATCATGCGCGCGAAGAGCAAAGCGACGCGCGAGTTTTTCCTTGCCGGGCCCGGCGGCGTGCCGACCCAAGTCGCGTTCAGCCAGTCGGCGCGCTATCCCTCGCTCGACGAGGATCGCGCCAAGGGCGTCATCCGCGACGTCGAGCACGCCTTCTCCAAGGACGGCGGTCTCGCCGTTCTTTACGGCAACATCGCCCTCGACGGCTCGATCGTGAAGACGGCGGGGGTCGACGCCGGCAGCCTCAAGTTCCAAGGCCCGGCGCGCATCTTCGAGAGCCAGGACGACGCGGTGCAGGGGATTCTGGGCGCCAAGGTCGCGGCGGGCGACGTCGTCGTGATCCGCTATGAGGGCCCGCGCGGCGGCCCAGGCATGCAGGAAATGCTCTATCCGACCAGCTATCTGAAGTCGCGAGGGCTCGGCAAGGCGTGCGCCTTGGTCACCGACGGGCGCTTCTCTGGCGGGACCTCAGGCCTCTCGATCGGCCATGTCTCGCCGGAAGCCGCCGAGGGCGGCGCGATTGGCCTCATTGAAGAAGGCGACATGATCGCAATCGACATCCCCGCCCGCTCGATCGACGTCCTCGTCGACGAGGTAACGCTGAGCCATCGCCGGGCGGAGATGGAGCGCAAGGGCGCGAGCGCCTGGAAGCCCTCGAAGCCGCGCAAGCGGTCGGTGTCGACGGCTTTGCGCGCCTATGCCGCATTCGCGACCAGCGCAGCGCGTGGAGCTGTTCGCGAAGTGCCGTAAAGCTTTTCATGTTGAAGGCGCTCAGCGCGCGCTCGATCGCTTCGCGCCTTTTTCTCTCTGCGGCGTTCTGGAGCATCCTTATCCTTGCGCTCGCAGGACTGGGCTTAAGCGCGCTCAACAAGCAATGGAGCGAGGCCAACTTCGACGATCAGCTCGGAGTTTATCTCAAAGCGCTGGTCGCCAATTTGCCGGTTCCGGGTGAAGAGGGAAAAACGGGCGCGCAGGCGGCGATCGCGCCGCAATTCGAGCTCGCGTTCTCAGGCTGGTACTGGCAGATCACTCGCACCGACGTGAACCCGCCGGAAATCCGCGCCTCGAAGTCGCTGTTCGCCACCCAATTGCCGCAGCTGGTCGCGGTTGGGAACGATCACGGCGCCATTCTGAGCGGCTACGCGGTTGGCCCGGGCGGGCATCAACTGAGGATGATCCAGCGCCAGATCGACGCCGGCGACGACGGACGATACCTGGTGCAGGTCGCGGCCAACGCCGATGTGATCCAGGCGCAGGAGCGCAGCTTCGAATTGGGACTCGCGACCACGTTCTTGGCGCTGGCGCTGGCGCTTATAGGCTCAACCGCGCTGGCGGTTCGATTCGGCCTGCGCCCGCTGAGGGTCCTGCGCGAAGGCGTGGCCGCGATCCGCCGGGGTGAGGCCGAACATATCGCCGGCGAATTTCCGCAGGACGTCGCTCCGCTGGCGGCCGAAGTCAATCAGCTGATCGACGCCAACCGCGAGATCGTCGAGCGCGCTCGCACCCAGGTGGGCAATCTCGCCCATGCGCTCAAGACGCCGCTCAGTGTTCTCATGAACGAGGCTGATTCAGAAAGCTCGAGCCTGCCCGAAAAGGTGCGCGAACAGACCGACATCATGCGCCGGCAGGTGACGTTCTATCTCGACCGGGCCCGCGCCGCCGCTCGCGCCCGAACCTTCGGCGCCGCGACGGAAGTGAAGCCAGTCGTCGAGGGGCTCGTCCGGACTTTCGAAAAACTGCATGCCGACCGCGCCTTGACCTTCGACGTCGAGATGCAGCCGGGCCTCAAGTTCCGAGGCGAGGCTCAGGACCTCACGGACCTGATTGGCAACCTGCTCGACAATGCGGGAAAATGGGCGCGCGAAAAGGTCTCGATCCACGCCGCCCGCGCCGCCGCGATGGGGGACAAGGACGTCGGGCGCTTCCTGGTGGCCGAGATCGACGACGACGGTCCTGGCCTCGACAGAAATGCGCGCGCCGCCGCGATTGAGCGGGGCAAGCGGCTCGACGAGTCGAGGCCCGGCTCCGGGCTTGGCCTCTCGATCGTCGTCGAACTCGCCTCGATCTACGGCGGCTCGCTTGAGCTCGACGAAAGCCCGCTCGGGGGCCTGCGCGCGAGCTTGAGGCTGCCTTGCGTATAGGGCCTGAGGCGTCGTGAGCGAAGTCGGGCGACGAATTGGAGGAATTCGATCCATGAGGGCGACCCTTCTCATCAGCGTGCTTGCATCGATTGGCCTCGCTGGCTGTCAAAGCGTCGGCTCGAACGGCGGGCCGCCAGTCACCGGGTCCACGACGCCAGCCGGCGCCGCGACCTCGACGGTCGCGCCTGCCGGGATACCTGCGCCCGCAATTCCGACCGGCGCCGCGCTCGGCGGCGTCCTTGGCGGACCGATCGGCGCGTCGCTGACGGACGACGACCGACAAGCTGCGTGGCAGGCGCAGGTCGGGGCGCTCGATTCCGGTCAGAAGCGCTCGTGGCGAGGGGCCAAGGGCGTATTCGGCTTTGTCGCGCCGGGGGCGGCGTCGGGCGACGGCTGCCGCGCCTATTCGCAGACGATCTATATCGCCGGCCGGCCGAACCGCGGCAAGGGCGTCGGCTGTCGACAGCCGGACGGAAGCTGGAAGATGACGAGCTGAGGCTCGACGAAATTCCCGGTTGACTGAAAAGTGACGCGATGCAATCGTTCTCTGCAAACGTTCCCATCCGTCGATAGACGGTCGGATTCGGAGTGAGACGTGTCAGGAGCGGTCTGCGCACTCGATGTGCGTTCCGTATCGAAATCCTATGGCGCGACCGTTGCGCTTCAGGATGTTTCGATCGAGCTTCAGGCCGGCGAGGTGCATGCCCTCTTAGGCGAGAACGGGGCGGGCAAGTCGACGCTCGTCAAGATCCTCAGCGGGGTCGTCAAGCCGGATGTCGGGACCATGCGGATGGGCGGCGAGCCCTATGGACCGCATTCGATCGTCGACGCGCGCCGAGGCGGCGTGGCGACCGCCTTTCAGGAACTGAGCCTAGTCCCCAACCTGACGGTCGCGCAGAATTTATCCTTGCCGCGACAGCCGAAGGGAGGCCTGGGGCTGGTGTCAGGCGCGGCGACCCAGAAGCGCGGCGCAGCCATTCTTGAGCGCTTCGGCTTGCGGCTTTCGCCGAGCGCCGTTGTCGCGAGTTTGACCCTCGCCGAGCGCCAGCGGCTCGAAATCACGCGGGCCTTCGCCTGCGACCCAAAGGTGCTCATCCTCGATGAGCCGACCGCCGCCCTGGCCGAGACCGGCTGGCTTTTCGGTCTTGTTCGTCAAGCGACGGCCGCGGGCGCGGCTGTCCTCTATATCTCGCATCGGCTGGCCGAGGTCCGCGAACTCTGTCAGCGGGCGACGGTGCTTCGCAATGGCCGCAGCATCGGGACGGTCGGACTTAAGGACGCGACCGATCACACCATTTTCGAGATGATGGTCGGCCGAAGCCAGGCGGAGGAAATGCAGCGCCGCGCGGCGTCCGGAGAGTTGACGCGTCCCGCTGTTCTCGAAGCCGAGGGATTGGCGGGAGGGAGCCTCAAGGCCATTTCGCTCACGCTGCGCGAAGGCGAAATTCTTGGCGTGGCGGGGCTCGAGGGACAAGGACAGCGCGCGCTCTTCCGCGCCCTCGTCGGGCTCGCCCCGCTTAGCTCCGGTTCGGTCAAGGTGGACGGCGCATCGGTGCGACTCTCGGGTCCCGATGTCGCGCTCAAGACGGGTCGGGGAATCGCTTTTCTCCCGGAGGAGCGCAAGACCGAGGGGATCTTTCCCGCTCTCGCGACGGCCTCCAACATCGTTCTTCCCGTCATTGGGCGGATTGGGCGAGCGGGTCTCGTCTCGGAGCGGCTGGAGCGCGAGGCCGCGGCCGGGTCCTCTTCCCAGGTCGACCTCAGTCCGCGCTATCTTGATTTCCGGATCGGCGACCTTTCCGGCGGCAACCAGCAAAAGGCCCTGCTGGCTCGCGCGATGCAGACCGGCGCAAAGATCCTTCTGCTCTATGATCCGACCCGCGGCGTCGACGTCGGAACGAAGCAGTCGATCTATGCGGCCATCCGAAGTTTCGCGGAAGCCGGCGGCGCGGTCCTGCTTTATTCCTCGGAACTGCCTGAACTCGTTCACCTCGCGGACCGCTGCCTTGTCGTTTATGGCGGACGGATCTTCGCGGAACTCGCCGGCGCAGACATCAACGAGCGCATTCTTGTGGCCGCGCTGACCGGCCATTCCATCAAAGAAGCCGCCGCATGAGCGCGCATGTCGACGCCGCGGCCCCGAGCGCGCCGGGCTCGGGGCTCGCTGCCGCTATGCGGCGCGGTCTGACGGACGGCGCCGGCGTCGTCGCCATTCTCTATCTCATCCTCTTCGGTCTCTATGCGCTCTGGGATCGCAGCGCCCTCACCGTGTCCGGCGTGAGCGACCTCTCGAACAACGCGGCGCCGCTCGCCATCGCCGCCGCCGGCGAAAGCCTTGTCGTCATTTCGAAGGGCTTCGACCTCTCTGTCGCGGGCGTCGTGTCCCTTTCGAATGTGCTCATGGCGAGCTATCCGGTCGATGGGCCCAGCGGGGCTCTCGTCAGTCTCGTGATCTGCCTCGGCGTCGGCGGCGCGATCGGCGTGCTCAACGGAATCCTCGTCGCGATCTTGCGATTGCAGTCGATCGCCGCGACCCTCGGCACCATGATCATGGGTCAGGGCCTCGCCCTCGTCATCATGGATGCGCCGGGCGGCACGGTCGCGGATTGGGTGAGCTACACGCTCACCGATGTGCTCTTCGGAATCATCCCGATCTCGGGACTGATCGTGCTCGCGGTCGTGGCCTTATGGCTCATTTTCCGCCGCACAGACGCCTGCATTGGCCTCTTTGCGGTCGGCGCGGATGAAACGGCGGCTTCGCTGTCGGGGATTTCGGTCGTGCGCGCGCGCTTCACGGCTTTCGTCGGCGCGGGCCTGCTCTACGGACTCGCGGGCTTCATGTTGAGCGTGCAGACCGCGACCGGCAATCCGACCGCTGGAACCCCGTTCCTCATGTTGACCTTCGCCGCCGTGGCGCTCGGAGGCGTCTCGCTGACAGGCGGCAGAGGGAGCCTCGTCGGCGCAATCATCGGCGCGGCGACGCTGATGCTCTTGCAGAAGGTGCTATTCTCGGGCGGGGTGTCGTCGTTCTACACCGGGATTTTCCAGGGCGTCGTCATGGTGCTCGCCATCGTGTTCGGCTCCGTCATCTCGCGCCTCGCTTCGACCGGAGCGCGCGCGTGACCAGCGCTCGGCCGTCAGCCGCCTTGCAGCCGCCCGCGGATACGCGGCGGACGGGACGCATCCGCTCCGAGACGATCAGCACCGCCGCGATTTTCGCTCTCGCGATCATTCTCATCCTCGCCTCTCGCTTCGTAAGCCCAGCGCTCGGGTCATGGGATCAGGTCGATACAATCATCACGCTCGCTTCGTTCCTGATCGTAGTCGCTTTCGGTCAGGGCCTTGTCATCCTGGTTGGCGGCCTCGACCTCTCGGTCGCCTCGATGATCACGTTGGGCGGCGTCCTTGCAACCACGTGGAATGGCTCGCTCGGATCGGAATGGGTCGTGATACCCTCGGTTCTCTTCATCTGCGCCTGCGTCGGCGCGCTCAATGCGGTCGGGGTGATCTGGCTCAACATTCCGCCCTTCATCATGACGATGGCGAGCGGCATCGTCGTCGCCTCCGCCGCGCTTGGTTATACGAGCGGGACGCCACGCGGCGCGTCGCCCGAGGCCTTCCTTGCGCTCATGAAGGGGTCGGTCGGCCCGGTGTCGGCGGTTCTGATCTTCGTTGTCGTCTTCGTCCTCCTCGCTTGCGCACTGCAGAGCGCGACTGCCTTCGGGCGGCGGCTCTATGCGATCGGCGCCAATCGTGAAGCCGCGCGCATCGCGGGCGTCGCCACCTGGCGGCCGATCATGGCCGCCTATGCGATCAGCGCTCTTTGCGCGGGCTTCGTTGGAATGATGCTGGTCGGTTACGCGAATGGGGCGACTTTGCGGATGGGGGATTCCTACCTTTTGCCGAGCATCGCTGCCGTCGTGATCGGCGGATCGTCGATCCTCGGCGGCCGCGGCAGCTTTGCAGGAACAGTGGGGGGCGCGATCCTCCTCACCACGCTCGGCACGGTCATCTCCGCGCTTGGCATGGAAGAGGGATGGCGCACGGTGATCGAGGGGGCAATCATCGTTGGAGCGTTGATCCTGCTTCGAGAGGATCTGATCGCGAGATTGAGAAATAAGCCGGCTCGCTAGGCCACAAGCGGGTCGGCCGAAGGCGTTCCTGCAATTGGGTGTGGGAACGTTCTCATGGGTCAAGACAGTGGCGCGACTAGGGAGGTTTTACGAATGACGACTTTTAGAAAGCTGCTCGCGACGACCTGCGTCGCCGCCGGCGCGCTCGCCGCGGCGTTCGCTGCGGGGATTGGTCCGGCTTCGGCCGACGAGCCGAAGAAATTCAAGATATTTTTGAGCCTGAGCTACAGCGGCAACTCCTGGCAGTCGGAGGCCGCCAATATCGTGAAGGCGCTCGCGCAGACGCCTCCTTACGATAAGCTGGTCGAGCTCAAGGAGGTGATCTCCGGCACCGACCCGCAGGCCCAGATCGCGGCTTACGAAAGCATGATCGACGCGGGGGCTGACGGCATCATCAGCTTCCCGATCTCGTCGACCGCGCTTAACCGGACGGTCAAGAAGGGCTGCGATAAGGGCGTGCTCTTCTTCATGTACGACGCGACCGTGACCGAGCCTTGCGCCTATAACGTCAGCTACATCACCGCCGGCTTCGGAGAGAACACGGCGCAGGCGCTGGTGAACGCGCTCAACGGCAAGGGCAAGATCTTCCTGAGCCGCGGCGTCCCCGGAAACTCCGTCGACAAGCGCCACACCGACGGCGCCATGCACATCTTCAAGGAATATCCCGGGATCCAGGTCGTCGCCGAATATTATTCCTTCTGGGACGACCGCACGACGCAGCAGGAGACCGCAAAGGCGCTTGCCGCGCATCCCGACGTCGACGGCATCTGGGCGCAGGCCGGCGAATTCGGCGCCATCCAGGCTTTGCGCGACAAGGGAACCCGCCTCGTGCCGATGACAGGCGAAAACTCGAACGGCTTCCGCCTGGCGCTCGCCGATCCCGAGGCGCAGAAGAACGGCCTCAAGGGCGTCTCCGCCGGCTCTCCCCCGGCGACCTCCGGATACGCGTTCAAGCTGATGATGGAGATCCTGACGAAGAAGCGGGACCTGAAGCCGATGAATATCCAGTATCCGCTGCCTTGGGTTCCAGCCGATAAGGTCAAGATCTGCAAGGGGGACACCTTCGAAGACGGATGCAACACTTTTCCTGAAGGCAAGGTGCCCAGTTCCTTCGTGACCGAGGTGTTCAGTCCCGAGTTCCTGCCGGAACTCAGCCTCAAGTCCGCTCTCGACGGCGTGCCGACCCCAGGCAAGACGATCCAGCCGCTGCCGGCCGAGGTCGTGAAGGCTCCCAACGAGCCGGGGATCAACTGTCAGAAGTGCGAGCCGCCCCCGGACTTGTACAAGCTCACCAAAGTTCAGCCGACAGTGAAGCCGTAACGTTTAACGTCTCGGGCGGACACGCCGCCCGGGACGCTCTTTTCAAACCAAGGACGAGACATGGCCAGACACCTGAAGTGGGGCCGCGACGCCAAAGAAGTGGCCGCCAACGACGCGAAAGTGCGCGCCACGGTCGAAGGCATTTTGAGCGATGTCGAGACGCGCGGCGACACGGCTATTCGCGAGCTGTCGGAGAAGTTCGACAAATGGTCGCCCCCAGCCTTTCGCCTGTCTCCAAGCGAGATTGAAGCCGCGATGGCGAAGGTCGCGCCGCGGGACATCGAGGACATCCGCTTTGCGCAAGCGCAGGTCCGAAACTTCGCGCAGAAGCAGCGCGAATGCATCAAGGACCTCGAAGTCGAGACCTTGCCCGGCGTCATTCTCGGTCACAAGAACATTCCCGTGAACGCCATCGGCTGCTATGTCCCAGGCGGCAAATATCCCATGGTCGCGTCGGCGCATATGAGCGTGGTGACCGCGAAAGTCGCGGGCGTCGAGCGCATCATCGCTTGTGCGCCGCCTTTCCAGGGCGGCCCGCACCCAGCCATCGTGGCCGCCATGCATATGGGCGGCGCGGACGAGATCTATGTGCTGGGCGGTGTGCAGGCCGTCGCCGCCATGGCGCTCGGAACGGAGACGATCGCGCCGGTCGACATGCTGGTGGGGCCCGGCAACGCCTTCGTGGCCGAGGCGAAGCGTCAGCTCTACGGCCGCGTTGGCATCGACCTTTTCGCCGGTCCGACCGAGACGCTCATCATCGCCGACGACACCGTGGATGGCGAGATTTGCGCGACCGACCTCCTCGGTCAAGCGGAGCACGGCCCCACCTCTCCCGCGATTCTTTTGACCAATTCGGAGAAGCTGGCGCGGGACACGATGAACGAAGTGAAGCGTCAGTTGGCGATCCTGCCGACCGGCGAGACCGCGGGCCAGGCGTGGGAGGCTTACGGCGAAGTCATCGTCTGCGATGACGAGGCCGAGATGATCCGCGAGGCGGACCGAATCGCTTCCGAGCACGTTCAGGTGATGACGCGGGACCCTGACATGTTCCTGAACGGCATGACCAACTACGGCGCTTTGTTCCTCGGGCCCCGCACGAATGTCGCCTACGGCGACAAGGTGATCGGCACCAACCACACATTGCCCACCAAGAAGGCCGCGCGCTACACCGGGGGCTTATGGGTCGGCAAGTTCCTGAAGACCTGCACCTATCAGAAGGTGCTGACCGACGAAGCAAGCGCGATGGTCGGCGAATATTGCTCGCGGCTCTGCATGCTCGAGGGTTTCTACGCTCACGCCGAGCAGGCCAACATCCGCGTGCGCCGATATGGCGGACGCAATGCCTGAGCGGGCCCTGCCGCCGGAGACGGCGCTTTGAGGGCTTCGGAACAATGAGTGGGGAAGACAGGAATCGCGTTCGCAAGGCCCGCGTGACGGTGAAGGACCTGGCGCGCGATCTGAGCCTGTCGACCTCGACAATATCGCGCGCATTCTACACAGACGCAGTGATTGCGCCGAGCACCCGGAAAGCTGTGCTCACGCGGGCGGCGGAAATCGGCTACGCGCCCAATCCGCTGGCGCGCAGCCTGATCACCAAGCGAACCCGGATCGCGGGCGTGGTGACCTCCGACATCACGAACCCTTTCTATCCGGAGGTCCTGGCGCGGCTTACGGAAAAGCTGCGCGAGATCGATCTCAACGTGATGCTGTCGGTCGCCGGCTCGAGCGATTCGCTCGACGACGCGCTGAAGCTCCTGTTGTCTTATCAGCCCGACGTGGTCATTGTTCTCGCAGCGACCTTGTCGTCCGAGGCGGCGGAAGCCTGCGGGGAGGCGGGCACGCCGGTGCTTTTCTTCAACCGGCGCCCGCTGAACGTCGACGCCTTCGGCGTGACTTGCGACAATGTCGGCGGAGGACGGCTTGTTGCCGATCATTTGATCAAGCTCGGCCATCGGCGCCTCGCGTTCGTGGCGGGGCGGCCAGATGCATCCACCAATGTTGACCGTTGGGAAGGCTTTCGGCGAGGATGTCTCGACCGCGGACTTGAAGAACCGGTCTGCGTCGAGGGCGGCGCGTTCGCCTATGAGCGGGGATATGAGGCCGCCTCCCGCCTGCTCGACGGCAGGAGCCGCCCGGATGGGGTGTTCTGCGCCAACGATATTCTCGCTATCGGCTTCATGGATGCGGCGCGCCGGGAGTTTGGCCTCGACATTCCGGGTGACGTGTCCGTTGTCGGCTTCGACGACATCGCCATGGCTCGCTGGCCGTCCCATGCGCTCACCACCCTGCGCCAGCCGGTCGGCAAGATGATCGATGTGACGATGCAGCTCATCGAGATGCTGTTCGACTCCGCGCAACTCAAACCACGCATAGAGCGCATCCCCGGCGAGCTTGTCGAACGCGCTTCCACCCGTGAGGTCCATCGTGCCGAGTAGCGGCAGGGACATGCTCGATCGCGCGGCTGCGGTCCATCTCTGGGACTGTCCCGCCGTCGCTGCCAAGCGAGCGCTTCCAGAACCCCAAGTCACGGACGTCAACGTCGCGGAGGCCGACGCCGCCGCGGAGGCCGTCCTGCGGCGTCCCTATGACGCATTACGCCGGCTTATCGGGCAGGCGGCGGGGCTGCTCGTTCTGGCGCAAGCGAGCCAAGGGCGCGAGATTGTCGATCTGCCCGCTCTCGCCGTTGCGCGCGAGCAGTGGCGGGAAGTCACCGCCACGTTGGCCGACCTCAACGCGCCGCGCGGCTGCGAGCGCCGGAAAGAAAACCTCATTCGCGCCGCTCGCCTGGTCGGCGCCTGCCTCGACGC
The DNA here is from genome assembly GCA_963696665.1 of uncultured Alphaproteobacteria bacterium. Taxonomy (GTDB): domain Bacteria; phylum Pseudomonadota; class Alphaproteobacteria; order Rhizobiales; family Beijerinckiaceae; genus Roseiarcus. The sequence continues at coordinate 646,296 of CAVOLE010000008.1, forward strand.
GCTGGAGGCCTCGGCCGCTCAAAAGACCCTCGAAGTGTCGCTCGCTCTCGAGCGGATCGCTGCGGCCTATCGGCTTGTTCAGGACTCTTCAAGCGACAAGCTTGGCATGACGATGGTCGACTTCCGGCAATCCTGCTGCAATTGCGCGCCGCTCACGGCGCGCTGCTCATGAACAACAAAGGAGGGAGCGCATGGCCGACTACTCGATTTGGGTTCTGGAGTACTCGTACGTCGCCAACTACCACAAGAGCGGCGTTCTCTACGGCGCGCACAATCAAGGATACGTCAAGCTCCCCTATTGCTACGCCCTGATCAAAGGCAAGAACCATGTCGCGATGGTCGACGTGGGCTTCAACAATAAGGAATACGGCAAGGTCCTGGGCGACAAGTTCGGGGTCGAGAACTGGCGCACGCCGAAGGACGTCCTCGCGGGCGTCGGCCTCACGCCGGCGGACGTCGACACCGTGTTCATCAGCCACGCGCATTTCGATCATTTCGGCAATGTCGAGGACTTCCCGAAGGCGACCTTCTACATCCAGGAACGCGAGATCGCGAAATGGGTCTGGGCCATGTCGCTGCCCGATCGGCTACGCTGGATGATGGTCGCCATCGATCCCGGCGACGTCATTCGCGGCGTGGACCTCGCCCGGCAGAAGCGACTCGTCTGCATCGACGGTTCACTCGAGAATGTCCTTCCGAACATCGACCTGCACGTCGCCTATGACAGCCACACCTATGGCTCGATGTGGGTCAATGTCCGCAACGATGGAAAGTCTCAGTCGAGCGACGCCTGGGTGCTTGCCGGCGATCTCGTCTATGTGTTCGAGAATATCGAGGGCCCTGGAGCGGTGGTGGACGTCGACCAGATGTATGTGCCGGTCGGCCTCGCCGTCGGAAGCCAGGAGAATCTCGTGATGGCGACGGAGGCGATGATGAAGTCTGTGGGCTACGAGGCGCGACGGGTCATTCCGATCCATGAGGAACGTCTCAAGGACCGGTTTCCATCCCGGATCACGGCAGATGGCTTGCGCATCAGCGAGATTTGCCTTGGCGACGGCGAAAAATCGCGGGTGCGTTGATGGCGGCTTCTTCGGTACGAACGGTCGGCATTGTCGGCGCGGGTCTCGTCGGCTCAGCCTGGGCGATCGTCTTCGCGCGCGCGGGCGTCGCCGTGCGCGCGTTCGACGCAAGCGAAGACATCCGCCGGTCGGCGGCCGCACGCATTCGCGCGAGCCTCGAGGATATGGCGAAAGCCGGTCTCGTTGACGGCGTGGACGCGATTTCCTCGCGCGTGACGGTCGTCGACGACCTTCAGGCCGCGGTCGCGGACGTCGACTATGTTCAGGAATCCGTGTTCGAGCGCGTGGAGGAGAAGCGCGCTGTCTCGGAGGCCATCGGCGCCTTGATCCGGGATGACGCGGTCGTTGGAAGTTCGAGCTCCGGCATTCCGGCTTCCGCCTTCACCGAGCACGCGCCCCGCAGGCAACGGTTTCTCATCGCCCATCCGGTGAACCCGCCCCATCTCGTGCCGCTGGTCGAACTCGTTCCGGCGCCCTGGACCGATCCGGCGATCCTGCCCTGGCTTCGCGGCGTGATGCAGGCGGTCGGCCAGGCGCCGATCGTGGTCACTCGCGAGATCGAGGGCTTCATCCTCAATCGCTTGCAGGGCGTGCTCCTCAAGGAAGCCTGGGCGTTGTTCGAGGAGGGCTACGCGAGCGCCGCCGACATCGACCTCTGTGTTTCGCAAGGGCTGGGCTTGCGCTGGTCGTTCATGGGGCCGTTCGAGACGATCGACTTGAACGCGCCCGGCGGCGTCGACGACTACGCCCAGCGGCTTGGGCCGCTCTACCAGTCCATCGCCCAGTCGCGGTCCGATCCGCGTCCGTGGTCGGCGGAACTGATCGAGCGGGCGAGATCGGAACGGCGCGCGGCTCTGGCGAAGGACAAGCTTGCCGAACGGTCGGCGTGGCGCGACCGGCGGCTGATGGCCCTCGTTGCGCATCGCCGCTCGCAACCCTCGGAATAACGGCGACCGCCCCCCGCATGTCGTCTGAGCCTCTCGCGAGCCGGGTCGCTGTCGTAACCGGCGGGGCGGGTGGAATTGGCGCCGCGATCTGCAAGGCGCTCGCTGAGGCGGGCGCAGCCGTCGCCGTCGGGTACAATTCATCGGCTGAGAAGGCGGAAGCGATGCTTCACGCGTTGCCCGGCGACGGGCACATGGCGTTGCGCATGCCGGTGACGGACAGCGCGGCGCTCAAGGACGCGATCGCGGCGGTCGACAAGCGGCATTCCCGCGTCGACCTTCTTGTCAACTCGCACGGGACCACGCGCTTCGTGCCACATGGCGATCTCGATGCGCTCGACGATGCGCTCATCAGCCGCATCCTCAATGTCAACGTGCGCGGCGTGATCGCAAGCGTGAGAGCAGCACTGCCGCTGATGCGGCGAAGCGGAGGCGGCGCGATCGTCAATATCTCCTCGATCGCCGCCGTCACCGCGATGGGCAGCAATATCGCCTATTGCGCCTCCAAGGCCGCGGTGGACAATCTGACCAAATCGCTCGCTCGCGCGCTCGCGCCCGACATCCGCGTCGTTTCCGTCTCGCCCGGCCTCGTCGACACCGAGTTTGTGCGGGGGCTCGACCAAAGCGGGCGCGATGAGCAGCCGGCCGCACCCCATTGCGCAGGCTGGCCGACCCCGAGGAGGTCGCTCGCGCCGTGCTGGCGGCGGTAACCACCCTGACCTTCACCACCGGGGCCATCCTGCCGGTGGACGGCGGCAGGCCTCTGGCGTGAGGCGATCGGGGCCCGCGGCTCGTTCCATTTTGACGAGACCTAAACCTCGCTTTGCGATAACAGAACCCGGACTTTTTGCCCGGGCCCCTTCTAAGGGGCCGCGTCGAGGCTTGTGAATGGTGTGGTTTATCCTGGCGGGAATGGCGGCTCTGGCCGTCCTCGCCACGCTCTTGCCCCTTCTTCGCCCGTCGCCGGCCGCGAAAGCGGATTCCGGCGAGAACGAAGCGGCGTTCTATAAGGCGCAACTCGAGGAAATCCGGCGCGACGTCGAGCGCGGGCTCCTGCCGCAAGGGGAGGCTGAGAGCGCCCGCGCCGAGGCCGCGCGCCGCCTGATCGCCGCGTCGCCCCGCTCCTTCGAGCCGCCGGCCCCGGCGCGCCCCTATCGCCTCGCCGCGGCGGCGCTGATCGCCGTCGGGCTGCCGGCGATCGCCTTCCCGCTCTATGCGCGGCTCGGCCAACCGACAATGCCCGATGAGCCCCTGGCGAGCCGCAAGGTTGCGCCGGAGACCAATGGCGGGATCGGGGCCGCGGTCGCGGCGGTCGAGGCGCGGCTCACCGCCAAGCCCGACGACGGCAAAGGCTGGGCGGTGATCGCCCCGGTCTACATGCGGCTTGAGCGCTATTCCGACGCCGCGCACGCCTATGCCGAGGCGCTGCGCATTCTCGGCGAGGACCCATTGCGGCGCTCCGCTTACGGCGAGGCCCTGGTCGCCACCGCCGGGGGCGTGGTCACGGACGAAGCCCGGCAGGCGTTCGACCGGGCGCTCGCCGAGCAGCCCGGCCAGCCGCAGGCGCGCTATTATATCGCGCTCGCCGCGGAACAGGACGGCAAGAAGGCGGACGCCATTCGCGATTACGAGCAGCTCGCCGCCAATTCGCCGCGCGACGCCCCTTGGCTGAGCCTGGTAAAGGCGCGGCTCGCGGCGCTCAAGGGCGAGCCTGCGCCGGCGACGGACGCCGCCGCCATTCCCGAGGCTGAGCGCCCGATGATCGAGGGCATGGTGTCGAAACTTGCGACGCGGCTCGCCAGCAATGGCGGCGGCGTCGACGAATGGTCGCGCCTTATTCGCGCCTATACCGTGCTGCATGAGGCCGACAAGGCCAAGGCGGCGCTCGCCAGCGCGCGCAGGGCGCTCGCGCCCGACGCCAACGCGGTCGCGAGCCTCGACGCGCTGGCGCGCGATCTTGGCCTCGGAGACGCCAATTGACCCGTCGAGGCCGCCGCCTTGCGCTCATCGCCGCCGCCCTCGCCGTCGTCGGCGCAGCGGCGGGCCTTTCGCTTTACGCGTTGAGCGACAGCATCGTCTTCTTCTTGAGCCCCTCCGAGGTCGTCCAGAAATCCGTTGCGCCTGGCGCGCGGCTGCGCATCGGCGGCCTGGTCAAGATGGGCTCGGTGGTGAAGTCCGCCGACCAGAACGTCGCCTTCGTCCTCACCGATGGCGCTCATGATCTTAAAGTGGCCTATCGGGGCCTATTGCCGGACCTGTTCCGCGAGGGCCAGGGCGTGGTCGCCGAAGGCGTTCTCGAGGGGCCCGGACAGATGCGGGCCGAAACAATTCTCGCCAAGCACGACGAGCGCTACATGCCGCGCGAGGTCGTCGACGCGCTCAAGAAACAGGGGCGCTGGCAGGAAGGAACAACGGCGGCTGCACAATGATTGTTGAGATCGGCCATTTCGCCCTCGTGCTCGCCCTAGCGGCCGCCTTGGCGCAGACAATCGTCCCGTTCTGGGGCGCGCGTGTCGGCGACGTCGAACTCATGACCGTCGGGCGCAACGCGGCGCTCATCCAGCTCGCGCTGATCGCGGTCGCTTTCGCCGCGCTCGTCAATGCGCACCTGACTTCGGACTTTTCCGTTCTCAACGTCGCCGAGAACTCGAACGTGGCGATGCCGGCGATCTACAAGATCTCCGGCGTCTGGGGAAACCACGAAGGCTCGATGCTGCTGTGGGTTTTCATTCTCGCGATCTTCGGCGCGCTCGTCGCTTTGTTCGGCCGCGCGCTGCCGAGCAGGCTTCGAGCTGACGCGCTCGCCGTTCAGGGCCTGATCAGCCTCGCCTTCCTCGCCTTCATTCTCTTGACCTCGAACCCGTTCGAGCGGCTCGCGCCCGCGCCGTTCGAGGGTCGCGACCTCAATCCCATTCTGCAGGACCCGGGCCTCGCCATCCATCCGCCGATGCTCTATCTCGGCTATGTCGGCTTCTCGATCGTCTATTCCTTCGCCGCCGCGGCCTTGATCGAGGGCCGGATCGACGCGGCCTGGGCGCGCTTCGTGCGGCCCTTCACCCTCGTCGCGTGGAGCTTCTTGACGCTCGGCATCGCAGCGGGCTCGTTCTGGGCTTACTACACGCTGGGCTGGGGCGGCTTCTGGTTCTGGGATCCGGTGGAGAACGCTTCCCTCATGCCTTGGCTCGCCGGGACCGCCTTCCTCCATTCGGTCGCGGTGATGGAGAAGCGCGACGCCTTGAAGGTCTGGACGATCTTTCTCGCCATCCTCGCCTTCTCCTTTTCGCTGCTCGGCACCTTTCTCGTGCGTTCCGGCGTGCTCACTTCCGTGCACGCCTTCGCGAACGATCCGCGCCGCGGCGTCTTCATCCTCGCAATTCTGGCAATGTTCATTTGCGGTTCGTTCGCCCTCTTCGCCTGGCGCGCGCCGACGCTCAAACAGGGCGGACTGTTCGCACCCGTGTCGCGCGAGGGCGCGCTCGTCGTCAACAATCTGCTTTTGACGACCGCATGCGCGACCGTGCTGTTCGGCACCCTCTACCCGCTCGCGCTCGAGCAATTGACCGGCGAAAAGATCACCGTCGGCGCGCCCTTCTTCAACCTGACTTGCGGGACGCTCCTGCTCACCGCCTGCTTTGTCGCGCCGTTCGGCTTTTCGCTCGCGTGGAAGCGCGGCGATCTCCTGGGCGTCGCCCAAAGACTTGCCTTCGCCATCATCGTCGGCGCCGTAACGGCGATCGTTGGCATGGCCTGGCTCAGCGGCGCGCCGCTCTTTGCGCCGCTCGCCATGGGGCTTGCGATCTTCGTCATCCTCGGCACACTGATCGAAGTCGTCATGCGCGCGTGGCGCCCAGGACTCACGGCTGGCGTTGCGCTGAAGCGCTCGCTTGGCCTGCCTTTGTCGTTCTTCGGCGGCGCGCTCGCGCATCTGGGCTTGGGCGTCACGCTGCTCGGCCTCTCGGGACTCGGCTTTGGCGCCGAGACGATTGCGACGCTGCACAAGGGCGTTCCCGCTCAGGTCGGCCCCTATTCGGTGACGCTCAATTCGGTCGGCGAGCGCGTCGGGCCGAACTACAAGGAGACGGTCGCCTCCGTGACCGTGCGCTCGGGCGACCGAATCGTCGCTGAGATCGGGCCGGCGCGCCGGCAGTTCGCCTCCCGCGAGATGACCACGACCCAGGCGGGCCTCAAGACGCTCAATTTCGGCCAGGTCTATGTCTCGATCGCCGACCCGGCGCCGGACGGCAGCGTGCCTGCGCGCCTCTACTGGAAGCCGCTGGTCACGCTGATCTGGCTCGGCGCCGCGGCCATGGCCTTCGGCGGCGCCCTGTCGCTCGCCGACCGCCGGCTTCGCTTCGGCGCCGCCGCAAGGGCGAACACGCGCGCGCTCGCGCAGCCCGCGCAATGACGATGCGGCGGCTCCGCTACCCCTTCTCCCCCCGGGAGAAGGTGGCCGACGTAGTCGGCCGGATGAGGGAACCGTGGCAAAGCCACGGGCGCGCTTCGCGCGCGAACCCTCACCCCAACCCCTCTCCCGTAGGAGAGGGGAATCGCGCCTCTGCCGGAGTGCGCAGCACGCCAGGGACGGAAGCAAAGCTTCTCCTCCTTCTCCCCCTCCTCGCCGCCCTCGCCGGTCCGGCGCTCGCCGTGCAGCCGGACGAGGTGATGAAGGACCCGGCGCTGGAAGCGCGCGCTCGGGCGCTCTCGAGCGAATTGCGCTGCCTCGTCTGTCAGAACGAATCGATCGACGATTCCGAGGCCCCGCTCGCGCGCGACATCCGCCTCCTCATCCGCGAGCGCATCGGCAAGGGCGAAAGCAACGACGCCGTGCGCGACTATCTCGTCTCGCGCTACGGCGATTTCATTCTCTTGAAACCTCCGTTCAAGCCGGAGACGCTCCTCTTGTGGATGAGCCCCGTGCTCGTTCTCGGCCTTGGGGCGGGCGCCGCGCTCTTCGCCCACCGCCGCGCGCCGAGCGTAACGCCGCGCTTGACCGCCGAAGAGGAAGCGCGGCTCGCGGCGCTGACCAACAGCGATGCAAGGGGCGGCTGACGTCCCGAGGCGTCTCGTCCCCCGGCGCCCCGCTGAAGCGGAGCGTCTTGAGACATGAGCGAGTGGCATAAGCCAATCGCTCTCGCCGCGGCCGTCTTTGTCTCGGCTTTGTCGACCCCGGCTTTGGCGACGTCATGCAGCCGCGAGGTCGTCGCACAAATCCAATTCAATGGACGTCGGGCCTGCTGGACGTATCGCGGAGCCGCCACGCTGTTCATCGGCAAATTCTCGAACGGGCAGACCGTTTCGGCGCAAATGACCGGCGAGGCGACCGATTACGATCCGCGCAACGGGAGCGCAGCGACTGTGTCGCGCCCGCGCGATCTGAATGTCGAGGGGCCCGGCGGATATTTTTATGGCGTCCCCGACGCGCCAGGGGTCATGACCTTTGTCGCGCCCGCGACCGGAACCTATCGCTTCAGTTTCTCGCCTTGCGCGATGTGGGGCGCGCCGGGGGTCGTCAGGATCTGCGCGAGGTGACAGGCGGTAGACGCGGTCGCTGACCTAAGGGATTCACACATTTTGGCGGATTTGCCATCCTTCTCGGATGGCGTCGAAGCGGCGAGGCCTCTGGTCATTGTGATGGGTCCGGGAGGCTTGTAGCCGCGTCCGATATAGCCGTCCCAGCCGCCAAGGCGGCCCACCACCCAGGCCAGACGCGCGAGCGCGCCTTTGGGGTGTGGGTTCCTGAGTTTGACGGTCTTGCCTTCGAGCTTTTGGGTCAGGATTTCGACCAGCGGCTCGGCGGCCTCGTCCATGGCGTCGGCGAGCTTTTGGCCGGTTGTCCCCGACCGCGCGTTGACCAGCTGCATCGTGCGCAACGCCGCGATCAGAATGGCGGCACGAGCTTGGCCATCGCTTCGGGGGTTTCGATCTGGCTCTCCTCCACATCGAAACCTTGGCTCTTCATCACCCGAAACACCTGCTCGATCGTCCAGCGCGCCCGATACCAGCCCACGATCCGCAGGGCGTCCTTAAGGGTCTCGACGGCATGCGTGGTCAACAGAAGCCACACGATCGGCTTGACGCCCGCCGGCGGATCGATCTCCTCGACCCGAACCGCATTGAGCTTGACCGTGGGCGCCAAGCGCTTGACGTCGAAGCCGACCCGCGGCCGTGGCGCCTCGATCTTAAGCCAGCTCACCCGCGTTTTCGCCTCGCGCGCCGGTCGGCCGTCCTTGGCCGGAATGACGATCTCCTGCCCTTCGACGTGAGGCAGCGCCGCCATCGCCGCAAACAGCTTGCCCCCGTCGCTTAAGACGCGATCGTGCTCGGCGCGCACCAGCAAATGGACATGCGCCGAGCGCGGCGCGGCGAACAGCTCGTAGATGTCGCCTTCGCAGTCCGAGACCACAGTCACCATCGCCGCTTCGCTCAACAGCCGGTCGGCTTCGCACACCCCCCGGACCCAGCGTCCGCTTTCCTTCGCCTCGATCGGACGGGGAGCCTTGCGTTGCCGCTCCCGCGACTTGCGCCCGCCCGGCGGCGCCTTGTTGCGGCTATAGATGTTGGCGTCCGCCAGTCCGATGATCCCGCCGGCGTGGCCGACTTGCCGCGGGTCACTGGCGCCCGCCTCCACCACGATCACCGGATGCAGGAAAAGCCCGATGTCGCGGCCGTTGCCGACCACGCCGAACCCGCGCTTGCTCCCCGCATGTCCGGAAAAATTGAGCTCCGTCGTATCCTGGATCGCCAGCACATGGCGCCCGCGCGCCGCCTCCGCCGTGTGACGGGCGGCCGTCGCGAGCATGAGCTCGCGGGTCACCGCCGCATTGTGCAGAAACCGTCCATAGGCCACATTCCCAGCGCGATCGCCGCCAAGACGCCGCAGACAGGCGGTGCGCTTGGCGATGAGCGCCGCCAGAAACTGGGCCCCCTTTTTTGCAGCCGTTCGTCGCCGAACGACCCAAGATCGATCACCCCCTGCACCGTCAACTCCCGCGAATCACCCGCTCGCACACCAATGAATCCGACCTCGACAGCCTTGGCCAGAAAAAGATCTGTGCACGCCTTAGGTCGCTGACCGCGTCGCCGCGCTCACCGTGCGCGGCTACAATCGCCACAGCGTCACCCATGCATCCGTGCGCCTTTGGTGATCTTGTCGACGAGCTTCTTGTCCTCGCGCAGCGCAAGCCCGACTACGTTCATGGCGTCGGGCGCATATTGCTTGACGGTCGCGCGGTTGGCTCCGTCGTGGCCGGTTGAGAACATGTCCTCGATATAGAGCGAGAAGCGAATGCGGCGCTCCATGGCGCGTCCGTAGATCGTCTTCAGCGTCTCGCGGTCGGCGCTGAGGACGATCGTCGGCTGGATGAGAAGGGGATTGTAGAGGTTGCCGGCGGCGTCCTCGTAAGGCTCGCCGAGAAGGCTAGGGTTCGCGCCGACCACGCCGCTCGTCAGAAAGGCCACGACGTTGAGCTTCTGCCATGTCGCGAGATCCTCGCGCACGACGACCGAGATTTTCGTGTCGAACATTGCTGCTCCTCAGACCTCACTGGCGCTCTCGTGCGCGCGCCGCACTCTTTGGCGATCAACCGTGCGCTCGCGCAACGAATTGTAGATCGGCGGATCATGCATGAGAGTGGGCGTCAGCATCGCCATCGCGCACGCGCCCAGCATCGGGAGCAGCAGGGTGACGTTGCCCGTCATTTCGGTGGCGAGCACGATGCCGGTTAAGGGTGCGCGCACGATCCCGGTGAAGAGAGCAGCCATTCCCACCACTGCAAACCCTTCCGGCTGAACATTGAGGCCCGGGAAAGCGAATTCGCAGGCCAATCCGAAGAACAATCCGAATTGCGCGCCGAGCGTGAGCATAGGAGCGAACAGTCCGCCAGGCGTCCCCGCCGAATAGGAGAGCGAACCGAGCGCGAACCTCATGAGGAAAACCTGGGGAAGCAGAGCAAGCGTTCCGGCGCCGAGCAGCGTCCGCTGAGTGATTGGATCGCCTCCGCCAACGAGATCCGGGAGAACCCATGCCAGCGCTCCGACCGCAGCGCCAACGAGCGCCGCCCGCGCCTCGGCCGGCAGGCGCTCCATCGTCGTCATCGTTTGCAGCAGCACCCGATTGAAGACGACCGCCATCAGGCCGGCAAACGCCCCAAGAACGAAGAAGAGCGGCCGTATCGCCACGCCCGGCGTGACCAATGCGCCTAAGTGGAAGTCCGGGGCGTCGCCCAGAATCGCCCGCGAAACGGAAATTGCGCTGGCCGAGGCGCTGAGCGCGGCGATCGCAACCCGCAATTCGAACCGCCGCACCAATTCCTCGAGCACGAAGATGGCGCCGGCGATTGGCGCGTTGAACGCCGTGGCGAGGCCGGCCCCAGCGCCGGCGGCGAGCAACACGCGGCAATCGGGCCAAGTGCGTCGAGAGATCTTGCCTACGAGATGGCCCAAGGTCGCGGCCATGTGCACGCTCGGCCCCTCGCGGCCAAGCGCCAGCCCGGCGCCGATCGCGAGCACGCCGCCAATGAACTTGACCGGAATGATGCGATACCGCGCCTGCGGCAATTGCCCCCTGAGAACGGCTTCGACTTGCGGGATGCCGCTTCCGACCGCCTGAGGCGAGATCCGACGAACGAGCGAGGCTGCGGCGGCCGTCGTGGCCGCGCAGGCCAGGATCACCATCCCGAAACCCTCGGGCCCTTGCGCATGCGCACGCACAATGAGCGCATCGCGCAAGTGATCCGCCTCATCGAGCAGGAGGATGAAGAGGGCGACCCCGGCGCCGGAAATCGCGCCCACGACGAGCGCCAGAACCGTCAGGAGCGTGAGGCTGCCGCCCTCCTCTTCCGGTTCGTCGGCGCCGCTCAGTTCCGCAGTCATTCGCGGCGGCTCAAAGCTCGTCGCCCGGCCCCTCGTCCTTGGTCTCGTATTTCATGATGAGAGGCGCCTGGGCGAGCGCGAACAGGAGGGTGAGCGGCAGGAAGCCGAAGGTCTTGAACTTGACCCAAAGGTCGGTCGTTTGCGTGCGCCAGACGATCTCGTTGAGGATTGCGAGGCCTAAGAAGAAGAACGCCCAGCGCCAGGTAAGCTTGCGCCATCCCTCCTCGGTGACGTGCAGCGCGCCATCGAACAGGATCTTGAGGAGCGGCTTCTTGAGCCAGAGGCCGGCGAACAAAGCCGCGCCGAACAGGACGTAGAGCGCGGTCGGCTTGATCTTTATGAGCGTCTCGTCGTGGAAGATGAGGGTGAGCGAGCCGAAGATGAGGACGATGACCGCGGTCACAAGCGGCATGATCGGAATGCGCCTCAGCATCGCATAGGAGACGGCGAGCGTGACCAGGACGCCCGCCATCAAGATGCCAGTCGCGGCGAAAATGCCGAGCCTCCCGTAGACGATGAAGAAGAGCGCGAGGGGCCCGAGCTCGAGCGCGAACTTGAGCATCGGATTGAGCGCCTTGCGCGGCGGCGCAGGGATGGTTTCGGTCCCAGGCGTTCTACTCGTCTGGCGTTCTAGATTGGGCGCGGTCATGCGGCCTCTCTGTCGATCCCAGCGATCGCATCGGCGAAGTCGCGCGCGGTGAAGGGCTCAAGATCGTCGACGCCCTCGCCGACGCCAATGAAATGGACGGGCAGCCCGAATTTATCGGCGATCGCAACCAGAATGCCGCCGCGAGCGGTGCCGTCAAGCTTGGTCATGACAAGGCCGGTGACGCCTGCGGTGCGGCCGAAAATCTCGACCTGGCTCAGCGCGTTCTGCCCGACCGTGGCGTCGAGCACGAGGAGCACGGCGTGCGGCGCGTTGGCGTCGACTTTGCGCATCACCCGGATGATTTTCTCAAGCTCGCTCATGAGTTCCGTGCGGTTCTGCAAGCGCCCGGCGGTGTCCATGAGAACCACGTCGACGTTGAGCTCGCGGGCTTTCGTCAGCGCGTCGAAGGCGAGGCCCGCCGCGTCGGAGCCCTGCTCGCGTTCGACAATCGCGGAAAAGGTGCGCCTGGCCCAGATGCGCAATTGCTCGATCGCGGCGGCGCGGAACGTGTCGCCAGCGGCGAGAAGGACCGCCTTGCCTTCGGACCTGAACTTGGCGGCGAGTTTGCCGATGGTCGTCGTCTTGCCCGAACCGTTGACGCCGACGACCAGGATGACGAACGGGCGCTTCTCGGAATCGATCGTGAGTGGGCGGGCCACGGGATCGAGCGCGCGCTCGACTTCGTCGGCAAGGATCTGTTTCACCTCGTCCGGACTGACGGCCCGCTCGTATCGCCCGCGGCCGACGGCGTCGCGAATGCGAGATGCTGCGGGGAGGCCGAGGTCAGCCTGAATGAGAATGTCCTCCAGATCGTCGAGCGAGGCGGCGTCGAGCTTGCGCTTGGTGAAAATGTCGGTCACGCCGCGCGCGATCGTCGTTGACGAGCGCGAGAGGCCTGCCCGCAGTCGCTGGAGCCAGCTCTGCTTCGGCGCGGGCGCTGCCGGCGCCGCGGCGAGAGCGGGCGGCGCTTCAGCCAGCGGCTCGGCTTCGGCCGCAGCCTCGGGCAGGGGGTCGATTGGCGCAGTCGCGGGCTCGGCGCCGCCGAACCACCGGCGCATGAGATGGGGTCTACCCTTCCTTTCGTCGTTGTCCGACGCCACAAAACCTCCTTTAAGCCCGCCCTATGCGCGCGCAGCCGATGATGGCATACCACTTCTCCCCATGACGCCGGAAGAAACGATAGCGCGGCTCATCTACCGCGACGGGATGATGCTTATCCTCAACAAGCCAGCCGGCGTCGCTGTTCACGCCGGTCCGAAAGGCGGACCGAGCCTCGAGGACGATTTTGACGCCCTGCGCTTCGGCCTGCCGCGCAAGCCGTCGCTCGCGCACCGCCTCGACCGCGACACCGCGGGCTGCCTGGTGCTCGGGCGGCATCACAAGGCCTTAGAGAAATTAGGGCTCCTGTTCAAGCAGGGCAAGATCGGGAAGACCTATTGGGCGATTGTCGCAGGATCGCCCGATGACGAAGAGGGCGCCATCGATCTGCCGCTCGGCCGGCTCGACGACAAGCGCGGCTGGTGGATGAAGATCGATCCGAAAGGCCAGAAGGCGCTGACGCTCTGGCGCGTCATGGGACGCGGGATCTGGCGCGGCGCGCCGATCGTATGGGCGGAACTCAAGCCGCAGACCGGGCGCACGCATCAATTGCGCGTCCATTGCGCTTCCCAGGGCTGGCCGATTTTGGGCGACGCGATCTATGGCGAGCGCGCCGAGGTGTCCCTGCAATTGCTGGCGCGCAAGGTCGTCGTGCCGCTCTCGAATTCGAAGCCGCCGATCGAGGTCGAGGCGCCCGCGCCGCCCCACATGCTGGAGACCTTGGCGGCGTGCGGATTCGAGGGCGATCCGTCCACGTCAAGCAAGCGCTTCATGTCCGAGTAGCGGCAGTTCAGAGGCCGGATGGTTGCCAGTGAGAACGCTAAATTGTCGGTCAATCGCCTCGACGCGATTCGGGCGTTTTACGAATTGCACCCTTATCCAGAGCCCGTCGCCACGCTTGACAAGCGCCTCGATCGCTATCGCGATCCCCAGCGGCGCCGAGCGCAAAATCTGCTGCTGTGGCCTCTGGAGAAGCCGCGCGCGGATCGAGCGATCCTCGTCGCGGGCTGCGGAACATCGCAGGGCGCCCGGCATGCGCTGATGGAGCCCGAGGCGCGCGTCACCGCAATCGACATCAGCGAGACAAGCTTGCGCCACACAAGCGATCTTCAAGAGAAGCACGGCATTCGAAATTTGCGCCTCCAGCGGCTTCCGATCGAGCGCGTTGCGGAGCTTGGCGAGACGTTCGACCAGATCGTTTGCACCGGCGTCCTCCACCACCTGAGCGACCCCGACGCGGGCTTAAGCTCGCTGCGTGATGTCCTTGCGCCCGACGGCGCGATGCACATCATGGTCTACGCGCCTTACGGGCGCGCCGGCGTCTACATGATGCAGGACTATTGCCGGTTGCTCGGGATTGGCGTGACGGACGCAGAGCTGCGGGAGCTTGGGGAGACGGTCCAAGCCCTGCCTGCCGACCACCCGATTGCCGGGGTCGTGAAACGGGCGAAGGATTTCGCACGGGCCGACGCGCTCGCCGACGCATTGCTCAATCCTCAGGATCGCGCCTATTCAGTGCCTCAGCTTTACGACTGGCTCGAGCGCTGCGGCCTTAAGTTCGGGCGCTGGCATGAGCAGGGGCCTTATCTTCCCCAATGTGGCGCCATCGACCGCGCCCCGCATGGCGCTCGCCTTGCAGAGCTTCCCCCGCGCGCGCAGTATGCGGCGCTCGAGCTTTTACGCGGCACAATGGACCGGCACAGCTTCGTCGCCTATCGCGACGATCGCGAACGCGAAGCCCAGCCCATCACATTCGAGGGCGACCTATGGCGCGGCTTCGTTCCGGTTCGGCTTCCCTGGACGCTGACCATCAAGGATCGAGCACCTCGCGGCGTCTCCGCCGTGCTCATCAATCCAAGCCACACGTATCCCGATCTTGCGTTTCTCATCGACGCCGCTCAGGAGCGGGTCCTGACCGCGATCGATGGCGAGCGCTCCGCTGCCGAGATCCTGCGAAGCGCCCAGATGAACGATGACCCGGGCCGCCAGTTCTTCAAGCGGCTCTGGCAGCACGACCTTATCGTTTTCGACGCCAGGGGCCCGCAGTAACGTTCGTCCCTGTGATGATTTAAAAAAGGCTGTGTTGCAACCGGTCGATTGTATAAATTTGCCAAGCGGCTAGTAATTGTCAATGTTCGACTAAAGGAGATATTGACCAAAATAAGCTTTCAATAGATCCTCCACGGCGGTGCTAATCAAAGTATGGGGAGGATCTACGCCTTCAGGTATATCTTTCTACGTTTGTAAATTGATGCCTAGAAGCGTGCTAGCCTGATTGGCTACGCGACTCAAATCTTAGTTGCTTGTCTTACAACGCGCTCTGATTAGGCGCGATGGAGGAAACTATGTCTAGATACAAACTTTGGGTGACTATTGCGGCTGCCTGCCTAGCGGGAGGCATGGCTGCGTCGACGCCAGCATCAGCCGTTGTTATCAACGACCTGTTTGTGTTTGGCGATAGCTATTCGGACACTGGCTCGTACGTTCCACTCGTCAACCCTGGCGGAACCACGTGGGCCGGATACTTGGCTCAGGACTTCGGCATCACCCTTACAACATCGAAGAACGCGGATCCAGGGACGGATGGCGTCAATTTCGCGGAAAGTGGCGCGCGCGTTGACCCGATCCCGGCGCCGACTAAACAGCCACGAAGTCTGACCCAACAGGTTGCCGAGTTTCAGAACTATGTCAGCGAGGGCGACGTAACGTTTAATCCCGACTCAAGCTTGTTCTTCCTCGCAGGCGGATTGAACGATCACAAATCCGACCCCACCCAAATCGACGCAGCGACGACTGCGCAAATCACGACGCTCTACTCTCTTGGCGCTCGCATCTTCGAAATCGCGTTACTCCCGCAGGACGTCCCGGCGTTCACAGACAGCGCTCTCAATCTTAATCCGGGCTACGAGGCGTTGGTTCCCGAGTTGCAAGCTGAGTTTCCCGATGCGACCATCGAACTTAGCAATTGGGGACCGGACTACGACGATATCCTAACAAACCCGTCAAAGTATGGAATAACCAACACCACCACTGCGTGCGCGGGGCCGCCGGTATGCGCGACGCCCGACACATATTTCTATTACGTCAACTCTCATCCGTCCGACGCTTCTCACCATATCGTCGGCGACGAAATCTACAATGAAGTCTTAGGCCTCCGCGCACCGGTTCCGGAGCCGTCGACCTGGGCGATGATGCTCTTGGGCTTCGCCGGCCTCGGCTTTGCGACCTATCGCAGGGCTAGGAAGCGCGCGATGGTCGCTTGACGCGGTTTCATCGAATAACAAAGGCCGCCCCCGAAGGGCGGCCTTATTATACTGCTTGAGCCGGTCCGCGTCGGCGAGCGGTTTTCGTGTTCTTCTCAAACCTGCTTCGCGCGCACCACGCAGCGGAAGCCGACGTGGCTCGTCGACGTGTCAATCGGCTCGGCGTGACGCGCGGCCGGACGGTAGCGGCGGCAATAGTTCGGCGCGCAGAGGTGCGAGCCGCCTTTGAGCACCTTGCGGGGAATGCGGATGTCTGGCTGGCAGGGATCGTAGCTCTCTCGCTCCGCGGCGCCACGCGGGTTCTGGGGCACGCAACACGCCTTGGGCGCGTCGGTTGGATGGCGAGCCGACCAGAAGTCCGTGGTCCACTCCCACACATTGCCGATCATGTCGTAGAATTCCGTAGGCGTTCGGCGAGAACGATCGGACTGGGGACGTGCGTTCAAAGCGGTCCTCCGCCAGATTTTGATGCGGAAACGCGCCCTGCCAGGTGTTGGCCATCGGCTTGCCGCCAGGCGTAAACTCGTCGCCCCAGGCGTACTCAGCCCCATCGAGCCCGCCGCGCGCGGCGAACTCCCACTCCGCCTCGGTCGGCAGTTCCTTGCCCGCCCAGCGCGCGTAAGCCTCGGCGTCGCGATAGGCGACATGCACGACGGGGTGGTCGTCCATTCCGCTGATCGAGCTGCGCGGCCCATAGGGCCTTCGCCAGTCGGCGCCAAATTTAAATCGCCACCATTGCGACCAGTCCTTAAGATCGACCGGCCCCTTCGGAGGCGAAAAGACAAGCGAGCCCGCTTTCAGCATGTGTGGCAGCGCGCCCGGGTAATCCTCCGCCTTCGGCGCGATCTCGGCGAAGGTGACATGCTTCGTCGTGTTGACGAACTTGCGGAACTGGCGGTTCGTCACTGGCGTGCGGTCGATCCAGAACGCGTCGACCTTGACGCGGTGGACCGGCGCCTCCTCGGGATAGTGCTTGTCCGAACCCATGCGATATTCGCCGCCCGGCACGGAGATCATGTCGGCGAGCGAATCCGCCTCAGGCGTTTCGACGCTTTTGGAAGCCTGGCTCAGTGAACTCATGGCGCCCTCATGATCGGCCGGATGGCGAGGAATGGCGTGGCGAGGAATGGCATGAATTGCGTTCCTCCTCAAAATTGGGCGGGAGCCTTGGGTGGATGGGGACCGCGGCAGCGCTTCAGTAACGGTGTTTACGTTTTGGCCGCATTGCGTTGAAGACTCTCGCTTATCGGGTGGCTCTGATCAAACAGGACAATCAAGACGAGTATCGTTCATGGGATCAATAGCTTTAGCAAAAGGTAGCGAAAAGCCGCCGTTTTCGGCAACTCACGGAACCGAGCCTTTATTTGCGCGTTGTAAATTGGAGACTGAGATGGAGCCGCAGTGAGACACGCCGATGTTGGACCTGTTGTTAAATCATAGCCCGGTGTTCGTCGGGGGCGAATTCATGCTCGCGCTTTCGCTCGGACTGTTTGGAGTGGCTTTGGCCAGCACAGTCCGCGAGAAATATTCCATCAGAATTCCGGTCGCGCGGATGAGGGGTCGATCCCCTCGTTGACCACGGACCCCGCGTCCTCTCGAAGAGCGCCCGCCAAGTCTTGCAGCCATAAACTCTATCGCTTCACCGCGTGGCCCGGTCGGCGGATGCTTGGGTGAAACGCCCGCCGAAAGCGCGCTGCGCCCTTGCCAAGCCTTTCGGCCCCATTGACGATGCCGAATGCTCACGACCCCGACTGTCCTTGGAGTTTTCGCCGCCCTCCTCTGCGCAAGCGCCTTGGGCGTCAGTCTTCAGCGCAAGCTCGCCGAGCAGCACAAGAGCAAAGAGACCGGGGACCACGTCCGCCTCATCATTTCGATCCTCGTGACGTTCACGGCAGTTGTGCTCGGCCTCTTAATCTCGAGCGTGAAATCGTCCTATGACCAGTTCGAGAGCCGCCTGAACGCTTTTGCCGGCGACATCACGGAACTCGATGTCCGCTTGCGTGAGTACGGTGAGGACGCTGCGCCAATCAGGGCGCAACTGCGCACCTACGTCGCGGCTGCGATCGCGGACACATGGCCTAACGAAGCGCCGCCATCGGGCGTCTATCCAAAGTTTCTTGTGGGTCCCAGCCTGGAGCGCCGCGAACTCGGAGATATTCTGATCGATGCCGATATCGCGATTGGCAAGCTCGATCCGCCCGACCTGTTCCGCAAGCGTCTCGTAATTCAGATTGAGAATCAGATGTCCGCCACGATGACCCAACGGCGGCTTCTGCTCGGGACCTCCCGCGACACGATCTCGTGGAGTCTTCTCGTCGCCATGACGGCGTGGCTGGTGATCGTCTTCGCGGTGTTTGGCGTCATCGCGCCCCGCAACGTGGTCGTTTACGCGACAATCGTCCTGTGCGCGCTCTCCTTTTCGTCCGCGATTTTCTTCATCCTCGAACTCGACACCCCCATCGATGGATTCATCTACGTGTCAAGCGAACCGCTCCGCGACGCCCTCCGTCACATCAACTCCTCGTAGACCGCGAGGCGAGAGCCGCCTCAATTTTCGCTTTTGCTTTGCTCTGAAAGCCGAAAGGCCTAGAAGAGCCGCCTTGTGAATTGGACGCCAGCCCTTCTCAGTTCCCCGCCTCGGGACGACGCGCCGCGCGCGATGCGATCCGGAGTCGGGTAGCCATGCGCCATCTGCCTGTTTTTCTCGACCTTGGCGGCAAGGCTGCCGTCGTCGTAGGCGGCGGCGCAGCGGCCGCGCGGCGGGCGGAACATCTCATCAAGGCCGGCGCTCGCGTGACGACATTCGCAACCGCGCTCAGCGACGATTTTCATGAGCTTTTCGATCAGCCGAACTTTCGTCACGAGGCGCGCCATCCGGAAGCCAAGGATTTCGAAGATTGCGCGCTCTGCTTCGTAGCGGCCGAGGACGAACGCCTGACGGCCGAAGCCTGGGCGTCAGCGAAAGGCGCGGGCGCCCTGGTCAATGTCGCCGACCGGCCGCGCTTTTGCGACTTCATCATGCCCTCGATCCTCGACCGCAGCCCGCTTGTCGTTGCGATCTCGACCGGCGGGGCTTCGCCGATCCTGGGCCGCATGTTGAAGGCCCGCCTGGAAAGCTCCATCCCCGCCGCTTACGGGCGCCTTGCAGACCTCATGGGCGGGTTCCGCGACGCGGTGGCCAAGGCGATCGCCTCTCCGGTCGAGCGGCGCCGATTCTGGGAGACGGTGCTCGAGGGACCGATCGCCGAGCGGGCGCTCTCGGGCGACGAGCGCGCCGCCGCCGCTGAACTCAGGCACGCCATCGAACGCGCGGGCGCCGAGACGGCCCAGGCGCCGCGCGGCGAAGTCTATCTTGTCGGCGCGGGGCCTGGCGATCCGGATCTCCTGACCTTCCGCGCCCTTCGCCTCATGCAAAAAGCCGACGTCGTGCCTCTACGACCGGCTCACCGACCCGCACGTGATGAACCTGGTGCGGCGCGAAGCCGAGCGCATCTATGTCGGCAAGCAGCCGGAGGACCATGAACTGCCGCAAGGCGAGATCAGCGGGCTGCTCGTGAAACTCGCCAGGGAAGGCAAGCGGGTGCTGCGTCTCAAGGGCGGCGATCCCTTCATGTTCGGCAGGGGCGGCGAGGAGATCGAAGCGCTCGCCGCAGAGGGGATTCCGTTTCAGGTCTGTCCGGGAGTGACGGCCGCGATCGGGGCCGCGGCCTATGCGGGCATTCCACTAACTCATCGCGATCACGCGCAAGCCTGCGTGTTCGTGACCGGCCACGGAAAAGACGGCAAAATCGATCTCGACTGGACGGCGCTCTTGCAACCACGCCAGACGGTTGCGATCTATATGGGGTTGCGCAATGTCGAGGCGCTGACGCGCGAGTTCATTGCGCGCGGCGCGGATGCGGATTTGCCGGCGGCGATCGTTGACAACGCCACCCGCCCCAATCAACGGGTCGTCGTCGGCACGCTCGGAACCTTGGCCGCGAAGGCGCATGCGGCCGAGCTGAGCGGGCCCTCGATCATTATAATCGGGACGGTCGTGACGTTGCGCGATACGCTCGATTGGAGCGCGACGGCCGAGCCGCGCTCGTCTGCCGAGATAGCGCGCTCGGCCGCGAGCGGGAAGGACTGAGATGGTTTCTCGCGACGAGGTCATGGCGGCGCTGGCGGCGATCCCCGGCCCCGACGGGCGCGCGTCCTTGCCCAACTCCGGGGCGGTCTCCGGCGTCACCATTCGTGACGGCAAGGTGTTCGCCGCGATCGCCATCGATCCGGCGCAGGCTAAGGCGATGGAGCGGATGCGGGCTCACGCCGAGGCCGCGATCCGAGCGATTCCGGGCGTCGCCGGGGCCGTGGTGACGCTGACCGCCGAATCCGCGCGCACTGTCGCCGGCGCTTCCCCGCCGCACGCGCATCAAGGCGAGGCGGCTCCGCGCCGGCATGGCCGGCCGAGCGAGCCGCTGCCGGGCGTCAAGCACATTATCGCGGTCGCCTCCGGCAAGGGCGGCGTGGGCAAATCGACTGTCGCCTGCAATCTGGCCGTTGGCCTCGCGAATCTCGGTCTAAAGGTCGGCGTTCTCGACGCCGACCTGTTCGGACCCTCAATGCCGAGGCTGTTCGGCATCCACTCCAAACCGGGCCTGGCGCCGGACGGCAAGCAGCTTATCCCGCTCGAAAGCTTCGGCGTGAAGGTCATGTCGATCGGTTTCCTGATCGAAGAGCGCGCGCCGGTGGTCTGGCGCAGTCCCATGGTCATCTCGGCCTTGAACCAGCTTTTGCGCGAGGTCGCGTGGGGCGAACTCGACGTGCTCATCGCCGACATGCCGCCCGGCACCGGCGACACGCAGCTAACGATGGCGCAGAACGTGCCGCTCGCCGGCGCGGTGATCGTTTCGACGCCGCAGGATCTGGCGCTGATCGACGCCCGGCGGGGCATCTCGATGTTCAATCAGGTGAAAGTGCCGCTCATCGGCGTCGTCGAGAATATGAGCTACTTCGTTTGTCCGCATTGCGGCGGGCGAACGGATGTCTTTTCGCATGGCGGGGCCCGCGCGGAAGCGCAAAAGCTCGGCGTTCCTTTCCTCGGCGAAGTCCCCCTCGACATCGCCATCCGCGCCAATTCCGATGACGGGCGCCCGGTCGTGGCCAGCATGCCGGAGAGCCCGCAAGCCAACGCCTTCATCGACATCGCGCGACGGGTCGCGGATACGCTTACCGCTGGCGCGCCGGGCGCAAAGCCCGCGCCGCGGATACGCATCCTGGAGTGAGCGTCGCGATGTCCTGGCCGACCGATATTACCGCGATGGATAAGGGCCGCACTCTGGAAGTCGCCTTCGACGACGGCCAGGTGATCCGCCTGACCGCCGAGAGGCTGCGCGTCGAGAGCCCGAGCGCCGAAGTGCAGGGACATTCGCCGAGCCAGAAGCAGACCGTCACGGGCAAGGAGAACGTCGCCATCGTCGGGATCGAGCCGGTCGGCCATTACGCGATCAAGATCGTGTTCGACGACGGACACGACACCGGCCTCTACAGCTGGGACTATCTGCGCAAGCTGGCCGGCTGACCGGCTATGCGCGGCCGCGGCGGAGCGGCGACCGTCAGAATTTTGAGAGAACCGTGCCCGCGATGTCGCACTGGAAGCCCTCGAGCGCGCGCGAGATTTTGCTGATGTCCTTCACCCTCGTCCGATGCCGCCGAGCCGCGATCATCGCGGCGCCGACGCGGGACGCGACAACATAGGCGTCCGCGCTCTCCAACGCCGCCGGAGTGTCGTAGATCACCACGCCATAGTTGCGCTGGGCATTCTGCGACAGGGTCAAAAACTCCTTGGAGCTCAACAGTTCCTGCGGGTGGGGCGCGGTTGCGCCGGCGACGAGCAGCGACAGGCCGGGCACGATGTCGATCGTGACGGGCGGCAATTCGGCGTCGCCATGCGTCAGGGCCTCGACCAGGCCCTCCGTCTTCGGATCCACGCCGAACAGGCCGGCGAGCCTTGGCTTTCTCAAGTTCGCGTCGACAAGGAGAGTTGGCACCGCCATCTGGGCGAAAGACAGCGCAAGATTGGCGGCGAAATAGGTGACCCCGACCTTGCGATGGGGCCCGATGACGGCGAAGGCGTTCTTGCCCTGCGACAAGGGCCCGGTCGCCAGCGCGGAGCGCACCGAACGGAAGGCTTCCGCCGCGGTGCTGAAGGGCTGGTAGCCGACAACCAGCTCGCGGGAAAAGCGCCCTTCGTCGACGCCAAAATTCAGGACCGGATAATTGTAGCGTTTCGACAGCGCCAGAAACAAACTGTCGCGCCGCACGAGGCCCAGCGCGATCGCCGCCTCGCCAAACGTCAGACCCTTGCGCCGCTGAAATCCGCGGATAGCCTCGACTTGCGCCTCGCTCAGATTGCCGGCCGCGAGAATCTGCTGCTCGATCGGATCCTTCGACGTCGGGACGGCGACAACGTTCTCCGTATCTTTCTGATAACTCGGTTTAATCGCCATGGACTCAAACTCTCAATTGATCGACCGCGGTCCTCCGCCCCAGAAGGAGCCCGCAAAAGACGTTGCCCCGCAATTGTTTTCCGAACCGTTCCAGTTCTTTGGGTTGACCCCAACCGGCTAGACCGACCGTTAAATCGGCGTCCGGCCGGCTCAGGCGGGACGGAGGCTGCGACGTGACGCGCCAAGACGCGGCTTCTTCGAACGTCCCGCGTTCCCGAGAGTCCCTAGGAACGGGGCCGGGGCGGCATATTCCAGATCGACTGGAAAGCGAACCCGCCGATCCGCCGCTTCGGCGAGGAGCGCCAGGATCAAACCGAGGCCGAGGCCGGCCACGATCCCCACCGGCATCACGACGAACGGCTTTGGAAAAGCCGGCGAGATGGGCGGAAACGCCTTGTCAAGCACCGTCATATCCGAAAATGTCAGCTTGCTCTGTAACTTAGCCTGTTCCGCCGCCCTTTCCCGAGCATTCAGCTGATCGGCGCGGAACGCGACATCGCGCTCCAATTGGCCGAGGCGGTCGCGCTGCGCTTGAATCTCAATCAGCGACTTCTGCGCTTTATCTTGCTCTTTCCCAAGGGATGCAATCTGAGTTTGGACCGTCGCGATGCGCTCCTTCAGATGGGCGCGCATTTTCTCGGTCGCGTCCGCGATCTGCTTGCGAAGCGACGCGATATTCGCCTGTTGGGCCAACATCTTGGGATTGTTGGCGCCAAGCGAGCCCTTGGCGGACGCAGTCTCGGTTTCGGCAGTGGACAGCCTCTCTTTCAAGCCGGAAAGAATTTGCAGATCGGGATCCGACGGATCATTCGACAGATCGGTGGAGCCGCTGGTCAGGCGGCTCTGAAGCGCTGTCAATCCGGATTGGGCGTTCGTCAACTCCTGGGCGATCGCCATATATTGAGTGGTTTCCCTGTCGCCGCCCGTGGCCGAAGGCGCAACCATATTCGTCTTGGTTTGGAAGTCTCTAAGCGCGGCGCGCGCGGCGTCCAGCTCCTTACGCAATTCGTCGAGTTGGGGAGCAAACCAGCGCGCTGTCTGGTCGGCCTCGGCAGCCTTCATGGCCACGGAGCCGTCGATCGTCGCCGCAAGAAACGCGTTGGCGATCAAAGCCGCTTGGTTCGGGTCGCCTGACTTATATTTGATGGACAGAACATTTGTGCCCAAAATGAACTTTGGATCGACGTTCTTTATCAATCCAGCGGCCATCCATTCCTCAATGCTTTCGCGTCCAAAGGAACCGGACTTTCTGAAATTCTCCTGTACTGCCGGATTGTCAGTCAAGTTCAATCGCTTGACGACATCGACGGCCACCCGCTGGCTGCTGACGAGCGAAATAATGTTGCCCTGTATCAGCCCCATTGCACCGAGGCCCGTCGACATCTCAGAAATCGGGTCGACGTTGCCGGGGTCAATGCTCGCGGTCGCGACGGCGTCGTAGCGGCCCGGCACGAACAGCAACACCCCGCCCGCCACGATCACGGTGGTGAGGAGCGCCAAAAGGAGGATCCATGCCCGCCGCAAGAGGATCACCAGGATTTGGTTTACCGACACGACCCAACTCCTGTGATTGGCGGCAACTCAGGACGACGCATAGCAGAGCTTGATGACTAGAATATGCGCTCGCTCACGATAATGGTATCGCCTGCTTCCACTTGATCGTCAAGTGAAGCTGGGACCTCGTAGGTTTGCCCTTGGCCTGACATGCGCTTGATCCGGATCCGCCATTCCGATCCGAGGAGCGCCAGTCCGCCGCCAATCGAGATGGCTTGCTGGACCGTGAGGGGCCGGAGCAGCGGATATTCCCCGGTTTTATTCACGTAGCCGTAAAGGTAGTAGAACGGCGCGAGATCGACAAAAACCTCATCATTATTGGCGATCCGGAAATCCGCGCCAGGGCCACGCCCAGCCTGGACCTCCTTGGACTCGAACTTTCGGATCGTCGCGCCGCGGCGCACGGTGATCGTTCCACCGAGAGCGGCGTCCCGCAGTCCGCCTGCCCGGGACAAGAGTTGGGTGAGATTGGTCGGTCGATCGAGCGTGTACACTCCGGGCACGCTGACCTGCCCTTGGACGCTGGCTTGCGTGCCGAAGGTGGTGATTTCGACCAACACATGGGGCTCGGTGACGATCTGGCGCGCCGCCAACTGTCTTTCGATGGCGTGCGCCAGCTGGTCTTCGCTCAACCCTGCCGCCCTGATCCGGCCTACATAGGGAAAGCTGATCGTCCCATCAGTCTCGACCCGGGTCGTGGTGTCCATGTCAGGTTGGTTGACGACCTTGATCGAAACCGAATCTTGCGGCGTGAGAACCCGGCCGGCGGCGAGCGCCCAGCCTGGAACGACGGCGCCCATAGCCAAGACCGCCAGCCACAACATCCATCGCCGGACTATTCGCATCGTTGTCAGCATTGCTTCCGCTCCCACTTCGGACTGCTAGTACGGTCTATAGTTCAGGCTTACTGTCACGACATCTTGCGGGGTTATGGTATGGGCCGAGACTCGCTCCGAATATGAGGCGTTCAGCGCGGCTGATAGAAAAGGCGTCATATTGTACAACAAGCCGGTGTTCAGGCTGTAAGTATTCTGCGAGCTGGAAAGAAAAGGCGAAATACCAGGCGTCGCAGCGGTGAATGTTCCGAGGGAATAGCCGATCGATCCCCCGCCGAAGAGGCTAACTTTGGGCGTCATCTGATAGGTCAGGCTCACCGCGGCGTCATAGCTTTCCTGAGCGTTGGCGATGACCGTCGTCGGAGGGGCGATTGATCGGGCCGCGTTGACGTTTAACGTGAGCTTGGGGGTAAGTAACCACCTCGCGCCCAGTGTATAGATCGGGAGGAGCGTTTTCGGCAGAGCTAGAGTAAATCCGGGCGTAACTCCGACCAACCCGATGGTGCCATTCACTGAGAGATTGGGATTGATCTCTCGCGTATATTGGACAGTGAAGCTATGAAAGTCGGTTTCGGTGGCTAAGCCGAAGGCATTTGTTGCGTTTCGGTCGGTGAAGTTCTGATCGGAAATGCTGGCCAGCCCGGTGACCGTGCTTGCGCCTTTTGCATATTCGATGCCGGCGGCGAGCAGCGTGGTTCGCGCGTTGTTGAGCGCGTTGTTAGCTTCCGAGTTCGTCAGGGTTGTTATACCGCTGTTGAAGAGAAAGGAATACCCGTTAGAGACGGCGCACTTCCCGGTTTCATTGAACGCGTTTGTCGTCGTGAAGTTGACGCCGGTTCCGACTTGTTCCGTGATCTGGGAGGGCGACTTGGAGAGGCTCGCGGTAAGAGCTCCTGAGCATCGCGACGTCACGTTCCAGTCAACGCCGCCGTTCACTGAGTATACGGTCGAATTGAAGTCAGCGTTGTGAAGATAGCGTATGACCCCGAAGGTCGTGTCGAGAAACAGGCGCTGATTTTCTACATTGGCCCCAGTCGAGAAGCCGAAATTGGATGTCGCCGTGAAATCGCCTTGTGGCCCGCCGCGCGGGTTAACGAAGCCAATCGGAAGAGAATCTATGTTCGAGTTATAGGACACGGTTTCGGAAGCGGTCAGCTTGAACGGCAGATCAGACCAATTCTGCGGGACCGAAGGCAGAGCAAGATTCCCGTTCGCTGGGGTCACAGAGCCCGATAGCTCCTGCCCCCGGCCGCCGGTAACCGCGCCAAGCGTCAGGACCAATGCGAGCGTCAAGGCCCCGCTCCGCCTCATACCACCCCTTTGCCTCAAAACGCATGCTCGCGCGCGAACGACGCCTAGTCCCCGCCAGTATCGCCCGGCACACTCGCTAACTCTCTGTACGTCTCGACTGCGCGGGCAATTCCTTCGCCCTCGGCCTCAGACTGGCGACCTTGCCAGCGCCTCCCTGAAAAAACGGGCTTGAACCTCAGCCATGACATCCTCGTCAACCCGCCTCGTTAACCCGCGAAGGCGACGGCCTTCAGGCGGCGCAAAGCTGCCTGTTGCGGCCGACGCGAACAGTCATGCATACGCATATTCGGCCGCCCCGGACAAGGCGACAAAAGCCACACTCACGGACAAAATAAGCCACGCTGCCGCCATTTGGACAATGGTGTCTAGACCAGCCAAACAACTCCACGGCACGAATGACAGGGGCTTAAGTCAAGGACCCGCAAATGAATACGCACTATCGCGTCGTCGTTACCGGCGGAGGGGTCGTTGGGGCTTCGGTTCTTTACCATTTGACGAAATTTGGCTGGACCGACGTCGCGCTGATGGAGCGCTCCGTCCTGACCGCTGGCTCCTCCTGGCGCGCGGCCGGCGGCTTTCATGCGCTCAACGCCAACCCGAATATGGCGCTCCTCCAGGCCTATACGATCGACCTTCTGAAGGAGGTCGAGGCCAAATCCGGCCAGCCAATCGGCATGCATATGAGCGGCGGCATCAGTGCCTCGGCGCCGGAGCGCTGGGACTGGCTGCAGTCGTCCTACCGGCGCTTCCAGGCATCGGGATTCATGACGTGCGCCTGGTGACGGGAGGAGATCAAGGCCCGCTGCATCTCGGGGGCATGTGGGCCGACCGCGAAGGCTATGTCGACACCACAGGCGCCGTATGGGCTTACGCCGGCGCGGCCAAGAAGCGCGGCGCGGCGGTGATCGAGCACAATCGGGTGCTGGAATTAAAGCAGCGCCCGGACTCCTCGTGGGACCTTATCACCGAGGCCGGCGCAATCAACGCCGAGCATGTGGTGAACGCCGCGGGTCTATGGGCGAAGCAGGTCGGGCGGATGGTCGGCCTCGATCCGCTCTCGCCGTTGGAGCACCACTACCTCCTGACCGAGACCATTCCCGAGATCGCCGGGCTTGGGGCTGAACTGCCGAGGGTCGTGGACCTCGAGGGGTTCACTCACATGCGCCAGGATCAGAATGGGATGCTGGTCGGCATCTACGAGACCAATCCGCAGCATTGGTCAATGGACGGCGCGCCATGGGATTACGGCATTGAGCTCCTGCAGGAGAACATCGACCGCATCGCTAGTGAGCTCGAGCTCGTTCACCGCCGCTATCCGGTTTTGCAGACGGCGGGGATACGCAAATGGGTCAGCGGCGCGTTCACCTTCTCCCCTGACGGCAACCCGCTCATTGGTCCGGTCGCCGGCAAGCCGGACTATTGGCTCGCCTGCGGCGTGATGGCCGGATTTCTCCAGGGCGGCGGCGTCGGCAATTCATGGTGGAATTGATGATCCATCGCGAGGCGTCGACTGACGTAACTTGTCACGCTCGAGATCGACGCGGCCGACGCGGACGCGACGGGCTACGAGCCGGTCTGGCGATCGGGCGCCATGGTCGGCTTCGTGACCTCGGGCGGCTACGGCCATACGATAGAGAAGAGCCTGGCGATGGCTTTGGTCGCGCCGGATGCGGCCGAGATCGGCTCCGAGCTCAGCGTGCACATCGTCGGCGCCGAGCGCAAAGCGCGCGTCCTCGCGCCCTCGCCATACGATCCTCTCGGCAAGGCGATGCGCGCGTGACCAATCAGGCGCCGGCGAGCTGCTCGACGCCCTGCTCGACCGTTGGAACCGGCTTAAATCGGGTGCGGACGGAGGCGGCGAGCCGGCTCCAGGATCGCTCATTAAGAAGGAGAAGGCCCATGTACATCGCCATGAATCGCTTCAAGGTCATGAAAGGCGCCGAGGGCGCGTTCGAAAACGTGTGGCTCTCGCGCGACACCCATCTCGACCGCGTGCCCGGGTTCATCGAGTTCCACCTCTTGCGCGGGCCCGAACGCGACGATCATGTGCTCTATTCGTCGCACACGGTCTGGGCGAGCAAGGACGCCTTCACCGCCTGGACGCAATCTGAACATTTTCGCGCCGCCCACCGTGACGCGGGCGCCAACAAGCCGCTTTATCTCGGCCATCCTGAATTTGAGGGTTTCGAGGTCCTTCAGACGATCAAGAACTCGCGCGACGAGGCCGCCTGAAGGCCGCACATGCAGATCTTCCCCTGCCCTTTCTGCGGTCCGCGCGACGCGAGCGAATTTCACTATGCCGGCGAACCCAAGGCGCGGCCCGAACCGGCAGGCCCGGTTAGCGAGGTGCAGGCGGAGAAGGCTGGATCCCCGCGGCGGGGATGACACGTCCTTCAGCTTCTCCGGCCGGAGACCAACCGCAGCCACGGGCCCGCATGAAGCGCGCTCATCATGAGATACATCGGCGCCATTCCGCCCATGAGCGAGCCATGCGCCGAGCAGAGCGGCTCGGCGCCGCCGCCAAGAGCGGCGGTCCTGAGCGCCATCATGGCGAAGGCCGGCGCGGCCGCGAGGCTGAGCCATTCGGCCGCGACGAGGGCGACGCCGGCGCCTTGGCTCGCGCCGCCGATCGAGATCGCGCTCATGGGCTTCCGTCCGCTTGCGTGTTTCGGAACGCCGCCTCGCCGGCGTCCGACACTTTCGCCCATTGCGGATCGACAGACTTTTCGGCTTCGTAATTGTCGTGCCAGTTCCACCATTTGTAGGGCGGCGTCTGGGGATAGCCGTCCGGCGAATCCTCCCACAATTCCTGGCGCCCGAGCGGCGTCGCGTCGAGATAGTTCCAGACGGTGCCCATCGCTTCGTCGCCGCGATTGTTGATGAAATAAGTGCGGTAGACCTTCTCGCCGTCGCGGAAGAAGACGTTGTGGCCGTGCCACTCGTCCACGCCGAAGTCGGCGTCGAAACTGTCGGTGATCGTGTACCATGGCATCCGCCAGCCCATCCGCGCCTTGAGCCGCGCGATGTCAGCCTGCGGCGCCCGGGAGGCGTAGGCCAGCGTCGTGTCGCGGGCGTTCAGATGCGCGAGATTGGACACCTGATCGGCGCCCAACGAGCAGCCGCGGCAGGCATGGTCAGGCCAGCCGAACACGCCGGGCTCGAAGAAGGCGCGGTAGACGATCAACTGACGGCGGCCTTCGAACAGGTCGATGAGGCTCGCCTTGCCGTCAGGTCCGATGAACGCGTAGGCCTTGTCGACGGCCATCCACGGCATGCGCCGACGTTCGGCGGCGAGCGCGTCATGGGCGCGCATCACGGCCTTCTCCTTCACGAGCAAATGCTCGCGCGCGCCGTCCCAATCCTGTCGCGGAACGATCGAGGGAATGTCCATTGCTAACCTCCTGCTTGCTGAAGGGATGGGTGAAGGGCCGCGCCATATTCATCGTGGCGGCGCCACCAGATGCCGTTCTCGTTGCGACCTTTAGGGGCGCGATCGAGCCACTGATAGGCGCCCCACAATCCGTCAAGTCCGCGCGCGTAGGTCGAATAGGTGTGGCAGACGGCGCCGTCTGCAATCGCGAAGGCGCTCATGCCCGGCCGATCGCGCATGTAGGTCCGCCCGTCCGTTCCGCATGTCGTCGCGAATCGAGCGACGCCCTCCGGAACCTGCGCCGCCGTCAGCGGATGATCGCCCCGGCGATAATTGTATTCGACGCTACCTGCGCGCTGCTCTTCCTCGGTGATGGAGACGTTGAAATCGAAGTTGAAGTCGTCGCCGAACGATGAAGCCCAGGGGAACGTCCACCCCATCCGCCGCTTGTACTCTTGCAGCTTCGCGAGCGGCCCGCGCGACACGGCCCAGAGAGCGACATCGTGGTTCATGAGATGCACGGCGAAGCCATTGAACCCGTCGGCGATCATCGAGCAGGACGGACAGCCCGCCTTGTAATCGGGCCCGAACATGAAATGGTAGACGAGGAGCTGCGAGCGGCCGCCGAAAAGGTCCTTCAGCGTCGCGGTCCCCTCGTCAGTGTCGAACCGATAAGCCTTGTCGAACTCGGACCCAGGGCAGCTCCTGACGGCGCTCAGCAACTTCGTCGCTGAGTTCGGGTCAGTTCTTTCTCATGGGTAAGCAGCGCGAGCCGGGCGTTCAGCCATTCATCGCGCGAGACGACTTGATTGTGCATTTGGCGATCTCCTGTTTGATGGCGCTTTCCGAAACCAGCGAGCGCCGGATGATCGGCAGGGGCAGTCCTTGTCATGCCCGCGGAAGCGGGCATCCAGACCGGCCTTGCCGAGGCTCCTGGACCCCCGCTTACGCAGGGTGACAAAATGAGTTTGGGCCTTCCCCGCGCGCTTTCCTCACTGCGGGATCCGCCGGTCGTATTCGGCCCTGAGGCGGGTAAACCCGTCCCAGAAGGGCCCTGGCTCCTCGCCGGTCAGGCGCGCGACCAGCATGTCGAGATGTGCGTGCCAGCCGGTGCTGACGCCGACCAACATGCCGCGGTCGGGCAGGCGGCGATGGGTGACGGTGAGCAGCACCCGCTCGCCCCTTGGCTCGAGCTCGAACGAAACGTCGCCGCTGCCCTTTCCCCAGGTGAAAGCGAGTTTGCGCGGCGGATCGAGCTCGGTGATCCGGCTTTCCATCCGGTGCTCCTCGCCGAAGCCTTCGGGGCGCTTGCCCGGCGGATTGGTGAGCTCGCTGTTGCGCCAGACGAACTCGAACGGCGCGCCGACCTTCATCTCCATAGGCCCGGCCGCGAGCCACTTGCGCCGCAGGTCGCTGTCGGTGAGATAGGCCCAGACCCGTTCGATCGGGCCCGGCAACATGCGCTGGATGGTCAACGTCGCCGGCTCGGATAGCGCGCCATAGGCGTCGACTTTCGCGAGGTCGTTCATTTTTCGTCTCCTTGTTTGGGGATCGCGGATTTTTGTTCGTCCTCCTCGCGGAGGAGCCGATCGAGGATGTCGAGGCGCGATGTCCAGAAACGCTCGTAGAAGCTCAGCCACTCATGCGCGCTTTCCAGCGGTCCCGGATCGAGACGACACATGTGGGCGCGGCCGCGCACCTCGCGCCGGATCAATCCGGCGCCTTCCAAGACCTTGATGTGCTTCGAGGCCGCCGCGAGGGAGATGGCGAAGGGCTGAGCGAGCTGGCCGACGGTCCGCTCGCCGGAGGCAAGTTCCAGAAGCATCCGCCGGCGCGTGGAATCGCTCAGCGCATGAAAGATGGGACCGAGCTGGGGCGCCAATAATTCAACCATGTGGTTGAATGTAGACTCGTATTTTTAGAATGTCAACCGTTTGGTTGAATGATCGAACTCGGACGGGACCCCCCACATCTGAGCAACCGGCGCTCGGGTGTGTTCCGCCGGCGACCGTCGACATCGTCCACCGCTTCCGACTTGACTTATGGCGTTTCCACGTCACCCATGACGGCGAAAACGAGTTTGGCCCACGAACACGGGGGCGCCGACGGGGAGACGTCCAAAATGACTGGCAAATTCTTTTCGGGCGCGGCTTTTGCGCTCGCCGCATGTTGCTCGACCGCGCTGCTGGCCCCCAAGGCCGCGCAAGCCGCGAATTTCTCCGCTGAATATGTGTTCGGCGACAGCCTGTCGGACGTTGGCAACCTGTACTTTGCGACAAGCGGAAATGAGCCGGCCAGCCCCTATATCAACGGCGAATTCAGCAACGGGCCAGTCTGGGTGCAGGACCTCGCCGCGAGGCTGGGCCTTCCCGCGCTGGCCCCGAGCCTGGCCGGAGGCACGGATTACGCCTTCGGCGGCGCGACGACCGGATCCGCTTACACGAACAATCCGCTGATCCCCAACCTTGCGCAACAGGTCGGCGCGTTCTTTTTGAGCCACGCCAGCGCGCCCTCGAACGCCCTCTACACCTTTTCGATCGGCGCTAACGATCTGTTCGCGATTCTCGATGGATCGTCGACGGGCGGTCTCACGCCGACGCAAGCCGCCGCCGACGCCGCTCAGGTAGTGGCGTCAGAGGCGGGCGACCTGGAGGCCGCAGGCGCGAAGGACTTGGCGTTGTTCGACGTGCCGGACCTTGGCGTAACTCCGGAGATCACGGCTCTTGGTCCGGCCGCCTCCGCGAAGGCCTCTGCCCTTTCGGCCTATTTCGATCAGCAGGTGCTGCTGGACTTGGCGCCGGTCGAGGCCGCCGGGCTCACCGTCTTCGATCTCAATACCTACGCTCTGATCGACGAGGCGGTAAATGATCCAAGCGCGTTTGGCTTCTCCAACGTCACGGCTCCATGCTGGACGGGCGGCTTTACCGGGAGCGCGACCGGGGGCTCGATCTGCTCGACGGACCCCGCGGTGCAAGACACCTACCTTTTCTGGGACGACCTCCATCCGACCGCGGCGGGGCAACTTATCGTTGCGGACGCTGCGCTCAGCGCCATGGGCCTGCCCGTGCCCGAGCCCTCGACCTGGGCAATGTTGGCCATCGGCTTCTTAGCCCTGGGCTTTGCGGGCTATCGTCGTAGCGCGAGCGGCCGCGCGGGGTCGTGATGGGCGCGGCCTCCGGACTGCGATCCGGGCGCCGCAATGACGGTCGAGCCTGAGGGACCGGGCCGCCACCGAATTGTTACACAGCCAAGCGCATGCATTTTGGCTCTTATAGCGCTAGCTGTTGGCAACAGAAATTCCGCATGTTGTGGCGGCGAGAGACAGGCCCCAAGGCGTCCTGGCCGGGCTTGTCCCGGCCATCCACGCGTTTCGGCATAGAGAAAGGAGGCGGCGAGGTCGCAAAGAGTTGTTTCTGGGGCCCTTGCGACTATCCGGTGCTGGCGGGGGGGGGGCCGTCTCTGAGGCGGCGCGGCGTGGATGGCCGGGTAAAGCCCGGCCAGGACGGCAGAGGCTCCGAGGCGAGTTGGAAGCGGCCGACCAACAGACAACGCTATAAGAGCCTGCATTTTCTTTACGAAAAGCCGAAGGCGTGCTATACCTTTATCCAATGGCTCGATCGAACCCAGCGGGGCGGCAGCGGTCGCTCCGAGGAACGTGAGGGAATGTGCTTGCGAGGCGTCTAGGTCAAGGATGGGGAGGATCGTGCGATTCACTGCGCATGAGACGGGACAATTTTTTATTTTTTCGCTCGTAACCCCTTGAAAAGGCTCAATCCGAAAAAATAAACGCTAGTAAACGTTAGCTATTTTACTAGCGCTTACTAACGTTTCCTCGCACTTATTCGCGTTTATTGGCGGCTATTTGCACAGACTCTGTCGCCCCTCCGTGATTATAATACTAAATATATATGTTATTTCCGCCAGTCGACCCTCCGGCCGCGCGGGCCAAGGCCACGAAGCCTGAGACGTCGACCTCCTCCGCCCGCAGGGTCGGCTCAAGGCCGGCCGCGGCGAGGAGGGCGGGAAGGTCGAGTCCGCGGGCGGCGGCGAAGCCCTTCAGCGACTGGCGCAGCATCTTGCGCCGCTGGCCAAAGGCCGCCTGGGTCAGCGCCGACAGCATCGCCGGATCACACGGGCTTGGGCTCATACGGGGAACGAGCTCGACCACGCTCGACGTGACCTTCGGCGCCGGGACGAAGGCGGCGGCCGGAACGTCGAACAGGATGCGGGCCTGCGTCCGCCATCCCGCCAGCACGGCGAGCCGCCCATAATCGGCGCGGTTGGCGGGGGTCGCAACGATTCGCTCAGCCACCTCGCGCTGGAACATGAGCGTGAGGCGGTCATAGAACGGCGGCCATGGGCTCACCTCGAGCCAATGGGTCAAGAGCGCGGTCGCGATGTTGTAGGGCAGATTGGCGACGATTCGAATCGGCTTAGGCCCAGCCTTGGCGATGAGAGCCTGAGGCGCGATGCTGAGCGCGTCGCCTCCGATGACCTCGAGCCGTCCCGGCCAATGCGCCGCGATCTCCGCGAGCGCCCCGAGCGCCCGGGCGTCGCGCTCGATGGCGATCACCGTCTCGGCCCCCTCCGTCAGCAGCGCGCGCGTGAGGCCCCCGGGGCCGGGGCCAATTTCGACGACGGCGACGCCGGCGAGCGGCCCTGCGGCGCGGGCGATCTTCCGGGTGAGGTTGAGGTCGAAGAGGAAATTTTGGCCCAGCGCCTTGCGGGCGCTCAGCCCATGCGCCGCGACCACGTCGCTTAAGCGTGGCAGGCCGTCCGCGGCAAGGCTCATCGCGTCAATCGGTCGGCGAGCTTGAGCGCCGCGATGAGGCTCGCCGGATTGGCAAGCCCCTTGCCGGCGATGTCGAACGCCGTGCCATGGTCGGGAGACGTGCGCACGAACGGCAGGCCAAGGGTGACGTTCACGCCTTCGTCGAAGGCGAAGAGTCTTGACTGGGATGAGGCCCTGGTCGTGATACATCGTGAGCGCCACGTCGTAGCGCGCCCGCGCTTTGGGGTGGAACATCGTGTCGGCGGGGAGGGGTCCGACGACGTCGATCCCCTCTGCCTGAAGCGCCTCGATCGCGGGCCTTATGATGGTGATCTCCTCGCGCCCCATCGCTCCGCCCTCGCCCGCGTGCGGGTTGAGGCCAGCGACGGCCAGACGCGGCCGCGCCACGCGGAAGCGGGCGGTGAGGTCGCGGCCGACGATGCGCGCCGTCCTGATGATGAGGTCGGCGGTCAGCGCCCTCGGGGCGTCGGCGAGCGGAATATGGATGGTGATCGGGACGACCGCCAAGGTCTCCGACCAGATCATCATCACCGGAAAGGCCCGGGCCCCCCATCCTTCCGCGAGCGCGCCGAGATATTCCGTGTGCCCAGGATGCTTGAAGCCGGCCTCATAGAGCACGGCCTTGGCGATGGGGTTGGTCACCACCGCGCGCGCCTTGCCTTGTCGGATTGCCTCGACCGCGCGCTCGATCGATTCGATCGTCGCCGGACCGTTGGCGGCGTTCGGGCGGCCGGGCGCGTCTTCAACCGCGTTTCTCAGCGGGACGACAGGCAGGCCGGTTGAGAATGCGGCTCGGGCCCCTGCTGGATCGGTCTCGATAATCGGCGCGGTAATGCCAATGCGCTTGGCGGCGGCCGCCAGGACGCCGGGCGACGCGAAAACGACGAACGGCGCGCTTGCCGATCGGTCGCGCCAGGCGGCCAGCGCCAATTCCGGGCCGATTCCCGCCGGATCGCCCATGGTCATCGCCAGCGGCGGCATTTCGCCGGTCATGCTCGAGCTCCGAGACGGATTCGCCGGTCTGGCGACGATCAGAGGCCGACGTTCGTCTTCACGTCGCCGAGCGTGCGCAGCACGAGCTGGATCATCAGCGTCTGGGTCCGAGTTCGCAGGATTCACCGTGACTATGCCGCTCGGGAGCGAGGTGAAGGCGCCCGGCTGGCTTACGCTAGACGAATACCTGAGGGTGAGCGTCGTGCAGTCGTCCTTGTAGCCGACGCCGAACGAATAGCCGATCGGATTGAAGATCGGGGTCGTCTGTCCCAGGGTGTCGTAGTAATGACGCGACAAATCAACCACGAGCGATCCGTCGACCGACCAGCGATTCTGGAAACTGTAGGCGAGGCTCCCGGTCACGCCCTCGCGCGGAAATTCGTATCCCAGCAATGGCTGAGCGCGATAGATGGCGTAATCGACGGTGCCGCTTACGCCGGCGTAGCTCGCTCTGGCGATCCCGTCGAAACGCGCGAGTTGCAGCGTCGAACTGTCGAACTGCTGTTTGCTCATGAGCGTTATTGGGGTCGAGGACGGCTGAAGCGTCTCGCCGAATACGAAGTTCGAGTACTTCTTGTCGAGGCCGGATTCGAGCCCCGCGTTTGTCGGATCATAGAGGGTGTAGGAATTCTGCCCGGCGACCTGGATCGATTCCCCGCCGACGAAGTTGGCGTGGCCTCCGTTGGCGAAATCGGCGGCATATTGGAATCCGTAGTTGAGCCGCGTGCCGCCTTCGACCCGATCGTAGCCGGAGAACTTGTTCCAGGCGAACAGGTTCGTGTCGTCGAAAACAAGGCTCTGCGAATCTTCGTTGGGCTGGATTCTCGGAATAATCTCGCTCGGCCGCGCGATGAACTGGGCGATCGGCGTAATCGTCTGCGTCCCCCACGACGAAGTGGAGGTAAACGGAAAGCGATACTCGAGGCCCGCGCCCCCCATATAGCGGGCGAAGGCGCCCTGGCTCGAGCCGGAAAAGAAGGCGGCCTGGCTCGAATTGGCAACCGTGCTCGTGCCAAACGCGCTCGCGTAGGTGATCGATCCCGTCTCGTTGAGTTCGGTCGCCTCTCCGTCAAGGCGGCCGAACAAGAATGGCTTCCATACCTCGCCGATGGGATCGATGTAGCCGCGCTGCCACGAGACTTGTCCCGACGCCCGGGTGTAATCGCCGGCGATGCCGCGCAACATGCACTTGCCCGGGACATACGTATTGACCAGCGTATTGCCGACCTGGGTCTCGCAGACGTTATAGAGATGAAACGCGTTGTCGAAGGTTTGAAGGCCGGTCGACTGGAACGCGGCGTTGGTCTGGTCGTAGTTGGCGATGTTCGCGTCGACGGTCAGTTCGCCTCCGAGCCCGTTGGTACGATCGGCGGGAACGTTGAACACCCGATTGTAGTCGAAGACCGGGACGGCGACCGGCAGCGTGCGATTGTCGTCACTCGCCGTCGTGCCCTCGAAATGATAGACGCTGAGGTCAAAGAAGCTCTGGGCGGCCTGACCGCGCAGGTAGATCGACGAAATGATGTCCTGGAAATAGAAATTATCGAAGTTGATGCCCTGAAGCCGATAGTCGTTAAGGAAGAATTTGTCGCTCATCCATGTGCCGTTCCAGCCGAACTGCCACATATCGTTCAGGAAAAAGTTCCCGTTGCTTTGAATCGCGCCTCGCAGTCGCGTGTCTCCCGCGCCATAGGGAAAGGCCGGGAAGGCTCCAGGTTGTTCCTGGTCGATCCCGATCGCGCGGATGTTGTACGTGCCATTGGAGAGCCGCTGACGCCAGTCGGCCTCTCCCAACAATCCCTGCTTCGAGAGGAAGGTTGGAGTGAGGGTCAGGTCGTAGTTGGGCGCCAGATTGATGAAATAGGGTATGCTGAAGCCATAGCCCAGGTCGGCGCCGGAAACGAGCGCCGGCGCCAAAAGTCCAGTTTTCTTGTTGACGGTCGCGTCGGGCGAGGAAAAGTAAGGCATGTAGAACACGGGAAAGCCCCAGAACTGAAGTTGGGCATCCTCGTAGTAGATCGTGTGTGTCGTTTGGTTCTCGATGATCTTGGTCGCCTTCACTTGCCAGAATGGCGGCCGTTCGGGGTGGTCCTTGCACGGTTCGCAGGCGGTGTAGGCGGATTTCTCCAACACCGTTATGTTGCCGCTCGAGCGTTCCACCCGCGGCGAGCTAAAGCGTGTCTTGTCGGCCGTCAGGACCTGGACGCTCTCCATGAAACCGTTGGCAAAATCGTCGCTGAGCGCGAACCGGGTTCCGTAGACGACATTGCCATGCTCGTCCGTCATCTTGGCGTGGCCTTCGGCGTAAACACGCTTGGTGGCGCGGTCATAAATTACGCGGTCGGCCTGAAGTACGCGGCCCTGATAGAAGAGTTGAACTGAGCCTTGGGCCGTGACGGTGTTCTTGTCCTTGTCGTAGACGAGTTCGTCCGCGTCGATGACCAGTTTGTCCTGCGGCTTCGCTTGCGTGGACTGAGGGGCGGGAGGCGTCTGTGCAGCGGCGGGTCCGGCGAACAATTGCGCCCAGGCCGCAGCCGCCGCGATCGCCAACGACAGCGCGATCTTCGCGGCCCACCTCCGGCGGGGATTTAACTCAAAGGGAAAGCTGACGGCGAAACCCATCAACCATCCTCTTGCTGCAGCAGCACATACACGCCAAACATGCAACCAACGATCCCGGGCGACCACCCTGCAACGGAGGCGCTGAGGAATCCGGCTCCCCCGAGATCGCTTACCACTTTGGTGGCCACATAAAGCACGAACCCCGCCACCACGCCACCGGAAACCATATATTCGATCCCACCCATTCGGAAGAATCTTAACGAAAAGCATGCAGCCACCAGCACCATCGCCGCCAGCATCAGCGGACGCGCCAGAAGCTCCTGATATTTCAGGAGATAGGCGGTTGGGTCCAATCCCGCGCGCGCGGTCTGCTCGGCCAGCGCCGGCAGCCGCCAAAAGGATACGGTTTCAGGCGAGACGAACGCCTGGGCGACCTCCCGGCGATCGAGATTCGTGGCCAACAGG
Source organism: uncultured Alphaproteobacteria bacterium (assembly GCA_963696665.1). Taxonomy (GTDB): domain Bacteria; phylum Pseudomonadota; class Alphaproteobacteria; order Rhizobiales; family Beijerinckiaceae; genus Roseiarcus. Next base: position 684,571 of record CAVOLE010000008.1, read on the forward strand.
TAGGTGGACACCTTCAGGGCTTCGAATCCCGGGGTGACCGACACAACATCGTGCAACACCCAATAGCCCTCGCGCAGCTCGCCTGAGGCGGCCTCCAGCCGTTCGACGAAATTACCCTTGTCATCGAAGTTGAAGACCTCGATCCCGTTGAATTCATTCCCGCCCCCGCTCCTTCCGATGGCGCGAATGACCGCTTGGCCGTCGACGCTCTTCTGTCGAATCCATATCCCGATCGCGCCCGACGCCGGGCCGCCGAATACGCTGCTCTCGATCTGGTCCGATCTCTCTTTCATCCACGTCGATGCTGGATTGTAAGCAATGACGGAGAACACGCCGATGAGGATGATCACGGCGAGCGGGGGCGTCAGGAATTGCCAGACGGATAGCCCCGCCGCGCGCGCCACGACCAACTCCATTTTGCGTGACAAATTTAGGAACGCGATCATCGACCCGAACAGAACCGCGAACGGCAACGCCTGTTCGGCGACCGTGGGGGTCCGCAGGAACGACAAGCCCGCCATCATAATCCCGGTCGCACGCTTGGAATCGCCCGAACGCCTCAATAGCTCCACCAGATCGACGGCGTAGATGAGGACGAAGACCAGCAGGAACGCGGCGATGACTGTGCGCGCAAAGCGGCCGGCAAGGTAGAACGACAGCGTCCGGCCGATCACGCAGCGATCCTTGCGAGCGGCTGGACGAGCGCCAGAATTGCCCGCCGAAAGATCACCGCCAAGGCGCTTAGACAAGCAACGATCGGAACCGTCCACACGAAGACTGCGGCGGACGGCACGCCGATCGCAAGGGTTGTGGCCGCAATCCCGAGCATGCGCACGCCGGCGAATGCGAGAACCGCTCCTCCGATCGCAACCCCTCGACCCTGACGGGTGGTGCGCGCCTCGCCAAGCGCCGCGAAGGCGATGAGACCGCCGGCGAGAGCGTAGACCGGACTGGCCAGGCGGTCGAGCAGTTCGCTGCGAATATGACCAGATAAGGCTGGATCCGCCCGATCCTTTGCGTTCGGCGCCAACAATTGCGCGGTGGACCGTTCGCGCGGCCTTTTCATCGCGCTGACCGCGTGCGCGAACTGTGACAAGTCGATGGTGTAGTCATCAAAAGTCACCATCGCCGAGTCGCTGGCTGACTGAGGCCGCAACATGACGCCCTTGGATAGCTGGAGATAACTCGCTCCGTCCCGGTCGATCGTTTTTCCAGCTTCAGCGATATACGTGGTGACCCGCGTGGGATCACGTTGGTCCTGCATAAACACTCCGTGAAGAGCCCCGTCGGGCGTGCGCTCGCGAAAGTGAAATACGAACCCCGATTCCAGTTGGGAGAAGGCGCCTGGACGGGCAAAGTTGGCGATGAAATCGGCGCGAACGAAGGTCGTCAGAGTCTCGATCGCTCCGAAACTCCAAGGCTGAACCTGGATATAGAGGAAGGCCACGCCCGCAAATACAATCCCGGAGAGCAGCGCCATCGGGCGCAGCAGCCGAGCGGGCGACATGCCTGAAGCGGCCATGACGACGAGCTCGCTATCGCCATTGAGCTTGTTGAGGGTGTAAAGGATGCCGGCAAACAGCGCGACGGGCGCAATGAAAGCCACGAGCGAGGGCAGCGCAAGCGCGGTGATCAAGAGAAATAACAAAATGGTCTGGCCCTTGCTGGTGATCAGGTCGATCTGCCGCAGGGCCTGGGTCACCCAGACAACGCCAGTGAGAACCACCAGCCCTGAGACGCAGGCCGTGGTCGCCGTCCTAAACAGGTAGCGCTCAATCTGGATCATCGCCGCCGTATTGTCTGGAAGTGAACGACCAACGCGTCAGGGGGCGCCCGTCCGCCCGTTGCGCTTGCCCGATGCGTTGTGTCGTTGCAAGGCGACTCGCTCCAATGCCAGGGTGAGATCCCAACCGGTTGAAATATGCCGCCCAATCGCGGCGGCTTATTGACGAGCGCAGCAAACCCCCTGATATGTCGGCGTCCGCCAGCGACGCCGCGTCGGTTGGTCCGAAGTCCTTAAATCAGAACATGGGATAGGCGTTGGTCATGAGCGGAGCCGTCAAGATCGCCTTTGGGTCCCTTTCGGCGCCCAAAGGCAGCGCGCTTGTGATTTTCGTTGGGGCCGACATGAAGCCGGCCGCCGCCGTGACGGCCCAGTTCGGCGATCTCGAACCGCTCATCCGCGCCGCGGCGAAGGCGTCCAATTTTCGCGCCGCTGAGCGCACCGCGCTCGACATCCTGGCGCCCGCTGGCCTCGACGCGTCGCGGCTCATGGTTGTGGGCGTTGCTCCCGGCAAGGACAACGCGCCGATCAACTTCATTACACTCGGCGGATTCACTTTTGGCAAAGTGACCGGCGCGAAGCGCGTCGAAGTCGCCTTCGAGGCGCCGTCAGGAACGTGGGTCGGGTCGGCGGCAGCCGATTTTGCGCTCGGCCTTCGCCTGCGCGCCTATCGGTTCGACAAATACAAGACGCGCAAAAAGGAATCGGAGGACAATGGCGCCGAGGCGCCCCACTTTGTCATCGGCTCGAGCGACGCTGCAGCCGCGCGCTTGGCTGGGCAGGAACGCTTCGCCATCGCGGAAGGCGTCGAGCTTGCCCGAAATCTGGTCAACGAGCCGCCCAACGTCCTCTTTCCTCTCGAATTCGCCGACCGGGCCAAAACGCTGGAGAAACTCGGCGTCGACGTGGACATTCTTGACGAGAAGGCGATGGGCAAACTGGGGATGAATGCGCTGCTCGCTGTCGGCCGAGGATCGGCGCGCGAAAGCCGGCTCGTCGCGATGCGTTGGAACGGGGCGCATTCAAAGCGGGCGAAGCCGATTGCGGTTGTGGGCAAGGGGGTCTGTTTTGATTCGGGCGGCATCTCGATCAAGCCCTCGGCCGGCATGGAGGATATGAAGGGCGACATGGGCGGGGCGGCTTGCGTTGTCGGGCTCATGCATGCGCTCGCCGCCCGCAAAGCGAAAATCAACGTGGTCGGCATCGTCGGCCTGGTCGAGAACATGCCTGATGGCGATGCGATCCGGCCGGGCGACATCATCACCTCCATGTCGGGCCAGACGATCGAGATCGTCAATACGGACGCCGAGGGTCGGCTCGTTCTGTCCGACGCCCTCTGGTACGCCCAGGAGAAATATTCTCCCCGGGCGATCATCGATCTTGCAACGCTGACCGGCGCCATCATTGTCGCGCTGGGCAATGATGTGGCTGGAGCTCTTCTCCAATAACGACGAGCTCGCCGAGCGGCTCAGGGCGGCGGGCGAAGCGACCGGCGAGAAGGTCTGGCGCCTGCCGCTCGGCGCGGCCTATGACAAACTGATCGATTCCAAATTCGCCGACATGAAGAATACCGGAGGCCGTCACGGCGGCTCGATCACCGCCGCGCAGTTCCTGCAGCGGTTCGTCAAGGAGACGCCGTGGGCGCATATCGACGTCGCAGGCACGGCGATGGGCTCGCCGCCCTCCGACATCAATCAATCCTGGGGCTCGGGCTGGGGCGTGCGTCTTCTCAACCGTCTCATAGCCGACTCTTACGAAGATTAGCTTCTTATTGGCGAATGGATTGGAAAGTCGGGCGAGGGGTCAGGATGCGGATTCTGTCCACGATCTTCGCGCTTGCCGCCGCCTGGTTCGCGTCACTTGCGCCGGCGTGGGCGATCGCGGGATGCGACGCCTTTTCCAACGCCCTGCGCACCGAGGCAAGCGACATGCAGGTCGAGTTCGGGCGCGCCGTCGTCGTGTCCCGCACGCGCTCCGATTCGAACGTGTTCGACGTCACGACAAGGGTGGACGTGGACGCGACCCTCTCTTGTCGCGGCGATCAATTCGTGCGTTTCGAGGCGCGCATCAGCGAGCCGGCCAACGCGCGGACGACCACAAATTTCGAGCGTTTCCAGGCGGCGGCCCTGAAGGCGGCGCTGGGCTGGGACGCGGGCAAGAGCCGCGGCGTCCTCAAGGGCATGAGCGCGGATGCGGCGGAGTATCTCGCCGCCTCGCGCGAGCGCGGCGACGTCTATGTCGCAGGCAAGACTGAAGAGCATGAACCCGGAGGCGTGAGCCTCGGATTGATGGCGACCGGCTCCGACCGCACCTTCGTCATCGTCGGCCCAGCGGGCCAGTGACTGAGATCCGCTTTTACCATCTCGAGCGGCGACGCGTTGATGAGGCTCTGCCATTCCTGCTCGAGCATGCGCTCGAGGAAGGCCGACGCGTCCTCGTCCGCGCCGCGTCCGATGAAATGGTCGCCGCGCTCAATGAGCGCCTTTGGACTTATGATGACGCGAGCTTTCTGCCGCATGGCGCGGCCGGCGACGGCGATCCGATGACCCAGCCGGTCTTTCTGACGAGCGAGCTTGAGAACCCCAACGCCGCGACCATGCTGGTCAGGCTTTCCGGCGCTGAAACCGGCGACGCCGACGACGCGTTCGACCTCGTCGTCATCTTGTTCGACGGACGCGACAAGGCGCGCGCTTGGGCAAGCGCGGGGCGAGTGGCGGCGGCTCGCGGACCAAGGCCGCACGATCAGCTATTGGCGGGAAAGCGACGAGGGCGGCTGGGAGCGGGCGCGGTAGGTTTGGGTTTTCTTGATTCGGGGCCTTTTCGTTGCAAAGGCCCCGAATCCGAGGGGTTGCATTTCCTTGGATTTCCTTGGATTCTCTCGTCCGAATCGTGACTTATCAATGGGTTACGCGGGATTTTCGCTGAGAGAGTATTTCTCGCGTCCTTCTCCGTTGCGTGAGACCCCAGGGAACGGGAGCCTGTAGTCTTGGGCTATGCGGAAGGCAGAGTTGTTCATGCGGCAAGCTTATCTCTCTTTCTGCTTTTCCGCAATAAATTGTCTCCCCCGTTCTCTTTCGGCCGCCTCAACCCGAGGCGACTTCTAGGCCTTCCGAACGCTCTCGTCGGCCCCCGACCTGGATGGGGGTCGCTGTTTGGCCCCCCTTGACGGCGCGCATAAACGTGTATACACACGTAATATGGATTTGGAAGACGTCGACTTCGTCGCCTGTCGCCAATGCGTTTGTACGGCCGCGCGGCGCCGGAGCCGAGATCTGACTCGGGTGTTCGAAAAGGCGATGCGAGGGTCAGGCGTTCGCGGCACCCAGTTCACGCTATTGGCGACGCTCGTTCAAACCGGCCCTATTGCGACCACGCGCCTTGCGGATCTCCAAGGCCTTGAGCGGACGACACTGACCCGCAACCTGCGTCCGCTCATTCGGGATGGGTTTGTTCGGATCGATGAAGGCGACGACCGTCGCGTCCGCAAGGTCGCGATCACGACTGCCGGCGAAGCGGCCGCGCGGCGCGCCTTCCCCTTCTGGAAGAGGGCGCAGGACGCGGCCTTGGCGTCCGACTCGCCCTCGAGGCCGCGGTAAAATTTTGACGCATACGTGTAAATACACTGAAAGGAGAAAGCGTCATGTTCGACATTCTCTCGACGATCGGATTGACCGCCAGCGCGTCGTTCGTCATCGGGTTTCTGGCTTACGCGATGGCGGAGACGCCGCGCGGGCGCCTGACGGTTGCCGGCGTTCTCGTCGCCTGGTTCGTGCTGGTGCTCGCGATCGGGGCGGGCGGCGCGCTCGATCCTGCCCGCGGGCTTGGCGTTCCCGCTCTCGGGCTCACGGTCGTGCTGCCGGTCGCGGCCCTCGTTTGCGCCCTCCTCGCCTTCGGGCCGATTCGCGCGGCGCTATTGGCCACGCCTCTACCCGCGCTGGTCGCGGTCAACACGATCCGAATCCTCGGCGTGATCTTCGTAGCGCTCTATGCGGCGGGGAGGCTTCCCGCGCCATTCGCTCCGAGCGCCGGCTGGGGCGACATTATCACCGGCGTCGCCGCTCCGCCGCTCGCCTGGGCGATCGCCCGGTTCGGCGCCCGCGTTCGCATGCTGGCGTTGCTATGGAACGTCTTCGGCGCCGCCGACCTGGTGAACGCGATCGCGCTCGGCGCTTTGTCCGCGCCCGGTCCGCTTCAGGCATTTGCCGGGCCGCCGACGAGCGCCATCATGACCAGTTTGCCTTGGCTCTTGATCCCGGGCTTCCTGGTTCCGAGCCTGTTTTTCGTTCACATCGTCATTTTCTATCGGCTGCTCGCTAAAAACGAAGCCTCGGAGCCGACGCATGTGTGGCTCCGCGGCGGTCATGCGAAGTCAGCCTGAAACGGCGGCGCGACTCTGCTAGTCGGCGCGCCGCTCCGTCGGCCTCAGGAGGAGATCGACAAATGAACATATCAAACACGCTCAACGGAGCGCGAGCCCCAAACGCTCAAGAAATCCAGGGGACGTCCTCCGCCCAAGCTTGGTTCGCTGGCGGCGAGCGCGTTGGCTACGACCCCGAAGCTCGCGCCGTCGCAGGGCACGGCGCGGGGCTCAAGATCTTCTTGCGGCGCGAGGGAGATCTTGCTCACCCCGTGACCTTCCTCGCAGGATATCCCGACGGGTCGTTTGGGTGGGCGAAAGTTTTGCCGCATTTGCCGAGTGCAGTTGAGATGCCAAAACTCTTTGTCGACTATGTCGGCATGGGCGACAGCGACAAGCCCAAAACGTACGCCTATTCCACCGCCGAACGCACCGACCTCGTCGAAGCGCTCTGGCGCGCGTTCACCGTCCAGTCCACAACGTTGGTCGCCTTCGACTTTTCCTCGCTTGTCGTCTTGGAGCACTTGCGACGCCGGCTCGAGCGCGCCGAGCGCGGCGATCCCGTGGGCGGCCCCGCAATAAGGGGAGTCTTCATCTTCAATGGCGGGCTGTTCACGGACGGGCACTCCCACCCGTGGTTCACGACGCCTGTTTTGCGCCGCCTCCCCGATCGCGCCCGCCAGCGAGTGGGGCGCTCCTTCACCATGTTCAAGATGCTGGCGGGGGTGATGTGGTCGAAAGGCTATAAGGTTACGGACGGCGAGGTTCGAGAGCTCCACAACGCCATGAGCCGCCGCGACGGCCTCTTCTATCTCGCCGCTGGAGCTGGCTTCGTGGCCGATCACAAAGCGCAAGGCGACCGCCAGGACTTCGGCAGCCTCTTCAAAGCCTATCGCGGCCAGTTCCCCTTCGTCGTGGGCGGCAGCGTGGAAGATCCCTTCGAGCGTCGGCAGATAGACCTCTCGCAGGAACGGCTGGGCGGGCTCGGCCTCCGGATCGAGCGTTTGCCCGGCGGGCATCTCACCACGAATGAGCAGCCGCAAGCCTTGGCTGCTCTAATCACGGACTTCGAGCGAGGATTATTGAAAAACCGGGTGGCCTGAAATAGCGACGCCGAGGCGCGAGCCCCGGCGTCGAAGGTGGATTTTACGAGCGGCGAGCCCTTTTTTCGGCTCTGGGTCGAAGCGGCGACGCGCTACCCTCCCAGAGAAAGCGCGCCGCCGCCCGTCCTCAGGCGTAAGATTCGGTTTACGCCTTGGGGAACGGCACAGCCACAAAGCGGGCGCCTTCGGCGGTCTGGATCCGCATCATCACCGCCTTCTTGCCCTGGCTCTTGGCGCTCGCGATCCCGGACTTCACGTCGTCAGGGGTCGACACCGGCTTGCCGCTGACATCGAGGATGACGTTGCCAGTCGCCAATCCCTGCTCGGCCGCCGTTCCGTTCGGATCGACGCCGACGATGGCGACGCCCTTGTCGCCTGCGCCCGCAACCTCCTTGGCCGGAGCGATCTGGATGCCGAGCTGCGCGCCCTGCTCATTCTGCGACTGCGACTGATCAGCCTTGGCGAGCTTCTCGTTCTTCTGGTCGGCGAGCGTGATCTGAGCCGTCTTTTCGTCGCCATTGCGCAAGTAGGTCAATTCGACCTTGTCGTTCGGCTTGAACGAGCCGATCCGGATGGTGAGATCCGCCGCGTCCTTGACATCCTTGCCGTTGAGCTTGGTGATCACGTCGCCGGCCTTGAGGCCGGCCTCAGCCGCCGGCGTTCCCGGCATAGCTTCGTCGACGATCGCCCCGCCGGCGCTCTTCATGCCAAGGCTCTCGGCCATATCCTTGGTCACCGGCTGGATGTTGACGCCGAGATAGCCGCGCGGGACGACGCCGCCGTGCTCGAGCGCGCCGATGACGCTATCGGCCGTGGTCGAGGGGATGGCGAAGCCGATGCCGACGCTGCCGCCCGACGGCGAATAGATGGCGGTGTTCACGCCGACGACTTCGCCCTTCATGTTGAAGGTCGGGCCGCCCGAGTTGCCGCGGTTGATCGGGGCGTCGATCTGGATGAAGCGATCGTAGGGGCCATCGCCAATGTCGCGACCTTCGGCCGAGACAATGCCCGCGGTCACCGTGCCGCCCAGGCCGTAAGGATTGCCGATCGCCACGACCCAATCGCCGATACGAGGCGTCTCCTTGGAGAACGCGACGAACGGATAGTCGCCGGCCTCGTTCACCTTGATGAGCGCAAGATCGGTCTTCGGATCGGTGCCGACGACTTTGGCGTCAAGCGTCTTGCCGTCCTGGGTGGTGACGGTGACGGTCTTGGCGTGGTCGACCACGTGGTTGTTGGTGACGATATAGCCGTCGGCGGAAATAAAGAAGCCGGAGCCCTCGCCCACCATCATCGGATGACGACCCTCGGGCATGGCCTCGCCATTCGGCATACCGCCGAACTGCTTGAAGAACTTCTGGATTTCCGGGGGAAGGTTATCCATCTGGCCGGAAAAGTTAGCCTGGGCGTCGCTGCCCTCAGCGGGGATCTTGACCTTGACCGACACGACCGACGCCTTGACGCGCGCGATGAGCGGCGCAAACGACGGGGCGTTCTGCGGCAGGTCGGCGGTGGAGACAGCCGCGGCATAGGCAGGGTGAGTTCGGGGTCAGCGCGTTTCCGCCGAGGACGCCGCCGACGCCAAGCGCGGCGACCGCGACCGAGCCGAGAATCGCATTGCGCCGCCCCGCAGGGCTCGCAAGACCGGAGAATGACATGTGTTTCGCTCCAATTCGGTATTGACCGCATCAGCGATCGATGGAGCGACCATGCGTCATCGCGTCTAACCAGAATTTGGCCAACGCATTACGATTTCTCAAGGAAAGGGGACCCCGGCGGCTCTATAGCGTCAGGCGTTGTCTTTGCCTGCGCTTCCAAAGCCGGTGTGGTCATGCCCCCGGACTGTCATCCGGGGGTTGACCCGGCCATGACGACAGAGGTTTAAAACAACGGCCGACAATCGTTATGAAGCCATGAGAAACGACCCGCTCTCGCACGGCCTTTGGGAAATCACCGCTGCCCCCGCGCCGCCGACTTCACCGCTCAACGAAGAGGTTCGGACGGACGTCGCGATTATCGGCTGCGGCTATACGGGGCTCTCGACGGCGCTCAATCTGGCGGAAGCGGGGGCGAAGGTTGTCGCGCTCGAGGCGGTCGAGATCGGTTTCGGCGGCGCGGGGCGCAATGTCGGCCTGGTCAATGCCGGCATGTGGCTTGCCCCCGACGAGATCGTGAAGCGGCTCGGCGCCGACTATGGCGAGCGGCTGCTCAAGCTGCTCGGCAACGGGCCGTCCGAGGTCGAGGCGCGCGTCAACAAGCATGGCATCGCCTGCGAATTCGTGCGCAACGGCACGCTGCATTGCGCGACAGGATCGTCAGGCCTCGCCAAGATCGGAGAGCGCTGCGCACAATGGGGCGCGCGCGGGGCGAAGGTCGAACTCCTCAGCCGCGACGAGACGGCGCGGCGCATCGGCGTCGACCTTTACGCGGGCTCCCTCCTCGACTTGCGCGCCGGCACCATCCAGCCGCTGGCTTACGCGCGGGGGCTAGCGAGCGCGGCGCTCGCCGCGGGCGCAGTCATTCATACGCAAAGCCCGGTGCGTTCGGCCGAGCGGACGGGTAAGGTCTGGCGTCTCAAGACGGACGGTGGAGCGGTGGCGGCGGACTGGATCGTGGTCGCCACCGACGCCTATGCCGAAGGCGGCCTCTGGCCGCAGGGGAAACGGGAACAGATCCGCGTGCCCTATTTCAATTTCGCCACCCGGCCGCTCGCGCCCGAGCTCACGGCCTCGATCCTGCCCGGCCGCGAGGGCTGCTGGGACACGCAGTTCATCATGAACTCGTTCCGCTTCGACAAAGCCGGGCGGCTTCTGTTCGGCAGCATCGGCGCCCTGCGCTTCGCGGGTCTCGAGGTCCATCGCGCCTGGGCGAAGCGCGCGCTCAAGAAGACCTTTCCGCAAATCGGCGCGGTCGCGTTCGAGGCGCAGTGGTACGGGATGATGGGCATGACCGGAAACGCGCTGCCGCGCTTCCATCGCCTGGCCCCCAACGTCGTGACGTTCTGCGGCTACAATGGGCGGGGCATCGGCACGGGCACGGTGTTCGGGCGCCTGCTTGCCGATCACGTTCTGGGAAACTTGCGCGAGCAAGACCTGCCGCTCCCGGTGACCGAGCCCGACACCCCAGCCCTGCCGGCCTTGAGGGAGGCCTATTACGAAGCTGGAGCCCAAATCGCGCATGCTGTTAACGCTTGGGTCTAGCGCGCTTTCGCCGGGTTAGGGGCTGGTCAGAACGGGAACGCTGTCTTGATTTTAACACCTTGTCTGGCTATGGGGCTCAAATCGATGTTCGACTGACGACTCGACCTCGCGTCATGCGGCGCGACGAGGAAGCCTTCCGCACCGATAGCGGACTGGCGAGACCCGGCCGCTCCTCTCAACTTGATCTACAGGACTGCTTCTATGGCTACGGGAACCGTTAAATGGTTCAACGCAACGAAAGGCTTTGGTTTCATCCAGCCTGACGACGGCGGCAAGGACGTTTTCGTCCACATCAGCGCCGTCGAGCGCGCGGGGCTCCGCGACCTCAACGAAGGGCAAAAGGTCGCTTACGAGATTGTCGCCGACAAGCGCACTGGACGCTCGTCAGCGGGCAATTTGAAGGTCGCCTGATTTCCAAAATCTGACGCGCTAGATGCTTAAGCCCCGGCGACAAGGCCGGGGCTTTTTGTTTATGGTGGCCGCCTCAGGGAGGGGGCGATGGCCGGGCGAGCAAAAGAGACATTTCTGGGCCTCGACATCGGCACTTCCTCGGTGAAGGCGCTGCTAGTCGACGGAGGACAGCGGGTCATCGCCGAAGGTTCGGCCCCGCTTGAGGTATCACGGCCTCACCCATTGTGGAGCGAGCAGGACCCTTCCGATTGGGTCGAGGGGGTCGAGGCCGCGGTCGCTGCGATCCGCCGCGACGCGCCCTCCGACTTCGCCGGATTGTCCGGCATCGGCCTCTCGGGCCAGATGCATGGCGCGACTTTGCTGGACGCTGAGGACAAACCGTTGAGGCCGGCAATTCTTTGGAACGACGGGCGGTCGTTCGCCGAATGCGCCGAGCTCAAGCGGCGCGCGCCTGATCTCGAAGAGCGCACCGGCAATCTCGCCATGCCAGGCTTCACCGCGCCGAAAATGCTGTGGGTCGCCGCGCACGAGCCCGAAATCGCCAAGGCGACGAAGCGCGTGCTGCTGCCGAAGGACTATGTGCGCCTGCGCCTCTCGGGCGAGGCGGTGTCCGAGATGTCCGACGCCTCCGGCACGCTGTGGCTCGATGTCGGGCGGCGGCGTTGGGACGACAGTTTGCTCGCGGCGACCGGTCTCACCGAAAAGGCCATGCCGAGCCTGGTCGAGGGTTCGGATGTTTCGGCTCATCTCGCGCCGCAAGTCGCCGCAGCCTGGGGGCTCGAGGGGCGCAAGGTTCCGATCGCGGGCGGAGGCGGCGACAACGCCGCTTCCGCAATCGGCGTCGGCGCGACGGCGCCGGGAGCCGGCTTCGTCTCGCTCGGCACGTCGGGCGTCATCTTTTCGGTCACCGACAGTTTCGTTCGCCTGCCCGAGCGGACGCTGCACGCCTTCTGCCATGCGCTGCCGCAGCGCTGGCACGGCATGGCGGTGACGCTCTCGGCCGCCGCCTCTCTGACGTGGATCGCCTCCGTCCTCGGGCGCGAACGCGACATCGCCGGATTGATCGCGGCGGCGGATTCCTTCGCCCATTCGGCAAGCGCCGTCGCCGCCGCGCCCGTGTTCCTGCCCTATCTCAGCGGCGAGCGCACGCCCCACAACGACGCCGAGGCGACGGGCATGTTCGCAGGACTGCGCGCGGCGCATGGGCCCGACGCGCTGGTCTTCGCGGTCATGGAGGGCGTCGCCTTCTCGTTCGCCGACGGGGTCGACGTTCTGGATGCGGCCGGCGCGCGCCCCGTCCGGCCGTTGCTTGTCGGCGGCGGAGCGCGGTCGGAATTCTGGGCGCAGATGATCGCGGACGTGACGGGCCTCACGATCGATCTCGCTTCCGGCGCGGAAGCAGGCGCGGCGCTTGGCGCGGCGAGGCTCGGGATGCTTGCGGCAGGCGCAGGAAGCGTCGAGGCGATCTGCCCGCGCCCGCCGATCCGGCGCGAATTCAAGCCCGAGCCTGGCCGCGCCGCGGCCTACGCCCAGCGCCTGAAGCGCTATCGCGCGCTCTACCAGGCCGAAAAGACGACGCGGACTCCCCAGAAAATTCCCGGCAGCGCGTAACCAGAAGGGTCATCGCGGCGAACTGCAGACTATGGAGTTCACCGCCCTTTTTCGCAGATTCGCCATCTCGCCGCTTCCCGTTCCGGCGGGTTGGTTCGCCTTGCCGCTTCGGTTGATTCTAGGTTTCGGCTTCGTCGAACATGGCTACGCCAAGCTTTCCCGCGGCGCCGACGGGTTCATCGCGATTTTGCACGCCATCGGAATGCCGTTTGCCGACCTTCTCGGGTGGGCGACGATCGTCGTTGAGATCGTCGGCGGACTGCTGATCCTCGCGGGCGCCTTTATACCCATGGCTGCGGCGCCGATGATCGTGGTGCTCCTGGTTGCGATTTTCACCGTCCATCTTCCCAACGGGTTCAGCTCGATCAAACTCATGTCGTACGATGCGGCTGGCGCACACTTCGGTCAGCCGGGGTATGAAACCGATTTGCTTTACATCGCAGGGCTCCTCGCGCTCTGTATCGGGGGCCCGGGGCCGCTCTCGGTGGATGGCTATTTGAAGGGTCGCGGTGGCGCCGATTTGGCGGAGCCGACCGGAGGGCGGGCCGACCATCCCTTGCGACTCGCCGCCAAACGGATCGGGCTCGCCGCGCCGGCGCGGCTCTAGGCGACGCGCCACCTCACGACCAGGTCGCCGATCGCGGTCGCCAGGATTTGCACGCCGATGCACATGAGAAGGAATGCCGTCAGCCGCACGATGACCTGCCGGGCCGTGGGTCCGATCAGGCCCGTGAGCCGGTCGGCGAAGCGATAGGCGATCCACACGATTGCGGCGTTGGCGAAAGCCGCGAGGCTCGCGCCGAGGAAGAAGGCGACGGATCCAACGCCGTTCGACGGCCGCTCCGCGCCGATCGTGGTTGCGACAGCAATGGTCCCGGGCCCGGTGGTGAACGGCAAGGTCAGCGGGAAGAACGCGAGCTGCATCGGGTCGTCGTCCCCGGTCGGCGCCGGTTCCCGCTCGTGGCGCTTCTGGTCCGGATGCGAATCGCTCGTGGTCAAAAGCTGGAAGCCGCTGAGCGCAATCACCGTCCCACCCGCGATACGCAAGGCGTCGATCGAGACGCCGAAGAAGGACAGGATATAGGTCCCGGTCCATAACGCCCCGAACATGATGAGGAGCGAATAGAAGCCGACGCGCGCGGCGACCTTGACCCGGTCCAAAGAGCTGAAGTCCTTGGTGAAGCCGTAAAAGATCAACGCCCCGCCGAGCGGATTGATGATCGAGAACAGGGAGGAGAAAGCGAGGAGAAAGGCGGAATTCGCCGTCGTGGCGAAGGTGCGCCAGTCCTCCACGCCTAGCATTTGTTCCATGCTCGCCCCCCAATGAACGAGAATTGCGTGAACAGCGCGCTCTCTTTTCGCTCTTCCCCTCTAACCATTTGGGAAGCGTCTGGCGCTAGCCTTTTCGCGTCCACCCGCGATCTTAAGGAGATCAGTGCCCGGCCCCGACACCATCTGGGAAGCGTTCGAGAGCGCTCTCCAAGAGACTTTCAGCCCGGCGTCGGCCTATGGCGGGCCTGCGCTTATGGGCGCGCTCGCTTTCTGCGCGCTCTATTATGTCGGCCGCCGTCAGGCGCGCGGTCGGCGCGTCAACGCGCGGGCTTTCCTCCGCTCGATCTTTCCGAGGCGCGTGCTCCTCCATCCCTCGTCGCTCATCGACATGCGCCTCTGGGGCTTGAACGCGATCGTGTTCGCTTCCGCCTATGGCATGCTGGGCTTTGGCCTGTTCTTCTGGCGCGACGCCATCGTCGCCTGGCTGACGCGCGAATTCGGTCCGCACGCGCCCCTTCCCTGGCCAGGTTGGATCATCCTCACGCTTGCGACGGTGCTGCAGATCCTGGCCTACGAGCTCGCCTATTGGTCCGCCCACTACGCCTTTCACAAAATCCCGGCCTTGTGGGAGTTCCACAAGGTTCACCATTCCGCCGAGGTGATGACGACCTTGACCGAGTTGCGCCAGCACCCGGTCGAGATCATCGCGTTCATGAACTGGATCGGGCTCGCGACCGGAATCGTGTTCGGCGTAATGACCTACGGCTTCGGTCCCGGCGTGCGCCCGTTCACCCTGCTCAATGGCAACATCCTCACGATGATGTTCCTCCTCACCTACGGGCATCTCAGGCACAGCAACCTGTGGATCGCGTTCACCGGAATCGCCGGCCGTATCCTGCAAAGTCCGGCCCATCACCAGCTGCATCATTCCGCCAACCCCGCGCATTTCGACAAGAACCTCGGCTTTGCGCTCGCCCTTTGGGATTGGGCGTTCGGCACGCTCGTTATTCCCGCCAAGACGCGCGAACCCATCGTTTTCGGCGTCGGCGACGAGGGGCGCCCTTCCGCTCGACCCTTTCCGCCCTGGCCGCGCCCTGCGCGCGGTTCATGGGCCATGCGCTCAAGCTCGTCCAAAGGGTCGCCGGCGCGCGAGACGTCGGCGCCGCCGCCCAAACGCCGCCGCCCTGACGGCGGGTTTCCCTCAGGCCCGAATCCTCCTATTCTCCGACGCGACCCTGATCGATGAGGAGAGTTTCCGTGCCGGCCGACACGTCCGCGCGCCGGCGCGGCGTGCTGCTGGTCCTTGTCGCCACAGTGATGTGGAGCCTCGCCGGCTTGTTCGCCCGCCTTCTCGCCCATCTCGACGTATGGACGGTGATGGGCTGGCGGGCGCTCCTCGGCGCGGCCTCGATCGCAACTGTCGGCCTGATCGAATGGCGAAACGGGCGCCTCGAAAATCCGCTCGGCTTCGGGGCGCTCTCGCCGCTATGTCGCCCTGCTCGCGATGATTGCGATCTCCGCCTACACCGCCTCGGTGATGACGACGACCATCGCCGACGTCATGGTGATCTACGCCACCCTCCCTTTCGTCGCGGCGGCGATGGGCTTCCTCATCAATGGCGAGCGCGTTGCCGCCCGCACGCTCTTCGCCTCGGGCCTGGCGCTCGTCGGCATCGTCATCATGGTCGCGAGCGGGCTCGGCTCCGGTCGTCTGCTCGGCCAAGCCTTGTCCATGCTGATGACGCTCGCCTTTGCGGGCATGATCGTTTTGCAGCGCCGCCAGCCGGGCGCATCGATCATCATCGTCAATTGCCTGGGCGCGCTTGGCTCGGGCGTTTTCGGCCTCGCCAATTCGGCGTTTCAGCCGATCAATCTTCATGATTTCGCTATCCTGTTCGTGTTCGGGCTGACGACGATCGGGCTTGCCTTCGTCCTCTTCATGGAGGGGGCCAAGTTCATTCCCTCCGCCGAAGCGGGGCTCATCAGCCTTCTCGATGTTGTGCTCGGGCCGTTCTGGGTGTTTATCGCCTTCGGCGAGAACCCGGGCCTGGCGACCCTCGTCGGCGGCGCGATCGTGCTTGGCGCCGCGGTCTGGCGCATGGCGCCGGAGCTGAGGCAGGAACGAGTTTTGTAAGGGTCAAGGGAGGAAACATGGACGGCGAGCGTTTTGCCCTGGTGACGGGCGCGGGTTCGGGGATCGGCAAGGCTTCGGCTTTGGCGTTGGCGCGTAGCGGTTGGCATGTGGCGCTTGCCGGCCGGCGCGCGGACGCGCTCGAGGAGACCGCGCGCGAGATCAAGGCGCTCGGCCGCCGCGCGGTTCCCGTTCCGACCAATGTTGCCGACCCCGACGCGGTCAAGGCTCTGTTCGCCAGAATTGAGCGCGAGTTCGGCCGGCTCGATCTTCTGTTCAACAACGCAGGCCAGAACGCGCCCCCGGTTCCGATCGACGAACTGACCTTCGACCAGTGGAAGGCGGTGGTCGACGTCAATCTGAACGGCATGTTCCTCTGCGCCCAAGGCGCCTTCGGGCTCATGAAGCGCCAGCAGCCGCAGGGCGGGCGAATCATCAACAACGGCTCGATCTCGGCCCATACGCCCCGGCCCCTCTCGATCGCCTATAACGCGACCAAGCACGCGGTCAGCGGGATGACCAAGTCGATCGCGCTCGACGGGCGCGCCCACGATATCGCCTGCGGCCAGATCGACGTCGGCAACGCGCTGACCGAAATGGCCCGCAAGCAGACCCAAGGCGTGCGCCAGGCCGACGGCCGCATCGCGCCCGAGCCGATGATGGACGTGAACGAGGTGGGCGAAGCGGTCGCGCATATGGCGAGCCTGCCGCTCTCGACCAACATTCTGACCCTGACCATCATGGCGACCAAGATGCCCTATGTCGGCCGGGGATAGCGCAACCGCAGCGCGAGTCGCCGTCAAGGAAAAGCAAGGAATTCCAAGCAAAAAGGCTTGGATTTCGTTGGATTTATTTGGCCGATTCGGGGCTTTTCAATGGGTTGCGGCGAAAAAAATAAAAAAATTTGCCCGTGTCTTAACTCGCGTCTCGGGTTGCGTGCGGGTCGCCTAAACCGCATTTCCCGCTCTAGTTTTTCCCCTTCATCCTCCGCCTCGGCGCGGCCCGTCTCGCGACGGCCGCTATTTCCGGCAATCTCGACAAGATAGCACATTTTTCGGTCTAAGCAAAGTCATTGCATCAAAAAATCGCTGCCCCTGAAGAAGCAGGGAGGGTCTGGCCGCCTCACGCTTGTACGCCATTAGGCAAGATCGTTCGGAAGGACCATCATCGCAAGCCGACCCGAAGCCCGGATCAGTTCTGGCCATGACCTTCGTGTGACCGGAATACCATCTGCGGCTAGGAGATAGCCAGGCGCGCTCAGGCTTGGGTCGAGGACCGCGCCGCCGACGGCGCGCGGGTCGGGGCGGCCGGGGCGAGCGGCTCGAGCAACTGGCCGATCATCGTCTCCGGCATCGAGGTCGAGGTTCCGTAATCCTTCGGCCAGGCCTTCGGCAGATAGAAGGTGCCGAACAGGCGGTCGACGAATGGCAGCATCGCTGAATAATTGTGGTCCTTGTGGTCTTCAAGCGTGTGATGCCAGTGATGGAACGCCGGGCTCGCGATGATCTCCTCGAACGGCCCCAGGCGCCAGCGCACATTGGCGTGGATGAAGAAGCTCCACAGCGAGCCGATGAACAGCACCAGCATCGGCACCAGAGACGGGTTCGGGCCGACCGGCGAAGCGAGGCCGGTCGCGTAAAGGAGCGTCAAGCCGCACAGGCGGGTGAAGATCACGTCGACCGGATGCCCGCGGGTGTTGACTAGGAAGTTCACATGCTCGGCGCTGTGATGAACGGCGTGGAAACGCCAGAGCAGCGGAATCTCGTGGCTCCAGCGGTGGCCCCAGTAAAATCCGATCTCGCCGACGACCATGGCCGCAATCATGCGCGCCCAGAGCGGCAGGGCGCCCGCCGCCCCGGTGACGGCGCCCGGAAGAGACGAGTGGATGAGCCAGGCGATCAGGAGCGCCGGCGGGCTGAGAAGAAGCGTGGTGAAGAGGCCGTTGAAGAAATACCAGGCGAGATTGACCGACCAACCCCTCGCGAACAGCTTCCCGGGACGGACGGCGAAGATATGCTCGAGCGGCGCAAATACGATCGTCACAACGGCGAGCAGCAGGCAAGCCCGCACCACATTGGTCGCGAACCCCATGAGATGCTGATGCGAGGCCAGAAACCCAGTCATAAACGCATGCCTTCCCGTCGCGGCGCCGAACGACGACCTTGTAACCAAAACCGGAGCGGAATCCGATCCGCCCCGGTCCCAAAGCGTGTTCGGCCCGTCCGCCTCAGGCTATCGCGAGACGCGCCTTGCGGCGGCGGCGAAAGGCGGCGAAGCCAAGGCCGCCGAAGCCGGCCAGCATCATCGCCCAGGTCGACGGCTCAGGAACGGCGGTCAGCGACACGCCGTCCAGAAGGGCGAACGGCGGCAGGTTGCCCGAAGGCGTCCCGACCGCCAGGAACGACAGCAATTCGCTCGTCGAATCGGCGGTGAATGTAAAATTCTCGAGCATCCAACCCGAGAACGAGCCAGGCGTCCCGACGCCGTTGGTATTCGAGTAAGGCGTCGTGGCGAATGGATCGCCGCCGAGGCTGCCGGTCAGCTGGATGGTTCCGTAGCCGGTGCGGTTAGAAAGCTCGGTGCCAGCCCAATAGAAGCTGAGTTCGTACTTATCGCCGACGGTCAGGCCGCCGATCGTCTGGTCAAGCGGTCCGTCGGCGGCCGGATCACCGTCCAGTCCCACGAAGTTGCCGCCGTTGGGGCTCAAGGCGTTGAAGTTGCTGTTGAGGTGCTGAGGCTCAGTGGACGTGAAGCGAGTATCCGCGTTGATACTGCTGGCGTTGGCTACGTTACCAAAGAACAGGATGTTGTAAGTGCTCCCCCCGGTCGTAAACCAATTGGTCAGGTCGCCGGTGTACTTCCAATTGGAATCGATCTCCGCCCCGCTCGCGTTCGTCGGATTGAGCGTTGATGGCAAAGTATCGTTCTCGAAGCCGCCGTTTTGCACCAGATTTGCCGCCTGCGCGCCTGTGCTCAGCAGCGGCGCCAGAGCAAGCGACCCGAGGGCCGCGGTCACTAGTAAAGCGTTTCTCATGGGCATCCCTTTTTAAATTCCGCACCGCGTCTGCACATTTACGCCTTGTTAATGTTCCAGTCAATAAACATTTTGCAGTGGTTATCAGGCGGAGGCGGCCTTCGGCGGAGCTGAGCCAACCATTCAGAGTCGGCCGGGGGGTTGCCCGCAATGAACGGCGCGCGCTGAGCGATGAGCTCACTAAGGGCGAGCGCCACGCAAATAAAGTAACTGAAAGCAAAATGCTGGGGCTGGGACCAGTGGCTATCCTCCCATTCAATCTGCGTTTGAAGCTCGGGATTGCCTCGCATTGCGGAGCTTGTCGCGCGCGATCGGGGCGCCGCGCCGATTAACCTTTCGTTAGTCAATCAGCCGATATCCGTTTGACGCGGTATGGCAAGCCGACAGGAGTGTGACCGCGCTCACTGCGCATTTGAACAGCGGCCGCCATGCTTGACCCTTGACATGGACGCGGGTCAGGCGCTTTTGGCGGGCTCAGAGTTGGCAGGGGACGGCCGGTTGGGGACGATGCAATATCTTCTGATTCTTCTTGTCGCCGTAACCGTGGCTTGCGGGGCGGCGGCCACCGTGACCATCGCGCTCGCGCCCGCTTATGCGGACGGCGGCGCCAAGGGCTATTATAGCGAGGCCAATCCTTAAGGGGCTGCCCCGGCGGGCGCCTCCTCTTCCCCTCCCATCCCGAGCTTGTCGAGGGAGAGGGCTGGGGTGAGGGTTTGCTTCAAGCTAGTGGATCAAATCTCACATTTGAGTCCTGCCCGGATTGCCTTTTCGCCTACGCCCAGAATGAGCTTGGCAGGCATAACGCCGCGATCAGCAACAGGACAGATTTTGCGGTTTTGCGCGTGGCCTGCCAAACGATGAGTAGTTCCACGCATTGCCAAATGCGCCGTGGCGCGGCACCGTAGATTTTCATGTCTAATCTAGACAGGATGCGATCAATGTAAACTTATGTGACAAGGAGGAGACGCGGTGATGAACACTTTGTTGCGCAAGCGCTTTTTTTCCTCTGTCGCGGTGGCTGGTCTCGCCACGCTAAGTATGGTTTCGGCTGCAGGCGCGGTCGCGGTACTTCTGCCGGGCACGCCTTTGTCGGCGAGCGCGGACGCCGCGGCGGACCCGTTCAACTTCAGCTTCAACGAAAACGGGGTCGGCTTGATCGCCATATTGCAATCGAACGGATCGTAT
This sequence comes from uncultured Alphaproteobacteria bacterium, assembly GCA_963696665.1. GTDB lineage: Bacteria > Pseudomonadota > Alphaproteobacteria > Rhizobiales > Beijerinckiaceae > Roseiarcus. The sequence goes on from CAVOLE010000008.1 coordinate 704,658, forward strand.
GGCCCACCAACGGTGCTCAAACCCATAGCTGGCGCCCCGTTCTTGACCTGGCAGCTTCCGCAACCCGTCGTGCCCGGAGACGTCTCATTCGCAGAGCCGCCCGCGACGGCATGCACCAGTTCGGCCAACTGCAGCGACGGGTTGCGGTTTACCACCACAGCCACTGGTTCTACTATGTCCTTCTTCTCGGGCAATGATGATCCCGGCCCAGCCGCGCTGGCGGATACTGGTTTCCCGAGCGGTTTCGACTTTACGGCTTTTCAGCGTTCAGAAACTGGTTCCGAACAAAGCAATGGCTTCGCATATGTGGCCGGCCCCGGCACTCCATCACTGACAAACTTTTACAACGGAGTGAGCGATACGATTCCCGAGTCAGCGACTTGGGTGATGCTGTTGCTCGGCTTCGTTGGCCTCGGCTTCGCCGGATATCGCCGGGCGCGGGTCCCCGTTTCGCTCGTCTGAAAAAAGCCCCTGAGTAAGGGCCGCTTCTGAGCGGCCTCAGACCGCTGACAAACCCCGTCATTGTTCGGCGGGGTTTGTTTTTTTGTGGGGGAGTGGGCGGGTGGAGCGCCGGGCCTTGCTGTCTCAGGCTGTGGGGGCGAGCCGTGTGGCGGCGGAGAGGGCGATCTTCTTCATGTTCTGCGCGGCGGCGGCCATCAGGCATTGACACTGGACCCGCACGAGGCCGCGGAACCGGGCGTAGCGATGGCCGAAGAGCTGCTTGGCGTCGGCGAAGGATCGCTCCACTGTCTCCTTGCGCCGCGCGTAGACGCGCTTGCCCCAATCGGTGAGGCGGCGGGCGTCCGTGCGCTCGCGCGCGTCCTGCCAGACATGGCGGGTGATGGTCCGCTCGGCCTTGCCGTTCGTCGTGCACGAGGCGAGCTGCGGGCAAGCCGAGCAGATCTTTCGATCCGAGCGATAATGGCGATAGCCGTCGCGGTCGGTCAGCGCATAGGTCAAGGGCTGGCCTTGCGGGCAGCGATAGACGTCGTTCTCGCGATCGTAAGCGAACCGGCTTCGGCGCATCATGCCCGGCCTCGGCGGGGTCGGCGCGCGATAGCCGGTGACGCCGGCGATCCCCCGGTCTTCAAGGCCCTTGGCGATGGCGGCGGAGGCGTAGCCTGCGTCCAGCCCGACCGCCGTCACCGCTAAGCCGAAGCGCTCGCGCTGCCGATCGAGCCGTTCAAGATAGGGAATGCTGTCGTGGACATTGGCGGGCGTGGCGTAGGTGTCGGTGATGAGGCCAAGGCGTCCATCGACAGTGCGGTGGTCGAGATAGAAGAAGCCCTTCGGCTTGCCGTCCCGCACCATGTAGCCGGCTTGCGGGTCGCTCCGGCTGACCTTGGTCTCCTTCACCTCCGGCTCGCGCGGCGCGGGCGCGAGCGGCTTAAGCCGGTGCGCGGCGCGATCCTCCTCGACCGCCGCGTCAAGCGCCTCCCAATAGGCCGCTCGCGACTTGGCTGCGGGCTCAAGATCGAACTTGTTCTTGTTGGCGCTGGCCTTGAGATGGGTCGAATTGGTGTAGAGCGTCGTTCCCTCAATCAGGCCAAGCGCCATCGCCTGCTCGACAATGCGGTCGAAAATCGCCTGCGGGATCGAAGCGTCCTGATAACGCCGCCTTCGGTTCTGGCTCAGCGTCGAGGCGTCGAACACCGGATCGGTCAGTTTGAGCCCGAGAAACCAGCGATAGGCGACGTTGACCTCGATCTCGCGGATAAGCTGCCGCTCCGAACGGACGCCGAACAGATAGCCGACGAACAGGGCCTTGAACATCAGCGTCGGATCGAGCGGCGGGCGCCCGTTGTCGGCGCAGTAGAGCGGCGCCGTCAGATCGTGAATGAAGGAAAAATCGACCGCCGCCTCAATCTTGCGAACAAGGTGATCGGCCGGAACCAGCTGCTCCAGGCTAACGATCTCAAGCGAAGTCTGAACCGGGCCAGGACGACGAATCATAGCCAACTCAATCAAAAACCCCTGGCCAAAGCCAGGGGTTTGTCAGCGGTCTGGGGCCGCTTCTGAGCGGCCTTTCTTTGCGCGCCCGCAAAGACAGCACTTGCTGCCACTTTCGGCTCGGCGGCCGATTTCCGCATAGTCCGTTGCATGCGCAATCTATACAGCGCCATAAAAGGCCGATCGGCAATCCGCGACCTTTTCGCAGTCAAGCACGACTGCGCCGGCAATCTGCTATCCATGCCGGCGATCTTTCCCGATCAGATGGTCCAAAATGTTCGCTCTCCGCGCTTTTGAGACATCGCCTGTCGGGTACCAAGCGTTTGATTTGAACCACTAGCCCTCATTCGTCGCGCCCAAGCCCTCATCCGGCGCCATAGCCCGTCGAAAGACGGGCGTCTTTCGACGGGCTATGGCGCCACCTTCTCCCGGAGGGAGAAGGGAAGGGGTGCGTCAGGCTGGCGCGGCTCCCTTCGCGATCTCGTCGAGCTCGGCCGCCATGTCGTCCGGCAACTCGAGGCTGGCCGCGGCCAGGTTCTCGCGCAGATGTTCGAGCGATGAGGTGCCTGGGATGAGCAGGATGTTGGGCGCGCGCCGGACGAGCCAGGCCAGAGCAACCTGCATCGGCGTCGCGCCGAGCCGCATCGCTGCGCCATTGAGCGCCGACGACTGCAAGGGCGTGAAGCCGCCGAGCGGGAAGAACGGCACATAGGCCACGCCGGCTCGCGCAAGGTCGTCGATGAGCGCGTCGTCGTCGCGCCGCGCCACATTATAGAGGTTCTGCACGCAGACGATGTCGCAGATCCGGCGCCCCTCCTCGATCTGGTTCAAGGTGGCGTTGCTGAGCCCGATATGGCGCACGAGACCCTGGCGCTGAAGCTCGGCGAGAGCGGCGAGCGGCGCCTCGATGGGCCCTTCGGCGGGTCCGTGGACCGAGCCCATGATCCGCAGATTGACCACCTCCAGCACGTCGAGCTGGAGGTTGCGCAGATTGTCGTGGACGGCGCTCGTGAGGTCGTCCGGGCTCATGGCCGGGTTCCAGGACGCGTCGTCGCCCCGGCGCGCGCCGATCTTGGTGACGATGACGAGGTCGTCGGGATAGGGATGCAGCGCCTCATGGATGATCTGATTGGTCACGTGAGGGCCGTAGAAATCGCTGGTGTCGATGTGATTGACGCCGCTCGCGACGGCCTCGCGCAGCACCGCGATCGCGGCGTCGCGGTCCTTGGGCGGCCCGAACACGCCCGGGCCCGCGAGTTGCATGGCGCCGTAGCCGAGGCGCTTCACAACCCGGTCGCCGAGCGGAAACGTTCGTGCGTCGCTGATGTCGTTCATTGGCTGATCTCCCTGGCGCCGGCTTATGAATATAGGGCGCGCCGGCGGAGGCGACAGAGGGTTCGAATGGACGGGTTGTCTCGGCGGCGGACGCAGCGGCGGACGCATGCGCCATTCGGCGATCAAGCGCCCCTTTTCAAACGGACGACTTAGCCGAACGCCGGCGTGACAACAGCGAGAATCCGGTTGCATGCGGTAAAAATGGGATTTAGTGAATAAAAACTGCAAGCTGGGGTTTGCCTGATGCAGAACGGCTCCGGAGTGAGTCGATCCAATCGCACCTATGCGCCAGGCGAATGTGGGCATGAGTCCGCGCGCCGTCCGCCGCGCTTTGGGCGCGCGCTTGCGGCGGCGATCGGCGTCGCCGCTTGGGCTCATTCCCCCGCCGCTTTCCCGCAAGTCGCCAGTTCTTCGTCGCCAGCTCCGTCGCCAGTCGTCGGCGCTTTGGCTTCGGGGCAAGCGGCCGCGGCTTCGACGCCACTCGCTTCCCCGCCGCCGGCCGCGCCCATGAACGATGCGGAGAAGCGCATCGCCGCCGACCTCCTGTTCAAGCGCCTCTTGCTCAAACCCGACGACCTCGACGCCGGATTCCGCTACGCCCAACTCGAGACCGAACTCGGCGACTACGAGGCGGCGATCGGCGCGCTCGAGCGCATCCTCTACTACAACCCGAATCTTCCCCGGGTGAAGCTCCAGCTCGGCGTGCTCTATTTTCATCTCCGTTCCTATGAGATGGCGCGCAATTATTTCGACGCGGTGCTCAACGCCCCCGATACGCCCGACGACGTTCGCACCGAAGTGCAGACCTATATCGCCGCGGTCGACAAGGCGGTCGCGGTCAATCAATTATCGATCTACGGGCAGTTCGGGCTCGCCTATCAGACCAATGCGAACGCCGGCCCCAACAGTCCGAACGTTCTCGCGCTCGGCCAGAACGCGCTGCTCTCGCCCCAGTTTCAGAAGACGCCGGACTGGAACGCGTTCGGACTGGTCACCGTGCATGATTTCTATGATTTCGAGGACCAGCGCGGCGACGGGTGGGAATCCGACCTGATCGCCTATTATTCGCAGCAATTCAAGGTCACGCGGCTCGATTTGGGCCTGGCGGAATTGCGCACCGGGCCCAGGATCGGGATCGGCGATTACGGCGGGCCCAGCATCCATCCTTATGCGATCGGGAATGATCTGACGCTCGGCGGCGTCAACTATCTCAACACCCTCGGCGGCGGCGTGTCCATGAACTGGCCGGTCAACGAGAACCTGACGATCACGCCGGGAGTCGAGTTTCGCAACCGCTACTTCTACAATTCCGCGAATTATCCGACCGCCGCCGGCCAGAGCGGCGGACAGTGGATCGGCTACGTCTTCGGCTCAGGTCTGCTTTCGCCCCAGTGGGGCCTGGGGTGGCAAGGCCGCGTCTCCTACACCAACTCGAGCGCGAGCTATGGGCCGTATGCCTTTCACGATCTTTCGGTCGATGTCGGCGTGCCCTATTCTTTCGCGGCGCCGGCGTTCGCGCACACGGCTTCGGTCTGGACGTTCACGCCCTCCGCCGGCTTTTCCTACACCCCGTATGCGATACCGGATGAGATCGTCTCGCCTTTCATCAGGCGCATCGACAAACAATTTCGGGTGGCCGGGACCTTGGACACGACCTTTTACCGCAACCTCGGCTTCACGCTGCAAGTCCAATATCTGCGCACCTATTCGACCGTTCCGAACTACAGCCTGCAGGATTTCATCGTCGCGGCGGGGCCGACCTTCCGCTTCTGATCCAGGAAACTCGAATGCGCTCGCCACGATCGCTTCCGCTCATCTTCGCCGCCTCGCTCGGCGCGGTTCTCGCGCTATCGGCCGGGGCCAAGGCCGATACGGTCGGGACGGCCGGCGCGGTCAACACGGCCACGTCGGGCACGGCGCCGGGAGCGCCCACCCGAGTGATCGAGATCGGGACGCAGGTCGTCACGAACGAGAAGATCCAGACCACCAGGACTGGCAGCGTCCAGGTGCTGTTCATCGACAAGACGACGCTCAACGTCGGCCCCAACTCGACGCTGGTGATTGACCGTTTTGTCTTCAATCCCGCCACCACGAGGGGCGAGCTCGCCCTTTCGTTGGGCAAGGGCGTGGTGCGCGTCGTCGGAGGCATCGCGACGCATTCCGAAGGGGCGACGATTCGAACGCCGGTCGCGGCGATCGGCTTGCGCGGCGGCATCGCCATCATTTCGCATAGCGCCGCCAAAGGCACGCAAGCGATCCTCGGCTTCGGCCATATGTCGGTCACATCGCTCTGCGCCGCGGCAAATTGCACGCCGACCACGACTGTGGTGTCGCGTCCGGGCTTCGGCGTGACCGTCGCTGGGTTCAGCCGGCCTCCCTCTTCCGCTGGACGGGCCAGCAGCCAGGAGATCGCGCAGGCGAATGCTCAATTGACGAGCCAGAAAGGCCAAAAGGGAGGCGCAAGCCATCAGCCGACAGACAGTCTGGCTTTGAGCTATAACGTCGGCACGCCCAACTCGCCCGGCGCGACGATGGTCCAGACCGCCTCTCAGGGACGCGCCAACGCGCTCACGATCGCGCAAACAACTCGGCAAACTGTCCAGCAAGGGGCGCAGAACAGCGCCTCGACCTCGACCGCGACGCGCGTCGCGATTGGGAACTTGATTCAAGCGCTCACGCAAGTCACTCCGCCGCCGGTTACCCCCCCGCCGGTCGTCCCGCCGCCGATCATCCCGCCGGTTACGCCGGCGCCTAGGGTAACCTACGCCATGGTCACCCCCGGGCCTTTCAGCACCAGCACGGGCCGGAGCCCTGTGCCCTATCTCACCGGCGCGTTCGCCGGAAGCGGCGGCTTCACGGTCTCGCCGATCCTTGGCTATCAGGCCGGCGGCCTCAATTCGGACGGCACGCCGAATACGACCTCAAGACAGTTCCAGGCCGGCCTTAGCGTGACTGGACAAGGCGCGGCGCAGAACGCGACGCTGTTCGTCATGACGTCGGCGATCACCAATGCGCCCAACATCGGCTTCACGCAGGCCGGCGGGTTTACCGCCTCGACGATGCGCAACTCGCCCGGATGGTACGGCTTGGCCAGCGGCGCCTTGTCTTCGGCGACGCCGACGTCGCAGCCGAACACCGTGCCGACCCAGCATGGCGTACCCATCGCGAGCTACACTTTAAACAATACGACGACAAATCTGAACACCGGAGCAGTGTCGAACGCCCAGTCCTACAATTTTGTCCGAAGCGGTCCGGCGAACTACACGTTCAATCCAATCACGACAGGAACGCCGACGATCTCGGCGAACAACCATCCGACGCTCACGCTGAACGGCTATGTCGGCGGGGTGATGGTGACGGCGTCAGGCGGCGCATCGCCGCCGTACACCCACTACACGACGCCCTATGTCATCACCAACCTCACGAATAGCCCTGGCGACATCAGCATCTTTCTGCCCGGCAGCTCGAGCGAGATGCTTGCGACCTTCAATGTCGGGAGCGTCAACCCGCCAACGGGCGGCATGGCGTTCTCGAGTTATATTTTCGGAAGCCTGAACGGGAACGGCATCAACGGGTTGAACAGCGCGCGCGGCACATATGTCAATCCGTCGAATTTCGCGGCGAGGGCCGCGGCGCTGTACGACAACGGGGCCAATACTCCTGTCTCGTTGCGCAGCGATGGCCTGTCCCCGGCGTCGACCGTCGGCTACGCCAATCAGCTGATGGTTACGTCCGACAGCGTCGGCGCGAATACGTCCGCATTTCTAACCTCGATTTCCTCCGTTCCCGTCACCCCTTGCAATTGCGAGTCCACCAAGTGGGGTTTCTGGAGCGCCTTCAACGGCGCGAACAACAGCAGTGGTCATCTCCTGTACGAGGATCAAGGCGCTCTCTTGCTCTGGGTCGGGGGTGTTCCGACAACGGTCGGGGCCCTCTCTCAGGCGACCGGCACGGCCACTTATACGGGCCACGCCATCGCCAATATCGCCAACGGCACGGGGGGGCTCACCTATCTCGCAGCGGGCACGTTCCAAGCCGCGGTCAACTTCGGCGCCCAGAACGGCGCGATCACGATCAATGGCCTCGATGGCACGAACTATGCCGGCACGGCCTCATGGGTCCGAGGGACCACCACGTTCGCGACAGCCGCAACCTCGCCGCTCATGGGCAGTAATTTGGGTCGGACCGCAGCGCTGAACGGCTCGTTCTTCCAGGGCGGCGCGACCAACGTCACCCCGCTTTACGGCGAGATGGGCGGCTCGCTCATCCTGAACGGGACCGGCGGCTACCTCGGCAGCGGCATCTTCGCTGCGCGAAGGTGAAAGGTCCAGGCGGAGCGGTCGCGACCCCGGCGCGGCTACTCCGGCGCGGCGGTCAGCGGCTCAAACGGAGCGGCGATCGCGCCGCGCGCCAGGTCGGCGGAGAAAAGCGTCAGCCCCCTGGGCTCGTTGCCGTTGGGGTGGACCAGCACGATCGAGCCGCGCCCGGGCTTCTCGCCCAGCGCCAGCCAGGCGTCGGCGCCGAGCGTCACCAGATGGAACTGGCTCACCGCCTGCATGAGCGGATCGCTGGAGATGAGACCGGGGAAGCGGAAGAATAGCGACGGCGTCTCGCCGTTGGCGATCAGAAGCCGCTCAGTGTCGAGAATTTCCTCCTCCGGGTCGACGCCCTTCGACAAGAGGAAGTTCGCATCATACGGCAGCTTGCGATGGTAGGGGTGGTGATAGGTGTGATTGGTCCAAAGGATGTCGAGCGCGCCGGAATTGCGCTGATCGACGAGCCAGCGGAAATCGTCGAAATGATGGATAAGCCAGAGGCCTGAGATCGAGAGCGCGACCGGAGCGTGCGGGCCCGCAGCCTCGAGGCGGGTGAAAAACGTGCGATCGAGCGGCTTCCGGCTTGGGCAGAGGTCTCCGGTGACGAAATCGCCTTGCCCCCCGCCCCCGCCATGGATGAGCCCCGCGTTCTGAAGAAAGCCGCGATGGATGAGGCCCGGGGCTTGAGCCAACTCGCGGATCGCGCGGCCCATGCGGGTCGCCCCAAGTTCGGATTCGCTCTCTTCGCGGCAGGTCCAGCACGCGGCTCGCTCGAGGCGGGTGGTCAGCGCCTCCGGATCGGCGAGGAGGTCGACCTTTTGGCCCTCGACCGTCATCTCGCGGATCGCGACCGCTTTGCGTCCGTCGGCGGCGACGCAGGCTTTCAGGACCGGCTCGTAATCGCCGACCGCAGTCAGGCTCTGAAGCCGGGTCGCCGGCGCGGGCGCGAAGGCGCAGTCGGACGCCCGTGCCGCGCAGGTTAGCCCAGCGCAGGCGGCGAGCGAAATCATGAGGAGGCGTCGCAGGCCGGCCAAGGGAGGTTTCTCGGTTTGGGGCGCCCTTCTAACCCAAGAGCGGCGCGCCCGGCTAGAGTCTATCGGCCCGTGTCAAGATCTGATGCTCGGCTTCCGACGCCGAGGGCCGGTCAGCGGCCGGACCGAGTCATGACGAAGTCGTAATTCAGCGTGCGGTAAGGGCCGTTCATCTCTCGTCCGTCCGGCGCCACGCCTGGCCCATGCTCGGTGAAATCGGTGATCAAGGCCGGACGCACGCCGAAGGCTACGTCGCAATCGATATGCTCGCTGCCGCGGACGAAGATATGGGTCGCAAGAGCGTCGGCTGTCTTTGTCTCGACCGCGAAATGGAGGTGAGCGGGTCGCCAGTAGCGGCCCGTCGTGTTGCGGATCAGATCGCCGAGGGCGGCGTCCATCGGCGCGGGATAGGCAGTCGGCATAACGCTCCAGAAGGCGTAACGGCCCTCGGGATCGCATTTGATGCGCCCCCGTCCCCACATCTTCTCCGGATCGAAATTGTCCTGCACGTCGTAGAGGCCGCGGTCGTCCGACTGCCAAACGTTCAGAATCGCGTCCGAGACGGGCTCACCCCGCGTGTCGAGAACGCGGCCATAGGCGTAGAGCGGCTGGCCGGAAGCGCCTCCCGAGATATCGGCGCCGATCGGAAACACCGGCGCGTCGTCGATGAAGAACGGTCCGATCAGCGTCGCGATGGTGGCGCCGGCGGGCTTCGGCTGGGACGCCGCAAGCACCTGCATGCTGATTCCGATCGAGTCGGAAAGGGCGATGAACTCGTTTCGGCCGTCCTTGGTGACCGCGGCCGCGCGAGCCAGAAAGTCCATAAAATATTCCCATTCCGACCACGTGACTTTCCGCTCGCGTACAAAGGCGTGCAGATGGTCGATCAAGCCCAAGATCAGTTCACGAATCCTCGGGTTCTTGGTCGTCTCGAAGCGAGCCCGGACGTCCGCCAGAATGGCTTTCTCCGTTTCGCTTGCTGTTTCCGTCTCAGCCTGCAGCGTGTCCATGAGCTCGGCTTGTCGCTCCCTTGCGCCCAGCGTGGGCCGACCAATTCTCAAGCCGCGCTGGCTCTCGCCGCGGACCCGGAGTCTTCGATCCGAGTATGGTGGAAGCCGGCGTTCCAGGCAAGGCGGCATTGGCTCGCGGCGCGATGAAAGCTCGCCAACAGCCTCGCGCCGTCGCGTCAGCCCCGTCGCGGGCCGCGTGTCGACCGCGGCCGCTCTGGCGCGCCGGCGACGGCGAGCATCTTGCGATATTCGTCCCGCTTCTCGTGGATCGAGGCGATGACAAGTCCCATCGGCACGCCGAGATCGACCAGCACCGCCTCCGAGAGCTGCAGGCTCGCCTCGATGGTCTCGGGCACGGCGTCGGTCACGCCAAGCCCATAGAGCGCGCGGGCGTGATCGGCGTCGCGGGCGCGGGCGACCAGCGTCACGTTCGGACGCAGGCTGCGCGTCGTCTCGACCACGGCTTCATTGGCCTCGGGCGCATCCATGGTGACGACCACGGCGCGCGCCGTCTCGAGGCCGCAAAGGCGAAGGTATTCCGGACGCGCGGCGTCGCCGTAATAGACGGGCTTGCCGTCGGCCCGCGCCCGCGCGGTCACGCGAGCGTTCGCATCCACGGCGATGAACGGAATCGCGTGCCGGTCGAGCATGTCGCCGATCAGCGCGCCGACGCGGCCGTAACCAACGATGATCACGCGGGACTGCTCGCCCTCCGGCGGGATCTCCGGCGCCTTCGCCTCCCCTTTCGGGGCCGCGGCGATCAGCGCTCCGAGCTTGGCTAGCGCGGGAATCGCCAGCATCGATATCGCCACCGCGCTGATCAGCGTCGTCGCAAGGGGGCGGTCGATGAGGCCTCCGGCCAGCGCGACGCCGATCATCACGAAGCCGAACTCGCCGCCCGGCGCGAGCAGGAGCGCCGTTTCAGCAGCGATGGGGGATGGCAGGCGAAAACCGCGTCCGAGCGCAAGGAGCGTCAGACACTTCGCCGCCACGAGCGCCGCGACGAGCCCGATGATGAGCCCCGGCCGCGCGGTGACGAAGGCCGGATTGATCCCGGCGCCGATCGACACGAAATAGAGCCCGAGCAAGAGGCCGCGGAACGGCTCGATGGTGAGCTCGATCTCGCGGCGATATTCAGTCTCCGCGAGAAGCAGCCCGGCGACAAAGGCGCCGAGCGCCATCGACAGATGGCTCGCCGCCGCGGCGAGCCCGTCGCCCAGCACCACCAGCAAGCACGCCGCCATGAAGAACTCGCGGCTCTTCGTCTCGGCGACAAAACGGAAGAAGGGCCTGAGCGCCAGGCGTCCGAAGACGACGAGCGCAGTGAGCCCGATCGCGGCCGGCGCGAGAGTGGTGAGGAGCTCCCACGCCAGTCCGTTTTGGCCTTTCGCGGTGAGTGCGCCGATCATCAGCAAAAGAGGCGCGACTGCGAGATCCTGGAAGAGCAGCACCGCCAGGCTCGCGCGGCCGGCGCCGGAATGGAGGCGTTTGCTCTCGACCAGCATCGGAATGACGATTGCGGTCGAGGACATCGAGAGAGCCGCGCCAATGGCGAGCGCAGCGCGAGGGCTCAGTCCGAGACGCCAGGCGGCGGCCGCGAGAAGGAGGGTCGTCACGACCACCTGGGAGAGCCCGAGCCCGAACACCAGAGCGCGCATGCGCTTGAGCCGCTCGAACGAGAGCTCGAGCCCCATGGTGAACATGAGCGCGACGACGCCAAAAGCGGCGATCCGGTCGATCGCCTCGACATTGATCGCAAGCGCGTTGAGCCACGGCGCTTTGAGGTCGATCGATCCCAGGCCGTACGGTCCAAGCGCAACGCCCGCGAGCAGATAACCGAGCACGGGGCTCACGCGCAGCCGGAAGAACAGCGGCGCGATCACGCCCGCCGTCACCAGGAACAGCAGCGTCTCTTTGTAGACTGAAAGGTCGAACGGCTCGTTCACCTCTGGCTCCGTCACGGCGGACGCGCTTCCTGGGACAACCCTAGTCGATTCGCGCGCGATCACGAGGCTCGATGCGCGTCCGGCGCCATGCTAAGGGCGCGTCTCGAACTCCTGGAGAGCGCCATGCCGCTTTATCGTCACGACGCCGAAACGGCTAAGATCATGGCGCTCGCGCCGGTGATCCCGGTGCTTACGGTTGCGAGCGTCGAGGATGGACTGGCGCAAGCCAAGGCGCTCGTGGCCGGCGGCCTCAGGGCGATCGAGGTGACGCTGCGCACCGCCCCGGCGCTCGCGGCGATCGAGGCGATCGCCAAACATGTGCCCGGCGCGGTGGTCGGCGCGGGCACGATCGTGTCGGTCGAGCAGATCGATCAGGCGGTCAAGGCCGGGGCCCGGTTCCTGGTGAGCCCCGGCGCGCCCCCCGGGCTCGCCAGGGCGGCGGCGGAGTCGCCGGTTCCGTTCCTGCCCGGTTGCGCCACGGCCTCGGAAGCGATGGCCCTGCGGGAGCTTGGCTTCCGGGCGCTCAAACTCTTTCCCGCCGAAGCTGTCGGAGGCGCGAGGTTGATCGCCTCGCTCGCCGCGCCCTTGCCGGACCTGCGCTTCTGCCCGACCGGCGGCATCGATCTTCCGAAAGCGCCTGAATACCTCAAGCTGCCAAACGTGCCCTGCGTCGGGGGCTCATGGATGCTGCAGAAGGCGGCGCTTGCGGCGGGCGATTATCTCGCGGTCGAAGCGCTGGCGCGCGACGCGGCGGAGCTCGCGCGCGCGGCCGCCTAGTCCGTCATCGTGAGGCGCGGCAATCCAGAGATGAAGGTCGAAGCCCTATGATCTCCGGATTGCTCCGTCGGCGCCGCTCGCTTTCGCAACAATAGCGCAAAATCGGAGGCGATTGCATCAGGTTGTGAAGATCGACCGAGCCAAGGACCGGCGCATCGCGATGACTTTCCCACATACCTGCGTCATTGAGTTTTCAATTGACAAACTCAGGTATTAGCGCCTGATTATCAGGCTTTTGCCTACGGCAATTAGCCGGCTTTGAGGGGACGAGAGGGGATTTCAACATGAACGCGAGATCGATGATCTGCGCGAGCGCCATTGCGCTCGCGGGAGGTCTCAGTGTCGGCGCCCCGGCGCATGCCGCGCTTACGCTGATTGCCGTCGGCGGCGGCGGCGGCGGCGATGGGGCGGCCGGAGGCGGCGGCGGAGGCCTGATCTCCGAATCCGGAACGAGCGGCGGACCCACTGGCGGCGCGGGAGGGACTGGGGGGCTTGGAGGCGGGGGCGCCGATGGCGGCGGCGGCGCGGGCTGGCTCGGCAATGGCGCCAATGGCTTCAGTGGCAACGGGGGCTTTAGCGCACCGAACTTCGCCGGTGGCGCCGGCTTCGCTGGCATCGGGAACGGCGGGTTCGGCGGCGGAGGCGGCAGCGGCTTCTTGGGCGGCGGCGGCGGCGGCGGCTATTCTGGCGGCGGCGCTGGCGGCGCTGGCGGCGGCGGTGGGGGCTCCTACCTCAATCCCGCGCTGCGCGATACGATCGAGACCCCGGATTTCAACGGCGTACCCGGATTTTCGCCCAGTAACGGCTACGTGATCGTCGGTCTCAAGGTCTTCAATTATACTGGAGCGGTCGTTGAATACACGATCCCGACCACTGGGTTTTATTATGTGGCCGCGGTCGGCGCACAGGGCGGGCCGGGATTCGTCGGCAGCGGCTACGGGGCCGGCGTCGGGGGCCGCGTTCTTCTGGACGCGGGGACCGAACTGGACATCGTGGTTGGCGGAGCGGGGATGAATAACTTCCTCAACTTGTTTAATGGCGGCGGCGGGGGCGGCAGCTTCGTCTGGGATCCCGTCGCTATTCCCGTCCAGCCCGTCCCCGAGCCATCGACCTGGGCGATGATGTTGCTTGGCTTCGCCGGGCTCGGTTACACGGGCTGGCGCGCGCGGCGGCAGACCGTTCTGGTCTGAATCAAAAAGCCCCGCGTATATGGAAGATCCGCGCGGGGCGAAGCGCGCGCATCGCATGCCGCTTCAACGGAGCCTTAGGCGGCTTCGGCCTTCGTCTCGGCGCGCTTCTTGGCGATTTCGCGCTTGAGCTTGACCGCGTCCTCGGAGAGTTTCGAACTCATGGGCCTTGGTGAGGAAATCGTCGAGGCCGCCGCGATGCTCGACCGAACGCAAAGCCGCCGCGCTGACGCGTAAGCGGACCGGGCGCTCCAGCATGTCCGAGACCAGCGTGACCTGGACGAGATTGGGCAAAAAGCGCTTGCGCGTCTTGCGGTTGGAATGGCTGACCTTGTTGCCGGATTGAACGGCCTTGCCCGTCAGCTCGCAGCGGCGTGACATCGAATGTCCTTCAGACGAAAAAGTTCAAGCTCGACCGCCAAATAGGAGAGAGGGCCGCTCCAAATAAAGAAGCGTCCCGCCGCCGCATGGCCTGGCTCATGGGATGCGGGTCTATAGGGGAACGGGTTTTCGGCGTCAAGCTCGCCAAAGCTCGACAGTCAGTCCCGCCGCCTCTATCTTCGACCCATGCAACACGGACAGGCGAGCGTGACGGCGCTTGGCGCCGCGGGACACCGGGCGGCGCATCAGGTGCTTGAGCGCGGCTTCGTCTTCGCCGACCCACTAGCGCTTCGTATCCTGGGGCAAGACGCCGACAACGCCATCGCGCTCGCCAAGGAGCGCCCGGAGCGGCGGTCCTTGCGCCTGTTCATCGCCATGCGCAGCCGGTTCGCCGAGGACTCGGCGCGCCGGGCAATCGAAAAAGGCGTGCGCCAGATCCTGGTCATGGGCGCGGGCTTCGACACGTTCGCCTATCGTCTCGAGCCGACCCAGGACATGCGCCTCTTCGAGCTCGATCATCCGGCGACGCAAGCCGAGAAGCGGCGGCGGCTCGCTGACGCGCGGATCGCCGAACCTCAGCATGTCGCCTATGTCGCTCACGATTTCGAGCGCGGGAGCATGACCGGCGCGCTCGAGGCCGCCGGATTCGATCCGGGCAAGCGGACCTTCGTGCTGTGGCTCGGCGTCACGCCTTATCTAACCGAGGAGGCGGTGTTCGCGACGCTCGGTGAACTCGCGCGCCTGCCCGGCGGGGCGGAAGTCGTGTTCGACTACGTCAACCCGCGCGACGCAATCGCCGAGGGGAACGCGCGCAACTTCCATCGCGAGATGGCGGAGAGGGTCGCTGCGAGCGGCGAGCCGTTCCGGGGCTATTTCGACTCCGGCGATCTGCACGCTCGCGCCCGCGAGCTCGGGTTCTCGCGAGAATTGAGGATCTCGACCGGGCGGCGCTGGTTGAGCGCTATCTCCCGGACTTTCCGGTTCCTCCCCGGCCGGGGCCGGGCGGACACGTCGTCCGGATGGCGACGGCGTAGGGAAAAAATGCATTCGGGCCGAAGCCCGATCGTCATTGCGAGCGAGGCGACGCAATCCAGAGGAACGTAGGCGCGCCAAGCGACTCCTGGATCGCCACGTCGCTTCGCTCCTCGCGATGACGATTCCATCAATACGCAGTCTACTCTAGCCAAACGAAAGGCCGCGCTCGTTGAGCGCGGCGGACGCGACCAACGGTCGCGTCTACATCGCGTCGCGTGTTCAGGTCTGCGGCTGCGGCTCGAGGCCTCCGGCGTCCGGACCGATCGGCCGGGGCTTGCCGGACGAAGGCACGGCCGCGCGGGGCGATGCAGGAGGCTCGCGATCGGTCGCCGATTCGCGCACCGGGCGCACCCCTTGCAGGAGACCAACGATCTCATCGCCGGTCAGCGTCTCGAACTCCATGAGGCCAGAGGCGAGCGTCTCGAGATCGGCGCGCCGCTCGGTGAGAACGCGGGTCGCCGTATCGTGGGCTTCCTGAACCAGCCGCCGCACTTCCTGGTCGATCGTCTCGGCGGTTGCTTCGGAGATGTTCTGCTGGCGGCCGAGCGAATAGCCGAGGAACACCTCGTCCTGGTTCTCGCCATACATGACCGTGCCAAGCTTGGGGGAGAAGCCAAGGCGGGTCACCATGGCGCGGGCGATCTTGGTCACCTGCTGGATGTCTCCGGCCGCGCCCGATGTCACCTTGTCCTTGCCGAACACCAGTTCCTCGGCGACGCGCCCGCCCATCGACATGGCGAGCATCGCGATGAGCTCCTCGAAGCTCTGCGAGATCTGATCGCGCTCGGGCAGCGACTGCACCATGCCGAGCGCGCGGCCGCGCGGAATGATCGTCGCCTTGTGGATCGGCGTCGAGGCCGGCATCGACACGGAGACGAGCGCGTGGCCCGCTTCGTGATAAGCGGTGAGGCGCTTCTCATCTTCGGTCATGATGAGGGTGCGCCGCTCGGCGCCCATCATGATCTTGTCGCGCGAATCCTCGAACTCCTGACGCGTGACGACGCGCTTTCCGCGCCGCGCGGCGAGCAGCGCCGCTTCGTTGACGAGGTTCATGAGATCCGCGCCAGAGAAGCCCGGCGTTCCGCGCGCAACGACCTTGAGGTCGACGTCCGGCCCGAGCGGCACTTTGCGCACGTGGACCCGCAGGATCTTCTCGCGGCCGATGAAATCGGGATTCGAGATCACGATCTGGCGGTCGAAACGGCCGGGTCTGAGCAGCGCGGGATCGAGCACGTCGGGCCGGTTGGTCGCGGCGATGATGATGATGCCTTCGTTCTGCTCGAAGCCGTCCATCTCGACGAGCAACTGGTTGAGCGTTTGCTCGCGCTCGTCATTGCCGCCGCCGAGGCCCGCGCCGCGATGGCGCCCGACCGCGTCGATTTCGTCGATGAAGATGATGCAGGGCGCGTTCTTCTTCGCCTGCTCGAACATGTCGCGCACGCGGCTCGCGCCGACGCCGACGAACATCTCGACGAAGTCGGAGCCGGAAATGGTGAAGAAGGGCACGTTGGCTTCGCCGGCGACCGCTCGCGCGGTCAAGGTCTTGCCGGTGCCCGGAGGGCCGACGAGCAGCACGCCGCGCGGGATGCGCCCGCCGAGCTTCTGGAATTTCTGCGGGTCGCGCAGGAATTCGACAATTTCCTGCAAGTCTTCCTTGGCTTCGTCGACGCCGGCGACGTCCTCGAACGTCACCCGCCCCTGCGCTTCCGTCAGGAGCTTGGCCTTCGACTTGCCAAATCCCATCGCCTTGCCGGCCCCGCCCTGCATCTGCCGGGTCATGTAGATCCATAAGCCTAGGAACAGCAGGACCGGCAGAACGCTGGAGACGATCGTCAGCAGCCAATTGTTGCCGTCGGACGGCGGCTTGGCGGTGATCGTGACGTCCTTCTTGTATAGCGTCTGGACGAGCTCGGGATCGTTCGGCGAATAGGTCTGGAACGACCGCCCGTCCTTCATGTGACCGGTAATCTCGGGACCCGCGATCGTGACGTCGCGGACATTGCCGGCGTCGGCGTCGCTCAGGAGCTGGCTGAAGGTGATCTCGCTCGAGGAAGCCTTCTGGCCCGGACTCTGGAACAAGGTGACCAGCGCCAGAACGAGCAAGAAAATGATCACCCAGAGGGCGAAATTCCGGTAGTTTGCGTTCATCATCTTCCCGTCACGGAGCGGCCGCCTGAGATTTCGCGGACCCTCCCGACCTTACCCCTGCCATTTAAGCGCGCCCGGCCGAATTGCCAAGTGAACTCATATTGTATCAAAATCCAGTGAAGGCCGAAATTGTTGCTTTTTGGCGGCATGCGGACGGGTCCGCCGGCGCCCCGACGATTTGGCAAAGGTTAAAATTCTATTGAAATCGTTCGGATGTCGGAGCGCTGAGGACTTTACGCCGTCCGTTCTTCGGCCAGGGCCAATTCCTCCATCATGGCCTTGCGCATCAAATATTTTTGCGCCTTTCCGGTGACTGTCATCGGGAATGAATCGACGAAGCGCACGTAGCGCGGAACCTTGTAATGGGCAATTCTTTCCCGGCAAAAGGCGATGACCTCGGCTTCGTTCAGGGCAGAACACTCGCGGCGGCGAATCCACACGCAAAGCTCCTCGCCATAGCGGGGATCGGGAACGCCGAAGGCCTGGACCTCGGCTACCGCGGGATGGGTAAACAGGAATTCCTCGACTTCGCGCGGGTAGATGTTCTCGCCGCCGCGAATGATCATGTCCTTCAGACGCCCAACAATATTGCAATAACCTTCCTCATCGATTGTCGCGAGATCCCCGGTATGCATGAATCGGGCCTCGTCGATCGAAGCTGACGTCGCCGCGAGATCATCCCAGTAGCCGCGCATTACGCTATAGCCGCGGGTGAGCAACTCGCCCGGCACGCCTGGCGGAACGAATTCGGCCCTCGCCGTCGATAATCTTGACTTCGAGATGCGGCTGGATGCGCCCGACCGTCGAGACGCGCCGCTCGAGCGGGTCGTTATAGGCGCTCTGGAAGCTGACCGGGCTCGTCTCCGTCATGCCGTAGGCGATGGTCACTTCGCTCATATGCATTGCGCTGACCACTTTTCGCATGACCTCGACCGGACAGGGCGAGCCAGCCATGATCCCGGTGCGCAAGCTCTTGAGGTCGAAGCGCGCGAATTCGGGATGTTCGAGCATGGCGATGAACATCGTGGGGACGCCGTGCAGGGCGGTGCATCGCTCAGCTTCAACCGCTTCCAGCGTCGCGAGGGGATCGAAGCCTTCCGCCGGGCTCACCATGCAGGCGCCGTGGGTGACGCAGGCGAGATTGCCCAGCACCATGCCGAAGCAATGATAGTAAGGCACCGGAATGCACAGGCGATCGTCGGCGGTGAGGCGCATGGCCTCGCCGATGAAATAGCCATTGTTGAGAATATTGTGATGGGTCAGCGTCGCGCCCTTCGGCGCGCCTGTCGTTCCCGATGTGAACTGGATGTTGATGGGGTCGTCGAACTGAAGCGACGCTTCAAAGGCCATGAGTTCGGCGCGCTCGCTCGCGCTCGCCGGCTTCGCGACCTCATTGAAGTTGAGCATGCCCGGCGACTTGTCCGTCCTCAAGCGGATGACGAACTCGAGCTTGGGCAGGCGCTCGGAGCGGAGCTTGCCGGCCTCCGCGGCGTCGATCTCGGGCGCGCAGGTCCTCAGCGAAGCGAAATAGTCGTTGTTCTTGTGGCCAGCGCTCAGGATCAACGCCCGGCAGCCGGATTTCTTCATCGCATAATCGAATTCATGGGCCCGGTAGGCGGGATTGATGTTGACGAGAATGAGCCCGGCGAGCGCGGTGCCGAATTGCGCCAGAACCCATTCGCTGACATTGGCCGACCAGATGCCGACCCGATCGCCCTTTTCGAGGCCAAGTTTGCGTAAGCCCACGGCCAAGTCTTCCGACCGCCGCAAGAGGTCGGCATAGGTCCACCGCACGCCCTGATGGCGCGTGATTTGCGCCAACCGCTCCGGCCCCTCCGCCGTGATGCGCCGCAGGTTTTGGCCGATCGTTTCGCCGATCAGAGGGGTCGAGGAGGCGCCGTGGACGTAAGATTGCGTGATCGGCGCCATTTTCTCTCCCTTTTTGGCGTTTGGCCTTTGTCTTTGGACCGTTGCATTATGGCAAGACGGTCGACTGTGATCCAGATCACAATTTGCGTAAGAAAGCCGCCGGCTTTTGGCTCAATATGCGCCATGCCCCGATCATGCCCAGCCCCATCGGGAACGCAAGGACGTCGGCGCCTACGAGCGCTGATGCCCTCGGCTCGCCGTCAGACTTGCGCGAGGCCGCCGTCGACGAACATTTCGCTGCCGGCCATGAAGCCGCTTTCGTCCGAAGCCAGGAAGAGAGCAGCCGCTGCGATCTCGTCCGGATCGGCCAACCGCCCGAGAGGCGTCTGGGCCTTGAGGCCGGCGAGGACCGCGTCGGGCTGGCCCGTGCTCTTCGCCACGCCATCGATGAGGCCCGGCGTGGCGGTCGCTCCCGGCGACAGGACGTTCACGCGGATGCCCGACCCTTTGAGGTCGAGGGTCCAGCTTCGGGCGAAATTCCGGATCGCTGCTTTTGTCGAGCTGTAGACGCTGAAGGCCGGCGTTCCCGTCGCGCCCGTCGTCGAACCGGTGAGAATGATCGATCCGCCGGAAGTCATGAGCGGCAACGCCTTTTGCACGGTAAAGAGGGTTCCCTTCACATTGATGTCGAAAACTCGGTCAAAGGCCGCCTCGGTGATCCCGCCCAAAGGCTCCACCGCGCCGATGCCTGCGTTGGCGAACACGATATCGAGGCGGCCATGACCCGAGCGAACGGCTGAATACAGCCGATCGAGATCGCCAAGATCGGAGATGTCGCCCTGCACGGCCGTCACGTGGCTGCCGATCCGTTGAACCGCCTTGTCCAACTCGTCCTGACGGCGCCCTGTGATGTAGACATAGGCGCCCTCGGCGACGAAGCGCCGCGCCGCCGCCAGACCAATGCCGCTGTTCGCGCCGGTGATGACGGCGATCTTCTCTTCAAGCCTGCCCATGGAATCCTCACGGAGTGACAACATGGGTCACCTAGGGGCTTGCATTTATTTCTTCCAGTATGCACCTTTTGGTAAGTAGCTACGAAAGAGCGGCTGACATGAAGAATCGCGCGCTGACTTGCGGCTTGGACGCCGCTCTGTTTGTGCTCGGCGGCAAATGGAAACCGTTGATCCTGTTCCATCTGGCGCATAAAGCCCGTCGCTACGGCGACTTGAAACGGGCGGTCGGGAACGTCAGCGACAAGGTGCTCATCCAGCAGCTCAAGGAGTTGCATGCCGACGGCATCATCGATCGCGTAGATTTTGGTGAGATCCCGCCGAAGGTCGAATACTCCGTTACGGGCTTCGGGCGAACCCTTGGAAAGGCGTTGATTCCGCTATGCGAGTGGGGAACGCAATACATAACCGAGGTCGAGGCCATCGCCGCGCGGCGGGAGCCTCGGCAGCCATATGCTGAATAGACTTGGGCTGCCGGCTTCTCCTCCAGATCACAATTCGCGCAGGTAGGCGGCGGGCTTTTGGCTTAATATGCGCCATGCCCCGATCATGCCCAGCCCGACGGTGATCGCAAGGCCTCCGGCGGCCGCGGCGAGCGCCGCACGCCAGTCGAAGACGAAATCCAACTCCATCATGCGCGTGGCGACCCAATAAGCGGCGATCGTCCCCGCCGCGACGCCGAACGCGGCGGTCGCCAGTCCTAGAAGCGCGTATTCGATCAGGAACATCGTCGTGAGGCGCCAGCGCGTCGCGCCGAGGATCTTGAGAATCGTCGCGTCCGCGAGACGGGCGCGCCGGTTGGCGGCGAGCGCGCCGGCGAGCACCAGGACGGAGGTGGTGAGCGCCACCCCAGTCGCGGCGCGAATGGCGAGCGCGAGCTTCATGACCAGCGTTTCGACATTCTCCATGGCTTCGCGCACCCGGACGCTCGCGACGTCGGGGAACTCATGCGCCACGCCGCGCATGAGCTTAAGCTCGGCGTCCGCCGAAGCCGATGGGAGCGAAGCCGAAACGAGTTCAGTGTACGGCGCGCCCTTCAGCGCATTGGGCGAATAGACCAGGACGAAATTGATGGCGAAGCTCTTCCAATTCACTTTGCGCAGGTTCGCCAGCTTCGCCGAGATGTCGCGTCCGAGCACGTTGACCACGACGGTGTCGCCGACATGGAGACCGAGGCCCTCCGCCACCTCCTTCTCCATCGACACGAGCGGCGGGCCGGAATAGTCGGCGGGCCACCATGTCCCCGCCACGACCTCGGACCCCTCCGGCGGCCTCTCGGCGAAAGTAACGCCGCGATCGCCTTCCAGCGCCCAGGCGACCTTGTCGCTTGGCTTGACCTGTTCCACGGGTCGGCCGCCAAGCCGTACGAAACGGCCGCGCATCATCGGCGTCTCGCTGATCTTGACGCCCGGCGCCTCGCGTTTCACGAAATCGACGAAGGAGCCCGCGTCGGCGCCCCGCACATCGAGGAAGAAGAAGCTCGGCGTCACGCCAGGCTCGGAATGGCGCAATTCAGCGCGCATGTTGGCGTCGACCAGCGTGAGCGCGACGAGGGCCGTAAGGCCTAGGCCAAGCGACAACACGACGGAGGGGGTGAGCGCGCCCGGCCTATGGATCGCGGCAAGCGCCATGCGCCATTCAACGAAGCGCGGCGAAGGCGCCCGGCGCGCGAGGTAAGCAACGCCAAAGGCGACGACACGGAGCGCGAGAAACGCCACGACTGTGGAGCCGGCCACCATGGCGGCGACCGATCGCTGCGGGCTCGTAAGGACGGCGAGCGCGACCAGCGCCGCGCCGGCGAGCGCCGCGCCGATGAGGTAGCGCTTGCGCGGCCAGCCCCGCCGTTCCTCGATCATGTCGCGGATGAGGGTGGTCACGGGCAGATCGTGCGCTCGCCCGAGCGGTGCGATCGAGAAGGCGAGCGCGGTCAAGAGGCCATAGATCAATCCGAGGCCAATGACGCTCACCGAAATCGAGGGCGCGAGCGGGATCGGCAGCAAGGATCCGAATAGCCAATTGACGGCGAACGGGATCGCCGAGCCAAGAGCCGCGCCGGCGAGCGCGCCGATCAGCGCGACGATTGCGAACTCGATGAGGGCGAGGGCGACGACGCCCGATCCGGTGGCTCCGATCGCCTTGAGAATGGCGAGCGTCGCGCGCTTGCGCTCGACAAAGCCCTGCGCGGCGTTGGCCACGCCGACCCCGCCGACGACCAGCGACAGCAGGCCGGCCAGCGCGAGAAACTCGGCGAAACGGTCGAGATCGCGGCTGAAGTCCGGGGAAATGGCGAGACGCGAGCGAGCGTCCCAGCCGGCCTGCGGGAACGTCCGTTTCGCCTCATCCATGAAAGCCTGGACGGCGGCGTTGTCCGGCTCGCCGCCAGGTCCGCCCATGACAACGCGTGTCGTCCATCTGACCAGCGAGCCGGGCTGCACCAGCTTCGTCGCGTCAAGCGCGGCTTGCGACATGAGCACGCGGGGCCCGAGGCCAACGCCGGTCGCCAGCCGATCGGGTTCGCTGACGAGGAGGGTCCGGATGGCGAAACTCGCTTCGCCGATGCGAATGACGTCGCCGAGCTTGAGGTTGAGACGAGCGAGCAGCGCCTCTTCCACTGCGGCGCCGAACACGCCGTCTTTTTCGCGGAGCGCGTCCTCAAGCGACATGGGCGGCGCGAAGACCGCCGCGCCAAGGGTCGGCCAGGACGGCTCCACAGCCTTGATTTCGATCAGCGCGGCGTCGCCGTTCGCCGGTCTCGCCATGCCGCGCGCAGTCGCAATCGTGGACAGCGAGCCATGCGCTTCGAGAAAGCGCCGCTCGTCGGCGGAAAGGCGGCGATGGATGAGCGAGAACGACGCATCGCCGCCGAGGATCACCCGCCCCTCGCGCCCCATGCCGTCGTTGAGCGCGCGCGCCAGGCTTTCCACGCCGACGATCGCCGCCACGCCGAGCGCGATGCAGAGAAGAAAGATCCACAAGCCCTTGAGGCCGCCGCGCAAATCGCGCAAGGCGAAGCGCAACGCCGGCGTGCGGCCTGGCCGTGGAATGAGCCCTGTCGCAGGCGCGTTCACGATTCCCTTCTCCCTCGGGGAGACGGTGGCCAGAACTCCCTTCTGCCCCCGGGAGGAGGTGGCGGTCGAAGCCCGCCGGATGAGGGCCCCCCATCGGAGCCGCGAGCATGCCTGGCGGGCGAACCCTTACCCCCGGCCCCTCTCCCGTTGGAGAGGGGGGCACACGGCCGCCCCAACGTATCATCGACGGCCGCGCAACGGCTCATGCCGGAAGCGTCGCGGCGGGAACGGGCTCGTCCTCGATCCTGCCCGAGCGCATGCGGATGACCCGGTCGCAACGCGAAGCCAGCGCCGCGTCATGCGTGACGAGCGCCAGCGTCGCTCCGCGCCGCGCGGGCAGATCGAACATCATGTCGATGATGGCGCGCCCGGTCGTCTCGTCCAGGTTGCCGGTCGGCTCGTCTGCGATCATGAGCGAGGGGCGGGGCGCGAGAGCGCGGGCCAGCGCCACGCGCTGCTGCTCGCCTCCGGAGAGCTGCGCCGGATAGTGAGCGAGGCGAGCGCCGAGACCGACCTGCTCGAGCTCTGCTTTCGCGCGCGCCCTCGCGTCGCTTGCGCCGGCAAGCTCGAGCGGCGCCGCGACGTTTTCGAGCGCATTCATGGTCGGGATCAGGTGGAAGGACTGAAACACGATGCCGATGCGCTGCCCGCGAAACCGCGCCAAGGCGTCTTCGTTCAAGTCGCCGAGCTTGACGCCGTCGATCTCGACCTCGCCTTCATCCGGCCGCTCGAGGCCCGCCATGATCATGAGCAACGTCGATTTGCCGGAGCCCGAGGCCCCGACGATGCCAACCGCCTCGCCTTTGCCGATTGCCAGATCGACATCGCGCAAGATATGCACGCGAGCCGCCCCGCGGCCGAGACTGAGGTCGACGCCGCGCATCGCGACCGCAGGAAACACCATTGCTTGAGCACCTCGAGACCGTGTGGACTTCATATGGGCGTTTGCGGCTCCTCGTCCAGGCGCTGGCCTTCGCAGCGGCCCTGGCGGCAATCCCGCAGGCCGCCGCGGCGCGCACGCTTCGCCTCGTCGCCTTAGGCGACAGCCTGATCGCTGGGTACGGGTTGCCGCCGGGAAAGGCCTTTCCCGACCGCCTCGAGGCAGCGCTCCGGGCCAAAGGCTGGGACATCAAGGTCATCAACGCCGGCGTTTCGGGCGATACGGCTGCGAACGGCCTCGCCCGCTACGACTGGGCGGTGCCGAAAGACGCCGACGCGCTGATCGTCGAGTTCGGGGGCAACGACATGCTGCGGGGCATGAAGCCCGAGGCGACGAAGAAGACGCTGGCGGCGATTTTAGACAAGGCCCGAGCCGTTCATTTGCCTGTGCTCCTCGCCGGCATGCGGGCTGCTCCGAACCTCGGCGGTGAATACGCGGCCGAGTTCTCCCCGATCTATTCGGCCTTGGCGAAAAGTTACGATGTTTTGCTCTATCCGTTTTTCCTTGATGGCGTAGCGGGCGATCCGAAGCTCGACCAGCCGGACGGTCTGCACCCGAACGCGGCTGGCGTCGAAATCATCGTTCAGAAGATTCTGCCGTCGGTCGAGGCGCTCTTGAAGCAGGCGAACCGGTAGCCAGCGCGCGGACTGCCGGCCGCGGCAAGGAGGACTCAATTGTCGAGCGGCCGCCACATTCTCACGTTGTCATGCGTCAACCGGCCGGGAATCGTCGCAAAAGTCTCGGCCGCGCTGTTCGACGGGGGCTTCAACATTCTCGACGCCCAGCAGTTCGACGATGTCGAGACCGGCGACTTTTTCATGCGGGTCGTGTTCAACCCTGCCGCGCCGGAGGCGAATGTCGACGAGCTGCGAGAGGCTTTCAAGGCGATCGCGATGGCCTTTGCAATGACGTGGTCCATGCGGCCTTTAGATCGGCTGAAGCGCGTTGTTCTTATGGTCTCGCGTTTCGACCATTGCCTGGTCGATCTCCTCTATCGCTGGCGCAGCGGCGAACTCCGGATGGATCCGGTCGCGATCGTCGCCAACTATCCGCGCGAGACCTACGCCCACATCGATTTCGGCGACATTCCGTTTCACTATCTGCCGATCAGCAGGCAAACCAAGATGGAGCAGGAAGCTCAGGCCTGGGAAATCATCAAGTCCGCGAAAGCCGATCTCGTCGTTCTCGCGCGCTATATGCAGATTCTGTCGGACGGCTTCGCCGCCAAGCTCCAGGGGCGATGCGTCAACATCCATCATTCGTTCCTGCCCGGGTTCAAGGGGGCGAGGCCTTATCACCAGGCGCATATGCGGGGCGTGAAGCTCATCGGAGCGACGGCGCATTTCGTCACCTCCGATCTCGACGAGGGCCCGATCATCGAGCAGGACGTCGAGCGCATCAGCCATCGCGACACGCCCGAGGACCTGGTGCGCAAAGGGCGCGACATCGAGCGCCGCGTGCTCGCCCGCGCCATCGCCAACGTGCTCGAGGACCGGGTGCTCTTGAACCACGGCAAGACCGTGGTGTTCGAGGGCTAGGTAACTTCTCGCCGCCTCCGGGCGTATATGACGTGCCGCCAACGCCGAAGGCGCCTATATTAGGGTTCGGCAAGGAGGATCTCATGAAACAGGACCGTTTCCCCGTCACCCACACCGACGCCGAATGGCGCAAAATTCTGACCCCCGAGCAATATGACGTCATGCGCGGCCACGGCACCGAGCGGCCAGGCAGCTGCGCGCTCCTGCACGAGAAGCGACCCGGCGCGTTCGCTTGCGCGGGCTGCGGGCAGTCTTTGTTCGAGGGCGCGACCAAGTTCGAGAGCGGCACCGGCTGGCCGAGCTTCACCATTCCGGTCGAGGGCGCGATCGAAACGAGCGTCGACAACAGCTATGGAATGACGCGCACGGAAGTCCACTGCTCGCGCTGCGGCTCGCATCTGGGCCATGTCTTTCCGGACGGGCCGCCGCCGACCGGCCTGCGCTATTGCATCAACGGAGTCGCGACCACGTTCACGCCGGCCGATGCGCACTGACAAGCGGGGCCCGCGGCCGGACGCGGCGCGCGCTTGAACCCAAGCCGCGTGCCCCATGAACATCTCGAAACTGCCGAAGGAAGCCCGAACCGCTCGCCCGGCGGCCCATCCGCCGGCGCCGAGCGGCAGGGTCGGGGTGCTGATCGTCAACCTCGGCACCCCCGAGGGGACCGACTATTGGTCGATTCGGCGCTATTTGCAGGAGTTCCTGTCCGACCGGCGCGTCATCGAGACGCCGCGCGCGCTTTGGGCGCCCATCCTGCAAGCCATTCTCCTGCGGCGGCCGCACGCCAAAGGACGCGACTACGAGGCGATCTGGAACAAGGAGCGCAACGAAGGGCCCCTGAAGACGATTACGCGGTCGCAAAGCGAAAAACTCGCGGCGAAGCTCCGCGATCTGGACCGCGAAATTGTCGTCGACTGGGCCATGCGTTATGGCGCGCCGCCGATTGGCGAGCGCATCAAGGCGCTCCAGGCCGAAGGCTGCGACCGAATTCTCATCGTCCCCCTCTATCCGCAATATTGCGCCGCCTCGTCTGCGACCGTCGGCGACAAGGCGTTCGAGGCTTTGCAATCCATGCGCTGGCAACCGGCTGTCCGGATCGCTGCGCCCTATTATGACGATCCCGTATATATCGATGCGCTGGCTCGCTCGGTCCACGCCGGCCTCGCCGGGCTCGATTTCGAACCCGAGATCCTGCTCGCGTCGTATCATGGCATTCCGCAGGCCTATTTCGACAAAGGCGATCCCTACTTCTGTCATTGCGCGAAGACGACGCGTCTCTTACGCGAGGCGCTCGGCATGAGCGACGAGGGTTTGCGTATGACCTTTCAGTCGCGCTTCGGCCGCGGCGAGTGGCTGAAGCCCTATACGTCTGAGACCCTGCGCGAACTCGCGTCCCACAGGGTCAAGCGCGTGGCAGTCCTGACGCCGGGTTTCTCGGCGGATTGTCTCGAGACGCTGGAGGAGATCGGGGTCGAGAACGCCGGCTATTTCCGCGGCGCCGGCGGGGAGCGCTACGCCGCGATCCCGTGCCTCAACGATTCGCCCTGACGGCATGGCGGTGATCGAAGCGGTCGCGCGCCGCGAACTGAGGGGCTGGGCGGAGTAGCTTCCCTTCTCCCTCCGGGAGAAGGTGGTCGGCGAAGCCGGATGAGGGCGGGCGCGGCGCGCGAAACCCTCACCCCCGACCCCTCTCCCGTTGGAGAGGGGAGGACCCTAAACCACTTCGTCCGGCGCCAGAGCGCAGGCGATGTGCGGATCGACCTCGATTTGCACGGTCGTATGATTGATCTTGAAGCGTTGCGCGAGATCGCTGCACAACTCGTGAAGAAAGGCGTCGCCCGGATGGCCCTCCGGCATGACCAAATGGCACGTGAGCGCGTTTTCGGTCGTGCTCATCGGCCAGATGTGCAGATCATGCACCTCAACGACGCCGGCCCGCGCCGATAGGAGATCCCGCACCGCCGCGGGATCGATTTGCGTCGGGACCGCCGCCATCGACATGCCGACGGAATCTCGCAAGAGGCCCCAGGTCCCCCAGACGATCACGCCATTGATGACGAGGCTGACGACCGGGTCGACCCAGAGCCAGTTTGTCAGCAGGATCACAAGCCCAGCCCCAACAACGCCGACAGACACGAGCGCGTCGGACGCCATATGCAGGAACGCGCCCTTGAGGTTGATGTCGTCCTTCCGGCCCGAGGCGAAGAGCCAGGCCGTCACGGCATTGACGAGAATGCCGATCGCCGCGACCGCCATCATCGTCTTGCCGGCGACGGGCTCGGGCGATCCGATACGCCGGATGGCCTCCCAGGACAGGCCCCCGACCGTCACCAGCAAGAAGACAGCGTTGAACAAAGCGGCGAGGATCGACGAGCCGCGCAGGCCGTAAGTGAAGCGCGCGGTCGGCGCGCGCTGGGCGAGCGCGCTCCCCAGCCAGGCGACGCTAAGTCCAAGGACATCACTGAGATTGTGTCCCGCGTCGGCGAGCAACGACACGGAATTGCCGATCACGCCGTAGAGCGCTTCGATGACGACGAAGCCGAGATTGAGCGCTATCCCGATGGCGAAGGCTTTGCCGAAGCTCGCGGGCGCATGGGCATGCGCGTGGCCATGATCGTCATGGTCGTGTGAGTGGCCGCTATGGTCGTGGGACATCGGGATCGTCTTTACACTCAATCGCTGACGTCATCGCGAGGAGCGAAGCGACGCGGCGATCCAGGGGCCGCAGGGCCCGACGACTCCTGGATTGCTTCGCTTCGCTCGCAATGACGGGCTTTTCGCTAAGTACACTCTCTAGCGGCCAGGGGATCAAGGCTTCATGACAGGGCGCTTTGGCGGCGCCTCGGGACTCGTCGCAACCACCATGGCTTACCCCTCGACAAAATCCTTGCGCGCGAAGCCCTGCGCATAGAGCAGCGCGGCGAGATCGGTGTGCTCGACGCGCGCGTGCGCTCCCGCTGCGACCTTGGGCTTGGCGCGATAGGCCACGCCGAGGCCGGCCGCCTGCAACATCGGCAGGTCGTTGGCGCCGTCGCCAACGGCCAGCGTGTCCTCCGGCGCTGCGCCTATCGCCGCGGCGATCTCCTTGAGCGCGCTGAGCTTGGCGTCCTGGCCGAGGATCGGCTCGATGACGCCGCCCGCCAGCTTGCCGCCTTCGATCATGAGCGTATTGGCGCGGTCCTCGTCGGCGCCGAGCCGTTCGCGAATAGCGCCGGTGAACTGGCGAAAGCCGCCGGACACGATGGCGACATAGGCGCCGTTCGCTCGCATTGTCTGAACGAGCGTGCGCGCCCCGGGGTTCAGCGTGATGCGGCCCGTCAGCACCTCGCCGATCACGGTCTCGGGCAGGCCTGCGAGCAGGCCCACGCGCTCGCGCAACGCCGGCGCAAACGCAACCTCGCCCCGCATCGCCCGCTCGGTGATGGCGGCGACGCGGTCGCCGACCCCGGCGTAATCCGCAAGCTCGTCGACGCATTCCTGACCGATCAGGGTCGAGTCCATGTCCGCCACCAGAAGGCGCTTCCGGCGGCCAGCGAGCGGCTGGACGATGACGTCGACCTTTTCGTCCGCGATCGCGCTCTCGAGCGCGGCGCGCTTGGCCTTGAGGTCGCCTGTGAAGACAAGATCGGCCGCGACCCCTTCGTCGAGCCAGCGCCGGCGCTCGACGCCGCGGAGGGCTTGCGCCGCGCGGTCGACTGTTGCTTCGCTGAGCGGCGCCTTCGATGGATCGGCGATGAGCGTGGCGACGAGGATGGACATGACCCTTCCAGACAGGGAGCAGGTGAGGCGGGCGCTTCTCATCGCAGGCCCGACGGCGAGCGGCAAGTCGGCGGCGGCGCTTGCGCTCGCGGAGCGGTTCGCCGCGACGATCGTCAACGCCGACTCGATGCAAGTCTACCGGGACCTCAGAATCCTGACCGCCCGGCCGACGCCGGAAGAGGAACGGCTTGCGCCCCATCGCCTGTTCGGCTTGATCGACGGCGCGGTCAATTTCTCCGCCGGACGATGGGCGCGCGCGGCGGGCGAAGTGCTTGCCGACATCGGCGAACGGCCGGTTATTTTCGTCGGCGGCACGGGGCTATATTTCCGCGCGCTGACCGAGGGTCTGTCGGACGTCCCACCCGTGCCTGAAGCCGTGCGGGCCGAGCTCCGAAGCAAGGCGGAGGGCCGCGCGACGCCCGAGCTTCACGATGAGCTCGCGGCGCGCGATCCCGAGACCGCGGCGCGCCTCAATCCGAGCGACCGGCAGCGCGTCTTGCGCGCGCTCGAAGTCGTGGCTTCGACCGGACGTCCGCTCGTCTCGTTCCTGGGCGCGCGCGCGGCGCCGGCGCTCAAGCAGGGCGAGTGGGCGGGGCTCTATCTCGCCCCCGACCGGACGGAGCTCGGTCGCCGCATCGACGCGCGGTTCGACGCCATGCTCGCGCGGGGCGCGCTCGACGAGGTCGCGGCGCTGAAGGAGCGGCGGCTTGATCCGGCGCTGCCGGTCATGCGCGCGCACGGCGTTCCCCACCTCATCGCCCATCTCGAAGGCCGGCTCACGCTGGACGAGGCGGCGTCGCGCTCGAAGCTCGACACCCGCCATTACGCCAAGCGGCAGTTCACCTGGGCGCGCCACCAGCTCTCGGGCTTCCGATGGGTCGCGCCCGAGGAAGCGGTGGATGAAGGCGCGAAAGCGTTCGAATGAGCGCAGAGAGTCCTCTGGATTCCCGCTTGCAAGCGGCAATCCAGAAACCAGTCAGCCTTTTTCGCCATGCGCGCCGGGATGGGCGCCGGCCCGTTTCGGCAACACCGCAATCAACGCAATGATAAGCCCGGCGAGGATTGCCGAGGCGAGATAGCGGCTGATCGCGAAGCCGCCATCGCTCATAGGCTTGTCGAGCAGATCGCCGAGCGTCGCTCCGAGCGGCCGGGTGAGAATGAACGCCGCCCAGAACAACGTGACGCGCGATGTCTGCGTGAAGGCGTAAAGCGCCAGAATGCCGACGAGCGCCGCGGCGAACAGGATTGCGCCGCCGCCATAGCCGAGACCGTTGGTGTCAGCGACCCAATCGCCGAGCGCCGTGCCGAGCGTCTGCGAAAACAGGATCGTCACCCAGTAGAACGATTCCGCTTTTGGCGTGACGATCGTATTTACCGAGACCGTGCCTTCCGACCACCGCCAGAGCGCCAGCGACGCCATCAGGCCCGCGAACACTAGCGTCGAGCCGCCGAGATATCCGATGCCGAGCGAACGGTCGACAAAGTCGGCGATCGTCGTCCCGACGGTCGTCGTCGCGACGATGGTCAGCCAATAGAGATAGGCGTTGAAGCTCTTGCGGCGAATCTGGACCGTGACCGCCGCGAGGAAAATCGCGAGAAAGATCAGCGTCCCGACCGCGTAGCCGAGATTCATGGACATCGTCACGGCGTCGCCGCCGGTCTCGCCGAGCGTCGTGGCGAGGACCTTGATGATCCAGAACCCGAGAGTGACTTCGGGAACCTTGCTGAATTGCGGCGCACTCCTGTCGGCCCATGACGCTTGGCGCAACGGTTCGTCCTGTGGATAGCGCACTGTTTCGCTTGCGCCAGTCATGGCCTGCTCCTGGAAGGCTAAAGCTGTGTTGGATTTGGGCGGCCCGAAAGCTGCCGATGGTCATTGATGAGGACGACGTTGGCGAGAGCTGGGCCAGGGCGGGGCGCTTTTGAGGCCCATGACGGCCCGGACGCTCGCGCCAGGGGGGCTGGGGCGCCTCGAATTCTCCAAGTCTGGGAGGTGACCTGGTTTCGTTTACGCTGGAGATCGGAAGCGCCTCAGCCCCAAATGGCTCCGCTCTTGCCGACCGACCAGCTGTTCACCGCGCCGCGGCCGTCGGGGGTCGGGGCGATATAGACGATGAGCTGATTGCCCTCGCAGCAGCCGAATGTCAGGACCTGGCATGGCCATTCGAATCCGCCGGCGATGCCGCAGCTCTTCGCCTCGGCGGAGACTGGCCTTGAGCGCATCATAAGGATGGCGACGTCGGTCGGCATGCCGACCGCAAGCTTCATGGCGGCCTGAAAGGCGTTGAACGGCGGCTCATCAGCGCTCCATTGAGGGGGATAGCCGCCGACGCAGCATCCGGAGAGCATGAAAGCAGCAAGGAACAGACTGATCAGGGCGCGCATCGGCGATCTCGGCTTTACGGGCAGGCGGATCGAGATCTCATGACGCACGGTCGCCCCGGACCGCCGTCTCGCCAAGGCCAATCAATCGCGCAAACGGGTTAGCCGCCGGTTAAGCGGCCGTCGCCTTCCGCCAGCAACCGCCCTGCGCTAATTTGGGCGCCATGACAACGAAGCCGAAAGCGCCCAAGCTGACGTTGACGAAGGCGCGGGAAGAACACGCGCGGCTAGAGGCCGAGATCGCCGGGCACGACCGCCGCTATTACGGCGAGGACGCGCCGACCATTTCCGACGCCGAATATGACGAGCTGCGCCGGCGTTACACCGCGCTCGAGGAGGCGTTTCCCGAGCTTGCCGGCGCCGATTCCGCCAATCGCAAGGTCGGCGCCGCGCCGTCGGAGAAATTCGCCAAGGTCCGCCATCGGGTGCCGATGCTGTCGCTCGGCAACATCTTCGCCGACGAGGAGGTCGAGGAATTCTGCGCCCGGGTGCGGCGGTTTCTGGGCTTGGGCGAGAGCGCGCCGCTCGATGTCGTTGCGGAAGCCAAGATCGACGGCCTCTCCTGCAGCCTGCGCTACGAGAATGGCGAGTTCGTCCAGGCGGCGACGCGTGGCGACGGCTACGAGGGCGAGGACGTGACCGCGAATGTGCGCGTGGTGGAGGCGATCCCGAAGCGGCTGAAGGGCGCGCCGAGGGTCTTCGAGGCGCGCGGAGAAGTGTACATGCGCCACGCCGACTTCGCCGCGCTCAATGCGCGCCAGGCCGCCGCCGGGAAACCGATCTACGCCAATCCGCGCAACTTCGCCGCCGGCTCGCTGCGCCAGCTCGATCCGCGCATGACCGCCGAGCGGCCGCTGCAGTTCTTCGCCTACGCCTGGGGCGAAGTCAGCGAACCCTTCGCCTCGACCCAGCTCGGCGCGATCGAAGCCATGGACCGCTTCGGCCTGCCGACCAATCCGCTTGACCAAGCTCTGCCATTCGGCCGCGGAGATGCTGGCGCAGTACCGCTCGATCGAGGGGAAGCGGGCGACGCTCGGCTACGACATCGACGGCGTCGTCTACAAGGTCAACGATCTTTCGCTGCAGCAGCGGCTCGGCTTCGTCTCCCGCTCGCCGCGCTGGGCGGTGGCGCACAAGTTCCCCGCGGAGCAGGCGACGACGATCGTCGAGGCGATCGAGATCAACGTCGGCCGGACCGGCGCGTTGACCCCCATCGCCAAGCTCAAGCCGGTGACCGTCGGCGGCGTCGTCGTCTCCAACGCCACTTTGCATAACGAGGACGAGATCGCGCGCAAGGACGTGCGCGTCGGCGATACGGTGCTGGTGCAGCGCGCCGGCGACGTCATCCCGCAGGTTCTCGCGGTCGTGCTCGACAAAAGGCCCAAGGATTTCAAGCCCTTATGTCTTCCCCGAAACCTGCCCCATCTGCGGCTCGGCGGCTTTGCGCGAGATCGACGAGAAGACGGGGGAAAAGGACGTCGTGCGCCGCTGCACCGGCACGCTCGTCTGTCCGGCGCAGGCGGTCGAGGGCTTGAAGCATTTCGTGTCGCGCAACGCCTTCGACATCGAGGGACTGGGCGAAAAACTGATCGAGCTCTTCTTCGCTAAAGGACTGATCCGAACGCCGGCTGACATTTTCACGCTGAAGGCGCGCGACGGGCAGGGCCGGCCGCCGTTGCGCGAGTGGGAAGGCTTCGGCGAGACTTCGGCGCGCAACCTGTTCAACGCGATCGACGCGCGCCGGACGATCCCGCTCAACCGCTTTCTCTATGCGCTCGGCGTCCGCCATGTCGGCGAGACCAATGCGCGGCGCCTGGCGCGGCATTTCGGCGACTGGGAGTCCTTGCGTGCGGCGGCGCGGGCCGAAAACGCCGCCGAGGAATTTTCGGGGGTTGGGGGCATCGGGCCGATCGTCGCCGAGGCGATCGCGGACTTCTTCGCTGAGCCGCGCAACGAGGCGGCGCTCGACGCGCTCGACAGGCAAGTGACCATCGAGCCAATGGAGGCAATCGCCGCCGGCCACCCGCTCGCCGGCCAGACGATCGTCTTCACTGGCTCGCTGGAAAAGATGACCCGCGACGAGGCCAAGGCGGTCGCCGAGCGGCTCGGAGCCAAGGTCTCGGGCTCGATTTCGGCCAAGACCAACCTTGTCGTCGCCGGCCCCGGCGCCGGCTCGAAACTCGCCAAGGCGCAGGAACTGGGCGTCGAGACGATCGACGAGGAGGAGTGGATCAGGCGGGCGGGGCCGGGGTAGGCGCCTTGAGGCCGCCTCTGTCGCGATTGACGGCTGAAGGCGTCCTTGGCGCCGCGGTCAGCGCCATGAGCCAAACATAGCTAGCCGAACGCCGCTGGGTTGTAAGGATGATGTCACGACATTGTCCGGATTGTATGGCGAAATTGTCTGAGTGGCATTTTCTGTCGGACGACAATGGATTGACGAAAAACAGAAACCTAGCTAGACTCGCCTCATGAATAATTCTGCGTGTCCGCATGACCTCGACCGCGCGATCCATTGTCGGCGCCTCTCAACGCCGGGGAAGGCGCGATGAAAAGCTTGGCCCGCGAAAATCCAGCGTAACCCATTGAAAAGTCACAATTCGGACGAGAGAATCCAAGGAAATCCAAGAAAATCCAATACTTGGTTTCGGAGGCTTTGACGGCGAAACGGCGATTGGCCAAGAAAACCCAAAAGCGGACCCCGGTGAGGCCGACGGCGTTTTACGGGTTCGCAGCGAACTCGGCCGGTCGCGTTTGGCGCGCGAGCGCGTCGAGCACGGCGTTGATCATGCCGCTTTCCTCAGGCCCAAAGAAAGCACGGCGACGTCGACATATTCAGTCACCGCCACGCGAGCCGGCACATCCGGGCCGGCTGCGCAATTCGTAGAACGCCGCGCGCAGAATGGCGCGCATGAGCGCTTCGACCCGCCTGAGCGGCCAGCCTTTGGCGAGCGTGTCGTCGAGGCTGCGGTCGATCGGCGCCTGGTCGCGCAAGACGCCGGAGACCACGTCGCGAAAGAACGCCGGGTCGGCGGGCGTGTACGCGTCGCCTTCGATCTCTTGCCCGATCCAGTGAGCCTCGAACTCCGCGAGGATGTCGTTCACGCCCTTGCCGGTGATCTCCATCTGATAGAGCGCCTGCGAGGCGGCGAGCCGCGCCGCCGATCGCTTGTCGGACCGTTTCATCGCGTGACTAACCGGCGGGCAAGATGGGCAAGCCCAATCGCCGCCCGCGCCGCGTCGCCGCCTTTGTCGCCTTGGCTAGGGTCGGCGCGCTCCTCCGCCTGCTCGATCGTGTCGGTTGTGATGATGCCGTTGCCGAGCGCGAGGCGGCGCTCGACCGACATGTCCATGAGCGCCCGCGCCAACTCGCCTGCTACGATCTCGAAATGAAAGGTCTCGCCGCGAATGACGCAGCCGAGCGCGACCGCTCCGTCATAGGGCTGGCCTGCCGCCCTCGCCGCCTCGAGAGCGATCGCCATGCCCGCTGGAATCTCCAGGGCGCCGGCCACGCTGATGAGATCGTATATCGCGCCCGCCGCTTCAATCGCGCGGGTCGCGCCGGCGAGCAGGTCGGCGCCGATCGCCTCGTAATAGCGCGCCTCGACGATGAGGAAGCGGCCGCCATCAAAGCGAGGCGCAGTTGCGGCGGCCCGGCGGGGCTCGGCCATCGGACTTTTCTCTCGGAGGCTCTTTCAGGAACGGCGCAAGTCCATAAAGGCGGGAAGCGGGAGAGGCAAGCTCACTTGGCCGAGCGCCAGCGTCCATAAGCCCAGGGCCGCGCCCACGAGGCGCCGGCAGGGCGATGCTCAGGCGGCGGATCATAGCCGGAGCCGCCCCAAGGGTGGCAGCGGCAAACTCGCGCGAGGCCCATCCACGAGCCGGCCCAAAGGCCATGACGCTCGATCGCCTCGTCCGTATAGGCCGAGCAGGTCGGCAAATACCGGCACTGCCGCCCGATCAGGCTCGAAAACGTGAGCTGATAGAAGCGGATGAGCGCGTGGGCGGCGCGACGCGGCGCGACAGCGAGCGCGCTCACGACGCGGGCGCGGTCTCGCGAACCGCCTGGCGCGCGGCGATCTGAGCCAACGCGTCGACGACGGCGTCGAAGGTCAATAAGGTGGAAGCGTGGCGGGCCTTGTAGTCGCGCACCGGCTCGAGCACGGCGAACTCGGCCCATTTGCCGTCCGGCGGCGGACCATTCGCTTTCAGCATGGCTGTCACGCGGTCGCGCAGTTGGTTGAGCTCCTCGGCGGTCGCGCCAATGACATGGCGGGCCATCAGCGACGATGACGCCTGACCGAGCGCGCAGGCCTTCACGTCATGGGCGAAATCAACCACCCGCCCGTCGTCCACGCAAAGGTCGATCGTCACGGTCGAACCGCACAGCCGCGAATGCGCTTTCGCGCTCGCGTCCGGGTTCTTTAGCCGCCCGAGCCGCGGAATGTT
Organism: uncultured Alphaproteobacteria bacterium; assembly: GCA_963696665.1. Classification (GTDB taxonomy): domain Bacteria; phylum Pseudomonadota; class Alphaproteobacteria; order Rhizobiales; family Beijerinckiaceae; genus Roseiarcus. The sequence continues at coordinate 740,786 of CAVOLE010000008.1, forward strand.
GCCCGCCAGCTCGAGGATTCGCTGATTGTAGATCTCGTTGATCATCCGTCCGATCCTCGATCGCTCCCTATATAGGTCGCGAGAAAGCCGAAATCGAGGCCTTGAAAGACGCGGATGGAAAGCCGCGGGGCGAGAGATGGGATGAACGAGACTGCCAGACTTGAGCCTGATCCGGCGAGCGACCCGGAGGAGGGCCGCACGTTTAATCCGAAGTTCGGCGCAGATGGGCTCGCCACTTGCGTCACGATCGACGCTGCCCGCGGCGACGTGCTCATGGTCGCGCATATGAACGAGGCCGCGTTGCGGGCGACGCTGGCGACCGGAACTGTCCACTACTGGTCACGCTCGCGCGGCGCTCTGTGGCGGAAGGGAGACACGTCGGGCCAAACCCAGACGCTCATTGAAATGCGCGTCGACTGCGACCAGGACGCGTTTCTGGCTTTCGTCAATGTCGGCGGCGACGGCGGGGCTTGCCACACCGGGCGGCGATCGTGCTTCTACCGAAGGGTCGAGACGGACGGCGACACGACCCGGCTCGCATTCATCGAACTTTCACCCACGAACGGCTGATCGGGGACCGAGGCCGCAGTGCAGCAACACAATCACGTTAATTATCTGGCGACATCTCGCGCGCAAGCTTAAGTTTCTCGTGGGAAGACAGCCGGTGGGGACATATCCAAACGAGTTGAGCGATGTTCAGGGCGGCTTACCGCAGAATCGATATTGACCCTGCATTGGGCGGCGCGCGGCGCCGGGCGAAAGTTGGCCTTGTGCTGGGCGCGGGCGCAGCGCGCGGCTGGGCGCATATCGGCGCGCTGCAGGAACTCGAGGCGCTCGGCCTGAAACTGGACGTCATTGTCGGCTCCTCGATCGGAACATTGGTCGGCGGCTGCTACGCGGCGGGCCGGCTCGACATGCTCGAGGCCTTCGCCCGCTCCTTGACTCGGCGACGCGTGTTCGGCCTCCTCGATTTCTCTTTCACCGGCGGCGGCCTTATAGGCGGCCAACGGCTGCGCGCGAGGCTCGAGGCGGCGCTCGGCGACCTTCGCATCGAGGATTTGCCGATCCAATTCGCCGCTGTCGCCACCGAGATCGGCGGCGGACACGAGATCTGGCTCCGGCGCGGACTTCTCGTGGACGCGATCCGAGCTTCTTACGCTTTGCCAGGCGTGTTTGAGCCGGTGAAGATCGATGGACGCTGGCTGTTCGACGGCGCGATCGTCAATCCGGTCCCGGTCAGCGTCGCGCGCGCGCTCGGCGCCGAGCGGGTGATTGCGCTCAACATTTCCAGCGATCGCTTTGGCCGCGGCGCCGTCATTCAGGATCCCTTCGGCCGGCCGGACGCCCCGCCTTCGGTTGAGGAGCCGGCGGCTCAGGACAGCAGCGGCATGATCTCCAGGTGGTGGCGCGGCTCAAACGGGATCAAGGTCAACGGGGAAGCCTCGGCGCCGGGTATGATGACCTCGATGGTCAACGCCTTCGACATTCTCCAGGACCGCATCATGCGCTCGAGGCTCGCCGGCGATCCGCCGGACGCCCTGGTGCAAGTCCGGGTCGGCAAGGTGGGGATGTTCGAGTTCCACCGCGCCGACGAACTGATCGCACTCGGCCGCGAGGCGATCCGCAAGGCGGCCTCCGAAATCCGGGAGCATGTGGAGCTCTCCCGGGCGGACGCCGCCGCGGCTGTCGCCTCGGCGGGCCCTCCCGCCTAAGCCGTCGCGATATATTCGCGCAGAGCCTGGCGCTCGCTGTCGAGCGCGTTGACGTGGCGCTTGACAACGTCGCCGATGGAGATGATGCCGATCAGACGTCCGTCCTCGACCACCGGAAGGTGGCGGAACCGGCCCGAGGTCATCGTCTGCATCACGTGATCGATCGTGTCATCGCGCGTCGCGGTGATGACCTTCGGCGTCATGTAGCGCGAGACGGGATCGTCGAGCGCGGAGGCGCCATGCCTGGCGAGGACGCGGACGACGTCGCGCTCCGAAAGTATGCCGAGCACGCTGAGCGACGCGTCCGACACGACGACGGCTCCGACGCCCTTCTCGGCCAGGAGTTCAATGACTTCCTTCAGGGTGTGATGCGGCTGAGTGGTGAAAACGTCGCGCCCCTTTGCGTCAAGAATGCGGGCAACTGTCATCGTTCTCTCCCCTATTCGGGCGGTCTTGAGTTGGGCCGCCGTAGAATTGGGACGATGCGCCATCAAAATGGCGTGATCAAGTTCATTTTTGTCGAAGCGGATTAACGCAGTCCGCCGTCCACCTGATAGCATTGCTTAGTAATCATTGCGCTGTCATCCGAAGATAGAAAGAGCGCAAGGCGCGCCACATCTTCGGCAAGCAAGGTTCGGTTAATACATTGACGCGCACGGAAGTCGGCGATGTGTTCTTCGCTCATCCAAAGGCGGCGCTGCCGCTCGGTGATGACTGCGCCTGGGGCGATTGCATTGACGCGAATATTGTCCGGGCCGAATTCGCGTGCGAGGCTGTTCGTCAGGCCCAGAACCGCGGCCTTCGCCGTGGCGTAGACCGACAATCGGGGGACGCCGAGCATCCAGGCGGTCGATGAGAAATTGACAATCGCCCCCCCGCCGAGATCGCGCATCGAGCGGCGCGCGATCTGCGCGGCGAAAAACTGGTGCTTGAGGTTGAGCGCCATCGTGCGGTCCCAATCCTCTTCGCTGACTTCGTCCGCGGCCTGGCGCTGGTCGTTGGCGGCATTGTTGATGAGCACAGCGATCGGCCCCATCCGCTGCTGAGCCTCCTCCATCGCCGCTTCGAGCGCGGCGATGTCGGTCAGGTCGCAGTGGAGAAAGAGCGGCGGAGGATGGGACGCGCCGATTTTCGCCACCAGCTCCTTGGACGGCTCGATAGCGATGTCGACGAAAGCGACATTGGCTTTCTGCTCCGCGAACGCCTCGACCATTGCGGCGCCGATGCCCGAGCCGCCGCCGGTGATGAAAACGACCTTGTCGATAAGCGAAGGATAGCGAGCCAGGGACATTAGGACGGCCTTATCGTTCAAGACGGCGGGCGAGCCAGATTAAGGCGCCTTCCGGCCGGAAGGAACCGGCGCCTCTGCTTGGTCTCCTGCCAAAGCGAGCGGGGCAAGCAGGCGCCATCCAACTGTTTAAAGCGTGTCGATCGTCTTCGCGACGCCGTCGAGCGCTTCGCCCGATTCGTCCATGAGCGCGGCTGAGATAAGGCGGGCCATCCATTGGGCGCCGTCCTCGCGCGGCGCGAGCTTCGGCGCCTTCGCCATCACGCGGTCGAACTTGCTCAACCCCCGCGCATGCGTGTCGGAATAGCCCTTGACGAGACGGCGGCAGCGCAGAATCTCGACCGCGAGATCATAGTTCTTGGCTAAGATTTCGGACGCTTGCGCGAGCCACGCCTCCAAATGCTCCGTCTCCCGTTTGTGCCGCAGGCTCGAGCGCCGGGTGGGTCTCAAAGCCGCGACGCCATAAAGCTGCAGGAACCCGCCGATGCGCCCGACCCCAACGCGGCGGCCGCGGTTCACGAGACGGTCGAGCGTCCGGAACAGGAACGGGCGCGCTTCGATGAATGCCCCAACCGACGCTGGCATCATGCCGCAGATCTCCTCGCCGCGGGGATGGAGGTATTCGGTCGCGTAGACAAGCTGATCAGGCGCGGCGCCCGCCTCCTCGCGCAGGCGCGCGAACCGAGACGGACGCAATTTGATGTCGGCGACGCGGATGACGTCGTCATAGGCCATAGCGACGGCGAGCCGCTTCGCGGCTTCTGCCGTGAAGGCGAAATTCTTCGCTTGGCCGCCATTGGCCTTGTCGAACGCGGCAAGTTTCCCGAGCCGGTCGATGTACTGGTCGCCGTAAGCGACGTCCTGGAAGTCGACGATGCGTTTCAAGCCCGCGAAAGCCAGCGGGCGGGCGCTTTCCGGCAGGTCCGAGCGCAAGCGCGCGACGAGCCGGTCGAGCTCGGGATGGCCAGCGTCGTCCGGCAATTCGTCGAGCCGCTTCTCGGGGCCGGTCTTCGGCGCCTCGTTTTTGCCCTCACGCACGCGATCAAAGGCGTCGGCGAAAGCAGCGAGGCTGGCGTTCGCGCCCCGCGCGCCTTCGCGCACGATCGCCTCATAGGCCGACCGCTCGAATGGCAGCGCGCCGGAACCCGCAAGCGCGCCGAGCATTGCGGCCGAGATCACGGTGCCCCGTTCGACAGCGAGCTTCTCCATGTCAAAGGCGATGGTGCGGCGAGCGGCGAAATCGAGCGCATCGACCACAGTGAACGGATCGCCCGCGCCGTCGCCCGGCTTTTCCTTCTCGACCACCGCATAGGCCCGGTGCGTCGAGGCGATGAGCGTCGTCTTGTCCGGCGTCACCAGCCCGCGCAGCACCGATCGGCCAGCCTCCATGAGCTCCGCCGCCATCACCACATCGACATCGCCCGGCGTCGGCATGAGCGAGAAGACGGGAGCGACGCCGTTTCGCGGCGGCAGCGTCTCGATGTAGTAGATCGTCGCGCCGGTGCGCTGCGCGACGCCCGGCACCGACGTCGATTGCGCGGCCCATCCCTGATGCTCGGCGACCTCGACGATCCAATCCGCCAGCACCCCGCCACCCTGCCCGCCCATGGCGAGAATGGCGATGGTCAGCGGCTTCTCGAGCGAGATCGGCTGGGCGATTGGGGCAACGTCATTCATCGGCGTGACTCCCCTCTCCTACGGGAGGGGGGTTGGGGGTGAAGGTTCCCCTCATCCGACGGGCTTCGCCCGCCACCTTCTCCCCGAGGGAGAAGGGAAGGAGCGCAAAACCCACTGTCTTACGCAAAGGCGATCCGGCGGGCTTCACGGCGCCGCAAGAGCCAGCCGATGACGCGCTCGCGGAGGGCCGCGAGCCGCCGGTCCCAGCGGCTGGGATTGAAGATGATCTCGGTGCGGTAAAAGGAAGGACAGAGGACGGCCGCCTCCGCGACTTCGCCGCAATTTCCACAGCCGACGCAATTGTTGTCCACGGCTGCGACCGGGTCATCCTTGAGCGGATCGTCCGTGTGCTTCAGCGATAGCGACGGGCAGCCCGAGAGGCGGATGCAGGCGTGGTCGCCCGAGCAGATGGCCTCGTCGACGCCGAAGCGCTCCTTCACCATGCGCTCGCCCGCCGCCACTTGCTTCGAGAACAGCGGCCGCACGCGCCGCTGCTTGTTCAGCATGCATTCGGAGGAGGCGACGATGATCTTCGGGCCTTCGGTCTTGGTCGTCAGCGCCTCGCGCAAAGTCTCGCGCACTTTGGCGACGTCGTAGGTGCGGTCGATCTGCCTGACCCAGGTCGCGCCTACGCCCTTGACCGCATCGACGATGGAATTGTTCGTCTTACGACGCGGGTTGAGGGCGCGTGATGATGGGATGTCCTGGCCGCCGGTGGCGGCGGAATAATAATTGTCGACGATGATTGTGACGCCGTCCTGCTTGTTGAACACGGCGTTGCCGATCGAGGAGGCGAGACCGTTGTGCCAGAACCCGCCGTCGCCCATGACGGAAATGACGCGCTTGTCCGCTTTCACATTGAACGCCGAAGCCGAGGCCGGCCCGAGGCCATAGCCCATCGTCGTGGCGCCGAGGTTGAAGGGCGGCAGGATCGAGAACAGATGGCAGCCGATGTCGGCCGAGATGTGATGCGGTCCGAGCTCTTTCTCGACCAGTTTCATCGCCGCGAAGATCGGACGCTCCGGGCAGCCGATGCAAAAGCCGGGCGGGCGCGGCGGCACCGCCTTGGCGAGCGCTTTCACCTTCTCATGCGCCAGGACAGGCGCGGGATCGGGGACCGGCGGCTGATTGCGCAAAAGCTCGGGCGCATGGGCAAGAAGAAAAGCGCGCACGCCCGTCACAACGACCGGCGCGGTGTACTCGCCGCCCATCGGCAGGACGTCCTTGCCCGCAACCTTGGTCTGGATGTCGCGGCGGCGCAGCAGCGTATTCAGCGCCTGCTCGAGATAGTCGGGCGCTCCCTCTTCGACCATCAGCACCGCTGACTTGCCGAGGCAGAAGTCGGCCATCTCGTCGTCGATGATCGGATAGGCGACATTGAGGACATAGATCGGGATCGGACGACTCGCCGTAGACGTCGGCGAGGCCCAATTGCTGAAGCGCACGAAGCACGCCGTTAAAGAGGCCGCCGAGAACAATGACGCCAACCTGGCCGTCCTTCGGGCCAAAGAATTCGTTGAGCTTACGGCTCTTGATGAATTCGACCGCAGCTGGCCAGCGCTTCTCGAGCTTCTCCTTCTCCTGCATGAACGAAGCGGGCGGAAGCACGATGCGGTTGACGTCGCGGGACGGATTTTCCAAGGCCTGGCGCAGCGCGAAGGCGGGCTTCTTGTTGTCCTTGGCCACGAATTGCCCGTGCACGTGACAAGTGCGGATGCGAACTTCGAGCATGACCGGCGAGTTCGAAGCCTCCGACAGTTCGAACCCCTCTTCCACCATGCGGACGAGCGTCGACAGATCGGGGCGCGGATCGAGAAGCCAGATCTGCGACTTCATCGCATAGGCGTGGCTGCGCTCCTGCATGATCGAGGAGCCCTCGCCATAATCCTCGCCGATGACGATCAACGCGCCGCCGGTGACGCCGCTCGACGCCAGGTTGGACAGAGCGTCCGCCGCGACATTGGTGCCCGCGGTCGATTTCCACGTCACCGCGCCGCGCACCGGATACATGACAGAAGCCGACAGCGTCGCCGCAGCGGCTGCTTCGGAAGCGGACGTCTCGAAGTGGACGCCGAGATCGCTCATCACGTCCTTGGCGTCGGCGAGCACGTCCATGAGATGCGAGATCGGCGCGCCCTGATAGCCGGCGACGTAAGAGACGCCGGACTGAAGCAAGGCTTTGGTGATCGCAAGAATGCCTTCGCCGCGAAAGATCTCGCCGGCTTGAAGTCGCAAGTCCTGAACTTCGCGCTCGAAGGACCTTTCCGCCATCGGCTCGCTCCCTTCAGGTATTTATTTGCATGAGCATATTTAGCCCCTCGCGCGGTGTCAACGACGAGGGGCCTGCCCACGGAAAAGGCGCGCGCTGCCCGCGAAAAAGCGCAAGCGCATATAAATTCCGCCTCATACAATTGCGCGCCTCGCGCCTTGCCTCGGCAATTTCCCTTTGCTAGCGTGCGATCAACAGTCGGCTGAAAGTGGCGCGCAAATTGCGAAGCCTTGAACCATGAGACCGACGGCTTGGATGAATTGGGAGGTCATGGATGATGGAGGTCACTCGGCGCCAAACTCTGGCGTTCGGCGCGGGCGCGTTTCTCACCGAGCTTCTCGCCGGAGGCGCCGTTCGGGCTGCAGGCAAGGACACGCTCACCATCGCCTATAACGTCAACCTGCCCTCGTTCGATCCGACCGACGGTCCCTCCGCGGTCAATCCGACCATCCAGGCGGTCTACCGCTCCATCTTCGACCAATATATCGGGCAGGCGCCGGATCTCACGCTCAAACCCGGCATTCTCACCGCATGGGGCTGGAATGACGACAAGTCGAAGCTTTGGATGGACGTTCGCCCGGACGTCAAATGGCAGGATGGCTCGCCGCTCACGCCCGAGGACGTCGTCTGGTCGCTCGAACGCGCCGGCAAGAAGGACAGCGCCAATCCCATCTCGTTCATCTGGTCGACCGCAGGCAATTACAAGATCGACGGGAACAAGATCACCGCGGACGTCGTGCGTTTCGAGCCGACCTTCTTCATGTGGATGGCTTTCCTCACCGGCTATGTCCTACCCAAGGCCTATTATGAGAAGGTCGGGGCGGAAGGTTTCGAGAAGAAGCCGATCGGCTCAGGCCCCTATATGGTCGACGAATACCAGGGCAACGCGTTCCTGAGGCTCAAGGCCAATCCCCATTATTGGGGCGACAAGCCAGCGTTCGAGACCGTGATCTTCAAATTCGTGCCGGACGCGACGACGCGGGTCGCGGAGATCGAATCCGGCTCTTCCGACGTCACGCTCGAAGTGCCTTACGAGGAGTTCGACCGCCTGAAGAAGAAAGAGGGCCTTTCGGGCGTGGCGACGCCGATCTCCGACATCGGCATGATCTTCATCACCAACAAGGAGCCGATGCTCGACAAGAACGTGCGGCTCGGAGCCATCCTGTCGATCGACAAGAAGGCGATCGTCGATCGGCTCTTGCGCGGTTACGGGGTGCCGATCGACACCTTGGAGGCGCCCGAATATTCGGCCTTCGACCCCTCGATCAAGACGCCTTTCGATCCCAAGAAGGCGGCCGAATTGCTCGCCGCATCAGGCTACTCGCCTGAGAAGCCGGTCAAGTTTACGATCCAGACGACCCGCGGCTTCAAGCCGAAAGACTACGAGATGATCCAGGCGATCGTCGGCATGTGGCGCAAGGTCGGAATCGAAGCGGATATCGAAGTCTATGAGATCGCTAAGCACTTCGAGCTCAGAACGACGCACAAGCTCGCGCCCGCCGCCTTCTACAACTGGGGCGACGCGATCGGCGATCCGACCACCTCGACCGGCTTTGCGATGTTCGGCCCCTCGCCGCACTCGGCTTGGAAGACCGCTGATCTCGACGCGAAGATCGGGCCGCTGTGGGGCGAGAAGGACGAGAAGAAGCGCATCGAGGGCTGGAGGGCGGTCGATCGCTACATCGCCGAGCAGGGCTATGTCATTCCCCTCCTGCAATACGTCCAGCCGATCGTTTACAAGTCGGACCTCAAGGTCATTCCGAACAAGTCCGGCGCTTTGCAGCCGACGCTGGTGTCGCCGGCCGCCTGAGGGCCGCACGTCGATCGCCTCAGGCCACGATCGGGTCAAGGCGTGACGGGGCGATGATCGCGCTCGCTATTCTGCGGCGGCTCCTGGTGGCGCTCGTTACGCTCGCTGGCGTCGCGATCGTGGTTTTCGTTCTCTTGAGGGTCGTGCCAGGCGATCCCGTCGCGATGATGATCTCGCCAGGCGCGAGTCCGGCGGACATCGCGGCGCTCCGGGCGCATTACGGGCTCGACGGCAGCCTTATGACGCAATTCGCCGTCTGGGTCCGCTATGCTTTGCGCGGCGACTTCGGAACCTCGATCTCGCTCCACCGCGATGTTCTCGCTCTGCTTGGCGAGCGGCTTCCCGCGACGCTCGAGCTCGCGACCGCGGCGCTGGAATTTGCGGTGGTTGTCGGCGGCGCCGTCGCAATTCTAGGCGCAATGGCGCGGCGGACCTGGTTGGAGCCGGTCATCGACGCGATCAACGGGCTTTTGCTCGCCATTCCCGATTTCGTATGGGCGCTCGCCCTTGTGCTCGCATTCGGAGTTGCGTGGCCGCTTCTGCCGCTGACCGGCAGGGTCGATCCGAGCGTCAGCGCCGGCATGACGACGCCCTTCTACCTTGTCGAGAGCCTTGTAAGGCTCAGGTTTGACGTGTTCTTCGACCTGCTCAAACACCTCGCCATGCCGACGCTGGCGCTCGGCCTTCCTCTCGCGGCGGTGATCGCACGCGTGCTCAAGGGCGCGCTCAACGAGGCGATGGCGCAGGACTATGTGCTCCTCGCGCGGCTCAAGGGCATGTCCGAATTCCGGCTCGTCTTGCAGGAGGCTTTGCGCAACGCGATCGGCCCGACCCTGGCGCTGACCGGCGTTCAGTTCACCTTCCTCATCGGCGGCACGGTGATCATCGAGCGCATTTTTGCTTATCCCGGGATCGGCAATATGGCGATCGAGGCGGTGATCAATCGCGACTTGCCGCTGATACAGGGGCTCGTGCTGGTGTTCGCCGTGATTTTCATTCTGATCAACATCGCGGTCGATCTTCTCGTCGTGCTGTTCAATCCGAAGCTGCGCCATGTTTGAGCGGGCGCGCCGTACATGACGGAAGCCTCCGCTTCTTCTTCTCTTCTTGTGGCTTCGGGCCCGAGCCTTGCCTCGCGGCGTCTGCGCGCGCTCTCAGCCGAGCCGAAGGTGATGATCGGCGGCGGGTTTATCTTAGCGCTGATCCTGATCGCGCTATTCGCGCCGTGGATCGCGCCGAAGAACCCGCTCGACCAGGACCTGATCCAGGGCTCCCTCCCGCCGGCGGGGTTTGCAGGCGCGGAGCCAGGCTATTACCTCGGCACGGACGACCTTGGCCGAGACGTGCTTTCGCGCCTCATCTATGGCGCACGCATCGCGCTGACCGTCGCTTTCGTCGCCGCGAGCCTTGCAGCGCTAGCAGGCACGGCGCTCGGATTGCTCGCGGGCTGGTATCGAGGCTCAGTCGACGGCTTGATCTCCCGGCTCGTCGACATCTGGATGGCGTTCCCGCCGGTGTTGCTCTCGATCCTTCTCGTCGCCGTTCTCGGCGCTGGCGTCGGATCGGTCATCGCGGCGATCGCCATCATCGACTGGACGCGCTTCTGCCGGGTCGTGCGCGCTGAGACGATGGCGCAGGCTGAGTCCGACTATGTGACAGCGGCGCGCGCCATTGGCTTTCCGCCGTTCCATATCCTGATGCGCGAAATCCTCCCCAACGTGGTCCCCGCGTTACTGGCGCTGGTGAGTCTCGAAATGGGCATTGCGGTCATCGTCGAAGCGATCCTGTCGTTCGTCGGGCTCTCGGTGTCGTCGGACACGCCGACCTGGGGCGGCATGATCGCCGAAGGCCGGCAATTCATCCATCAGACCTGGTGGGTGTTCGCGGCGCCGCTCGCCGCGCTATTCGCAACCGTCCTCGCCTTCAATCAGCTCGGCGACGGATTGCGGCGGGCGCTCGACCCGGTGCTCAGGCGATGACCGCGCCGATCCTCTCCATTCGGCGTTTAAGCGTGGTATCCGAGCTTGGAGGCGCGCAGCCAATCTTGCGGAATGTGAGCCTCGATCTTGAGGCCGGCGAAACGCTCGGGCTTGTCGGCGAGAGCGGCGCCGGCAAATCCACCATCGTCAAGGCGCTGCTTGGCGTGCTGCCGCGCACGGTGAGGATTACTCAAGGGCAAATCCTGTTCGAGGGCCGCGACCTCTTGACCGCGCCGCGGCGCGAGACGCGCTTAATCTTCGGCGACGCCATCGCGCTCGTGCCCCAGGACCCGATGACCGCGCTCAACCCAGGCCGCCGCATCGAGGGGCAGCTGACGGACGGCCTGCGGCTGCGCCGCGGCATGACTGCCGTCGACGCGCGCAAACGCGCGCTCGAACTGCTCGCCGAAGTGCACATCCGAGACCCAGACCGCGTACTGACCTCCTACCCGCACCAATTGTCCGGGGGCATGCGCCAGCGCGTCCTGATCGCTGCGGCTTTCGCGCTCGAGCCCAAAATCATCGTCGCCGACGAACCGACAACGGCGCTCGACGTGACGGTGCAGAAGCAGATCTTACGGCTTATTCGGCAGATGCAGGCGGCGCATCGGACTGCCGTCATCTTCGTCACTCACGATCTTGGCGTAGTGGCGCAAATTTGCGACCGGGTGACTCTGCTCTTCGCCGGCGCGGTCATCGAGTTCGGGCCCGACATCGCACATGCTCTCGGCGCCTCGCCACGCTTACACCCGCGCCCTGATCGCAGCGGGGCCCCGATACGATCGGCCCGACGCAGGGCTTAAGCCCGTGCCCGAGGCTTTGGTCGCTGAGCTGCGGCTCGAAGTCGCGGGAGCGAGCCGCTAGGCCGCCGCATGGGTAAGGATCTCATCGTCGCGAGCGGCGTCGAGGTCGCCTATGGGGGAAAACGGCGCCTGAACGGCGAACGTGTGGGCGCGGTAAAAGTCCTGCATGGCGTCGATCTCAGGATCGGCCGAGGCGAAACCGTTGGCATTGTCGGAGAATCGGGCTCGGGCAAAACGACGCTCTGCCGCGCGCTCCTGCAACTCATCGACATCGACGCCGGCAGCATTGTCTTCGACGGGCGGGACATCTCGCATCTGCCGGAGCGCGACATGCGGCCACTCAGGCGACGCATGCAGATGATCTTCCAGGATCCGATGACTTCGCTCAATCCGCGCCACACGGTCAGGCAAATCCTGGTCGAGCCGCTGCTCTTTCATCGCGTCGCGCGCGATCATACTGACGCCGAGCGACGCGTTCGCGGGTTCTTCGATCGGGTCGCGCTGCCGCTTTCTTGTCTTGACCGGACGCCGCACGAACTCTCCGGCGGCCAGCGCCAGCGCGTGGGCATCGCGCGCGCCGCGCTGCTCGAGCCGGACTTTGTGCTCGCCGACGAGATCGTCTCGGGCCTCGACGTGTCGACGCAGGCGCAAGCGCTCAATCTCCTCAAGACGCTCACGCGCGACCTCGGTCTCGCGATGGCGTTCATCAGCCACGACCTCTCGGTGATCCGAGCCGTTTGCGACCGGGTCTATGTGATGCAGGCGGGCCAGGTGGTCGAAGAGGGCCGCTGCGAGGAGGTCTTCTCCGCGCCGAAGAGCCGCTACACCCGGCTCCTCATCGACGCCATCCCGCTGCCCGAAATCGATCCCAGCTGGCTCGACCGGGACGTGGCGCCGGAGATCGATTGAACGCGCCTCGGACTTAGTCCAGCTTCGCGGCCAGGACATCGAACGCGCGATCGATATCGGCCCTTATCGCCGCTTTCGCCGAAGCGGCGTCGCCGCGCTTGAGCGCCTCGGCCGCAGTCCGGTGGCTCGAGTTGGCCGAGACGTAGTTGCCCGAGCCTTGAAGCAGATTGAAGTAGGGGCTGATTTGCAACCAGAGGCTCTCGATCAGCGCCACGGACACCGGCGAGCCCGAAGCGCGGTAGATCGTAAAGTGAAACGAGCGGTTGGCCTTGAGATAGGCCGTCGTCTCGCCCGACGCGATCGCTTGGTCCATGCGGCCAAGGTCCTGCTCGAGCGCAGCGAGACTGTCGGTGTCGATGCGTTTGGCCGCCCATGCGGTCGCCGCGCCCTCGATCTCCCGGCGCACATTGCGCAGGTCCGCGAACCGCTCGAGCGTGATCGGCGGAACGCCGATGCTGCGTCCCGAGACCACGGTCAAGGCGTTGGAGGCGGTCAGCCGTTTGAGCGCCTCTCGCACGGGCATGGCGCTGACGCCGAACGCCTCGGCCAGGCTTTGGATGGTGACGAGCCGACCCGGCGGGATGTCGCCGTCGAGGATCAGATTGGCCAATCGGTTGTAAACGCGTTCCTGCAGGGTGTCGCGCGCGACGGGCGCTGATCGAATATCCGCCTGAGCGACGGCCGCGACCGTCATTGCAACCGCCTGTCCGTCTCGCGAGGCCCATGGGCCTCATGTCTTGCGCGCTTCATGATTTGTGATCTATGATCAAAAGTCAAACGGCCGGCAAGGCCGCCAATGGGAGGAGGACCTTGATGAGCCTATCGTCGTGCGTCGGCGCCGCAGCGCTTGGAGCCGCATTCCTGGCGGCCGCCGGAATCTCCGCTGAAGCCGCGGACAAGTACAAAGTGTTCCTGAGCATGAGCTATATCGGCAATGACTGGCAGGCCGAGGCGGCGAACATGGTTAAGGCCATGGCCGACCACGCGTCGCTTCGCGACAAGGTGGACCTGACCGTGCAGGTCGCGGGACCCAACGCGCAGCGGCAAATTCAGCAGATCAACGCGATGGTGCAGCAAGGCGCGAAGGCGATTATTGTCTATCCGATCTCGCCGACGGCGCTCAATCACGTGGTGAAGAACGCCTGCGACAAGGGCGTGGTCGTTTTCGCTTACGACGCAGAGATCACCGAGCCTTGCGCCTACAACACCCATATCGATCAGGATGAGGCCGGCCAAGTCACGGCTCAATGGCTGGTCGACAAGCTGGGCGGCAAGGGCAACATCGTTGTCATCACCGGCGTGCCCGGAACCTCGGTCGACACCCAGCGCACCGCGGCGGCGAAGGCGGTTTTCGCCAAGCATCCCGACATCCATGTCATTGGCGAGGCGGTCGGCATGTGGTCGCAGGCCGTCGCCCGCACTGAGCTTTCGAAGATTCTCGCCACCCACAATTGGAATCAGATCGATGGCTTGTGGATGCAGGTCGGTTGCTACACCGCCGCGTCGATGCAGGATGAGGCTGGCATCCCTGACAACAAGAAGAAGCCCTGCGCCGGCGAAGGATCGAACGGGCATCGTATTCAGATGCTGCCGGAGGGAACAAAGGTCGAGGGCGCCGCGGGCACCTATCGGCCGATGGGATATCCGAGCATCTCCTACGCCTCGCCTCCCTACTCGGGCGGTCTCGCGCTCAAGCTCGCAATCGACAAGCTCGAGGGCAAGGACGTGCCGAAGCTCACCAAGCTGCCGCTGCCGGTCGTCACCAACGCCACGGTCAAGCTGTGCGAGGAAGGCACATGGGCCGAGATGAAGGCCGGATGCAACGTGTTCAAGCCCGCGATCATCAGCAATCCGGGCTGGTTCGCCTCGATCTTCTCGGAACAGACGCCCGAAATCGGCTTGAACGCTGCGCTCGTCGGCCAGCCCGAGCATTGATCCTCGAAATGAGGCGGGGAGAAGCGCCCCGCCTCTAAGCTTCTCGCTTCGCGGGCCGGCGCTTGCCAGAACAAGGTGCGATATGACGGAGGCGTCCGGCGACGCGGCAGTGTCCGTCGCCAATCTGCGCAAGACCTTCGGCGCCACCGTCGCGGTCGACGACGTCTCGTTCACGATCGCGAAGGGAAGCGTGCACGCGCTGCTAGGCGAGAACGGCGCCGGCAAATCCACCATCGTCAAGCTTCTCTCCGGACTGATCCTGCCGGACGCTGGCGGCATTGAGGTCTTCGGCCAGCCGGCACGCCTGCGTTCGCCACGCGCCGCGCACGCGCTCGGCGTCCAAACTGCCTTCCAGGAAATGACGCTGGTCCCCGACCTGACCGTCCTGGACAATATGCTTCTGCCCTATGCGCCGATGGGGCCTATTGGCATGATCCGCCGCAGAAGGGCGGCTGCGGCCCTGCGAGAACATCTCGCCCCTCTAGGCTTCGATGTCGACCTCGACGCCGAGGTGGGCGGCCTCGATCTCGCCGTGCAGCAGAAGATCGAGATTGCGCGTGCTGTCTACCGCAAGCCTCGCCTGATCCTGCTCGACGAGCCGACCTCAACTCTTGCGGGCCGCGACGTCGATTGGCTCGGCGACCTGATCGCCCGCCTCAAAGGCGAGGGCGTCACCGTCGTCTTCATCTCGCATCGGATGCGGGAAGTTCGCGCGTTTTGCGATCGGCTCACAATTATGCGCAATGGCCGCCATATCACGACCGGCGCGGTCAGCGACTTCAGCGAAGAACAGGTGGTCGAGATGATCGTCGGCCGCTCGATCGCGCAAACCTTTCCGCCACGGCCCGCCGTGCGCCCTGCAGAGGCGCCCGAAGTCTTCGCGGCGCGCGACCTCGCCGCGGGCGAGAAACTTAAAAACGCGAGCTTCGCCTTGCATCGAGGCGAGATCCTTGGCGTGGCGGGCCTTCAGGGAATGGGCCAACTCGACCTCTTCCTCGCTTGCTTCGGGATGGCGGATGTTCGCGGCGGAGAGATGAGGCTCGACGGCCGTCCGGTCGTGATTGGCGCTCCGAGCGACGCGCTCAAGCCGAATGTCGGCATCGGCCTCGTGCCCGAGGACCGCAAGAGCGAGGCGCTGTTCTTAAATCTGTCCGGCAAGCACAACGCCTCGCTGCCGGTGATCGAGCGGTTCGCCAGAGGCGGTCTCATCGACAAAGCGCGGGAGGCCGCCGAGGTCTCGCGCGTCTTCGAACGGGTCGAGGTCGAGCGCCGAGCTTTATGGGCGCACGTGTCCGCATTCTCCGGCGGCAATCAGCAGAAGATCGCCATCGCCAAATGGCTGCTGGCCGAGAGTCGTATTTTGCTTCTGTTCGATCCGAACTCGCGGCATCGACGTCGGCACCAAGCATGAGCTCTACGTGCTGATGCGCAATTATGTCGAGGCGGGCGGCGGGATTCTGTTTCACTCCACCGAAATTCCCGAGCTGGTTCATCTCTGCGATCGGGTGATCGTGCTGTACAGCGGCCGCTTGGTCGCCGAGATCGAGGCGAAGGATCTCACCGAACGCGCGATCATGTGGCCGGCGCTCGGCGGCGAGACGCTGCGCGAGGAAACTCTCGCGTGAGCGTTCGGGCCCTCGAGGCCGCCGCGCCTGCGCGCTCGACGCTGTGGCTGAGGCTCGCCCGCAGCCGCGGGCTGATCGCGGCGATCGTCGTTTTTCTCGCGCTTCTGTTGGTTGTCGATGCGGTCAATACCGCGCCGCTCTCCTATTTCGATGTGAGCTTCCTGGCGAGCGGCGGCGCGTCGCTCGCAATCGCCGCATTCGGCGAGACCCTTGTCATTCTTGTCGGCGGCTTCGACTTGTCTGCAGGCGCGGTGCTTTCCCTCGTCAACGTCGTCTTGGCGGCGAGCATGAGCCCGACGAATCCAGACGCGTCGGTGGTTCTTTGGACGCTGGCGGGGGTCGGGGTCGGCGCGGCCGTCGGCGCCTTCAACGGCCTCTTCATCGCCTTTCTCAGGCTGCAGCCGATCGTGGTGACGCTCTCCACCATGTTCATCGTGCAGGGCGTCACGCTATTGGTCATGGAGAAGCCGGGCGGTTTCGTTTCTCCTTCGCTCGGAACCTTCTTCTTAGGGGACGCCATTCCGAACAGGCTGCCGATGCCGATCGTCCTTCTCCTGGCGCTCGTCGCCTTTTGGCTGTGGCTCAAGAACACCCGGTTCGGAACAGCGATCTACGCCGTCGGAAGCGACGCCGACGCGAGCGCCGCGACGGGCGTCCGCGTCATGCTGGTGCGCTTCGGCGTCTACGTGCTTGCCGGCGGCTTCTACGGGCTCGCGGGCGTCTTCATCAGCGCGCAGACCGGCTCGGGCGACCCGCTGGTAGGCAATCCGCTGCTGCTATCAATCTTTGCCGCGGTTGTTGTCGGCGGGACGCGCCTCGGCGGCGGTCGCGGCGGCCCGATCGGCTCGATCGTCGGCGCCTACATCCTGATGATTGTCGTCAATATTCTCCTGGTGCTGAACGTCTCCGCCTACTACTCCAGCATAGCCGAGGGGCTTGTCCTTTTGCTCGCGGTGCTCGCCTCGTCCATATCGCGCAACTCGACATTGGCGGGGCAGATCCGCGGCGGGCTCGTCCATCTCGCCGCCTGGCGAAAGGGCATGCTGCCGCGCCAGATCGGCGGCGGCGACAGGCGTCTTGCGATGGGCGGCGGCTTCAGCGAAAGCGCAACGTCACCTTTGTCTGGGACAAGCTGGTTCACGCGCCACGCGCAGACGCTGCGCTACGCGCTCCCCGCCTATGTCTGCTTCCTGATCGTCCTGGTCGTGACGCAACTGACGCTCGGCCACGCCGTCACGAATTGGCGCTATTGGGACGCGCTCGCCGTGCTCTCAGGCTTCCTCGCCATTCTGGCGCTTGGCCAGGGGACGGTGATCCTGACCGGCGGACTCGACCTCTCCGTGCCCTGGACCATCGGTTTCTGCGGCATTCTGCTTGCCGGCATGGTGCAAGGGTCGGACGCGGCGCTCCTCTATGCGCTGCCGGTCGTGCTGGCGCTGGCCTGCCTCATTGGCTTCTTCAACGGCGTTGGCGTCGTCGCGCTAGGATTGTCGCCGATCGTGGTGACCTTGGCGATGAACGGCTTCCTGCAAGGCGCCGCGCTGCTTTATTCCCATGGAACGCCGGCGGGTTTCGCCTCGCCCCTCTTGCGCTGGTTCATGACCGGGCATCTCGCGGGCGTGACGCCTGTTGTCATTTTCCTGATCGCCTTCGTCATCTTCGCGACGGTCCTTCTGTCGGACACGCCGTTCGGACGGCGGGTTTATGGAATCGGCAACGGGATTCGCGTCGCGCGCCTCTCGGGGATTTCGGTCGGCCGCACGACCATCGGCGTCTACATGCTCTCCGCGCTCTGTTCCGCGCTTGTTGGCATACTCCTCACCGGATTTTCCGGGCAGGGCAGCCTCGGCATGGGCGACGACTATCTCCTTCCGTCGATCGCGGTGGTGGTGGTCGGCGGGGCGTTGATCACCGGCGGCCGAGGGAGCTATCTCGGCATGCTTGGCGGGGCGCTGTTGTTGACCTCTCTCCAGACGCTGCTGGCTGGCACCACCCTGCCCTACGCGACGCGAACGATCCTCTTTGGCCTTGTCGTTCTTGTAGCGGTTATGGCGCTACGCGACAGGCGAACCTGACTATCGGAGTGAATGAATGAGCGATCCCGCTGACGTGTTTGCGCTTCCCGAGACGCTGCGCGTCCTGGTTACAGCCGGCGCGTCGGGCATCGGGCGCGCGACCGCCGACCTGCTCATCGCTAGGGGCGCGCAAGTCCATATCTGCGATGTCGCCGACCAGTTCCTCGCCGACTATCGCGCTTCTCATCCTAACGCTGGAGTCACAAGGGCCGACGTCTCATCCGAAGAGGACGTCAAGTGTCTGTTCGATGACGTCAAAGCATCCCTTGGCGGGCTCGACGCCTTGATCAACAACGCGGGGATCGCCGGGCCGACCGGCGGGGTCGAGGAGATCAAGCCGGAAGATTGGCGGCGCACCATCGACGTCTGCCTGACTGGGCAGTTCCTCTGCGCACACTTTGCCGTGCCCTTGCTCAAGGCCGCGGGCGGCGGCTCGATCGTCAATCTGTCCTCCTCAGCGGGACGGTTCGGCTACGCATTCCGCACACCCTATTCGGCGGCCAAGTTTGGCGTTATCGGATTGACCCAAAGCCTCGCCAAGGAGCTGGGACCCGCCAACATCCGCGTCAATGCAATTCTGCCTGGCATCGTCGAGGGGCCGCGCATGACCGGAGTGATCGCCGCCCGCGCCAAGCAGACGGGCGTCAGCTACGAGGCCATGGAAAAAACGTATCTCGAGCGAGTCTCGATGCGCCGGATGGTGACCGCGGGCGACGTCGCCGCGACAATCGCCTACCTACTGTCCCCGGCGGGGCGTAACATATCCGGCCAGTCGATCGGCGTCGACGCCAATGTCGAGACATTGTGACGGATAGCGGGCTTGGAGCAGCACATGACAAGAGTGACGGTCATTGGCGCGGGCTTTGTCGGCCGCGCATGGGCGATCAGCTTTGCCCGGGCCGGTAACGAGGTCGCCCTCTGGGATCAGGACAAAGAGGCGCCCCCCAAGGCTCTGGCCTATATCGAGCGGCTTTTGCCGGACCTCGAGGCGAACGATCTTCTGGGCGGCGCCTCGGCGAGCGAAGTCGCAAAACAAATCCGCGTGGCGGCGACGCTCAAGTCGGCGCTCGAAGGAACGGTCCACGTCCAAGAGAACACGCCGGAGAATGTCGAGGTGAAGCGCGCGGTGTTCGCTGAGCTCGACGCGGCCGCGCCGGCTGACGCCGTGCTGGCGAGCTCGACCTCCGCGATTCTGCCCTCAGCCTTCACCGAAAATCTTAAAGGCCGCGCGCGCTGCCTCGTCGTGCACCCGATCAATCCGCCCTATCTTATTCCCGCCGCCGAAATTGTGCCGGCGCCGTGGACTGACCCGGTTTTTGTCGAGCGCGCCGCGAAGTTTCTGCGCGCCGCGGGCCATGCGCCGATCGTCATGAAGCGCGAGCTCGACGGCTTTGTCATGAACCGGCTGCAGGGCGCGCTCTTGGAGGAGGCCTTCCGGCTGGTCGAGCAGGGATATGCGGGGGTCGAGGATGTCGATGTCGGGATTCGTGAAGGCCTCGCGTTGCGCTGGTCCTTCATCGGGCCGTTCGAGACCATCGACCTCAACGCTCCCGCCGGGGTCCGCGACTATGCCGATCGCTATCAAGGCATCTATTCCGGCATCTTCCCATCCACGCAATGGCGCGTCGATTGGAGCGGGCCTGTCATGGATAAAGTCGAATCCGAGCGGCGCGAACGCTTGCCCGCGGATAAACTCGGAGAGCGCCAGGCCTGGCGAGACCGCCGCCTGATTGCGCTCGCGGCGCATAAGCGCTGGGCGGACAAGAACATCGGTCGGTAGCGGACCGCGCAGATAAGGAACATCGATCATATGGCTCAGTCGAACAAGGTCATCATCACCTGCGCCGTGACGGGGGCGATCCACACGCCGTCAATGTCGTCCCACCTTCCGGTCACGGCTGACCAGATCGCCGAGGCGGCGATCGCGGCGGCCGAAGCGGGCGCCGCGATTGTCCACTTGCACGCGCGCGACGAGAAAACCGGCCGTCCGGATCAAAGCCCGGAGGCCTTCGGGCGCTTTCTGCCGCGCATCAAGCAGTCGACAAAGGCGGTGCTCAATATAACCACCGGCGGCGCGCCCTTCATGACCGTTCAGGAACGGGTGAAGCCGGCGGAGACGTTCAAGCCGGAGGTGGCGTCGCTCAACATGGGCTCGATGAATTTCGGGCTCTTCCCGATGCTCAATCGCTTCAAGACCTTCAAACACGATTGGGAGCCGCAGGCGCTCGAGAACTCGCGCGACCTCGTGTTCCGCAACACGTTCAAGGACATCGAATTCGTGTTGCGCACGCTCAGCGGCTCCGGGACGCGCTTCGAGTTCGAGTGCTACGACACCGGGCATCTCTATAACCTCAATCACTTCCTTGAGCGCGGCCTCGTCAAGCCGCCGCTGTTCGTCCAGACCGTGTTTGGCATCCTGGGCGGGATCGGGCCTCATCCCGAGGACGTCATGCATATGAAACGGACCGCCGACCGTCTGTTCGGCAATCAGTACAAATGGTCGGTGCTCGGGGCCGGCCGCAATCAATTGCCCATCGCGGCTATGGCCGCGGCGATGGGCGCCGATGTCCGCGTCGGGCTCGAGGACTCGCTCTGGTCGGGTCCGGGCAAGCTGGCTGCGAGCGGCGCCGAGCAAGTGCGCGCCGCTCGTCAGATCATCGAGGGGTTGGGTCTCTCGATCGCGAGCCCGGACGAAGCGCGCGAAATCCTCGAGCTCAAGGGTGGAGACAAGGTCGCCTTCTGACCGCTTGGCCGCGCGAAACCTTCGCGCGCCGGCCTCGGTCGACGCCGCGCTGAAAAGCAAAATAACGGAGGGAGGAGCTGATGCGCATCGAAGTGCTGATCGACGTCAAGACCATACTCGGAGAGGGACCTCTCTGGGACGTCGACGAGCAGCGCCTCTATTTCATCGACAGTTTCGGCTGCAATGTGTTCCGCTGCACCGCCGACGGGCGCGAGGTGCGAGCCTGGGACGTGCCGGCGAAGATTGGCTCGATGGCGTTGCGCCGGCAGGGCGGCGCGGTCGTGTCGCTGGCGAACGGATTTCATTTTCTCGATTTCAAGAGCGGCGATTGTCAGCTCATCATCGATCCTGAGCGGGACAAGCCGGCCAATCGTCTCAACGACGGCAAGGTCGATAAGCGGGGCCAATTCATCGCCGGCTCAATGGACACGATGGAAGACGGTCCCAATGGCGCGCTCTATCGTCTCGACCCCGACCTTTCGCTGCATAAGCTTGACGACCACATCATCGTCTCGAACGGACCGTGCTGGAGTCCGGACGGGCGCATCTTTTATTTCACCGACACCTGGACAGGCGAGATCTGGGCCTACGACTATAACCTCGAGACAGGCGCTGTCTCCAACAGGCGGACCTTCTGCAAGGTCGACCGTTCGCGCGGCGGCGCCGCGGATGGCTCGACCGTCGACGCCGAAGGGTGCCTCTGGAACGCTCTGGTCTACGACGGCCGCCTCGTCCGCTATACGCCGGACGGCAAAGTCGACCGCATCATCGACATGCCGGTGAAGAAAGTGACGAGCGTCATGTTTGGCGGTCCGAACCTCGACATTCTTTACGTGACGTCGATGGCGAAGCCGCCGCTGCCGCGCTTCCCCGGCGACGGCGTTCTCCGGGGCAGCCTTTTCGCCATTCACGATCTTGGCCTCCGTGGCGTTCCAGAACCGCGCTTCGCCGGTTGATTGTCAGTTCGGCTGAAGGCGAAGACGCAAATCAGCGGGAATCCGCGCCGGACGGCCGTCGCGAAGCGAGGCGACCAGCACCTCAGCCGTGACGAGTTCCTTGTCCGCGCGCGCGACGCGTTGGTGAAAAATGATCGAGGCGCCGCGCACAATTGCGGCGCTGGTCTCGACTTCCAAAAGATCGTCCATCATCGCCGGCATGAGATAGTCGATTTTGAGCGAGCGCACCGCGAACATGACGCCTGAGCTGTCGGCAAGATCCCGATGCGCGAAGCCACGCCGGCGCAGCCATTCGGTGCGGCCGCGCTCGAGGAAGCGCAGATAGGACGCGTGATAGACCCGGCCCGAAAAGTCGGTGTCTTCATAATACACGCGAACCCAGAGCGCGTCGGCATAAGGCTTATTCATTCAATGATCCCGGGCTCTTAGCTAAAGCATCCGCTCGCCGATTCTGGCTGTCGACGCCGAGTTTCAAAAGGCGGGCATTATACTATCGCAAAATGCGATAACGTCTAGGATCGCCAGAAACGCCCCACAACAGGCTTTTGATCTTCGCTGCTGAGAATAGGCCCGAACCCGGCGACGCTAGTCAGCGCCGCGCGTTTCAAAGCGTGAAAGCGGCAGAGAGCGGCGAGCGCCAAACCCAGAACGCCCGGACACGAGTAAGTTCTCGGTCTGGAAGTTAGTCAACTCGGCGTCATGAGAAATCGATCGCAAATGATCCGCGCATCGCGCGTAGGCGGCGCCCCTGAACGTTCCGGCTTTTCTTTCGCCATCGTTGACAGCCATGCTCACGCATGCAGCTCATCGGCTCGCGCGAGTGCAGGGAGGAGATTCATGAGCGGCCGGATCATCTTGGCCGTCACGATTGCGGCGGCGCTGTTCGGCGTTGTCGCGGCGCCGGCGCTCGCACAGACCCCCGGGACCCAAAGCCCGAGGGCGGCTCCAGCCGATGCAGCGCGCCTGAAGTCCAAGCCCAAAGCGTCGACGGGCGGCGTAGTGACGGTGAAGGTGACGAACTGGCGCGAGGCCGATCTCATCGAGCTGCAGGTGGCCGAGAGCGGCTCGACTAACTGGAAGAAGGTGCTGGGCGCGCTGAAGGCCGGCCAATGGACGTGGGCCAAAGTATCGCAGAGCAAGAATTGTCACGTGGATCTGCGCGGGAAATATGCCGACGGTAAGTCGGCGGATGTGTCCAATGTCGATATCTGCGCGGACAAGACAGTCGACCTGGTTAATTGACGCGCCAGAAGCGCTCAATCCACATGGAACGTTCGCCTGTCGCGTCAGCTCGCGCTCGGGGACGAGCCACGCCTTCACACCACGATTATGAGGCGCACGTCCAGGCGGCTCTGCGCGCCGCTCATGCGGCGCGTTACTCGGCCGGCTCTTGCGGATCTCGCGGCGGATTTGCCCGCCCTTCGTTGCGGGGCTAAAACAGGCGACCTGTCCCGGAAAAATGCGGGGAGAAACCCATGGCTGATCAAGCTGACATCGGCGTTCTGGGATTGGCCGTCATGGGCGCAAACCTGGCGCGAAACGCGGCGCGGCATAAGTTCGAAGTCGCGGTCTTCAACCGCAATCCCGAGCGGACCGACGAGCTCATCGCCCAGCACGGCGGCGAAAACCGCTTCTTCCCTGCCAAGGCGCTGCCCGAGTTTATCGCCAGCATCAAGAAGCCCCGCCCGATTCTCATCATGGTCAAGGCCGGCAAGCCGGTCGATGAGGTGATCGACGAGCTCCTGCCCCATCTCGACGAAGGCGACATCATCATCGACGGGGGCAATTCGCTCTTTACCGATACTGCGCGGCGCTACAAAACCTGCGAAGAGAAAAAAATTCGCTTTGTCGGCATGGGCGTCTCAGGCGGCGAGGAGGGTGCGCTCGAAGGTCCGAGCATGATGCCGGGCGGCGATCGCGAAGCCTGGGACCGCATCGCCCCGATGCTGACCAAGATGGCGGCCCAGGTCGATGGCGTGCCCTGCTGCACTTACATCGGCCCGCAAGGCGCGGGCCACTATGTCAAGATGGTGCACAACGGCATCGAATATGCCGACATGCAGATCATTGCCGAAGCCTACGATCTCATGAAAAGCGTATATGGCCTCGACGCGCCCGCGATGGCCGACATCTTCCAGACCTGGAAAGAGGGCGACCTCGACAGCTATCTGATCGAGATCACCGCCGCGGTCCTGCGCAAGACCGACGGCGACACCGGCAAGCCGCTGGTCGACGTCATCCTCGATGAAGCGGAGCAGAAGGGGACGGGCCGCTGGACGGCGCAGAACGCGCTCGAGCTTGGCGTGCCGCTGACCGGGATCACCGAGGCGGTCTTCGCCCGCGTCGTCTCCGCCAATCGCGCAATGCGCCTGGCGTTCGAAAAGAAGACGCCCCATCCCGCGCCGCAAACGCGCAAGCCCGAAAAGGCGGAGATCGACGCCATCCGCGACGCGCTCTACGCCTCGAAGATCATCGCCTATGCGCAAGGATTCGAGCAAATGGCGGTCGCTTCCGCGCAGTTCAAATGGGATCTGAAGCTCGGCGACATGGCGACCATCTGGCGCGGCGGCTGCATCATTCGCGCCCGCTTCCTCGATCGCATCAAGGAAGCCTTCGATCGCGACCCGAAACTCGCCAACCTGTTGTTCGACGACTACTTCCGAGAGGGCGTCGTCAGGACGGAGGGCGCGTGGCGCGGGGTGCTTGGATTGGCGGTCGCCAGCGGCGTGCCGACGCCGGCTTTCTCATCATCGCTCGCCTATTACGATGGTCTCAGGCGCGCCCGCGGGCCGGCAAATCTGCTGCAGGGGTTGCGCGACTATTTCGGCGCCCACACCTATCGCCGCCTCGACAGGGAAGGCAGCTTCCATACCCGCTGGAGCCAGGACGGGAAGGAAGTCAAAATCTAGGCCACCGTCGCCTCACGCGTCTTTGCGCTCAAGCGCCGCTTCGGTCTTGGAAACATCACGATGATTCTCTAGTGCCTGTGACCGCCCATACCGAGTTCGGCCAATTGCGCCGCTGATTTGGGAGACTTGCGATGGCGTCGTTCAAAATTGCTCTTGCCGCGGCGATCGTCTTGGGCGTCACGACCGCGTTTGCCCAGAACGCGCCTGTCGCATCCTCGCGCGCAACCATCCAAACGATCAGCGCCGACGGCTCGGCCCTGAACGTGCACACCCGCGCGGGCGAGGATCAGACCATCCATCTCAATCCGAAAACGCGCTTCGTCCTCGTGGTTCCCGCTGCGCTCACCGACGTGAAGCCCGGGAGCTTCATCGGCGTCGCCGCCCTGCCGGGCGAGGGGAGCGAACTCAAGGCGATGGAAGTGCACATCTTTCCCGAATCGATGCGGGGAACTGGCGAGGGCTTTCGCCCCTTCGACCTCGCGCCGAAGAGCTCGATGACCAACGGCGCCATCTCCGCGCGCGTCGACGCAGCGACCGGACCTAAGCTCACGGTGACTTACAAGGGCGGTGAGCAGACCATTGTTGTCGATCCGAAGACGCCGATCGTCGCGCTTGAACCTGGCGCAAAGACCGATCTCAAGCCCGGCGCGGCGATCATCGCCCGCGGGCCCAAGCAGGGCGACGGCTCGATCGACGCCGCCTTCGTCCTCATCGGCAAGGACGGCCTTGTCCCGCCAATGTAATGCAGCCTTGAGCCCGCCTCCGGCCCAGGATTGCCCCATTTGCTCCAATAACCCGCCCGTGCTAGCGGTGCGCCAACCATCTGTGGGGCAACCAATTCATGAGGGCGTCGTCGAATCCAATCGCGGCCGAGCCGGTTTCACGCGCCACGGATTCGTTATTTACCTTCGTTCTCGTCAAACCTACCCACTACGACGACGACGGCTATCCGATCCAATGGTTCCGCTCGGCGCTCCCGTCGAACACGCTCGCCTGCATGAACAGTCTGGCCGGGGACGCCATCCGGCGCGGGGTGTTGGGGCCAGGCGTAGAGATCGAAATCGACACCTATGACGAAACCAACCGCAGGGTGGTGCCAAGCCGCATCATCCGCAAGCTGAAACAGAAGGGCGGGCGTGTTCTGGTCGGCCTCGTCGGCGTGCAATCGAAATCAGTTTCCGCGCGCGTTCGATATCGCGCGGCAGTTTCGCGACGCCGGCTTCCAAGTCTGCATGGGCGGATTCCACGTCTCAGGCTGCATCGCGATGCTCCCGGAAATGCCGGCGGAGCTCAAGGAGGCGCAGGGGCTCGGAATTTCGCTGTTCGCGGGCGAGGCGGAGGAGAATCGGCTCGACGAGGTGCTGCTGGACGCCTGGAACGGCGCGTTGAAACCGCTCTATAATTTCATGGACAAGCTGCCTTCGCTCGAAGGGGAGCCGGCGCCGATCCTGCCCCGCAAACATCTTAAGCGCACAACGGGCCATTATTCCTCGATCGACCTCGGGCGCGGCTGCCCGTATCAGTGTTCGTTCTGCACCATCATCAACGTCCAGGGCCGTAAGAGTCGCTTCCGCACCCCCGACGATCTGGAGCAGATCATTCGCGAGAACCGGGCGCAAGGCATCGACCGGTTCTTCATCACCGACGACAATTTCGCCCGCAACAGCGACTGGGAAATCCTCCTCGACCGGGTCATCAAGCTCCAGGACGAGGGCATCTACTGCGGCTTCACGATCCAGGTCGATACGCTCTGTCACAAGATTCCGAACTTCATCGAGAAGGCGACGAAAGCCGGCGCGAAGCGCATCTTCATCGGGCTTGAGAACATCAATCCCGAGAATCTCATCGCCGCCAAGAAGCGCCAGAACAAGATCACCGAATATCGCGTGATGCTGCAGAAATGGCGCGCCCATGGCGCATTGACTTTCGCCGGCTACATCCTCGGCTTTCCTGCCGACACGAAAGAATCGATCCTGCGCGACATCGAGATCATCAAGCGCGAAATGCCGCTCGACATTCTCGAGTTCTTCTTCCTGACGCCCCTGCCGGGCTCCGAGGACCACAAGACCCTGTTGAAGAAGGGTGTCTGGATGGACCCCGACATCAACAAATATGACCTCGACCACCGCGTCTCCCATCATTCGAAGATGAGCGACGCCGAATGGGAGGACGCCTACCAGGCGGCCTGGAAAGCCTATTACACGCCAGAACACATCCGCACGATCCTGAAGCGCGCCGCGCAGATCCCGAACGGGCGGCCGAAGCAGATCACGAGCACGATGATGTGGTTCAAGCTCATGATCGAGCAGGAGGGCGTGCATCCGCTCGAAGGCGGCGCCTTCCGGCTCAAATACCGTCGGGACCGCCGCCACGGTCTGCCGCTTGAATCCCCCTTCGTGTTCTATCCGCGCTACTGGGGCGGGATCGCGGTCAAGGCATGGCACTACTCGCGATTCTTCCTGAGGACGCGGCGCATCCTCAACGAGGTTCTGAACGCTCCCGACCGCTATACGTACACCGACCTCGCGATCGCGCCGCCGCGCGATGACGAGTTCGAGCAGCTCTCGCTCTATCACGCCACCAGCGGCGGCGAAGCCGCGCTTGCGCGCAAGGCGCTTGGCGACAGCATTCGCGAAGCCGCCCATCCCGCGGTTGCCATGTCGGCGACGTCCGCGCAATAATCTCGCGCGATGATCGAAGCCTCCCAGGTCAGAGCCGCGCGCGCCCTTATCGATTGGTCCCAGACGAAACTCGCCGACGCCGCCGGCGTGCCGGTGTCGCTCGTCGAGCGTCTAGAGACCGAAGCGTCCGATCCTGTCGCCGAGGAAGGAATCGACAAGTTGCGCGCGGCGCTCGAAGCCGCCGGCGTCGTCTTCCTCCCTAAAGATGACGGCGGAGGCATAGGGGTCCGCCTACGCGAGCCCCTTGAGGGGGAATACATCGGCTGGAACGACCTCAACGCGTCAAACGACGAGTAGAGGCTTGTTCAGCTCATGAATTTGCGCGCGACCCCCCACCCGCCCCCTCAAGAGGGGGCGGGTGCGCTAACGTCAACAACTCTATCGAAGTGCGGCCGGCGCTAGAACGCGCTCACCCGCCGAGCGACGCGCCGAGCTTATCGAGCAGGTCGCCCGTGCCGTGTTCGCGTTTACCCGCGTCGTCGTAGCCGTCGAGAAACGCGCCCTGCTCGCAAACCTTGAGCTTCGTCCGTCCCGCGCCTAAGGGCTCGATCTCAAGCGTCGCTAGAGAAACGGAAATCTTCCGCTCATCGATGCGCATTTCGTAGGTGTAGACGATCCGCTCTCGCGGAACGATGTCGTGGTAGATCGCGTCGAAGGTCGTCGTCACGCCGCCGTCGAAACCACCCTTCACCCGCTCGCGGCCGCCGACGCGGAAGTCCATCGCGCGTTCGATCAGCCGCCACCCTTCGGGCCCATAAAACCAGCGGCCCTTGGCGGCTTCGTTCGATAGCGCCTCATAGACCTGCTCCGCGGTCGCGTCGTAGGTGCGCTCCAGATGGAAGTCGCCGTGAACAACCGATCGGCCGCCGCCGTTCGCCTGCAGACGCGAGACTTCCGCCTCGAGCTTGTCGAGCGTCTGACGCCAGCCCTCGGGCGCGCCTCTGAGCATCTGCTCGGCCTCCGCCGAGCCAGGGAAACTATAGGTTTGCACAACCTCCATGAGCGTGCCGCCCGGGCCCATGCTGAATTTGACCTCAGTGACGGCGCTGAACAAAGGCCCGCCGCCGCAGGGGTCGATCACGTGGTGGTCGATCGTCAGCCGCTCCGGCGCCAAGACTTCCGTGAACGTTCCCCTGGTCCAGTGATCGACGCCCTCGGGCGAGCGCATGCACACCTCGAACGCTCCGCCGACCCGCATCTCGACCTTGGCTTCCGGAACCGAATAGCCGTTCGGGCAGAACCATCGCCTGACGTGGTCCGCCGAGCTCCATGCCTTGAACACGGTTTCGCGGGGCGCAGAGAAAAGGCGCGACACGCGCACCGGCGCCGGCTGGAGCTTGCTGGCTCTATCATTCATTGTGTTCATCGCTCTTTCCTTCGCTTTCCAGGGTTTGGAGATAGTCGCCGAGTCGATCGAGGCGGCGCTCCCACTCGAGGCGCCGCTCGGCGATCCATCGCTCGGCTTCGGCAAGCGCGGCCGGATTGATGCGGCAGGTGCGCACCCGCCCCGACTTTTGCGAAACGACGAGCCCCGAGCTCTCAAGCACCGCGAGATGCTG
Organism: uncultured Alphaproteobacteria bacterium; assembly: GCA_963696665.1. Lineage (GTDB taxonomy): Bacteria > Pseudomonadota > Alphaproteobacteria > Rhizobiales > Beijerinckiaceae > Roseiarcus. The sequence goes on from CAVOLE010000008.1 coordinate 769,716, forward strand.
CATCACCGCCGGCAGCGACATGTCGAGCGGCCGCTTGAGCTCGCTGACTGACGCTGGCCCTTCTGCGAGCCGCTCGACGATCGCCCGGCGGGTCGGATCGGCGAGAGCCTGGAAGGCCTGGTCGAGCTCGGCTTCATAGTTAAGCATAGACTTAAGTATCACGTTTACGATAGCTAAGCAAGAGCTTTAGTATCGCTCGCTCGACGATTTCCGGCGATCGCCCCCGAAGGCTCCGGCAAGCTTGACCGCGGCCGGGATCGGGCGTTGAAACGGCGGCGCTTCGGGAGTTGCGCGCCATGCTTGTCGACGGCCAATGGTCCGAGACCTGGAAGCCGGTCTCGGCGACAGACGCCAAGGGCGGCTTCGTCCGCCAGGTCTCGAGCTTCCGCAGCTGGATAACGCCCGACGGCGTCGCCGGACCGACCGGCGAGGGCGGCTTTCGCGCAGAGCCCGGCCGCTATCACCTCTACGCTTCGTTCGGCTGCCCGTGGGCGACGCGGGTCTTGATCGCCCGCAAGCTCAAGCGGCTCGAGGATGTCGTTTCGATCGCGATCGTCGAGCCCATGATGACCGACCAGGGCTGGCGGTTCGGCGACTATCCCGGCACGGATCGCGACGAAGTCAATGGCGCAACCTACCTGCACGAAATCTACACAAGCGCCGATCCGCATTTCACCGGCCGGGCGACGGTTCCGGCTTTGTGGGACAAGGAGCGCCGGACGATCGTCAACAACGAATCCGCCGACCTCCTGCGCATGTTCAATTCTGGCTTGGGCGCGCTCGCCGATTCCTCGGTCGATCTATGCCCGGAGGATCTGCGGCGCGACATCGACGCGCTCAACGAGGCGACCTACGCGTCGTTCAACAACGGGGTTTACCGCGCCGGATTCGCGACCACCCAGGCAGCCTACGAGGAAGCCTTCGGCCCGATCTTCGCGACACTCGACATACTGGAGCGAAAGCTCGAGGCCGGCCCGTTCCTGTTCGGCGACCGGCTTACGGAGACCGACATTCGCGTCTTCGTGACGCTTGCGCGCTTCGACGCGGCCTATCACGGCGTCTTCAAGTGCAACTTGCGCCGCATCGCCGATCACGCGAATGTGAGCGCCTATCTCGCGCGCCTGATCGCGATTCCCGCGTTCCGCGAGACCTTCAACCTGGACCACATCAAGCGCGGCTATTATTCCATCCAGACCCTCAACCCGACGCGCATCGTCCCGCTCGGTCCCGAACTTGAGTGGGCGCCGCGCTGAGGGCGAGATCCTAGGGAACCATCAAGTCGAAGCCCAAATGGTTGTCGATCCCGCGCCGCGGTTGGCGCGCCGCGGTCTGCGCTTTTTTGAGAACTGGAGCCGCATCAATGAGCAGTTCGTCCGAATACATCCCGCCGAAGGTCTGGACCTGGGTGAAGCCGAACGGCGGCCAGTTCGCGAGCATCAACCGCCCGATCGCCGGCTCAACCCACGAAAAGGAGCTGCCGGTCGGCCGCCATCCCTTCCAGCTCTATTCGCTGGGAACGCCGAACGGCCAGAAGGTCACGATCATGTTCGAGGAGCTGCTCACGCTCGGCAAGAAAGAGGCCGAGTACGACGCCTGGCTGATCAAGATCAACGAGCGCGACCAATTCGGCAGCGGCTTCGTCGCCATCAATCCCAATTCCAAGATTCCGGCGATGGTGGATCGCAGCGGCGCGAAGCCCATCCGCGTCTTCGAGTCCGGCGCGATTCTGCTCTATCTCGCCGAGAAGTTCGGCGCCTTTCTGCCGACCGAGCCGGCCGAACGCGCCGAGTGCTTTTCCTGGCTCTTCTGGCAGATGGGAAGCGCGCCCTTTCTCGGCGGCGGGTTCGGCCATTTTTACGCCTACGCGCCGATCAAGATCGAATACGCCATCGACCGGTACGCGATGGAGACGAAGCGCCTGTTGGACGTTCTCGACCGGCGTCTGGCCGAGAGCGAGTACGTGGCGGGCGGCGACTACACGATCGCCGACATCGCCATCTGGCCCTGGTATGGCGGCCTCGTCAGGGGCGGGCAATATGGGGCGGCCGAATTTTTAAGCGTGCAGGACTACAAGAACGTTCTCCGCTGGGCCGATGCGATCGCCGCCCGACCGGCGGTTAAGCGGGGACGGATCGTCAACCGCACTTCCGGCGATCCCGCAAGCCAATTGCCTGAGCGCCATGACGCCAGCGATTTTGCCCTCAGGACGCAGGACAAGCTCTCGGCCGGAACCGCGCCGCCCAAGCCCGCCGCCTGAGCAGACGCCGTAGTCTTCGTTAGCAGGCTGGCGCGGCCGCCCGGCTTAAAACGGCTGCGCGGCCGCCCGTGTATTGGCGGCCACGCCACGCTTGGCTGGCCGTGAGATAAGGAGATGGTTCATTCGGATCGCCGCGACAATCGCCGCCTTCGCGGTTCTCTGGTACGCCAGCTTTCGCACCGTCGCCGTCAGCCGCGGCGCAGCCAATGTTATCGCAAAGGCGGCCTTCCTCATCCTGACCTGCCTCGCCTGCATAGCGATCGGCTTCTTCCTGCCGACCGTTCCTGTCATCAGCGCTGTTCTTGGGAGCGCATTCTGGGCCGGAGTGCTGGCGACAGCCGGCGCCCTCGCCGGGATGGCCCTGTCGGACGCCATTCTCGCGCGCCTCGAGACGCGCCAATCCGACGCATCGGCCGGCGACGCCCGGAGCGGCAAAGAAAAAATACGCCCACCACTGTGAGCAAGGCCGCCCAGTCGCGGCGAGCGCGTTCAGTCGCCGCAACGCAAGCGCAGGCGACTTCGCAAGGCGGCGCCAGCCTGATGACCCGCCTTAACATCCATGGGCTCGGGTTCACGCTCTTTCTCGGCCTGCTCACCGCCTTGCCGCCGCTGGCGATCGACATGGCCCTGCCGAGCCTGCCGCTGATCCAGGCCGATCTTCAGGCGCCGCAGACGGAAGCGGCGGCGGCGATCGCGATCTTCATCGCTGGCTTCTCGAGCGCGCCGATCGTGGTCGGCCCGCTCGCCGACCGGTTCGGCCGCAAGGCGGTCATGAGCGTCGGGCTCGTTCTGTTCACGCTCAGCGCGGCGGGCGCGGCGCTCGCGCCGTCCATCCGCGTGCTGCTCGCCTTTCGCCTCATGCAAGGGGCGAGCGCCGGGGCGGTCGGCATCCTGCCAAGGGCGATCATCCGCGACCTGTTCGAGGGCCGGGAGGCGCGCCTGCAACTCGCCGCGGTCTCGCTCGTGTTCAGCGTCGCGCCGCTGATCGCGCCGTCGCTTGGCGCCGCAATTCTGTTCTTCGGCTCTTGGCGCCTGATCTTCGCCGTGCTGACCGGCATCTCCGTTCTCGTCACGCTGGTCGCCCTCGCCTTGTTCCAGGAGTCGCATGCGGCCGAGAACCGGAGGAATCTGAAGCCCGCGACCGTTCTTGCCGGGTACAAGCGGGCGCTGACCAATCCCGCATGCGTGGGCTTTTCGCTGCTTGGAGGCCTCTTGTTCGCGGGTCTCTTCGCCTACGTCAATGTTTCGCCGCTCCTGTTCATGGAGGGGTATGGGGTGTCGAAGACGGGATTTGCGGCGCTCTTCGCCATAACGGCCTCGGGCGTGATCGTCGGTTCGACGATCAACGCCTGGCTGCTCAACCGCCATGTCCGGGCGAAAGCGGTTTTCGACGCAGCGCTGGCGCTCGAATGCTTGGCGGCGCTCGCGTTGCTCGCGGTCGGCCTCGCCGGCGCAGGCTCGGCGCTTATCGACGCCGCGTTGGTGATGGTCTTCATTTCCGCATTCGGCCTCGTTTTCCCGAACGCGGTCCACGAGGCGATCCATCCCCTGCCGGAGATCGCCGGCCTCGCCTCGGCCGTCGTCACGACGACTCAAATGCTGTTCGGGGCGCTCGGCGGCGTCACCGCCGCCGCGCTTTATCGCGACGCTTCGCCTACCGCTGTCGGCGCCATTATGAGCGCCGCCGCCCTTCTCGGGAGCGCGCTTTACGCCTTCTGGTTGCGGGGCAAAGTCGAGGGGTGAAGCCTGGTCACCCCTTCGACTATGCCGCAAAGCGAAAAAAAACGGAAAAACTGGCTCGCGGACGCAAAAGCCTGCGCCGACATGCTGGAAATTCCTCTTTTCGTGATTAGTTAACGGGTTCGTGCGGCTCGCGCTTGGAGCGCGCCCCTTCCTTCACTTCCGCAGAGCGTAAAATGAACAATAGAAATACTTACATTGTGAACGTCGCCAACTCCGAGGGCGGCGTAACGTTCACCACCTATTTTGCCGACCAGGAGCCGATCGACGGGAAGCTGACCGTTGTCGACCTGACGGAAGGAACTTGCCGCTGGCCGACTGGCAATCCGCGCGATCTCGCGACATTCCGTTACTGTGGCGGGGCCGCGCACAGCGGGCCGTATTGTGACCGCCATGCACGACTCGCCTACCTGCCGAGACTGCCGAGAGCCGCCTGACCGGGGCGAGGACATGGCGGGAGCCGATCGAATTGAGCGCTACGCTAAGGTTCGGCCGCCCGTCTCCTATGTGGCTGTCTTCATGACCCTGGCCGACGCCGGCACGGTCATCGGGCGCCGCTATCGGCGCCACATCGTCGACACGGGCCTTCATCGCCGATCTCGACGGACGGGGAGCCACGGTCGTCATCGCTCAGCATCTTCCCGGCGCGGCGTCTCCCGTCGCAGTGGCGTTAGCGTCGGTCAGCACATTGTAGAGCGCGCGCGCCTCAGTCGCAGGCCCCCGTCGTTCGCCGAACGCCTCGACCCTCACCACGACCCATTTCGGCCCCTGCGCGAAGGTTAGCACATCGCCGCAGCGTATGCCGCGACTGGGTTTGTCGACGGAATTGCGCGCGCCGCTGCGTGTGAGCCGGACGCCGCCTTCCTCGACGACTCGCGCGGCCAAGCTTCTCGTCTTGAAAAAGCGGGCGCGCCAGAGCCAGACGTCGATCCGGCAGGCGTCCTCCGTCACGAGGCGGCGCGTCCGGCCGCGCGACTGCGCCGGGCCTTGGCGCGCCTCGCGCGGCGCTTGGCGGCGGCGTTGGGCTTCGTGAGCGCCGCCAGCGCGGCGAACGGCGTCGCGACAGGCCCAGCCTTGAGCGCCGTTTCGTCGGACGCGTCGCGGCGCCGACGGAACAAAGCGCGTTCTGCGGCTCCGTCACGCACACGAGCAAACCCGAGCGCGCGCAGGATGTGATGCGCGTCGTCGCGCCGCCACCCAAGATCTGCAAGCAGCGCGTCGGTGACGTCGATCGCGCCCGCGCCTTCGGGCCACGCGGCGCGCGCAAGCGCGTCGAGCCGCTCGAGCTCGACGATTGGCGCGGCAAACTGGCCAACCGCACGCAAGCCGCGCAGGGCGAGCGCCTGCGGGCGCGGCGCCGGACGGGGCAGCGGATTGAGCGCCCCGGGGTCCGGCCGCCACGAGGCGCTTGCGAGTTCGGCGTAAGCGAACGCAAGCAGCTGCGCCTGCGGCTCGAGAAGCGACGGCAGATAAAGGCTGAAGGCGCCGAAGCGTACGCCGAGCGCCTTGAGAGTCCGGCGCTCGTTGCGGCTGAGCAGCCTGATGCGTTGATCTGCGCCGCGACGGTCCAAGACGCCGAACTCATCGACGAGCTGATAGGCGAGGCCGCGCGCGAGCCCCTTGAGCCGCCCGTCCTCGATCGCCTCCTTGAGGTGCTTGAGAGCGGAAAGACGACGTGTCGCCTCGGCGGCGACGAAAGCCTCGAGGCGCCGCGCGGCGCGCTCGCGCTGCGGCTCGGCGCCGAACTCGCCGATGAGCCTCACGCGCGGCCCGAACGGCTCGCCGCCGACGATTTCGCCCGCCGCTTCCCCCCGCCAGTTGACGACGCCGCCAGGCGCAACAGCGAAGGCTTCGTCGTCCTCGCTCGCCAGCGCGCCAAGCCGCCTTGCGACCTCGGGGGCGACGACCCGCTCGACCGCGCCGCGGAGCGCGCGATTCTCGAGCGCCGTCTCGCCCCGCTCAGGCTCGAAATGGAAACCGGCGAGTTGGCCGACCAAATGGCCCTCGACCGTCACCGCCCCGTCCTCGTTTATGCCGCCCAGGATCGGGCCGGCCCGCTGATTCAAGCTGCGCAGAAGCGCGCTCGTGCGCCGGTCGACGAAGCGCTGCATCAGGGATTGGTGCAGCGTGTCGGATAGGCGATCTTCGAGTCCCCGCGCCCGGCCTTGCCATGTCTGCGGATCGGCGAGCCAGTCGGCGCGATTGGCGACATAGGCCAAGGTGCGCACCCGAGCGAGCCGCGACGACAACGCGTCGATGTCGCCGTCGGTCCGGTCAAGGCTCGCGAACTGCCCCTGCATCCAGTCTTCGGGCAGCCGCCGGTCGCCTTGTGTGAGATGCTCGAACATGGTCCCGACGAGACGCGCGTGCTCGTCCTGGGTGGCTTTACGGAAATCCGGGGTCTGGCAGACCTCCCAGAGCCGCATCAAGTTCGATCGGTCGCGCGTCCGCCGCATGACCATTTCGTCGGTCGACAATTGGCGCAGCGTCGTTTCGTCTTGGGCTTCGGCAGAAAGCCTCAGTCCCGACGCAGGCGGCGATGCGGCCAGCGAGCGGATGAGCCCTTGAAGCGATTGGAAATCGAGCCGGTGATTGCGCCATTCCGCAGTCAAGACGGATGGAAACACATGGCCTTCGACCGCCGCGACGACGTCCGGATCGAGATCGGGAGCGTCGCCCGTTACGCCGAACGCGCCGTCCTTGCGAAAGCGGCCGGCGCGCCCGGCGATCTGCGCGATCTCCTGGGAATAGAGGGCGCGCAGGCGCCGGCCGTCGAATTTGCGTAAACCCGCGAACGCGACATGGTCGACGTCCATGTTCAATCCCATCCCGATCGCGTCAGTCGCGACCAGGAAGTCGACTTCGCCGGACTGGAACAGATTGACCTGCGCGTTGCGCGTGCGGGGACTGAGCGAGCCCATGACCACAGCCGCCCCGCCGCGCTGGCGGCGGATAAGCTCGGCGATGGCGTAAACAGCGTCGGTGGAGAAGGCGACGATCGCGCTGCGCCGAGGAAGACGCGTCAGCTTCTTGGGCCCGGCGTAGGTGAGTTCAGACAGTCGCTCACGAAATTGGATCTCGGCCTCGGGACAAAGATGACGGATCAGCGAGGCGACGGTCGCTGCGCCCATCAGCATCGTCTCGGACGACCCGCGCGCATTGAGAAGCCGATGGGTGAAGACATGGCCGCGCTCAGGATCGGCGCAAAGCTGGATCTCATCGACCGCGAGAAACTCGACTTTGCGATCGAGCGGCATCGCCTCGACCGTGCAGACGAAGTAACGCGGCCTCGCCGGCACGATCTTTTCTTCGCCGGTAATCAGCGCGACTTCAGCCGCGCCCCGCGCCTTGACCACGCGATCGTAGATTTCGCGCGCCAGCAGCCTCAAGGGGAGGCCAATCATGCCCGAAGCATGTCCGAGCATCCGCTCAACCGCCAGATGCGTCTTGCCCGTGTTGGTCGGGCCCAGGACGGCGATGAGCCGCGAGGCGTCGCCCCGCGCTGGCGAGCGATTCATGAACCTCAATGTGGACGATGCAGGCGCGCGCCGCAAGCCTAAGCGCTTGTTTAAATGCGCGTCCTGTCGCGCCGGCTGTCACTTTTCCTTGACATTGGAAAGGCGGCGACACTCTTGCCCTTGCGAGCCGAAGGCGCCAACACTAGCCGAACATTCGCCACAGCCATTGGGGGGAAAGAGACATGTATCATGGACAAGTCGAAGGCACGGACCTCGTTGTGCTCGACAAGCGCTTCGGGCAGCTTTTCGCCGGCTATATGCGGGTGACACGACACTGGACCGGCTCGATCTGGGCCGAGGGCCCGGCCTGGTTCGCCGCCGGCCGCTATCTCATCTGGTCGGACATCCCCAACAACCGCATGCTGCGCTTCGTCGAGGAATCGGGCCAGGTCTCCGTCTTCCGGCAGGCCTCCAATAATTCGAACGGCAACACTGTCGACAACCAGGGCCGGCTCGTCACCTGCGAGCATTTGACCCGCCGGGTGACCCGCACCGAGTTCGACGGCTCGATCAAGGTGCTCGCCGACAAGTGGGAGGGCAAGCGTTTCAACTCGCCGAACGACGCCGTCGTGAAATCGGACGATTCGATCTGGTTCACCGATCCGGCCTACGGCATCGACGGCGACAACGAGGGCGAGCCGGCCACGCCCGAGATCGATGGCTGCTACGTCTATCGCATCGACAAGAGCGGCGCGATCACCAGGCTCATCGACAACATGGTGCGGCCAAACGGCATCGCTTTCTCGCCCGACGAGAAGCTGCTCTATGTCGCGGATACAGGCGCGACCCACAACGACAGTGTTCCGCGCTCGATCCGCCGCTATGCCATCAACGCGGACGGCAAGAGCGTGAAGGGCCCGGGCGAAATCTTCTGTGAATTGGCCGCCGAGGACGGTTTGTACGACGGCTTCCGCGTCGACCGGTCGGGCCGAATCTGGACCAGCACCGGCAAGGGCGTCTATTGCTACGAGCCAGACGGGACGCTGATCGGCAAGATCCTCATCCCTGAGATTGTCGCCAACCTGACTTTCGGCGGGCCGAAGCGCAATCGCCTGTACATCTGTGGGACGACTTCGCTCTATTCGGTCCTCTTGATGACCAACGGGTCGAAGCTCGGCTGACTGTGTGCGGCGCTTCCTGCTCGCGCCGGAAAATTAATCGCGAGCCTTGAGCCTTGAGGGCCGCCTTGTCCGATCGTAGCGTCGGAGGCGGGAGTTCTTGCGTTTGCAACAGCGGAGACATCGATGGGCGCCGAGATCACGTTCAAACGCCCCGACGGCGGCGACGCCAAGGGCTATCTCACCAACGCCGCGACCGGCGACGCGCCGGGAGTCGTCGTCATCCAGGAATGGTGGGGCCTGGAGGAGCAGATCAAGGCGATGGTCGACCGCTTCGCGCTCGCCGGCTTCGACGCCTTGGCGCCCGATCTCTACAAGGGCGTCGTCGTGCCCTATCACGACGCGGATCGCGCGGGGAAGGAGATGCAGTCGCTGAATTTCCTCGACGCCACCGAGCAGAATGTCCGCGGAGCGGTCCAATATCTCAAGCGCAACGGGGCCAAGGTCGGCATCGCGGGTTATTGCATGGGCGGGGCGGTGGCGGTCATCGCCGCGGCAAAGATCCCCGAACTGACGGCGGCGGTTTCCTTCTACGGGCTGCCTCCCGAGCAGGCGGTCAAGGCTGCGGACGTCAAGAATTCCGCTCCAGGGCCATTTCGCCAACAAGGACGATTACATTCCGCCGAAGGCCGTCGATGATTTCGAGAAGGCCTTGAAGCGTGCGGGCAAGGACGCGGAATTCTTCCGCTATGACGCCGACCACGCCTTCGTCAACGAGCAGCGCATGGCGGTGCATGACCGCCAGGCCGCCGAGCTGGCCTGGGGCCGCTCCGTCGCCTTCCTAAAGAAGCGCCTCGGTTAGGCTTGGGCGAATGGAGCTTGGACTCAAAAGCAAGGTCGTGCTGGTCACCGGCGGCTCGAAGGGCATCGGGTTTGCCTGCGCGTTAAGTTTCGCGGCCGAAGGCGCGCGGATCGCTATTTGCTCGCGCTCGCGCGACAATATCGACAAGGCGACCGCCCAGATCAAAGGCGCGCTTGGCGTCGCCGCCGATCTCGTGAACGCCGCCGCGGCGGAGAGAGCGATCGAAACGGTCGAAGAACGCCTCGGGCCGATCGACATCCTGGTGAATTCGGCCGGCGCTGCGAAGCGAACTCCGCCGGAAGAATTGACCCCGGCAATCTGGCGCGAAGCGTTCGACGCCAAGTTCTTCTCTTACATCAATGTCATTGACCCGACCGTGAAGCGCATGGCGAAGCGCGGAAGCGGGGTCATCGTCAGCATCATCGGAGTAGGCGGCAAGGTGGCCTCGTCGACCCATCTCGCCGGCGGATCGGCCAACGCCGCCCTGATGCTGGCCACGGCCGGGCTTGGCGCGACCTACGCCGGCAAGGGCGTTCGCGTTGTCGGCGTCAGTCCGAGTTCTGACGGAGACGGACCGGGTGGCGGAGGGGCTCGCCACCGACGCCCGGCTCGCCAATATTTCGGTGGATGAAGCGCGCCGGCGCGGCGTCGCCAAGCTCCCGTTGGGCCGCATGGCGACGGCGGAAGAGATCGCCGATGCGGTTCTCTTTCTCGCCTCGGCGAAGGCGGGCTACATTACCGGCGTGACCCTATCCATGGACGGCGGCCAGAACCCGGTCGTGCTCTGAGCGATGGCGACTGTTAGCTTCGCGGAGGCTCAGGCGGAGTCTGCGTCAACGGCCCCCGCCGCCTCCGCCACCTGATCCGCCCCCGCCGCCGCCACCGCCCGAACCACCGCCGCTGGAGCTGGCGCCGGCGCTGGCCCCGCTTGATCCGGCGCCAGCACTAGCGGCGCTGGCCGCTCCACCAGTCGCGCCGCCGCCCCTCGGTCCGCCGCCGGCTCGGGTTCGTTGGAACGGGGTTGCGTTGGTCGACCCCTCTCGGCGAACTCCTCGCAGATCGCGGCGATCGCCTCGACGAGCGCGGTGTCATCGATTGGCCGCGCCGGCTGATCGTAGTAGGTCGAGCGTGCGATCCCCATCAGTCGACATCCTTCCGCGACGGACATGCCGCGGGGCCGACAACCACGGATGTAGGCGCGCTTCTCGGTTGCGGTCCGCTTCGCAACGCCCCTTTAAAAACTCGAGCTCGAGCGCCTGCTTGCCGACGAGCCGTTCAAGCGCCGCGATCCGGGCCTCGTACTCCTGGATCATGTCAGCGGCGGTCGCGTCGTCGTCGAATGCCCCTGCCTCGTACTTCTGCACCCAGAGGCGGATCAAGTTGCGCGACAGATCATGGCGCTTCGCCAGGCCGTGCAGCGTCTCGCCAGCGAGAAACTCCTGTGCCACTTGGCGCTTGAACGCGATGCTGCGAGAGCGGTGTCGCGCCATGGGCTTCATCCTCTGGAAGCCCGGCTGCGACGGTCAATTCTTTAAACTCGATCTGTCCGCCCCGAGGGGCCCACTCCATTCGCCGCGCGCGGGTCGCCAAGCACGGAGCGCTCCATAGGGCGCGGCGGCATGCGCGCCGCGCTTGGGCGCCTCTGCACGCCCAACCAGGGCCTACTTGCATCGATGGCGACGAGACCGACAGCGCGCCGCCAGGGAGACCTGGCTCAGTGGCCTCCGGCGCCGGTTCGGGTTCGCCGGACCTCAGTCGAGTTCCTAGAACCGTTGCCGAAAAGACTCAGAAGAAACGGAGGTAGGCTCGCGTCTTTCTCATGGTTCGCGTGCCGCCTCGGCTCAGAACTGTGCGAGGCGACGCGTGGCCGCGCCCGATGTTGAGATCCGGGTGTGCGCGTTTTCGCTGCTTGGGTCGAAGCGTCCTTCGAAGCGGCTGGCGCCGGAGGAGGATTTGAAGACGCATCTTGAGCAGCGTCGGCGGGGGCCGCTGGGGTCGTGTCCAGCCGCTTGGCCAGGAGGAGGAGTTGCGGCCGCAGCTTCTCACAGCGCAACTCGATCAACAGCCGAATGACGCCATCGCTTGTCGGGCTGTTGGACAATCGTTGCAAACGGTCTTCGTCGCCTTTGCAGACCTCATCCGAGGCAAGCGTCGCGGCGTCCGACCCGGTCGACGCCAGGGGAGGAGACACGTTGCCGCTCGGAATCTTTGTATCGGCCGCGCCAGTGTCCGGCGCCTGCACGGCCATCTGCGCGGAGGACGGCGCGGACGGGTCCAGTTTGTCGAGCTCCGCGCGGGCGGATTGCGCGTGGGGTCCGTCCGGATGGGCGGTCAAGAATGCCCGCCATCCTTCTATCGAATTCGTCCGCTGGGCAATTCGATAGTCCAAGTCCTCGTCGACGTTGGCGGCGGCTATCGGATCGACCGAGGGAATCTCTGCTTGCGGCTGTGCAGCCAGCGACTGGTTGATGGCGACGCCGATCTCGTCAAGCCATCGCGGTTTCGCAATCTCTCCGCGGCTAGCGGCGTATGCGTAGATCGCAGGAACCGCCAAGGCCAAAAAGAGCATGTATTTCCAAAGATCACGCATGCTTTGACCTTCCGCCGTCCGGCTAATCACGGGGCCGGCGATTGGTCAATTCACGTCTTTATCCAAGGTTCCGCAGGGTAAACAGGCTGAGACCTGTTTTAATGTCACGCCCTCGGCGCAGAACGCGAGCGGCAAGTCGTTTTGGCCCCGCTCTTCTCCGCGCGCCGATTTCTCAAAAACGTGCATGGTGTGTCTACCATTGGTCTGGCGGAATCTCGCCCGCCACCTGAGAGGCCGCGCTGCGCGGAATCATGACGCCTTGCGGCGGACGGCCCACGGCGCCATGCGTCGGATCTGCGCCACGCTCGCCTGTTTTGGCAGTTTTTCAGCGATGCCGTAGACGCGCTCCCGGCGATCGATTTCCCCCATCACGTCGGCGGGCGAAACGCCGCATTCGGCCCAGATGACGGCAAGGTGATAGAAAACGTCTGCGCTCTCGAGGATGACCGATTCGCGGTTCATCTGCACCGCGTCCAGCCCGACCTCGATCGCCTCCTCGACCAGCTTCTTGGCCATTTTCTGCACGCCGTCGCGGAACAGCTTGGAGGTGCGGGACGTCGAAGGGTTTCGGTCCCGGGCCTCCTGAACGGCGGCGAATAATCTGTCAAGCGAATCAGCCATGTGTTCTGATTATCCCTATTGAAGGTCGATAATGCCGGACAAGAGTTCAGGCACTATGACAAAAAAGCTTAAACGGAAATTTTTTTGCAAAAGCCTGGGGATTACTCCCGGACGCCGTCGCTCCGGGCGGCCCGCCGAAACGGTTGCGCCAATTGTAGCCGCGCTCCATACCCTGTCGTGCGACGGGCGTCCTTTAAGAACGCCCTTTGGAGCGCGGCGGACGCGGCCAGCGACCGCTTCTACAAGCCCTGTTCATGCCGCCAGCGAAGCGAAAAGCGCACGTCCGTGCGTGCCGCCGACTAAGGGATCGATCAGGTTTTCCGGATGCGGCATCAAGCCCAGCACATTGAAGCGATCGTTGAACACGCCGGCTATGGAATTGATGGCTCCATTGGGGTTCGAGTTCGGTCCCGACCCGGCCCTCGGCGTCACAATAGCGGAACGCGACGCGGCCCTCCGCCTCGATTCGGCGGATCGTCTCATCATCGGCGACGAAGTTTCCCTCGCCATGCGCGATGGCGAATTTGACCACCTGCCCGGGCGCGTAACGTCGCGTGAAGGGCGTTTGCGCATTCTCGACCCGCACATGCTGCATCTTGCAGATGAAGCGCAGCTCAGCGTTGCGCATCAAAACCCCGGGCAAAAGGCCTGCCTCGCACAGGATCTGGAACCCATTGCATACACCCAGGACCAGTCCGCCGCGCGCTGCGTGATCGCCGACCGCCCGCATGATCGGCGCCCTCGCGGCGATGGCGCCGCAACGCAGATAGTCGCCATAGGAGAATCCGCCGGGCAAGACGACCAGATCCAGGCCCGCCGGCAATTCGCGTTCAGCGTGCCAGACGACCGCGGGCTCGGCGCCTGTCGCCTGCCTGAGCGCGCGCGAGACGTCGCCTTCGCGATTAATTCCGGGAAAGAGGATGATCGCCGCCCGCATGGCGCTCACGCAATCTCGATGGCGTAGTTCTCGACAATCGTGTTGGCGAGCAGACGCTCGCAGGCTTCGCTCAGCCGCTTGCGCGCGGCGGCCTGATCGTCGCCGTCGAGCTCGATGTCAAAAACCTTGCCCTGGCGCACGCTCGTGAGCCCGTCGACCGCCAGCCCCTTGAGCGCGCCCTCAATCGCCTTGCCCTGCGGATCCAGGACGCCCGACTTCAACGTCACGATCACACGCGCTTTCATGGGAGCCCCCGCCCGGTCAGGCCGCGTTCGACGTCGGCGCCATCGTCAGAAGCGCGTAAAGCGCCGCTGGGTCCTTGGTCGCGCGCAATTGGGCGGCGACGGCGCCGTTGCGCAGCAGGCGGGCGGTCATCGCCAGCGCCTTGAGGTGGTCCGCGCCCGCTGCTTCCGGAGCGATCAGCATCAAAATGAGATCGACCGGGAGCCCATCGGGAGCCTCAAAATCGATCGGGCGCTCGAGCCTGGCGAAGACGCCGAAAATCTTCTGGCATTTCGCCGGCTTGCCGTGCGGAATGGCGACGCCGTCGCCGACCCCGGTCGAGCCGAGCCGCTCGCGTTGCAAGATCGCATCCAGGATCTCGCGCGCTGACAGCCCTGAGACCAGCGCGGCGCGCTCGCTCATCTCCTGCAGCGCCTGCTTCTTGCCGTTCACTCTCAGAGCAGCCAGCACGGCGTCGGGCCGGAGGAGGTGTGATAATGACATGTTCGTCCTGATTATACAGCGCGCGGCGATTCGTGACTGGCCTCGGGATCGAGCCAGCCGATCGCGCCGTCGCGGCGACGGTAGACAACATTCACCCGGCCGCTGCCGGCATGCTGAAAGACAATGACAGGAGCGCCGGAGAGATCGAGTTCAGCGACGGCCGAGGCGACCGAAAGCGATTTGAGATCTTCTGTTCCTTCCGCCACAACGACAGGATCGAAGCCGCCTAAGGGCTCTTCGTCTTCCTCGACCGGTGATTCGATAAGATAGTTGGCAACCTTGCCCCGCGCATTCGCGGCGGAGGCCGCGGCGTGACCCTTGAGGCGGGTCTTGTAGCGCCGCAAGCGGCTTTCGATCTTTTCAGCCGCCTGGTCGAAGCAACGGTAAGGTTCCTGCGCTCGGCCCTCCGCGTGCAAGCTCATCCCCGAGCTCAAACGCAAGGTGCAGTCCGAACGATAGCCGGAGCCTTCGCGCGTCATCACCACGTGGCCGCCGACGGAGCCGCCGAAGTAGCGAGCGACCGTCGCCTCAACTTTTTCCAGGACATGCTGACGCAAAGCTTCCCCGATGTCGAGGTTCTTACCCGAAACCCTCAAGGTCATCGAACGCTGGCCTTACCTTTCAAGCGCAACAGAGCCAGTGGCCCGCCGCTCCTTTGCGCCGCCCCCCGCGCGTTAATGTCTTCCCCTTCCCTTTGGCCTCGAGCGGCTCCCCACCGGCCGAGTCGCCGATAGGGTTAGGAGCCTGCTTAGGTCATGTCAATCGTCATGTTAAATCATTCATTTTAATACTAAAATCAATATTATGCATCGACCGCGAGGGAATTATGGCGCCGAACGCGGACGCGGGCCGTCGCCATCTTTATTTTGCGCCTTTCGACCGATGAAGGGATTCTCAAGCTGTCGCGATATTTAGCGACGGTGCGACGCGCCACAAGGACATCCATCTTGCGCAGGCGTTCGACGATCAGGTCGTCCGACAACACCTCCTCGGGGTCCTCGTCCTCGATCATCTGCCGGATGCGCTGGCGCACGGATTCAGCCGAATGGGGCTGCCCCGCTTCGCTCGACGCGATCGCCGCGGTGAAGAAATATTTCATCTCGAACAGGCCGCGCGGCGTCTGAATGAACTTATGCGCAGTGGCGCGCGAGACCGTCAATTCGTGCACGCCGATCGCCTCGCCGATCATCTTCAGGTTGAGCGGCCTCAAGCCCGACACGCCCTCGAGGAGGAAGGAATCCTGCCGGCGCACGATCTCGCTCGCCACGTTGAGGATCGTGCGCGCGCGCTGTTCGAGGCTCTTGGTTAGCCAATTGGCCGCCTGCAGTTGCGTGGAGACATATTGGCGGTCCTCGTCCCGTTTCGCGCCACGCCGGATCTCGGCCGCATAGACCTCGTTGACGAGCACGCGCGGCAACGCCCGGGTGTTGAGCTCGACCCGCCAGCCGAAATCCCGCGACGCGGTGACGTGAACGTCGGGGATCGCCGGCGCCGCGGGCGGGTCGCCGAAGGCGCGCCCGGGCTTGGGCTCGAGCCGCCGGATTTCGGCCAGCATCTCGCGCAGATCCTCGTCATCGACCCCGCAGACGCGGCGCAGCAGCGGAAAGTCGCGCTTCGCGAGCGCCGGCAGATTTTCGATGAACGCCTGCATCGCCGGGTCGAACCGGTCGCGCTCCTTGAGCTGAATGGCCAGGCACTCGGCAAGCGACCGGGCGAACACCCCTGTCGGCTCCAGGGTCTGCATCCGCAGGAGCACCGCCTCGACACGCTGAACGTCAGCGCTGAGCCGTTCGGCAATTTCAGCAAGCGAGCCGACGAAATATCCGGCCTCGTCCAGCCCATCGATCAGCGCGGCGCCGATCATGCGTTCGGCCGGATCGGGAAGCAGGATCGCGGCCTGACGTTCAAGGTGGTCGCGGAGCGACATGGATTCGGCGACGTAAGCCTCGAGGTCCGGGGCCTCGCCACCCTCGTGTCCGCCGGCGCCGACTTCCGTCCAGGAATGCGCGCTCAAGCCGTCGCCGGGCGCGGACTGGGGCGGCGGCGCGGTCCGGTCCGCATCAAAGGCGTTATCGACTTCCGTGCCGAGATTGGCGGCGAGGCGGCCTGCGTCCGTCTCCAACGTCTCCGCCGCCCAGTCGCCCGGTTCGGCGGGCGCTTCGGCAAAGCCGCCGTGGAGCTCGACCGACTCGGGGCTGGGCTCCTCGCGCTCCTCCGCCCGTTCGAGCAGCGGATTGCTGGCCAATTCGTTCTCGATGAACTGGGTCAGCTCCAAATTCGGCATCTGCAACAGCTTGATCGCCTGCAGAAGCTGCGGCGTCAGAACCATCGCCTGACCCTGCCGCAACGCCAATTTGACCGAAAGCGCCATACCTACCGCAGCCCCTGATCACACCCATCAAACCACGTTCGCCGCGGCTCACTCTTTGCCAGCTGCTCCCCGTAAGGCCGCGGCGTGTTTCTTGCTTAGAACTTTCTTCTTAGCACGCGCCCAACCGATTTCGACAACCAATGGCGCCAAACGTGCCTCCGATTGTTAACGGCGCTTACTTCCTCCTGCAACGCGTCTATTATCTGGTAACATTTGTGAATTAACTCAATACCACCCTCCGCGACAATGCGGGTCGAAAATTGATATAAAGATTTGCTTATATGTTTATTGCGCGTTTCCGGTCCCGCTGATAAGAGACGGGCCGTTTACGAAAAAGGACATTCGCCGCCCATGACCAAGACCTCCGCTACGCTCGTGAGCAACGCGCACGACTACGCCATCGCCGACATCAAGCTCGCGGACTACGGCCGCAAAGAGATTGCCATCGCCGAAACCGAAATGCCCGGCCTCATGGCGACGCGCGCCGAATACGCCAAAAGCCAGCCGCTCAAGGGCGCGCGCATCGCCGGCTCCTTGCACATGACCATTCAGACCGCGGTTCTCATCGAGACCCTGAAGGCCCTCGGCGCCGACGTGCGCTGGGCGTCGTGCAACATCTATTCGACCCAGGATCACGCGGCGGCGGCGATCGCCGCCGGCGGCACGCCGGTGTTTGCGGTCAAGGGCGAGAGCCTCAAGGACTATTGGGACTATACACACCGCATTTTTGAATGGGCCGACGGCGGCTCGCCCAACATGATCCTCGACGACGGCGGCGACGCGACGCTCCTCATCCACTTGGGCGCACGCGCCGAAAAGGGCGACACGAAATTCCTCGACACCGCCTCGAACGAGGAAGAGGAGGTGCTCTACGCGTCGATCAAGCAGCGGCTCAAGGCCAAGCCCGGCTGGTACGGCCAGAACGCCAAGTCGATCCGCGGCGTCACCGAGGAGACGACGACCGGCGTCCACCGCCTCTACATCATGGCCAAGGAAGGCAAGCTCCTTTGGCCGGCGATCAACGTCAATGACAGCGTGACCAAGTCGAAGTTCGACAACCTCTATGGCTGCCGCGAGTCGCTGGTCGACGGCATCCGCCGCGGCACCGACGTGATGATGGCGGGCAAGGTCGCGATGGTCGCGGGCTTCGGCGACGTCGGCAAGGGCTCCGCGGCGAGCCTGCGCAACGCCGGCTGCCGGGTGATGGTCTCCGAGGTCGATCCGATCTGCGCGCTTCAGGCCGCGATGGAGGGCTACGAAGTCACGACGATGGACGACGCCGCGCCGCGCGCCGACATTTTCGTCACCGCCACCGGCAATGTCGACGTCATCACGCTTGATCACATGCGCGCGATGCACGACCGGGCGATCGTGTGCAACATCGGCCATTTCGATTCGGAGATCCAGGTCGGGGCGCTGCGCAACATGAAGTGGAGCAACGTCAAGCCGCAGGTCGACGAGATCGAGTTTCCCGACGGCAAGAAGATCATTCTTCTGTCCGAGGGGCGCCTGGTCAATCTCGGCAATGCGATGGGCCATCCCTCGTTCGTGATGTCGGCCTCGTTCACCAACCAGACGCTGGCCCAGATCGAGCTCTTCACCAAGCCCGGGCAATACGACAAGCAGGTCTACACGCTGCCCAAGCATCTCGACGAAAAGGTCGCTTCGCTCCATTTGGCCAAGATCGGCGCCAAGCTCACCAAGATGACGCCGGAGCAGTCGAAATATCTTGGCGTCCCGCAGGCCGGACCGTTCAAGGCGGAAACCTACCGGTACTAAGCGGCTTCCTGCTATAGCGCCCGGGAGGATGAACGGCGGGGCGGCGACTTCGGGAGCGCTGAGCGTCATATCGGCGATGGTCACGCCAGCGCTGATGATCCTCGCTGCGGCGTCGCTCGCATCGTCGGCGCTCCTCCGGATGGGGCGCGTCGTCGACCGTGCGCGTCTCCTTACATCCATGGTCCATGAGGGCAGGCTGGACAAACTCGGCGCATCGCCTGACGTTGTGGCGAGGTGGCTCAAGACCTATCGCACGCGGGCGCAGCGCACGGCTCTCGCCGTCTTCTCGCTTTACGCCGCCATCGTCCTGTTTGTCGGAGCGTGCCTCACCATCGGCCTTCAGCATCTCGGCCTCGATCTGCCAGACTATGCCGCGCTCGCTCTTGTCCTGCCGGGCACGGTGTTTCTTTTCGCTGGCGCGATGTGGATGGCGGGCGAGACTGGGGCGAGCCGGACGCTCGTCATCGAAGAGATCGACACTGCGCTTGGAAGTCTGACAAACAAAGCCGCCAGTTGAGACCGCCCGGACGAAACCCACCGATACTGAACCCGGCCGGCGAAGCGGCTGCCGCAAGAAATCTCGGCGGCTGCCCCGTCACTCCGCCGCCGCCTTCTGAGCGCGCGACTTGAGAGCATCCGCCCAGCGGCGGCCGGGCTCGCCGCCCCAGAGCAGCCAGGCGATATAGCCAGCGGAGGGGTCTGTTTCGTCACCCCATTCGTGGCTTTTGGACCCCTTGTCGACTTCGTGGCGGGCGAAATAGGCGCTCATCGCAACAATTGTGCGCAAGGAGAGCGGTCTGCGTTCGGAGAGCTGCCTTGCGCGATAAACTCCGACCGAGGTTCCGCCCCGGTGAAATGTCTCGCGCAGCTCGAGCCCTCTCTTCGCCGCGGCCGCGACCTCCGGCGGCGGGATGAGGCCCGGGTTCATTTGACCCTCCTCAACGCTGAGGGCTTGTAAGCCGCGATCCTGCCCGGCTTACGGGAGCGCACGCGATATTCCGGATTGTCATTCGCCGCCGCAACCTCGTCGCCCGTGATCTTTCCGACCGATGTCAGCTTGCGCCCGACGCTTCCGCCGCCGCTCGATCGCTCGGCGACCCGATCGCCTGTCTTCAACTGTCTCGCCATGCTGTCCTCCGGAGAAAGCTGACCGCTTAATTCGCCGGGCCGTGGAAGGTTGCAGAGAGGTCGAAGCAGGTCATCGAGCCCTAGGCGGAACCCCATTCCATTCCGGACGATAGCAATCTCTTGCACAAAACAGAAATCTATGTTACATGCTTCTTTCCTCACCAAACCGACCTGCGGCGCTTCGAGAGGGCAAGCAGACCGGAGAAGCGAAAAGGAGCGGACACGATTTGTTGCAGAGAGTCCCAGACATGAGGAAAAGTTTTTATTTGAAGCCGCTGTAACCCATTGAAAAGTCTCGATTCGGAAAAATAAACGCTAGTAAACGCTAGCAAATTTACTAGCGCTTACTAACGTTTATTGACGTTTACTAGCGTTTACTAGCGTTTACTCGCGCTTAACCCGCATCGGACTGGCGCGTCCGGCGCGCTAGCCTGCCGCGAGCCGCTGTTTGAGATGCGCCCGCCAAGCCTCGGGGTCATGTGCGGGCGCGGCGAACTGAGCGCGGGCGGCGCGGCCGCCTGCAGCGAGGTCGAGGCCCTCGGCGTCGAGCCCAATCGCCCGCCAACCCCCGGGACCCGGAGCCCGGGGGGCGGCTTTGTGCCCCGCAAGGCGCGCGAGCTGGGCGCCGCCCAACGCGTTCGCCACCGCGAGCAGCCGCTCCTCGGCCGCGGCCAACGCGACTTCGCCGTCGCGCGGGATAAGGACCTCGGTCACGGTAAGCGGAGCCGCCCTGCCGAAGCCGCCGTTGAAATGCACGTCATCGATCCGGAGCCGGTAAAGGCCGAAATCGGCGAAGCCCGCATAGAGTTGAGCCTTGGGATTGCGCTGTAAATACCGGACCTTGGCGCGCGGCGCCGCGGTTTGCTCGATCCGTCCGCTCAAGGTGACGCGCGGATGGTTGAGCGGGTCGCCGCGTTCAAGGGCGCTGGTCAGAAGGAGCGAGGCGCGCGGGTCGCGGGCGAGGTTCCTTGTATGGCGGGAGAGCGTCGACATGAGGAACAGGGGCGCGCCGTCGAAATCGCTGGCGACGCCGATGAGCGTGGTGAGAGGCGCGCCCCCCGTAGCCTCGAGCGTCGCCAATGCGCCGGTGCGGGCGAGCCGCATCAGACGCTTCGCGTCGGCGACGGCCGCGGCATGGGCCTCATCGGGATCAACGGGGGCGTTCGGCATGGCGGCCTTGACGCTTCGGACGGATTGGAGTGAGACCTATGCGGGGTCGAGCGGTCAAGAGCGATTTGGCGCCTTGATCGCGCCCTATTCCGATTGCTGGCCAATGCCTGCAACGTCATGGTAATCTTGCACAATTCGCCGGGCGTCCCATCTGTGATCGGCCGGATGGGAGGATCGCCCTCCTCGGAACACATTCAATCGATCAATGGTTTCCACTTTGAGCCAGCCAGCCCAAGAGGCCGCAACAGACAAAAACGGGAGCTTCATGCCCACGATCGCGCTGGTCGACGACGACCGTAACATACTGACTTCCGTCTCATTGTCGCTTGAGGCGGAGGGATATCGGGTGCAGACTTACACCGACGGCGCGAGCGCGCTGGAGGGCGTGAAAGCCAATCCGCCCGATCTCGCCATTTTCGACATCAAGATGCCGCGCATGGACGGAATGGAGCTCCTGCGACGCCTGCGACAGAAGTCCGATCTGCCGGTCATTTTCCTGACGTCGAAGGACGAGGAGATCGATGAATTGTTCGGCCTCAAGATGGGCGCCGACGATTTCATCCGCAAGCCTTTCTCGCAGCGCCTTCTCGTCGAGCGGGTGAAGGCGATCCTTCGACGCTCCAATCCAAAGGATGCGGCGACGCAAAAGGAGACTGAAGCCAAGATCCTCGAACGCGGCCGGCTGAAGATGGATCCCGAGCGTCATACCTGCACTTGGGACAATACTGCGGTGACCCTGACGGTCACCGAGTTCCTTATTCTCCAAGCGCTGGCGACGAGGCCGGGCGTCGTCAAGAGCCGCAACGCTCTGATGGATGCGGCTTACGACGATCAGGTCTATGTCGACGACCGCACCATCGACAGCCACATCAAGCGGCTGCGCAAGAAGTTCAAGGTGGTCGAGCCGGATTTCGAAATGATCGAGACCCTCTACGGCGTAGGCTACCGATTTAAGGAAGGGTAAGCGGCTCGGCCAGGACAATGAGCGCCGAAACGCAGGTTCAACATCGCCTTTCGGCTCATGCGGCGCGAGGGAGACTTCGTTGGCTGCGAGCGCGCTCGCGTGTCGCCTGGCGATTTCTGACAGCGCGATTTTCGTCGTCGCTCACCCGGCGCATCGTCGTCCTCAACCTCGGCGGCCTCGTCGTGCTCGTGGTCGGCTTTCTGCTCCTCGACCAGTTTCGCGCCGATCTGATCGCGGCGCGGATCCAAAGCCTCACAATTCAGGCCGACATCATCGCCGCCGCGATCTCAGCTTCGGCGACGGGAGACACCGATTCGATCACGATCGATCCGGACAAGCTCTTGCAACTGGCGCCGGGCGAAAGCGTGGAGCCATCGCCAAGCGATGAGGACGCGACGCAGTTTTCCATCAATCCGGCTCTTGTTGGGCCTTTCCTGCATCGGCTGGTGACGCCCACGCATACGCGCGCGCGCATCTACGACAGCGACGGCCGGCTTCTCCTCGATTCGCGATCATATTCGGCCCGAGGCGCGGTCGTGCGCTCGGATTTGCCAGATGTTTCGGAACACCGCGGATTTGCGGATTGGATCGTCGCCCATCTGCGCGGTTTGTTTCTGGCTTCCACCGCTCCACGAGCCGAAGACCCGTGGGCGACCAATGGCCAGACTATGCCGGAGGTCGCCGGCGCGCTGCGGGGCAAAACGGAATCTCTTGTGCGGGTCAACCACGCGGGTGAAACGATCGTGTCGGTCGGAGTGCCGATCCAGCACATGATGGCGACCCGGGGCGCGCTGCTGCTTTCTACCCAGGGCGGTGATATCGACCGTGTGATCACCTCCGCGCGTTTGGCTCAACTGCGCTTCTTTTTGGTGCTCGCCGTCGTGATGTTGGTTCTGTCCCTCTCGCTCGCCAACACAATCGCGGAACCTGTGCGGCGGCTCGCCGACGCGGCGGAACGCGTGAGGCGCGGCATCCGATCGCGCCAGCAGATTCCCGATTTCACTGCGCGATCGGACGAGATCGGTCACTTGTCTCGCGCACTGCGCGACATGACGCGAGCGCTTTATAATCGTCTGGACGCGATTGAGAGTTTCGCCGCCGATGTCGCGCACGAGCTCAAAAATCCGTTGACGTCGCTGCGCAGTGCGCTCGAAACGTTGCCCAGAGTGAGCACCGGTCATTCGCGCGATCGCCTTATCGCCATCATGCAGCATGACGTGCGGCGGCTCGACCGATTGATCAGCGACATCTCGGACGCCTCCCGCCTCGATGCGGAGCTCGCGCGAGGAGAAGCGGGCCCGGTCGATATCGCCGCTCTTCTGCGCGCGGTCGTGTCGATGGCGCAGGATTCCGCGCGTGGCGTCCGGGTCGAATTGTCCGTCCCTGTCAGGCGCGGCAAGACCGCAAGCACCGACTATTTTGTCCTGGGGCACGATTCCCGTCTTGCTCAGGTCGTCACCAATCTCATAGAGAACGCCTGCTCATTCTCCGAACCCGGCGGGGTTGTGCGCGTCGCGCTCGAGCGCGCGTCTGCTCGAACAGAGCCGGAAGAGAAGCCCGTCGATCGCATTGCGATTACCATCGACGATGACGGACCTGGAATCCCGCCCCATGCGCTCGAACGCATTTTCGAGCGATTTTATACGGATCGGCCAAGCCAAGGGTTCGGCCAGAATTCGGGCTTGGGCCTGTCGATTTCGCGCCAGATCGTTGAAGCTCACGGCGGTCGCATTTGGGCCTGCAACCGGCCCGCCGAATTGGCCAGCGTTCGCGTCGGGTCGCCGGAAGGCGACAATTCGGATGAGATGACGCGGCACGGCGCGGGCGCGCGCTTTATTGTCGAACTGCCCGCGTTTTCGGCATGAGCGGCGCCGCTTTGGCCGGGGACAGAAGCCTCCATGCGACGGCCGTGGTCCACGGCGAAAGCGGCGTTTTGATACTTGGGCCGTCAGGCTCAGGCAAAAGCGCGCTGGCGTTGGCGCTTATGGCGCGCGCGAGCACGACGGGCGCGTTCAGCGCGCTAATCGGGGACGACCGGATTTTTGTGAACGAGACGCACGGGCGCCTTATCGCTCGGGGAGCGGCGAATATGGCGGGCGTCATCGAGCGCCGAACGGCGGGTCTGATCACAGTCCGACACGAGCCGGCGGCTGTCGTGCGGCTGGCGGTCGAACTCTGTGAGCGCGGGCGGCGATGGCCGAGAATGCCCGATGATGACGACGGCCTTATCGTTGGCGAGGTCACGCTGCCGCGTCTGGCGCTTGATTCCGACCTGAGCGTTTGCGATCAGGCGCTCGCTGTCGATGAGCGATTGGCTGGCTTGACGGCGGAGCGCGCCGACGAGATTGGGAATTTCGCTTGAACATTGCGCCGCAGTGCACAAAAATAGGGGGCCGAAGAATTCGCCGCCGGCCTGATTGGCGCCGAAATGTGAGCCGATCGACTGATGGATAATTGATGATCGGAATGGTCCTCGTGACCCACGGCCAGCTCGCCACTGGTTTTCGGGCAGCGTTAGAGCATGTCGTCGGGCCCCAGTCCCAGCTCGAGACGATAACAATCGGTCCGGAAGACGACATGGAACAGCGCCGCTCGGATATCTTAAGCGCGGCGGCGCGCGTTCAGGACGGAGGAGGCGTGGTTATTCTAACGGATATGTTCGGCGGCACCCCATCAAATCTAGCGATTTCGGTGATGGACGGAGGACGCATCGAGGTGATCTGCGGCGTCAACCTGCCGATGTTGATCAAGCTCGCGACCATGCGCGAAGTCGCCGATCTCGACCACGCCGTGGTGGAGGCCCGCGATGCTGGACGGAAATACATCACCATCGCAAGCAAGGTGCTGGAGGGGAAATGACCCAGGTCCGTTCCGAAGAAAATTGCTCGCTGGCTCCGCGGATAGAGGGGTTATCGCGCGAGATGCATATCGTCAACCGAAAGGGTCTGCACGCGCGCGCCACTGCGAAATTTGTGCAGTGCGTCGACCGGTTTGACGCCGACGTCAAGGTCACCCGCTGCGGCGAGACCGTCGGCGGTGATTCGATCATGGGCATCCTGACGCTCGGCGCGGGCCCGGGAACAACGATTACGGTGTCCGCCTCAGGCGCGGAAGCTCGAGAAGCGTTGGACGCGCTTGCGGCTCTGGTCTCCGGCCGGTTCGGCGAAGACGAGTGACGCTTGCCGTCCGCGCCAAACGCTACATCCGAAAGTCCTCCCCCAAATAGAAGCGGCGCACATCCGGGTGCGCGATGATCTCGTCCGGCGGGCCCTCGGTCAAAACGTGGCCGCTGTGAATGATATAGGCGCGATCGATCAGCCCGAGGGTTTCGCGGACATTGTGATCGGTGATCAAGACGCCGATGCCCCGTCCTTTAAGGTGACGCACGAGGTCCTGGATGTCTCCGACCGCGATCGGATCAATGCCCGCGAAAGGCTCGTCGAGGAGCATGAAAGATGGTTTGCCCGCGAGGGCGCGGGCGATCTCGCAACGACGCCGTTCGCCGCCCGACAGCGAAATTGAGGGCGCCGTGCGCACACGCGCGATATCGAACTCCTCGAGCAGCGACTCCAACATCGCCTCGCGCGCGCGACGATTAGGTTCATTGACCTCGAGCACCGCGCGAATATTGTTCTCAACGTTAAGTCCGCGGAAGATCGAGGCCTCCTGGGGCAAATAGCCGACCCCGAGCCGGGCCCTTTGAAACATCGGCAGGCCGGTGACGATATGGCCGTCCAGTTCGATTTCGCCCTTATCGGGTTTGACCAGGCCGGTGATCATGTAGAAAACAGTGGTCTTGCCGGCCCCGTTCGGCCCCAACAAGCCGACCGCCTCGCCCTTTCGCACCGAAAGGCTTACGTCCTGCACAACCATTCGGCCACGATAGCCCTTACCGAGATGATGCACGGCGAGAACGCCCTGACCAGCAGGCGGAGCCCATAATTCGGAAGCCGATCCGCTGCTCTCGCTGCGCAACCATTTGCGCCAGCGAGGCATACGAATGCGCTCACGCACGGCCTCATCGCTCATTGACGACAGCTTACTGCGAGTGAGCCAAACATCGACGATGACCGGCTCCTATTTCGTCCTCCGAGCGTCCGCCTTAGCGGAGCCGGCGCCCGATTTCGCGGCGTCCGTATTCGATTTCGGGACGAATTGTCCGTGGACCCGGCCGGACTTGGCGCTGGTGTCGACGGTCGCCTGGCCATTCTTAAGGTCGTACGTCAGCTTGTCGCCCTTGGTGACGTTTTGGCCATCGCTGAGCGTTACATGGCCGATAAGCCATACTTTGTCCTCTGCCTTGTCGTAGCTGCCGTTATCGCCGGTGGCGACTTGAGTTTTGGACACGACGGTCACCGGCCCTGTCACATCCAAGTGCTTCACACCCGAGTCCGCGGTGGGAGCGGATTGGCCATTCGATGATTGACCGTTCGATGGCTGAGGAGCAGCGCCCTGAGTCGGAGCCCGCTCGAGAAACACGGTCATGGCCGAGCATGTCATTTTTGTGTCGCCCTGAATGACAACGACATTGCCAGAATAGACTGCCTTACGCTCCTTGTCGTAGTAGACGAGCTTGTTGGCGTCGATCGAGATCGGCTCCTTTGAAGATGTCCCAGGGAAGATCGCGACGGGCTCGCTCGCCCCAGACGGCTTTTCGGCTGCGGCGTCCACGCCGCTCGAACAAAGTAGCGCAGCAATCATCGCCACGAACCATCCAGAAACCCGAGATGGCAGCGCCATAAAATCAGTCCTTTTTTATTTCCGCCGTAGGCTGTTGGTTGGTCTGCGGAACGATACGTGTTCGAACATGACCGTCGAAGGTCAATTCTTGGCCGTGGTTGATCGCTGCGGCCCGGTCGGCAAATATAGTTGTGCCGTCGCCCGCTTGAACTTCGACATTTTCGTCGCTTCCATAAACTCCGGACTTAAAATCGAATCTCGCGCTGCGCAATAGCACAATAAACCGGGTGTTCTTGATCCGTACGTTCCCCGATAGCTCCATATGCTCGGCCAGGCTGTCGTAAACGCCCGCGTCCGCGCTCAAATGCGTCGGTTCCCCGCCGGTCATGCCCATTTCACCGTCAACCTTTCGCAGCTGCACCAGGGTCGGCTGTTTGACGTCCTGCAGCGCTCGCTCGGCGGTTACAGAATAGGCTTGTCCGTCGCTCCGAAAGCCCGCGAGCTTCGGCCGGTCCATGACAATTTTGGTTCCCTCGACCGAGAGGGTCCCAAAACTCAGCGAACCCAGTTTTGTCGCAACTGGGTTGAAAAAGGTGATCGCGAACACCGCCACAATCGCGCCAAGGGCCGCAAACAAAATCGCAAGCCGCGCCAGTCTGACGCGCGCCGAATGACGCTTAGCTTTGACAAACGCCTGCTCCCGGTCGTGAGGCGGCGCGACGCCGATGCGGCGCGTCGTGGAGCGGGGCGCAAAAGACCCTGCCCGCTCACCGCCTTCGACTTCCGTCGGGATTGCGTCATCGTGAACGGTTGGCATTGGTTTCCTGTTCGGCCACCGAAACTGCGAAGAACCCAAAGTACGTGGCGAAGTTAGGGCCGGAAAAGCAGCACAGCCAGTGCTATAGAGATTGTCACGCGAAGTGCGGGCTGAATGAACCCATTTCCGCCGGCCCAAGCAAACTTTAAGATCTAAAGCTCGATCCTCTTAAGTTGAAGTGTACTCGCGGTCTTTGAACGAGTGAGCGCCTGTCTCGGCGGAGAACGATTGACCCGCGCGTTGCGCCGCCCGGCGCACTCAACAAGCCGGCGGCTTTGATACAGGCTTCGGAGCGGACTTTTCGATGCGGAACACGGTCTCGCGCTCGCCGCGCTCGATGATCTCCAAGCGGTCGCCGATCGCCCCGACCAAATGGGGAATGTCGATCACCGCAAGCGGATCGGTGCAGCGGACCTCCAACCGGTCGCCAGGCGCCAGGGATTTTAAGGCTTTGCGCGTCTTGAGCGCCGGAAGGGGGCATTTCAATCCACTGAGATCCAACTTGGTGACGGTCATGATTCGACATCTGCGCCAGCCGAGCGAAATGATGCAAGCGGAACCGCCGTCGAATCGCGGCGTCCTGGAGTCCTGTCGGGTCCGCCTGCCACACCCCGAATGGCGACTCGGTGACTGAAACTTTTGGCGTACCGGGGGTGTTGCTCGCGGGCGGTATGGCGCGCCGAATGGGTGGCGGGGACAAGCCGCTGCGCGAAATTGGCGGCCAGACGATTTTGGCCCGCGTCATTGCGCGGCTTGAGCCGCAATGCGAATGCCTGCTTCTCAGCGCCAATGGCGATCCCTTACGCTTTGCGCCATTTGGCCTGCCCGTCATTCCCGATGGGGTAGAACATTATCCAGGACCGCTCGCAGGAATCCTCGCCGGACTCGACTGGGCTGCGACCCACCGCGCGCATGCGCAATGGATTCTCAGCGCTCCGGGGGACTGTCCCTTTCTGCCCAGAGATCTGGTCGTACGGCTGCGCGAAGCCGTGTCCGCTCAAAACGCCGAGCTTGCAGTGGCCGCTTCCCAGGGACGATCCCATCCCGTAATCGGGCTGTGGAAGGTCGGGTTGCGCGACGCGTTGCGCCACGCCCTCGTCGACGAAGGTCTCCGTAAGGTCGAAGCTTGGACCCGGCGTTACCGGGTTGTGACGGTCGCCTGGCCGGCCGAGCCGCTCGATCCCTTCTTCAACGCCAACACCCTTGAGGATCTCGCCGAAGCTGAGCGGCTCGCAAAGCTTGACGATCCGGCCTAACGCTCGACCGGGCGAGCTTTTACTTTCGCAGCAACGTCTCCCGAAGTTCGGTCAGTTCAGCAAGCTCCTTCTCCTGCTCGGCGATCCGGGCTGCATTCAAATCATCGTCGCCTGCGCTCAAGTCCGCCGCGGCCTGTTCAACCAGCTCCTCGAGATTCTCCCGGATCGCGGCAATTCGCTCATCGACTTCCGTAAGGGTCAAGCCAGTCTTCATCGCCGCGGTCCATGTGGAGTCCTCAAATCATTGAAGTCCTCGTTGAGGGTGGGGTCAAGGTCCCGCGCCGTTCCTCATGGCCGGGAGCGCCAACCCCGAGGCTCATGGGCAGGAGCGACCGCGATGTGGCTTCTTCGCCACAATCCAACAGAAATTGACCAATTCGTGATGTCGCTCGCGCCGCCGCGCCGCCGCGAAGCGCAACTGGTAAGGATTTTCACTATTCCTAGGTGAATATAACGAGTTGAAAAGTTTGCGCGTCCGCGCGCCGGGCCTCGCCTTTCTTTTAGGCGGGCGCGGGCCTATATGCTGGAGCGATGAACATTCACGCGCCTGCGGCCGTCCAGCCGCTCGTCGACCCGTTTGGGCGCGCGATCGCCTATGTGCGGGTCTCCGTCACCGACCGGTGCGACTATCGGTGCGTCTACTGCATGTCCGAGGACATGAATTTCCTGCCCAAGCGGGACATCCTGTCGCTCGAAGAGCTCGACCGATTGTGCGCGACTTTCGTGAGCTTAGGGGCGCGAAAGATTCGCATCACCGGCGGCGAACCGCTGGTCAGGCGCAATGTGATGTCGCTGTTCCACGGCCTCTCGCGGCACCTGAGCGGCGGCGCGCTGGATGAAGTGACGGTGACGACCAACGGCTCTCAGCTTGCTCGCTTCGCCTCCGAACTCGCGGATTGCGGGGTTCGTCGCGTCAATGTCTCGCTCGATACGCTCGACCCGGACAAGTTTCGCCAGGTCACGCGCTGGGGCGATTTGAAGGCTGTTCTCGCCGGTATTGACGCCGCGTCCGCCGCGGGGCTGAAGGTCAAGATCAACACCGTCGCCTTGAAGGGCTTCAACGAGGACGAAGCCTTGGACCTCGTCAAATGGGCGCATGGGCGCGGTTTCGACCTGACCTTCATCGAGGTGATGCCGCTCGGGGACATGGAGCGCGATCGGGCGGATCAATTCCTGCCCTTGACGGAATTGCGCGCCCACCTCGAAGAATCGCTGAGCCTGCTCCCTTCGACTTACGTCACCGGCGGGCCGGCGCGCTATTACGACGTTCCGGAAACCGGAGGACGCGTCGGATTCATCACCCCGCTCACGCACAATTTCTGCGAAAGCTGCAATCGGGTGCGCGTCACCTGCACGGGCACGCTCTACATGTGTCTCGGCCAGGAGGATGCGGTCGATTTGCGTGAGCCGCTGCGCCGGTCCGTTTCCGACCGCCCGCTCATCGAGGCGATCCGCGCTGGGATCAAGCGCAAGCCCAAGGGCCACGACTTCGTGATCGCCCGATCGGCGGCGCCCGCCGTTCACCGCCATATGAACGCGACAGGCGGCTGACAGCGCTTCTTTTTGTTGGGCTCCGCTGGCGGTCAAGGCTTCTCCGCGCTATATCCTATGGGCGAAAGGCGAGACCTTGACTTTCTGCTCGGATGAGGACCTTACCCCATGGCGACTGCTCACGAACGTATCGAGAAGATCATCTCGGAAAATCCGGTTGTCCTGTTCATGAAGGGGACGCCTGAGTTTCCGCAATGCGGGTTTTCCAGCCAGGTCGTGCAGATCCTGGAATACGTCGGCGCGCCGATCGCCAGCGTAAACGTGCTCGAGGATGCAGAGATTCGTCAGGGCGTGAAGGAATACGCCAATTGGCCGACGATCCCTCAGCTCTACGTCAAGGGCGAGTTCGTCGGCGGGTGCGATATTGTGCGCGAGATGTTCCAGTCCGGCGAACTGACGTCAGTTTTGACGGATGCGGGCGTTCGGTTGAAGAGCGCCGCCGGGGCCTGATCCGCTGCTGCGACAGCTATCGCGCCCCAGTCGCGCGGGCGCGATCGCCTCGGATCCAGCGCACGATCCATGCGCTTTCCCCAACAATCTCTCTGCTCCGCAATGATTGCGGGACGAGGCTTCACATACAATTGAGCCGGCAGCGCCAAGTCGGGGAAGGGTTGTCACCTTATCCTTAAGGCTTAATTGCTATGTTGCAGCGCAAAAGCTAGGCTGACATGTCAGCCCGCTTGCTCGCGCCAGACTGGTTTTTTCTCTATGTCCCCAACCTACCCTTATCAATTCTACGAGATGGCTCACGCCGCGCTGGCGCCGGCGCGCGCGGTTTCCGACGCGGCGCATTTCGTGTTCAGCAATCCCCTGAACCCGCTCTCCAATACCCCATTGGGCAAGAACATCTCGGCGAGCGCCGAGATGTTCGAGCGCCTGACGCGCCGCTACGGCAAGCCGACTTTTGGCTTGAACGAAATTCCTCTCGATGGCGACCTCTATCCCGTTGTCCAGGACATCGTCTGGACGAGACCGTTCTGCAATCTCATCCGCTTCGTCCGGCCCGGCTTTCCCAACGGGATGAACCAGCCGAAGCTTCTGATCGTCGCGCCGATGTCGGGCCATTACGCAACCCTGCTTCGCGGCACGGTCGAGGCGTTTCTGCCCCATTACGACGTCTACATTACCGACTGGACCGATGCGCGCATGGTTCCCCTGGCGCTCGGACCCTTCGACCTCGACGACTACATCGTCTACTTGCGCGAGATTCTGGCTCATCTTGGCCCGGGCGTGCACACGATCGGCGTCTGCCAGCCTTCGGTGCCGCTGCTCGCCGCCGCGGCGCTGATGGAGGCCGACCACGACCCCGCCGCTCCCGCCAGCATGACGCTCATGGGCGGCCCGGTTGACA
Source organism: uncultured Alphaproteobacteria bacterium (assembly GCA_963696665.1). Taxonomy (GTDB): domain Bacteria; phylum Pseudomonadota; class Alphaproteobacteria; order Rhizobiales; family Beijerinckiaceae; genus Roseiarcus. The sequence goes on from CAVOLE010000008.1 coordinate 801,092, forward strand.
CCCGCCGCAGCCCGACCGAGGTCAACAAGCTGGCGGAAAAACGCGGCGTCGAATGGTTCCGTCGCAATTGTCTGCATACGGTCCCTTTTCCCTATCCCGGCTTCGGCCGGGAGGTCTATCCGGGCTTTCTGCAGCTTAGCGGCTTCATGGCGATGAACATCGATCGCCATGTCACCGCTCACCTCGAAATGTTCCAGCATCTCGTCGCCGGCGATGAGGATCCGGCCGAGAAGCACCGCGAGTTCTACGACGAATATCTGGCGGTGATGGACCTCGCCGCCGAATATTACATGCAGACGGTCGAGACCGTGTTCGTGCGCCATGCCCTGCCCAAGGGCGAGATGACCCATCGCGGAAAGCTGGTCGACCTGAAGGCGATCCGCAACAGCGGGCTTCTGGCCGTGGAGGGAGAAAAGGACGACATATCGGGCGTGGGCCAGACCTACGCGGCCATAGAATTGTGCGCCAACATTCCCGAAGCACGAAAGCAATATTATCTGGCCAAGGGGGTCGGCCATTACGGCGTCTTCAACGGCTCCCGCTTCCGCAAGGAGATCGCCCCGCGCATCCGCGAGTTCATCGCCGCGATCGAGGCCGGCGCCGAACAGGCGAAGTCGCCCAAGCCCAACGGCTCGCGCCGCCCGAAGGGGGTTTAATACGGCGCTCTTTGCAAACGCGCGACGTGGAATCGTCATCGCGAGGAGCCCCAGGGCGCCGAAAGACGCCCGTCTTCGACGGGCTATGGCGACACGGCGATCCAGGAGTTGCGGGGCGCCCTACGTTCCCTGGATTGCTTCGCTTCGCTCGCAATGACGATCGCGGTCAGGCCGCCGACGCCTGTGCCCTAGAGACGAACTTTTCGCAGGGAATCTCGACATCGATCTCCAGCGTCGAGACCGCGTCCGAGCGCTCCATCTTCACCGACAGCTTCTCCGGATCGAATTCGATGTGACGCGCGATGGTGGCGAGCAATTCGTCCCGCAGGATGGTGACGAGATCGCGGGGCCCGAGCGAGACGCGCTCATGCGCGAGCAGGATTTGCAGCCGCTCGCGCGCGACTGGCGCAGTGCCGCGGGGTTTAAGAAAGCGAAACAAATTTATGCTGCCCTCCGGCCGAACAGGCGCGTGAAAAAGGTCTTCTTCTCATCCGGGATCGCAACTGGGCCCGTCGTCTCGCCGCCAAGGCGCCGGGCCGCCTCGAGATAGGCTTGTGCAGCCTGGCCCCCAGTGGCGTTGATCGTCACCGGAGCGCCGATATTAGAAGCCCGCAAGATTTCCCTGCTCTCCGGGATGACGCCGAGCAGCGGGATGGAGAGAATTTCGAGCACGTCCTCGATGCTGAGCATCTCGCCCGAATTCGAGCGGACGGGATCGAAGCGCGTGAGCAGCAAGTGTTTGTCCATTTGCTCGCCGCGCTCGGCCCGCAACGTCTTGGAATCGAGAAGGCCGATGATGCGGTCGAAGTCGCGCACCGAGGAGACTTCCGGGTTGGCGACCACGATCGCCTGGTCGGCGTGCCGCATCGCCAGAAGCGCGCCCCGTTCGATGCCTGCCGGACTGTCGCAGAGCACGTAGTCGAACGTCTCGCGCAATTCGCCGATCACCCGCTCGACGCCCTCGGCGGTCAGCGCGTCCTTGTCGCGCGTCTGAGAGGCCGCGAGCAGGTGCAGCGTCTCGATGCGCTTGTCTCGGATCAGCGCCTGCGCGAGCTTGGCGTCGCCCTGCGCCACATTGATGAAGTCGAAGACGACCCGCCGCTCCGCGCCCATGACCAGATCGAGGTTGCGCAATCCGACGTCGAAATCGACGACGCAGACGCGCCTTCCGCCTTGCGCGAGCGCGACGCCAAGCGACGCGGTCGAGGTGGTTTTGCCCACGCCGCCTTTTCCTGATGTAACGACGATCACCTTGCTCATGCGCGTATTCCCCTTCAAAAGCCCCTAGCTCAGGATTCGGAGTTTGAGTTCATCACCTTCGAGCCGCGCCTCGAGCGCGCGGCCTTCCATGCCCGAATCGGTGTTTTCCGCCGTGACATAGGCGCCGCCGATGCAAAGCAGTTCGGCCCTTGATTCGCTGCAAAAGATGCGCGCGGAGCGCGAGCCCGAGATACCGGCGATCACCCGGCCCTGCAGCGCTCCATAGATGTGAACGGACCCGCCCGCGACGATCTCCGCGCCCGAGGCGACGCGGCCAATGATGGTCACGTCTCCCTGGGGATGCATGATCGTCTGGCCCGAGCGAACATTGCCGTCGACGATCAGCAACTCCGTCCTTTCAGGCGCGGTTTGCGCGACGGCCGGCGCCTCTTCCTCTCGCTCCGTCGGAGCATCCTCGCGCGTCGGCGGATCGATTGGCCGCCCGCCGGAAACGACCGGAGGCAAGTGCGGTCCAACCAAGCCGCGGTCGACGTTTTCCGCGCCCATGACCCGGATGTGGCGCCGCGCAAGGCCGCTTAGGAGATCGCGATAGTCCTTGAGCGTGATGTCGAGCGCCGCCATGTCGAGAATGACTGGCCTCGCGATGAAGAAGGTCGGCGAGCGGGCGAGCCAGGCGTCGAGCGCGGTGAGCCATTCAGGTAGCGGCTGAACGGGCTCGAGCACATAGGCCAGAAGCGATTGAGCCCGAAACTTGAGCGTTTGAGCGTGGCCTACATGCGCGTTCATCGCACCAGTCCGTTGGCGTTTCGTTAACCACGTTTGCGTCGGAATGGTTTATGAACGGTTAAGAACCCTGCCCTCCGTTGCTGTTTGTCGGTGGAAACAAGTCCCCTCCTCTCGCAGGCCGGACGGCTCAGCTGCGGAAGGACGCGATCCCGCAAAGGAATGCGTGCTGAGGGGAAGGCCTCCGCTGGCGCATGTTGGCCGGCCGCCCAAATCGGTCACACGGAATTCGTCATCGCGAGGAGCGAAGCGACGTGGCGATCCAGGGGTCGCGGGGCGCGCTACATTCCCCTGGATTGCTTCGCCATAGCCCGTCCGGAAGGACGGGCGTCTTTCGACGCCCTATGACTCGCAATGACGATCGCGGTTCGGGCCGAACGCAATTTGGTCTAATCCATCGCCTTGAGGATCTGCGGCTTGATCTCGCTGTTCAGCGTCTCGGCGGTGATCGGCCCGACGAGCTTGAAGGCCAGCTTTCCATCGCCCTTCACGACGAATGTCTCGGGCACGCCGTACACGCCCCAGTCGATGCCGGCGCGGTTGTCCTTGTCGAGACCCACTTTTGCGTAGGGGTCGCCTTTGGCGCCGAGGAAGCGGCGCACGTTCTCATCCGAGTCCTTTTGCGCCACGCCATAGATAGTGACGCCCTTGGCTTTGAGATCAGGGTCGGCGGCGAGCGCCATTAGATATTGATGCTCGAAATGGCACGGCTCGCACCAGGAGCCGAACACGTTGACCACGCTGACATGGCCCGCGCGCAAGTCCGCGTCGGTGAGGCCAGCCGCGCCATCGAGGCCGGGCAAATTGAGCGGCGGCGCAGTCTGCCCGATCAGGACTGAGGGAATGCTGGCTGGGTCGCCGGCGCCCAGCCGCTCAAACAAGAGCCACGCAAGCGCCATGAAGACGACAAGCGGCAAGTAGACGAGCCATCGCCGGGGACGCGCAGCGGCGGTTTCGGCCTCGACGCTCATGGGCGCCCGGCGTCCCTCGCCCCGGCGCGCGCGCCGTCGAGCGCCCGCGTCGCCCGAGCGAGCTCTGCGCTCAAACTACGGAAGTCCAGGACCACCCAGCCGATCATGGCGCCGATCGTCGCCGCTGCGACCGCGTAGGCGGCGATAATAAAGCCGATGTGGGGATCGCTCATCGCGCGCCTCCGGCGGCCAGTCCCGGCGCGAGGCGGTCGCCTTCGACCGCCGCGAGCATCGTCACCCGCGCGATGCGCCGGCGCAGGACTTCGTTGCGGATCGCCATCAGATGCAAAGTCAAAAAGAGGCAGGTGAAGGCGAGCGACATCACGATCAGGGGCACGAGCAGTTCGGGCGCGATCGTCGGCCCGTCGAGCCTGAACACCGACGCCGGCTGGTGCAAGGTGTTCCACCAGTCGACGGAGAATTTGATGATCGGCAGATCGATCGCGCCGACCAGGGTCAGGATCGCCGCGGCCTTGGCCGCGCGGCCCGGATCGTCGATCGCGCGCCATAGCGCGATGAGGCCGAGATAGAGAATGAATAGCACCAGCACCGAAGTGAGGCGGGCGTCCCACACCCAATAGGTTCCCCACATCGGCTTGCCCCAGAGCGAACCCGTGACGAGGCAGATGAAAGTGAAACCCGCCCCGAGCGGCGCGGCGGCCTTCTGCGCTGCGTCGGCAAGCGGATGGCGCCAGACGAGCGTGCCGAGCGCGGCCGCTGTCATGACCGCATAGACGAAGGTCGCCATCCAGGCCGCCGGCACATGGAGATACATGATCTTGACCGTCTCGCCCTGCTGGTAGTCGGGCGGCGCGGCGAAGGAGAGCCATAGGCCTGCGACAAACAGGATGGCCGTCGCCGCCGCGAGCCACGGGAGGACCCGGCGCGTCAGCTCGACGAAGGCCGTCGGATTGGCGAGATTGACCATTGCGCGGCCTCTCTTATGCCAGTGCGAAGGGGGCGGCAATGCGGCGCCTTCGGGGGAGCGAACCGCCTGAGAGCACAGCCAGCCAGCGCGGGGCGAGGATCTGTATACGTTCCCAATGCTTAAAAGACGGCGCCAGTTCCCTGCCCGGCGTCGTCGAGTGGCCTCAGGTGATCACTGTCGGCGCCTTCCGTCCCGTCCGCTTCTCGATCCCGGCCAGTTCGTGCGATAGGCCGATGAGGGGGCTAAGCGCGGCTTGCGTGTCCTGATCGAGCTTGCCCGAGGACGGCTCGTAATGCTCGATATAGACGCGCAGCGTCGCGCCCACCGTCCCCGTTCCGGAAAGCCGGTAGACGATGCGCGAGCCCCCTTCGAACATCACCCTGATGCCTTGATCGGGCGTGTCCGAGCCGTCGACCGGATCGTGATAGGCGAAATCGTCGGCCGCCTCGACCTTATGGGCGCCGAAAGTCTTGCCGGGCAGAGTCGTCGTCGCGTCGCGCAACGCGTCCATGAGGCCGTGAGCGGCGGCGAGGTCAATCTCCTCGTAATCGTGGCGGGTGTAATAGTTGCGGCCGTAGGTTCGCCAGTGCTCGTGGACGAGATCGGCGACCGAAATCCGGCGCCTAGCCAGAATATTGAGCCAGAACAAGACCGCCCATACGCCGTCCTTCTCGCGAATATGGTTCGAGCCGGTGCCGAAGCTTTCCTCGCCGCATAGCGTCGCCAGGCCGGCGTCGAGCAGATTGCCGAAGAACTTCCATCCCGTCGGGGTCTCGTAGGACTTGATGCCAAGCTTGGCGGCGACGCGGTCGGCGGCGGCGCTGGTCGGCATCGATCGCGCGACACCGGCGAGGCCCTTGGCGTAGCCAGGGGCGCAATGGGCGTTGGCGGTGAGGATCGCGAGCGAATCCGACGGGGTGACGTAAACCCCCTTCCCTAAGATCATGTTGCGGTCCCCGTCGCCGTCCGAGGCCGCGCCGAAATCCGGCGCGTTCGCCGACATCATGAAGTCGAAGAGGTCCTTGGCGTAGGTTGGGTTGGGATCAGGGTGATGGCCGCCAAAGTCGGGCAAAGGCGTCCCGTTGACCACCGTGCCGGGGCCGGACTTCAGTTCCCCCTCGAAGATCGCATGCGCGTAAGGGCCGGTCACCGCATGCAGGGCGTCGTAGCGCATGCGGAAGCCCGAGGCGAACAAAGCGCGAATCGCGTCGAAGTCGAACAGCGTCTTCATCAGCGACAGATATTGCGTGACTGGGTCGATGATCTCGATCTCGGTCGCCTCGACCTTGGTTGTCCCGAGGCGGTCGATGTCGACATCAGGCGCGTCGGCGATTTTATAGGACGAGATCGTCTTGGAATGGGAGAAGATCGCCTCCGTGACGGTCTCCGGAGCCGGCCCGCCGGCGCTGATATTGTACTTGACGCCGAAGTCCCCATGCGGGCCGCCGGGATTGTGGCTCGCCGACAAGATGATCCCGCCATAGGCCTGCAATGCGCGAATCAACGCCGAGACAGCGGGAGTGGAAAGAATGCCGCCCTTGCCGACGACGACGCGGCCAAAGCCGTTCGCCGCGGCGATCTTGATCACGACCTGAATCGCTTCGCGGTTGAAGAACCGCCCGTCGCCGCCGAGGACGAGCGTTTTGCCCTGAAAGCCCTCGAGCGAGTTGAAAATCGACTGGATGAAGTTTTCGAGATAGTGCGGCGCCTGGAAGACCGTGACCTGCTTGCGCAGCCCCGAGGTGCCCGGCCTTTGGTCGGCGAACGGCTTGGTGGCGACGGTCCGGATCATCGGCGTTCTCCCAATCAGCGGCTGGAATTTGCGAGCGGCTAAAGCACTTTAGGCGCTTGGGCGCGGGGTGGGCAACGCCGCCTGATAGCGTTAACGTCTAGCAACGAATTGTGAAACTTTTGTCCGCTCATATGCGCTATGAGCATGACGCAGCGTTCGAGCGGCGTCGTTGATTCGCCCCGGGGAGCTGTTAGATGGCGCGTAGATATTTTGGCACCGACGGCATTCGGGGCCGGGCCAACAGCCAGATCACGGCGGATATGGCGCTGAAAGTCGGCCAGGCGGCCGGCCTTGCCTTTCACCGAGGCGACCATCGCCACCGGGTGGTGATCGGCAAGGATACGCGGCTCTCGAGCTATATGATCGAATATGCCTTGGTCGCGGGCTTCACTTCGGTCGGCGCCGACGTGCTGCTGCTCGGCCCAGTGCCGACGCCCGCAGTGGCGATGCTGACGCGCTCGATGCGCTGCGACCTCGGCGTGATGATCTCCGCGTCCCACAACCCTTATGAGGACAATGGCATCAAGCTGTTCGGGCCGGACGGCTACAAGCTCTCCGACGAGGTCGAGGCGCGCATCGAAGCTTTGATGGATGGCGATGTCGCGCCGAAGCTCGCCAATTCTCCCGACCTCGGCCGCGCCAAGCGCATCGACGACGTCGAGGCCCGCTACATCGAATACGCCAAGCGGACCCTCTCCCGCGAAGTGTCGCTCGAGGGCCTGCGCGTGGTCATCGATTGCGCCAATGGCGCGGCTTACAAGGTCGCGCCGGAGGCGTTGTGGGAGCTCGGCGCCGAGGTGATCAAGATCGGCGTCGAGCCGAACGGGCTCAACATCAATTTCGAGGTCGGCTCGACCGCGCCCGAGGCTCTGGCGCGCAAGGTGCGCGAGATGCGGGCGGATGTCGGCATCGCGCTCGACGGCGACGCCGACCGGATGATCCTGATCGACGAAAAGGGGCGCCTGATCGACGGCGATCAGGTGATGGCGGTGATCGCGGAGAGCTGGCGCGACGAAGGCCGATTGGCCAAGCCCGGCGTGGTCGCCACGGTGATGTCGAACCTGGGGCTCGAGCGCCATCTCTTAAGTCTGGGGCTTTCGCTCGAGCGCACCGCGGTCGGCGATCGCTATGTGATCGAGCGCATGCGCGAGAAAGGCTTCAACGTTGGCGGCGAGCAGTCGGGGCATATCATCCTGTCCGACTATTCGACCACCGGCGACGGTCTGGTTGCGGCGATGCAGGTGCTGGCGGTGCTGCACAAGGCGGGTAAGCCGGCGAGCGAGGTCTGCCGCCGGTTCGAACCCGTGCCGCAGGTTCTGCGCAATGTCCGCTTCAAGGGCGGACGGCCGCTCGAGAATCCGGCGGTGACGAAGGCAATCGCCGAAGCGACCGCCCGGCTCGGCGACCGCGGCCGGCTCCTGGTTCGCCCGTCGGGTACGGAGCCGGTGATCCGGGTCATGGGCGAGGCCGACGACCAGGCGCTGGTCGACGCTCTGGTCAGCGACGTCTGCGAAGCGGTCGTGGGAGCCGCTTGAGGCGCGTTCTCGCAAAACCCTGAAGAATTCTTAACCCCGCGAAAAAAATCCTGCTTTAAAATTTTTCGAATCACCGTAACATGCCAGCGTCGTCAACCAGCCGAAAGGAGGTGATCCAGTGTCTCATTGTCTTACGCCCCGCGTGATCGAAGAGGCCTGGGTTATTGCCCCCGCGAAGGAATTTCGCGCATAGCGAGCGCTCGCTAGGCAAAAACTCTAGGGCGCCGGCGAGCTTTGCGTGGCGCGACAATGGAAGGGTCGTTCCCAAAAGGAGCGGCCCTTCTCTTTTCGGGGCAGATTGCGTTTAAGCCGGCGCGGATTGTAGCCGCGCTCGGCGAGCGCGGCGGGCGCGGTCAGCGACGTCAGCGACCGCGCCTACAACGGCTAGTTGCGTCGGGCCGTCAAAATGACCCGATTCCGCCGCTGTTTTGCTTCGATTCCAGGCCCCTCGTCGACCCGAAGCGGCTCCCGAGCTTTGTCTAACCGGTCCCGCGATGCGGAAAGTTTGTGCGAGCGCCGGCAATCAGCTAGATTGCCGGAAGGGGACAGGCTCCCCGGGTCCGGACGAGTCCGATGCTTGGGTTTCGCGGTCCGAATCCCCATATCCCAAGCCTGCCATTGCGGCTTTGCCGGGATAGTCGCCAGAAAAGGCCAAAAGAATGGATTTCCTCAAGCCACGGTCGCACCGCATGAACCGCCGCCGACGCATTTACGAAGGCAAAGCCAAGGTCCTCTACGAGGGCCCTGAGCCGGGCACCCTCATCCAGTATTTCAAGGATGACGCGACCGCGTTCAACGCCAAGAAGCATGAGGTGATCGAAGGCAAGGGCGTTCTCAACAATCGAATCTCGGAATACGTCTTCCAGCGGCTGAACGACATCGGCGTGCCTACCCATTTCATTCGCCGAATCAACATGCGCGAGCAATTGATTCGCGAGGTCGAGATCATTCCGCTCGAGGTCGTGGTGCGCAACGTCGCGGCCGGATCGCTCTCCACCCGCCTTGGCCTCGAGGAAGGCACGCAACTGCCGCGGTCGATCATCGAGTTTTATTACAAGAATGATCAGCTCAATGACCCGATGGTCTCGGAAGAGCACATCACCGCGTTCGGCTGGGCTGCGCCGCAGGAAATCGACGACATCATGGCGCTCGCGATTCGCGTCAATGATTTCCTGTCCGGGCTCTTCCTCGGCGTCGGCATCCGGCTGGTCGATTTCAAGATCGAAACGGGCCGGTTGTGGGAAGGCGAGACGATGCGGATCGTGCTCGCCGACGAGATCAGCCCCAACTCCTGCCGTCTCTGGGACGTCAAGACCAACGACAAGATGGACAAGGATCGCTTCCGCAAGGACCTAGGCGGCATGATCGAAGCCTATACGGAGGTCGCGCGAAGGCTCGGCGTCGTGCAGGAGAACGAGTATTCCCGCGCGGCGGGTCCTAGGCTGGTGAAGTAGCGCAAGGACGAAATGTCGGGCTCGCAGCTCGCGCTGGCGTCGGCTCGCCTGCTCTGTGGCGATACATGCACACCGGTCCGATGATCACCTGAAGCGGCCTGGCGTTCTGCTCGAGAGGCTGTCATGTCGGATAGCGCCGCGACCGAGCGTTCCGCCACATGCGTTTGCCTGCGCGTAGGCGAGCCGTTCGTCGGCAAGCAAGGCTTCACTTACGCCGCTGCGATTTCCGCCGAGACCGTTGGCGCGTCGGCGATCCACATGCAGCTCCTCACCGTCCCGCCCGGCGCCAAAGCCAAAGCCCACAAGCACGAGGCGCATGAAACGGCGCTGTATGTGCTAAGCGGCGAGGTGGGGATGTATTACGGGGAGAGGCTTGAAAACCATATGGTTACGCGCGCCGGCGACTTCGTCTATATTCCCGCCAACATGCCGCACTTGCCCTACAACATGAGCGAGACCGAGCCCGCAACCGCCGTCGTCTCGCGCACCGACCCCAACGAGCAGGAAAGTGTCGTCCTCATGCCCGAGTTCGACGCCACCCAGGCTTGAGCCATCGCCTCGCGATGCGCGCTTGGACTTGACGCCGATCAACCCACGCAAGAGACTTGGGTTCTTTTAAACGCAAATTCTCTGCGCCGCGAAACGCGGCAAAAAACATTGTGCGGGAGGCGCCGTTGCCGCTCACCAAAGAGCAACATCTCGATCCCAATGTCGGGCCAAAACGCATCCTGGCGCTCGACGGCGGGGGCATCCGGGGAATTCTCACTCTCCAGTTCCTCCAGGCGATCGAGTCGCGGATCAAAGAGCGGTTCGGCGACAAGACACTGCTCTGCGACTATTTCGATCTCATCGGCGGCACGTCGACGGGATCGATCATCGCTGCTGGGCTCGCTTGCGGCATGACGGTCGGGGCGCTGCAGGACCTCTACAAGAAGATCGGCGCTAGCGTATTCCAGACCGAGTGGTGGTCGAAATATGCCCTGAAAGGGGTGCTTGCGCCCAAGTTCCCGTCCGAGCCGCTGCAGGCCGAACTCGACAAACAACTTGGCGCCGATACGACGCTCGATAGCGCCAAGATCCGCACCGGCCTCATGATCATGATGAAGCGGCTCGACACAGGCAGCCCCTGGCCCTTGAACAACGGCGGACGCGGGAAATACGCCGCGCAAGACGGCCCGCTGCGCCTGACCCAGATCGTGCGCGCGAGCACCGCCGCGCCGACGTATTTTGCGCCAGAGGCAATCCAGATTTCTCGCCGCGACGGGGCGTCCGTCGACGGAGCCTTCGTTGATGGCGGCATCACCCCGTTCAACGATCCGGCGTTGCAGCTTCTCATGCTGGCGGCTTTCCAAGGCCACGGCTTTTGCTGGCCAGCCGGCAAGGACAGCCTGCTGCTCATCTCGATCGGGACTGGCCGGTATCAACAGACCCATACGGCGAAGGAGCTGATTGGCGCGCCAGCCGCCCAGCAGGGCATTACTTCATTGCAATCGCTCATGGACGACTGCGAACGGATGAACCGCGCGACCCTCCAGTGGTTGACGAACTGCCTCACGCCCTGGATCATCGATCGGGCGGTCGGAGATATGAAACTCGACAGCGAAAATGGCCCACAACTCGCGACCTATGTCCACTACAACGTGCTGCTGGAGCACGATTGGCTGAAAGACGAGCTCGGCGTCGATCTCGCCGCCGACAAACTCGAGCAGATCCGCAAAATGGACGACCCGTCGAACCTGTCGGATCTTGCGGATTTGGGGCAACGGGCCGCGGCGAAGCAGGTCAAACCGGAACATCTGCCTCGAGCCTTCGACCTCGCCAAGGCGTTGGTCTAACCTCAGCGGGGCGACCGCATGCCCGAGATGAGCCCACGGCCGCCCAGAAAAGTCGCTCTGTTCAGCGGCCATATGATTGACGCCCCCGGCCGCGCGAAACCCCGCTTTCCGCCGGACAAGGAGCCGATCGCCGCTATGGCGATCACGAGCGCTTTGGCCGACCTCCACATAGGGTCTGACGATCTTTGCATCTGCGGCGGCGCGTGCGGCGGGGATCTTCTGTTCGCCGAAGCCGCGCTCGCGCGATCTGTTCTCCTCGAGATCTACATCCCCTTCGAAGAGCCGACTTTCCTCGAGAAATCGGTCAACTTCGCCGACAGCGACTGGCGCGCGCGTTTTTTCGCCGTCAAGGCGCGGTCGGCGCTGCATGTGGCGCCGCTCGAGCTTGGTCCGACGCGAGAGGGCGAGGACGCTTACGAGCGTAACAATCGCTGGATGCTGGACGCGGCCATGCGTTTCGGCGCGGACAAGGTAGACTTCGTCTGTCTCTGGAACGGCGAAGGCGGCGACGGGCCGGGCGGCGCGCAGCACATGATGGAAGAGGTTCGCAAGAAGGGGGGCCGCTCGGTCTGGCTCGACACCACGAAACTGTGGTGTTGAACCTCGGCGCTGGGCGGCCGAAAGGCGGCGGCTCGGACGACAATTCTTTGCAGAAAATCAGAAACTAGGGTAAGCTTGCCCAATGAACAATCCTGCCCTTCGCATGGCCCAAGACCGCGGGCTCCCGCTCCGGCGCCTCTCAACGTCCAAGGGAGAAAAGCGACGAGAAAAACTCTGGCTCCGTTTATGCCGCGTAATCCATTGATAAATCTAGATTCGGACGAGAGAATCCAAGGAAATCCAAGAGAATCCAACGCCTCATTACGAGGATTTTCTCAGCCAAATGGCCTGGGCGAAGAAAACCCAAACGCACAGACGGACCCAGGCCCGCGCCTACCGCTGATACGGAGGGAACGACGCCATCCGGGCGTAAGGCGCCCTACGCCGCGAGCTGCCGCAGCACGTAGGGCAGAATCCCGCCGTTGCGGAAATATTCGAGTTCATCCAGCGTATCGATGCGGCAGGTAAGCGGCACGCTCCTCCTCGCGCCGTCGGCGCTGACGATCTCGGCGTGCAGCGTCTGCCGGGGCTTCAGGCTCTCGCCGAGCCCATGGATCGTCACCGTCTCATCGCCCTTGAGGCCCAGCGTCTGCCAGCTCGTTCCTTCCTCGAACACCAGCGGCAGGACGCCCATGCCGACGAGGTTCGAACGGTGGATGCGCTCGAAGCTCTGCGCGATGACCGCGCGCACGCCCAGGAGTTTAGTGCCCTTGGCCGCCCAGTCGCGCGATGAGCCGGTGCCATATTCGCGCCCCGCGAAGACGACCAAAGGAACTTTCTCCGCCTCATAGCGCATGGCCGCGTCATAGATCGCGAGACGTTCCCCAGATGGCTGCATGATCGTGAAGCCGCCCTCGACCACATTGCCTGTCTCGTCCTTCACCATCTGGTTCTTGATGCGGATGTTGGCGAAGGTGCCGCGCATCATCACCTCGTGGTTGCCGCGCCGCGTGCCATACTGGTTGAAGTCGACCGGGCGCACCTGATGCTCGATGAGATATTGCCCGGCCGGGCTCGCGGCCTTGATCGAGCCAGCAGGCGAGATGTGATCCGTCGTGATCGAATCGAGGAACAGCGCCAGGATGCGCGCATTCTCGATGTCGGCGACGGGGATCGGCGTCTTGGTCAACCCCTCGAAATAGGGCGGCTCCTGCACATAGGTCGAGCCCATGTCCCAGGCGTATGTCTGGCCCGCGGGCGCCTTCACCTTGCGCCAGTTGGCGTCGCCTTCGAACACGCTCGCATATTTGGTCTTGAACATTTTCGACGAGATGGTCGCCTCGACATAACTCTGGACCTCCTCGGTCTTCGGCCAGATATCGGCGAGATAGACAGGCTTGCCCTGCTTGTCGGCGCCAAGCGGATCACGCGTAAGATCGACCTGCATCGAGCCCGCCAAGGCGTAAGCAACGACCAGCGGCGGGGAGGCGAGGTAATTCGCCCGCACGTCCGGGTTCACGCGCCCCTCGAAGTTGCGATTGCCGGAGAGGACCGCAGCCGCGACCAGATTGTGCTTGGCGATTGTCGCCGAAATTTCGGGGGCGAGCGGGCCGGAATTGCCGATGCAGGTCGTGCAGCCGAAGCCGACGATGTTGAAGCCGAGCTTGTCGAGCGGCCTCTGCAGATCGGCTTCCTTCAGATAGTCCTGGACCACCTGGCTGCCCGGCGCGAGCGATGTCTTGACCCAAGGCTTGACCGTAAGTCCCTTGGCGACCGCGTTGCGCGCCACAAGCCCGGCGGCCATCATCACGCTCGGATTGGAGGTGTTGGTGCAGGAGGTGATGGCGGCGATGACGACGTCGCCATGTCCAAGATCGTAGTTCGTCCCCTCGACCTTGTGGCGCTCGGCGATCGTGTCGCCCTGCCGGAACTCGCTGGTCATGGCGGCGGCGAAGCCGGTCTTTGCCTCGGTCAAGACCACGCGGTCCTGCGGGCGTTTCGGCCCGGCGAGCGAGGCCGTCACTTCGCCGAGGTTCAGCGCCAGCGTGTCCGAATAGAGAGGATCGGGGGTCGAGCGCGTGCGGAACGCGTCTTGCGCTTTTGCATAAGCCTCGACCAAAGCAAGCCGAGAGGGTTTGCGGCCCGTAGTCTTGAGATAGGCGAGCGTCTGCGCGTCGATCGGGAAAGGCCGCAAGTCGCGCCATATTCCGGCGCCATATTGGCGATCGTGGCGCGGTCGGCGACCGTCATCGCATTGAGGCCCGCGCCGTAGAACTCGACGAACTTGCCGACCACCCCCTTCTTGCGCAGCATCTGGGTGACGGTCAAAACGAGATCGGTCGCCGTCACGCCCTCTCTCAATTCGCCCTCAAGCTTGAAGCCGATCACCTCCGGCAACAGCATCGACAATGGCTGGCCGAGCATCGCGGCTTCCGCCTCGATGCCCCCGACGCCCCAGCCAAGGACGGCGAGGCCGTTGACCATCGTCGTGTGGCTATCGGTGCCGACCAGCGTGTCGGGAAAAGCCACCTCGACCGACTTGCCGTCGCGCTTCTCTTTGGCCGTCCAGACGGTCTGCGCGAGATATTCGAGATTGACCTGGTGGCAAATACCCGTTCCGGGCGGGACCACGCGAAAGTTGGAGAACCCCTGCTGGCCCCACTTCAAAAACCGATAGCGCTCCTGGTTCTGTTCGTATTCGCGCGCCACGTTCTGGGCGAGCGACTTGCCGGTGCCGAAATAGTCGACGATGACCGAATGGTCGATGACCAGATCGACCGGAACGAGCGGATTGATCTTATCGGGATCGCCTTTGAGCGCCACCATCGCGTCGCGCAACGCGGCCAAATCGACCACCGCCGGCACGCCGGTGAAGTCCTGCATCAGCACGCGCGCCGGGCGGAAGGCGATCTCGTGCTCTATTTTGCCGCGATTGTCGATCCATGCAGCGACCGCCTCGATGTCCTCCTTCTTGACTGTGCGCCCGTCCTCGTTGCGCAACAGGTTTTCGAGCACGATCTTGAGCGAGAAGGGCAGCTGGGAGACCCCGGCAAGCCCGTTCTTCTCGGCCGCTTTCAAGGAGTAAATCTCGTAAGTCTTCGCCCCGACGGTCAGCGTTTTGCGGCACTTGAAGCTGTCGAGGCTGGCCATTTCAGGGCGCTCCGGACGAGGCGTTGGGATGGGAGGACTTATAGATATAATGGGCTCTGTGGGCTACACAAACTGTTGTCTCACGCAAGTCTTAGGCCGGCGGCCCGTCTCGAGCGGGGGTAAAATTTGGTTGATCTTCAGGGACATGTTGCGCTTGTCACAGGCGCTTCCCGGGGCATTGGAAGGGCGATCGCTCTGAGCCTGGCCGAGCGCGGCGCGGCGGTCGCGGTCAATTTCCAGACGCGCGCCGAGGAGGCTGAGGCCGTCGTCGCGCAAATTCGCTCCGCTGGCGGACGCGCGATCGCGGTTCGTGCGGACGTCTCCATCGGCGCGCAGGTCGCCGACATGGCGGCGCGGGTCGCAAGCGAGCTCGGGCCCATCGACGTGTTGGTGAACAACGCTGGCGTCGCGGTCACTGGGGTCCGCGAGGAGGATTTCGACCGAGGAATCGCCGTCAATCTGAAATCGGCCTTCCTGTGCACCGAGGCGGTCTTACCGGTCATGATCGCGCGTCATTGGGGGCGGATCGTCAACATTTCCTCCGGCGCGGCTCGCGGGCCGGGCCTGCTTGGCGTCGTCTATAACGCGTCAAAGGCCGGGCTTGAGGGCCTGACCCGCGGGTATGCCTCGCGGACAGCGAAGGGCGGGATCACCGTGAACGCGATCGCGCCGGGCCCGACCGACACCGAGATGGGCGCGCCGCTCAAGGCCGGAGGCGTCGAGGCTCGTATTCCTGTCGGACGCATGGGGCGAGGGGAGGATGTGGCGCAGGCGACAATCATGGTCATCGGCAACAACTTCATCACCGGCCAGACCATCGCGGTGAATGGCGGGCTCGCGTTTCTTTAAGGTTATTCAGGGTAGAAGGGGATGCAATTGGGTCGAACGGTGGTCGTCATCGCGAGCCACAGGGCGTCGAAAGACGCCCGTCCTTGCGGACGGGCTATGGCAAAGCGATCCAGGGGAACGTAGGACGCCCCGCGACTCCTGGATCGCCGCGTCGCTCCGCTCCTCGCGATGACGATGCAGACCGATGGCGCCTCACTCGGCGAGAAGCGCTTTGGGTATGTTTCGCGACACGGAGCGCGCCTCACATGGCGCGGACAGTCGCGGGACGCACCCGGACGGAGAGGCAATGCGGCTCAGAGCCTGGGACCTGACAATCGAGCGCGGCGGCCGTGGAGTCATATCCGGACTTTCGTTCGAGGCGGCCGCAGGCGCGGCGCTCATCGTAACCGGGCCCAACGGGGCGGGGAAAACGAGCTTGCTGAGAGCGCTCGCCGGCTTCCTGCCGATTGAAGCCGGCGGCTTTGCGCTGGAGGGCGGCGACGCCGAACGCACGGTCGGCGAGCAGGCGCATTATCTCGGCCACGCGGATGGAGTGAAGGCGGCGCTGACCGCGGGCGAGAACCTCGCCTTCGCCGCATCGATGCTGGGGACCGATCCCTCCCGCGCGGCGCAACTCGCCGCGCTTGCGGCGCTTGGCTTGGCCCATGTGATCGATTTTCCGGCGCGGCTGCTCTCAGCCGGGCAGCGACGGCGCGTGGGGCTTGCTCGCCTCGTGGTCGCCAAGCGCTCGCTTTGGCTGCTTGACGAGCCGACGACCGCGCTCGACGCCGCTGCTCAAGCAGCGCTTGCCGCCATCATGGAGGCGCATCTCAAAGGCGGCGGGATCCTCGTCGCCGCGGCCCACGCGCCACTCGGGCTCGACGGCGCGCAGGAGCTGAAGCTTGGCTCGACAAGGGAAGCGGCGTGAGTTGCGCCTGCGCGGGTTTTCACCCTCATCCCGCCCTTCGGGCCACACCCGGGTCAAAAGCCCGGGGGGAGAAGGTTCGCGCCTCTCCCCATAGGGCGTTCGGAAGAACGCTCGTCTCTCGACGGGCTATGGGGAGAGGGTTGGGGTGAGGGCCAGCAAGTGACCCCCGCGTTTGCCCTCTTCGTCCGCGAATGGCGCATTGCCCGGCGTATCGGCGGGGCCGCGTCGGTCGGGGTCGTGTTTTTCCTGATCCTGGTCGCGGTCATGCCGTTCGCGCTCGGACCCGACCTCAATCTGCTTGCGCGGCTCGGGCCGGCAATCTTGTGGATCGCGGCGTTGCTCGCGACCCTCTTGGGGCTCGACCGGCTGTTCCAGGCCGATCACGACGACGGCTCGCTCGACTTTCTCATCAACGGGTCGCTGCCCATCGAGGTCATGGTGCTCATCAAATGCGCTGCGCACTGGACGGCGAGCGCGCTGCCGCTCGTCGTTTTGAGTCCCCTGTTTGGGCTCATGCTGGCGATGGCGCCCCTGCCGCTTGCGCTGACCACCGCAACCCTCGCCGTCGGCACGCCGGCTTTGACAATGATCGGCGCGATCGGGGCGGCGCTCACGGTCTCGCTCCGGCGGGGGGGCATGCTCATGGCGATTCTGGTGCTGCCGCTCACGATCCCCGTGCTGATCTTCGGCGTGGCCGCGGCCTCAGCCGCGAGCGGAGGTGGCGCGCCTTTCCTTAGCCCGTTCCTCATTCTTTGCGCGCTGTCGCTCGCGACAATTGCTCTTGCGCCCTTCGCCGCCGCGGCGGCTCTGAGGCAGGTCAGGGAGTGACGGCGAGTCTCGACAAACGAGCTGGATCATGAGCGCAAGCCGGTCGAAATATATCGTCTGCACCCCGTGGGACGCCAAACCGTTCGAGTTGGACATCTTTGCCTGGCGGGACGAGCCTGACGGCTACTTCTTCAACTATTGGGTGCGAATTTTTAAGGAATTTGAGCAGTGCTCGTCGCTGAGCGGGCTCACCTTTTACCTGATATCGAATCATAACCGTGTGAATGAATTGCCGTCCTACGGAGACTCCGTCGTTGCAGTCATCAGAAGCGATGAGGAGTGTTGGCTCCCGCCCTATCTGAGCAAGGTTCGCTACGTCTTCAAGACTTATGGGTTTGAGCCCTGGTGCGGCGCTTCGCTCAGCGGACAGTCGCCAGCCTCCGTGCTGAAATGCATGAGGGACTGGGGACTGTGGACCTGGCATTACGTGTCGTACCTGCGGCAAAGCGGTTTCTCTTCCGTGCCGGGCGATCGAAAAGCGGTCCTTCCGCTGGGCTACGCTCGGCAAACGGATCTCCCAGGCAAGCCTTTCGAATCGCGCCGTTATCTGGTCGGATTTCTCGGCAGCATCGAAAACAGGGGCTATCCGAAGTTCTCGCCCAAGAGGCTGGTCGCTACGCCCAAAGTCATCGCTCGCTCGCGGATGGCTCATTCTTTGGAGAAGCTGGCCGCTTCGGCGCCGGAGAGCGTCTTCTACGGCGCGACCGCGTCGTTCACGGAAAGCACGATGACGAACGCCGGCGACCGCTATACGGAAATCATGGCCGATACGAAGATCGCGTTGGCGCCGCGCGGATCGTCCGTCGAGACCTATCGCTTCTTTGAAGCGATGCGCCAGGGCTGCGTGGTCATATGCGATCGGCTTCCGCCGCATTGGTTTTACGTCGGTAGCCCGGCGATACAGATCGGCGACTGGGGCAATCTCGAGGCCGAGGTGAAAGCGCTGTCGGCCGACCCGGAGCGCCTCAGGGACCTGCACCGCAGATCGTTGGCCTGGTGGGATGAGAAACTTTCCGAGCGCGCCGTCGCCCAGGTGATCGCACGATGCCTTGAGAGGCCGAGCGGGAAATCGGCCGCGCCCTTCGCCGCTGAGGCGGCTTGAGGCAGGCCATTAAATGACTATTGCTGTCCGCCGAAATAGCTGTCCTCGATCCGCCCGCCATTCCTGGTTCGCGGTAATCCCGACCAGGGCCTCGTCGACCGATTTCGTGAGCGGACTGCCGGGCGGAAGCGCGATCGCCATATAAGCCGGCTCGAGAACGCCCTGGGGCGGCCGGATCGTGTCCTTGAAGCGCGTGGCGACGAGATACTGGAGCGCGCCGATGCTGTTGACGACCGCGTCGGCATGGCCCCGTTCGAGCGCGGTCAAGGAGGCCGGGAGGTCGTCGAACGGCGCGTAGCGCAAACGGCGTTCGTCGAGATACTCGGCTCCGGAGGAATGAGCGACCGCGGCGAGCCGCTTGCCGGCGAAGTCGGCTTCTGTCAGCCGGAGGTCGCCCACCACGCGGTCGGCGGTCATTCTCGAGACGATCGAGGTCGACAGGATTGAAATCAGCGCGACGCCGGCAAGCATCCAAACGACCGCAATGGCCCGGCCCGCTGTGGTCTTCGGCATCTTGTCGCAGTAGCCGACCGTCGTCATCGTCACGACCGCCCAATAGATGCCGTCGCGCAGAGTATCGACGACCGACTCGTGGCCGTGAGGCCGCATTGGCCGCTCGGCCAGCCACATCGCGACGCCCATGACGATAAGAAGCGCGAAGGTGAGCGCGATGAGCGGCGTGAGCTCGCCGAGAACCGAGCCGTAGCTGGCCAACGCAGCCATAGGTCCGGTGTCCTGCCGCACCGCGACCGCGGCTCCCGAGCGATGCGTCGGATAGCTGAAATCGACCCGCGCGAGCAAGGCTGGCGTGATCGTGATTGCGCCGATCGCGGCGTCATAATCCCTTCGTTCGAGACCCTTGAGGATCTCCTCCATCTGCGCGACCGGGATCAGATGATACTCGCGCCCGAGGCTCTCCGCGGCGCGGCGCCACAGATCCACGCTGACGCCGTCGATCGATCCGTCCGGCTCGACATGGCCATAGGGCGGCGTATCGTAGACCGCGACCTTGAGCGGCGCGTCCTGGCTACGGCGAAACTGGAGGAGAGGACGAAAGCGAGCACGACCGCAAGCCGCCGAACGAAGGTCGGAGCGGCCACGGAACGTGCGAGGGCTAACGGCGACATTGTCGATCAAGCGAATGTGATTCGGGATTACTAACGCGCCAAGACGAAATTGCCGTGTCGATCGGCGCGCCGGAGTGTTATCTCCGCCGGAAACGCCAATCGTTCTCGAAAGGCGCGATCGGCGAACTTGGCTGAACAAGGATGGGAGCGGCTCAATGAACACGCTTTACGCCAGGATGGAAACCTGGAGGCCCTATATCCTTAGCATTGTGCGCATTGTGATTGGGCTTTTGTTTCTGCAGCACGGACTTTCGAAAGTGTTCAACTTTCCCGCGCCCTCGCCGGTCCCCTCGCTGAGCGGCCTTATGATTCTCGCGGCGTTTCTTGAGACGGTCGGCGCTCTCTTGTTCGTGGTTGGCGCCTATACCAGGATCGTTGCCTTCATCCTCTCCGGCGAAATGGCCTTCGCCTATTTCATGGCGCACGCGCCGCGCTCGTTTTACCCGGTCGTGAACGGCGGGGAACTGGCTGTCATTTACTGCTTCATATTCCTCTATTTCGCCTTTGCGGGCGGCGGCCCGTTGAGCGTCGATCGCGCGGCGCTGAATCAGGCTTAGGCTCGCCGGCCGCCCGCCGCGCTGAGGGAAGCTGGAAGCGCATTTGACACGCGCGGCCAGTCGCGCGTCTTAGAGGCCGTTACGAAAGCGCGAGGCATAAGCGCGGGCGACGGCAGGCGAGGAAACATGAACGACGGCGGAGCGGCTGGGTTAAGCGCGGGCACGATTTCGGCCCGCATCGACCGCCTCCCGGCGACGCGCACGATCTGGACAATCGTCGCGCTGCTCGGCTTCGGGATGTTCTTCGAGTTCTACGACCTCCTGTTTTCGGCCTATGTCGCGCCGAGTCTCGTCAAGTCGGGCGTGCTCACCGCTACGACCGCGGGCCTGTTCGGAACGACGGGAGTGGCCAGCTTCATCGCCGCCCTTTTCACCGGCCTCTTCATTGGCACGATCCTGTGCGGCTTTCTCGCCGACCGCTTCGGCCGCCGGGCGATCTTCACCTGGTCGCTCCTCTGGTATTCGGCCGCCAACGCGATGGTGGCGCTCCAGCATGACGCTGCCGGCGTCAACTTCTGGCGCCTCATCTCAGGCATCGGCCTCGGCGTCGAGATCGTGACGATCGGCGCCTATTTGAGCGAGCTCGCGCCCAAGGGCCTGCGCGGGCGCGCCTTCGCAATCAACCAGGCGATTGGCTTCGTGGCCGTGCCGGTCGTTTCGTTCCTTGCCTATATGCTCGTGCCGCGCGCGCCGTTGGGGATAGAGGGCTGGCGCTGGGTGGTGCTGATCGGAGTGGTCGCTGCGCCGGTCGTCGTCTTTTTGCGGCGCGGCCTGCCGGAAAGCCCACGTTGGCTCGCCAAGCATGGGAAACTCGCCGAGGCCGATCGGGTCTTGAGCGCGATCGAGGCCAAAGTCGAGGCGGAGTATGGCCGGCCGCTGCCGCCGCCCGGCCCTGAGGAGCCGGTTTCGCCGGCGAGCGGCTTTCGGGACTTGTGGCTCCCCGGGATTCGCGGCCGGGTCATCCTGATGAGCGTCTTCAACATCTTTCAGACGATCGGATATTACGGCTTCAACAATTGGGTCCCCTCGCTGCTCGTCAAGCAGGGGATCACCATCTCTACCAGCCTCGGCTACACGACCGTGATCGCGCTTGCGGCCCCGATCGGGCCGCTGCTGGGATTCTTTCTCGGCGACCGGCTCGAGCGCAAATGGATCATCGTCGCCGCGGCGGGCGCCATTCTCATCTGCGGCCTCATTTTCGGCCAGACGCGCGCTTCGGCGCTCATTATCGCCATGGGGGTGGGGCTGACGCTAGCCGCCAACATTATGTCGTTCAGCTTCCACGCCTACCAGCAGGAGCTGTTCCCGACCGGCATTCGCGCCCGTGCGGCCGGCTTCGTCTATTCGTGGAGCCGGCTCTCGGTCATTTTCTCATCCTTCATCATCGCCTTCGTGCTCGAGCGCGCCGGCGCCTTCGGCGTCTTCATTTTCATCGCCGCGGCGATGGGCGTCGTCATGGCGACCATCGGCTTTTTCGGCCCGCGCGCGACCAATCTGGCTTTGGAGGAAATCTCCGGCTAGGGCGGGTTGTTTTTGGCGGAGTTGCCTAAACTAGCTCTGGTTTCGGCGGCGGGTCCCGAGGTTCGCTCGGTTTGGGTTTTCTTGGCGGGCGCTGTTTTGCCGCGAAAACCCCCGATTATGCCTATTGGATTTTCTTGGATTTCCTTGGATTCTCTCGTCCGAATCGAGACTTTTCAATGGGTTATGCGGGATTCTCGCGACGAGAGTTTTCGCGGCGCTTTCCCTGGCGCTGAGCGCCGGACGGGAGCCAAACGGTCGAGGCCATACGGAAGCGCAGAATTGTTCATGCGGCCAGCTTAAGTCAGTTTATGCTTTTCCGCAATCATTTGTCGTGCGAGCCGTTCCTTCGCCGGCCTCCATCGAGAAGCCGCTCGCTCTGGATTTTGCCGTGCAAACCCCAGGGGGCAGTTTCTCACAGCAGCGCGAACGCGTGCAGCTCCTCGCGGGCCGCTTCGGCGAAGTCCTTCAGCGGATCGACGCCGCCGCCCTTCTTCACAATCTCGCGAATATCGGCAATCGTTCGATTGGGCGCGAGGATCGAGCGCATGACATCATCCGCGCAGACGACCGATTCGGCATATTGAGAACGCGCATGCGGCTGACCCTGGAATAGAGATCGACGATCTCCGGCATCTTGGGACCGCTGTTCACGATCGCGTCGCCGTAAGATCTTCGACGCGGCGATGATGAAATCCCTCACCAGATCCTCGCGACGAGAGAGCTCATGCGCGATCTGGCCAGCGCGGGCCTGCGAGCGTTGGGTGAGTATGGTTGTGAAGCCGGTGGTGAGCCCCCCGATCACCGAGCCGGCGAGCGCTGAAATCGCCGATATGTAAGCCGTGTCCATCCGCCGCCCCTGCCGCTGGCGCCATCGCAATGTCGGCGCCAGGAGGGAGCTTGATAGCGGATTTTGGGGCGCGACCCGAACGCCGTCGCAGAGAAGCTATGGCGTCTGCGACGGCTTGCGGATAAGCGCCCGCATCGGCGTCAGCGAAGTCCGACTTGAACCCGGTCGACTGCGTCGTCCAGCGCAGGCGCTTCGCCAGGCCGGTCGTTGACCTCGATCAGGCCGGGCCTCATGTGGACGGGCTCGACGCCTCGCCGCACGCCTGAGGACAGGGAGCGATGATGGTCCGGGCCGCAATCTCCCGACGTTCGGGTCACGATCCGCGGCCGGCCGCCGTCAGGCGAAGCGGAATATTCGACGCTGCGCGTGCACATGTGGCCGCCAGAGAGGGTCGAGACCACCGAGAAGCTGCGCGCGCCTGGCGGCGGGTTGCCGAAATCGACCGCCGTGAGGGCGCCCGAAGGCAAAAGCGTGGAATCGCTCAACCGGGCCGTCTCGTTCCAAAGCGCCGCCGCCTCGCGATCCATTTCGGCCGACATGCGGTCGAGCATGGCGAAGGGCGAATCGGCGCCAAACGGCCCGAACCCCTGCGAAAGGAACGGCGCCGGCTGGTCGCCGAGGCTGATCCGCGGCGGCTGATCGCCTACATAGCGGATTTGCTCGAGTGAACCGTCCGGCAGGCGGACGGTAAGGACGTGGGTCTTGACAAGCTCGCCCGCGCTTGCGCCGGCAAGTCCGGCCGCCGCGAGAAGAGCGGCGCCGATGACAGCAGCAGTTCGAAGCTTTTGCACAAAGGTCTCCAAACGTTGGCCTATTCCTCTGGGAGCAGCGATCTGATCCCGCACGAACGATGGCGAAGGAGGAGGACGATTTTTCGGCGGAGTTTGGCCGATGTTGTGACCGCGCCGCCTCGCGGGGAATTTATGGTGAACGGAAAGTTGCTTTGCTCGATCCACCCGGGCCCGGCCACGCCAATCGAAGACGACCGAAGCGCGCATTCTTCTCAGATCGGTCATCGGCGCGAAATCTATCGATGATTGTGCGCCTACCGCTTCAGCGCCTCCAGCACCTTGACGGAAGCGCGGCCGTTGACCTCGAGCCCGGCCCTCTGTTCGAAATCGGCGATCGCCGCCTTGCTCTTTGTCCCGATGTGCCCGTCCGGGTCGCCGCCGATGTCATAGCCTCGCCGTTGGAGCAGAGCCTGTAGCTCCTTTCTGCCTTGGCGCGACAAAAGCGGATCGTCCGTCGGCCAGGGGGTGACAATGCCGCGGCCCCCGCTCAGGCGATCGGCGAGCACGCAGGCGGCGAGGGTGTAGGATTCGGCGGCATTATACGAATAGACGACGTCGAAATTGTGCGTCACCAGGAACGCCGGCCCGTCGCGGCCCGCCGGCATGAGGAGGCCGGCCTCGCCTTCGCCAAGCGGGCGCCCGTCGATGCGCGTCAAGCCTCGCGACGCCCAGAAGGACATGGATCGTTTGGCCTTGCGCCCGGAGGGGCCCGAATAACCGTCGGGCAGCTTGACCTCGAAGCCCCAGACGAGACCGCGGCGCCAGCCTGACCTCGCCAGGTAATTCGCCGTCGAGCCGAGCGCGTCCGGGGCCGAATCGACGATGTCGCGCCGCCCGTCCCCTTCGAAGTCGACCGCGAGACGCAAGAAGGTCGAGGGCATGAACTGCGTTTGCCCGAACGCGCCCGCCCATGACCCGTTCAGCTTCTCGGCCGGCACATCGCCGCGGTCGATGATCTTGAGCGTCGCCATCAGTTCGGAGCGGAAGTAATTGGCGCGATCGCCCATGCACGCGAGCGTCGTCAGCGATTGCACGAGCGAGCGCTTGCCCATCTCCTGGCCGAAATTCGACTCGACCCCCCAGATCGCCGCCAGCATGGCGCGATTGACGCCATATTTCTCCTCCGCGCGGGCAAGCGCTCGCGCCTCCCGCGCCATCGCCGCCTTGCCGTCGGCGACCCGTTCGTCGTCGACCAGCCCGTCGACATAGTCCCAGACCGGCGTCTTGAACTCGGGCTGCTGCTTCTGGAAATCGAGCACTTTCATGTCCGGCTCGAGCCCATTGAAGGCGACGTCAAGCGTGTGAGCGGAAATCCCGTCGCGCGCCGCCTTGGCTCTTAGCGAGCCGACGCAGGAGGCGAAATCGGCCCGCGCCGAAGGCGCGAGGAAAATTGCCGCGGACGCCGCAAGGCAGGAAATGACCAGGCGCTTCATGCTGCAATCATACGCCAAGGGATTCCCCTAGAAACTCCAACGCCTTGCATCTCGGCTGACCCAAGAGCATGACGCTACATCTTCTCCTTTATTCCCGAGCGGATGAGCAGCCAGTTAACGGGATAGGTCGTCGCGAAACCGAGCACCATGGCGATCTGCATCATCAGCCAGTAGGACCAATCGGTCGGCGCCATGGCCGGCCATTCATAAGCGCGATAAATCATCCAGGCGAACATGCCAATCTCATAGGCGACAAGCGAGAATGTGTCCGCCTTGACCGCGGCCACGAGCCCGTCCTTGAAGCCGAGGCCCCTCATCGGCGCAATCGCATAATACTGAAAGGCGATCCCCGCCGCATAAGCGAGGACGAAGCTCAAGGCGAGCCTCGCGGCGAGCGTCGAGCCGAGCAGCACGAGACCGAGGCCAAGCGCGATCCATTCGGCGGTAAAATCGCCGAGCGCGCAGCCCGCGCCGCAATGGGCCGCTCCCTTGAAGACCGCCTGCCACATCGGAGGCTCTCCGTGTCCCTCGCCGCGCCCATGCGCTTTATCGTGCGTCCGAGCCTGGGGATGCGCCGCGCGGCCGAAGCCGAAATAGAACGGCAGGCCGAGCGGCCCCCAGTACAAGAGCGTCAGGGGCCACACCGCCTCCATCACGCCCATCGGCTGCCGTCGCCCGAACAGGAAGATGTCGGCCAGCACGACGAGCGCCGCGGCGATCGACAGCAAAATGTAGATCAATGCGATTGTGTCGAGGCTCATCGGCGACGGAGGCTCGTTCTTCAGCAATTCAATCGACGGACTTTGGGACGCGATGGCCCCACGGGGTAGAATGCCCGCCGTCACACGGAGACGGAACGATGCGCTGGTCGATCACCATTGGCAGTGTCGGCGGGACCGAGGTCAAAATCCACATCACTTTCCTCTTGTTCCTCGCCTGGATCGCTTTCAGCGGCTGGAGCAGGGGAGGCGCCGCTGCCGCGCTGGACAGCACCATTTTCATCATCCTCCTGTTCGCCTGCGTGGTGCTGCATGAATTCGGCCACATCACCGCCGCTCGCCGCTATGGCATCAAAACGCCTGAGGTGACCTTGCTGCCGATCGGCGGCGTGTCCAGCCTGGAGCGACTGCCGAGCGATCCCGCGCAGGAGCTGGTCGTGGCGCTCGCCGGGCCCGCGGTCAATCTGGTCATTGGCCTCGCGCTGATCGCGGCGCTCGGCTCGGCGCACCCGGCCGACCTTGAGCAGATCGACAATCCCAACCTCTCGCTCCTGGGCCGGCTCGCGGTCGCCAACATCTTTCTCGTCGTCTTCAACCTCATCCCCGCCTTCCCGATGGATGGCGGGCGGGTGTTGCATGCGTTGCTGGCGATGCGGGTCGGCGGCTCGCGGGCGACCGAGATCGCGGCAAGGATCGGCCAGGCCCTCGCCTTCGGCCTCGGGTTCCTCGGCCTGTTCGGCAATCCGCTGCTCTTGTTCATCGCCATCTTCGTCTATATCGCGGCGGGCGGCGAAGCGCAGATGAGCGCCGCACATGAGGCGCTCAAGGGGGTGAGCGTGGGCGATGCGATGGAGACGCGCTTCACGCCGGTCTCGATCGACGCCAACCTCGCCCAAGCGGTCGATGCGCTGTTGGCGACGGCGCAGCACGAATTCCCGGTCGTCGACGCGTTCGGGAAGCCGGCTGGGCTGCTGACGCGCGACGACATCCTGAGCGCCGTGCGCGAGCATGGGGGCGACGAGCCGGCAGCCAAGTTCATGCGTTCAGGCGTTGAGAGCGTACGCGCCGCGGAGCCGGTGGAAGGCCTGTTCGATCGCTTGCAGGATCCGGGAGCCGCGGCGCTCTACGTCACCGACGCCGCCGGCAAAATCGTCGGGCTTCTGACGCGCCAGGCGCTGGGCGAGGTGATGATGATCCGCGCCGCGCGGCCCGACTGGCGGTTCGACCGCAAGGCTTAAGCCGCGCGGCAGCCGCGCGGCGCCTTAAGGTTGACAGCGCCGCCTCAGCGCCGAATATGACGCGCGATAACGCAATTTCACCGCACGAGCATGGACAGAATCGCAGGAAGACTGTTGGCGCTTTCTGCGCTCAGCGCGGCGCTTTGCGCGGCCGTCCCCGCTCGCGCGGACCTGCGCATGTGCAACAACACCAACAACCGGGTCAGCGTCGCCATCGGCTATACCGACGGGCAGAACTGGGTCAGCGAAGGGTGGTGGAATCTCAAGTCGCTCGACTGCGTGACGCTTTTGCGCGGCGCCTTGGCGGCTGAGTATTATTACCTCTACGCGATGGACGAGCGCGGCGGCGAGTGGAAGGGCAAGGTCTTCATGTGCACGTCAGATCGCGAGTTCAAGATCGAAGGCCGGCAGGATTGCTTCGTGCGCGGCTTCAACCGAACCGGGTTCTTCGAAGTCGACACCGGCAAGGACGCCAAGAGCTGGACGGTGCAATTGACCGATCAGGCAAACCCCTGAGCCGCAACGTCTGTTCGCGCTTTCGGCAGGACGAGAAATGAGCGTGGCGGCGAGCCCCGCCAATGAACGGAGAACGCCATTGCAGGTCCGTCGCCGCCGCGTGAAGATCATCGCCACCCTCGGCCCCGCTTCGGCCGATCGAAAGACCATCGCGGCGCTGTTCGTCGCCGGCGCGGACGTCTTCCGCATCAACATGAGCCATGCCTCGCATGACGTGATGCGGGAGCGGGTCGCGATGATCCGCGAGGTGGAGGAAGAGAACGGCCGCCCGATCGGCATCCTTGTCGACCTACAGGGGCCGAAGCTCAGGCTTGGCACGTTCGCCAGCGGCGCCGTCGACCTGCACCACGGCGAGGCCTTCGTCCTCGACGGCGACCCCACGCCCGGCGGGCAGGCGCGCGTCTATCTGCCTCATCCGGAAATCTTGAGCTCGGTCGCAAAGGGGCACCGGATGCTCATCGACGACGGCAAGGTGATGCTGCGGGTCGCCGCGGCCGAAGGAGGCCGCGTGCTGACCGTCGTCGAAGTCGCCGGTCGAGTGTCGGACAAGAAAGGCGTGAGCCTGCCTGACACGACCATTCCGACCTCCGCCATGACCGAAAAGGATCGCGCCGACCTCGCCGCGGCGCTCGAGGAGGACATCGATTGGATCGCGCTCTCCTTTGTCCAGCGTCCCGAGGACATCGACGAGGTCAAGGCGATCGCCAAAGGGCGCGCGCTGGTGATGGCCAAGATCGAAAAACCACAGGCGGTCCAGCGCATCGACGAGATCATGGCGGTCGCGGATGCGTTGATGGTGGCGCGCGGCGATCTCGGCGTGGAAATGCCGCTCGAGCGCGTGCCCGGCATTCAGAAGACGCTCACTCAACTCGCGCGGCGACTCGGCAAGCCGGTGGTGGTGGCGACGCAGATGCTGGAGTCGATGATCTCCGCGCCCGTGCCGACGCGCGCGGAGGTGTCGGACGTCGCGACCGCGGTGTTCGAGGGCGCGGACGCTGTGATGCTGTCGGCCGAGAGCGCCTCGGGCCAATATCCGCACGAGGCGGTGGCGACCATGAACAGAATCGCCGAGGCGGTGGAAGCGGAGAAGATCTACCCCTCGATCATCGAAGCGCAGCGGGCGGCGCCCGAGGCGACGGGCGCCGACGCGATCGCCGAAGCGACGCGCGACGTCGCCGAAACCCTCGATTTGAAAGTGATCTGCGCCTGGACCAGCTCAGGCTCGACCGGGCTTCGGATAGCCCGCCAGCGGCCGCGCTCGGCGATTTTAGCGCTGACGCCCATCGAATCTGTGGCGCGGCGCCTCGCTGTCGTCTGGGGCGTGCATCCGATTGTCACCGACGACGCGCGCGACGAACGCGACATGGCCGATCGGGCCTGCCGTCACGCCTATATCGAGGGATTCGCCGGCGAGGGCGAGCGCATTATCGTTGTCGCCGGCGTGCCGTTCGGAACCTCGGGCGCCACCAACAACCTGCGCATCGCGACAGTGGGAGCCTGAGTCGCGAGCCGTTACTTGCCTGAGAAGCTCTCGTCGCTGAACGGCGACGTCTCGATGGGCGACAAACGAGGCACCCTGATCTTTATAAAGCCGAGCCCGCTCGCCTGGTGACAATCATTGCAGGCATTGGTCAGCCTGTTGAATGACCGCACGAACTCGGCTGAGTCCTTCGCCCCGATGGCCTTGCCGAGATCATCGGCAGCCGGGTTCATCCCGCTCATGTCCGATTTGGAATTGTTTGGGTAAAACCTCTTCGCATCGACGATATTGGCTCGGATTTGGGTCAATTCGTAATCGGCGAGCGGCCAGTTTTGCACCGCGCCCGCATACCACAGTTTGAAATGACCGAGCTGCGTCAGGATCATGAGCGAGTTCAAGCGCGGCGTATAGGCAGGG
The DNA here is from genome assembly GCA_963696665.1 of uncultured Alphaproteobacteria bacterium. Lineage (GTDB taxonomy): Bacteria > Pseudomonadota > Alphaproteobacteria > Rhizobiales > Beijerinckiaceae > Roseiarcus. Next base: position 830,289 of record CAVOLE010000008.1, read on the forward strand.
TGGGTCTCGGACGGCGCCGGTTTTTGATCGTCTGCCATGGCCATGGCGGAAGCCACGACGCATGCGGCGGCAATGACCGAAAAATGCCTGAGCTTGACCATCGCCGCTTTCCCCGGATTGCCGCCAGGACCCGCGGGCGCGTTGGCCTCACTTGACCAACATTCGCGCACGATTGCGGCGTCCGGAGGAAAACCTGCCCCAACTTGAGGGTTCAGACAAGCCCGCCGCGCTGTGTGCGGATTTTCCGCGCGATTCCGGCGGTTTGTCACAGACCTGCATTTCCTGCGGCGAGTCGCGCCAACGCGGACCAATCCGAATCGCCTTCGCCTCGGGCCACCCCAGCCAGGAAGTGGTCGTGAACGAGGCTCGCGACCGGCATCGGCGTTGCGAGCGCGTCGGCGGCTGCGAGCGCAAGGCGAATGTCCTTCAGGCCCAGCGACATTTTGAACCCGGCCGGCTCGTATTGCTGGTTAGCGATGATCGTCCCATAGGTCTTGTAGGCGGGGGCTGAGAACAGCGTGCTCGTCAGAATTTCAAGATAAAGATGCGGCTCAACTCCGCCCTTGCGGGTGAGCGCGAAGGCTTCGCCCAAGCATTCGATCACCGACGCGAGCAGGAAGTTGCCGCTGAGCTTGACGAGATTGGCCGAGGACGGCTTGTCGCCGACGACGAAGGTTCGTTGACCGACCGCGTCGAACAGGGGTTGGCACTGTGCGAGCGTCGCTTCGGGGCCTGCCGCCACGACGAAAAGCTTCGCCGCCGCCGCAGCCTCCGGCCTGCCGAACACGGGGGCGGCGACAAAGGCTTGGCCCGCCTCGCGATGCGCCTGCGCCAGGCGCTCCGAGAGCGCGACGCTGATCGTGCTCATGGAGATATGGACAGCGCCTCGGCCAAGCGATGACAGCCCATTTCCGCTTCCGAAGACAACGCCTTCGACCGCCGCGTCATCGGCGAGCATGGTGATCAGCACGGGGCGGCGGCACGCCTCCGCCACGTTCTCGGCGATTTCGGCGCCCTGGGCCGCCAGCGCCTCGGCCTTGGCGCGCGTCCGGTTGTAGGCCGCGACGCGATGCCCCGCTTTGACGAGGTTCAGCGCTATCGCCTGGCCCATTTGGCCAAGACCGATAAAACCGACGTCCATCGTGCTCTCCCTGGCTGAAAACCGCAGCGCCGTCCGCGGCGGCGGAGCCAAGGACCTACCGCTCATCGCGATTCAGCGCAAAGGCGCGATCCGGACGCCCAAGCTTGCCGGCCTTAGAGCCTATCCGGAGTTGACTTCGGTCAGCACAGCGGAATCTGACGGTCGCCGACATATTTGCCGTTGGCGTCATAGTTAAGTTTGTGGATGACGCAGCCGCCAGCATAGGCGTCGCTTGGCGCCGGATTTGTGCCGATGTTGATGATCACAGGCGCGCCGTCGCCGACGATGATTGGCTCGGACGCCGCAGCCGGCGCCGAATAGCCACCCCAACCGCCCCAACCCCAGCCGCCGACGAAAAGCTGATTCCCAAAGCGATTAAAGCTGAAGCGGTTGAAGCCGAAGCGATCAAACTGCTTCGGGCCGAAACGGTTGAAACTGAACCGACCAGCGTCAAAGCGCCGATTGAATCCGTGCGGCGCGAAATGTGAAAAATGAGCCATTCCGAAGGCCGAGCGACCGAACGATCCGCCGGCCGATCCGCCCGTGCGGGCGAACGAAGGGCTGAGGCTGAGGGAGAGAACGGCCAAGGCCGCGAAGGACGCGCGGGCCGCCCTTGTCACAAGGGAAATACGCATGGGGATGTCTCCGGCGCCGCAACGGCATCCTAACAACGTTACGGGGCCGATGTCGATGGTTTCCAGGTGCGAAATCGCGCGCGACTTTACTTGACCACGGTCAAGCGCCGCGCCGCCCTGGTCAGGCCAGTGTATAGCCACCGCGCCCGATGCTCGCGGAAGGCGAAGCTTTCGTCGAAGAGGATCACGTCGTCCCATTGCGACCCTTGAGCCTTATGGACGGTGAGCGCGTAGCCGTAGTCGAACTCGTCCAACTCCCGTCGCAGCGTAAAGCCGAGTTCGCCCTCCTTCCCCTCGAAGAACGCCTTCAAGACGGCGACCTTGACTGTCGGGCGAGAGCCCTCGTCTTCCGACCGCAAGGTCATCTTGACGAAATCCTTCTTGACCCCGCCCAGCGCCTCAACCCGCCATAGACCCCCGTTGATGAGACCCTTGGTGCGGTCATTCCGCAGGCAGACCAGCCGGTCCCCAGCGAGGGGCAGCGGCTCATGGAAGCCCTTGAGATCCCGAATGCGCTGGTTATAGGCGCGGCGGGTGCGGTTGACCCCGACCAGCACCTGATCGGCGCCGAGGACCTGAGCGGAGTCGATGGCGGGGCGCGGGATCACACGCGTCTCGCCATAGTCGCCTAGGCTGAGCTCGCCGCCTGACCGGACCACTTCGGACAAGCGGATGATCGGATTGTCCTGAGCCTGGCGATGGATTTGGGTCAACATGACGTCCGGAGCGCCGTCAGTGAAAAAGCCGCCGCCTTTGACCGGCGGAAGCTGAAACGGATCGCCCAAAACCAAGATCGGCTTGCCGAACGAGAGGAGATCGCGCGCCAGCTCCCCGTCGACCATCGAGCATTCGTCGATCACGATCAGGCCGGCTTTGGACGCGGGCCCGTCGGCGTTGAGGGTGAAGGTGGGCGCGCCTTCGGCGCCCTCGCTCGCCCGGTAAATGAGCGCATGGATGGTCGTTGCGCCCACGCAACCCTTGGACCGCATCACCAGGGCGGCTTTGCCGGTGAAGGCGGCGAAAGCCGTTTCGCCGCGCGCCCCTTCGGCGATGTGTCGCGCAAGCGTCGTCTTGCCGACGCCGGCATAGCCGAAGAGCCTGAACACCTGCGGCTCGCCTTGTTTGAGCCACCGGCCAACCTGGTCGACAGCTTCCGCCTGTTCGCGCGACCATTCGCGGCCTATCGGGCGCGGAGATGGGGCGCCGACTGGAGGACCCGGCTTGCCGACTGCCAACTCCATAGCAACTGGCTGCGTTTTTCCTTCTTCGCCTGCGCGCTTTGGCTCGGCGCTCACGCCGCAGCGCGAACAAACCGGAGGCTTGCGGCCGAGATCGTAATATTTGGCGCCGCAGGCCAGGCACTGGCGCTTGGTTCCGAGCCTGCTCGACGCCAGCGTCTTCTTAATCAATAACCCTCACCCTCGCGCAGGACATAAACGAATCGTTTAGTTTTCAAGCGCAGCATTTTAACAGAATTGTCGGAACTGCCGCCCAATCAAGGGCTTTCACTGGGCGACCCGCGCCTTGAAGGCTGGATTGTAAGGCTTATATCCGCCTGGTTCGGAACTTTGAATGATCCGGATGGTTGACGGCAAGAACCGGACCGGGCGCTTATAGGAAGGCCTTAAGTTCCGGGAAGCGCCTGAAAGGGGCTTCGAACATGGTGCATGTGACGGCGCTGGCCTCTCCGTTGCTGCTCGGCTTCGACGACCTGGAGCGGGCGCTCGACAAGGTTTCGAAGGCGGGGACAGACGGCTATCCCCCCTACAATATCGAGAGAATCGCAGCCGACGGCGGCGAGCCGGAAAAGTTGCGCATCACACTGGCCGTCGCCGGCTTCTCTGAAGGCCAGATTGAGGTCACGATCGAGGAGAACCAGCTTACGATCCGCGGTCGGCAACAGGAGGACAAGAGGCGCGAATATTTGCACCGCGGCATCGCAGCTCGGCAGTTCCAGCGCGGTTTTCTGCTTGCCGACGGCATGCAGGTGTTAAGCGCCGAGCTCATGCAAGGCTTGCTGTCGGTTGATCTGGTTCGCCCGCAGCCCGAGCGTTTGGTGCGAAAGATCAAAATAGTGGCGCGCGATTGACGAAGGCGCCCGAACGGCGGGCCTAAGCGGCCGCCGAGTGAGGAGTAAAAGCGATGAGATCCGAAACCAACAAAATGGCAATCGCCTCGCCAGGCTTGACGGCGCAGGAATTCGCTCACCTCGGCGATGGATCTCTCGCCTATGTGAAGACGATTGCTTCTGAAGATGTCGCGCGCCTCTTTCCGCAGGCGCCGCCAATGCGTCCGGGACTGACGTTGTTCGCCCTGCTCGGCGCCGACGGCTCGCCGATCATGCTGACCAATTCAAAGGACGCTGCAATCGCCAACGCCTGGGAAAACGAGCTCGAGACGGTAAGCCTACACTAACATAAATGAGAGGTATAACTTGCTAAAGCAATGAGAGCAGTGTAATACAAAAATTAAGTGGCCTTTAGTCGCCGCGAGTTTGGGCGTGCGAGGCGCGGGCCATGAGTTTCATCCAAGATACCACGAGATCGTTCGCTCGAAGCCTCGGATATGAAATTCGTCGGACAGGCTCGCATGGGTTTAAGCGGCCGATCGATTTTATCCGCTCGCGTAACGTCGATCTCGTCGTTGATGTCGGGGCGAATGTCGGTCAGTACGGGGCAAACCTGAGACGGGAAGGGTATGCAGGATGGATCGTATCCTTCGAGCCCACTACCGCTGCTTATAAAACTCTCGCTACCAACGCCAGCAGAGACGAACGGTGGAAAATTCTGAATATGGCTCTCGGAGAGGTCGGGGGAACCGCCGAGATCAATGTCAGCGAGGCGTCGGTATTCAGCTCTATTCTCCCACAGCGGCCGGCCGCCACGGCCTTCAGTTCCCAGGCCGCAGTGGTCAGCGTCGAATTGATACGGCTTGCCCGACTGGACGACGTCTTCGCGGAGTTGCCGGAGAACAAGTCTCCGTTTCTGAAGATCGACACCCAGGGCTATGAGCGGCAGGTCCTTTCAGGGGCCACGAATTGCCTCTCTCACTTTGTGGGCATCCAGATGGAGCTCCCCATCATTCCACTTTATGAAGGGACTTGGAAGTTCCACGAGGCCGTTGCTCACATGGACCAACGAGGTTTCGAGGTCAGTAACATTGTGCCCGTCAACTACGATCAGACGGACACGGCGTCGCTCGTGGAGGTCGACTGCATCTTCTACAGGGTAGTGTAGAGCGCGAAAGCTCTGCCCATAGGCCTTGCCCAGGGAGACGAATCGATTAGAGGTTTCGGGCTCATTCAAAGCTCGCGAGAACCGGCATGCAAGCCTATCTCGATCTCATGCGCGAGGCGCTCGATAGCGGCGCCGTCAAAATGGATCGCACCGGCACCGGCGTGCGCTCGCTGTTCGGCCGGCAGCTTCGTTTCGACCTCGCCCAAGGCTTTCCGCTCGTCACAACGAAACGGCTGCATCTCAAGTCGATCGTGCGCGAACTGATCTGGTTCCTGAGGGGCGACACGAACATCGCATACCTCAAGGCGCATGGCGTATCGATCTGGGACGAATGGGCCGACGCGGATGGCGATCTCGGTCCGGTCTACGGCAAGCAATGGCGCGCCTGGGAAGGTCCGGATGGGCGCACGTACGATCAGGTCGCCTGGGTTATCGACGAGATCCGCCGCAACCCCAACTCGCGCCGCCTCGTGGTCTCGGCCTGGAACGTGGCCGAGATCGAGCGCATGAAGCTGGCGCCCTGCCATTGCCTGTTCCAGTTCTACGTCGCGAACGGCCGATTATCGTGCCAGCTCTACCAGCGCTCGGCCGACATCTTTCTCGGCGTGCCGTTCAACATCGCAAGCTACGCGCTCCTGACCCATCTTATCGCGCATGAATGCGGCCTCGAGGCGGGGGAGTTCGTGCATACGTTCGGCGACGCGCATCTCTACCGCAATCACGAGGACCAGGCGCGCGCGCAGCTTGCCCGCACGCCGCGACCATTGCCTAAGCTCGTGCTCGGCGATGTCGGCTCAATCTTCGCCCTCAATGCCGACGCGATCGCGTTCGAGGGCTACGACCCATGGCCGGCGATCAAGGCGCCGGTCGCGGTGTGAGGGACGTTCCCCTCGTCCTCGTCGCAGGCAGTCGCGCGAAACGGGGTAATCGGCGCCAATGGCGCACTTCCCTGGCGGCTCTCGAGCGACCTGAAGCGCTTCAAGGCGCTGACCTGGGGCAAGCCGCTGGTGATGGGGCGGAAGACCTTCGCATCGATCGGCCGCGCGCTTCCCGGGCGCGACACGATTGTCGTGACCCGCGATCCCGCGTTCGCTTCGCCCGGCGTTCTCGTCGCCCACGGCGTCGAGGCGGCGCTCGATCTCGCCGCCGAACGCGCCTGCGCCATGGGCGCGGATGACGTGGTTATCGCGGGCGGCGGCGAGGTCTACGCCCAGACGATCGCGCGCGCGAGCCGACTTTTCATCACAGAGATCGCGCTTGACGCTCAAGGTGAAGCGCGTTTCCCGGCGATCGACCCCCATGCGTGGCGAGAGACCCGCCGCGAGATGGGTAAGCGCGGCCCGCGCGACGACGCCGACTTTGCCTTCGTGGAGTATGAGCGACGAATCTGAGGGGAACGCCTATTCCGCCCGAACCCAGTCAGTCAGCGTCAAGCCGTCTTCGAGCCAGACCATCGGCCGCGCTCTAAGGCCGGCGGCGGACAGCGCCGAATCGGGGTCTCCGCCGAACAGCGGCAGGCCGCCGGGCAGGCGCACGTTCACGGCGCGACTCAGGTGGAAACAGTCGTAACCCAGCTTGAGAAACAGAATGTAGACCTGCGGGCCGCCGATGACGACGACAGTCCCTGATTTCAAGCCAAGCGCCGCGCACGCCTCCTCCAACGACGCCCCGGCTGGATTCCAGAGCCGCGCTTTGGGGTTGTCGGGATCAGCCGCCAGGCTGGCGACTTGGCGAGTGACGATGAGCCGGCGCCGGTTCTTCGAGTTCGGCTGCCCTTCCGCCGAATGGCGCCCGTTCACAACCGCGGCGGCATGGTCGAGGCCGTTCTCGAATTGCCGCTGGTCGGCTTCGAACTGGAGCGAGGCCGGCTGAACCCCGCTCGCGTCTGCAATCATGCCATCGGCGGAGGCGATCACATAGGCTTCGATGCGAAAGGCGCCGATCATCCGGCGCTTTTATTCGTGGCTGTCCGAATTGACGAGCGACAAGAACTCCTGACGCGTCTGCGCCTGGTCGCGAAACACGCCCAGCATCCGGCTGGTGACGAGGTCGGCGCCGCGCTTGCGGACGCCACGGTCGATCATGCAGTGATGGGCGGCCTTGACGACCACGGCGACGCCGGCGGGTTTCAGCACCTCGTCGACTGCGTTGGCGATTTGCGCCGTCAGCCGCTCCTGAATCTGCAGCCGCTTGGAAAAGATCTCGACGACGCGCGCTAGCTTGGAGATTCCCACGACCCTTTTGTTGGGAATGTAGCCGACCCAAACTCGGCCAATGATTGGCGCGATATGATGCTCGCAATGGCTTTCGAAAGTCACCCCGCGCAGCACGATCATCTCGTCATAGCCGTCGACCTCGCTGAAGGTCTTGCTCAAGATCTCGTGCGGGTCTTCCTCATAGCCGGCAAAATATTCGCGATAGGCGCGCACGAGGCGGTCGGGCGTCTCGATCAGGCCATCGCGCGTGGCGTCCTCGCCGATCCATTTTAGAATGGTGCGGAACGCGTCCTCGGCCTCAGCGTCGCTGATCGTCTTGCCGCCGCCGGAGGCCCCTTCAAGATTCTCTTCTCTCAGCGCCATGGCTTTGTTCCTTATTCGCGCTCGCGCCCCATGCGCCCCGCCGCCATTTAGGCGCCGCGAGAGGTTTCTTAAAGGAGGCGCCTAGCCTGCGACCTTGGAGAAATCCGCGACGCCGTGCATCGCCTCGCGCAATTCATTGAGCAATCTCAATCGGTTCGCTCGCGTCTGAGGGTCCGGGTCGTTGACCGTCACGTCGAGGAAGAAGGCGTCGACGGGCGCGCGCAAGGCGCTGAGCGCCCGCATCGCGCCCTCGAAATCCTCGGCGGCCAGGCGCTCGCGCGCCGCCGCGCCTGCAGCGGCGACGGCGTCGGCAAGGTATCTTTCCGCCGGCGGAGCAAGCGTGGTCTGAACATGCTTGCCCGCGAAAGCCTCGGCGCCATCCTTCTTCTCCTCGGCGCGCAGGATATTGGCGGCGCGGCGATAGCCGGTGAGCAAGTTCCTGCCGTCCTCGGTGTCAAGCAGGCGCCCCAGCGCCTCGACCCGGCGAACGATCATGAGAAGATCGTCCTGCCCCGGCAGCGCGAACACCGCGTCGATGAGATCGTGCCGCGCGCCCTTCTCGCGGAGGTACACTTTCAGGCGGTCGGCGAAGAAGGCGAGGAGGTCCGGAAGATAAAAGTAACGCTTTCGAACCGCATCGGGTGATAAGTCGTGCCAGGCGCCCGAAGCTTGCGCCTCAAAGAACGCCCTCCAAACAGTTTCTGGAGAAAAGTCGGCGCCATCGAGGACCGATGGCGCGTCTATTTTAGCCTCCCGAAGAAGACTGCGACGGGATTCCTCAATCCGAATTGCTGCCCGCGCGAGTGCAGCAAACAGTGATAACCGCAGCTCATTCTCGATCACGATCCGTATCACGCCGAGCGCCGCACGCCGCAAGGCGTACGGATCCTTGCTGCCGGTCGGCTTCTCGTCGATCGCCCAGAAGCCGACAAGCGTGTCGAGCTTATCGGCAAGCGCGACCGCGATGGAGACGGGCGAAGTTGGAATGCGGTCGTTCGGCCCTTGCGGTTTGTAGTGATTTTCGATCGCGTCGAAGACGCTTCGCTCCTCGCCCTGCGCGCTCGCGTAGTAGCGGCCCATGATACCCTGCAACTCGGGGAATTCGCCGACCATTTCGGTGGCGAGATCGGCCTTGGCGAGATGGGCCGCGCGCGCGGCGAGTTCGGGATCGGCGCCGACTTGAGGCGCAAGCTCACGCGCTAAGGCTTCGATGCGGGCGATCCGCTCGCCTTGCGTGCCGAGCTTCTCGTGAAACACGACCTTGTTGAGCTTCTCCAGGCGTTGGTTGAGCGGCTTCGCGTCCCTGTGCTTCGCGTCCGGCAACGGCGCAAGATCGGTCTGCCAGAAGTGGCGCGCGTCCGCGAGACGTGCGCGCACGACGCGCCCGTTGCCGGCCGCGATCGCCGCGCCGCCGTCGGGCGCGACGAGGTTCGAGACCAGGATGAACTTGTTGGCCAACCTGCCGGCGCTCTCTCCCGCGTCATGGCCGGCCTTGACCCGGCCATCCACGTCGTCCCGCGCCGCGGCTCCGTCCGTTTTCGCGCCTGACGGCGCCGCGTGGATGGCCGGGTCACGCCCGGCCATGACGGAAAAGCGGACAGCAGCTTCCCGAAGCACGAAGCATTTCTGGTTGGCGCGGATGGTGGCGCGGATCACTTCGGGCGGCAGATCGAGGAACGCCGCCTCGAACTCGCCCATCGAGCACGACCGGCCATTCGACCAGGCCCGCCACTTCCTCAAGCAGGCCTTCGTCCTCGACCAGCGTCAGTCCCTGGGCGAACGCCAACTCTTTGGAATCAGCGAGGATGATCGCCTCGCGCCGGTCGGCGTCGAGCTGGACCTTCGCCTTCTGCAGCGCGTCGACGTAATCGTCGAAGCGCCGGACATGAATCGCCGCTGGCGCCATGAAGCGGTGGCCCCAGGTCGTGTCGCCCGATGCCAGGCCGTCGATCTCGAACGGCACAATCTCCGCCGTATCGTGTTGCGTGGCCAGCGTGCATACAATTCCGCGCAACGGGCGCACCCAGCGCAAAGCATCGGGCTTCGCCGAGGCCGCGCCCCAGCGCATCGATTTCGGCCACGGGAACGAGCGAATGATCGCGGGGATGATCTCGGCGATGCGCGTCCTTGGTCTCGCGGCCCGGCTTCTCGATCACGGCGACATAGAACTGCGCCCTTCTTCGGGTCGGTCTCGACGCGCGCGTCCTCGATGCGACGTGAGCCCCGCGCTCTTCAAGAAACCCTGGATCGCCGCATCCGGCGCGCCGACGCGCGGGCCTTTGCGCTCCTCGCGCAGATCTGGCTGCGCCGTGGGCAAGCCGACGACATGCAGGGTCAAGCGTCGCGGCGTGACGAAGCTTTGCGCGCCCTCGTAGAGCAGATTGCGCTCGACCAAAGCGTCGGTGACCAGCCGCTTCAGATCCTCGGCCGCCTGCCGCTGCATGCGGGCGGGGATTTCTTCGCTGAACAGTTCGAGCAGAAGGTCAGGCATCTCTATGCAGCGCCGCCGCCCGCCGTCTTGAGCCAGGCCGCGCCGCAGGCCCGGGCGAGCTCGCGGACTCTCAGGATATAGCTCTGGCGCTCGGTGACCGATATGGCGCCGCGCGCGTCGAGCAGATTGAACACATGGCTCGCCTTGATGCACTGGTCATAAGCCGGCAGCGCCATGAGGTGGCGCTCGCCCACATCGCCTCGCTTGAGAAGCGCCATACATTCCCCTTCGGCGTCCTTGAAATGCTGGAACAGAATGTCGGTGTTGGCGTGCTCAAAGTTGAAGCGGGAATATTCCTCCTCCGCTTGCAGGAACACATCGCCGTAAGCGACGCGCTCCGCGCCCTCGCCGCCGTTGAAGTTGAGTTCGTAGACGCTCTCGACGCCCTGCACATACATCGCGAGCCGCTCGAGCCCATAGGTCAATTCGCCGGACACCGGCGCGCATTCGAAGCCGGCGACCTGCTGGAAGTAAGTGAACTGCGAAACCTCCATGCCGTCGCACCAGCATTCCCATCCCAAGCCCCAGGCGCCGAGCGTCGGACTCTCCCAATCGTCCTCCACGAAGCGCACGTCATGCAGCGTCATGTCGACGCCGATCGCAGCGAGCGAGTTGAGATAAAGCTCCTGCAAATTCTCGGGCGAAGGCTTGAGGATCACCTGATACTGATAATAATGTTGCAGCCGATTGGGATTCTCGCCGTAGCGTCCGTCCTTCGGCCGGCGCGATGGCTGAACGTAAGCTGCTTTCCACGGCTTAGGTCCAAGCGAGCGCAGCGTCGTCGCCGGGTGAAACGTGCCCGCTCCAACCTCCATGTCGTAGGGCTGCAGCATCACGCAACCCTGCCGAGCCCAGAAGGTCTGCAAGGTGAGGATGAGGCCCTGAAACGATTTGGCCGGATTGAGCGCGGCGTCTTTGGCGGACAGCATGAAGGTCTTGTCATTGGTCGATATGGGGCGGCGACCCTAGAGACGCGGTCGCCGATGGTCAACGCGGGCCAACGCGCGCTTACGCGGGCGAATTTGCCAGGCGAAGCGTCTGCCGCTAGATCGGATGAATAACAGGAGGGAGGTCCGCCCATGCGTCCGTCCAAACGCGCCGCCGATGAAATGCGCTCCGTGAGCTTCGAGCGCGGGGTGGCGCGTTATGCGGAAGGTTCATGCCTCGTCCGCTTCGGCGAAACGCATGTGCTGTGCGCGGCCTCGCTCGAGGACAAGCCGCCGCCCTGGCTGCGCGGTCAGGGACGCGGATGGGTGACGGCCGAATACGCGATGCTCCCGCGCGCGACGCTGACCCGGACCAAGCGAGAATCGGCGGCCGGCAAAGTTTCCGGCCGCAGCCAGGAGATTCAGCGCCTGATCGGCCGATCGCTGCGATCGGTCGTGGACCTGCCGCGCCTCGGCGAACAACAGATAACCATCGATTGCGACGTCCTGCAGGCGGATGGCGGCACCCGCACCGCCTCGATCACCGGCGCATGGATCGCGCTCAGGGATTGCTTGCACTGGATGGCGCAGCGCTCGATTCTGCGTGAGAGCCCGCTCAAGGATCATGTGGCCGCCGTATCCTGTGGCATTGTCGGCGGCGAAGCGGTGATCGATCTCGACTACGCCGAGGACTCGACCGCCCACACCGACGCGAATTTCGTCATGACTGGCTTGGGAGGCCTGGTCGAAGTCCAGGGGTCGGCGGAGGGCGCGCCATTCAGTGAGGAAGAGCTCATCCGGATGCTGGCGTTGGCGCGTGGCGGCGTCCGGCAGCTGGTCGCCATGCAGAAGGCGGCAGTTGCGGCAGGATCCTGAGATCGCGTAGGCCGCGCTATAACGACGGCGCTCAAGGGTAGCCGTGCGAAAAAACATCCATGGCCTCGAATCCCGCGAGGTCGAGGCGGACGCGATCGGGGAGATAAGCGAAGGCGGCGCGCGCGAGTCCGTCCCGGCCCTCGCGTTTCAGCATGGCGTCAAGCTTCTCGCGCAAGGCGTGCAGGTGCAAAACGTCCGATGCGGCATAGGTGAGCTGCCCCTCGCTAAGGGTCTCTGCTCCCCAATCGGACGATTGTTGCTGCTTGGAGATCTCGACGTTCAGCAACTCGCGCGTCAGGTCCTTGAGGCCGTGCCGGTCGGTATAGGTTCGCGCGATCTTCGAGGCGATCTTGGTGCAATAGATCGGCGCGGCCATGACGCCGAACGCATGATGCAGCACCGCCATATCGAAACGGCCATAGTGGAAGAGTTTGACGATCGCCGGGTCGGCCAGCAGCCGCTCGAGATTAGGGGCGTTCGTCTGGCCGGCGGCGATTTGCACAATGTCCGCCGTCCCGTCGCCGCGCGACACCTGCACGACGCAAAGCCGATCGCGGCCTACGGCGAGCCCCAACGTCTCCGTGTCAATCGCCGCCGCCTCGCCGAACGAGGTTTCGGCGGGCAAATCGTTGCGGTGAAACCGGATCATTCTCGCCGCAATGCCAGACCTTCGCGAAAATACGACGCCCGGCCATGGATAGAACCGCCTTGGCGGGTCGTCAATCGGACCGACGCTAGAGACGGCGGCGCCGGCGAAGTCACCGCTTGGGGGTCGCGCTTGAGCGACCCGGCGGTGACGCCGTCCCTCAAGGAGAGAGAAGCCGCTCGGCTCCGTCCTTGGGCGCGACGCGCGAAAAGGCGGCGGATCGGTCTTGATCGCCAAGCCTTGCAACCGCGGCGCAGAACACATAGCCGACGCCCCGCACGGAGCGAATTAGGGGAGGCCGATCCGACCCATCGTCAAGTTTCTTCCGTAGCCGAGCGACCAGCGTGTCGATCGACCGATCGAAATATGTCCACTGGCGCCCACGCAACACGCCGAGAAGGGCCGCGCGCGACAGTGGCTGGCCGGGATGGCGCAGAAGCGCCATCAACAGGTCGAACTCGGACGACGTGAGGTCGACACGCTGCCCCGCCGGATCAAGGAGTTCTCGCGTCGTCTCATCTAGGGTCCACCCCGCGAACATGTAGAGTCGCTCGATCGGCTCGACGGATTGGGCGCGGCCGATCTCAAGCCCGCGGCGCCGGACGGCGTTGTCAATTGCAACCAGCTCCGGCCCAACGTCTTCAAGAATATGGATTTGCATTTCGCCCCGCCCTCGATTGCCGCTGCCCTGCGAATCGTCACAGTCAAATTGATTCGAAACAGGACATGTATCGTTGTCAATTACTTACGATACGTCAGGCAGATCTTTATTTGAGTTCGAATCGGAGAGGGCGTTCCAGAGTCGTGCGAAGCCATATGTTATGATCTATCTTTGCGTTCTTTGGTTCAATATTGAAAAGGTATTTCCGCTCCCTGCCGATACGGCAATCGACACACGGGTAAGGAAAATCGAAGCTTGGTCGTTTGAAATCGCTTCTTTGTCTCTCGGTGACCGACAAGGTTCGGCGCAACACGCGAATAGTTGCATGTCCGCCGGTTATGGCGGGGGCGAAAACATTGTACATATGGAATCAGAGTCCTATCTGGGAGGCTCTCTTGATGCGCGGCATTCCCATCGACATTCTGCGAGCCTTTGTCGCCGTCGTGGAGGCGCGTGGTTTCACCCGCGCCGCGGAGGAACTGGGACGAACGCAGCCGACGATCAGCCTTCAAGTTAAACGGTTGGAGGAACTTGTCGAAGCGCCGCTGTTCAAGAAAGGCGGACGCTTCGAGCTGTCGCCCGTAGGGGAAATCTGCTTCGACTATGGAAAGCGCCTGCTCAGGCTGCATGACGACATGCTGGACGAGCTCGGGCGCAACAATTTGAACGATGCGATACGGATCGGCATGTCTAGCGAATTTGTCCCCATTCTGGCGTGGCGGCTTAATGAGCTGCGCGCGTATGCCCCGGTCGCCACTGCATTCGAGGTGATCGTCGATAGCTCGCAAGCGCTTTCTGCCGCCTTTCGTCAGAACGCGCTTGATATCGCTTTCATCGTCGGAACCGGCGAGAGCGAGCCGAGCCGGATCGAACAATGGCGGAGTCAGCTACGCTGGTTCGGCAAGACGCCCGAAGATGAACAAAACGATCGGCCGCTGCCGCTCGTTCTCCCGCCGCAAGGCTGGCCGTTTCATGAGGCGGCGATTGGCGCGTTTCGCGCCCAAGAACGGCGATTCGAGGTCGTCTGCACAAGTTCAAATTTTGCAGTGCTCGCAGCCGTCGCGGCTGCGGGGCTCGGCGTCACGCCGATGATCGACGGGCTCGCGCCGGGTGGACTTGAGGTGTTTTCCGACAAGCAGCTTCCGCCACTACCTGAGGTTACGTTGTCGCTGTTGGCCCGTTCGCAGGCGCTCGCGCTTGCAAGCCGCCGCTGGGTCGAAAACGTTGTCGAGCGCTTCAATCAGAATGACGCATGAGGGAGTAATTCTCGCTATAGTTGCAATTTGTTACAATTCGTCACGCGGCCCGCAACTCGATCATGGCACAATTCGGCCGCCCCGCGAATCTGCGGGTCAGGGATTGCCGATTATGCGAACAGTGCGGAACCAGCCGACGCCGAACCGGAACGCGACGCCTCGCGTCCGAGCGGCGGAAGAGGAGCGCGAGCTGGCGCTCCTTGCGCAGTTCACGCGCCACGATTCCGTCGCTTCGCTGGCGGAGGCGATCGCCGAGCTCACGGGCCTCCGAAGCGGAGACCTCATTGCCGAAGCCGGCCTCGAGCAGAGCCGCGCTGACAAGTAATACAGGATTCGGCTGATGAGATTGCTCAGGGGCGGCGAGACGCCCTGTCGAGCGCTGGAACGCTGATTTAAGAAAAATCGACAATTCCTTGCTAAACCGGCAGGTGAAATGTATTGTTTTTCAGAAAGACCGATAACGGGCAGGCCTTCTCATGGCCGGCGCGCGGGCGGAGAAGAGGAAAACGAGCTCCGACGAAACGACAATTGGAGCTGAGTTATTGAAAACAAGCGAACGCGGCGAAACAAAACGGCGGTCAAGCTTTTGAAAACACACAATCCCGCGAAATGATTGATTCAGCGACCATAACGATTCCAATGACTTACGCCATGCCATGCGAAACGTTTCGTTTCGCATGGCGAAATGAGCGTTTTTCGCTTTGGCCGCTTTTCGGCCCCGTCCAGACCCGAAGCGGAACGGCCCACCGGCCCCCCGTCCTCGCCCTCTCGGCGCGCCGGAGCTGAGTTGCAAGGCGCCCCACGAAGAAGTCGGAACGACTCGTTAATGGCGCCGCAAGCCATTGAAATCGCTCAAAACGGACTCGCTAATCCGTCGTCGCGCGGTGGCCTGCAAAGGAGAATCGATCAGGCGAATTCCCGTATCACGCCGCGTTGGCCTGCCCACCCCGTCCAGGTTAACTGAGCCGAAGGACATGGCCGCTAAAGTCAAGGCGTCAGGCCGGCCACGCCCCTCCGTTTCCGCCTGCTCCTGCGAATCCCAATGACGAGCACGACAACCGCCTTTCTCGCCGTATCGCAGAACCTCTCTCGCTATCAGGCGATGACCGCGGCCGAGCCGGCGGTAAAGACCGCGACCGCCTATTACGAGGCCAATATTGGCTCGGTGAAGTCGATCAGCGATCTTGTCGGCAACTACCGCCTGCTTTCCTACGCGCTCAACGCCTATGGCCTCGGCGACCAAATCAACGCGACGGAACTCATCACCAAGGTGCTCGAAGGCGGGGTTTCCAACCCGAAAAGCCTCGCCAACACCCTGCCCAATCCGCAGTGGAAGGCGTTCGCCGCAGCGTTCGATTTCGTCGACAGCGGCTCAGCCTCACCTTCGTCGTCGAGTTCTGTGCAGACGACGACGAGCGACTATGTCGAGCAGCAGCTGGAAAGCGATCAGGGCTCTGAGGATGTGGGCGTCCAGCTTGCGCTCTATTTTCAGCGCGTCGCGCCGACGGTCACCAGCGAAGAAGGAATTTTGGCGGATCCCAATCTTTTGGAAGTGGCGGGAACGATCATGGGGCTCTCGCCTACGGCGGCGAGCGACCTCCAACCGCAGACGCTTTCTGAGCTTATGCCTCTCGCCGACCTGCAAGTCCCGGCCAAGCTCACGCAGCTGACCGAGCGATTCACCGCAATGTACGACTATACCTACGGGCCGAGCTCCGGCGCGACCTCCGGCCTGACGGTCAATTCGGGCAATTCGACCTCCGAACAATCGGGCGCCGCCGCTGTCCTGGCTAGCGTGATCAGTTCGAATGGGTCCGTGCTGGGCAGCGCGCTCAATGACTTCACCGGCGCATCGCAGCCGACCTTCTCGACCGCGCTCATGTCGAGCATGTCGAGGCTTACGCTGGGCGGGTAACTCCTTCCCAAGCTTGCATTTGTCCTAGAAAGGTCCACGCAAGCGCCGAGCTCTAAACGGTTCGGCATGCTTTCGCGCGCCGCCGATGCCTAGCGCTTTCCAGACAATCCGCGTCGCGGCAAGTGAGGCGCTACGCGGGCCCGATGCGCTCTACGCGGAAGCCGTCGCGCTGTGGCGCGAACGACGGCGCGACGAGGCGGTCAAGCTCATGGACGAGGCGTTGCGCCTCAAGCCCGATTTCGCCGACGCTCTCAGCATGGGCGGGTACATGCTGAGCGAATGCGGCAAGCCTGAGCCCGCGATGCGCTTCTATCGGCGCGCGCTCGAGCTCGACGCTTCGCTCGTCGTCGCCCATCTCAATTTCGGCAAGCTCCTGTTCGCGGCCGGCCGATTCCCGGAAGCGCTCGCGAGCTTCTTGGAGGCGACGGTACTTGCGCCCGATGATCCGGACGCTTGGTGCAGCCGCGCCGGAGCGCTGCGCGAGCTTGGACGCCTCGAAGAATCGGTTCAAGCGGCCGAGCGCGCGCTTGAGCTGCGCCGTGATTTTCCTGAGGCCGCAGTCAATCTCGGCAACGCGCTTCTGAAGCTCGATCGCAGCCATGAGGCGCTGGAGGCTTATCTTAAGGCGAGCGCGCCGGGGCCCTGCCAGGCCAAGGCGCTATTGGGTCAGGGTCTGGCGTTGCGGAGTCTTGGCCGTTTCTCGGAGGCGATGGCGGCGTTTGACGCCGCTGCAGCCCTCGGAAGCCGCGAGGCTGTCGCAGGCAGAGGCTGCCTCATGCTGACGCTCGGAGACTTCGAAAATGGACTCGAGGGCTACGAGGCGCGCTGGCTTAAGGGGAAGTCGATCGCCGAAGCGCTCGGAACGCGCTTTGAGACCTGGAAGGGGCCGGGACGGAAGACCAAGCGCGTGCTGGTGCTCAACGATCACGGCTTTGGCGATACAATCCAGTTCTTTCGTTATCTGCCTTTGATGGCCGCGGCGAACGTCGATGCGACCTTCGTCTGTCCGCCACGGCTACGTCGGCTCCTCTCGTCGAAGGCCAATGTGCAATTCGCCGATCGCCCGCCGGAGGGGGAACAATTCGACGCGCAGATCGCGTTGAGCAGCTTGCCGCACGCATTCGGCACGCGGCTCGAGACGATCCCGGCGGCGGTTCCCTATCTCGCGGCCGAGCCCGCTCTACGCGAGATGTGGTTTAAGCGCATCGGCGCGGAGGGCTTCAAGATCGGCGTGGTTTGGCAAGGTAATCCTGATCCGGAGGCGGACAGGGTCCGTTCCATGCCGCTCGCGGCGCTCGCGCCGCTGGCCGGGGTTGCGGGCGCCCGGCTCATTTCGCTGCAGAAAGGCGAAGGAGAGGAGCAGCTCTCAAGCCTGCCGCCCTCGATGCGGGTCGAGACGCTGGGCGCGAATTTTGACTCAGGCGCGGACGCATTCATCGACACGGCGGCGGCGATGAGCTGCCTCGATCTCATTATTACCTGTGACACTTCGGTCGCGCATCTCGCTGGGGCTCTGGCCGTTCCGGTTTGGGTCGCGCTCAAGAGCGACGCAGAGTGGCGCTGGCTGACCGGACGCACCGATTCGCCCTGGTATCCAACCATGCGCCTCTTTCGCCAGATGCGCCGAGGCGTGTGGAGCGATGTGTTTGAAGCCATGGCGCGCGAACTCGCTGAGCTTGCCGAACGGCGGACGGCGTCGCACATCTTGTCGACGCCATGCTCGCTCGGCGAGCTGGTCGATAAGATCACGATTCTCCGCATCAAGGCCGACCGCATCCGCGAACCTCAAAAGCTCGCCAATGTGCGCCGCGAACTCAAGTTGCTCGAGCGTCTGGCGTGCGAGGACGGCGCATGCGGATCGTCGCTCGAGGTTCTGACCAATCAGCTCGCTCGTGCGAATGCGCGCCTGTGGACGATCGAAGAGGCGCTTCGCACGTGCGAGCGCGATGGAGACTTCGGACCGCACTTTGTTGCGCTCGCGCGATCGGTGTATTGTGAAAACGATACGCGCGCGGCGATCAAACGCGCCATAAACACGCTTGCCGGCTCCGCCCTCGTCGAGGAGAAGAGTTATGCGTGAGCGGGCTCAGCCCGGAATCGCATAGTAGCGTTCCCTCAGCGCGTAGCGGTCGCATGGCCGCAGCGCGTCCGCTGGCGCGGCCGAGCGCAGTCGAATTCCGATTGTCGGTCCGCAGCGCCAGACGACCTCAGCCTCGCGCACCTCGGATGTTTCGTCGACATGCACCGCCAATTGAGGCGGAAGCGCAATGTCGTGCGCGAGCGCAAGGCGCAGACCATTGCGAGACCGGTCGCAGATGCGACTGTCGCACACGAAACGATAGGACCCGTCGAGCAATTTGGCCGAGCGCAGGCGGGCCCGCTCCCGCGGGCAAGCGCGCTGATCGGCGCTTTTGTCTTTAGGCAAGCGGATCCTCGGCGAATCCACCCAATAGGCAATTTCGCCTCGCCCCGCGAGCTTGCGACCGAGCTTAAGCGCCGCTTCCGGCCGGCCGCACCAATCCTGCCGCTTGAGCCCACGCAATACGGGCCCCTCCCCGTCTCCGGGGTTCGAACAACCCGCGGCGGGCCGATTTAAGGATTCGTTATCCATTTACGCCGGACATAATCCAATTAACTTCATACATTCTTTGTTAACCAACGCTGCGTAGTTTTTCGCCGTAAAGCGGCTTCTGTCAAGAGTAAGTTCGCTGACTGAAAACGACACAGTCAGTAATCACTTGTCACAGTTAATAACAAAGTCTTTGTTGCATAATAATCGTGAAACTTCAAATTGGTTAATAACGGGAGATTGTCTCGTGTGTGTTGAGTGCCAGCGTTGGCGTAGCGGAAGGCGTTCCCTTGTCAATTCAGTGGGCTGGAGCACGGGTATGTATATTATTGTCGACGATCGAAACATCGTGGCTGGAGGCTACGCCAATGGTTTTGATCGCGAAGGCGTTTCGTCGGCGGGAATTGAAGCGTCCGAATTTCGCGAGTGGATCGGCAAGATCAGCAATTCGGACATGAATGCTGTCGAAGCCTTCGTGATCGGCGACTGCAACGAGCGCGAGGCGCTGTCGAGGCTCATCCGCGAGCGCTCGAGCGCTCCGGTTCTCTGTCTCAATGAGCGCCACTCGCTCGATGACACGCTGTGTCTGTTCGCCGCCGGCGCCGACGACGTTCTGCGCAAGCCGGTGCATGTGCGGGAGATCGTAGCCCGGGTCGGTGCGATCAACCGGCGCGTGTTCGGCGAGAAGGGCAATGTGACGATCGGCGAACTGCGCGTCTATTTCGACGGGCGCGAGCCCGAAGTGAACGGCGAGCCCTTTCCCCTTCCCCGCCGGGAACGGCGGATCCTCGAATTTCTACTGCGCAGCCGCGGACGGCGCGTCAGCAAGACGCAAATCTTCAACGCTGTCTACGGGCTCTTCGACGAGGATGTCGACGAGAACGTCATCGAGAGCCACATCAGCAAATTGCGCAAGAAACTCAAGCATCGGCTAGGTTTCGACCCAATCGAATTCCAAGCGGTTCCTCGGCTATTGCATCGAAAAATAGGCTGCTTGACCGGATCGCGCTGAAGCGTATCCGTGAGCATCAAAGGGCGCTCGGAAGAGCGCCCTTCAGACCGCTGACAAACCCCGTCATTGTTCGGCGGGGTTTGTTTTTTTGTGGGGGAGTGGGCGGGTGGAGCGCCGGGCCTTGCTGTCTCAGGCTGTGGGGGCGAGCCGTGTGGCGGCGGAGAGGGCGATCTTCTTCATGTTCTGCGCGGCGGCGGCCATCAGGCATTGACACTGGACCCGCACGAGGCCGCGGAACCGGGCGTAGCGATGGCCGAAGAGCTGCTTGGCGTCGGCGAAGGATCGCTCCACTGTCTCCTTGCGCCGCGCGTAGACGCGCTTGCCCCAATCGGTGAGGCGGCGGGCGTCCGTGCGCTCGCGCGCGTCCTGCCAGACATGGCGGGTGATGGTCCGCTCGGCCTTGCCGTTCGTCGTGCACGAGGCGAGCTGCGGGCAAGCCGAGCAGATCTTTCGATCCGAGCGATAATGGCGATAGCCGTCGCGGTCGGTCAGCGCATAGGTCAAGGGCTGGCCTTGCGGGCAGCGATAGACGTCGTTCTCGCGATCGTAAGCGAACCGGCTTCGGCGCATCATGCCCGGCCTCGGCGGGGTCGGCGCGCGATAGCCGGTGACGCCGGCGATCCCCCGGTCTTCAAGGCCCTTGGCGATGGCGGCGGAGGCGTAGCCTGCGTCCAGCCCGACCGCCGTCACCGCTAAGCCGAAGCGCTCGCGCTGCCGATCGAGCCGTTCAAGATAGGGAATGCTGTCGTGGACATTGGCGGGCGTGGCGTAGGTGTCGGTGATGAGGCCAAGGCGTCCATCGACAGTGCGGTGGTCGAGATAGAAGAAGCCCTTCGGCTTGCCGTCCCGCACCATGTAGCCGGCTTGCGGGTCGCTCCGGCTGACCTTGGTCTCCTTCACCTCCGGCTCGCGCGGCGCGGGCGCGAGCGGCTTAAGCCGGTGCGCGGCGCGATCCTCCTCGACCGCCGCGTCAAGCGCCTCCCAATAGGCCGCTCGCGACTTGGCTGCGGGCTCAAGATCGAACTTGTTCTTGTTGGCGCTGGCCTTGAGATGGGTCGAATCGGTGTAGAGCGTCGTTCCCTCAATCAGGCCAAGCGCCATCGCCTGCTCGACAATGCGGTCGAAAATCGCCTGCGGGATCGAAGCGTCCTGATAACGCCGCCTTCGGTTCTGGCTCAGCGTCGAGGCGTCGAACACCGGATCGGTCAGTTTGAGCCCGAGAAACCAGCGATAGGCGACGTTGACCTCGATCTCGCGGATAAGCTGCCGCTCCGAACGGACGCCGAACAGATAGCCGACGAACAGGGCCTTGAACATCAGCGTCGGATCGAGCGGCGGGCGCCCGTTGTCGGCGCAGTAGAGCGGCGCCGTCAGATCGTGAATGAAGGAAAAATCGACCGCCGCCTCAATCTTGCGAACAAGGTGATCGGCCGGAACCAGCTGCTCCAGGCTAACGATCTCAAGCGAAGTCTGAACCGGGCCAGGACGACGAATCATAGCCAACTCAATCAAAAACCCCTGGCCAAAGCCAGGGGTTTGTCAGCGGTCTGAAGGGCGCTCGGAAGAGCGCCCTTGTTTTTCGATCGCCTATGCTCGGAAGGCCATTTGGGGTGCGACCTCGACGTCGCTCCGCACTGTTTGTTGCTCGCGTGGTGACGAACCCGCCTGCGACGCCTCTTTGCCCCGCCCGCCGCCGCCTATTTGCTTCCCCTATAAACATTGGGATCCCCGCGCGCCATCTTTAGGAGGAGGAGCAGCCTTGCCGGGGCGGGCAAGCGGCGCGCGGGGAACTGGGACGAGGCTTTGATCCTGACAGACACAGCCAAGGCGGCCAGACGAATCCAGCCGTCAGGCTCGCCGATGTTACTGGAACAATTTCAGGATGAGCTGCGCGTTCTGGTTGGCGATCGACAGCGACTGGATGCCCAGCTGCTCCTGAGTCTGGAGCGCTTGCAACTGGGTCGACGCCGTATTCATGTTCGCGTCGACCATCCCCGCAATGCCGTCGGAATAGTTGGTCATCAAGGCGGTGTTGAACGTTGACGCGGTCGTCATGCGATCTTGCGTGGCGCCGATCAGCCCAGCGTAATTCGTGACCTGGGCCAAAGCCTGGTCGGCGGCGCTCAGAGACGTTTGCGCATCCGTGGCGCCGGTAATGTTGAGGCTGGTCAGATCCACGCCGCTTTGCACGAGCAAGTTCTGGGAGTTTGGCGTCGTGACCGTCGTGGACACCCCATAGGACGCCGCGGTGGCGAAGGTTGGGCTGCCACCCTGGGCAATCGAGTTGCCGTTGGCGTCGAGAGCCGTGTAGGTCGTGGTCGTCACGGCGCCGTCCAGCGCCATCGACTGGACCGTTAGGGCCTGATTGGTCGTGTCCTCGTAGACCGCATTGTTGCCGTATGTCGCCGTGGGAGTGCTGTAGCTGACGGCGGTGGTGTCCGCGGAGTCGGCGGTAAACTGAGCCTGTAGCTGGCTCATTGTGGCCGCGTCCGTGACGCTTGACTGGCTCGTCGATGACGTCGACGTCGTGCCGGTGCTCAAGCCATAAAGCGCCTGGGTGGTGAAGGAGATGGTGTTGATGCTCCCGCCCGTTGCGCCGGCGTTGTAGCCGGAGACGAAGTTGAGCGCCGTGACACTACCATTCAAAACGTTCAGACCGTTGAACGAAGCCGCGTTCACCGCGTCGGTGAGCTGCTTGCCGAGCGAAGCAAGCGATGTGTTGATGTTGGTGATGTTGGCGCCCGGTTCGGTCGCCTGCGTCAGCGCCGTCTGAATCGAATTGATGGTTGTGATGACCGAATTGATCGCCGAGCTCGCGGTCGCCAGGACGGACTGCCCCTGCGAAAGCGCATCATTGGAGGCCGACACGACGCCGCTGTCAGCGGTGAGCTGCGCGGCGATCGACCAATAAGACGAGTTGTCGGCGGCGGTGGCGACTTTGAGGCCCGTCGACACCTGATTCTGGACCGTATTCAGGGACTGCTGCGTCATCTGCAGCGCCTGCAGCGCACTGAGGGCGGCCGGATTGTTTAAGATTGAACTCATGAGAGTGCTCCTGTCTAAAATGTTCACGCTGATTGGGCGACATTTCGGACTCGCACCGAGACGACGGACCGGCCGCATGCCCTTAGGCTCGCTTCAGGAGCCTAACCGTCGTGTGAAGCCTGGGCGACGCGCGCTCATCGCGCCCGTCCTCGCCCCGGCCAGCGAAAACTAAGGCGTGACCGCTAATGGCCAGTTAACAGCCGAAAAAATTTGCTTCTTTTGCCAACCAAGGCCGCGCTCAAGCCGACCGCGCAATGCCGGCGCAAGCTCCGCTTCCCACGATGGCGGCTCACGAATTCCTCATTCAGGCCCGGATGTGGCGACGAACCTGTTGGCGCAAATCGAGCGGCTGTGGGCCAACCTGCGAGGGCTTGGCGTCCGGCGCTTGTCGGCGTTGGCGTTGATCGGCGTCGCCGTCTTCGCGACGACCGGGCTCGCCGGCTACTATCTGAGCCGCCCGACGATGGAGACGCTCTATTCCGGGCTCGATCGCGACGATATCGCGGCCATCGGCGCCGCGCTGCGCGAGGCGGGCGTGCCTTTCGACGTCAATCCCGAGAGCACAGTCGTTCTGACGCCGGCTGGACAGGCGGAGGCCGCGCGGATGATCCTGGCGGAAAAGGGCCTGCCGCGCGGCGGCGCGATCGGGAACGAACTGTACGATAAGCTCGGCTCGCTGGGCTTGACCTCGTTCATGCAGGACGTGACGCGCTTAAGAGCCCTCGAAGGCGAACTCGCGCGCACGATCCAGATGATGCGGGCCGTCAAGGCCGCACGGGTGCACATTGTCCTCGCCGATGAAGGCTCCTTTCGCCGCGAGCGGCAGCCCTCCTCGGCCTCGGTAGTCATTCGCACCGACGGCGGCGACGATCGCGCCATCGGGCGGGCGATCCGCCACCTCGTCGCTTCAGCGGTTCCCGGAATGAAGCTCGAGGACGTGACCGTGCTCAATGTCGACGGCAGCCTGCTCGCCTATGGCGCTGATTCTGTCGAGAAGTCTCCGGACAATCTGCTCGCGCTTGAGAAGGAAGTGTCGCAGCAAATTCGTGAAAACATCAGCCGCACGTTGACGCCTTACCTCAGCGCCCAAAACTTTCAGATCTCGGTCGCCGCCAGGCTCAACGCCGACAAAACACTAACGAATGAGACAATCTACAATCCCGACAGCCGTGTCGAACGGTCGGTGCGCGTCACCAAGGAACAGCAGAGCTCCCAGAACGCGGCGGGAGAGCAACCTGCCGGGGTCGAGGCCAATCTTCCGAAGCCGAAGACGCCAAGCGGCGAATCGAAGCAGTCGAACGATCAAACGCAGAAGCGCGAGGAACTGACAAACTACGAGATCTCGTCGAAGTCGATTCAGACGACCAGCGCCGGCTTCGTGGTTCAGAATCTCTCGGTGGCTGTGCTGATCAATCGCGCCGCGCTCGCCGCCTCGCTTGGCGGCAAACCTTCGGCCGAGGCGGTCGACGCACAAGTCCACGAGATCGAACAACTTGTCGGCTCGGCCGCTGGGCTCAATCGGCAGCGGGGCGACGCGATCAAGATCTCAGTTGTCGATTTCGTCGATTCGAAGTCGCGACCTCGAGCCGGCGCCGGGCCCATCGCTGGTCGAGATTTTCGCCCGACAAACAGGGTCGATCCTCAACGCCGCCGCTATCGTGGCGGTCGCCGGGATGATGCTCTGGTTCGGCGTGCGGCCCGGCCTGAGGATGGCGTTCGCTCCTCCGCGGATCGTCGCGGCCGGGGACGCGCGCGGCGAATCGGGGCGAACGCCCGCGTTGGGGCGCCGGACGGCGAGAGTCAGCCCGGCGAAAGCATTCTCATCGAAACCGACGGGGCCCATGACGAATTCATGCAGGCGCTGGTTGCGAGGCGCGATAACGGACCCGAGCGCAAACTCTTGAAGTTGGTCGAGTTCGACGAGGATCACGCCGCCACGATCCTGAAACAATGGATCCGTCAAGGAGCGAACGGATGAAACCGCTATCGATCGCCGACTATCTTGATCGTCTCGGGAGCGCCACAGGCGAAAAGGCGCCGCCACGGCGCGAGGGCTCGCCATTTCGCCCCCGAAGCCTGCCAAGCCCGGGCAACGGCGAGCCCGCTCTAAAGCCGGTTTTCGACCGCGTTGCGAAGGCGGACGGCGACGGCGGAGCGCCGAGCGAAAAGACCTCCCGGCGCACGCCATGGGCGCCAAAGCCGGTTGCGCTCAAGTCCGCGGCGAGGCAGCCGCCGGAGACAGAAGAGCTGGCCAAGCCAGAGGGCACGTCGGCGAAGCTCGCCGACGCTTACGCGCGCGGCCGCGAGCAAGGTCTCGCTGAAGGCCGCCTCGAGGCTTCGGATCGCCACGCGGTCGAGCTCGCTGCGGCACGAGAGCAGGCGGAAACGCAAGGGCAGGAGTTTCGTCGCAACGAATATGCAGAGCTCGAAGGCGCGATCCGGTCCGGGTTTAAGCAGATCGAGGACAACATCGGCGGCGCTGTCGCGCGCATTCTCGCGCCGTTCCTTTCGCAGCAGGCCCTCAGGCGCGCGGTGGACGAGTTGGCGAAGGCCATCGCCAGGCTCAGCGCGGGAAGCTCTCCCGGGTTGATCAAGAATTCGTGGGCCTGAGCGCGCGCTTGCGCTCCTGCGCGGGCAAATCGCCGATCTGCCGATCGAGGTCGAATATGTCGTGGATGGCCGGGTCGAAACCGTCGTCGAGTCGAACGCCGCCCGGATCGTCGCCGAGCTTCGCCCGTGGGCGGAGTTGCTGGCCGCATTTGAGGCCTAAGCGGCGTCGATGACCGAGCCGCATCAGCAAATCATCATCGTCAAGCGGCATGGCTCGCATGAGGAGGAGCATCACGGCGGCGCGTGGAAAATCGCCTTCGCCGATTTCATGACCGCGATGATGGCGTTCTTTCTCGTGCTGTGGATCATCAGCGCCACGGACAAGAACACCAAGACGCTCATCGCGCGATATTTCAATCCGGTGAAAGTCGAGGAGCCGGCGAAGGCGCAAAAAGGCATCCACGGCGTGCCGGAGAAAGACGCGATCTACGCGCCAGGCGAGGAATCGTCTACGCCGACCGCGGCGAAGCCGACTTCCGGGCAGGACGAAGACGCGGGGGAAAAGGCAAACGAAAATCCTGGCAGTTCGTCGACGAAAAACGAGCAAGCCCGCCCGCCAACCCCGTCGCCTTTGCCGCCGCCCGATCCGGCGAAGCCCTATCCGACAATGTCGGAGCAGGAATTGTTCAGCGATCCTCGCGCGAGCCTCGACAAGATCGCCGGCGCGCCGCCGCCGGGGCCTCGCATCGATCCCTCGGCGACGCTCAGGGGATACGGAGAAGTCGGTCCCAGCGCTGACGAGGCGTTGCGCGATCCGTTCCGACCGCTCGGCAGCGACCGGGCGGTCAATGTGGTGACCGACAATCCAGGCGCGCCGCCGGCCGCGGCCGCGCCAAGCGACGAACCCCCTTCCGACTCGACCGCGATCGCCCCGGCGGCCCCTGCGCCGGCCTCCGCCCAAGCGTCGGACGAGGCCAAAACCCCAAGCCCCGCCCAAGCTCAGGGAGCGGCGGAAGCTCAAGGCGCAGGATCGCCAGCCCTAGCGACCCCGTATCCGCCGGCTCCTGACGCGGCCGAAGCGCGCCAGACGGCCGCATCCAACCTGCTTGCCGACTTGAAGAAGCGGCTAGCCGGCGAGGCCAAGGCGATGCAAGGCCCCGAGCTCGATGTCCAGGCGACCGAGGAGGGGATTCTCATCAGCCTGACCGACCGGCAGAATTTCTCCATGTTCGCCATTGGCTCCGCCGAGCCGCAGCGGCGCGTCTTGCACATGATGGAGGGCATCGCCGCGAGCCTGCAAAACCTGCGAGGCTCAATCGTCGTGCGCGGACATACCGACGGGCGCCCCTACCGGTCAGCGACCTACGACAATTGGCGGCTCTCCTCAGCGCGCGCGCAAATGGCCTATTACATGCTGATTCGCGGCGGCCTCCCTGAGAAGCGGTTTGAGCGGGTCGAAGGCTACGCCGACCATCATCTGAAGGACCCGTCACATCCCCTCGCGGCGGAAAACCGCCGCATCGAAATCCTGGTGCGCGAGGCAAAGCCGTGAAGCTCGCCTGGCCTGCCTTCGCTCTGTGCGCCTTCGCTGCGTTTGCGCCCGCCGCAGCCTTTGCAGATTCGGCCAGGGTCTCCGACCTCGTAGACGAACTGCGGCGGTTGCAAGCGAAGGTCGCTGAGGGCGATAAGGCCGCCTATGCCGCCGAGCTCAATCAGTTGAAGACGATCGGGGCCGCGATCGCGGCGGCTAGCCCCGAAACCTGGAAGAACAAGCGCGAAGCCAATTCGCTCGTCATCTACATCCTCAGCGGCGGGTCGCTCGCCGACGTCGCGCCGCTGCTCAAAGGCGACGCTTTCATCGAGTCTGAGCGATCGCTGGCGCGCGGCGCGCTCGCCTATGTCACCAATCACGAGGCCGACGCCATCGCTCTGCTGGAGCAAACGAATTTGACTGCGCTCGACGCGCGGCTTGCGGGCGAAGTCGCGTTCGCTCGCTCTGTCCTCGAGACGAAACGAGATGCGAAGGCGGCGGCCGGCCTTCTGGATTGGGCGCGTCTGCTTGCGCCGGGCGGACTGGTCGAGGAGGCGGCGTTGCGGCGCGAGATCGCTCTCCTTGCTGAGGCGAAGGACGTAAGCCGGCTGGCGATGTTGACCCGGCAATATGTGACCCGCTTCTCCGCTTCGCTCTATGCGGCGGAGTTCTTGCGTGATCTCGCGGGCGCGGTCGTGCGGCTCGGTCTCGCCGACGATCCGGCCAATTACAAACTCGTCGCTAACTCAGTCGCTTCGCTGCCGCCTGACGGCCGGCGGGCGTTCCTGCTCAACTTGGCCAAGTCGGGAGTTGTCAGCGCACGATTCGGCGTCGCCGTTTTGGCTGCGACAGAAGCTCTCGAAAGCTCAAAGACCGATAGCCCGGAGGCGATGCGCGCCCGTCTCTATCTCGCGGCGGGCCGACTGTTTTCGGATGGCTACGATGCGGCGCTCGCCGATCTCAGGACTTTGTCCAAATCGAAGCTCGACCGGAGCGACGCCAGCTTGCTCAGCGCGGCGAGACGGGTGGCGGCGCAGTTGCGGGTCCTTCCTGACCTGAATGTCTTCAACACGGAAAACGCCGCCGCTCTGCCCGACGCCAAAAAAGAAAAGCCCAGCGGAGCCGCGCTGACGATCGCGCAAGCGCAGGATGCGCTTCAACGCACGTCGAGTCTCGTGTCGTCGACCGGAACTGGAGGTTCGCCATGACAGCAGCGCCCGCCGTGGCGCCCGCTCCGGCGCCAGTCGCGCCAGCGCCGGCTCGCGCCGCTTCCCAGCCATCGGCCGATCGCTTCGCTTTCGCGACCGTGCTCGAACTCGCTTCCGAGCGCAGCGGCGAAAGCAGGCGCCCCAACGGGCAAGGAACAGGCGCATCCCTCGAACAAATCGCCGCAGGAACAGTCCTCGCGCGGGCAGAAGGCTCACCATTCGCTGCCAAACGACAGCGCCCTCTTCGCGTCTCTGCCATTCGCCTTGCGGGCCGCCTCGATGATGGAGGAACGCCCGCAAGCGGCGGACAACTCGCCTTCGGCCCCCTCGGCTGCGGCGACGGGGCCGAAATCCGACGACAGCGTCGGATCTATCGCTGCTGGCGCTAAGGCGGCGAGTGTGGGGCGGCTGATCGGCGAACGCGCCTTCCACCTTGGCGCGACCGCGAACCGCACGCTCGCGGTCAACGCGCCATTGGCTCCGGCCGACGCCTCAGCCGCCGGCTTTTCGCAGACCATGGCCGCGCCAGCGAGATCTTTGGCCGGCGCCGCAAACGCGATGGCTCCGGCGTCGGTCGCCTCTCCCAAGGGGGCGCCCTCATCATCAAATCGCGGGAGCCTCTCACGAGCAGCCGCGCACAGCGCAACCAAGCCTGAAGGCTCGCCGCCCTCCCCGGCCGCGCGCGCTTCGGGTTCCGCCTCGCCGCCGGCGCCAGCGGAATCGAGCGCCAAGACGGCCGATGGGCGCCTGCCGGATCAGACCCCGTCCGCAGCGCCTTCGCAACCGCAGACAAGTCTGTTCGGCGCGCAGCTCTCGGCGCCTTTCGGCGCCGGCGCCTCGTTCGAACCCGACGCGTCAGCGACAAAAGCCGCAGGCGCCGACGTCGCGCCGCTCACGACCCCGCTTGCCGCTGGCTCCGCGTCCCCTATTCAGCCGGTCAAGGAGATCGACGTCGACCTTTCGCCGGGAGGCCTCGAGAACGTCTCGATGACGATGCGGCTCGCCGGCGACAAGCTCTCCGTAGTCATTCGCGCCGCCAGTTCTCAGACCTTGGGCTCAATCGAAGGAGCGCGTGATGCGATTACCGACCGCCTGGCGGCGATCGGCCAGCCGCTCGATTCGCTCATCGTCAAGCAGGCGGGCGTCCACACGAATGCGAACACCAATGGAAACATGGGCTCCGCCGAGGACGGCTCCACGGGGGAGACGTGGGGGTCGGCGCAAGGCGCGAGCGAATGGGGTGGTTCGAACGATGCGTTGTCTCGGCGCGGCGCTGGTCGCGATCGCAGTTTCTAGCGGCGCCGCGCGCGCCGATGGGCCGCTCGCTTGCGAGCGGGAGATGACGCGCGCCTCGGCGGCGCATGGCGTCCCGCTCAACGTGCTTTATTCGGTCGGCTTGACCGAAACCGGGCGCCGGGGCGAGCTCAGCCCTTATGACATGAACGTTGACGGCCAGGCGGTGCATTCCACAAGTCTTGCTGAAGCGATGGCGCGCTTTGCGGAAGCCAAGGGACGCGGCGCGAAATTCATCGACATCGGCTGCATGCAGATCAATCACCATTTCCACAGCGCCGACTTTCGATCCTTGAGCGAGATGTTCGATCCCGCGCGCAACGTCGAATATGCCGCGAACTTCCTTAAGTCGCTCAAGGCGCAGGAAGGCTCCTGGACGCTGGCGGTGGCCCGCTACAATGCCGGGCCCGGCAACCCGGCGGCGGAGAAGACCTACGTCTGCTCGGTCATCCGCAATATGGTCGCGAGCGGTTTCGGGCAGTGGACCGCCAATGCGCGGGCGCTCTGCCAGTAGTCCGACGCCTCCTGAATTGGCGAGTCCGAAATCGAGCCTTTTCAATGGGTTGAAGCACGATTCAGCGAGTCGGTCGGCGATCCGACGCGGCCTCCGCTGGGACCGTTTCGCTTTGGGCCAGGACGAAGCCGAAAAGCGGCCCAAACAAAGGCTCATTTCGCCATGCGAAACGAAACGTTTCGCATGGCGGGTCCTAAGTCGTTGTAATCATTATGCGAGCCAAATCACTCATTTCGCGGTTTCGTTTATTTTCAATGGCTTAACCGTGTTTTCGTTTCGCCATTTTCGTCGTCGCCCGCCGAGCCGCCCTCTCTTAGGTTCGCTTCAACGGCCCGGCTTTAAATCGATATTCGCGATCTTAACTGACATTTCAAAATACGGCAAGATATTGTTTCGTAATTACAGAAATCAGCAGATTGAGGACTTGGCGTCCGAACCGTCTGGGTCCCTCGCCGTCGTGCGAGCAAGTCACCGCCGGTCGCCCTCATCCGGCGGGCTTCGCCTCCACCTTCTCCCGGAGGGAAAGGTGTCGCCCTTAAGCCTCGACCTTCTCCTTGTACGAACGCCAGCGCAGCACGCCGTCGCCCGAATTCGGACTCCGCCATCGCGGTCGCCACGATGCGCTCGTGATGGGGCGACTTGTGGCAGGCGGGATCGGTGTTGCGCGCGTCGCCGGTCAGGGCCAGCGCCTGACAGCGGCAACCGCCCCAGTCGATCTCGCGCCGGTCGCACGAGCGGCAGGGTTCGGGCATCCAATCCGTGCCGCGGAACGCCTTGAAGGCGGGATTTGAGCGCCAGATGTCGACGAGCGAATGATCGCGCACGTTCCAGAATTCGAGGCCTGGAATCAACTCGGCGGCGTGGCACGGCAGCGCCTTGCCGGTCGGCGACACATTGATCGCGACCCGCCCCCAACCGCCGGCGCAGGGCTTCGGATAGCGCGCGTAATAGTCGGGGACCACCATGTCGATGACGAGCTCGCCCTTGAGGCGGACGCGCGCCGCCTCGACGAGCGCGATCAATTCCTCGACCTCTCTTCGCGGCGGCATCAGCGCCGCGCGGTTCGCGAGCGCCCAGCCGTAATATTGCGTATGCGCCACTTCGAGCCGGCGCGCGCCAAGCTCGATCGCGAGATCAATGAAGGCGGGCACCTGATGAAGATTGGCGCGATGGATGACCGCGTTGATCGTGAGCGGCAGCCCGGCCTTGATCACATAACCGGCGAAGGCGCGCTTGCGCTCCCATGAGCCTTTGTAATGGCCGAGGCGGTCGTTGGTCTCCTTGTCGGCGCCCTGGAAGGAGAGCTGCGCATGGTCGAGGCCGGCGTCGACGAGTTCGCCCGTCAGCTTCTCGCTCACCCCGATCCCCGAGGTGATGAGGTTGGTGTAAAGCCCGCTTTGCGAAGCGTGGCGCGTGAGATCGGCAATATCGCGCCGCGCTGTCGGCTCACCGCCCGAGAGGTGCACGTGCAACGCGCCGAGCGCGGCGGCTTCGCTGAACACGCGCTTCCAGGTCTCGCCGTCAAGCTCATTGCCGGGGCGCTCGAGCGCGATTGGATTTGAGCAATAGAGACAGCCGAGCGGGCAGCGATGGGTGAGCTCGACCAAAAGCCCGATCGGCGGGCCGGGCAGAGGCGGTGCGTGAACAGTCATGTCTCGAGCACTCTCTTCATCTTGAGGTCGGCGAGCATGGCGACGACATCCTTTTCGATCACGGCCGGCGGCGCTGAATAGCGCGCCGCCAGTTCGGCGACGATTGCCGCGAGATCGCGCTCGCCGTCGCACAAGCCCAGCACGGCGGCGGCCGTATCGTCGACCTCGAAGATCCGTTCCGGCGCGAGCAGCGTCCATCGGCCGCGCGCCTCATCGCGCTTGAGCCTCACTCCGCGGGGGAGATGCGGTCGCGACTGCGCATGGATCGCCGTTGCTTCGTTCATCGCCTTCAATCCGGCCGGAACGCGCCGGGTGGGATCGCGCCGTCGACGTAGGCGTGATGCAGCGCGTCGAGCTGCGCCCATAACACATCGGTCTTGAACGTCAGCGCCGCAAGGGCGCCCCGCTGCTCTTCGACGGTGCGGGCGTTGCGTTTGACGTAATCGAGCGCAAACTGGGCGTCCTTCGGCGCCTGATCCAGCCGGCGGCGGAAATAGGCGATCACCGTCTCGTCGATGAAGTCGTAATTGGCGAGCATCCCGGAGATGCGCCGCTTGTGGATCGAGGGGGCAAAGAGTTCCGTCAGGCTGGACGCGACCGCTTCGATCAGCGGCCGCTCGCGCACGAAACGCACGTAAGCTTCGACTGCGAACCTGGTCGCCGGCAGCGCGCCTTCCTGCGAGATCACATAATCGCGGTCCAATCCCAATCCATCGGTCAGGATGAGCCAGCGATCGATGCCGCCCTGCTCCTCTCCAACGCCGTCGTGGTCAGTGATCCGATGCAGCCACTCACGGCGCAGTTCGCGATCCTCGCAGCGCCCGATCAGCGACGCGTCCTTGCGCGGAATCGCCGCCTGGTAGACGAAGCGGTTGAGCGCCCAGGCTTGCACCTGCCCCTTGTTGAGCTTGCCGTCGTGCAAAAGCCCGTGGAACGGGTGCAGGTCGTGATAGCGCTTTGGGCCAATGGCCCGCAGCGCCGCCTCGAGCGCGTCGGGGGTCATGGGTTCCGACGGGGCGTGGATGTTCATGGGGTTACCTCCATTCCGTCGAAGGCGATCTCCCAGCCGGCTTCTTTCACTTTCGCCTCTTCAGGCGATCCTTCGATGAGAATCGGGTTCGAATTGTTGATATGGATCAGGATGCGGCGCACATGGGCGTGGCGCGAAAGCGCGTCGAGCGTTCCTCCTGGTCCCGACACGGGGCTATGGCCCATGCGCCTCCCCGTTTTTTCACCAAGGCCATTCGCGATCATTTCGTCGTCGGCGAACAAAGTGCCGTCGAAGAACAACACGTCCGCATTGGCGAAACGGGCGTGCAAATCCTCCGTAACACGGGCGCAAGCCGGCGCATAGACGAGCCTCTTGCCCGCGGCTTGCACCGCGACGCACACCGTTTCCTCGCCGATCTCTTCGGCGCCGACGTTTCCCTCCTCGAGCCAAAGCGGAACCTTGCCGGGGATCGCGAACAATTCGAGCTTGATTCCGGCCAAGGGCTCGAAGGATTCGCTTAAGGCGACGGCGTGGCGAGGAGCAACGTCGCGGTCGACGACGTCGAACATGCGATTTTCGCCGATCGCATCCAAGGTCGCCTGCGTCCCAAAGATCGTGAGCGGCTGACGCTCGCGCAACGCCAAAAGGCCAGCCGATGAATCGACCTCGGCGTTGGTCAAGACGACGGCGGCGATCGGCGAATGGCGCCCCGCGCCTCTTGGGTGCAACGCGGGCGTCGCCAGGATCTGCTGACGCAGATCGATCGAGGCGTTGAGCAGGAGCCAGCTCAAGCCGTCGACGGTGAGCGCAAGACCGGCTTGGGTGCGCGGCTTGACCCGCGTGCCGCTCCAGGCGAGACGGCAGACGCGGCAGCCGCAGTTCCACTGCGGCACGCCGCCGCCGGCGCCTGAGCCCAGAACGAGCGCCCTTAAGGTGGGACTAGCGGGGGACATAGTTGAAGCTCGTCGCGATATGGGCCGAGCCGCCCGGAGGGGCCGGGAAATGAGCTCCCTGGACCAAGGAGCGCGCCGCGGCGTCGAGATCGTGGTCGCCCGAGGAACGGGTGATCGCGAACGAGTTCACCGCGCCGGACGAGCCGATGGTGAAGCTCACGCCGACGACGCCTCTTGCCCCTCTCGCGCGGGCGGCGGGCGGGTAGAAGAGACGGCTACGAATGGCTGAGCTCACCTCCCCTATATAGGCCGAACGCGACGCGGCGCTCGCAGGAGCGGACCGGCTCGCTGACGCTTCTGGCCGTCCTGTCTCGAGCGAGGCCGTCCTTCGCTCCGGCTCGCGCGGGCGTTTGCGCTCGGCAGTCTCTGGCCTTTCGCGAGCGGGCTCGGCCGCCCGCTTCGGCCGCGGCTCGATCCGTGGCGGAGGCGGCGGAGGCTTGGCCGGCGCGAGTTCGACCGGGGCTGGCGGAGGCGGCGGCTTGGGCGGCGGAAGAGGCGGCTGCTCGGCGACCGGCGGCGCAGGCTCCGGCGGGGGAAGCGGAGGCTGCGCCTCCACGGGCGGAGGCGGAAGCTGCTCGACGACCGGCGGGGCGCCGGGACCGGAGGCGGCGGTTCGACAGGAGCCGGCGCGGCCTCCTGAGTCGGCGGCGGCGTGGATTGTTCGGGCGGCTTCGGCTGTTCGGCCGGCGGCGCGGGCGGAGCTTCCGCAGGCGGCGCCTCCTGCTGAATGTCGACGGTCACTTCTTCCGGCGGTTCGGGCGGCTTCGTCGGCTCCAGATAGACAATCGAGAGCGCGGCGGCGTGCAGCGCGATGACGATGGCGATGACGAGAGGGCGAAGCCACGCAGGCCTGACGGCCGGCGGCTCGAAAACCCGCCCGTCCAGGGTCGCCGCGGTCACGGCGCCCGCGCGTTGGGCGCCGCCGAGGTCGGCCCGGGCGGAGTTGGCGGAACGTTATGGCGCGGGCCGGACACGATGGCGATGCGGGTGATCCCGTTCGCCGCGAGCTCGTCCATCACCGACACGACGTCGCCGTAAGGCGCGTCGCGGTCGCCGCGCAACTGGACGACCCCATTGGAGTCGCCGAGCTTGGCCTTGACCTTCGCCGCCAGCTCGTCGCGCGACACGGGGTCTTTTCCGACCAAGACGGCGCCGTCCTTGGCGACGACGACCACGACCGGCTCCCTGTTTTCGAGCGGCTGCGCGGTCTTGGCGCTCGGCAGGTTCACTTTGATGCCGGCGGCCAGCATCGGCGCGGTCACCATGAAGATGATGAGCAGAACCAGCATCACGTCGACAAGCGGCGTGACGTTGATGTCGGCCAGCGGCTGATAGAGGCCCTCGCCGATCTTGCGTGGGCGCATCGCCATCAGGGCGTCTCCGCGCGCCGGCGCGGCGCGTCTTCGCGCGCGACCTCGGCGGGACGGGCGAGCAGCGCCAAAGCGCGCTCTTCGACGAACGAGGCCATGTCCTGTCCGAGCCGCGCATAGGCCGCACCGATCCGATTATAGCCGATCGAGGCGGGAATGGCCGCCGCGAGGCCATAAGCCGTGGCGGCCAAGGATTCGGCGATGCCGGGCGCAACCGTCGCCAGCGACGTGTCCTGCGCCTGGCCGATTGCCGCGAAGCTCGACATGATGCCCCATACGGTGCCGAACAGACCGACAAACGGGGCGACCGAAGAGATGACGGCGAGATTGGGCAAGCCGCCCTCGGCGCGCGTCAGGAGCTCGCGCGCGGCGCGCGCCATGCTTTCCGAAATGCGCGATCGCAATTCGCCCACCGTCTCGCCCGGAATGCGGCGGCGCGCCTCCTCGTCGCCCGCGGCGGCGACGCCAAGAAGCGATTTGGCGAGCGGCCCGCCGGCGCGCGCCTGACGCACGGCGCGGCCAAGGCGCACGACCGAAACCGCGCCTTCGATGATGAGCACCCAGCACCACAGCGAGGCGAGGAACAGGACGGCCATCACAATCTTGCCGACTAGGCTTGCGCCCAGGAACAGACCGATCGGCGAGAGGTTCAAACTCTGCATAACAACGCCTCGTTTCACTCCCCGCCCGCTCTATTGCGCGACAGGCTATGGGTTTCAACCCCGCTCTGGCGAGCGGCGCGCGCCGCCCAAAGGGCGACCGGTTGATGGAGCGCTCACAATGTAATCCGCACCCCGCCGTAGATGGCGAAGGGCCTCGCCGGCCCGAGGCTCGTTGGGTTGGTCAGGGACGGCGCCGAGTTGGGCAGTTCCGTGATGTCGAACAGGCCGCCAGCGGTATAAAACCGCTGGTCGAAGAGGTTTTGGACGAGGCCATAGATCTGCACTTGCTTGGCGACCTGGTAGGACGTGTGCAAGCCGAAGACCGCGTAGCCCGGGACTTGCGGAAGCGCGTTGTTCTCATTGCCGAAGGCGACCTGGCCGGACGCCGCGACCATGTCGGCGCCGACATGCCATTTGTCGGTCACGGCGTAGTCGACGCCCATCTTCACCGTGTTCTTCGGGATGCCGGCGATCGGCATGCCATTGGTGATCGGAATGAAGCCGTTCGCGTCGGCCAACGGATTGAACGGCGACGATTCCTGAAAGGTCGTCAGATAAACGGCGTCGATATAGGTGTAGTTGGCGTAGGCCGACCACTTGTCGCCGGTCCATTGGACGCTGGCCTCCGCGCCCTGGCGCAACGTCGTTCCGACATTCGCATAATAGCCGAAGCCGCTGACAGCGCTCTGCTGCGGCAGGATGTCGTTGTTGAGCGTCGTGCGGAAGAGCCCAGCCGACCATTGCAGCTTGCCCCATTCGGGACCCAGGCCCAATTGGCTGAGAGCGTTCTGCCCACGGAACCCGACCTCAAAAGTCTGCCCGACCACCTGTTTCAGTTTCGGGTCCGAAACCAAAAAATTGTCGATGATGCAGGGATTGTTGGGATCGGCGCAGCCAAGCTCGAGTGGCGTCGGCGTGCGATTGGTCATCGCATAGCCGGCATAGAAGTTGATGTCCGGCGTGAGCTTGTAGGTGAAACCCAAAGTCGGATTGACATGGAAGAAGTTCGAGAAGCCGTTGAGTAGCACGCCGTTCGCGCCCTCGAGATCAATTCCCGCGTAATTGAAGCGTCCGCCGGCGGTCACCGTCAGGCGGTCGGTCGCGCTGTAGGTGTCGAGCGCGTAGACGCCGGTATAGGTGTTGTTCGTATGGACCATGACCGGGCTCAGGAAGCTGTCAGGCTCATCGATAATGAAGGGGAAGCCGATCACGGGGAACGAAGTGTTGTTGTCGTTGAAGATCGTTCCCAACTGGCTGTTGCCGTTGAAACGGGTCCAGCCGTAGTCGAGCGACGCGCCGACGGTCAGCGTGTTGTCGTGGCCGGCAAGCTTGTCCGTGTCGACGGCCTGGGCGCTCGCGCCAAGCGAGCGCGACTGCGTCCAGCTTCGGTCGATTTCGCCGAGATCGGTGGTCCCGCCGTTCGATAGGTCGGGAATGACATTGCCAAACGTGTCATGCACCGGGTTTCCGTTCAGGCACGAGACTGGCGGGCAGGGCGCCACGTCGGTCGGGTTGCCGTCGACATGCGCCTGATTGAAGGCGCGGAAATAGGCGTTGCCCTGGAAGCTCAATGTAGGCGAGTAGGCATAAGCGCCCGTCCAGGAGACCATCGCCATCTTGTTGTAGGTCGTCTGCGGAACGGTGAAGACGCTGCCCCAATTGTTCTGCAGCAATTGGATAGGCGTGAAAGCGCTGGCCCCGAGCTGGCTGTCCCCCGCGGTCAGTTGCAGGTGCGACTCGAACCCGTTCGCCTTGTAGCCGACATCGCCATAGAAATTCGTAATCTGTGACGCTCCGTCGACCCGCCAACCGCCATCGTTGATCTGTGTCGCCGCCGCGTAGACCGACCAGTCGCCAACCTGCTTGCCGTACTGAAACTCCTCCTGCGCACGACCGAATGAGCCGCCGCGAAAGTCTGCTTGGTAGCCCTGCCAGGTGAAGCCGTTCTTCATTGTGACGGTGACCGCGCCGCCCAGGGCGTTCAGTCCAAAGATCGGATTTCCGGCGACGATCGCCGTTCGGTCGATCGCATTTTCAGGAATGAGCTCCCAGTTGACCGTGTCGCCGAAGGCCTCGTTAATGCGCACGCCGTTCTGATAGACGGCAAGGCCGATCGGCGTGCCGCTGACAGCGGTGGCGTCGAAGCCCCGGTAGCTGAGGTCAGGCTGGAAGTCGTTGCCCGACACGTTGCCGACGGTGACGCCCGGCGCCTGCCGCGACAGCGTGTCAGGCAGCGTCGTGTCGTTGAAGGTCTGAGAGTCCTGCGAGTTCGTCTGCCAGACGGCGAAGGGAGATTTCGCGACGTCGATCTCGCCGCCGCCGAGCGGCGTTGTCGCGACCACGTCGAAGGTCGG
Source organism: uncultured Alphaproteobacteria bacterium (assembly GCA_963696665.1). GTDB lineage: Bacteria > Pseudomonadota > Alphaproteobacteria > Rhizobiales > Beijerinckiaceae > Roseiarcus. The sequence goes on from CAVOLE010000008.1 coordinate 868,355, forward strand.
AAGTTCGATTGTTTGGGCCCGAGCGCCGGCCGCCGTGAGGGTTAGAACGACGCCGACCGTTGCAATGCGGGCAACCTTGGCCGTCATTCCTTCCTCCCCTTCTTGATTTTATTTTCTTGGCATTCGGAGCCGCGAGCCGGCTCGCCGGGAGGGACTGAGACGCGGAGCATCTTGGAGCCCGCTCGCGACAAGGTCACAATAGCTGCCCGCGGCCGCGCAAGGTATTTCAATGATTGGAAGGCCGCCCATGCCGGCTTCCCGCACGAGCCGGGAAATATTCCCGCTCGGGGGCCGGTCGCGCCGTTGCAAAACGCGCTTCCAACACAAATCCGCCCGCTCGGGGCAATTCGATGCTGACCGATCCGCCCATGAGCCGGACCCGATCGCGCATGCCCACAAGGCCCATGCCCGGCTCAGCCTCCCCTTGCAACCCGCGGCCATCGTCGGCCACGCGAATGACAAGCCCGGCGAGCGCCGGATCGCGCAGGCCTGGCGTCTCGACGGGTGCTTCGAACTTGAGCGACGCCTCGATCCGCGTCGCGCCGGCATGACGGAACGCGTTGGTCAACGCCTCTTGCACGAAGCGATAGGCCATCAGAACTCGCTCGCTCGCCCAAGGCTTCGACGCGCGGGTCTACCTCGAGCGTGACCACAATCTTGGGTTCTGCCCGGCGCCAATGGGCGACGAGCGCCTCCAGCGCCTCAATAAGGCCGAGCTCCTCGAGCGTGGCGGGCCTGAGATCGGCCAGAATCCGCCGGTTCTGGCCTTGCAGCGCTCCGACCTGGGCCTCGATCGCGCTCGCCGCAGCGCGCGCGGCGGGCTGATCTCCGACTGCCTTCGCCAGCATCGCAGCGCTTGCGCGCAAAGCGAAAAGGTGAGGGCCGAACTCGTCGTGCAGCTCGTGCGCGATGAGCTGCCGCTCCTCGTCGTGAGCCTCGAAAACGCGCTCCATCAATGCGTCGTTGGCGCGATTCAAGCCGTCGAGCGTGTCCGCGAGAGAATTGATCTTGGCGTTGAGATTGCGGATCTCCGGAGGTCCGTCCCTTTCGGCGCGCGCGCTATAGTCGCCGGCTTCAAGTTTCGCCAGCGTCGCCCCCGCGACCCCCAGGGGCTTGACCGCGCGGCCAATCAGGAGGCTGGTCACCCCCATTGCGACAAGCGCCAGCAGTCCGCCCTCGAGCGCGTTCTCCCGCGCTTCGCCCCAGACCTCGTCGATTTCGTCCGCAGGATCGGCCACGAGGACAATCGACTCGGTCCCGCCGTTCTTCAGCGCAACAGGAATCACGGCTGTCTCGGCCGGCGCGCCGGCAAGGGCGCGAAACCAGCGCGGCGCCGCGGACTCTCTGTTCGCCTCGCCGAGTATTGAAGACGCGAGCGATGGATCGCCAATTCCCGCGCGCACATGCCGCAAGTGCTGCAGACTGCCGACGAGGTTCTTGACCACCTCCGGCTCCGGCGCCTCAGTCGAAAGGGCGAGCGTCGTTGTGACGAAATCCTTGGTCACGCGCATCGCGCTTTGCGTTTCCGCGCGGGATCTGCCGCTCGCCTGCCAGACGTCATGGATCGCGTCGGCGACTAGCCAAAGAGCGAACAGCGAGGCAAAGATAAGATTGAGCCGGTTGCGCAGGGAGATTGAACGCCACATCCGTCTGACGCCTTTTTTACGCTTCAACCGTTGATTTTGCGCAGGCCCGTGTCAATGCTGATGGAGAGATGGCGCCTCAAACCGCATTTTCCGTGGCGGCTCGGGCTGGTTCATCGGGCTTAAAGGTTCGACCGGGAGACTTCGGCCGGTGCGGGTTCTCATTGTCGACGACCATCCGATCATTGTCTCGGGATGCCGGTCGCTTCTCGAGGATGAGGGGGACATCGAGGTCCTCGAGGCGCAGGATGGCGCGGCTGGCTTCGCCGCCTTCTTCAGCGAGCGACCTGACGTCGGAGTTATCGACATCAATTTGCCGGGCTATTCTGGGCTCGAGCTTTTGCGCCGCATCCTCGAGCGTGAGCCGGAGGCTCGGCTCGTCATCTTCAGCATGAACGACGATCCAACCGTGGCCGCGCGCGCGATTGAGGCCGGGGCCAAGGGCTATATTGCGAAGAACGATGATCCCACGCTGTTCGCCGACGCGATCAAGACGGTCGCGAGCGGCGGCCGTTATCTTCACCCCGAGATGGCGCGGCGAATCGCGTTTCTGCGCGCTGACCCCGGCCCTGACGCGCTCTCGAATTTGAGCCCACGCGAGCTCGAAATCCTCCGCCTTCTGGCCGCCGGGCGCACGATGGCGCAGATCGCCGATCTTTTGAACGTCTCCTACAAGACGATCGCCAACAACTGCACCCAGCTCAAGCAGAAGCTGGGCGCACGCTCGGCGATGGACCTGATGCGCATCGCCATCGACGCGCGGAGTTAGGCGCAAGCCAAATCAGGGCACGCGGGAGAGCATGTCTCCCGCGTGCGGATCGATTCCCGATCGGCGCCCGATAAGCTTATGGGCTGAACGGGTGCTTGGCGGAATCGCGCTGAGCGACGACTTCCGCAGGCGTCGGCTTGCCGCTGACCGCCCGCTCGATCAATTCCTTGACCGCGCGATAATTGTACTCGTGGATCTTCTTGTCGTCGGCCGCGTCCCAATGGATGAAGACGCCGACGCAGATGAAGACGTCGTCGGCCTCGGCGGCGGGAATTGTGCCGTCGGCGACGCTGTCCGCGACCGCTTTGGCGACCGCATGTTGCGCCGGCCCGAACATCTGCACCGCCTGCTTGGCGCCCTTGATGGTCACCTTGTTGAACAGAACCGTGTTGGGCTTGGTCGGCAGATTGGGCGCCAGAACCGCGAGTAGGGACGTGAAACCGTCCTTGTTGTTGGTCAGAGCATTGGCGAAGGCGGTTTCCGCCGCGCTGCCTCGTGGGCCAATGATGAGATCAATATGCGCGACTTCGTTGCCGTCGCCGACCAGCGACTCGCCAACCATCAGCTTGTGAATTTTAGCCATGCCAATTCCTCCCTGAGATCAAGCCAAACCACATTCGTCCACCGCCACTTAAGACGCGGCGGACTGGCTATCCTTGTTGTCAGCACCCCGCGGAGGCGGGATCGGTTGGCCGGATAGTCAAGGGGCGCAAGCCCCTTAGGCCCAACTCAAGCATCGTTAGCGCGTAAGGGCAAGATGGCGGAAGCGCATTTGTCGTCACGGAGGCGTGAGAGAGAGGACGCAAACAAGGTTGCCACAGTGAGATCCGCGCTCGTTCCAGGGTTGATCCCGCGCGATTTGAGCGCCGCATCCCAGTCGAGCAGCCTATCGGCGATCTCCACCGGATCGCGAGCCGCGGCGAACGCGTCGCGCCAGTCGGCGGCCTCGCGGCGGACAGCCTCGGCGGCGTCCAAGTCGAACTTGCGCACGATATGCGTGTCGGGCAGCGCGGCGAGAAACGTCAGATAGACGGCGAGCGTGGACCAGCGGGCGCCAATATGCCGCCGGCGGGCCGCCGCCAGCGCCGGCAAGCCGAGCGAGAAAATGTCCTCGTAAGCCGTGACGTACTGCCACGCGATGCGGTCCCGCCCCGCCGCGTCGCCCATGGCCTCGCGCAGCGTCACGGCGGGGGGAGCGTTGACATCGTGCCGGGGGGCGCGTCCGAGACCGCCGGGATTGGCGGCGGCTATGGCGGAGAAGACGTCCGCGGCGTCGGACAAATCAAGACCGTCGAGCACTCGCGCCAGCGCCGGGCGCAAAGGCGTCTCCTGGGTCTCCGCGGCAGCGGCAAGCGGGGCGCACAGGAGTATGATGCCGAGATTGGTGTTCTGACCGACCGCCTTCAGCGTCGCGTCGACGGCGGCGCGGACGCGGGTTCCCACTCGAGTTCCCCTTGACGCGATTGGCGCCGCGCTCGCCTCGGCGCTTCGAACAAAGTCTTCGACCTCCATGCGGTGGCCTGGCGCGAACCGATGCACGTTGCCCGGTTTGGGCGCGTCGAGCTCGGCAAGGCACGCCTCGATATAGGCCGTCGCCACCAGGTCCTCGGGGCCGGTCATGGAGCGCGCCGTTGCACGGGCTGGCGCATCAGCTCATCCATGAGCGCCGATGCGATCGCCTCGGCGATATTGCGCTTGCTCACCTTTTGCAGGCCGCTCCAGGCGGGCATGCTGTTAACCTCAAGCACGGTCGGCGCGCCATGAGCCGTGACCAGCACGTCGACGCCGGCGATTTCGGCGCCGACCGCCTCCGCCGCGGCAATCGCCAGACGCTCCATCTTGGGATCAGGCGCGACGGCCAAGGGCTCACCGCCTTGTTTGACGTTGGTGATCCATGTCGCGGCCCGGCGCATCATCGCAGCGATCACACGGCCACGCAGGACGAACAGCCGATAGTCCGCAAAGCCCCGAGTTGCGTTCGATTGAAACTGCTGCAGATAATAAACCCCCGCCATCTCTTCGGCATTGGGCAAGTCCTCCGGCAGCCGAATCAGGCGCAAGCCCTTTCCTTGCGCCCCGAACAGAGGCTTGAGCACGAGCGGGCCGCGCGGCGCCTCACGTTCAACCAAGGCGCGCGCAACTTCTGCGGATTCCGTCGTCCAGGTCGGCGGCGTCGGCACGCCGGCCTCGGCGAGCAAAAAGCTTGTCATCGACTTGTCGACGCAGCGTTCGATGGCGCGCGCGTCGTTCCAGACGTCATCCCAAGTTTCGTCAGCGCGTGCAGCACGCCGAGGCGTTTCGTGACCGCCTCGAACGAGCCTGCCGACAGCGTGCGCACATGCACGGCGTCAGGCAGTCGGGACCCCAGCACGGGCAACGACAATCCGCTTGGGCTGGACGTGTCGAACCCACAATCGGCAAGGTCGATGCGCTCGACGCGCGCGCCGGCGCTCGTGAACGCAGCCTCCATTTGGCGCGCATGCCAATCGCGCTGATCGCTGACAAGAAGGATGGTTGGGCGATCAGCCAGCCGTCCCGCCATGTCAGGCGAACGAGGCATCGAGCAATGTGTGGTGCACCGCTCCAGCGTGAAAACTCTCTCCGCTTTCGACCGCCGTGACGATGACCTCAGCCGGGCTGAACAGCATGGGATCGATGGCGTAGAAATCGCCCTTGAAGCGCTTGAAAATCTCGGCGAACGGAGCGCCGAAATCGCGCGACGCGCGGCTGGGAAGCGCCTCCGCGAGACTCTTCGCCTCGGCTGCCGGCCCGGTGACGTAAAGCTGCGCGCGTCCGCCGTAGATGATCGCATCGTTGGTGCGGCCCATGGCGGTGACAAAGTCGGGATGCGGGGGGCTCAACGGCGCGGCGCCCATGCCGTCGATGATGCAACGAAGCGGAAACTTGAGCTCGTGCGCCTTGTGCAACGCCACTTCCAGCACCCGCGCGACCACCTGGGCGCCCCCGGCTAGGCTCTGCGTCGGGGCGTAAATCACTGTCAACGCCGACGGCGCCACTCCGCAATCGCCCGCCACTTTCTCCACGATCTCGGGCGGCGGCGAGCGGCCGCTTTCGATGACGAGCGTCGCGATATCGGCCTGGTCCCGATAGCCGATGTCTTTGAACAAAGCCTCCTTTTGCGCAAGCGCCCGAGCCGGGCCGGAGCCAAGAGCGAAGAACGCGTCCTTGCCGGTCCCATGCGCCAGGCTCCAACCCGCGTATTGACTCGCGAGGCACGCAATCACCGGCTGCGAGGAACTGACGGCAATTGTCCACGGCCAGCGCGGCGTTGCGTTATCCGTCGTGAGCCTCACTGCGCCAAGCCCGCCCATACAGATCTCCGCGATGCGCAGTCCCGCTTCAATGCCGCCGCGCTCACTTGCGCCCGCGTCAATCAAGGTTTCGCCGAGCGTCCCGCGCGCAACGCCGAGATTCAATATCATCGCGTCGTCTCGCAGCGCAGCCGTCAGCGCGGCGGCGCGTCTATTGACGCTTATGGTCTTGGCGGCGCTCAATGTCCCTCCTCCTGAACGAGAGCGACGATTTTTCGCGCCCGCTCGCTGGCGCAGGCGCGCGCCAAATCGACGGTCGCGCCAACGCCAAGCGTTGTGCACAAGGGATCGCCGGCGGCGATGCGCGTTCCGGGCGCCGATCGATCGACCGCCCAATCCGGCCAATTCGCTTGGCCACGCACGACAATGTCGTGAGGGGCGTAAACAATTTCCGCCGATTTGAACGTCATGCTGCGAGAAGCCGGCGTGAGGCATCCTTCGCACGCGGCGATGTGACGCGCAAACAACGGAGCCTCGTTCGATTCGAACACGTCCAGCGTCGCCCCTGGCCGGGGATTGATCTCCAGGAGCCAGACCGCATCATCCGAGACCAGAAAATCAGCGCTGTTGAGGCCAATGAGACCGAATTCGGCAGCGACCACGGCGATCGCGCGCGCAATTTCTCGCGCATGCGATGGCTCGATCTCGATGGGTCCTGCTGCGCCGCCGTATCGAAACGGCGACGCCAGCGTCGGCGCGGCCCATTGCATGCTGAGACCAATAATTTCCGCTCGTTTCTCGCTCGCGAGGAACAAAGCCGAGATGTTCCTTCCCGCGACGCGCCGTTGAAAATAAGAATCGGGCCGAAGGCGGCTCGGACCTTCCGCGTTGGCGATATGGTCGCCTCCCGCGCCCCCGCGCTTTTTCATGAGCCAGAGTTCAGGTTCGTCGGGCGCCGAAAACTGAACCTGCGGATGGCGAACGCCATTCGCCTCGCAAATCTGTGCGAGCGCGATCGGATCCTTGGCGCGCTGCAGAATCTCCGCCCCGGCGCCAAATACACGCGTCTTACGGGCGATCGCAGCAATCGTTTCCGGCTGATGCTCGAACCCCGCGCCATAGACAAGCCCAATCGGGTCATGGGCGCTGATGAGTGTTTCAACGGCGCCCACGACCTTGTCGCGCGTCAACCCACCCGCCAAGCCGCCCTCGAGCTTCACCGAAGCCGAACTCATCGCTCTCATATCGTCATCGCCAAAGACATCAATCGAAAGGGGATCAAACCCGGCACGGCTGGCGCAGGAGGCAAGCGCGCGCGCCGAATAGGCTGCGACAATGATCGCCGGACGGTCAATCATCACACGCGGCGCTTCAGCTGTTCGAGAACTTGGCGACAAGGGCTAGGCATTTCCTCAGGCTGCGCTATTGTTTGTCGCTGAGCTGCAAAAAGATCGCGATGCGATTGAAGCCGCTGACTCGGGATTTGTCCAGTCGGGTCGCAAATCCCCGACAGCGCTTGCAGTTGCCGCCATCGGCTGACGGGAGCGAAACGAGCGGAGCGTATGTCGCTGAAAGATTCAATCGGCGCCGAAGCGGTAGCATCGATCGATGGCGCGCCTGCGTCGCTCGACGATGCGGCCGCGGCCGCGGCTCGCCTCATGGCGCGAAGCAATCAACCGCTCATCGCGGGATTGGGCGCGGATACAGCTGGAGCAAGGGCGGCGATCGCGCTCGCCGAGCGGGTCGGCGGCGTCATCGAGCATATGCATTCGGCGGCGCTGTTGCGCGATCTCGACCCAATGCGTGAGACTGGCGTCATGCTGACCACGCCGGGCGAAGCGCGCGTGCGCGCCGACGTCGTGCTGCTTATCGGCGACGGCTTGACGGAAACCTGGCCCGCCCTGAACGAGCGGCTGCTGCGCCCGCCGGCGAGGCCCGAGGGCGTGGACGTCAAGCGGCGCATTGTGTGGCTGGCGCCAGCCATAGGCGCAAGAATCCGTGGGTTCGAGGGCGATATCGAGATCCGGGAAGCGGGGCGCGGCGCAACGCTCGCGGTCAATCTTGCGGCCTTGCGCGCGCGCGTCAAAAACCGCCGCATCGCTAACCTCCGAATCGCGCGATCCGCGTTGTCTTTGTCCGCGCTCGACTCGCTCGCCGCCACCCTGAAAGGCGCGCGCTTCGGCGTCGCGGTTTGGACGGCGGAGAGCCTCGGCGCGCTCGAGATCGAGATGCTCAACGGGCTTGTGCGCGACTTGAACGAAACCGCACGCTTCTCGACATTGCCGCTTGCGGCGCGGGACAATGGCGTGGGCGTGCTTGCCGCTTGCGGGTGGGCAACCGGCTTCCCGATGCGAACCGGATTCGGCGCCGGCGTCCCGGTCCATGATCCATGGCGGTTTGACGCCGAGCGACTTGTCGCGTCCGAGGAGACCGATTGCGTGTTGTGGATCTCCGCTTTTGGAGCGGCCCCGCCTGGCTGGCTGAACGCGGCGAACGTCATCGCTTTGTGCCAGCCGACGGCCGAATTCGCCAAGGAGCCGAACGTGCGGATTACAGTCGGGCGCCCTGGCGTCGATCATGAGGCGGTGATGCATTCAGCCGACGCCGGGACCCTGGTCGCCGAGACCGCCTCAGCAGGCGCCGCCGCGCCGAGCGTCGCTGAGGCCCTCGAGCGCATCGCCGCCGGCCTCACACAGGCGCAAGCTGCTTCATGCTGATCCATATCAGAAACGCGCATATCGTCGATCCCGCCAACGGCCATGACGAAATCGGCGATCTCTGGATCCGCGACGATAGAATCGTCGCGCCGCCTGAGCGCGCTCAAGCAGACGAAACGGTCGATGCGGAGGGCCTTATCGCGATGGCCGGCGGCATCGACATCCATTCGCATATCGCAGGGGCGAACGTGAACACCGCCCGCCTGATGCTGCCCGAGCATCATCGCGCGCACGCGCGACGCCCCGCCTCGACGCCGCTCTCCCAAGTCGGCTGGACGACATTCGAGACGGGCCGGCTCTATGCCGAGATGGGCTTCACGACCGTGGTCGAGCCGGCGGTCGCGCCGCACAACGCCCTGCACGCGCATCTCGAACTCGCCGACACGCCGATCATCGACAAGGCGATTCTCGACTCTTCTCGGCAACGACGATTTCGTGCTCGGCCTCATGCGGTCAGGGGAAGGGCCAAGCGCGATCCGCGACCACGTCGCCTGGACATTGCAAACGACGCGCGCGCTCGGGATTAAGGTCGTCAACGCTGGCGGCGTGGCGGCGTTCAAAGACAACATCCGCAGCTTTTCGTTCGACGATGTGGTCCCCTATTACGGCGTCACGAGTCGCGCGATCATCAAGGCGCTGCAAAAGGGGGTGCATGAAGCAGGCGTGCCCCATCCTTTGCATGTCCACTGCAACAACCTCGGCCTGCCCGGAAACTTCGAGACCGCGCTCGCGACGATCGCCGCCGCTGAAGACTTGCCGCTGCATTTGGCGCACCTTCAGTTCTATGCTTATGGCAAAGAAGGTCCGCAGGGCTTTTCGTCCGCCGCGCCTCAACTCGCCGAAGCGGTCAATGCCGCCAAGACAGTCACAGTTGACGTCGGTCAGGTGATGTTCGGGCAGACGGTGACGATCTCGTCCGACGTCCTGCGGCAGTTCTCCGCTCGCGGTCAGGCGCGGCCGAAGAAATACGCGATCGCCGACGGGGATGCGAACGGCTTTGGCGTCGTGCCTTACGAATATCGCGCCGGCAGCTTCTTTAACGCGGTGCAATTCGCGGTCGGATTGGAGCTGTTCCTGCTTATCAATGACCCCTGGCGCGTATTCTTCACCACCGATCACCCGAATGGCGCGCCGTTCACCACCTATCCCGAGATCTTCGCGCTGCTGATGGACAAGGACGTGCGCGCCCAGTGGGCGGCCCGCCTGCCAAAGGAGGCGCTAGCGGTGACGACGCTCCCGTCATTGACGCGCGAATATACGTTGAGCGAAATCGCGACGATGACGCGCGCGGCGCCGGCCAGATTGCTCGGCCTGCCGGATCGCGGACATCTCGGCCAAGGCGGGCGCGCCGACATCGCGCTCTATCGCCCCGGCAAGGACATCGCGCAAATGTTTCGCGCAGCGGCTCGCGTCTACAAGGACGGGGAACTCGTCGTGCGCGACGGGGAGGTGACGCAGGTTCGATTTGGCCGCGCGCTGCACGTGACGCCGACGGTCGAGGCCTCGATGCGGCGGCGAATGACGGAATATTACGACCAGCGCTATGGCCTGCCGTCCGATTTCATGCGCGTGCCCGACAGCGCCATCGCGCGGCCGCATCCCTTCGAGGCGGTCGCATGCCGGAGCTGATAGCCAACGAAATCGCCATCGACGACACATTCGCGGAAGCGTTCGACATGCGGGCGACCGCCATCGTCATCACGGCGCCGACTGAACGCTGGGCGGCGCAGGCGGCTGAGACGATGACGGGTTTCGCCACTTCGGTGATCGGCTGCGGCTGCGAGGCCGGCGCCGAGAGCGTCCGGTCGCCGGAACAGACGCCGGACGGACGGCCCGGCGTGCGCGTCCTCATGTTCGCCGTCTCGACCGCTGAACTGCAGAAGCAACTGCAAAACCGCGTCGGACAGTGCGTGCTGACCAGCCCCGGCTCGGCCTGCTATGCGGGATTGGACTCAGGCGATGACAAGCTCAAGCTCGGCGACGCGATTCGATTCTTCGGCGACGGCTGGCAGATCGCCAAGCGGCTCGGCGCCCGACGATACTGGCGCGTGCCGGTGATGGACGGCGAATTCGTCTGCGAGTCGACCACCTATCTCACCAAGAAAGCGGTCGGCGGCGGCAATCTCATTGTCATGGGGGAGAGCCCCGCGAAGACGCTTCACGCGACTGAGGCGGCGGTCACGGCGATGCGCAAGGTCGGCGACGTCATCATGCCCTTTCCCGGCGGCATCGCGCGTTCGGGATCGAAAGTGGGCTCGAAATACAAGGGCGCGAGCGCATCGACCAATGACAGCTACTGCCCGACTTTGAAAGGGGCGGTCGACAGCGCTCTTTCTCCCGAGATTGGCTCGGTGCTCGAAATCGTCATCGACGGCCTCACCAGCGAGGCTGTGGCCAATGCGATGCGGGCGGGACTGGCCGCGATCGTCGAAATGGGGGCCGAGCGGGGCGCGTTGCGCGTCGGCGCCGGCAATTACGGCGGCAAGCTCGGCCGGCATCACTATCATCTCAAGGATCTGCTGCCTTGAGCTCGCTCACCTTCTCTTTGCGCGCGCCGCCGGCGCAGCGCCTCGATCTGTCGCTGTTGACCCCGCAAAATCTTGCCGGCAAATCGGTTGGGGAAATCGAACGCCTCGAACTGCAAACGACCCGCGTGCGCATCACGACGGGAGACGTGTTCCGCATTCGCGAGGGCGATCCCGCCGCGATTGTCATCGAAGGCGGCAGCGCCCGTTTCGATCGCGTCGGCATGGGGCTGACGGCGGGCTCGATCCGCGTCGATGGGGAGGTCGGGGTGGAAGCCGGCCGCCTGATGTCAGGCGGGCAATTGACGGTGCACGGCGCCGCCGGCCCGTTCGCAGGTTCCGGAATGAAGGGCGGGACGCTCACAATCGAGGGTGATGCGGGCGAACGACTGGGAGGTCCGTTGAGCGGCGAGACGGTCGGCATGAGCGGCGGCGTTCTGCACGTGCGCGGCAACGCGGGCGAGCGCGCCGGCGACCGGCTGAGGCGCGGATTCATCCTGATCGAGGGCCGCGCCGGCGCCTACGCCGGCAGCCGAATGATCGCGGGCACGTTGGCGATCGGCGGCGAAGCAGGCGACCTGCCCGGCTATCTGATGGGGCGCGGCACGATCCTGCTCGGTCAAGGCGCGACGCGTTTCTCGCCGACCTTCGGCGATTGCGGCGAACATGACCTGGTCGCGGCGCGGCTTCTGGCCGACTACATCGCTCAAGCCAGCGCCAAGCTGGGGGACCTGTTCCGTCGGCCGCTGCGCCGCCTCGCAGGCGATCTCGCCGCGCTCGGCAAAGGCGAGATTTTGCTCCCGAGTGCTTAAAGAGCGCAAGTCCGTCGGCTTGCGCTTGGCGCCGCCAGCGCTATCCTTGGCTGACCGGGGACGATGGAAGGAAATTGGCATGACCGCCGTGGTTCTATCGCCGGAACCCGGGCGCACATGGTCCGCCGCGGATCGCGCGCCTCTCTTGCGCTGGCTGATCTTTACCGGCGCAACCGTTTTCGCCGCGATCCTGCTCTGGCGTTACGGCCTCCTTCGCTTGATGGTCGTCTCGGACCGCACCTATCTCTCATCGGTGATTGCGCTCATCTACGTGGGGGCGTCGCTCCATTGCCTCTGGCGAACGATCGTCATTTCGCGCGAAGGCGATGCTGGACAGCGGGTGGCGGCGCACATCGAGACGGGAGGCGCCGACGTCGCCGCGCTCGACCCTTCGGCCGCGCTTCCTCGCGGCCTCATTGCCGACCACATCCGCGATCTTGCCCTGAAGGCGCGCACGCAAGGGCGCGGGCGGCTCGATCAGACGCTGCTGCTCCGCTCGCTCGCTGATCGCCTGCGCGGCTCCAACGGCTTCGGCTCGTTCGCCAGCGACACGGTGATAAAGCTTGGCCTGCTCGGCACCATCATCGGCTTCATCATCATGCTCGCGCCCATCGCCGGGCTCGACGCGAGCGACAAGTCGATGATGAAATCCTCGATGGGGCTGATGAGCGAGGGCATGGCGGTGGCGATGTACACCACGCTCGCCGGCCTCGTTGGCTCGATCCTGTTGAGGATCCAATACTACTTGCTCGACAACGCGACCGCGAAGGTGTTCTCGCGCGCGGTTACGCTCACCGAGACGCGGGTCGTACCCGCCTTGGAGCGCTCCCACGATCTGGCCATGCGCGCATGATCGACGAGTTCGGCCTTTACCCGCGCGAAGAGCCGTTCGATCCATTCAGTGTGATGCTGTTCAAGGCGCTGCAGGTGGTCTCGTTTCTCTTTTTCCTCGCGCTGTTGGCGATCTCGCCCGAGGCCAAGGACGGCAAGATCGACACGAAGGCCGAATTCATCATCACCATGGATTGGCCGGACAATCATCCTGACGATCTTGATCTCTTCGTGCAGGATCCGGCGGGCAACATCGCATGGTATCGTCATCGCGAGGCGGGCTTCATGGTGCTCGACCGCGACGATCGTGGCGGGGCCAACGACTTCATCGTGGTCAACGGCAAGAAGATCTCGTCGCCCATTCGCGAGGAGATCGTCACGATCCGCGGCGTGGTCGCCGGCGAATATACCGTCAACGTCAGCCACTTCGTGGCCACCACCCATGCGCCGGTGCCGGCGAAAGTGAAGGTGCAGAAGCTCAATCCGACTGCGCAGGTGATTTTTGACGACACCGTGTTCGTCGATCACACTGGCGACGAGAAGACGGCCGTGCGCTTCACGCTTGACGCCGACGGCAAGGTCACCGACGTCAACAGGCGGCCGAAGTCGCTGATGGAAACCTTTCGCAACGTGCGCCGCAACGGCGGTGATATTGACCCGAAAACCGGCTATGTGAAGCAGCTGTGAGCAATCTTGCCGACGTCATCATCTGGCTGTCGATCGCTTATGCTCTGCTGGGCGTCCTTCTGCTCGTCATCTGCATCTTCGCCAGGATCCCTTGGCCGGTGAAGGCGGCGGCCATCGTGCTCACAAGCGCCTTTTACGTGGTCAGCTTTTTTGCGACGCGCGGCCTGCTTGGCTGGTCATCGACCGATCCTCTGCCTCCGAAATTCAAGCTTTTGGCCGCCCGGATCGTTGAGCCGCACTCGCTCGAAGGCGATCCCGGCGCCATCCATCTGTGGGTCGAGGCGCTCGACGACGACAATTTCCCGAGCGGCGTGCCCCGCGCCTATCGTCTGCCCTATGACACCCATCTGGCCGAGAGGACAGAGGCCGCGGTCCGGGCGAGCGCCAACGGCGTGCCTCAGGGCGGTCGTACGGCGGACTTCGGCAGCGGCCAAGGCGGAAACGCGCAAGCGACTGCGCGCGAAGCCACGCCGTCGACGATCATCACGACAGGCGGCGGAGATCCATCGTCCGGCGGCCCGATCGACCCGCAGTTGGATCAACAACAGGACCAGGCCATCAATTTTACGCCGCTCCCCCCGCCGCGCATGCCTCCCAAGGACGGGCAATAGCAAAGCGTCCGGCATGTCCATCTCAAGATAAAGAACGCGCCCGTGCAGAAAACCTCGATCAGATCTTCTCGTCGGATCCGGGATAGGCGCATCGCCATTTGACGACGCGCGTCCCTGGATGCTCGTTCGACCACTGGGCGATATAGGGCGGCGCCTGCGTCATGCACTGCATCAGCGACTCTTGCGAGACGAACTGCAGCCGCTGTTCATCACACTGGCTCGGCGCATTGAGCGCGCACACCGTCAGAATCAGCTCGATCATCGCCCACCTGTCTTCAAGCGGAGCCGCGCCATCCCCCCATCAGGCGAATGTGGCATTTTGAACGGGCCGCGGCAACATTGCGATTGGACACGGCTTCGCGAGACGGGCGCAGCGGACGGGGCGCGACGCCCAGCGCGCGCGCGCCCCATGCAATTTGTCGTGTTCGGCGCTTGGCAAAACGCCGTAACTTTCGCAATGTCCCACCGAATGGCGGGCCGCAAACGGCGAATAAATCGAGGAAAAGAGGCGCGCGTTGAAACGCGTTCAGGTCACGACGACGGCGCGACTGCATCTGGGTTTTCTCGATCTCGCGGGCGATCTTGGCCGCCGGTTCGGATCGATCGGCCTCGCCATCGACGCGTTCGAGACCCGCGTTGAGCTTCGCGAAGCGTCGAGCTTCGAAGTTTCGGGCGAAGAGCGCGAGCGGGGCGCGCGTATCGCGCGCCACATCGCCGAGGGCCTTGGCCTCGACACAGACAAGAGGCTCACGATCTCGAACGCCATTCCCGCGCACGCCGGACTCGGTTCCGGCACTCAGTTGGCGCTGGCCATCGCGACGGCGTTTCGCTTATTTGGGCGACTGCCGCCCGATGCGCGAGTGGACGCCCGCCTGCTCGACCGCGGCGCGCGTTCGGGCGTGGGTGTCGCCTTGTTCGAGCGCGGCGGCCTGGCCGTCGACGCAGGCAGGGGGCCGGAAACCGCGATCCCGCCGGTGGTGGCGTGGATGAACTTTCCCAAGGATTGGCGCGTTCTCCTGCTTTTGGACCCGCGCATCGAGGGCGCCCATGGCGAGGCCGAAAGGCGGGCGTTTGCGGGGTTGCCACGTTTCCCTGCCGAGGCGGCCAGCGAAATCTGCCGCCACGCGCTCATGCAGGTTCTGCCCGGCGCGGCCGAAGCGGACCTCGAGGCGTTCGGCGATGGCGTCTCGAGGATTCAGGAAATTCTCGGCGACCATTTCGGTCCGGTCCAGGGCGGCGGCCGCTTCATCAGCATGCCCGTGAGCCAGGTCGCCCAGAAGTTGAAGGCCCTCGGGGCGTATGGGATTGGCCAGAGTTCGTGGGGGCCGACCGGTTTCGCCTTTGCATCCGACCCCGACCATGCGCAATTCCTTGCTCGGCGCGCTTGCGCCGAGGGCGAACCGGGAGTGCAGATCAAAATCTGCAGCGCGCGGAATCACGGGGCCGAGATCCGCGAGGAAGAAGACGTATCAGTCCGATGAAAGCTCGGGAGCAACAATGGCCAAGAACATCCTGCACATGATCACGCCGCTCGGGCACATGAGCCCCTTCGACGTCAATATGGCGCTCGACGCCGGCTACGACGCGACGGCGTCCTACACCAATGTCTCGCTCGACGAGGTCGAGGGCCTCGTTCAGGACGCCATGTTCTCGCGCTCGCCGCGCGACGCGACGCGGACAAGCGTGTTCATCGGCGGCAAGGACGCGCTCGTCGCCCTCGACATGCTGGACGCCGCCGGCAAGGCGCTGTTCAAGCCGTTCGAGATTTCGCTGTTCGCTGACCCGGCTGGCTCCTTCACCACCGCAGCCGCGATGATCGCCGTCGTCGAAAAGGCGCTTAAGGAGGGACATGATCGCGCGCTTCGCGGCGCGGCCGTCTCGGTCTTCGGCGCGACTGGCGTGGTCGGAACCGCGTCGGCCGTCATTGCTGCGCTTGAGGGCGCGTCCGTCACTTTGGTCGGCCGCGAGGGAACCGAACGCACGGCTCGCCACGCCGGCGAGGTTGGTCGCAGGTTCGGCGTCAACTTCGCTGTCGCCGACGGCTCGACGACTGAGACGAAGGCCGCGATCCTAGCCGCCACGGAAGTCGTGTTGTGCGCGGCGAAAGCGGGCGTACGCGTGATCGACGCCACGGAGATCGCGAGCGCTCAGAAACTGCTGATCGCGGCTGACGTCAACGCGGTGCCGCCGTCCGGCATCGAAGGGGTGGACGCGCAGGCCAACGGAACTCCGGTCGGCGAGCGCGGCGCGCTCGGGATCGGCGCCCTTGCGATCGGCAACGTCAAGTATCGAACCGAGTTGGGGCTGTTCAAGCAGATGACGGAGAGCAAGACGCCCCTGCGTCTCGATTTCCGTCAGGCGTTCGCTCTGGCGCGCACGCTTGTCTGAGGCGGTTCTCGATCGTCATTGCGAGCGCAGCGAAGCAATCCAGGGAACGTGGGGGGCGCCCGCGACTCCTGGATCGCCGCGTCGCCATAGCCCGACCGGAAGGACGGGCGTCTTCCGACGCCCTATGGCTCCTCGCGATGACGATTCCCCCGAACGCAGCGCGCTTCAAGCGCCTCGATCGACGAGGCCAATGGGACGCACGTCGGCTGAGCCTGAGGCGCGCTCACGACGGATTTCGACCCCGACTGCGCCGTCGATCACGTCAAGCTTGCGAATATTGACGCGAACGCTGCGGACTCGCGCATGCTGCAGCAGGGCCGCAGCGACCTCCTCGGCGAGCGTCTCAACGAAATCGACATGGCCGCGCCCGACCACGAGGCGGATGGCGTCGAGAATGACGTCGTAGGAAAAAATCGAACGCATGTCGTCCGGGTGAGCGCCGGCGCGCCGCACCAGAGCCTCGACATCGAAGACGACGCGCTGACGAATGGAGCGCTCGAAATCGTAAGCCCCGATCGCCGCGGAAACGACGAAGTCATGCACGAACACGCGGTCAAGTTCCCCTTCCTGGTCCCGTCCGCCGATGAGGCCGCGCGCCAGCAGCCGCCAATCGATTTTCGGCGAGGCGTCCGGGTCCGCTCTCTCGCGCGGGATGAGATCGCGGATGAGAACGACGGCGGCGGGGTCGATCGCGCCTCGCCGGTCGTGGCCGTGACAGAGCGCGCCTCTAAATCCAAGGACATCGGGGCGCACAAGCAACAGTCGCGGAACGTCGGGCGCTTCGAGCGATCCAGCGAGGCCGCTCATGAGCTCGAGCGCACGGCACTGCGAGCAGAATTGGTTGAGCTGAACGACCTCGAGATGCGCGAGAAGCCGGCCGCGAGTCTTGTCGCTCGTGTCGAGCATTGCGCCCTTGAAGCTGAGCTCCTTGAGTTTGGCGAGGAGAGCAAAATCAGGCTGTTCGTCGGCGAACATCATGCCGACGAGGTCGACGTCGCGCGCGAGCCTCATCAACGAATCGCCCATCCGGTCGAGCGTCGGCGCGTCCACGGCGAGCTTGAGATAATCGACGCCGATGGCGGCCAACGCGCGCGCGGCCGCCAGCAATGCGTCTTCGTCATAAGGAGGATCGCCAAGCGCCGCGCTCGTCTCGCATCGTCCCGCGACAGCGGCGATCGCCTGGCGCGCAATATCGAGCGAGACAGCTCCGAGCGCGCCGCGCCGGGCGTCCTTGAGATCAATAATGTCGGCGCCAAATTGCACGCCAACGCCAGCCTCGGCGGCGTCGGCGACACTGGCGAGCATGCGCGTCATAATTTCGCGTCCTTTTCTCTGCGGTCCGCCAAGTCACTTCAGCACGCGCCCTTGCCGACGCTGAGCGGCGCCACGGGCGACGCAATCGTGAACCTCGGCGGCTTGATTGGCCGCAGGCCCAATCTTATCATTGCGCTCGAGAGGAAACGCAAATGCATCTCGCTGCGGCTCGCGCCGTTCTCGCGATTACGACGATGGCCCTATTCACGCCGCAGGCGCTCGCTCAATTCAAAGGAAAAACCGATCCGAACTGGCCCTGCCAGCAGATCAAGACGCCCACTTTTTCGCTCGCCTCCATCTGGGCCGGGCCTCAGCTCGACCTCGACTCGCAGGACTGGCGCAACGAGAGCGACGTTGCGGACTTGAAGGCGCAAATGGCGCAGCGTCGCGTTCCCATCGCTGACGTGGAGGCCGCGATCGCCGCATTCAAAGCGAAGGCCGGCGCGCAAGCGAACGCCAAGCTTCTGCGCGCCTTCGCCGCGGCGTTCTCGGATCTGTCGGAGCAACGCTCCCAGATCATCGACGGCCTGGATCGAATTGGCCGCAGGCAGAAGGCTTTGGCCGATCACATCCGGGCGGAGAACGAGGCGGTGGAAAACGCTTCGGACCAGAACCGTGACGCCCAGGCGCCGCCCGGCGCGGGCGCCCAAGAGCGGCTGCTATGGGACCTTCGCATCTTCAACGACCGGCGTCAGACGGTCACCTACGTCTGCGAGGCGCCGACGCTGATCGAGCAGCGCATCGGAGAGATCGCGCGCGCGGTGCAGAAGGCCGTATCTCCGTAGACCGGACTTTTGGACTCGCTCACTCCCTCATGTCTCAAGGCCTCCCTCGACAGCGGGCCCGCGAAGGCCTTGACCTGAAATTGTCGAGAGGCCCCGGTCCACGCGGCCCTCAGAGCCCGGGCCGGGGGTGGCGCGCGGTCAGGGCGAGATCAGCTTATCGTTCTCGTCGAGCAGCGGAACTCCATAAGAGCGCAAGATCGCTTGAATTTCGTTTTGGTTCTCGGAGATCAGCTTGTTGAGGTCGCGCTTCCAATCTTGATCGGAATGGCGCACTCCCATGACGATCCGATAGACCATGCGGGTGTCGCCCTGGTCCTTCACCAGCGGGACCACCGCAGTCGGCGTCTTCGCCTTCGTCGCGTAATAACCGGCGATCGGACCCCAGAGCAACGCAACGTCGATCTCGCCACGCTCGAGGTCGTCCATCATTTCATGCGTCGGCGAATCGAATCGCGTGTCGACGACGAGTGCGTAAGATTTGATGTGGCCGAGCAGCCCATTCTCGGCCAGCACGGTCGCCGGCGGGGTGCCCGCGACGATCCCGATCCTCGCGGTTTTGAGGCGCGGATCGCTCAACGAATCCAGGCCCTTCAGCGGACCGTCCTTATGATAGGCGGCGACGTAGCTCGTGCGATAATAGGGGTTGGTGGGCTGAACCATGTCGTCGCCTTGAGCGATTCCCAGGACGACGTCGCAACGATGGGCGTTCAGCGTGTTGCGGATGAAGCCAGTGGCATCGGGATAGAACGTGTAGGCGACCGACTTGCCGAGCTTGTGAGCCAACAATTCGGCGATCTTGTTTTCGAAGCCTTCGCCAGCTTCGTTGGAAAATGGAAGGTTGCGCGGGTCGGCGCAGGCCCGAAAGACGTGCGGGTCGATGAGCTCGATCGAGCCTTGGGCGTCCTGCGCGCCCGCGCCGCCAGGGAGAACGACCCCAACCAGCGCCAAGCATGTCAGCCGAAGCGCGAAAAGACCACCCTTTGCCCGACGCCATCGACCGGACGGCGTTGAATCCTTAGTCATCAATCCGGACCCATGCATTTGTCCTCGGCAGCAGCGAAGGCCGGGGACTTGGGAGCATGTTTGTCGGGTCGTCCGCGCCCAACCACTCCCGTGGAGCGGGCGCGCAGATAAACATAAATGTCATTCAGGTAGCACATCACATTCTTGTTGTCCGCGAAAGCCGGCATCACAAGGTCATTGCCGTTCTGGAGATCCTTTCGCCCGCTAACGACGGTTCCGAAAAACTCGGCGTAGTTCATCGTCTTGACCGAGTTCGCGAGCGCCGGCGCATAGCTCGATCCCGCGCCATCGGGGCCGTGGCAGACGATACACGCGGCGTTATAGCGACGGAATCCTGAGAAGGTGTTCCAGTCGACGGTTCCGTCCGGCTCGATCTTGTAGGTCGGATCGCCGTTCTTATCGTGCCACAAGCCTTGTTCGTCTTGAGTAACCGCGGTTGGATCTCCCGGCGGATCGGCGCTTGCGGCGAGCGGCAGAACCAAGGCGAGGGCGAACCCGAAACCGAGCGCAAGTTTAAAAGCCGTCACGTCTATTTCTCACGCGAACTTCATAGCAAACAAAAAGGGCCCGGCGCCGTGCTTTGCGCGCATGCGCCGGACCCCGCTATCCCCCATGGGGCGTCAGTCGGTCCCTCAGTCGGTCGGGAGCGCGAACACAGTGAGCGTGCCGCCGAGCGAGGTGTAGTTCGACAGCGCCGCGTAACCGCCGACCGCGCCCAGACCCTCGGTCGGCTTGGTCAGACCGGCTGCAAGGCCGATGCCCGCCCAGCCGCCGACGCCGGACAGGACCGCCACATACTGGCGCCCGCCGTGCTCGTAGGTCATGACGTTGCCGATAATGCCGGACGGAGTCTTGAACTTATAGAGCTCCTTGCCGGTCTTGGCGTCGACCGCCTTGAGGTAGCCTTCCAGCGTCCCGTAGAAGACAACGCCGCCCGCAGTCGCCAGAGCGCCCGACCAGACCGAGAACTGCTCGGGATCCGACCAGACGATCTTGCCGGTCTTGCCGTCCCAGGCGATGAAGTTCCCCATGTTGCTGTCGCCCGCCGGCGGATACATGGACAGCGTCGCGCCGACATAGGGCTGACCTGCGGTGTAGCTCACCTTGAACGGCTCGTAATCCATGCAGACGTGATTGGTCGGCACGTAGAAGAGCTCGGTCTCAGGCGAATAGGCCGCAGGCTGCTCATCCTTGGAGCCCAACGCCGCCGGGCAGATGCCCTTGGAGTTGACATCCTCGCCATTGGCCTCCGTCGACATCGCCTTGACGCGGATCGGACGGCCATAGTCCGGTGAGGACTTGTCCATGTTGATGCCGGTGGCCCAGTTCACCTTCGGGTCGTACTTTTGGGCAACCAGCAACTCGCCGTTGGTGCGATCGAGCGTGTAGCCGAAGCCGTTGCGGTCGAAGTGCGTCAAGAGCTTGCGATCCTTCCCGTCAATCTTCTGGTCGGTGAGGATCATCTCGTTGACGCCGTCATAGTCCCACTCGTCGTGGGGCGTCATCTGATAGACCCACTTGGCCTCGCCGGTGTCAGGGTTGCGCGCCCAGATGGTCATCGACCACTTGTTGTCGCCGGGCCGCTGCTTGGGATTCCATGTCGAGGGATTGCCGGAGCCGTAGTAGATCAGGTTGAGATCCGGATCGTAGGAATACCAACCCCAAGTCGTACCACCGCCGATCTTCCACTCGTCTCCCTGCCAGGTCTTGAGGGAAGAATCCTTGCCGATCGGCTTGCCGAGCGACGTCGTTTTCTCGGGGTCGACGAGAAGGTCAGAATCCGGGCCTTCCGAATAGGCGCGCCACGCCAGCTTGCCGTCCTTGAGATTGTAGGCGCTGAGCCACCCGCGAACGCCGAACTCGCCGCCGGAGACGCCGATGTAAACCTTGTCTTTGACCACCATCGGAGCGTCGGTGCCGGTCTGCCCTTTCGAGGGATCGCCGTCCTTCACCGACCAATCGACTTTCCCAGTCTTGGCGTCGAGCGCCACGAGGGTGGTGTCCGCCTGATGGAGGAAGATCTTGCCGTCGGCATAGGCTAAGCCGCGGTTGACGGTGTCGCAGCACATCACCGGGATGACGTTGGGATCCTGCTTGGGCTCATATTTCCATAAGATCTTGCCGTCGTTGTTGAGGTCGAGCGCGAAGACGGTGTTCGGGAAAGGCGCGTGGACATACATCACGTCGCCAATGACGAGCGGCGCGCCTTCATGCCCGCGCAGAACGCCGGTCGAGAAGGTCCAAGCGGGCGCGAGCTTGTGGACATTCTCGGCGTTGATCTGTTTGAGTTCCGAATAGCGCGTATTGGCGAAATTTCCGGTCGGCATGACCCACTGATTCGGGTCCGCCGCCATTTTCGCCAGTTCGTCGTTCGCGGCGGCGTATCCGGCCGTGAACATGGCCGCGACGCCGAAGCAGCTTGCAAGCAAAAGTTTGCGCATTTGTTTCCTCCCGGTTGGACATCTCACAAAGCGCACCGCAAACCCGACACGGGTCACAGTGGCTTTACAGCGGCAGTCTCATTTGGGACGGCTTCGGCAGCGTGTCACAACAAAGCGAAACGAGCGGATGCTCGCGGGCATTCGCCTTGCCTCCGATTAAGCGCGCCAGGGCTCCCGTTCCCCAACGCTCGTGCAACCGAAACCAACGCCGACGATATGCCGATCGACTCTCAAGCGCAAGTAGGAAACTTGGTGAATGTCATTGCAGCGTCATAGGGGCTATCCAGCCGGATTGCGCTGGCGAGTCAGAAGCAGCGCACCTCACCTTCCGCCTGAGCGCGCCGCAATTTGGCCAGGGCGTCGCGGGCGACCGCAGCGCCCCGGAACATGCCGCCGATCTGCCCGGGTTCTTGGTTCATCGACGCGACAGTCGCGGCGGCCACATAGGCGTCATAAGGAATCAGCGAGGCGATGACGTCGATCGAACAGGAGCATTGCTCCAGCGCCTGGCGCGTATCGCCGTTGGTCTTCATGCAGGCGAAAACATAGTCGGCGCGAGCGGAGGTCGGATAGTCATTGGCGGCGGCGGACCCGGCGGCGACTTCTGCAGCGCTCGCAAGATGAGCGCCGGCAAACATCAATAACGCCACGCTGGCAAAGCGCATCATCGGCTCTCTCAACGCCCCCTTGATTGACCTACACCAACTCCGGTCTCGACGGAAGCGCTTGCCTCATTTGCGCCAAGCAATGCGACCGCGACCGCAGGCGCGCAATGCGAAGCTTCCATGGGCGCCGCGATCAGCGAAGAAAATCCAAGGCAAGGCCGCCCAAGGCGCCGCGCTGCTTCCGCCGCGAGGCTTGTCCCCACGCCCGCCGCAACCACCGGCGCCGCGGCCGCCACATCGTTGCGGGACAGACGGAGCAAAGCCGCATCGGTGATTTGTCGCAGCTGCGCCTCCGCGAACCAGGCCGCGAGTTGAGCCCATTCCAAATCGTCGCCTTCGTTGGCCTCGCGCCCGATCATCCGCGCGAGGCGCGCCCGCGAAGCCTCGAGCGTCTTCTCGCGACCGTCGGCGGTCGCCATTTTATCTGCGCCATCGGGCAAATCGCCCAGAATGCGATGAACGTCGGCGCTAGAGGCGAAATACTCGTTCATCAGCGGAGTCCAGGCGCCGCGAAACGGCGCCCGGGACGCCAATGACATGACGAAACTGCGTGTCGTTCCTGTATAGATGAGCTCGCCCGAAGCAAGCCTCTCCGCGTCGCTGTAGCCGACCGCAGCGACCTCGCCCGCGACGATTGGAATGATGTCTGCTGTCGTCGAGCCGATGTCGATGAACAGCGCGTCGGGAAGCTTGAGCGCGACCACGGCGGCGCTCGCATGCCAATTGGCCGAAGCGATGTCGGCGGCATTGGAAGCGGCTTCGCCAAGCTCGACGAAGCCGGCGCGGCCGGCATAGAGGCTTGGGACCGCGGGGGCGAGATGATTGCCGGCGATTGCCGCCAGACCGGCGACCCCCTCCCGGCGCGAGGGAAAGGCGTCGCACAGTTCCCCAGTCATGGTGACCACATGGCGGTCGGCGGGGCCGAGTTCGGCGCGAAGCGCGTCGAACGCGGCGTCCAAACTGTCGAGCCCGAGCCAAAGCGGCGTCGCCGCCTGGACCACGGCTTCGACATGGCCGTGTCTCACCCGCGCCGCTTTCAGATGCGCGCCCCCGATGTCCCAGCCGATGACGACGCTCACCGTTCCTCCCAATCCTCCGAGGCGACGCTCAATCCTACCAAATGTCGCGTCGAGCAAGTCGCTCCTCGACAGGATGTTGGCTCAACTCCTAAAAGTAGCGCCACGCCTTTGATCGATGCGAGGGATTCTGGTCAAGCTCATAAAGCAGGTCGGGGCCCGCTCCTCGCGCTCACGTCTCGCGATCGTGAAATTGGGCGGCAGCCACGCAACCGGACCGCATCTCAAAGATTGGCTGACTGCGATTGCGGCCGAGGCAGGCTCGATTGTGATCGCGCCGGGCGGCGGCCCCTTTGCCGACGCGGTGCGTACAGCTCAGGCCTCGATGGGTTATGACGACCGCGCCGCCCACATGATGGCGTTGATGGCGATGGCGCAGTTCGGCTCAGCGCTTGAGAGCCTCAATCCGGCCTTGCGGCTGGCCGCGTCGCGTTCGGCGATCTCGCGCGCGCTCAAGTGTGGCAAGGTTCCCGTCTGGTCGCCGGAACCGATGGCGCGGGCGGCCGGGCTGCCGGAAACCTGGGACCTCACTTCCGACAGCCTCGCCGCATGGCTGGCGGGTGCGCTCGGCGCAAGCGAACTCGTGCTGGTCAAGCATGGCCGCTTCGAGGGCGCGGCCATCAACGCTCATGATCTCGCCGCACGCGGCGTCGTGGATCCGCTGTTCTCGCGCTATCTGAAGGAGAGCGGCGTTCAGGCCTGGCTCGCTGGGCCTGCCGACAGCGCAAGACTCGCCGAAGGGTTGCGGCGCCCTATATTTCCTGAAATCGTAGCGTCGACCTAGAAATCGACCGCCGGCAGCACAATGACGAAACGCCAAACGCCGCGCTGGGGATGGGCGCTCACGGGATCCGGCCATTTCCTGAAGGAAACGCTGGCCCTGATCCATGAGCTCGAACATGTCGACCTCTTTCTCAGCAAGGCTGGAGCCGAAGTCTTGCGCATGTACAAGCAGGAGCTCGACTTGCCGCGCTCCGTGCGCATTTATCGCGACACGTCGGCGAGCTCGGTCACCGTCGGCCAATTCTATTACGGTATCTATCATACGTTGATTGTCGCCCCCGCGACTTCGAACACAGTCGCCAAATTCGTCTACGGGATCTCCGACGACTTCATCACCAACGTCTTTGCGCAAGCGGGAAAATGCCGCGTCCCGACCATTGTCTTCGCCTGCGACACGGCGCCCGAGCTCGAAACGGAAGCGCCGAAGGGAATGGTGAAGGTCTATCCGCGCGCAATCGATCTGGAGAACCGCGAGCGCCTGGGAGGTTTCACCGGCGTGACGACAGTCAACTCGATCGCTGAACTCAACGAGGCCATCGCGCAGCGACGAAGCAAAGTCGCGGCATGAAGGAACGGGTCCTGTTTTTGACCGGACGCCTCGCTGAGAAGCGCCTCGAGAAGGTCTTGCAGGGTATGGCGCCGACGGCGTTCGACTGGTCGATCTTCAACGTGGGCGTCAAGGTTGCGGCGCTGATGACTGAGCCCATCCTCATGCGCAGGCTGCCGCGCCCGCTTGAAGCCGACCGCGTCGTCGTCCCTGGCCGCTGCCGCGCCGACCTTGCGCATCTTGCGCAAGAATTTGGCGTTCCGTTTGAGCGGGGACCCGATGAATTGAAAGACCTGCCAATGTTTTTCGGCAAGGCCGGAGCGGCGCTCGATCTGTCCCGCCATGCGCTCAAGATCTTCGCCGAGATTGTCGACGCGTCGCAGATGAACATCGAGGCGATTATCGGCCGCGCCGAACTCCTGCGCGCCGAAGGCGCCGACGTCATCGATCTCGGATGCCTGCCGGACACGCCCTTTCCCCATCTCGAAGATGCGGTGCGCGAATTGAAGGCGAGGGGTTTCGCTGTCAGCGTCGATTCGGCGGAGCCTGAGGAATTGCGGCGGGGCGGCCGCGCCGGCGCGGCCTATCTCCTCAGCCTTACCGAGCGCAATCTCGCCATCGCCCAAGAGACCGGGGCACGACCCGTGCTGATCCCGGCCCAGCACGGCGATCTTGCCTCGCTTTATCGCGCCGCGGAGGAGGCCGAAAAACGGGGTCTCGAGGCCATCCTCGATCCCGTCATCGATCCGATCCACTTCGGCTTCGCCGACTCGCTCTCGCGCTATCGCGAAGTGCGCGCGCATCTTCCCGACGCGGAAATGCTGATGGGCACCGGCAACCTGACCGAACTCACCGACGCCAACTCCGTCGGCGTGACGGCCTTGCTGCTCGGGATCTGCTCGGAACTCGCTATCGCCAATGTGCTCACCGTCCATGTCAGCCCGCACACGCGCCGCACGATCCAGGAGCATGACGCGGCGCGGCGCATCATGTACGCGGCGCTCGCGGACGTGAGCTTGCCGAGAGGCTATGGGCGGGCGTTGTTGCAAGTCCACGACCTCGCGCCGTTTCCCTACACCGGTCAGGAGATCGCGGAGGCCGCCGCGCAAGTGAAGGACAAGAACTACCGCATCGAGGCGGCGGAGGATGGAATCCACGTCTACAACAGCGCCGGCCATTTTGTGGCTCAGGACGCATTTGCGCTGTTCGATAAACTCGGGGTCGAAACAGACGGCGCACACGCCTTCTATCTCGGGGCCGAGCTCATGAAGGCCGAAATCGCTTTTCAGCTTGGCAAACGTTACGCCCAGGACGAGCCGCTGAATTGGGGCTGCGCGACCGATCGGGCCGCCGAGGACAGGACGCGCTTAAGCGAAGCCGGCCACACGCTGCGCGCGCGAACGGCGAACGGGTAATGCCTCTGATCCGCGAAGCGATCGTCGCCACCGTCAATGCGCATGGCGAGCCGCATATCGCGCCTTTGGGGCTGATCGCCGAAGGCGAGGGATGGATCCTGGCGCCGTTTCACCCCTCGACGACGCTCGACAATCTGCGCCAGGCGCCGTTCGCCGTCGCCAACTTTACCGACGACGTGCGCGTCTTTGCCGGATGTCTCACCGGACGCCGGGACTGGCCGCTGACCCGCGCCGAGGTTGTCGCCGCGCCGCGTCTCAAGGCGACATTGTCGCATCTCGAACTGGTCGTCGTCGAGGTGCGCGAGCATGAGCTGAGACCCCGTTTCGTGTGCCGGGTCGCGCATCAGGCTTCGCACGCGCCCTTCCAGGGCTTCAACCGCGCGCAAGCGGCGGTCATCGAGGGCGCGGTGCTGGTGAGCCGCTTGCATCTCCTGCCCCGCGCCGAGGTCGAGGCGGAGCTTGCCCGGCTCGACATCACCGTCGGCAAAACGGCAGGGCCGGCGGAGGCCGAAGCGTGGAGCTGGCTCAAGGAAAAGGCCGCGCAGGTTTTCGCCGCGGGCGTGACGCATGAGCGCGGCGCCTGAACGGGCGAGCCGGAAAACATGGGCCCCGCGAACATTGTCTTGGTGGAATCAGAATTCCATGCTATAAGCTTTTCCTTACCCGGAGAGCGACCCGGCGATTTCTCGAGGAGAAGGATGTGCGACATGGGGTGGTGCTCCGCTTCGGACGCAACCTGAGACGCGAGTAGAGGTCGAAGGAAAATTTTTTTATTTTTTCGCTCGTAACCCCTTGAAAAGTTTCGATTCGAAAAAATAAACGCTAGTAAACGCTATTTAATTTACTAGCGTTTATCGCCGTTTTGCTTGCATTTGCTTTCATGCAACTCGACCACAAGTTGTGCCGACGCCCGGTTTGGCGATTGTGTCGCGGACGCGGGCCCCCGCTTCCCTTGATAGGGATGAGGCGAACCTTCTCCTCTATCACCAAGCCTCGGAGGCCGCGTTGCAGGTTATTCCAGTCATCGACCTCATGCATGGCGAGGTCGTCCACGCGCGAAAGGGCGATCGGGCGTCCTACCGGCCGCTCGAGTTGCCGCTCTCTCCGAGCAGCGACGCGGTGGATGTCGTGCGTGGCTTACTCGCGGTCTATCCCTTCCCGACGCTCTATGTCGCCGATCTCGACGCGATCCAGGGCGACGGAGACAATGTCCGGACGCTGCGCCGCATTCGCGACGAGTTTCCGGCGTTGCAACTGTGGGTCGACAATGGCGCAACGACCTCCGCCGCGATCGAGGCGCTCATCGACGCGGACCTGGGCGCGCCGATCATAGGCAGCGAATCCCAACGCGACAGTGCGCTCGTCGCGGGCCACAGGGACTTGCAGCGGGTCGTGCTCTCGCTCGACTTCCGCGGCGATGCGTTTCAAGGCCCACCCGAGATCCTGGGCGAACCCGCGCTTTGGCCAAGCCGCGTCATCGTCATGACTCTTGCGCAGGTCGGCAGCGCCGCCGGGCCCGATCTGGCGCGGTTCGCGGCGATCCGGTCGATCGCCGGCGGGCGCGCGCTCTATGCCGCAGGAGGCGTGCGCGACGCGCGTGATCTCTCGGCGCTCAAGGCCGCGGGCGCCTCAGGCGCCCTGATCGCGACCGCGCTGCACGAGCAGCGAATCCGCGCGGCCGATTTGGAGTTGATGTGAAGCCCCGGCCGCGCCTTGAGTTAGATCTTCTTGCCGTCGGGGCCAAACTGCTTGAGGTAGGCGATGACATTGTCGATGTCTTGCTCCGATTGCAGGCCGGGGAACACCATCTTCGTTCCCGGGACCACGCCCTTCGGATCCTTGAGGTACTTCTTGAGGGTCGCCTCATCCCAGGTGATGCCGGAATTCTTATTGGCGTCGGAGTAATGATAGCCCTCGACCGTCCCCGCCTTCCGCCCGACCACGCCGGCGAGGCTCGGGCCGACAAGACTTTTCGCGGCCTCGGGAGGCATATGGCAGACTTTGCATTTGGCGAAGAACACCTTCTCGCCAGCCGCGGCGTCCTGCGCCATCGAGGCGCTCATCGAAGCAAGGAGCGCCGCCCCCGCAAGCGAAAAAGTCATGAGCTTCACATTGTCCTCCCGGATCTGGCTATCCCGCGCCGGCCCGCTTGGCGAAGCGAGCCGTCACGCGGACCCGTGACTTAGCAATTGCGCCGTTTCAGGGATAGGGGCGCCCGTTTCTGCACCCGTCTCGGGTATTTCAGGTCATCGGCCCCAACGTTTTCAAGGGACGTGACGCAGCGGGCGAGGAATGCTACCTTTGCTTCGTGGGCCTGACCCACGAGGAGAGAAACTCAAGGAGTTGAACTATGGCTTGGAATGTCCCTGTCGTTGTGGAAGTTTGCGCCGGCATGGAAGTGACTGCCTATCTCTCGGCGCAGATGTAACAGTCTGTTCGCCTATCAAGGGCGGACGAAGATGGAGGGAAGTTCGTTAGCTGAGCCCTAGGGCTCGTGCGCGAGCCGATCTCCATGGCGTCGAGTTCTAGCTATCCCCGGTTCCCCGGGCGATGAACGCCTCGACGAGCCCGCCGATGAGCGCCGTCGAATTCTCACGAAACCTACGTAACCGATGAGGCCGGGGGCCGCGGGGGCTTCTCGCCGGAAGGAAGCGGCTGTCTGACCATCGCCTGCCTCGAAGCGGTGACAACGCCAGGGTTGAGACCCCGGCAAGCCGCTTCGATGATAAGGATTTGCCCCGCGGAATGTTCACGTTTCAAGCAAAGCTCAAACGCTCGTCCCACGGTTCTTCGGGCGGGCGCGAATTGAAGGCGCTTTGCGCCCTTCTCGTCACCGCTCTCGCCCTGCTTGCGGCGGCGGTCCAGCCCGCCGAGGCAGACCCGCTCGCGGTCAAAGTCGGCGTCATCCACGAAGCGCATTCTCGCGAAACGATCTCGATCCTCGATATTCCGCCGGCGGACGACTTCATCGCCGGAGCGCGCGTGGGGATGGACGACAACAACACCACCGGCCGCTTCCTCGATCAATCCTACTCGATTGTCGACGCCAAGCTCGCCCCGGGCGACGATCCGGTTGCGGCGCTAAAGGGCATGCTCGACAACGGCGTGCGCTTTTTCATCATCGATCTTCCCGCGGCCCAGGTGCTCGAGGTCGCCGACGCGGCCCGCCCCTCGGGCGCGCTCATCTTCAACGCCGGCGCGCCGGACGATCGCCTGCGCGAGGAGGACTGTCGCGCCAATGTGATTCACGTCGCGCCGAGTTGTTCGATGCTGACCGATGGCCTCGCGCAATACCTGATCTGGAAGCAGTGGAGGCGCTGGCTCCTGGTGGTCGGATCGCACCCGGAGGACAAGCTGCTGGGGGAGGCTTACCAGCGCTCGGCGAAGAAGTTCGGCGCGAAGATCGTCGACGAGCGCGTCTATAAGGACACCGGCGCGGGCCGGCGCTCGGATTCAGGCAGCGTCCAGGTTCAGCAGCAGATGCCCGTCTTCACCCAGAATGCGCCCGCATATGACGTGCTCGTCGCCGCCGACGAAAACGAGGTTTTCGCCGGCTATCTGCCCTATCGCACCTGGGACCCCCGGCCGGTCGTAGGGTCGGCGGGATTACGGCCGACAAGCTGGGACCCCAGCCACGAATTCTGGGGAGCGGTGCAGTTGCAGAACCGCTTCGAGCGCCTCTTCAAGCGCGGCATGAACGCGCGCGATTACCAGGCCTGGCTCGCCATCCGCATGATCGGCGACGCTATCGCGCACACCAAATCAGCCGACCCCAAGACGGTTCTCGCCGATCTCGTGTCGCCCAATTTCGAGGTCGCCGGATTCAAGGGACAGAGGCTGACCGTGCGCGACTGGAACCAGCAGCTGCGTCAGCCGATCCTGCTCACCGACGGGCGCGCCACGGTCTCGGTGTCGCCACAGGAAGGCTTCCTGCATCAGACATCCACGCTCGACACCCTCGGCTTCGACCGGCCGGAGACCAAATGCAAACTTCACTGAAATGTCTGGCGCGCCTCGCTGGCGCGCTCGCCCTTCTGGCGAGCCTCGGCGCTTCTTCAGGTCCGGCCCAGGCGGCGACCGCCTACATCACCAACGAGAAGGGCAATTCGATTTCGGTCATCGACATCGACAAGCTCGAGGTCACGCGCACCGTCAAGACCGGCCAGAGGCCGCGCGGCATCGCGTTGACCAAGGACGACGCGGAGATGTTCGTTTGCCTTGGCGACGACGATACGATCGCGATCATCGACACGAAAACCCTCAAAGAGGTTGGCGAGCTGCCGTCTGGCCCCGACCCCGAGCAATTGCGCGTGAGCCCGGACGGGAAGCTCCTGTTCGTCGCCAACGAAAACAACGCGCTTCTGACCGCGATCGACATTAATACCCGCAAGGTGGTCAGCGAATTCCCGGTTGGCGTCGAGCCGGAGGGCGTGGCGGTCAGCCCCGACGGCTCGATCGTCGTCAACACCTCCGAAACGACCAGCATGGCCCATCTCATCGACTGGCGGAACAAGAAGATCGTGGCCAACATTCTTGTGCCTCCTCGTCCGCGCTACGCCGAATACACCAAGGACGGCTCGGAGCTGTGGGTGTCGTCCGAGGTCGGCGGAACGATCAGCATCATCGACCCGGTCAAGCACGTGATCACCCATACGATCACCTTCGAGGTGCCGGGGCTCGCGAAGGAGCTGATCCAGCCGGTCGGCATCCGTTTCAGCGCCGACGGCAAGCTCGGCTTCGTCGCGCTCGGGCCCGCCAATCGCGTCGCGGTCATCGACCAGGCCAGCAAAAAGGTGCTCAAATATCTTCTGGTCGGCCAACGCGTTTGGCAATTGGAGCTGACGCCGGACGGCAAGCACCTCTTGACGACCAACGGCGTCTCGAATGACGTCTCGGTCATTGATGTGGCCGCGCTGAAGGTGATCAAATCGATTCCGGTCGGTTCGTTTCCTTGGGGGGTGGCGATCTCGAAACAATGACTGTCATTGCCGACGTAACGCCGAAGGCGGCGGTCAACGCGCTGTCGGTCGAGAGCGTGTCGCACGCCTATGGCGCGCGGATCGCCCTGGACAACGTGAGCTTCGACGTCACGCCGGCCAGTTTCACCGTGCTTTTGGGCTTGAATGGCGCGGGCAAGAGCACGCTTTTCTCGGTGATCACGCATCTTTACGTGAGTCGATCGGGGACGGTGCGCATTTTCGGCCGCGACGTCGCGCGCGAGAGCGGCGCGGCGCTCGCGCTGCTCGGCGTCGTATTTCAGCAGCGCACGCTTGATCCCGATCTCAGCGTCGCCCAGAACCTCGCCTATCATGGCGCGTTGCATGGCATTGGCGGGCGTGAAACGCGCGAGCGAGGCGCGGTGCAACTCGGCCGCGTCGGCCTCGCCGACCGGGCTCGCGACAAGGTGCGCTTCCTCTCCGGCGGTCAGATGCGGCGGGTCGAGATTGCGCGCGCGCTTCTGCACCGTCCGCGCATGCTGTTGCTTGATGAGCCGACAGCTGGCCTCGATATCAAGGCGCGGGCGGAGATCCTCAAGGTCGTACGGGGCCTGGTTGCGGACGAAGGAATGGGAGCGCTCTGGGCGACGCATCTCGTTGACGAAATTCGAGACGATGACCACGTCATCGTTCTCCACAAGGGGCGCGTCCTGGCTGACGGTCCATCTCGCTCCATCGTCGCCGCGGCTGACGCGAAATCGATTGGAGAAGCGTTCACGTCGCTGACCGGCGGGCGGGAAGGAGGGAATGGTGACTGACACTGTTCTCGACGGCGAGCGGCCGTTCGGCTGGACGCAGCGCCTGATCTGCCTTTACGGCATCGTTTGGCGCGAGGGCCTGCGGTTTCTTCATCAGCGCGAGCGTTTCATTTCCGCGCTGGTGCGCCCGATGGTCTGGCTGTTCATTTTCGCCGCCGGATTTCGCCAGACGCTGGGCGTGTCGATCATGCCGCCTTACGACACTTACGTTCTCTACGAAGTCTACATCACGCCGGGGCTGATCGCGATGATCCAGCTTTTCAACGGCATGCAGTCATCGCTGTCGATGGTCTACGACCGCGAGATGGGCAGCATGCGCATGTTGCTGGTGAGCCCTGCTCCCCGCTGGTTTCTCCTGACGTCGAAGCTGATCGCCGGCGTCGCTGTCTCCATTCTGCAAGTCTATGCGTTTCTTGTCGTCGCCTATTTCTGGGAGATCGAGCCGCCGACCTGGTGGGGCTATCTGACCGTGCTGCCGGCGCTGGCGCTGTCCGGCCTGATGCTTGGCGCGCTCGGCATGCTGTTGTCGTCGCTCATCAAGCAGCTTGAGAATTTCGCAGGCGTGATGAACTTCGTCATTTTTCCGATGTTCTTCGCGTCCTCCGCCCTTTATCCGCTATGGCGCGTGCAAGAAGGAAGCCCATGGCTCGCGACCGTCTGCCAGCTGAACCCTTTCACACACGCGGTCGAACTCATTCGGTTCGCCTTCTACCAGCAGATCAATTGGCTGGCGCTCGCGGTCGTGGCGGGATGCACAGTCGCGTTCCTCGGCGGCGCGGTGATCGCCTACGATCCGGCGCGCGGCATGCTGATGCGCCGGGGCGGGTGATGCGCGGCCAAGTCCAGAGAGCGCTCATGTTCAAGCTCATTCTCGTCGCCCTCGCTTTCGTTGCGAGCGCCTACTCGACGCAAGGCGCCGAGGCCGCCGACCGCCTGCGCATCGCGATCCAGAAAACTGGAACGGCGGCTTGGGAACTCGAGGTGATCAAAGCGCGCGGGCTCGACAAGGCGGCGAATCTGGACATTGAGACGACCGAACTTGCCTCGACCGAGGCGGCCAAGGTCGCGCTCGCGGGCGGGGGCGCCGACATGGTTGTCTCGGACTGGCTCTGGGCGGCGCGCGAGCGCGCGCTCGGCGACAAGCTCCTGTTCACGCCCTATTCGAGCGCGCTGGGGGCGGTGATGGCGCCAAAGGGTTCGCCGATCCATGCGATCGCCGATCTCGCCGGCCGATCCATCGGCGTCGCTGGCGGACCGCTCGACAAGAGCTGGCTCCTGCTGCGGGCGGCGGCCCTCGGCGCAGGGCTCGACCTCGTCAAGGACGCCCGGCCGTCATACGGCGCGCCGCCGCTCATCGCCGAGAAGCTTGTTGAGGGCGAGACCGAGACGGCGCTCGAGTTCTGGAATTTCTCCGCCGATCTCGAGGGACGCGGCTTCCGTCGCGCGATCGAAATGGCCGACGTCGAGAAGGCGCTCGGCGCGAGCGGCCCGGTGGCGATGACCGGCTATGTGTTCAATGAGGCCTTCGCCGCTTCGCACAAGGACGCTCTCAAGCGTTTTTTCGCGGCGGCGACCGAGGCGCGCAAAATCCTGGGCGAAGATCCGAGCGCCTGGGCGCCGATCAAGGCGCGGCTCCGCCTGAAAGACGACGCGGCGCTTGAAGTCTATCGCCAGCGCTATCTCGAAGGCGTGCCGAAACGGACCATCGCGGAGGAAGCGGCCGACGCGCGCGTGCTTTATCGGCGATTGGCCGAGATCGGCGGCGACGCGCTGGTCGGCAAGGCCAAGGAACTCGACACCGCGCTCTTCTACGATCCCGCGACGAGCGAATAGGACGTGACGACTCGTCTCATCTCGCTCGCCGCGCTCATTTGTCTCTGGCAGATCGCTGCGCATTTCGCCAATCCGCGATTGCTGCCAGGTCCGATGATTGTGCTCGCGACGATGAGGTCAGAGGCCGCGTCGGGCGCCCTGTTCGCAGCGCTCGGCGTCACCCTCGCCCGCGTCGCGGCCGCCTTCGTGCTCGCGATGGCGGCCGGATCAGCGATCGGCTACGCGATGGGACGCAACGCGCTCATTGACCGTGCGGCCGACCCATGGATCATCGTGCTCTTGAACCTGCCGGCGCTCGTCATCATCGTGCTCGCTTATATCTGGGTTGGCCTCAACGAGGCGGCGGCGATCGGCGCCGTGGCCCTCAACAAATTGCCCGTCACGGTCGTCACCATACGAGAGGGCGTGCGCGCGCTCGACACAAGGCTCGACGAAATGGCGCGGGTGTTTGGCTTCTCCCCAGTGAAGCGGCTCACCCATGTCGTTGCGCCGCAACTCGCGCCCTATTTCGCCGCCGCGACCCGCGCGGGCCTGTCGCTCGTGTGGAAGATCGTGCTGGTTGTCGAGCTCATGGGCCGGCCGAACGGCGTAGGGTTCGAAATCAATACCGCCTTCCAGCTGTTCGACGTGCCTCTGCTGCTCGCCTATGCGCTACCCTTCACTGCGATCATGCTCGTCATCGAAACGCTTGCGGTGCAACCCTTTGAACGTCACGTCTCCCGTTGGCGACCGCGTGCGGCTTGAAGCGCGCGTCGCTGAAAAATCCTTCCGCGCCGCCGCGGGGCAGAGCGTTCCTGTCATCGCCAATCTTTCGTTCGCGCTCGAGGAAGGCGAGACCGGGGCGCTGATCGGGCCGTCTGGTTGCGGCAAGTCGACGCTGATGCGCATTCTCGCCGGGCTCGATCGCAATTTCGACGGCTCGGTCCACATCCCGACCGACGGGAAAGTGGGCATGGTTTTCCAGGAGCCGCGGCTCCTCCCGTGGCGCAGCGTCGAGGACAATGTGCGTCTCGCCGCTCCGCATGCGAGCGAGGCTGAAGTCGCGGCCTTGTTCGCCGCGCTCGGCCTCTCCGAACATCGCGCCCATTTTCCGGGCGAGCTCTCGATTGGCCTCGCGCGACGCGCGGCGCTGGCGCGCGCGTTCGCCGTCCGCCCGACCCTCCTCTTGCTCGACGAGCCCTTCGTGTCGCTCGATGCGCCGCTCGCCCGGCAGTTGCAGGGCGATCTGGCGAGGCTTGTCGAAAGCCGCCGCATGATCGTCGTGCTTGTCACCCATGACGTGGACGAGGCGATTGCTCTCGCCGATCGCATCTTCGTGCTTTCCGCGCGCCCTACGCATGTCGTGGGCGAGATTCAGGTCAAGACGCCACGCGCCGCGATGAGCGACGAAGAGCGCAAGGCGATTGCGGCGCGGATCGAGGCCCTGCGGGAGGCAGGCTGAATCCCCTGCCTTTCCCCTCAAGCGGGGGCGGGCCATTTACGAGTTTGTTTTTAGCGATTCCAATAGGTTGCAGCCCAATTTACGAGTCACTTTCGTCTATATAACGTATATAACTTGTATTTATCGGCGCCGACCCTAGCCCATGACTCCCGACTGGCTTCCGCCGATTTCAGTGCGGAAGTTCCAACACCGACAGGCTCACTTGTCATCGTACTTGATATACGCGAACCGCTGGTCGCCAGACGGCGTTCCCTCGAGCGCGCCGCCCTCCTTGCCAGGGCGCCACGAGACGAAATCCTCGATCTTGCGGGCCAGCTCGAAGTCCTTGTCGGTGATTCCCTTGGCGCTGTGGTTTTGCAATTTGACTTCGACCCAAGCGTAAGACGCAGCGATATCCGGATGATGCCAGGCGGCCTCCGCGAGATGGCCAACCGCGTTGATCACCATCAGCGTGCCCTTCCAGCTCGAGGTGCGAAAGGTGCGTCTGATCCAGCCATTTTCGTAGCGCCAGTGGGGGAGATCGCGTTTGAGCCGCGCCTCGATCTCGTCTGGCGTATAAACTCGCTCTTTCGAACTCTTCGCTCATCGCATTCCTCCGGTCAGCAAGCGCCCGTCACTTCACCAGCGGGCATCCGCCTTGGTCGAGCGGCCGGAAGGCGGCTTCGGGCGGAATCGTTTCAATGAGATCATAGACGGCGAACCTCATCTTCGATTGTTGCGGCGACTTGACCTTGAATACGTACATCGGGTGCGTCGCGCGGCCGTCGGCGCGGATGACGACAGGACCGAAGAGCGGATCGTCGATCGGCGATTTCTTCATTTCGCCAACCACTTTGTCGCCCTCAATGGTTCCCGCTTGTTTCACCGCGCGCAGATACGCCAGCGTCGCCGAATAGGCCGCCGCCTGATCCTCGGTCGGCATCTTGCCGCCCATCCGCTCGGCGAAGCGCGCGGCGAAGGCGCGCGGCGCATCATTGAGATCCCAATAGAAGGCTTCGGACAGGATAAGGCCCTGTGCGGCGTTGAGGTCAAGCGCGTCGATATCGGTGATCTGCAGGAAGAGCGCGGCGAGCCGCCTGTCGGGCCCGACGATCTGGAACTCCGCCGCCTGCCGGATGGCGTTGATCGCGTCGGCGCCGGTGTCGGCGAGCGCGATTACTTTCGCGCCCGAGGCTTGCGCCTGCAACAGATACGAGCCGAAATCGGTCGCGCCGAGCGGATGCGACACGGAGCCGCGCACCGATCCGCCCGCCTTTTGGATCGCCTCGGTCGCGTCGCGTTGCAGAGCCTTGCCGAACGCATAGTCGAAGCTGATGAAGAACCAGGTCGCGCCGCCCATTTTGGTGATCGTCCGGCCGACTGCGTTGCCGAGCGCCCAGGTGTCGAGAGCCCATTGGACGGTGGTCGGCTGACAGAATTTGCCCGTCAGGTCGGAGGTCGCGGTCGCCGATGCGAGCTTCGCGCGATTCCTCTCGTGCATAAGCGTGTTGACGGCGAGACCGACGCCTGAATTGGCGAGATCGACGATCGCGTCGACGCCCTCCTCATCCACCCATCGCCGCGCAATCGCGACGCCGATGTCGGGCTTGTTCTGATGATCGGCGAAAATGATCTCGACCTTAAGGCCCCCTGCTTCCTTAGCCAAGTCTCCGGCCGCGAGCTGAGCGCCGATGAGCGATCCCTTGCCGACCTGATCAGCGAATGGACCGGAGAAGTCGCTCAACACGCCGATCTTGATCGTGTCGCCCGGAATTTGCGCCGGCGCGTCGGTAACCGAGCCTGCCAGCGTCGCGACTACGAAGGCTGCGCGCAGGAGCAACCGCGTGAAGCTTGCGGGCACGGGCGATCCTCCTCTTTTTTTCATACGCAAAGCAGGCGATAGCGCCGGATGAGCGTTTATATTGCGATGGACCGGACGACTGGACAAGCGCTCGGATAAGGATGAGCGATGCAGGATCGGGAAACCAAAGCGGCCTCTGGATCCGCGACCCGCGTCGGTCGCGGCCTCCGCCTCCGCTGGCGACGCGCTTCGCTCGCCCCATTGGGCCTTGCCGCGTTCCTCACCCTCGAAGCCGTTGGCGTTCCGGCGGCTGCGGCGGCGCCATCCGACCCGCCCAAGAGCGTCGCCTTGCTCGACGTCCAGTTCCTCAACGACCATGGGGATCTCGAGCCCACAACCAGCGCGGAGCGGGCTCGCCTCGCGTTGATCGCGTCCCTCTTCAAGGCGAAGCTCGAAGCCTCCGGCCGGTATCAGTTCCTCCCCGTTCCCGCCGAGGCTCAAGCGAAAATCGGCGCGGGTCCCGAGATCGGCGCCTGTGGCGGCTGCGAGTTCGACTACGGGAAAGCGCTCGGAGCCGATTACGCCGCCTGGATCGTGGTCCAGAAAGTGTCGGACCTTATCCTCAATATGAACGTCTATATGGCCGACGTCGCGGCTAAGAAGATGGCGTTTGTCCATAGCGTCGACATTCGCGGCAACACTGATGAGTTCTGGACCCGCGGCCTCACTTATCTGGTGAAGAACTACCTGCTGCCGAGTCCGTGATGGGCCGCTTCTTGCCCCATTGCCCGAGCCGGCGTCGCGCGCAGACCGGAGGAACGCCTCGGCCCGTCTTGCCACGCCCCCTTTGCTATGGCAGGAAGCCGAGCGCTCTTTAGACGCGCCTCGGATGCTGCAGTAGCTCAGTGGTAGAGCACTCCCTTGGTAAGGGAGAGGTCGAGAGTTCAATCCTCTCTTGCAGCACCATTTATTTTCAATGACTTACCCGAGCGGCTGAAATTGGCCGAGCCGGTGCGCGACAGGCGCACATCAATGATGCGCATGCGGCTCAGATTGAGGCCCGGCCGCTCCGTAAAACCAAAGCTTCGCCTTGTTCTACCATATTGCTGTCAGACCAAACCTCTATCTGTCGAATGGGCAACCCTACGCTGGGGACCGGTTGCGCGGTGGCGCCGCGGTCCTCTGTTACGCAGCTGAGACTACGGTCGAAGGGTCGACGTTAAACAGTCTCCTCCGAGCCCGCGCTGCTTATCGCTGCGGGCAGGTCGCCTCACCAAATGAGAAAACGAACTCGCGATGGAGTGGGCCCGGCAAAGGGGCGAACTTGAAAGGACGATTCTATGAAAGTCACAATCTTGCTCTCCGCCGTCGGCGCTGTCGGGATCACGATGCTTTCGGTCGGCGTTGTGTCGCATTCCAGAGAAGTTCGTGGCCAGGCCAAGGAGCTTGTCGCTCTCCTCGAATTTAGGATAGTCGGCTATGAGCCCATACATTGAGGCGGGCCGAGTAATGACCTGCGGGCGGATTTATAGGCGACCTTTTTAGGGGCGTTGGGCTTCGCCAACAAACGCCGTGCCTCGCCTTAGCCTGGCGTTGGCGTCGCGTCATCGCCTGATCGCGCGTATGCCGCCCCAGCCTCGTATCGATCTGCTTAAGCCCCCGACAGGCTCCGCCCTCTCCAAACGCAAGCGCCTCATATCATCGCGCGCCTGGGCCGCGAGGGCTACTAGACGCTAGCCCGTCAGGCCCGCGGCGCGTCTCCGTGCCGGCCGATAGACAGCAAGGCCAAGGCCCGCGAAACCGATCAGCATCATCGCCCAGGTCGAGGCTTCCGGCACGGCAGTGGCCGGGCCTACGCCGGGGTTGATGGAGGTCGTCAGCGTCGAGCCGGCGCCCGTATCGCCCACGTCCGAAGCGCCACTGATGAGGCCGCTTGGCGTGATGGAAGGAGGGGGAGGGTCACCTCCGCCAATGGCCAAGTCCAGTGCGGACGGAGGCGGGGTTATGCCATACGCTATGTGGTAGAACATTTGGCCAAGCGCCATGTCGCCGCCCAATTCCGACAGATAGCCCAGTTGACGCAACTGGTCTTGCTGATCGGCATAGGCTTGCTGAGCAGCGGTCATCGGCTGACCCCCAAGCATACTCTGGTAATACGCCTCAGTGGTGTAACCACCTGACGGCCCCAGGGCGTTGCTGAGGTCGATCCCGGCGGCGCAAGTCGTCGAGGCGGTCAGGGTCACGGCGGCAAGCGCCGCCAAAGGTCTTAAGGTTTTCACGAAGTCCTTCGATCTCCTGGCGCGGGCCCTTTGCCCGTCTCCCATATATCGTCCCGGTAGCGTAAAATCGATGAGTCTGCAAATCGCGGCCGTCAAAACACGCTGCGGTAGTAAATTTCAGCCCCGATCTCGCGACCGCCGCGTTCACTCGCCACATCCGGCGATCGCTCGCAGACCTATGCATGTCAAAGCGCGCCTTGGCGGTCGGAGGTCTTGGACCCCCGGAGAGCCACGGCGGCCTCGCGCAATAGCGAAATTTAGCGCTCCGATAACCTTTGCGCGCCATGATCCCGCCCATGTCGGACGCAACGGCAACGCCCGCGCTTAGGCAGCACCCGTCACTCTTCACGCGTCTGCGCGTCGTCGAGGCCGAACTCGAGGCGTTGAAGGCCGTGGTCGCCGGCCTCAAGGAGGATCATGAGGCCCTGCGCGAGGACCGCGACGAATGGCGCTGGCGGGCGGAATATCTTCTGGCGGAGAGCCGGAAGGGTTTTTTCGACCGATGGGGCCAGCGACTCGCGGAAGTCGCGACGCCTTTCGCCCGGCGCCTGAACGCGCTTTTGTAAGACGCCGCGACGCCCAACTTCGGATCGGCCGTTGCAAGTTCGACCGGCCAAAACAGGAGGTAGCTTTCTCAATGGCGTCGCAGGCTATCGAATCCTGCCGTTCCCGGCGGTGCCGCCTCCGAACGCCACTCCGATTTCCGACCACCCTCAGGCTCGCGGAGCAGGCTGCCGCCAGGATTTCAGCGAAAACAGCACCAGCGACGCCGCGATCAGCCCTGAACCGAGAAAGAAGGTGAGGTCGATCACAAAGTGCAGGTCGGCGACCCAGTGCGACAGCGCGAGCGATATGAGGGCGGTCAGCGCCGGGACCAGATTGAGAAACATGGTGACAAAGCCGTTGTCGCCGCCGGTGACGGTCAGCGATATCTGGTACATGACGCGGCCGAGCGAGGCGGCGACAATCGTGCCGAAAATCATCAGCAAGATCGGCCCGAGCTCTTCGAAATTCAGCTCATTTCGCCAATAGAGAAGTGCGAGGCAGCCCGGAATGAGGATGACGTTCGCGGTGAAAAAATTGGCGGCGATCGCCGCGGATTCGTCGTAAGCGCCGAACCATTTGCCGACGAGAGTTCCGCCCAAGGCCGAGGCCAATGGCACGGGAATCGCATAGATCCAGCTGCCGTGAAAAAAACTGTCCGTCAATTGACCCATGTTTGACATGCCTGCATCGCCGAGCTGGCTCCAGGCGACCGCCATGGCGCCGATGAAAGCCCCGGCGAAACAGCCAAAGAAGGTCGCCCGCGAAATCGGGATCGGAACCCCTGCCAACACGAGCGCCACCAATGCGGCCCAGAACGGCGAAAGATTGAGGATTGCGGAGATGATGATCGGGTGAGCGTTGCTCAGGCCGAAGTTGTATAAAAGGAGGCCGGTCATTCCTATGGCG
This sequence comes from uncultured Alphaproteobacteria bacterium, assembly GCA_963696665.1. Lineage (GTDB taxonomy): Bacteria > Pseudomonadota > Alphaproteobacteria > Rhizobiales > Beijerinckiaceae > Roseiarcus. Next base: position 909,199 of record CAVOLE010000008.1, read on the forward strand.
AAGATGACCGCGAGATAGGCGTAGTTGGCGGGCTTTCGAAATAGGGCGGCGAAATCCCGGCGACTGGCCGGCCGGCTGAGCAAGAGTGGAATGGATACGAGCAAGGAGACCTGGGTGAGCGCCACGAATTGCAAAGTGTTGAGATGCTTGGCGGCGGGAAACGAAAACGGCTCCTGCGTCGCGTACAGGAAAGCGGTGATCACCGAATAGAGGCTGCCGAGCTGGTAGTTGATCGAGGATTGCCGCATGTCGGGCGCCCTTCTTGCGAGGGAACAAAGCTTGTGACCTTCGCCTTCAGCCAGAGACCAGGGCGTGCGCGCTATTGTTAGCGCCTCCACACCGGATCCTAACGAAGCCGATGGCGATCGTCAGGACCCTCTCGCTCTCGCTCGCGGCGATCGTGTTTCCTATAGTCGGATTAGGCATGGACATTGGAAAGACTGACCCGGGGGCGCTGTGCGGAGGGCGATCGTACGCGCGGATCAGCGTTCCTTCGGGCGCCTCTCCCTATGTTGAACTCGCCGCGGATGGGGTCACGGGGCCATTCTTGCTGGATTATGGCGCAACCCGCAGCTCGTTGTCGGCGGCAGTGTTTTCGGGTCCCGACGGGTCAACCAAAACGGCCGCGGTTTCGCTTCCGGGCATTGAACGAGCGGATTTTCACCTCGCCCGGTACTACCTCATGCTTCAACCAGGAAAAGGACAGCTCGGCGTCATCGGCGATGATCTTCTGTCCCGGCTCACGGTTCAGCTCACTGATAGCACGGCGTTCCTGAGCACGGAATCCTGCCGGCCCGAGGCGCTCCTCGCGCACGGCTTGACGCCTGTCGCCCAAAACGGCTTTTTCTCTTCCGACCCCTCCAAAGTCCGCGCCGGACTGCCCAATGTTCCGGTCGTCTTTTTGCGCTTAGGAGACGTTCGGGTCTGGGCGCAAATCGACACCGGCTACGAGGACTTCGTCTACTCGCGCTCGGTCGACATCAACCAGGCTTTGTTCGACCGGCTCGTCGCGAGCGGCGCGAAGCTGGATCGGGTCGAGGACATCGACATCTGGACATGCGACGGACGCGAACACCGGCCCGTCTATCGGATCAGGGGCCGGCCGCTGACGATTGAAGACCAAGGGGGGAAAAAGATCGTCGAAACGGAGGAGTTCCATCTGGTTGTAAAGCCGGCAAACTCATGCGGGGGGATCGCGGACATGAAAGAACCCGCAGCCCAGCTCGGCGCCTCGTTTCTCAACCTTTTCGGCGCCGTCATTTTCGATCCGAGAAACACGACGGTGTGGCTCGGCGCTCGCGACCCTGCAGATGGCAGGTAGAACAGCAATAGCACTTGGGTCGTCATCGCGAGCGTAAGCGAAGCGATCCAGGAGTCGCTGGGCGCTCCGCGACTCCTGGGTCGCCGCGTCGCCATGACGTCCCAGTCAGTGCGCTGTCTGCGCCGCGATTGTCTCGAGCCGCGAGCCGATCGCCTCCAAAAGCAGCTCGTGCGCCCTCGCGGCGATATCCTCCATCGAGGGCGAGTTGGCGAGCAGCGAACGCGCGCGGCCCACAATCTCCGCTTTGGTCGGAATGTGAGGCAGATTGAACTCGCTGAAGATGTCCATCGCGGCGAAGGGCTGCGACTGGGCGAGCCGAGCGCGGAGATCCGCCAGGCCGCTGTTCCCCAGCGCGGCGGCGACCGCGGTCGCGATACGATCGGGATAATAGCTTTCCGCGACCAGCGAGGCGGCGCGGCTGATGACCCGGGTTCCGAGCTTGTGCTGGTTCTGCATGATCTCGGCGGTCGGACGCTTCACATTCCAAATCAATCCGAGCCGCTCGAGCAGCTTCAGGAGATAGAAGGTCGGGTCATATTCCCACCAGTAAAATCCTTGGCGCGCGCTGCTCTGGTAGGCATGATGATTGTTGTGCCAGCCCTCGCCCATGGTGATGATCGCGAGCAGCCAATTGTTGCGGGAATCGTCGCCGGTGATGTAGCGCCGCTTCCCGACGAGATGGGCGAGCGAATTGATGCAGAACGTCCCGTGATAGACGGCGACGGTGCTCCAGAAGAAGCCGACGATCAGCCCCGGCCAACCGGCGACGGCGAAACAGATGACGGCAAGCGCGAAAGCGGGCGCCAACTCGAAGCGATGGAGCCACATCAACTCGGGGTATTTGGCAAAATCCTCCACCCGGTTGAAGTTCGTCGTGCTTTGACCGCGGGAGAAAATCCAGCCCACGTGGCTATAGAGAAAGCCCATGCGCCGTGGCGAATGAACGTCGAGTTCGGTGTCGGAATGGAGGTGGTGGTCGCGATGGTTGGCCGCCCACCACAACACGCTCTTCTGCGCAGTCGTTTGCGCGAGCAGTGCGAGAACGAACTGGAAGACGCGGCTGGTGTCGTAAGCCCGGTGGGAAAAGTAGCGATGGTAGCCCGCCCCGATGGCGAAAATCCTGAGCCAATAAAGACCGAGGCCTAGCGCCAGCGCTTCCGCGGTGACCCCGGTCCAGATCGCGGCGAAACACGCCAGATGCACGATCAAAAACGGTATGGTCGACGGAAAGACAATATCGGTCGAGGAGTCACGGTCCAAGGGCGGCTCCAAGTTCGAACGGGGATCCTGGCTCATGGGTGCGAACGATCCGATGCTGCGCGGGCGATCGAGGCCCGCTTATAGATTCGAACAATATCATACGACCCGTCCAACCGACAAAATATGTGACCGGCCGCCGCTGTCAAAGCACGGCCCTCGCCCACGCTAATTGATGACCCGCAGGATGCGGTTCGAGGGATCGACGAGCACCCGATGACCGTTGATGAAGGCCGAACCCATTCCCCCCGCTCGCGGCGTGACCTGCACATTGTCCGGCACGACCTGCCCGGGCGTAACCGCGCCCGCATAGCCGGCGGGATGGCCTGAGGTGGAAGGAGGCAGATAGGCCCGCGCCGAAGGGAGTGCGTTTGGCTGCGTCGTCGACGTGCTGAGATCCGACCCTACCCTGCCGCCCACCGGTCCATCCTGCTGTGCGTAGCCGACGGTAGGAATCGGGAATAGGGCTGCAATGACGGCGAGGTGCGAAGCGCGCATCAAAGACCTCCTCGTAAGATGCCAGAGTGCAAACGCGGCCGGGTCACCAACGGTTCCGGCGCGGAAACCGGATAATGTCGGAGGAGATTAATCGCAAGCTGGGGTCGAATTGCGGCCAAAAAAGCTCAGCCTTGCCGAAAGCGGAATACGCCAGTCCGCTTGATCTCGGAATCCTCGAGTTCCCGCGTCACCGGCACGGAATATTCGATCACGCAGTCCAGGCGGTCAAGCGGAAGGTAGGACCGGCGCGGATCGCCAATCAGGACGGTCGCCCCGCGGCGCGCAAGCGAGGCGAGCCAATCCATCGCCACGCCCGCCAGCTCCTTTTCATAAGCAATGTCGCCGGCCAGCACGACCTCCCAGCCGTCATCGGCGCCGATCAGGTCTTCGAGGCGCGGCCAGACGGCGGCGCCGTTCTCCGTGGAATTGGCTTCGATTGCGGCGATGGCGAAGGCGTCGATGTCGGAAGCCGCGATCTCCGCCGCGCCGGCTTTGGCCGCCGCGATCGCGACCAGCCCCGAGCCGGAGGCGAAATCGAGGACCTGCTTGCCCTTGACCAACGCCGGATTATCAAGCGCGTAACGCGCGAGCGCCTGACCGCCGGCCCAAGCGAAGGCCCAGAACGGCGGAGGCAGACCCATCGCGCCAAGCTCCTCCTCGGTCTTCTTCCAGATCGGCACGGCCTCGTCCGCGAGTTTGAGCCGGATCTCAGGCGTCAGCGGCGGGGCGGTGAGCCGGGTGTTGGCGAGGATGAAGTCGCGCTTTCCGTTCATGCAGGTTCGACCGACGCCGCGTCGATCGCAAACCTAAAGCAGAGATCCTCAATCCGGCCAACGCCGAATTCACCACCAAGGACACGAAGGCCACGAAGGAATCCGCGCCACTCTCTGTGATCTTCGTGATCTTGGTGGTGCGCCTTCGCGTCCGCCGTCCTTCGGCTTGGCCAGAAGTCTCTTTAGCGTCAAGGCGGTCAACTCCGCAGCAGCGCGGCCGTGAGTTCGCCATAGCCCGCGATCGTCGGATGGTCCGTGTCGAGCGGCCGCTTGTGCAAGGTTGTGACGACAACCACGGCCGCGCCGGCGGCCTCCGCGGCTTGAATGCCGGCAGGAGCGTCTTCGAACACGAGGCAGTCCTCGATCCTTTGTCCCAAGCGCTTCGCCGCGAGCAGGAAGCAATCGGGCGCGGGCTTGCCGCGCTCGACATCTTCGCCAGTGACCCAAATAGCGGGCGGCGGCAAGCCAGCGGCCTCAAGACGACGAAGGGCGAGATTGCGCGGCGACGAGGTGACGATGGCCCATCGGTCGGGCGGCAGCGACGCAAGAAACGCCGCAGCTCCGTCGATAACCTCAATTCCTCCCACATCCTCCATCTCGGCGAGCAGGATCGCCTCAACCTCAGCGTGAGGGTCGACACCCGGCAGCTCAAGCTGGGTGATGACGTCGAATTCCGCGCACGCCGTGGATCTTTGGAAGGAAGGCGGCGACATCCAGACCCTGCCGCTCCGCCCAGGCGGCCCATACGCGCTCGGCCGCCGCGACCGAACTGATGATCGTGCCGTCCATGTCGAACAACAGGGCGCCGAACACGCGGTCAGAAAGGGTGCTTTTGCTCATGGCGGCGTCGGTACCGCGAAGGCGCCGAGCAAGCAACCTCGTGGAGACGCAGACGGCGCCACCCGGAAAGGTCGGCCACGCGGCAAGGTTTGTTTTGCGTTTCACATCTCAGGCAGTATTATCTCGACCTGCAGCCGCGAGGCCCTTGCAATCCGTTTGCTAGAGCGGACGTCGAAGGAGGACAGGCTGCTACGGCCATCACGGGATGAGGCCACATTTAGGGGGTTCCATGAAACTTGAACGATGCGCATTGCGTGTATTTGGCGCTTTAGCCGCGTCTGCTCTGGTGGGCGCAACGCTTGCCGCGGCTCCGGCGAGCGCCGCGGTTACGAACATCAGCAGTTCGTCGACCATCTTGGATGTGACGCTAAAGATTGGCGGAACTCCTGTGAACGTCGGGCCAGAGTACCCTGCTTCCGGTTCGGCACCGCCCGCGTACAACGCGAATAACTCGTTCGCTTCCTTTAGCGACAGTTTTAACACGCCGCTGGGCCAGTTCAGTTTTTCGACCGGCGTTCTCGCGGACACTGCGAGCGGTGACGTTGCGACCGCAGAGGGCGCTGCGTCCTCCAGTCTCGCCAGCCTGAACATATCAGGCCCATTGTTCCAGATTACCGCGTCAGCCATCAGTTCAGAAGCATCGGTCGACGGAACCCCGTCAGCGGACGGCTCGAGCACACTGGCCGACCTGACCATCACCATCGCAGGGTCGTCGATCAACATTCCCCTCGACCCGTCGCCGAATGACGTGATTTTCGATGATTTCGGCGTGAAGGTCACCCTGAACGAACAACTTCATCAGGTCGAAGGCGGCTTTGGCGAAGGAATAAGGGTCAACGCCATTGCGGTCGACATCGACAAATTCTTCGGTGTGTCAGGCCACATCGACATCGCCCAATCGGAGGCGAGCATCAGCGAAGCCGCCGTCCCCGAACCGTCGACCTGGGCGATGATGGCGATGGGCTTCGTCGGGCTGGCGTACGCGTATCGCCGCGGGCGGAAGGTCGCAACGATCGGCTGAGCGTAAAGCAGGAGGGCGGCTTGTCGGCCGCCCTTAGGCCCTTCGCGGTCACACCCGCCAGCGCAAGGCCGAAACCAGCGCGAACAGGCGCCGCGCGGTCGCCTGGTCGATGTCGATCGTGCCGGTAAGCCGCTGGGCCATCAGGTCGGCGCCTTCATTGTGCAGCTTGGTGCGTTCGCGGTCGATCGCCTCGATCTGGCGCGGGCTCGAGGCCCGGATCGCCGAATAATAGGTCTCGCAAACCAGAAAATAGTCCTTGAGCAACGGCCTGAACGGCGTCATCGACACCACGATCGTGGCCGCGGTCTCGTCCTTCGCGGTTCTGACCTCGAAGGTCAGCTTCGATTCCTCCTGCGAAATCTTCAGCACATAGGGGCCGTCGTCGCGGCCCGGGACGCCGAAGGAATTTTCCTCGATCAGGTCGAAGATCGCGACCGTCCGCTCGTGATCGACATCGGGCGCGCCGCGCGGGATCGTCGCTTCGTCCAGGACCACCTCGGCGAGGCGATTGCGGCTTTTGGCTGGTTTCAAGCTCATGGGCTATTCGCGCGAAGCCGCAAGGCGACGGAGCGGGCGTGCGCCTCGAGCCCCTCGGCCTGCCCGAGCGCGATCGCCGCGGGGCCGAGCGCGTCGAGCGAGCGGGCGTCGCATCTCAGGAGCGACGTGCGCTTCATGAAGTCGAGCACGCTGAGGCCCGACGAGAAGCGCGCCGAGCGCGCGGTCGGCAGGACGTGGTTCGAGCCCCCGACATAGTCGCCGATCGCCTCGGGCGTATGGGGTCCCAAGAAGATCGCGCCGGCGTTTGAGATTTTGTCGCTGAGCGCCTCGGCGTCCTCCGCCATGATCTCGAGATGCTCCGGCGCCAGCCGGTCGACGAGCGGAATGGCCGCCTCGAGCGACGGGCAGAGGATGACGGCGCCGTTTTCGCGCCAGCTTGCGCCGGCGATCTTGGCCCGCGGCAGGCTCTCGAGCTGACGCTCCACTTCTGCTTCGGCCGCCCGCGCGAGGCCTGCATCGTCGGTGATGAGGATCGACTGCGCCGCCTCGTCATGCTCGGCCTGCGCCAAAAGATCGGCGGCGACAAAACGCGGATCGGCGCCGCCATCGGCGAGGACCACGACTTCGCTGGGACCTGCGATCATATCGATGCCGACGACGCCGAACACCCGCCGCTTGGCCGCCGCGACATAGGCGTTGCCGGGGCCGACGATCTTGTCGACCGGGGCGATCGTGTTCGTCCCATAGGCGAGCGCGGCGATCGCCTGCGCGCCGCCGACCCGATAGATCTCGTCGACCCCTGAGATGCGCGCCGCGGCAAGCGCCAGCGGATTGGTTTGCCCGTCGGGCGTCGGCATGACCATCACGATGCGCCGGCAGCCCGCGATCTTGGCCGGCACGGCGTTCATGATGACCGAGGACGGATAGCTGGCCGCGCCCCCGGGAACATAGAGGCCGACCGCGTCGATCGGCCGCCACCGCCAGCCGAGCTGAACCCCGAGCGGATCGGTGAAGAAAAGGTCGGCCGGCTTCTGGCGCAGGTGAAAATCCATTACCCGGGCGTGCGCGAGCTTGAGCGCTTCGAGCGCTCTTTTCTCGCAGGCGCCGATCGCCGCCTCGATGTCGGCGGCGGCGATCTTCAGTCCAATCCTGCCGATTTCGATGCGCTCGAAGCGTAGCGACAATTCGGCCAGCGACGCGTCGCCCCGGTGGCGCACGTCGTCGATGATGTCGGCGACGGCGAGGTCGACGTCGGCCGACGTCTCGCGCTTGGCGGCGACGAGCGCTGCGAAGCGCTTATCGAAATCCGCCGACTGCATATCGAGCGCCATGGCCATGGCTAAACGGAACTCTCCAACCTGGTCGCGGCGCTGGCCCTCATCCGGCGAGCTTCGCTCGCCACCTTCTCCAGGAGGGAGAAGGGATTTGCGCCGCCCCCCTCTCCCCATAGGGCGTTCGGAAGAACGCCCGTCTCCCGACGGGCTGTCGGGAGAGGGTCGGGGTGAGGGTCTCGGGCCTCATACGCGAACTCGCCTCACTGCGCCAAGCGCTAGGCGCCCGACGCGGCGGTGAGGGCGTGGCCCGGGCAGGCCTGGGCGGGGACCCGATGCTCCATGTCACGGAGTTCGACCTCGACGCACTCGACTTCAAGGCGCACCAGCGCGCCATCAGCGAAGGCCAGGATGATAATGCCGGCCGGCGGGTCCGTCTTCTCGAACGTCACGCCTAGGAGATTGAGCGTCGCGTCCGGGTCTTTCTCGTTGAGGCCGAGATGGGAAACCTTAAGGACGCGGTCGAACCTCAACACGCTGGAGACGCGCTCCTCGGGCCCGGTCTTTGCGCCGACCCAATCGTAGCGCATGCCGGCGACGAGAAAGCGGCGCTGACGCGGCAGCCAGGTCATATCGACGCGTTTGACGCAAGTGTCCTGAATATGGGCGGAAATGACGCCCAGGCCCTCGCGGTCGAGCGCGACAAGCTTGAGCGCCTGGCCGACACCCGCCATCGGCTAGCTCGCGAGCCGCGTGATGTCGGCGCCGCACGCGCCGAGCTTCTCTTCCAGCCGCTCGAAGCCGCGGTCCAAGTGGTAGACCCGGTTGACGATCGTCTCCCCCTCGGCCGCGAGGCCCGCGATGACGAGCGAAACTGAGGCGCGCAAATCGGTCGCCATCACCGGCGCGCCGCGCAGGCGCTTGACGCCGCTGACGATCGCCGTGTCGCCCTCGAGCTTGATATGCGCGCCGAGGCGGGCGAGCTCCTGCACGTGCATGAAACGGTTCTCGAAAATGGTCTCCTTGATCCGCGAGACGCCTTTCGCGCGCGTCATCAGCGCCATGAACTGGGCCTGCAGGTCGGTGGGGAACCCGGGAAACGGCGCCGTCGTGATGTCGACGGCGCCGATCCCTGCGCCGTTTCGTCTGACCCGCACCCCGCGGTTGTCGCTGCTCACCGTCGCGCCCGCTTGCGTCAGCGCGTCGAGAGCCTCGTCCAACAGATCCTCGCTCACGCCCTCAAGCACGATATCGCCGCCGGTCATCGCCACCGCTGTGGCGTAGGTGCCCGCTTCGATCCGGTCAGGCAGAACGCGGTGATGGGCGCCGTTGAGCCGGGCGACGCCGTCAATCTCGATCGTCGGCGTGCCCGCTCCGCGAATGCGTGCGCCCATCTTGTTGAGGCAAGCCGCAAGATCCGCGACCTCCGGTTCGCAGGCCGCGTTGCGGATCAACGTCACGCCGTGCGCGGTCGAGGCCGCCATGATCGCCACATGCGTTCCCCCAACGGTGACCTTGGGAAACTCGATCTCCGCTCCGCTCAGGCCCTTTGGCGCCTTGGCGACCGCGTAGCCCGCGTCGATTTCGATCTGCGCGCCGAGCTTCTCCAGCGCCATGAGCAACAAGTCGACCGGCCGGGTGCCGATCGCGCAGCCGCCAGGCAGCGAAACACGGGCCGCGCCCATTCGCGCGATGAGCGGCGCGATGACCCAGAAGCTGGCGCGCATCTTCGCCACCATTTCATAAGGCGCGGTCGTGTCGACGATGGTGCGGGCGCGCAAATGCGCGGTCTGGCCGGTGCCGGCCTCCTCGCCGACGCGCTTGCCGTCGACCGAATAGTCGACGCCTTGATTGCCGAGGATATAGGCGAGCTGGGCGACGTCAGCGAGGCGCGGCAGATTTTCAAGGGTGAGCGTCTGATCTGTCAGGAGCGAGGCGATCATCAGCGGCAGCGCCGCGTTCTTCGCCCCCGAAATCGGAATCGCGCCGATGAGCTTCGCCCCGCCGCGAATTTGTATGCGATCCATCCCCGGTCCCTCTCATTCAAACGCACCCGCAAACGCACCCGCAAACGCACCCGCACAAACGAAGCTCGCCGCCCGCGACCTCCGCATCAGTCCCGAAGCCCGCCAGGCGGCGGCGCCGGCTTCTCCGCCGGCTGAGCCTCGACTTGCCCAGCCTCGACTTGCCGCGCCCGGCTTTGCGCCTTGCGGCGCTTCAAATTCTCCCTCAGCGAAGCGGCGAGACGCGCCCGCCGGAGATCCTCGCGCTTGGCTCGGGCTTCATCCGGGCTCATGCCGGGTCCTCAACTTGGCTGGCGCCGCAATTCGCGACGCGCCGCCCTTGACTTGATAGGGCGAAGGTCGACAGCGAGGCAAGCGTCGATATCCTGATTGTCCGGCCGTCGCTCGGCCTTCTCGATCAGGCTCAAGGCTGCGGCGCGAGCCTCGTGAGTGATTTCTGCCCCGGCCAGCATGCGAGCGATTTCCTCTCGCCGCTCGGCGGCGGCGAGGCGAGAAACGCCAGTCGCGACTCGCTCGCCCCCGCCGACATCGCTCTTGACGATCCGATAGTGGTTCTGCGCCCGCGCAGCCACCTGCGGCGCATGCGTCACCGCGAGCACCTGAGCCCGGGCCGAGAGCCGCGCCAGGCGCTGACCCATCGCGTCGGCGACGGCGCCGCCAACGCCGGTGTCGATCTCGTCGAAGACCAGGGTCGGCGCGGTGCCGCGCTCGGCCAATCTGACCTTGATCGCGAGCAGGAACCTGGCGAGCTCGCCGCCCGAGGCCACTTTCATCAGCGGGCCCGGCCGCGACCCGGGATTGGTGCGCACAAAGAACTCAGCCCGGTCGTATCCGCTCGGCGAAACCAGGCTGTCGTCGCGCCTCAAATCGACGCTGAACTCGGCCCGGTCGAGCTTGAGCGGCTTGAGTTCCGCATTCACCGCCGTCTCGAGTTCCCGCGCGCTCGTTTCGCGCGCGGCGCTGAGAGCGCCTGCCGCGGCATGGTAAGCCTTGGCCGCGCTTTTGACGCGCTCCTCGAGGCGGCCGACCTCGCTGCGCCCGGCGGCGAGAGCGGCAAGGTCGTCGGCGAATTTTTGCGCCAGCGCGGGCAGGCTTTCGATCGGAACGTTGTGCTTGCGGCCCATCGCCCGGAGCGCGAACAGGCGCTCCTCGCAACGCTCGAGCTCGTGAGGATCGAAAGCGCTGGCCTCGAGCGCGTCCTCGACCTCGCGAGCGGCGCGCTCGACCGCGTCGATCGCTTCATCGAGCGCCTTGACGCTCGGCTCCAGCAGCGTCGGCGCCTGCGGCAGGCGGCGCTGCAGACGGCGCGAGAGGGAAAGCAAAATCGGCGTGATCGCGGTTTCGCCGGTCAGGTGATCGCGCGCGTCGCGGATGTCGGCGGCAACCTTCTCGCCCTGCATCATCGCTTGCCGGCGCTGAGCGAGCGTCTCTTCCTCGTTTGGCTGGACGGCGAGGCGGGTCAGCTCCTCATGCGCGTGGGCGGCGAATTCGGCCTCGGCCTCCGCGGCCTTGACCCTTGCCCGCTCGGCTTCGAGAGCGCGCTCGGCCTCGCGCAAGGCGCCGTAGGCGCGCTCTGTCTCCGCCGCCAGCGGCTCGAGCCCGCCATAAGCGTCGACCAAAGCGCGATGGGTCGACGGGTCGGTCAGCGCGCGCTCGTCATGCTGGCCGTGGATCTCGACCAGCGCCGAAGCGAGCCCGCGCAGCGCCTGGGCGCTGACGCTCCGATCATTGACATAGGCGCGGGTGCGTCCGTCGGCTAGCTGCACCCGCCTTAGGATCAGCTCGTCGCCGATCTCGATGTCCTGCCCTTCGAGCAGCGCGTGGGCGGCGTGTCCTTGCGCCAATTCAAACGTCGCCGTCACCTGGCCTTGCGGCTGGCCGTGGCGCACCAGGCCCCCGTCGCCGCGCGCGCCGAGCGCCAGCGACAGCGCATCGAGAAGAATGGATTTCCCCGCGCCGGTCTCGCCGGTGAGGATGGTCAGCCCAGGCGAGAACTCAAGATCCAACTGATCGATCAACACCACATCGCGAATGGAGAGGCGCGAAAGCATCAATTAGCCTGATGAGGACGGGACGACCGTGTGCCAGATCCTCGAAATCCACGAGGCGCCAAAAACGTGGGGCGAGAGTCCCTTGCCCTTCAATAGATTATAGGCGTCATGGTACCATTGGCTGTCCGGGAAATTATGGCCTAGCACAGCGGCGGCAGTCTGCGCTTCCTGGGTGATTCCAAGACCGAGGTAGGCCTCGACCAGCCGGTAGAGGGCTTCGGGCGCGTGACGCGTCGTCTGGTAGTACTGCAGGACGTTCCGGAATCGATTGATGGCGGCGGTGTAGTTGCGCCGGCTTAGGTAGAACCGCCCGATCGACATTTCCTTGCCGGCCAGTTGATCCTCGGTGACCGTAATCTTGTATTTCGCGTCCTCGGCATATTCCGACTTCGGGTATTTCTGAACAACCGCCTGGAATGCTTCCAAGGCCTTCGCAGTCTTTTCCTGGTCACGCGATATATCCGGTATCTGCATGTAATAAGCATTCGCCTGCAGATATAAAATGTAGTCGGCCTCCGGGGAGTTGGGATAATCCTTGAGATAACGATCGGCCGACGTCTCGGCGCTGGTGTAATCGCCGGCCTGATATTGCGCATAGGTCGACATCAACAAACCCTTCTGCGCCCAATCCGAGGTGGGATATTGCTTGCCGAGATCGGTGAACTTCTTCGCCGCCTCGGCAGGGGAGCCGTTGGCCAGCTTCTCCAGGCCCTGGTCGTAAGTCTTGCTTGCCGGAACGTCCGGCGTGATCTCCATCTTGTATTTGTCGCCGCCAAACGGGTTGAACTGGTCGATCAGCGAGCAACCTGCGCTAGAAAACGCGATGGCGATCAAAGCCGCGGCCGCAAGCGAGCGGCGCGCCGGTCGCTTGCGGCCGTTTGAGAAAAGGCGCCAGATTCGACGTCGGCCATGCTTTAAAGACTCAGTTTGAAGGCGGGGGAGCGCCATTTCCGCCATTCGGCGACGAAGCGGCTCATTTAGCGCACTCGCGTGGCGCGCGCCAGATTTCCGGCCAAACGAAGATGGCCGGCGACGGCTTGAGGCGAGAAAACTGGCAAAAGCGCGGCTGACAGCGGGCCGCGGCGCGGTCAATCGGCGGCGGCGAAAGCCGCGGCGCCGGCAGGCACATGCGCCCCGCCAGCCACCCGCGCCCGGACCGGCGCCGGCGCTTCAAGGATCTCATAGGCGGAGCGATGCTCGAACAAGGCTTCGAGCGCCATCGCATTGAGCTTGTGCCCCGGACGATAGGTCCGGTAGAGACCAATGATCGGCGCGCCCGCAAGCGACAGATCGCCGACCGCATCGAGCGCCTTGTGGCGCACGAACTCGTCAGCGTAGCGCAACCCTTCCGGATTGAGGATGGCGTCGCCGTCGATGGCGACGGAGTTCTCGAGAGAGGAGCCCAGCGCGTAGCCGGCCCGCCACAACGCCTGGACGTCGCTGACGAATCCGAAAGTCCGGGCGCGGGCGATGTCGCGCCGGAAGGTCGCCGGATCAAGATCGAACACCCGGCGTTGACGGCCGATCGCCGGGGATTTGAAATCGATCTCGACGTCGAGCCGGAACCCGCTTTCGGCGGGCAGGAATTCGGCGAAGCCACCCTCATGATCCACGCGCACCGGCTTGACGATTTTGAAGTGGCGACGGGAACGCGCCTGCTGGACAACCCCAACCGAATCGATCGCTCGGACAAAATCGACCGCCGAGCCGTCCATGATCGGCGTTTCTGGCCCATCGATTTCGACCAGCACATTGTCAATGCGAAGACCCGAGAGGGCGGCCAGGAGATGCTCGACGGTGGAGATGATGGCGCCCGAGGCGTCGCCGAGCGTGGTGCAGAGCGAGGTCTGCGTCACATTGGCGTGCTTGGCTTCGAGCAGGCGCTCGCGCCCGCCGGGCAGCCCAGTCCGCAGAAACGTGACGCCGGTGTCGACATGGGCGGGATGAAGAACCATTTGGGCCGGCGCCGCGAAGTGTACGCCGACGCCCTGGACGACCACACGATCGCGCAGCGTTGTCTGAGACCCAAATCGCATCAACCGCATCCGGACTTTCGCCCGGCCCTGATTCGCGCCGTCGGCTGCGATGCGAAGCGTCCCAGCTCCACACCGCATCGCTACTGAAAGCCGCCGATCGTCGTCCGCCCACCGCCGCCAAAAAGCCTGGCGACGGCTCCTGAAAAGTCAGACTAGGGGCGGGGCGCCCGCGGGACAAATCACCTTTAGTGAACAAAAGTTACAACACCCATGCAAACATTGTCTCATATTTTTCAATAGTTTAGTCATTTACCAAGGGTTAACCGTACGCGAAGATGACGCCTTCAGAATATCCCCGGCCGCAGAGCCGAGGCGTCACAAGACGCCGAATCAACTCTGCTGCCGACGCAAAAAAGCCGGGATGTCGAGATGATCGTCTTCCGACACTGGAGGGCGCGGAATGGCGCGGGCGTGTGGGTCAAACGCGCTCGGGGAGCGTGGCGGCTGCGGGCGGGGCTGAGCGCGGACAGAGTCGGCCGGAGGCACGACATGGGGCCGCTGAAGCGGAGTCACTGGCGCCGGGGGCGCTGCGACGTTCGCTGCAGGCGGAGCCTCGCCATCGTGCCGCGTGATCCCGAATGCGGCCAGCTTCTCGAGGAGCGACCGGCGGCGCGTTTCGGGCGCGGGGAGGCCGTTTTGCGCCTCCCGCATCGCGCGGAGCTGGTTCTGCGCCAGTTGCGGCAGGTCTTCGATCTGCGGCATGCGAGGCGCCCGAGCGACCGGCTGCTCCGGGGCGGGCGGAATGAATTCCTCCTGCTCCAGTTCATCCGTCTCGGGGCGGGCCTCGATCGGGTCCGGGAAGTTTGGGACGGCCGCGACAGCCTCTTCCGCCAGCACCGCCGGATCAGGCTGAGCCAGCGCCGGGCGAGCCGAACGCGCCGCCGAGAAGCCGCGTGGGCGGGCGTAAGGGTTCCGCCCTCGGCTGGGCGCTGACCGGCTCGATCTGTTCGATCGCCTCCTGATCGATGCCGGTGGCCACGACCGAAACACGCACCACGCCGTCGAGCGCGGAATCGAAGGTGGCGCCGAGGATGATGTTGGCCTCCTCGTCGACCTCCTGGCGGATGCGGCTCGCCGCCTCGTCGACTTCGTACAATGTGAGGTCGTTGCCGCCGGTGATCGAGATCAAGAGGCCGCGCGCGCCGCGCATCGAGGTCTCGTCGAGCAGCGGGTTGGCGATCGCCGCTTCGGCGGCCTGCACCGCCCGCTTGTCGCCCGCCGCTTCGCCGGTGCCCATCATCGCCTTGCCCATTTCGCTCATGATCGAGCGGACGTCGGCGAAATCGAGGTTGATAAGCCCTTCCTTCACCATCAGGTCGGTGATGCAGGCGACGCCGGAATAGAGAACCTGGTCGGCCATGGCGAAGGCGTCGGCGAAGGTCGTCTTCTCGTTGGCGACGCGGAACAGGTTCTGGTTGGGAATGATGATCAGCGTGTCGACCGCCTTCTGCAGGTCGTTGATCCCGGTCTCGGCAATCTTCATCCGCCGGCCGCCCTCGAAATGGAACGGCTTGGTGACAACGCCGACGGTGAGAATGCCCATTTCGCGCGCGGCTCTGGCGATGACCGGCGCGGCGCCGGTGCCAGTGCCTCCGCCCATGCCGGCGGTCACGAACACCATATGCGCGCCGGCGAGGTGATCGCGAATCTCCTCGGAGGCCTCCTCCGCCGCCGCCTTGCCGACCTCGGGCTTCGATCCGGCTCCGAGGCCCTCGGTCACCTGAAGGCCCATCTGGATGATGCGTTCCGCCCGCGAGGACGTCAGCGCCTGCGCGTCGGTGTTGGCGACGATGAAATCGACGCCCGACAGGCCGGACACGATCATGTTGTTGACCGCGTTGCCGCCGGCGCCGCCGACGCCGCAGACCATGATGCGGGGCTTCAATTCCCTGAGTTCAGGCGCCTTCAGATTGATCGACATGCTAGCCTCATTGGTTGGACGCCCGCCGGCGCCGATTGGAATGCGTGTTTTCCCTTCACCCACGCCCTCGCCTTCGGCGAGCGCCTCATACGCGCCTTAAAAACTGTCCTTGAGCCACCGTCCCACCCGCTTCGCGTAGCCGACTTCACCCTGATGATGGGCGCCGTGCGAGCCTGTGGTTGCGAAATATTCGAGGCCCGCCATTTGCGGATAGACCATGAGGCCGACCGCCGCGGCGAAGGACGGGCTCTTGCCGGATTCCGGCAAGCCTTCGATCCCAAGCGGCCTCCCGACGCGGGCCTGGCTCGAAAGCGTCGTGCGCGCCAGTTCCGGCAACCCGGTGAGCTGACAGGCGCCTCCGGTCATCACCAGCCTGCGGCCGGCCTGGGCGGCGTAGCCTGACGCCTTGAGCCGGTCGCGCACCAGTTCGAGGATCTCCTCCACCCGCGGACGGATGATGCGCACGAGCTCCGACTTCGGCAGATGGCTTGGATGGTCGTGGTCGTCGCCAAGCCGATGAACGGTGATCGTTTCGCGGTCGTCGGACGGCGAGGCGATGCAGGCCCCGTACAGAGTCTTCAGGCGTTCGGCGTCACTGACCGAAACATTGAGTCCGCGGGCCACGTCCCGTGTCACATGATTGCCGCCGAGGGCGACCGCGTCGACATGGATGAGCCGCCCGCCGGAGAACACCCCGACCGTCGTCGAGCCGCCGCCCAAGTCGACAATAGCGGCGCCAAGCTCCGCCTCGTCGTCCACCAGCGTCGACAAGCCTGCGGCGTAAGGCGTCGCCACCATCGCCTCGACCCTGAGATGGCAGCGTTCGATGACCAGCATCAGGTTGCGGGCGGCCGCCGAATCGCATGTGGCGAGATGAAGATCGACGCCGAGCTCGTGGCCGACCATGCCTTTCGGATCGCGCACATCCTTGGTCGAGTCGAGGCGGAAGGCGGTCGGGAGCGCGTGAAGAATGGTCCGCCCGGGCTCGGCATTCACCACCGCGGCGGCTTCGAGCGCGTGATGGACGTCGTGCTCGGCGACCGTCTTGCCGCGCAACTTCACGTCCGCGCCGTGGCGGCGCGAGGCGAGCCGTCCGCCGGACATGTTGATGATGACTCCGCCGACCTCAACGCCAGCCATGCGCTCGGCCGCGTCAATGGCGAGGCGCGCGGCATGCTCGGCCGCCTGAAGATCGACGATCGCGCCAGCCTTGACGCCGCTCGAGCGCTGATGGCCGATGCCCAGCACCTTGCATCGGTGGGTTCGCCCGCGCAGCGCCTCGGACGGCTCCATCGGAGTTAAGCGGGCGATCAGGCACACGATCTTGGAGGCGCCAATGTCCAGCACCGAGAGAATGGCGCTCTTGCGGGCCGGAATCTGGCGCATCCGGGGAGCGAGCGATCTCAGGCTCATGGCTGGGCGCCCTTCTTGGCCGTGTGGGCTTCCGCCCAGGCGGCGGCCGCATCTTCTGTCAGCCGGACGAACACCCGCCCTGGAACGCGGAAGTCGAACGCCAGCGCATCCTTTTCCAGAAGCCGGGACTGGCGTTGAAGGGTGAGAAGCTCCGCGATCGCGGCTTGAGGATTGTCCTCGGGCAGCTTTATGTCGACGCCGGACCTCAGCCGGAGATTCCAGCGCCGCTGGTCGACCAGGACTCCCGCCTCGACGCGGGGCCTCAGTTCGTCCATCGCGTCCAGGAGCCCAACATATTCGCGCACGCGCGCGTTCGCGCCTTCGCCGACCACAAACGGCAGACCGGCGTAACGGTCGTCGACATCCCCGTCGATCGGCGCCCCGTCGGCGGCGATTGCGCTCACGTCTCCATCCCTTTGCCAGACGGCGTAGGGCGTGCGCTCGACGATGTCGATCACGACCTGGTTGGGGTAGAGCTTGCGCACGCTGGCCTGCTTGACGAGCGGGTCGGCCTCGAGCCGCGCCTTCGCCTCCGCCACGTCAAAAAACGGCAAGGACCGGCTCGCGTCGATGCCGGCGATCGCGAGGATCCTGGATTCGCTCATATGCGTCGCGCCGGAGACCGTCACCACCGCGACGCCAAGGCCAAGCGATCGCCCGAGCCAATCGCCCGCATGGCTCGCTTGCGCCATGACCCCATCGAGCTGGCCGCCTCGCGCGGCCCCCAGAAGCGCCGCCGCGAGGAGGACGAAGAGCGTCAGCGCAATATCGAACTTATGCGGCGCGGGCCGGTCCAGCCGAACGCGCCATCTTAAGGATGCTCTCGCCGCCCGTTCGGCGCGGAGCATGACCTTGGGCGGGGACGCTTCGGGCGCAGCCGGGGTCAGGCGCCGCCGCGCCGCCTGACCCCATCCGAGCCTTTCGCTCAACCTTCGCACGACCCGACCTCGCCCGTCCTGCGGAGATAAGAGTCGGCGCGATTCCTGCCGCGACAACTCGAGGCCAAGAGGCCCCGGCGCGAAGTTGTGGGCCTTATAGTAAATATTCGGTTTAAGAATCCGCGACGGGATGGCGTACGAGTTGCCCTTCCGGTCTTTTGCGTCATTTTGGCCGAACGTTTGGGAAACGGGACGGCGGCAATTTGGAGTGATTGGGCGCCGCGAAAGCCCAAACAGCCGTGATTCGCCCCGAGGAGCGCCGCCCGCTCGGTCCGCCGGTCAGTCTCGATGACCGCGAGTGGCTTCATCGCCCGCCGATTCCCTCAACTTCGCGCACCGACGCAAAGTTAAAGCACGATTAAGTCCAAGGGCTTAACGATGCGTTAACCTCAGCGAATCAGGGCGCGGAAAACGGGGCGCGCGGCGGCCCATGATCCGTAAGAATTGGCCGCCGATTGTCCAAGAAGATTA
This sequence comes from uncultured Alphaproteobacteria bacterium, assembly GCA_963696665.1. Lineage (GTDB taxonomy): Bacteria > Pseudomonadota > Alphaproteobacteria > Rhizobiales > Beijerinckiaceae > Roseiarcus. Next base: position 927,532 of record CAVOLE010000008.1, read on the forward strand.
AGCTTGTCCCGCTAGCGTCGGCGCGCGCCATCTCCCGGCGAGGCTCGGCTCTATCAACGGAAATCGATGTCCGAACAGCTCGACTTTGCTCTCAAGCCCGGCGCCCAGCCAGGCGACAGCGCCTTCTCTCTCAATTCGGGGCGCCATCAGCTCGCCTTCGATCCCTTTCCCGGCCGCGCCATCGCGATCGCCTTCCTCGGGTCGGCAAACGGCCCGGCGGCGGAGGCCACGCTCGCGGCGCTCGCGGCCAAAAGGCGCCTGGTCGACGACGGCAAGGCCGCGTTCTTCGCCGTTGTCCGCGAATCCGGTTTGGGGCCCGAGGTCGCGCTGGAGGCCCGATTTCCCTCGATCGTTTTCTTGTGGGACGGCGACGAAATGGCGCGCGCCTTCGGCGCCGACCGATCCTGGGTCATCCTCGACCCGATGCTGCGCGTCATCGAGGTTGCGCCTCTGGACCAGGCCGATCGGGCGTTCGAGGTTTTGTCGCGATCGTCGGTTCAGAACGCAGCTTCCGCCTACCCTCCGGCGCCCATTCTCAAGCTGGCGCATGTTTTCGAGCCTGAACTCTGCGCCCATCTCATCGCCCGTTTCGAGCAAGACGGGGGCAAGGACACCGGCTTCATGCAGGATCAGGGCGGACGGTCAGTCGAAACCTTCGACGGGACGTGGAAACGCCGCCGCGATCTCCATCTGACCGACCGTCCTCTCATCGCCAACTTAAGAGCGCGCATCGCGCGAAGGATCTGCCCGGAGATCAAAAAGGCGTTCCAGATGCGCCTGACCCGAATCGAGCGCGACCTTGTCGCGCGCTACGATTTCGAGACGGGCGGCCATTTCGGTCCTCATCGCGACGACACCGGAATCGCGATCGCGCATCGCCGGTTCGCCGTTTCGATCAATCTCAACGCGGATTTCGAGGGCGGCGAGATTTCGTTTCCCGAGTACAGTCCGCAAACCTTCAAGCCTGCGCCCGGAACCGCGGTCGTCTTCTCCGCTTCGATCCTCCATGAGGTGTCGCGCGTGACGCGCGGGCGCCGCTACGTGTTCCTCACCTTCCTGTTCGACGAGGAGGCCGAGCGGCTGAGGCAGGCGAATTTGAAGGCGATGCAGGCGCCGCAACGCCAGCCGCAACTGGCGAGCGCATAAGGCGGTCGTGGCGCCGAGACGACAGCAGATTGCGTTTGGGTCGACGCGCAGGATTGTAGCCGCGCTCGGTGAGCGCGGCCAGCGCGGTCGGCGACCGCGCCTATAGCGCCCGATGCTCTATTTCCCGCTCGCCTTGGGCGGCGGCCCGCCCGTCGCCCAATCGAGAAGCTCGACCGTGTGGACGACCGGCACATTTGTTCCGCTCGCGATCTGAGTGATGCAGCCGATATTGCCTGCGGCGATAAGATCGGGCGAGGTCGCGCTGATATTCGCGACCTTGCGGTCGCGCAGCCTGCGGGCGATCTCAGGCTGCAGCAGATTGTAGGTGCCAGCCGAGCCGCAGCACAGGTGCCCTTCCGGCGGGTCGAGCACAACGAATCCCGCTTGCCTCAACAGCCGCTTCGGCTGCTCGCGGATTTGCTGCCCGTGCTGCAGCGAGCAGGCGCTATGGTAGGCGACGCGCCACCCCGTCGGGCTGATCGGAGCCTGAAGCCCGATCTCGCTCATGAGCTCCGTGACGTCCCGCGTCAGCGAAGAGACGATCCGAGCGGGCTCGGCGAGTTCGGGATCGTTGCGGAACATGAAGCCATAGTCCTTGACCGTCGTGCCGCATCCCGATGCGTTGATGACGATCGCATCGAGTCCGCCGCCCGCGATCTCTCTCGTCCAGGCCAGAATGTTGGCGCGCGCGTAAGTCTGCGCGTCCTGTCCGAGATGGTGGGTGAGCGCGCCGCAGCATCCCGCGCCCTCCGCGACGACAACCTCGCAGCCGTGGCGGGTCAAGAGCCGGATCGTCGCTTCGTTGATCCCGGGCGCAAGAACCTGTTGCGCGCACCCATTGAGCAGCGCCACGCGACGCACGCGCTGGCCCTCGCTCTTGAACACCTGCGGCCGGTCGACAGGCGAAGCGGACGGCAGCCTCGCGGGGACGAGCGCCAGCGCGGCCTTCAACCGCTCCGGCATGAGCCCCGCGAATGGCGCGCCCAAGCGTCCAGCCCACAGGCTCATGCGAAACAGCCTCGGGTTCGGCAGCACAATTGCAAAGGCGCGCCGCAACAGCGTGTCGAACCACGGCCGCTGATAAGTCTTCTCGATATGGCGCCGGCCGTGATCGACGAGGTGCATGTAATTGACGCCCGACGGGCAGGTCGTCATGCAGGAGAGGCACGAGAGGCACCGGTCGATATGCTTCACCACCTCGGGGGTAGCGGGAGAATCGTTCTCCAGCATCTCCTTGATCAGATAGATGCGCCCCCTTGGGCTGTCGAGCTCGTCGCCGAGCAGCACATAGGTCGGACAGGTGGCGGTGCAGAAGCCGCAATGCACGCAGGCGCGCAAGATCTTCTCGGAAACGCTGACGTCGGGGTCGGCGAGCTGGGCTGCGGTGAAGTTCGTCTGCATCAGAGACCTTCCTGCATGCGTCCGGGATTGAGGACGCCGCGAGGGTCGAACCCTTTCTTCACCCGCGCCGTGAGTTCCGCGAACGCCGCCGCTCAAAGGCTCGAACACCGGCACCGAGGCGCGAATGGCTTCCGACGCCACGGCCAGAGTGGCGTGTCCGCCTGCGGAAGCGACCGCAGGACGAACGATGCCCGCGCCGGCGTCCGGCCCCGCCTCTTCGGGATCGAGGCTCAGCCAGATCAATCCGCCGCCCCAATCGAAATAAAATTCCGCCGATTGCAGCAGAGACCAAATCGAATGGGCGACGGAGGGCGCGCGGCTTGGCGTCGGGCAGAGCCGCCAAACGATGCGCGATCCTTGCGCGAGCAACGGCTGCACGGCGCCGACCTGGGACCAGAAGGCCTCCGTCTCCGCTTCGTTGAGACGCGCGCCACGCCCGACCAGCGCCTCGAGGGCTGTAGTCCGGTAGACGACCGACGGCCGCGGGCCCTCGAGCCGCAGCGCCGTAGCCGCGCCGAGCCCCGCCGCCACAGCGCTGACTTTCGAACGACGCGCCGCGGAGGCCGGCAAATGCGCGGCGCCGGAAACCTCGTAGGGCGAATTGAGCGCATCCGCCAACATGGGGATCGCCACATCGTCGGCAAGACCGTGCAGCACGATCGTGCACGCGGTCTCAGGCTTCGGCATGACTTTGACAGTGACCTCGGTCAGCGCCGACAACGTGCCGTAAGCGCCCGCCTGAAGCTTGCACATGTCGTAGCCGGTGACATTCTTGACCACCTTGCCTCCGGCCTTCCAGATTTCGCCGAAGCCGTTCACGGCGGTAAACCCGAGGACGTAGTCCCGGGCCGAGCCGGAGCGCACGCGCCGCGAGCCGGCCAAGTTGCAGGCGATCACGCCGCCAAGGGTCTGCTCGCCCTCAGCGCCGAGGAGGGCGCGCCAGTCGGGCGGCTCGAAAGCCAGCATCTGGCGGTTTTTCGCAAGCTCAACATTGATCGAGGCGAGCGACGCTCCCGGACGGGCGGTCAAGACAAGTTCTGCGGCCTCGTATTCAACGATTTCGGCGAGCCGCGAAACATCCAGGACATGGTCCGTTTTCATCGGCCGCCCGAGCGCGCGCTTGGTGCCGCCGGCGACGATTTCAACCGAGTCGCCCTCCGCCACAACCCAGGAGATCATCTCCGCTATTTGCTTGGCGTCTGACGGTTCAAGCACCGACACGTGCTCGCCTCAGAAGCGCGGCAAGTCGGGAAACGCGAGCCTACCCGCATGCACATGCATACGGCCGAGTTCGGCGCAACGGCAAAGCTGCGGAAACACCTTGCCTGGATTGAGAAGGCCTTCCGAGTCGAAAGCGCACTTCAACCGCTGCTGCTGGTTCAAGTCGATCTCGTTGAACATCGTATCCATGAGATCGCGCTTCTCGACGCCGACCCCATGCTCACCGGTGAGCACGCCTCCGACATGGACGCAGAGCCTGAGAATCTCCGCGCCAAATTCCTCCGCCCGGTCGAGTTCGCCGGGCTTGTTCGCGTCATAGAGAACGAGGGGATGAAGATTGCCGTCGCCCGCGTGAAAGACGTTGGCGACGCGAAGCCCGAACCGTTCCTCCATCTGCTTCATCTGCTGAAGGACGCGGCCGATCTCTCGGCGCGGGATCGTTCCGTCCATGCAGTAATAGTCGGGCGAGATTCGGCCGACGGCTGGAAAGGCGGCCTTGCGGCCGGCCCAGAACAGCAGGCGCTCCGCTTCGGACTGGCTCGTCCGGCAGCTCGTCGCGCCATTGCGCTCGGCGATGGCCTCGACCTCGGCGATCAGATGATCGACTTCGGCCTCGCAGCCGTCGAGCTCGACGATCATGAGCGCCTCACAGTCGAGCGGGTAGCCAGCGTGGACGAAGGCTTCGGCCGCCGCCACCGCGGGTCGATCCATGATTTCCATTCCGCCGGGAATGATCCCTCCGCCGATCACCGCGGCAACGCAGTCGCCCGCGCCCTCGACTGTAGCGAAGCCGATGAGCAGCGCGCGCGCCCCCGGAGGCTTCGGCAGAATGCGGACCGTGACTTCCGTGACGATTCCCAGCATGCCCTCGGAGCCGACCATGACGCCAAGCAGATCGTAGCCCGAGGAATCGAAATGCTTGCCGCCAAGCCGGATGATCTCGCCTTCGATCGTCACCATTTCGACGCCAATGACATTGTTGGTCGTGAGCCCGTATTTCAGGCAATGCACGCCGCCCGAATTTTCAGCGACATTCCCGCCGATCGTGCAGGCGATCTGGCTCGAGGGATCGGGCGCGTAATAGAGGCCGAGACCCTGCACGGCGTGCGTGATTCCGAGATTGGTCACGCCCGGCTGAGCGACGACGCAGCGATTGTCGACATCGATCTCGAGGATCTTGTTGAACTTGCCCATGCCGAGGAGAACGCCGTCGGCGAGCGGCAAGGCGCCGCCCGAGAGCGACGTCCCGGCGCCGCGGGGGACGACCTTGATTTTGTTGGCCGCGCAATAGCGCATGACCGCGACGACCTGCGCCGTCGTCTCCGGCAACACCGCCACCATCGGCGGCTGCCGATAGGCAGTGAGCCCGTCACTTTCGAAGGCGCGCAATTCCTTCTCATGATCGATGACGCCTTCGCCAGGGACGAGGCGCCGTAGAGCTTCGACAATCTCGGCGCGGCGAGCGAGGACGCCGGGATCGGGTATGGGCATGGCGATCATGGGGCGACTCCAAAGCTCGGGACCATATGGATCAGATATTGCCGGTCCGCGCAAAACCTAGAGATGAGCGCTTCCTCTTGCATCCCCCATCCGCGCCCCTTCAAAGACGCTATGAGAACAGTTTGGCGATCTCGGCTGCCGAATGAATAACCTTCGGCCTCCTTCGACAAAAAATCTGAACCCGTAGCGTTGATAGAACTGCGCAGCTTTATCGTCCTTGGCGTCGACCACAAAGGCGTGGGACGCGATGCCGCTCGGCAGCACGCGGCTGAAGGCATTGAAGAGCATGAACTCCTCCATTCCCTTCCCGCCGATGGCGCGACCGGATAGGGTGGCGGCCGGAATCTGCCCCTTCCTCGTGATCTTGCGAGGCCCCATGATAGAAGCGCCGCGTCTTCTCGACGCCCCGGCCTTTATTTACGAAGCCGGGATGTGTCTATCGATAGACCGACCTACTGCATGTGTAATGCACTGTATGAGGGTAGTAGAAGTCGGGCTGTCATCCCTAGCGAACGCCCTTAGTGTTCCAAGACAGAATGATTGGGGCAGCTACTTACGCGAAATCGACAAAGAGCTTACTAAACGAATGAAGGAATCTGGCGTTAGAACGGCAAATGACCAATTTTTTGCAGAGGCCCACACTGTCTTTGACGAAATGAGAAGGGCATGGCGCAATCCGACCATGCATGTGGATAATTCCTACTCAATAGAGCGGGCAGAGGAGATTATGGTGACGGTGCGTTCTTTCATGCGGCATCTTTCCTCAAAGCTTTCTGAATAGTTAATTCATGTTGCTGGCCGACAAGTCTCCTCCTCGGCCGGAGACACGTCTCCGAAACTAACCATTTATCCGACGATATAAGGTTAGGAGGGGACGGTTCGGCTCCGAAAACGCGGCGTGACCCCTATCGAGCAAGCGAAAAGATCGTCCGGATCGACGAATTCCGACCGGAAAGCGATCGCTTTTCCTCAATCTGGCCGCCAATCGGCGTCCATTTCTCGACCGTTTTCGCGGTCCGATAAAGCCTCTATACGCCGCGCCGGCGTAGCGAGGGTCACTCAGCGCCAGTCAGCTTGAGGTATCGCTGTGCGGCCGCCTTGAGCCGAGCGTTCGGCTCCCGCGGATGAAGCGGCGCCTCCACGAACGCGCGGCTCTGCGCGGCGCTAAGCCGGATCGTCTGGGTTTCCTCGGTGACACGCACCGCCCGCGTCATGCACGCTGGCGATCACGAAGTCCGTCAGGCGGCCCTGAAGCTCGGCGACGCGTTGGAACAACGCCTTCTGGTCGCGGGAGACTCTCGCCTCCAGCCGCTCGTCTCGCGGCTTGGCCGTGGCTTTTTCTGACACGTCCCGTGCGCCCGGAACGGAACTAACATGTACGGCTAATAGACGGACGCTTCAAAAGCCGTGCGAGAGATTATGGCTTGCTCGGGTCGCGTGGGGCGGCCCCTTTTCCAGAAATCGGCGAACATTTTCTTGACGCAATCAGAATATTCGTCTATATATTGGTGCTAGCAGAAATCCTAGACCCCCGCTCGGCGCAAGCGCCGGAAGAAGGAGATGCGCCCGCCTTTTCCACAACCTGACACGCGAGCTAAGAGGGAGCCAAATTTTTTTATTTTTTTCCTCCGTAACCCTTTGAAAAGTCCCGATTCGGCCAAGGAAATGCAAGGAAAACCAAGTCTTTTTGCTTGGATTTTCTTGCATCGGCTTGCACGGCGCTCGCCCTTTGGTTGAATCCGCCCCCTCAGGCGGGGGCGTTTCGCTCATAGGGCGTTGATGAGGACGGCGCGGAAGTCGTTGACATTGGTCAGCGTCGGTCCGGTGACGACCTGATCGCCCAGCGCCCGGAAAAAGCCGTGGGCGTCATTGTCGGCGAGCAAGGCCCTGGCGTTGAGGCCGAGCCGCCTTGCTCGCTCGAGGCTGTCGGGGGTCACGATCGCGCCCGCGACCTCTTCGGCCCCATCCACGCCGTCGGTGTCGCCGGCGATGGCGAAGATCCGGGGGCGTCCATCGAGTTCGACCGCCATCGACAACAGGAATTCGACGTTCCTCCCTCCCCGGCCCGCTCCCTTGACCGTCACCGTCGTCTCTCCGCCGGAGATGAGGGCGCACTGAGAGGGAGCCGGCTGGCCGTGGACTGCGACCTGGCGCGCGATTCCGGCCATGACCTTCCCCACCTCGCTCGCCTCGCCCTCGAGCGCGTCGCCGAGGATGAGCGGGCGATAGCCGGCTTGGGCCGCGATCTCCGCTGCGGCCTCGAGCGAAGCCTGCGGCGCGGCGATGATGCGCGTCTCGCTGCGGGCGAAGGCCGGATCGCCAGGCTTTGGCGTCTCGGACCTACTGTCGTCGAGACGCGCGTGAACTGACGGAGGCGGGACGATGCCGTAGCGCTTGAGCACCGCCGTGGCGTCGGCGAGCGTGGTCGTGTCGGGCGTCGTCGGACCGGAGGCGATCACCGACGGGTCGTCGCCCGGGACGTCCGAAATGATGAGAGACACGATCCGGGCCGGAGCGGCGGCGACCGCAAGCCTGCCGCCCTTGATCGCGGACAAATGCTTGCGGACGCAGTTCATCTCATGGATGTTGGCGCCGCTCCTGAGCAGCATCCTGTTCAGGGCCTGCTTGTCATCGAGCGTGATCCCCGGCGCAGGCAAGGATAGCAATGCCGAGCCGCCGCCCGATATCAGGCAAAGCGCAAGGTCGTCCGGGCCGAGGCCCTTCACGAGATCAAGGATCCTGCGGGCCGCCATTTGTCCCGCGGCGTCGGGAATGGGATGAGCGGCCTCGACGACTTCGATCCGCTTCAACGGGCCGACGCCGTGGCCATAGCGCGTGACGACCAAGCCGGAGAGCGGTTTATCCGCGGGCCAATGAGCTTCGACGGCGCGGGCCATCGAGGCCGCGGCCTTGCCGGCGCCCACAACGACCGTGCGTCCCGCGGGCGGCTCGGGGAGATTCGCGGGCACAGCCGTGTCGGGCGACGCCGCCGCGATCGCCGCCTCGAACATGGCCCGCAACACTTGCCGCTCGTTCATGGGCGCCGCTCCCCTCGCTTCGAGCGGCTCAGGCCGACGCCTTCCCCTGGCCAATTTCGTGGCGGGCGAGGCCCTCGAGCACGCGCGCCATGCCCGAATGGTCCCATGCCGCGCCGCCTGCGGCCGCGGCGGCGTTGAACAGCTCCTGACAAGTCGCAGTGTTCGGCAGGCTGACGCCGAGCGACCGCGCGCCCTGCAGCGCGAGGTTCAGATCCTTCTGATGCAGCGCGATGCGGAAGCCCGGCTCGAAATTGCGCTTGATCATGCGTTCGCCGTGGACCTCGAGGATGCGGGAAGCGGCGAAGCCGCCCAGCAGCGCCTGGCGGACGCGGGCCGGATCGGCGCCGGCCTTCGAAGCGAAGACGAGCGCCTCGCCGACCGCCTCGATCGTCAACGCGACGATGATCTGGTTCGCGACTTTGGTCGTCTGCCCATCGCCATTGCCGCCGACGAGCGTGATGTTCTTGCCCATGAGCGCAAAGATCGGCTTGACCTTCTCGAACGCGTCCTCGGGGCCGCCAACCATGATCGTGAGACTCGCCGCCTTCGCGCCGACCTCGCCGCCGGAGACCGGCGCGTCGAGATAGGCGCAGCCAAGCGCGTTGATCTTCCTGGCGAATTCCTTGGTGGCGATCGGCGAGATCGAACTCATGTCGATGACGGTCTTGCCCTTCGACAGGCCCTCCGCGACGCCCCCCGCGCCAAAGAGAACCGTCTCGACGTCCGGCGTGTCGGGAACCATGGTGATAATCACGTCCGCCTTCTGGCCGACTTCCTTCCCATTGCCGCATGCGACCGCGCCTTTGTCGATCAGCTCCTTCGGCGGAGCGCGACGGGTGTGAACGAAGAGCTGATGGCCGCCTTCCACAAGATGGCCGGCCATCGGTCGTCCCATAATGCCCAGCCCGATGAATCCGATCTTTGCCATATCTTAAGTCTCCAGCGTGGGTGAAATCATGAGGTTCAGCTAGACGTCTACCACGCGCATGTCATGCGGGGCGATCTGATCATTAGCCTCAATTGGCCATGTCCATGAGAGTGTGATTAGACTGCCCGCCGCGCCGCGAGCCGACGTGTTGAGCATCGGCCCAATTTCCCAATCGCAACCCCAGGAGGAGATGAGATGGAGGCCGCCCAGTCCGACGCCCTGGTGTTCTTCGGCGCATCCGGCGATCTTGCCTTCAAGCAGATCTTTCCCGCGCTTCTGGGCCTCGTCGGCGACGAAGGCGTCAGCGTGCCCATTGTCGGCGTAGCCAAGGCGGGCTGGAAGGTCGATGAGCTCAAGGGACGAGCCACAGACAGCATCAAACAGCACGGGGGCGCTGACCCGGCGAAGCTTGATAAGCTGTTGGGCCTCTTGCGATATGTCGACGGGGACTACAACGACCCGCAGACTTTCGCGCAACTGAAGCAAGCGCTCGGCGGCGCCAAGCGGCCGCTGCACTATCTCGCGATTCCTCCGAGCCTCTTTGGCGTTGTTGTTTCCGCGCTCGCCAAAAGCGGCCTCAACGTCGACGCACGCCTTGTCGTCGAGAAGCCGTTCGGCCGCGATCGCGAATCGGCGCAGGCGCTTAACCGTACATTGCTCGAGCACTTTCCTGAAGAGTCGATCTATCGCATCGACCATTATCTGGGCAAAGAGCCGGTCCAGAACATCCTCTACACGCGGTTCGCCAATACGATGTTCGAGCCGCTCTGGAACCGCCACTATGTTCGCGCCATCCAGATCACCATGGCGGAAGCGTTCGACGTTCAGGATCGCGGGAGCTTCTACGACGCCGTCGGCGCCCTTCGCGACGTGTTCCAGAACCATATGCTCCAGGTCCTGTCCAATGTGATGATGGATGCGCCGACCGGCGAAGAGCATGAGGCACAACGGGACCAGAAAGCCGCACTGCTCAAGGCCGTTCGGCCGCTGGACGCCGCGAGCCTGGTGCGCGGGCAATATCGCGGCTATCGCTCGGTCAAGGGCGTGCGTCCGGATTCAACGACCGAAACCTATGTCGCGGTGAAACTTTTCGTGGACAGCTGGCGATGGGCGGGCGTTCCCATCTACATCCGCGCCGGCAAGTGCCTGCCTTTGACCGCCGCCGAAGTCACCATCGAGTTCAAGCCGCCGCCCCGCGCGACATTCGGCGAGACGACCGACCCATCAGCGGACTATGTGCGCGCGCGGTTGAGCCCGGATGTTGGCGTCGCCCTGGGATTGCGGATGAAACATCCTGGGGAGCGTATGACGGGAGACAATGTCGAGCTGACGCTGATGCAACGCGCCGGGTCGGACATGCCTCCGTATCAGCGCCTGCTCGGCGACGCGATGCGCGGCAACAACGAGCTGTTCGGACGCGCGGACACGATCGACGCCCAGTGGCGTATTGTCGAGCCGATCCTGAAGAAGCCCCCCGCAGTCCAGGAATACGATCAAGGGACATGGGGACCCGACGCCGCGAACGCGCTGATCGGCGCGGACGGCCCGTGGCGGAATCCCGCGGCCCCCAAATCCGGAAACCCATAATCTCGAGCTGAAAGCTCGGCGCCGGGCGCTTGGTCATCGCTCGACGCGCTGCAACGCCTCCGGCTTGAGGTCGGCGCGGGTGGGATATCCGTCGACCGCCATCAGGAGATCGGCTTCGGCGAGCAAAGACCGCAGCACGTGGACAATTCCATCGGTCCCGCCCAGCGCCAGCCCGTAGGCGTAGGGGCGGCCGACCCCGACGGCCGCCGCGCCCATCGCGAGAGCCTTGACGATGTGCGCTCCGGAACGGATTCCGGAATCGAACATGACCGGAACGCTTGCCGAGGCCTTGACCAATGCAGGCAGCATGTCGAGCGCGGGAATGCCGCCGTTGGCCTGGCGGCCGCCGTGATTGGAGCAGTAGATGCCATCGACGCCGCCGTCGATCGCGCGACGCGCGTCGTCCGGATGGCAAATTCCCTTGACGATCAGAGGCAGCTTGGTCAGCGACCGCAGCCACGGCAGGTCGTCCCAGGTCAGCGGATTGCCGAAGATCGCCGCCCATGTCGCAACCGCGGCGTGCGGATCCTTCCCCGGCGGCCCGCCGATCAATTTCGCGAAGCGCGGGTCGGAAAAATAATTGGCCAGGCAATGGCCTCGTAGCTGCGGGAAGTTAGAGGTGGCCAAATCGCGTGGCCGCCAGCCTGTCACCCAAGTGTCGAGCGTAACCACGATCGCCTTGAAACCGGCCCGCTCGGCGCGCGCCACGAGGCTTGCCGCCAGCTCGCGATCGGTTGGGGTGTAGAGCTGGAAGAAGCCGGGCGTCGCTTTGAACTCGGCGGCGACAGCCTCGAGCGGATCGACCGACAGGGTCGAGGCCACCATGGGCACGCCGGTCAGCGCGGCGGCGCGGGCCGTCGCCAGATCGCCATGACCGTCCTGGCCGCAGAGCCCGATCACGCCGATCGGGCTCATGAACAAAGGCGAGGGCAGCTTCATGCCGAAGAGCTCGATCGATAGGTCGCGCTGCTTGGCGCCGACGAACATCCGAGGCCAGAGGCCCCATTTGTCGAACGCGGCGACGTTGGCCTCCTGCGTGCGCTCGTCGCCGCAGCCGCCGGCGACATAGGAGACGAGACTTGCCGGCATCGCCGCGTGCGCCTTGGCCTCCAATTCGTCGAAGCGCATCGGAAACGACGGCAAGCGGCCGCTCAGTCCGGCAAGGTAGATCTCGTTCTGATAGGCGCCGAAGTCGGGCATCAGCGCGAATCCTTGTTTAAGGCGAGGGGCGAGAGGTTTCGCCTCGCGCATCCGCTTGCGCCGGGTGCTTTCCGCTCAGCCCAAGTTCGACCTCGCGCGCGCGATTGCCCCGACGCATGATCTCGGCAAGCTCGGGGCGCTTTTCAAGTTGCCTTGCATAGATCCCGGCGATCGCTGCGACGAGCCGGCCGCGGCGGTCGAGAAGCTCGTCGGCGAACTCGATCATTCGCGAGTTGGGCCACGCCTGCGGCCTGGTCTGCAACAGCCGGTCGGCGAGTCCATCCTCCCTTTCGTCAGGGTGAGCCTGCGCCAGGATCATCAGCGTCGCCGCCGTCGAGCGCGAGATTCCCGCATGGCAATGAATGAGCAGGCCGCCTGCGTCAGCCGCGTCGCGGCCGAAAGTCAGAATCGCTTCGACGTCACCTTTCTGCGGCAAGAGAACGTCTGGATCCGGCTCGATCGCGTCATGAAAGCGCAGCGTCGCGCGAAAGTGTGGATCGAACGCCTGGAACGCCGCCGGGTCAGGCCATTCAGGGTCAAGAATCGATAAGATGTGGGTGACCCCCCGGCCCTGGTGGCCGACGAGTTCGTCAAGTCCGCAAATGGCGAAGTCTGGGAAGGATGAGGGCTTCATGGGGACGCCTTAACATGAAACTGTGACCGGCGCCTTTCAGCCACGTGATCGGATGTGCGATGCGGCTTAACAGCCGTTGCGCGGTCCGCTTCGTGGAGCCATGATCGTCAAACATTGACATTTAAGCCCATGGGCCGAGGCGACTCCAGGGAGGGACGATGAAACGTGCAATTCCGCTTGTCGCCCTGGCGATCCTTCTCGCGGGACCCGCAATGGCGAAGGACACCCGCTTCTGGAACCTGACGTCGTCGACGGTGAAGTCGCTCGAGCTCGCGCCCGCCGGCGCCTCGGCCTTCGGCCCCAACCAAACCACGAACGATCCCGACGGCGAGGTCGATCATGACGAGCGGCTGAAGGTTACGGGCGTGGGGACTGGCGTTTACGACGCGCGGCTCAAGCTTGCTGACGGGCGCCAATGCATGGCGAAGGGTGTGCGAATCGAGGCGGGCAAGGTGTTCGCCATCGAGGAAAAGGATCTCACCGGCTGCTCGCGGTAGAGGCTCTCGCGCTATTTTCTGAGAAAGTCGCCAAATATCCATATCTTCCGTTATACAGCAGAAGGCTCGATCAAATCGTCGCGAGCATAGCGCGCGGCCGCGCAACAAAGTTTCGCCGCCGCCGCGAAATTAGTCTCGCAATCGCTTATCGAAGCGGGCAATCGTCCGATCAGAACATCTCAAGGTCCGTCAGTTGCGATTCTCGTTCATCAATGTCGCGTTGCAGGCGCTTAAGCACAATTCCGGTTGGCCGGAGCAATGGCGCAACCCTGAGCCGAAGGGATCTTATGACGCCGTCATCGTCGGCGCAGGCGGGCACGGGCTCGCGACGGCCTATTACCTCGCCAAGGAGCATGGCCTCAGCAATGTTGCGGTCTTGGAGAAGGGCTGGCTCGGGGGCGGCAACACCGGACGCAACACCACGATCATCCGCTCGAACTACCTCTGGGAGGAATCGGCGGCGCTCTATGAGCGCGCGCTGAAGCTGTGGGAGGGCCTGTCCCAGGAGCTCAACTACAACGTCATGTATTCGCCGCGCGGCGTGCTCATGCTGGCGCACAACACGCATGACGTCCAGGTAGGGAAACGTCACGTTCACGCCAATCGCCTGGCGGGCGTCGACAATGAATGGCTGACGCCGGAAGAGGCCAAAGCCTTCTGCCCAATCCTCAACATCGCCCGCGACGTGCGCTATCCGATCGTCGGCGCGGCGCTGCAGCGGCGCGGCGGCGTGGCGCGGCATGACGCGGTCGCCTGGGGCTATGCGCGCGCAGCCTCGACGCGCGGAGTCGACATCATCCAGAATTGCGAGGCGACGGCGATACGTCGCGACGCGTCCGGCGCCATCTCAGGGGTCGAGACGACGCGCGGCGCGATCGCCACCAAGACGATCGAAGTCGTGGCCGCCGGCCACACGTCAGTGGTGATGGCGATGGCCGGCGTGCGCATGCCGCTCGAGAGCTATCCTTTGCAGGCGCTGGTCAGCGAGCCGGTAAAGCCAATGATGCCCTGCGTCGTGATGTCGAACACGATCCACGCCTATATGTCGCAATCGGACAAGGGCGAGCTCGTCGATCGGCGCCGGGACCGACGCCTATATGTCCTATTCGCAGACCGGCGGCCTGCACATCGCCAATCATACGCTTGAGGCGATCTGCGAGCTCTTCCCCGCGCGTGCGGCGGATGCGCATGCTGCGCAACTGGGGCGGCATCGTCGACGTGACGCCCGACCGCTCGCCGATCATCGGTAAGACGCCGGTTCCTGGGCTGTTCGTCAATTGCGGCTGGGGCACCGGCGGCTTCAAGGCGACGCCGGGCTCGGGTCATGTGTTCGCGCACACGATCGCGCGAGGCGAGCCGCATCCGCTCGCCGCGCCCTTCACCCTCGACCGGTTTCGCTCGGGCCGGCTCATCGACGAAGCCGCCGCCGCGGCTGTCGCGCATTGAGCGCCTCATGCTGCTGATCGATTGCCCCTATTGCCGCATGGCGCGCCCGGAGATCGAGTTCGTTTACGGCGGCGAAGCGCATATCGCTCGGGCCCCCGATCCAAGCGCGCTCAGCGATGGGGAATGGGCGAACTTCCTTTATTTCCGCTCGAACCCCAAGGGCGTGCTGGCCGAGCGCTGGCGTCACGCGTTCGGATGCGGACGCTTCTTCAATTGCCTGCGCGACACACTGAGCGACAAGATCCTCGCGGTCTACAAGGCGGGCGAGCCGCGGCCCGATACGCCAAGCGAACGCGCTGAGCCAAGCGAATGAGCCAGCGGTTTCGTCTCGCAGGCGTCGGTTCCATCGACCGTTCGCGCCCTCTCGTCTTCACCTTCGACGGCCTCGACTATCAGGGCTACGCCGGCGACACGCTCGCTTCCGCCCTTATTGCTAATGGCATCCATTTGGTTGGGCGCTCGTTCAAGTATCACCGGCCGCGGGGAATCCTCAGCGCCGGCGCCGAGGAGCCGAACGCGCTGGTCAGCGTCGAGCGCGGGCCCGGCCGAGTGACCCCGAACCTGCGCGCAACCCAGATCGAGCTTTACGATGGCCTCAAGGCTTCGAGCCAGAATCGCTGGCCGTCGCTCTCTTTCGACCTCGGGGCGGTCAACGACCTGTTCTCGCCTTTGTTCGGCGCCGGCTTCTACTACAAGGTTTTCATGGGCCCGAACCTGTTCGGCAAGAACTGGGCCTGGACTCGCGTCTATGAGCCCGTGATCCGCCGCGCCGCGGGCCTTGGCGCCCCCCGCGCGAGCCCGATCCTGACCGTTACCAGCGCACCTTCGACCATTGCGATGTGCTGATCGTTGGCGGAGGGCCAGCGGGGCTCGCGGCAGCGCTCGCCGCAAGCCAAAGCGGCGCGCGAGTTGTTCTGTGCGACGAAAATCCTGCACTCGGCGGCTCGCTCCTCGCCGAGGCGGAGGCCGAGATCGAGGGAAAAAGTGCGCAGGCCTGGCTCGACGATACCCTCGCCGCGTTGCGCTCGGCGCCGAACGTGCGGCTGATGACGCGCACGCAAGCGTTCGGCTATTACGCGCAGAAGTTCGTCGGGCTCAACGAGCGCATCGCGGAAGCCGACCTCATCGCCGATCCCGACTTGCCGCGCGAGCGGTTATGGCAGATGCGGGCCCGCGAGGTAGTGCTGGCGACCGGCGCGATCGAGCGTCCCCTCGTCTTCCCCGATAACGACCGCCCCGCCGTGATGCTCGCCGATTCCGCGCGGCGCTACGGCCTCCAATATGGCGCCAAGGTCGGCGATCGCGTCGTCGTCGCGACGGCGCACGACAGCGCCTACCGAGCCGCGCTCGACCTCAAGAAGGAGGGCGTCAACGTCGCGCTGATCGTCGATCTGCGCCCGGAGGCCAAAGGGCCGCTGGCGGATTCCGCGCGGGCCGCGAACATCGAGGTCCTTGCCAGAGCCGCGATCCTCGGAGTCGACGGCCGCCTGCGGGTCAAGGCGGTCAGTGTCAGGCATATGGGCAAGGATCGAAGTGTCTCCTGCGATGCGCTCCTGATGTCAGGCGGATGGACGCCGTCCGTGCATCTTTTTTCGCAATCGCGGGGCAAGCTTGTCTTCGACGAGGCGCTGCAGCTCTTCAAGCCCGGAGCGTCGGTTCAACGCGAGCGCTCGGCCGGCGCGTGCAATGCGGCGTTCGATCTTGCGGCGGCGCTCGCCGAAGGCGACGCAGCCGGACGCGCGGCGGCGACGGCCTCCGGCTTCGCCGCGCCCGCGGCCCGAACCTACGCCGTCGGCGGCGTTTTGCCAGCATTCGGCGCCGCGTCCGCCGCTCCGCCTATCGCCGCGGACCGTCGCGCGAAAGCCTTTGTCGATTTCCAGAACGACGTTTGCGCCAAGGATGTGAGCCTGGCGGTCCAGGAGGGCATGCGCTCGATCGAGCACATCAAGCGCTACACCACCACCGGCATGGCGACCGACCAGGGCAAGCTTTCCAACATGAACGCGCTTGACCTCGCCGCCGCCGAGCTCAAGACGCCGATTCCCGCGGTCGGTCTCACCACCTTCCGGCCGCCCTATACGCCAGTGACCTTCGGCGCCTTCGCCGGACCCGCGCGCGGCGACATGTTCGATCCCATCCGCCGCACGCCCATTCATGACTGGGCGGCCGAAAACGGCGCCGCATTCGAGGATGTGGGCCAATGGAAACGCGCCTGGTATTTTCCGGGAAGCCGCGAATCCATGCGCGACGCCGTCGCGCGCGAGTGCCGCACGACGCGCTCGAGCGTCGGCCTGTTCGACGCTTCCACGCTTGGCAAGATCGAGGTCGTCGGCCCCGATGCGGCGACGTTTCTCGAACGCATGTACGCCAACGCGTTCCAGAAGCTCGAAATTGGGCGCTGCCGCTACGGCCTCATGCTGAGCGAAGCCGGCTTCCTCATGGACGACGGTGTGATCGCGCGCTTGAAACTTGACCGCTTCCACGTGACGACCACGACCGGCGGGAGCCCACGCGTGCTCGCGCATATGGAGGACTATCTCCAGACCGAATTCACCGATCTCAGGGTCTGGCTCACCTCGACCACCGAGCAATGGGCGACGATCGCCGTGCAGGGACCGCGCGCGCGGGAGACGATCGCCCCGATTTTCGAAGGCGTGGATCTCTCGAACAACGCCTTGCCGCATATGAGCGTGCGTGAGGCGCGAATCTCAGGCGTTCCCGTGCGGCTCATGCGGGTGAGCTTCACCGGCGAGCTCGGCTACGAGATCAACGTTCCCTCGCATTTCGGCCGCGCTGTCTGGGAGGCCGCGTGGCGCGAAGTGCAGAAGCAGGGCGGCTGCGTTTACGGAACCGAGGCGATGCATGTGATGCGGGCCGAAAAAGGCTATGTCATCGTGGGGCAAGAGACCGACGGCACGGTGACGCTCGCGGATCTCGGCCTCGACCGGGCGATCGGGAAGACCAAGAAGGATTTCGTCGGCAAGCGTTCTCTCACGCGTCCCGATATGCTGGCGCCAAATCGCAAGCAGCTCGTCGGGCTTCTGACCGACAATCCCGCAATCGCGCTCGAAGAGGGCGCGCAGGTGACGGAAAGCGCGAGCCCGCCGATTGGCTCCTCCGCGCTCGGGCACGTCACGTCGTCCTACCGGAGCGAGGCTATGGGCCGGCCGATCGCGCTTGCCCTTGTCGCCGCCGGACGATCGCGAATGAACTCGAAGCTCCACGTCCCGACGCCAAGCGGCGCTGTCGGCGTGACGGTCGTGAGCTCGGTCTTTTATGACAAAGAAGGAGCGCGCCTCAATGGCTGACGCCGCGCTGAAACCCCGCTCGCCGTTGGAAGGTTCGTCCTTTCCTGCGAGCCCGCGATTCACGTTGGCGGAGGCGCCGCCGGCCGCGCGCTTTATCTTACGCGGGGGCGAGGCGGTGCGCCTCGCCTGCGGGATGGTTTTTGGGGCTGAGCCGCCTTCTCAGCTCGGCCCGGCGGCCGAAGGGGACAAGCGCGCAGCGCTATGGCTCGGGCCGGACGAATGGCTGTTGATCGCGGACGGCGCCGATGTGGCGGCGATCGGCGACGTGCTCGAGTCGGTGCTTGAGGGAACCGCGCACAGCCTTGTCGACGTGTCGCATCGGCAGGTGGGCCTCATCGCCAGCGGCCCGGCCGCAGGGCGCGTCTTGAACGCCGGCTGCCCGCTCGATCTCGGCCTCGAGGCCTTTCCGGTCGGCTTCACGACCCGCACGTTGTTCGACAAAGTGGAGATCGTGCTCTGGCGCCGCGCTGAGGCCACGTTTCATGTCGAAGTCTGGAATTCGTTCGCGCCCCATCTTGCGGCGTCGTTCGCCGAGGCCGCCCGCGGCGCGCCGGCCTGGTAGATGGTGCGGAGCGTCCCTGTTCCACTGCATGGAAGCTCATCATGCGCCCGCGGGCATCATTTGAGAAAACCGTCCCCGCCCCGGCGACCACTGCTTCGATGACCAGGCGGCGCGCGCTCGCGCTGACGGGCGCGGGACTTGGCGTCGCGCTCATCGGCGGGTGCCAAAGGGGCGACGATCGGGGCGCCATCGACATATCTGGCGATTCGCCGGCGCTCGAGTTCGCCATGACGCGGGCGTCGGACGGACGGCGGGTGACTGAAGCCGATTATCGCGGCCGCATCGTCATGCTTTATTTCGGCTACACCTTCTGCCCGGACGTCTGTCCCACGACACTCGCGAACGTCGCCGACATTCTCAAGCGGCTGGGTCCGGACGCTGAGCGGGTGCGCCTGCTTTTCGTGACCGTCGACCCTGATCGCGATACGCTTCCCGTGCTGGCCGACTATGTGAAAAATTTCTCGCCCCATATCGACGGATTGCGGGGCGATTCCGATCAGATCGCCTCGCTGGCGCGCCGCTATCGCATCGCTTATTCTGTCACGCCCGCGACCGGGACGCGCCCCTATGAGGTGACGCACGGCTCGGCGATCTATGTCTTCGACGCCACGGGCGCCGCGCGCCTGCTCATTCCCTCGCTTGGCTCCGCGGCGGGCGACGTCGCTGGCGTCACGGCCGATCTCCGGCGTCTGGTCGAGCACGCTCATCCGCCCGGCCTGTTCGCGCGGCTCATGCAATTCATTTGAGCCCGGCTCAATCGCCGGTCGCGCCGCGCACCGGAAAGCTCGCCACGAGCGAACCGCCGTCCTTAAAGCGCAAGGTGACGGAAACCGAGCCTCCGCGCGCCACGGCGGCGGCGGGCGACATGCACATCAGGTGGTATCCGCCGGGCGCGAATTTGACCTCGCCGTGGGCGGGCACGGACACGCTATCGATCATCTCCATCCGTTCCTGGCCGTTGTCGTTGACGCTGCGGTGCAGCATGAGGGCGCCGCATCCAGGCGAGGCGGCGCCGACGAGCGTGCGCGTCCGGCCGGTCTCATTCGACAGGACGAAATATCCGGCGACCGGGCGCGAGGACATGATGAGCCGCAGCCACGGTTGGCTTATTACGAGCCCCGGCTCCGCCGCCTGCGCCGCCGGATATGACAGCGCCAGCGCCAGCGCGCAAAGCGCCGATCTAGAGACCTGTCCAGCGGCGGGAGAGCGCGGCGAGGGCGGCGCCGTCTTCGTCGGTCTCCGCAATCGATTCATCGTTGAGCCTCATCGCGTTCACGACCACGAGCACTCCGACTATGCTCATCATCGCGGGGGGAATCCAGATCACGAGGCCCCCGAGCTGCTGATCGTCGAGCGCGCTGATGGAGGGGAAAATACGGCCGCAGAGATTGTAATAGGGATAAAGGTCGCGCCATGAGAAGACGATTATCGCGCCGAGCAGGATCTGTGGGAACATGACACCGAGGGAGAGGGCGGCCCGCGCGCCGAAAGACACGCGCGCCGGCGGCTTCGGCCGCGGGTCGAGAACCAGGCACCAGAACAGGATTCCATCCAGAACCATGCTCCAGTTCATCAGCGCATAAAGCCGCGCGTCGATCATCGCCCGAAAATGAACCGCCGGGATCAGCCAGAAATAGAACAGTCCCACGAACAGGAACGCCGCCAGCAAAGGCTGCTGCAACACGTGGATCGTCGCGCCGGCGAAACGGCTTTCGACCAGGCGCCGCGCCCAGCGCGGCATGCCGCGCTTGAGCGTGCCGCCGACCCAACTCAGCGCGATCAGGAATGGGCTGAGATGATGCATCGCTACGTGCTGGATCCGGTTCAGGAAAAACATGTGCTGCGACCAATATTCGAACCGCGTCTGCAGCACGGCATAGGCGCCGAGCAGCCCGATCACGAAAACCGCGCGCCGCCAGACGGGGGGGCGCTCCTGCGGCCGCGCGAGCGCCATTCCGCGAAAGAACCAGAGCAGCGTGAGCGCCGTCGCCAAATAGACCAGGGGCGAGAAATCCCAGGGCGCCCAGACCGGCATTAGCGATGGGTAGCTCTCCGAGATCCAGAACAGGAACACGCCGAAGGCGACAACCGCCCAATCGGCGGCGAGCCCGTTCCGCCCCGCAGCCCACCGCCACGTCAGGGGCGCATGTAGCCACGTCCGTTCCATGATCCGAAGGGCTAGGCGAAGGTTTGCAGCCTGTCAAAGCGCCGAAACGACGCGGAGCGGTGGTCGCGGCGCCTCGTCGAAAGAACGATGTATGATCGGCGGTGTTTGGTCGAGGTCGTCCTGCTCCCGCCGGCCTTTCAGAACGGCCGCGCCGGCCGAGCGAATCGGCGCGTGATATCGCCGGTGTCAGCGGCTCTTATCAGGCCTTGGCGGCCGGGGCCACCGAGCCCGTCGCGCCCTCGCGGAACTGCCGGACAATAATCTTGCCCACCTCGGCAGCCGAAATGCCTTCAGCGGGATTGCGGCCCAATGCCTGCAACGTCTCCGACACCCAGCCCGGCGAAACGGCGTTCACCCGAATGGAAATCGACGGCTCCACGGCCGCCGCGCGCACAAAAGCTTCGACCGCGGAATTGACCGTGGTGATGACCGCGCTGCCTGCAGCGGGATATTGCGACGCAAGACCCGTCGTCAGCGTGATCGCGCCGCCGGGCCGGACCGACTTAAGGCCATAGCGGACGACGTTGACCTGGCCCAGCAATTTATTGGCCAACGAGAACGTCCAGTCCTCGTCAGTCAACTGATTCCACGGCTTGAAGCGCGCCGTGCCGCCGGCGCAGATGATTCCATCAACCGCTCCGATCCGGTCGAACAGCGACACAATCAACTCCGGATCCGAGATATCGACGTGTTCGTCTGAACTGCGCGACGCGCGAATGCACTCGCTTTCGCCGAACGCCTTCACGACTTCCTTGCCGATCAGCCCGGCGGCCCCAATGACCAATATCTTGCCCAAGAACGTTCTCC
The DNA here is from genome assembly GCA_963696665.1 of uncultured Alphaproteobacteria bacterium. GTDB lineage: Bacteria > Pseudomonadota > Alphaproteobacteria > Rhizobiales > Beijerinckiaceae > Roseiarcus. The sequence continues at coordinate 948,974 of CAVOLE010000008.1, forward strand.
TTCAAGTAGCCGCAAGAATGGAGAGGCTTGGGTTCGATCGCAAGCGTCAGCCGCGTGCGGCCTTGTCGCGCGCGTTCAAGGCCTGGATCGCGTCGCGCGCCGCTTTCCACTCCGCGTCGCCCCAGCGGCGCAGTTCGTAGAAATTGCCTCCGGTCGCAAGCGCTTCAGCGCCGTCCATCGCGATCGTCTCCCCGCTCAGCCATTCGCAGCCGTCCGACATCAGGAATGTCGCCAGATTCTGCAATTCCTCCATCCGACCGACACGACCCATCGGATTGCGCGCGGCGGAAGCGCCGGGCTCGGCGCCGGGCATGAGGCGCTTGCTCATGCCCTCGGTCGGGATTTCGCCCGGCGCGATGGCGTTGAGGCGGATGCCATAGCGGCCCCATTCCTGCGCGAGCGACATGGTCATCGCCTGGATCGCCGCCTTGCTCATCGCCGAAGGCACAACGAACGGGCCGCCGTTGCGCACCCACGTCACGGCGATCGACACCACGCTACCCTTCTGCCTGGCCGCGATCCAGCGCTTGCCCACCGCCTGCGTGACATAGAAGGTGCCATGCATGACGATATTGGCGATGGCGTCGAATCCGCGCGACGACAGATCCTCAGTGCGCGAGATGAAATTGCCGGCGGCGTTGTTGACGAGGCCGGTGAGCGCGCCGTCGCGGAAAATCTCCTCGATCATCGCTTCGACCGCGGCCGCGTCGCGGATGTCGACGCCGTAGCTTGAGACGCGCCCGCCATGCGCCTTCATGAGCTGCGCAGCGGTCTCGTCGCACACGCCCTTGCGCCGGCCGCAGATGGCGATCTCGGCGCCGAGGCCGAGGAAACGCTCAGCCATCGCCTTGCCGAGCCCGGTGCCGCCGCCGGTAACGAGGATTTTCTTGCCGGCAAACAGGCCGTCGACGAACATGGGGGCCTCCCTGGCTCAACGCTCGGCCTGCCAGCCGGATCGGGCTAGGATCAAACGCCTACGCGGTTCCGTCCCGTCAGGGAAGGGCGTGGTTTTCTCAACAAACCTCAGTCGGCGAACCATCCCGGCCTTCCCTCCATCCCCGCGCGTACGGCCTCGATCTGATTTGGCGACCCGATCAGCGCTGCCTGCTCCTTCAATTCGGCAACGAGGAGAGTGGCGGCCTCGTTGTCGCTCGTCGCGTTCATGAGGCGCTTGATCGCGCGCACTGCGTCCGGGCTGCGGGCGGCGATCTCCTTGGCGGTCGAACGGCCCTCCGCGAGAGGGTCAGCGTGGAGGGCAGTGGCGAAGCCGTAAGCCAACGCATCGGCGCCCGAGAAAACGCGGCCGGTCATGGCAAGCTCGCGGACGATGTCGGAACGGGCGAGTTCGCGCATCAGCGCGATTCCGGCCATGTCGGGCACGAGGCCCCATTTGATCTCGAGGATCGCAAGCCGCGCATCCGGCGCGACGTAACGGATATCGGCGCCGAGCGCGATCTGAAAGCCGCCGCCGAACGCGACCCCATGGATCGCGGCGATCACCGGAACGGGAAGCGTGCGCCAGACATAGGCCGCTTGCTGCCATGCGTTGGCGATCCCATGGGTGCGCGCGGCGATATCGCCGAACTTTTGCCCCGCGCCCCCGCCGGCCATGGCCGCGAAGCTCGCCTTGTCGAGGCCGGCGCAAAAGCCCCTGCCCGCGCCGGCGAGCACAACGACGCGCAGCCCCGCAGTTTGGCTTAATCTTTCGCCCGCGGCGATGATCGCGTCGAACATCGCTGGATCGAGCGCGTTGAGCTTGTCGGGACGATTGAGGGTGACCTCGGCGACGCCTTCGGCGATTTCGACTTTTACGCGGTCGCTCAGCGATCTTTCGCCCTGCATGTTTCGCTCCCGGTTCTCCATCATCACAACTAACCGGCCGGAGTTCTCAGCGCTATCTCGGCGGCGGGAAGGCCAGCACCTCACCGGTGTAAGTCTCCACCACTTCGCTGAACGGTTCGCCGTCCGGCGTCGACAGCACCGCGCGGTGCTCGAGCACGTGGCCGGGAATCGCAAGCGCGCCGGCTTCGTCCGACAGGGGCGCGGCCCCCGTCTCCCAACCCTGCGGGAGCGGCCGCCATAGCAAGTCCGCGGAAAGCGTATGGCGGCGGAAGTGGAGCGCGGCCACGGCCTTGCCGAACGGCGTGTCGGTGGTCTGGAGCACATGGTTCATCTCGGGCGTGAGCCGCGCCGGAACGTACCAATTGTCAGCCTCGGAGAGCACATGGTCGCCGCACTTAAGCCGAACCCGGCGATAGGAAAGCTTCTCGTCCGACTTGACGTCGAGCGCGGCCCGCACGTCGGCGCTTGCCGGCTTGTCTGCGTCGCTTACGCGTTCGGCGATGATGCGCGGCGGGTCGGCCAACCGGTGATCGCCGCACCAGCGTTCGAGGGTGAGCGTCGCGCTGTCATGGGCGAGGAGATCGGCGTTCAGCGTTTCGAGGAGCGCTAGCGCTTCGAGCCGGCCAGCAAAACTGTTCGGCCAGGACGCCGGCTCCCCCGCTGACGCGCTCGCCGTCATGATGAACCCGACGGCCGCCATCGCCCGCAACGTCCGGCTCATCTGTCTTCGGCCTCAGCTGTGAGTTCGAACCACGCCTCTTCCGTTGCGGTTAAAGCGCGCTCGAGCTCGGCGCGCTTCGCCGCCAGATCCGCCATCTTGACTGCATCGCCGTTGCGCGCGCTCGCTTTGGCTAAAGCTTCGTCGACGCGGCGCAGGAGATCCTGGAAGCGGCTCATTTTGTCTTCGAGCGCAGCGATCCCACGCTTGAGCGGCGTGGGCTCGCGCTTGAGTTTCGCCGTCGGCGCGGGCTCGCTTTCCCGCTTGCGTCTTTGCTCCGGCCGCTCGGTTCCTCCGAGCACGAACCGGCTGTAATCGGCGACATCGCCCTCGAAGGGCTTCACAGTCCCGTTCGCCGCGAGCCACAGCCGGTCGACGCAGGCCTCCAGCAGGCGCCGGTCGTGCGACACTAGAATACAGGCGCCCTCATAATCGTTGATCGCCTCGATCAATTCGCCGCGGCTGTCGATGTCGAGATGGTTGGTCGGCTCGTCGAGGATGAGGAGCTGCGGTCCGTCGAACGCGGCAAGCCCCATCATCAGGCGCGCCTTCTCGCCGCCCGAGAGGGACTCGACCTTGGTGTCGGCCCGCGCGCCGGAGAAGCCGATCATCGCCGCGCGGCCGCGGATCTTGGATATCGCCTCTCCGCGCATGCGCTCAGCGACGTGGTCGTAAACGCTGCCGCCAGGCTCGAGCTCATCGATCTGATGCTGGGCGAAATAGCCGACCTGAAGGCGGTTTGCGCGCACTATCTTTCCCGCCATCGGCTCAAGGCGTCCGGCGATGAGCTTGGCGAAGGTCGACTTGCCGTTGCCGTTCTGCCCGAGGAGGCCGATGCGGTCGTCGTCGGCGAGCGTGAGATCGATGCGCGAGATGACCGCGCGCCCGTCGTAGCCGGCGCTGACCTTCTCCAGGGTCACGATCGGCGGGCTCAGGCGTTTGGCGACCGGCGGCCACTTGAACGGCTGCACGCTCTCGTCGACCACCGCCGCGATCGGCTCCATTTTGGCCAGCATCTTGAGCCGCGACTGGGCCTGCACCGCCTTCGACGCCTTGGCGCGAAAGCGATCGACGAAAGACTGGAGATGAGCGCGCCGCTCCTCCTGCTTCTTGGCCGCCTTGCCGGCAAGGATCTGCTGCTCACGGCGCTGGCGCTCGAAGCTCGAATAACCGCCGGTCCATAAAGTCAGCTTGCCGCGGTCGAGGTGGAGGATCTGCTCAGCGACGTCGTCGAGCAGATCGCGGTCATGGCTGATGACGAGAATCGTCGCCGGGCAGGTCTTGAGGTAGTCGGTCAGCCACAGCACGCCTTCGAGGTCGAGATAGTTGGTCGGCTCATCGAGCAGCAGGATGTCGGGCTCGGAGAACAGCACCGCTGCGAGCGCCACCCGCATCCGCCAGCCGCCGGAAAACTCCTCAAGCGAGCGGCTTTGCGCCGCCTCGTCGAAGCCGAGGCCTTTGAGGATCCGCGCGGCCCGCGCCGGGGCGTTATGCGCCTCGATGTCGACGAGGCGCGTGTGGATCTCGGCGATGCGCTCGGGCTCGCTCGCGGTTTCCGCTTCAGCCATCAAGGCCTCGCGCTCGATGTCGGCGGAGAGCACGAAGTCGATGAGGCTTTCGGCGCCGGCCGGCGCTTCCTGCTCGACGCTGCCGATGCGGGCGCCCTTAGGGACAACGACCGCGCCACCCTCGGACGCAAGCTCGCCGCGGATGAGGCGGAAGAGCGTGGTCTTGCCCGCGCCGTTGCGCCCAACGAGCCCGACATGCGCGCCCGACGGCAGCGCGGCGGTCGCGTTGTCGATCAGGAGACGCTCGCCAAGCCGATAGGTGAGGGCGCTGATATGCAGCATGGGCGGGCTTTTCGCGCGGCGCGCCCGCGCTGGCAAGATCGCACCGCCAACGGCTGGACGCGGTCCGCTGGGACAGCATCGATCATCAATTCAAACCGGCCGCGCGTGGTGTATAAGAGCCATGAAGATTGGATTTAGCTGCAGGCGATATTCAACGTTAGGGGCGCGCTGTGTTCATTCGGGACAAGAGGCTAATTCGTTTTATCGCAATCGCTTGGCTTTCGGCTGCTCTCAGCGTGGGACCGTCAGCATCTCGCGCCGGGGACGACACTGCGGCCCTTGCCGCTGCAGCTTCGGACGCAAAGGCCGTCGCCGCCAAGGAGGCTGAGCCGACCACCACCAAAGACCCTCAGATCGCGCTCGATGATCTCGAGCTCCTGCTGGAGCCGATGACCAAAGACGAGACGGAGACCGAAGCCAAGGGCTGGTACGCGCTGCTCCGGGCGAAAGAGCGCGAAATCACGGTGGCGGAACTGGATGTCCGGCGCAAGAACCGCGAAATCGTGCAATTGGAGAAACAGAAGACGGCTGCGGCGGACCTGGCGAAGGCCACGGAAGAGGTCAAAGCGGCCACATCCGACAAGGACAAGGAGGCGGCCGCCCAGCGCCTCGCTGAGGCGCAGAAGAATCTCGCCCAGACGGTCAAAACCGCAAGCAAGGAAACCGCGAAGGAGGAGAAGAAGACCGAAGCGGCCACCGCCGCTATGGCCAAACAAGCCGAGGCGGCCCCTCCGCCCGCCGCTACTGTGGATTCGGGGACCCCGGCGGCGGGCGTAAAGGTCGTGGCTGCGGCGAGCGACAAGGACGTCTTGCAGAAGGCGGCCGAATCCGCGGCGAAGAAATCCGACGGCGCGGGCGGCGCCGTAAAGGTTGAGAAGGTGGTCGCGGCGACTGAGAAAGAAGCCGCCGCAGCGGACCAAATCAAAACGCTGGCTGAATCAACACCGGCGGCGGCCGGATCGGCGGCGGCGGCGACCGCAACCGGAGCGGCGACCGCCGCGGTCGCCGATACGTCGAAAAAGGCCGAAAAACTGGCTGAAAAGGCCGACGAGGTGACCGCCGCCAAGACCGACGTCAAAGTCCAGCTCGTCGATTACAGCACGCAATTGATGGGCGAGCGCACCGCGCTCACAGACCGCCTGAAACTGGTCCTCGACAAATTCGAAGCCAAGGGCGGCGACGGCAAGCCGTATCGCCTCTACATCGCCTCGATCGGCGGCATCAAGATCGACGTTACGGATCGGACCGCGACTCTGGCGAGAATTTCAGGCTGGCTATCCTCTGGCGAGGGCGGACTCAGGCTGGCGCGCGATGTGGGAACATTTCTCGCCTATATCATCGGCTCGATCATCGTCGCCAGGATCGTGCGCATGATCCTGCGGCGGGTCATGAGCAGGAACCACGTGACCTCGCATCTCTTGCGCGACTTCATCATCTCGTCCTCCGGGCGCGTCATTGTCGCAATTGGCTTCCTGCTCGCTTTGTCGGCGCTTGAGGTGAACCTCGCGCCTCTGCTCGCGGTCATCGGCGCGGCAGGCTTCGTCGTCGCCTTCGCGTTGCAGGGCACGCTCAGCAATTTCGCCAGCGGCCTCCTCATCATGGTGTTCAAGCCATTCGACGTCGGCGATTACGTCGAGGTCGGAGGCGGCATCAAGGGCAAGGTGACCCATGTCACCATCTTCAGCACTTACATCCGCACGGATGATGGGCTCGTGAAGATCGTGCCCAACGACAACATCTGGAAGAACGTCATCGTCAACGAAACGACCGGGGTGGTGAAGGCTCCGCCCGCGGGCGAGGCGAAAGCGCCCGAGGGGAATGCCGAAGCCTCGTGAGGTGAAGCTAGAGCACGCCGCGTTCGGACGGAATCGTCATCGCGAGGAGCGAAGCGACGTGGCGATCCAGGGCTCGCGGGGCGCCCGACGTTCCCCAGGATTGGGGCGGAAACGCGCGGGCCTCCTACCGCGGTTCCGCCCCATGCAATTCCGAGGGTGGGGACCCCGAAGCCGGCCCGGTTCGCTCAGGGTTTCTTCGACTGGTCAAACAGAGCGCTTTCCCTGAACAAGAGCCCCGCAGCGCCCGCACCGATCAGCGGGGCGATGATGAACAGCCAAAGCTGCGCGACTGCGCGGGGGTTAGAGGCGATTCCGATGAGCGCCGGGCCGATCGAGCGAGCCGGATTGACCGAGGTGCCGGTGATGTTGATGCCGACCAGATGGATGACGACCAGCGTGAGCCCGATGGCGAGGCCGGCGAAGCCGGTCGGCGCGAACGGGTGGGTGACGCCGAGGATGCACACCAGGAATAAAAACGTCGCCACCACTTCGAACACAAACGCGGAGACAACATTGTATTCGCCGAGATAACCAGGCCCCCAACCGTTCTGGCCGAGCCCGCCGGTCCACCCCTGAGCCTTGCCGGACAGGATGAGATAAAGCACTGCAGCGGCGACGATCGCGCCCAGAACCTGGGCGATCCAGTAGCCGATCATGTCAGCGACGCTCATGCGGCCAGCGACATAGACGCCGAAACTGACCGCTGGATTGACGTGGCAGCCGGAGATCGGCCCGATGCCATAGGCCATGGCGACAATGGCGAAGCCAAAAGCGCTCGCTATGCCGAGAAGATTGACGGCGGTCGGCCCCGCCCCCATGCCGCCGATGACCGCCGCTCCGCAGCCGAAAAACACCAGAGCGAATGTGCCAATAAATTCAGCCGCCTGCTTGTTCATTACTCCCTCCAACCCCATGCCCGAATCGCAACGCCGCCTTATAGCCACGGCTCGACCTTGCGAAAAGGGCGCAAGCAGGCCGCTATCCGCCAGAACCCGCTTCGTCCACCCACGAGCCGTTGCTTTCGCAGGCCCCGCCGCTATATATGCGACGCCTTTTTGACCTCTCGATGAACGGCGCGGCTTTCGCGTCGCCGGAGCTGCCGTCCCCGTGCTGATCACCGCCGCCTATGCGCAAGCCACCGGCGCCCTTCCCTTCCCGGGGAGCGATGCGCTGGTTCAGCTGGTGCCGATCGTGGCGATGATCGCGATCGTCTATTTCATCATCTTGCGGCCGCAGCAGCGCCGCCAGAAGGAGCAGCGCGAATTGGTCATGGCGGCGCGTCGCGGCGACGTCGTCGTCACAACCGGCGGCTTGATCGGCAAGGTCACCAAGTCGGTCGACGACAACGAAGTCGAGTTCGAGATCGCTCCCAACGTGCGCGTGCGGTTGGCTCGCTCCGGCATCTCCGAGGTGCGCGCCAAGGGGGAGCCTGTCAAGGACGCGACGCCCCCCGCCAAGTCGCCGCCGGCCAAGAAAGATGCGCCCAGTCCTTAAGGGCGGGAGCGCCGCTTTTGGGCGCGTGTTGAGAAAGTCTGATGCTTCGTTTCGCGAACTGGAAATTGGCCTCCGTCCTGGCGCTCGTGGCGGCGGCGGCGCTGGTCATCCTGCCGAGCTTCATGCCGGCTCAGACGGTCGACGCGCTCGCCGCCCGGCTCCCGGGCTTCATTCCCCTGCGCCAGATCGTGCTCGGCCTCGATCTGCAGGGCGGCGCCTACATGCTGATGGAGGTTGACCACGCCTCGGTCGTCAAGAGCGAGGTCGAGGCGTTGCGTGACGACGTGCGGCAGAAGATGCGTGACGGCAGGATTGCGATCTCCGGCGGCATCGCGACTGAACCGCGCGGGGTGGTGGTCCGCATCGCCGACCCGGCCGAGCGCGCCAAGGCGTTCGCGCTTCTGCAGTCGCTGAGCCAGCCGATCGGCGGCCCGCTCGCAGGAGGAAACGGGCGCACGCTTGAGGTGACGCAAACCGCCGAGGGCGTGGCGCTCACGCTGACCGACGCGGCGATCACCGACAAGATGGCCCATGCGGTCGGACAATCGATTGAGGTGCTCGACCGCCGCATCAACGCCATGGGCACCAAGGAGACGGTGATCCAGCGGCAGGGCTCCGATCGGGTGCTGATCGAGGTGCCGGGCCTTCAGGACACCACGAAACTCAAGCAGATCATCGGCCAAACGGCGAAGCTCGAATTCCGGCTCGTTGCTCAACCGGGGGAACCGCCGAATGAAGTCGAGACGCTGCCGATGCAGAAAGGCGGCGGAACGATCGAGGTGGAAAAGCGCGTCATGGTGGACGGCGCAGACCTGGTCGACGCGCAGCAGAGCTTCGACCAGCAGACCGGGGAGCCGGACGTCACGTTTCGCTTCAACCTGCGCGGCGGCCAGAAGTTCGGCCAGGTCACCTCCGAGAATGTCGGCCGCCCGTTCGCCATCGTGCTCGATGGCAAGGTCATTTCGGCCCCGGTCATCCGCTCGCCGATCACCGGAGGCACCGGCCAGATCACCGGCAATTTCAGCCTCGACGAGGCCTCGAGCCTGGCGATTCTGTTGCGCGCCGGCGCGCTGCCAGCCAAGCTTACGGTGGTCGAGGAGCGCACCGTCGGACCCGGACTTGGGCAGGACTCGATCGACGCCGGAAAGCGCGCGGCCTATGTCGGGGCGGCGCTGGTCGTCGTCTACATGATCACGACCTACGGCATTTTCGGCGTGTTCGCCGATCTCGCGCTCGCGGTGCACATTCTGTTTATCTTCGCTTCAATGGTCCTGCTCGGAGCGACGCTCACCCTGCCCGGCATCGCCGGCATCGTCTTCACCATCGGCATGGCGGTCGATTCGAACGTCCTTATCTATGAGCGCATCCGCGAGGAGTCGCACCTCGGCCGCTCGGTCATTTCCGCGCTCGACGCCGGCTTCCGCCGGGCCTTCGCGACCATCATCGACTCCAACGTCACGATGTTCGTCGCGGCGCTCATCCTCTATCTGTTCGGCTCGGGCGCGGTGCGCGGCTTCGCCGTCTCGCTGGGCTTAGGCATTCTGACCTCGGTCATCACCGCGGTCACCATGACGCGCATGATGATCGCGCTCTGGTATCACCGCGCGCGGCCGAAGAGCCTGCCGATATGAGCGCGCCCATGCATGATTTGGATTCTGCGGCATGAAACTGCTTCGCCTCGCGCCGGAGAACACCAAATTCGGCTTCATGCGGTTTCGCCGCGTGAGCTATCCGCTGTCGGCCTTTCTGTCGATCGTCTCGGTCCTCATGTTCCTGTTCGTGGGCATGAATTTCGGCATCGATTTCGCCGGCGGCACCCAGGTCGACATGCGCGCCAAGAGCGGCGAGGCCAATGTCGCTGACATTCGCGCTAAGGCCGAGACTCTTGGCGTGGGACCGGTCGAGGTGCAGCGGATCGGCGGCGAATCGGATGTCATCCTCAAGCTGAATGTGCAGCCGGGAGGCGATCAGGGAGAGCAGGCCGCTATCGCCAAGCTCAGGGGCGCCTTTTCGGCGGACTACGATTTTCGCAGCGTCGAATCGGTGGGCCCGACCGTTTCGAACGAACTCGTGCAGAGCGGCACGCTCGGCGTCGTCGTCGCGATCATCGCGGTCCTAACCTATCTGTGGTTCCGCTTCGAATGGCAATTCGCGGTCGGCGCGATCATCGGGACGATGCACGATCTTTTGCTGACCGTCGGGTTCTTCTGCGTCACCCAGCTCGAGTTCAATCAGACCTCGATCGCCGCGATCCTCACCATCGTCGGCTACTCGCTCAACGAGACGGTGGTCGTGCTCGACCGCATCCGCGAGGTGATGCGCAAATACAAGCGCCTGTCGACCGCCGAGATCATCGACATGTCGATCAACGCCGTGCTGCCGCGCACCATCATGACGGCGACGACCGTCTTTCTCGCGCTTCTGGCGCTGTTCTTCCTCGGCGGCCACGTCATCCGCTCGTTCTCGGCGGCCATGATCTGGGGCATTTTCGTCGCCACCTATTCGTCGATCTTCATCTGCTCGCCAATGCTCATCTACATGGGCGTGCGCGCCGACACCTTCGACAGGATGCGGGAAAAGGAAGCCGCCGGCGCTGACGTGAAGGACGTGAAGGCGAAGGAGAAGGCGTGAGCGAGGCTGAGCCGCAGCCCGCCTTCGCACCCGGCAGCCATTCAATCACGGCTCACGGACAGGGCGCATTCGCCTTCGCCGGCATGCGCTACGCAGGCTCGATCCTGGCGACGCCTAAAGGCGTCCGGCCGATCGAGGCGACGAATGTCGACGATCTTGCCTCAGTCGCGCTCCCTCCAATCTTGGCCGAATGCGCGGAGAGCCCTGGCTCGATCGAGTTTCTCATCGTCGGGACGGGCGCACGAATGGCGCCGATCCCGAAAGCCCTGCGCGCCGCTCTCGGTCAGGCCAGCCTGCGCTTCGAGGCGATGGCGACCGGCCCGGCGCTGCGGGTCTACAATGTGATGCAGTCGGAAGGCCGGCGTGTCGCGGCGGCGCTGATCGCCGCGCCGTGACCACGCGCCCGCCGCCGGGCGCCGACCCGCTTGCGGAAGCTCACGCACATTGCGCAACGCTCGCTCGAACGCACGCCCGCGATCAGTGGCTGGCCGCGCTCTATGCGAACGCAAACGCGCGCGGCGCGCTGTTCGCCTTGGCGAGCTTCGACACCGAAATCCGCCACGCGCTCATCCGCGCCCACAATCCGACGCTGGCCGCGATCCGGCTTGCCTGGTGGCGCGAAGCGATCTCCGGCGAACGGCGGGCTGAGGCGGCGGGCAATCCGGTCACGCTCGCGCTTCTCGCGGCGGTTGAGGCCTACGCGCTGCCCCAAGCCTCGCTCGAGGCGATGCTGGACGCGCGCTTGCGCGAGGTTGCGCCGGACGACGATTTCAACCTCGCGGCTTTTCGCGCATACGCTGACGAGAGCGAGGGCGCGCGCCTTAAGCTCGCGGCGCGCATCGCGGCGGGCGGCGCGGATCTGGACTCGGCGGCCGCCCACGCGCCCGCCGGCATGGCGCTGGCGCTGACGCGCGTGCTCAAGGAGCTGCCGTTCAAGGCCGGATCGGCGCCAACGCTGATCCCCGCCGACGTCGCCGCCCGTCACGGCGCAAGCGCGGCCGATTTCGACGCGCGGCGCGCAAGCCCGGGCGTAGTCGCGGCCTGCGGCGAACTCAGGGCGTTAGCGCGCGACGCGCTCGCCGAGGCCGAACGCCGGCTAAAGAGTTCCGCTCCCGAGATCCTGCCGGCCTTCATTCCGCTTGGCCCCTTGCGGCTCGACCTCGACCGGCTCGAGCGCAATTCGGACCATCCGTTCGACGCCGTCATCGAGGCGTCGCCGCTGCGCCGCCAATGGGCGATCTGGCGATGGGCGCGAGGGCGGTGACGCCTGATCTTGCGGATACTGGACTCGGTCGCATGGTTCGGGGGCAGTCCGCAATCCGCCGCAAGCGAATCGACCAACGCTATCGCGATGACTCTCTTGCGGACCTGCGGTTGCTGCCGATTGTGATCGACGGCGAGTGCGATGCGCGCGTATGGTCTTCCGCGCTCCCGCTGGCAGACCGATTTGACCTCAGCGTTTATGACGCCTGCTATCTTGAGCTTGCTCAGCGTCGCGATCTGCCGCTCGCGACTCTCGACGTTCGTTTGCGTTCCGCAGGAGCAGCTATGGGCTTGTGGACGCCGCCGGACGCCGGGCCTGAATTGGCAGGCGCCGATCGCGAACGTATAAGCCGCTTGCGCTCGACCTGCTGAAGGCCCTCCCCTAAAGATATTGCGCCCCGGCTTCGGCGGCGAAGCGGCTCGGGTCGCCCTCCCAAACGATCCGGCCGTGTTCCAGCACGTAAACCCGATCGGCGTGGGGCAGAGCGAAGGTGACGTTCTGCTCGCCAAGCAGCACGGTGATCTCGGTCGTTTGTCTCAGCCGCTCGAGCGCCTTTGAAATCTGCTCCATGATGACCGGCGCCAAGCCCAGCGTCGGCTCGTCGAGGATCAGAAGATCGGGCTTCATCATGAGCGCGCGCGCGATGGTCAGCATTTGCTGCTCCCCGCCCGACAGCGTCACAGCCGTTTGCCTCTGCCGCTCCTTCAGGATCGGGAAAAGGTTGAACAGCCACTCCAGGCGCTCGGCGCGCTCCTTCTCGCCGAGCCGATGCCCGCCCATCTCCAGATTCTCGCTGACCGTCATCAGGCCGAACAGTTCGCGCCCCTCCGGCGATTGCACGATTCCCTCGCGCGCGATCGTCGCCGCAGTTTGGCCCCCGAGCGACCGGCCCTGCCGGCGAATGGCGCCCGCATAGGGAACGAGGCCCGAGATCGCGTTGAACAATGTCGTCTTGCCGGCGCCGTTCAGTCCGACGATCGCGACGAACTCCCCTTCATGCACGTGGAGCGAGACGTTCTCCAGCGCCTGCGCCTTGCCATAGACGACGTTCAGGTTCTCGATTTCGAGAAACGGCGTTTGGGCGTCGGCGAAAGAGGTCTCCGGACGCGCCGCTGTCGTGAGCGCGCCACCGAGATAGACCTTGCGCACGGTCTCGTTCGCCATCACTTCCTGAACCGTGCCCTCGGCGATCTTCTCCCCGACATTCATGGCGTAGACGCGGTCGACCAGCGCGGACATGCTCTTCACATTGTGGTCGACGATGAGGACCGCCCGGCCATCGTCGCGCATTTCCGTGACGAGGTTGGCGAAGGACGCCGTCTCCCGCGCGGTGAGGCCGGCGAACGGCTCGTCGATCAGCACCACCTGCGGATCGCGGGCGATCGCCTTGGCGATCTCAATCTTGCGCAAGTCGGCGAATGGCAGCGTCGCGGGGCGTCGATCGATCACGTTGGCCAGACCGACGCGCTCGGCGATGGCCCGCGCCCGCGCCTCGACGGAGGCGCGAGGAAGCAGGTCCAGCAACTGGTCGGGCAAAAGCCCAAGAAGGATGTTCTCGAGCACCGTCTGCCGATGCAGCGGGCGCGAATGCTGGAACACCATGCCGACACCGAGCCGCGCGATCCGGTGCGGCGGCCAGCCTGAAACTTCCTTGCCGTCGATCCGCACGGATCCGGAATCGGGCCGCTCGACGCCGAGGATCGATTTCATCACCGTCGATTTGCCCGATCCATTCGGCCCGATGAGCCCGAGGATTTCTCCGGCGTGAACCGAGAAGCTGACGTCCCGGACCGCAGTCAGGCCGCCGAACCGTTTCTCAAGGCCGTTCACCTCCAGCCTCGGCGCACCGGCGTTCATGTCGCCTCCCGCGCGCCCTTGACCATGCCGAGCAATCCGGCCGGGAAGAAGAGGACGACGATAAGCGCGACCGCAGAGACGATGAAGGTCGAGAGGTCGCCGAGCGGCCTCAAGGTCTCGCCAAGCGCCACCAGAAACACCGCGCCCAGCACCGCGCCGAGGATGGTGCGGCGTCCGCCAAGCACGGCGCCGATGATCACCTGCACGCCGACGGTGACGTCGATGAACGTACCCACCGAGGCCGTGCCGAGATAGAAGGCCATCAGCGCGCCGGCGAGCCCGGAGAAAAACGCGCTGACCAGAAAGGCCGCAAGCTTGTGCTTGGTGACGTTGAACCCAAGCGCGCCCGCCTGCACCGGATCCTGCCCGCTCGCCTGCAGGATGAGGCCGACGGGCGAGCGCGTGAGCCCGTAGAGGATTGCGCCGCTAACGCCCATAAAGCCGAGGGCGATCCAGTAATTGACCCTGTCGTCGATCGAAATGACGTCAGGAATCGTGAGGCCGATTTCTCCGCCGGTCAGGCCCGCCGCGACGACCACGAAATTCTGCAGAATCAGCACGGCGACAAGGGTGGTGAGTCCGAAATAGGGACCGCGCACTCTGAGCGCAGGCAAAGCCAGCACCAGTCCGCCGATCATCGCCGCCAGCACGCCCGCTGCGATGCATAGCGCGATCGGCGGCTGGTAGAGATTATCGAGGATGCCGGCGGTATAGGCGCCAAGCCCGATCAGGAACGAGGGGCCGAAGTTCACTTCGTTGGCGAAGCCGAACAACAAATCCCACGCCATCGAGAACACGCCGAAATAATAGGCGATGGTGAGCAGCCCCAGCACGTAGCCCGAGACATAGAGCGGCAGGGCTGCGGCGATGAGGATCACGATCAGGCTGATCAGGACCGGCGAGGAGAACGCGCGACGCAACATCACCTAGCGCCTGCCCAACAAGCCGCGCGGGCGCACATACATCACCGCAACCAGAAGCAGGAGGGCCGGAATTGCGCGATAGGCCGGCGAAATGAGGTAGGCGGTCAGCGTCTCGAGATAGCCGACGACATAAGCTGCGATCAGCGAGCCCGAGACGCTGCCAAGTCCGCCGAGCACGACGATCGAAAAGGCGCTCGCGGTCAAAGGTCCGGCGCTATACGAGGAGACGCCGAGGAACATGCCGAGCAGCACGCCGGCGACGCCGGCGAGCAAGCCATAGATCGCCCATACGCCGACGTAGACGGTCTTGAGCTCGATGCCGAGCAAAGTGACGCCGCGCGGATTCATCGACGCGGCGAGCACCGCCTTGCCGGCCAGCGTGCGGTTGACGAAGAGCCATAGCGCTCCGATCGTCGCCCAGCAGACGATGGCGGTGAAAATCTCGTTGGCGGGCGTGCGCACGCCCAGGATCGCGACCACGCCGTCGACGATCGGCAGCACGGTCTTGGCGTTGTTGGTGTAGAGGTAGGCGATCGCCTCCTGGATCATGATGCCCCAGAGCAGCGTCGCGGTGAGAATGAAGATCTCCTTCTCCTCCTCGCGCACCGCGCGCGACAATTGCAGCCGCCGGACGATGAGATAGTAGGTCAAGAGCGCGAGCACGAGCCCGACGAAGACGCCAAACGCGGCGGCGAGATAGGCGCCCGCCCCGAGATTTCCGGAAATCGCCCAGGCGGCGACAGCGGCCGCGACCATGATCGCCCCATGCGAAAGATTGAGCACCCCGGTGACGCCGAAAATCAGGGTGAAGCCGGTCGCGCCCAAGGCGTAGAGCGAGGAGATCGCGAAGCCGTCGATCAGGATCTGCCAGAAGAGCATCTGTCGCCCGGAGGGAGGGAGGGCTCGCATGCCGGGCTCCCCCCTCCCCCTCGTCCCGAGCTTGTCGAGGGAGGGAGAGGGGTTGAGAGGGGTTGCGGCTTGGCGGCAGGTTCGCCTGGCGTCACTTGCCGGAGGCGATCTTGACGAAGGACGGGAACTCGAGTTTGCCGTTGGCGAGCGCCGCCGGCCACATGTTGACCTGCTTGCCGTTCTGCCATTGCAGCATGAGGCCGGTGATGAAGCCTTTGCCGGTCTTCAGCCCATGCACATGCGGATCGCCCTTCGGCAGGAACTCAATCCGGCCGATCGTCCCGACATAGTCGGTCTTCTCCATCGCATCGACCAGCTTGTCGCTGTCGAGGCTTCCGGCGCGCTTGATCGCATCGGCGATGATGTAGACGTCGTCGTAGGCGGTGTAGCCGCAATAGGATGGATCATTGCCGAATTTCTTCACGAAAGCGTTGACGAACGGCAGCGTCTTGGGAGTGACCGCAACGCCCGGACCTGAGACGCCCTGATAGATCACGCCGTCGGTCGCGCCGTTGGTGTCTTTCCAGAACGTGGAGTTGGTCGCTTGCGAGGCGATGCCGAACATCGGGATCGGCACCTGCTGGCTCTTCCACTGCACGGTCGGCTGCGTGCCGACATGCGAGATGCCGGTGATGATGACGTCCGGCTTCTGGCCCTCGATCTTATTGAAGATCGGAGTGAAGTCGGTGGTGTCGGGCGAGAAACGGATGTGGTCGAGCACTTTGAGCCCGATCTTCGGCAGGCAGGTCTCGTAGCCGGCGTCGAGCGGCGTCGTCCAGGCGGCGTCCTCGCTCATGATCACCGCGGTTTTCATCTTGAGGCCGTCGACCAGCATGTCCTTGGCGGCGTCGCACACCAGCCCCGACAGCGCTCCCGACGTGAGATAGCCGTGGAACGTGTATTTGTTGTGCTCGTAGTCCTTGGCGATGTTCTGGGTGATCACGTCTGACGCGGCGCCTGGAGTAATGAAGACGGTCTTGAGCCGGCTCGCCCAGGGTTCGAGCGCCAGCACGACCTCGCTGATGTAGCTGCCGATCACCGCGTTGACGTGATCCTCAGTGACGGCGCGCTGGAACGCGCGCACCGACTCCGCCGAGGAGGAATGATTGTCGTAGGAGACGATCTCGATCTTTCGCCCGTTGACGCCGCCCTTGGCGTTGATCTCGTCGGCCGCGATCTGAGCGGCTTGCGGAATTGAGGAGCCCGCGACCGCTTGCGCCTCCGCGATCACGCCGATCTTGATCGGCGCCTGATCGTCGGCCCATGCCGATTGGGCGACGGCAAGCGCGAGAGCGGCCGAAGCGACGAACGCGCCGCGCAGTGCGGCGGAGCGCGCCGCCACCTTTTTGTATGGCGCCATATTGTCCTCCCTAAACCGTGATTGGCTTCGTCGAGGCTTAAGCTCGAAGTCCTGGCCTCGACGCCGTCCGTAGTTTCAAGGCTGCCGCGTCCGCCCGCCTGATGCAAGCGGATTTCTCGCAAGCCAGACCCGGGCGCACAAACCGCCGCTAGCCGCTACCCGTCCAGGCGTCTCCGTGAACTCGGCCAGCGCCGTCGCATCAACGCCTGAAGCGCCAAAAAATCAGCTCTAGTGAAAGAGCTTCATCGCGTTGACGAGAGTTCCGTAGATGCCCCAGAGCAGCGGGACGCCGACGAAGCCCCAGGCCAGCGCCAGCTGGAGCGGAGTGGTGGCGCTGCCGCCGCCGTTGTCCAAGGTCATGTCCAAACCTCTCAAGCCACCCCGACCAGGTCGTCGACCGTCTCGAGGTCCATATGGTGGCGATCGTCGACCGCCTTGATCAGAAAATTGGCGATGAAGCCAACGACCAGAAGCCCAGCCATGATGTACATGGTGACATTATAGGCCTGCGCTTTCGGAACTCCGCTGTCGATCTGGTATTGCCGGATATAATTCACCAGGACCGGGCCCACCACGCCGGCTATCGACCAGGCCGTGATGAGCCACCCGTGGATCGCCCCGACATAGCGGGTGCCGAACATGTCCTTGAGATAGGCCGGCACGGTGGCGAATCCGCCGCCATACATGCTGATGATGATGAGGAAGCAGACAATGAACAGCGGCAGGTTGCCGTGGCCGCCGAAATACGGCACGAGCGCATAGAGAATGAATCCAAGCACGAAGAACACGAAATAGGTGTTCTTGCGGCCGATGTAGTCGGACGTCGAGGCCCAGAAGAATCGTCCGGCCATGTTGAAGATGCTGAGCAGGCCGACGAAACCGCCCGCGGCCGCGGCGGTGACTCTCCCTGGGAACATTTCCTGGCTCATCGCCGACGCCTGGCCGAGCACCCCGATGCCCGCCGTCACGTTGAGACAGAGCACGATCCAGATCAGCCAGAACTGCGGCGTCTTCAACGCCTGATAGACGTAAACGTCCCTGGTGGTGACGAGTTTCTTGGGCTGGGC
Organism: uncultured Alphaproteobacteria bacterium; assembly: GCA_963696665.1. Lineage (GTDB taxonomy): Bacteria > Pseudomonadota > Alphaproteobacteria > Rhizobiales > Beijerinckiaceae > Roseiarcus. Next base: position 966,724 of record CAVOLE010000008.1, read on the forward strand.
CAGCGGAACGTACCCTTCCGGCTTCCACCCCGGCGCAGGCACCCGCACGATCGCCGAGCCGACCAGCATGAAGATGGCGTAGACGATCCCAAGCACCACGAAGGTCTCGGCGACCCCGATATGCGTCGGCGTTGAAAACACGTGCATCAGCCACACCGAAAGCGGCGAGGCGATCATCGCGCCGCCGCCAAAGCCCATGATCGCCATGCCGGTCGCCATGCCGGGCCGGTCGGGAAACCATTTGATCAAGGTCGAAACCGGCGAAATGTACCCCAGTCCGAGCCCGATCCCGCCGAGCACGCCGTAGCCGAGATAGACGATCCAAAGCTGATGGGTCGACACCCCGAAGGCGCTGATCAAGAACCCGCCGCCGAAGCAGAGAGCGGCGGTGAACATCGTGCGGCGCGGCCCGCCCTCCTCGACCCAGCGACCCAGCACCGCGGCGGAAAAGCCGAGGAAGAAGATGGCGATCGAGAAGATCCAGCCGAGCTCGGTGAGCTTCCAGTCATCCGGGGCGGATTTGGCGACGCCGATCAGCCTGGTCATCGGCAGATTGAAGACGCTGAACGCGTAAACCTGGCCGATGCACAGATGAATGCACAGCGCCGCCGGGGGAACCATCCAACGGCTGAAACCGGGCTTGGCGACCGTATGACTACGATCCAGAATCGACAAAAACCCCATGGAACGCGCTCTTCCCTTGTTTTTTCGCGTCAGAATTGCCCAGCCATGGCGATTTGGCAATGGCCGTTGGCCGGTTCGAGCTAAGTAATTCGTCTAAGCATCCGCGCCCCGTCGGCCCGGGTGAGCCGAATGCGGCGCGGGCGCGCCATCCGACATCCTGGCCGACGCCTTCACATTCCTGTCATGTGCCGTCGCGATAGAGGAGTTTAGAAACGGCCGCAGGGGGATCTCATGGCTACCGCATTCGACGCTCAACTCGGCCCGCACGCCGAAGCGCCGGTCAAGCCACATCTCGATCACCCGCTCGACATCCGGGTTGCGCTCGGCATCCTTGCCGTCCTCGCGCTGGGCCTGTTCTACATGGCCTATTCGATCCGATCGGACGTGACCGCGGCCGGCGGCGGACCGACGACGATTCTCCCGTTCATCCTGCTCGGCGTCGCGCTCCTGATCGCGCTCGGGTTCGAATTCGTCAACGGCTTCCACGACACCGCCAACGCCGTCGCCACCGTCATCTACACTCACGCGCTGCCAGCGCAGTTCGCCGTCGTATGGTCAGGCTGTTTTAATCTCCTCGGCGTTTTGGTTTCGAGCGGCGCTGTCGCGTTCAGCGTCGTGTCGCTCCTGCCCGTCGAGCTCATTCTTCAGGTCGGCTCCAGCGCCGGCTACGCAATGGTGTTCGCGCTGCTCATCGCCGCGATCATTTGGAACCTGGGCACTTGGTGGTTTGGCATTCCCGCCTCGAGCTCGCACACGCTGATCGGTTCGATCGTCGGCGTCGGCGTCGCCAATGCGATGATACGCGGCAGGAACGGCACCGCCGGCGTGGATTGGGACCAGGTCACCAAGGTCGGCGAGGCGCTTTTGTTCTCGCCGCTGTTTGGCTTTGTCCTCGCGGGGATCTTGCTCTGGGTGATGAAGGCGGTCATCCGCATTCCGGCGCTTTACACCGCCCCGACCACCAACCAGCCGCCAACGCCCTGGATCCGCGGCTTGCTCATTTTGACTTGCACGCTGGTGTCGTTCTTTCACGGCTCGAATGACGGTCAGAAGGGCATGGGCCTCATCATGCTGATCCTGATCGGCGTCGTGCCGACGGCCTATGCGCTCAACCGCGCTCCCCCGGAAGGCCATGCCGCCCAATTCATCGCCGCGGCGGAAAGCGCTTCGAAGGTCGTCCAAGCCCACGGTGCGGGATACAACATCACTGGCGATCCTCGCCCCGCGATTGAGGATTACATCCACGACCACAAGATCTCGGAGGGCACCTATCCGTCGCTCGCGGTGCTGGTTAAAGACATCACAAACCAGGTCAAACAGAGCGGCTCCATCGCCCACACCCCGCTCGACAAGGTCGCGAACCTCCGCAACGACATGTATCTGACCTCTGAGGCTTTCCGCGTCCTGGCGAAGGACAAGGAGAACGAGCTGTCGGCCGCGGAGAAGGGGCAAATCGCCACGTTCAAGAAAGAGCTCGATCTGTCGACCAAGTTCATTCCGTTGTGGGTCAAGATCTGCGTCGCGATCGCGCTGGGCCTGGGAACGATGGTCGGATGGAAGCGGATCGTCATCACCGTGGGCGAGAAGATCGGCAAGACCCACCTGACCTACGGCCAGGGCGCGGCGGCGGAACTCGTCGCCGCGGCGACGATCGGCGCGGCCGACGGCTTCGGCCTGCCGGTTTCTACAACCCATGTTCTGTCATCTGGCGTCGCCGGGACCATGGTGGCTAATGGATCGGGAATGCAGTGGTCGACGATCCGCAGCATTGCGCTGGCCTGGGTGCTGACGCTGCCGGCGGCCATGATCCTGGCCGGCGTCCTGTTCGTCATCTTCCGGCAGATTTTCTGATCGCCCTCGGCGCTCGCTTTTCACCCTGCAACGCCGCCGATTTTGGCGGCGTTGTTGTTTGTGGCGCCTATCGCATCTTCCTCGGCGCCCAATCGCTCTGGCCGCTCCGCCATTGACAGGGGGGATGCGGGACGACGAACTCCGGGCGCTGTGGTAGGAGAGGCGCTCCAATCAGGGGCGACGAGAGGCGACAAAGAGGCTGAAGCATGGCCACGATCGACGACATTCTTTCCGCCATCGACTCTGGCCAAAAGGCCGCGCTCGACCGGCTCTTCTCTTTTCTGTCGATTCCCTCCATTTCCGCCGTTCCGGCGCATTTCCCCGATTGCGAGCGGGCCGCGGACTGGCTGGTCACGGAGCTCGGCGATCTCGGATTCGAGGCGGCGAAGCGACCGACCGCCGGCCGCCCGATGGTCGTCGGCCGCGTCAAGGCCGCGCGCCGCGAGGCGCCGCATGTCCTGTTTTACGGCCACTATGACGTGCAGCCGGTCGATCCGCTCAATCTCTGGCGCAATCCGCCGTTTGAGCCCAGGATCGAGTCCGGGCCGCATGGCGAAGAGATCGTGGCTCGTGGCGCTTGCGACGACAAGGGCCAGCTCATGACCTTTCTCGAAGCCTGCCGCGCCTTCAAGCAATTCGGCGGGCCGCCCTGCCATATCACCGCGCTTTTCGAAGGCGAGGAGGAAACGGGCTCACCGTCCTTGCCGGCTTTTCTCGCCGACAATTGCAAGGAGCTCAGAGCCGATATCGCGCTCATCTGCGACACGGGGATGTGGGACCGGTCCACGCCCGCGATCACGATCGCGCTGCGCGGCATCGTTGGCCTGGAGGTCATCCTCACCGGCGCCAACCGGGATCTGCACTCGGGCCTCTACGGCGGCTTGGCGGTCAACCCGATCCATGTGCTGGCAAAGATTCTAGGCGAGTTGCACGACGACAACGGCGCCGTCGCCATCCCCGGTTTTTATGACGGGGTCGAAGAGCCTCCGCAGGAGATCGCCGACCAGTGGCAGGAGCTTAATTTTGACGCTGGCGCATTCCTGCGTGACGTCGGGCTGACGACGCCGGCGGGCGAGCGCGACCGCTCGCCGCTCGAGATTCTTTGGTCGCGGCCGACCTGCGAGGTCAACGGGATCGTCGGAGGCTACACCGGCGAGGGCACGAAGACCGTCTTGCCGGCCAAGGCCAGCGCCAAGATCACCTGCCGGCTTGTGGGCAAGCAAAATCCGGAGCGGATCGCCGAATCCTTCCGCGCCTTCGTCACCTCCCGGCTGCCGCCGGACGTGAAGGCTGAATTCCTGGGCCACCAGGGCAGTCCGGCGATTTCGGTCCCGATCAAGAACCAGGCGCTCAAGCTCGCCCGCCGCGCGCTGGAGGCCGAATGGGAGAAGCCCGCGGCTTTGGTCGGCAGCGGCGGGTCGATCCCGGTTGTTGGTCTCTTCAAGCGCGACCTGAATATGGACAGCCTGCTCGTCGGCTTCGCGCTTGACGACGACCGCGTCCACTCGCCGAACGAGAAATACGACCGGACATCGTTCCATAAGGGGGCGCGCTCCTGGGCGCGCATCCTGGCGGCTATCGCCGCGTGATCTAGGACGCTACCGGCCTGAGCCCCGGCACAGACGATTTTGGGGGACGTCAACCAGCGGACACACCGCTGGATAGGTGACTGGCCTCAGCCGGCCTAACTCACGCAGTGTCTAACGCTGCACGCATGCGAGCTGTTTTCATGGCATTCCATAGACACGTATCGCGATGGACATGGACAGCATGCCGATCAGGAAGCCTCCAAAGACCTGCAAGATCGGCTGGACGGGCGCGCCGTAGCGGAAATACCCGATCGTGAAGAGCAATATCGCCGCGACAACGACGCCGATCACGTACAAGCTGCCATGTGGCGCTCCGTAGAGGCGCATCGCAACGTACAAGGACAACATGCCGAGGAGAACACCTGGAAAAGCGTGCAAGACCGGACGGCCAGGCGTCGGGCTGTAAAAGAAATACCCGATGACGAACAGCAACATCCATGTGAAAACGACAGCGATCACGTAATTGCCAAGCCGTGACGCGAAAAAGTGCGGGATGAGGCTCATCGTCAGGTCCTTTCCGATCAGCAGCCATAGCGCCGCCTTCGACGCCGCCGCATCTTCGAGGTCGGCGAAGTTTTGCAGCATCTCCGCGCGATGCCGTTGCAAGAACGCCGGCGGGTAAAGCTCCAGCAGCCGCGCGTAGAGTCGTAGCGACCGGGACTCTTCGCGCGGCGCGGGGCGCGTCATGGCGTCACGCACTCCCGAGCTGGCGGCGCGCGGCGTGGGCCACACGCGACAGCCGCTCCGTTTCCGCGCGCAACGTGGTTTGGCCAAGCGCCGTGAGCCTGTAGTAGATTCGACGCGGGTCTTGGGTGGCGCCCCTGGCGACCAGGCCGGCTTCGATCATACGGTCGAGGGAGCCGTACAGGGTTCCCGGACCCATTTTCACCGTATCTCCTGAATCCGCCTTGACCTGCTGCATGATGTCGTAGCCGTGGCGCTCCCGGCCGAACAAGGCGAGCAGGATGTGGAAGACGGCGGGCGTTAGCGGCAGCGTCGGTTCCGACTTGGTCATGCAGCGACTATATATCCGTGACGGATATATAGTCAACGCGACCAAGCGCCCATACGGCGCACGGCCTAGGCGGGTCCGGGCCCCACCCCGGCGCAAGCCCTGGGCGAACCGGTTGCGGAAGCCGCAAAGAGGCGGTAGCGACGCGCATGGGGCCCGACCGCCGCGCATTCCATCGCGACACATTCTTAAGCGCGCTGAAGACGTCGCCCCAGCTCATGGGCATTCTCAACGTCACGCCGGATTCGTTCTCCGACGGCGGGCGTCATTCCGATCCGGCCGTCGCGGTTGTGCGCGCGCGTGCGATGGTCGCCGAGGGCGCGGCGATCGTCGATGTCGGGGGCGAATCGACAAGGCCCGGCCACGCTCCGGTTTCCGAAGACGAGGAGCTGCGGCGGGTGGTTCCTGCGCTCGAGGCGCTTGGCGCCGAGCTCGACATGGCCGTCTCCATTGACACCAGCAAGGCGAGGGTCGCGCGCGAGGCGGCGCGGCTCGGCGCCTGCGTCATCAACGACGTCTGGGGACTGCAGCGCGATCCCGGCATGGCGGACGCTGTCGCGGAGACCGGCTCGGCGGTTGTCATCATGCACAACCGGGATGAGAAGGATCCGGCGATCGACATCCTCGACGACGTCGAGCGCTTCTTCGAGCGCTCGCTCAACCTTGCCGCGGGCGCTGGCGTGCCCTTTAGCCGGATTCTGCTCGATCCGGGCGTCGGCTTCGGCAAGACGCGGCAGCAGAGCCATGCCTGCATCTGGAATCTCGACCGCTTCCGCCGCCTTGGGGCGCCGATCCTGGTCGGGCTCTCGCGCAAGTCGTTCATCGGCGGAATCATCGACGCCGAGATCGACCGCCGTCTCCCCGGCACGCTCGCCGCCGACACGATTGCGCTCATGCGAGGGGCGTCGGTGTTGCGCGTGCATGATGTCACTGAAAACCGCGCGGCGCTCGCCGTCTTCATGGCGCTCAGGGACGCGGCCGCGCCCCCGCTCGCCGCCGCGCCCAAGGACGGCGGAAAGGCGCAGATCGTCATCGCGCTCGGCGGCAATGTCGGCGACAAAGTTCAGAGCCTGCGCCGGGCGCTGCGCGCGATCGCGGCCGAGCCAGGCGTCGAACTCACGGCCGTTTCCCGCCTCTACCGCACGCCTCCCTGGGGCAAGACCGATCAGGACTGGTTCGTCAACGCCTGCGCTCTCGGCCGGACGAGCCTTAAGCCCTTGGCGCTTCTCGAGCGCGTCAAGAGGCTCGAGGTCGAGCTCGGCCGCGAGCCCACGGAACATTGGGGCCCGCGGGTCATCGACATCGACCTCATCGCCTATGACGAGGTTGCCCTCAAGACCGAACGGCTGACCCTGCCGCATCCCGAACTGTTCAATCGCGCCTTCGTGCTCGTTCCCTTGGCCGAGATCGCGCCCGATCTCGTGATCGGGAGCGTTCGGATCAGCGAGGCGGCGGCGCGGCTCGGGGCGGAGGCTCATAAGGTTTTGCCGCTCGACTGAGCAAGCGCTCGGCTCAATTCGGGCTGGCTCCGGCGTCCCGAAGCCAATTAGACTGGCGATCCTCCGTCCGGCCAATTCCTCGACCCGAAGGGATCAAAAGCAATGCCCGCCTGGTCGCAAACCTTCACCTTCCTCGATGGCGAATGGCTTGAAGGCAATCATCCGATTATCGGGGCGCGCACGCACGCCTTCTGGCTGGGCTCGAGCGTGTTCGACGGGGCGCGCGCCTTCGACGGGGTTGCGCCGGATCTCGACAAGCATTGCGCGCGGCTCAATCGTTCGGCCAAAGCCATGTGCCTCAAACCGACGATGAGCGTCGCGGCGATGCTCGAGCTCACGCGCGAGGGGATGAACAAATTCGCGTCCGGCGCCGAGCTCTACATCCGCCCGATGTACTGGGCCGAGCACGGCTCGCTGATGTCGGCCGTCCCGCCCGACCCGGAATCGACCCGCTTCTGCCTGTGTCTCTACGAGGCGCCTCTGCCTCAGCCGACCGGCGTTAAGATCACGCGCTCGCCCTACGCCAAGCCGCTCGCTGTCACCATGCCCGTCGAGGCCAAGGCGGGCTGCCTCTATCCCAACAACGCCCGGGCCTTAATCGAAGCGCGGGCGCGCGGATTTGACAATTGTCTCATGTGCGACATGCTAGGCAATGTCGCCGAGCTCGCGACGGCGAATGTGTTCATGGCCAAGGACGAAGTCGTGATGACGCCAATGGCGAACGGGACCTTCCTCAACGGAATCACTCGGCAGCGGGTGCTCAAGCTCCTGCGCGCGGGCGGCGTCGACGCGCGGGAGGCGACCCTCAATTTCGCCGATTTCGATCACGCGGACGAGATCTTCGTCGTCGGCAACTACAGCAAGGTGACGCCGGTCACGCGTATCGACACACGCGATCTGCAGCCAGGGCCATTCTTCCGGCGCGCGCGCAAACTCTATTGGGAATTCGCGCACGCTGAACGAGCAGCGGTTTAAAAGCGGCGCAAAGCGCCCGAGGGGGAAACGATGTCCACGCGTTTGACGATCCGGCTTGATTTCCCGGCTGGCCGGCGCCTCGGGGCCGGCAAAGTCGCGCTCTTGGAAGCAATCGAGAAAACCGGATCGATCTCGGCCGCCGGCCGCGCGCACCAGATGTCGTACCGTCGCGCCTGGCTTCTGGTCGACGAATTGAACCAGCTGTTCGCGACGCCGGTGGTCGCCGCACATCACGGCGGCGCGAAAGGCGGCGGCGCGTCGCTGACCGATGAGGGGCGGCGGGTCGTTGCGCTTTACCGCGACGCGGAGGCCAAGATGCGGGCGGCGGCGCAAGGCGAAATCGACCAGCTTGAGCGCAGCCTGGGCGCCGGCAAGCCGGAACACAATGAGCCGCCCGGCGATTGAGCGGCGCGACCGCCTCCCTTTGACAGCGCGGGCGCTTTGACCGAAAGAAGCGCGCGATGAAGCCCACAGTCAAAATTTGCGGCCTTTCTACCGCAGCCACGCTGGACGCCGCGCTCGAGGCCGGCGCCGACATGGTCGGCTTCGTCTTTTTCCCGAAAAGCCCGCGCCACATCGATCTCGCGACCGCGCGCGCTCTCGGACGCCAGGCGAGGGGACATGCGACGATTGTCACGCTCAGCGTCGACGCGGATGACGACACGCTGAAGCGCATTGTCGAGGCCCTGTCGCCCGACCTCATGCAATTGCATGGGAGCGAATCCCCGGCGCGGGTGAAAGAGATCGGCGAGCTTTGCGCTCGTCCGACAATGAAGGCGATCGGGGTCGCCGCGCGCGGGGACCTCGCCGCCGCAGAGGCCTATGATGGCGTCGCCGATGCCCTGCTGATCGACGCCAAGCCGCCGAAGGGCGCGGCTCATCCGGGCGGCAACGGCCGTCCGTTCGACTGGAGCCTCACGCGGGACTTTCATGCCCGCAGCCCCTGGCTTTTGTCCGGCGGTCTCGACCCCGATACTGTCGCCGCCGCCATCGCGCTGAGCCAAGCCCGCGGCGTCGACGTCTCCTCCGGCGTCGAGAGCGCGCCTGGCGTCAAGGACCCGGCCAAGATTAGGGCGTTTGTCACGGCGGCAAGGCGGGCTTTCGGCCTAGAGCAGATTGCTGTTGTAGACGCGGTCCATAGCCCGTCGGCAGACGGGCGTCCTTCCGGACGCCCTTTGGACCGCGTCCCCGCGCTCAGCGAGCGCGGCTACAGCGGTAGCCGCCGTGGGAGTGGGCTGACATGAACAAGCTCGACAAGCCCAATTCCTATCGCGAGGGCCCGAACGAGCGCGGACGCTTCGGCATTTACGGCGGACGCTTCGTCCCCGAGACGCTGATGCCGCTCATTCTCTCGCTCGAAAAGGCCTACGAGGAGGCGAAGGCCGATCCGGCCTTCAAGGCCGAGCTCAACCACCTGCTCAAGCACTATGTCGGACGCCCGAGCCCGCTCTATTTCGCCGAGCAGCTGACCGAAAAACTCGGCGGCGCCAAGATCTATTTCAAGCGCGAAGAGTTGAACCACACCGGCGCGCACAAGATCAACAACGTGATCGGCCAGATTCTGCTCGCTCGGCGCATGGGCAAAAAGCGCATCATCGCCGAAACCGGCGCAGGCCAGCACGGGGTTGCGACGGCGACGGCCTGCGCGCGCTTCGGCCTCGAGTGCATCGTCTATATGGGCGCGCTCGACGTCGAGCGGCAGAAGCCGAACGTCTTTCGCATGAAGATGCTGGGCGCGGAAGTGAGGCCCGTCGAGCAGGGCGCGAAAACCCTCAAGGACGCGATGAACGAGGCCTTGCGCGACTGGGTGACCAACGTCCGCACGACCTATTATTGCATCGGCACCGTCGCCGGTCCCCATCCCTACCCGGCGATGGTGCGCGACTTCCAGTGCGTGATCGGCGAAGAGACGCGGGCGCAGATGCTCGAACTCGAGGGCCGTCTGCCGGACAGCCTCGTCGCCTGCATCGGCGGCGGCTCGAACGCCATCGGCCTCTTCCACCCGTTCCTCGACGAGCCGCAGATCGAGATGTTCGGGGTCGAGGCGGCGGGACATGGGCTCGAGGTCCCGGGCGGCCACGCGGCGTCGATCAACGGCGGGCGCCCCGGCGTGCTGCACGGCAACCGCACCTATCTGTTGCAAACCGACGACGGTCAGATTCTCGAGGGCCATTCGATTTCCGCCGGCCTCGACTATCCGGGCGTGGGCCCCGAGCATTCGTGGCTCAATGACGTGGGCCGTGTGACCTATCTCGCGGCGACCGACAAAGAGGCGCTTGACGCTTTCCTGCTCTGCTCGAAGCTCGAGGGCATCATCCCCGCGCTCGAGCCCGCGCATGCTTTGGCCAAGATCATCGAGCTCGCGCCGAAACGCCCGAAGGACCATCTGATGGTTATGAATTTGTCCGGCCGCGGCGACAAGGACATCTACTCGGTCGCCGAATATCTCGGGGGCATGTGAAGGCTCTTACTGCGTCGCCGGATGGAGCCCGTGACGCAGCATGATGTCCTTCATTTTTGCAGGATCCGGCGCGCCGCCCGCCACGAGCGCCGCGACCTCGCGAAAATAGCCGGGTCCAAGCGCGCCGGGCGTCAGGATGCAGAGACACCGCGCCGCCTCCTGCGCATCGTTGCGGAAGGCGTGAATGATCCCGCGCCTGATGAAGACGGATTGACCGGGCTTGAGCACGACGTCCCTACCGTCGACGCGCCAGGTCGACTCGCCAGCTAACCCGTAAATGGTTTCATCCCAGCTCTCATGATAATGCGCGATCGGCATACGGGCGTTGGGCTCGACGGCCATCTCGAAGGCGTCGAGGCTGCCGGCGGTGTCGTCTTTCGTCTGAAGGAACCGAAGCTCGAGTCCGCCGATCCGAATTGTCTCTGACGCCATGTGACCCTCCCGCGCGCTGTTCTTCGCGCCCGATCATCTCGGTCGCGATCGTGTCTCGCTAACCGGAGATTCTGGACGCGCCGACGAAACGATCAACTCACCACAAAGGTCAGGAAGGACCACGAAGGTCGATTCTTGGTGACCCTTCGTGTTCTTCGTGATGAATCTTCGGCCGCGCCGCCATCCGTGGCTGGCATAGTCAAACCTGCTTAGACCCGGCGCCTGCCGCGCTCGCGCGGTGGCTGGCTTTGACCTGCCGCACCGCCGCGAGCTGTCCCTTGAGAATGTCGAGCGCGTCCTGTTCGTCAGGAGTCAGATGCTCGAGCTTCACGTGCTTCAGGATGACTTCCAGCGCGTCGCCGATGCGGCCAAGCTGCCGCCCGTAGCTCCCAACCGTTTTCAGGATTTTTCGTTCCAGGTCGGAGTCGCCCGCGCCGCCGAGATCGATGTTGATGAGGCCAAATTGACCGCCCTGCTGAGTGAAGGTCATGGGATTGATCGCCTGCCAGAGCTGATCCGGCGCGAGGGAAATCTGGAAGGGTGTGGACATGGCGCCTCCTGGCTGATCGAAATGCAAAGAACGCAATGCCGACATTCTCGCCGTTCGGATCCTCCGAGTCCACGTGTGCCCGTCTAGCCTCTATCGTTCACGCCACCCGCCCCGCCCGGAACGCCTCCACCGTTTGCATCACGCCGCGCAATTCCGCCAAGCCCTTGAGACGGCCGATGAAAGAATAGCCCGGGTTCACGCGCTTCTTTCCGTCGTCGCCGAGCAAGTGCCCATGGTCGGGACGCATCGGAATTTCGACGTCGGCGCGCCCCTCAGCGCGGCGCCGGTCCTCTTCCGCCATCAACGCCGCGACGAGGCGGACCATGTCGGATTCGCCGGCGAGATGATCGGCCTCGAAGAACGAACCGTCGGGCTCGCGCTTGACGTTGCGCAAGTGAGCGAAATGCACCCGCGGGCCAAACTCGTGCGCCATAGCGACGACATCGTTCCGGGCGCCGGAGCCGAACGAGCCGGCGCAGAACGTAAGGCCATTGGCAGGAGACGGGGCGGCTTGAAACAGCTTGCGCACGTCCTCGACCGTCGACATGACCCGCGGCAGACCGAAAATCGGGAACGCCGGGTCGTCGGGATGGATGGCGAGGCGAGCGCCTTCCTCTTCGGCCACAGCGGCGATCTCGCGCACGAATTCGATGAGGTTCGCGCGCAGGCCCTCGACCGTCACGTCCTTGTAGGTCATCAGTGCGCGCGTAAAACTCTGCCGGTCGTAGGTGAAGTCGCGCGCCGGCAGCCAGTCGATAAGCGTCCGCTCCAACTCCTGCATTTGCCGCGGCGTCATCGCCTCGAAGCGCGTACGCGCCGCAGCGATGCGCTCCGTCGCATAGTCGCCCTCAGCCCCGTCGCGCCCGAGGATGAAGAGGTCATAAGCCGCATAGTCGATTGCGTCGAAGCGCAGCGCGGCCCCGCCGCTGGGAAGCGGCCAGTTGAGATCTGTGCGCGTCCAGTCGGTGATGGCCATGAAATTGTAGCAGAAGGTCTTCACGCCGGCGCGCGAAGCGTTGCGGATGGATTGCTTGTAGTTGTTGATCTTGGCGCGGAATGCGCCGCTGCGCGTCTTGATCTCCTCGCCGACGCCAATGCTCTCGACCACCGACCAGACGAGGCCCGCGGCTTCGATCTCGGCCCGGCGCTTCAAAACCTCGCCTTTGCTCCAGACTTCGCCCCGGTTCATGTGATGGAGCGCGCTGACGACGCCGACGGCGCCGGCCTCACGGACATTTTCGAGGCTGACCGGATCGTCCGGTCCGAACCAGCGCCAGGTCTGCAGCATGCGACGCCTCCCTATTGCGTTTCTCCCTTCTCACCCTGGTCCCGAGCTTGTCGAGGGACGGGAGAGGAATCGGGGCTTAAGGCTAGATCTTCCGCCCCATCGCCAGATACTTCTCCGCCCGCGCGTTGCGAAGTTCGTCCGGGCCCAGATTGTGAAGCGACTTGAGCGCATCGCTGATCGCTTGGCCGGTCGAAGCGATCGCCGCCGCGGGATCGCGGTGCGCCCCGCCGAGCGGCTCGGCGATGATTCCGTCGATGATGCCGAACTTGATCAGGTCCTGGGCGGTGATCTTCATGCCCGTCGCCGCCTCCTGCGCGCGCGAGGAATTCGCGCCAGAGAATCGATGCCGCCGCTTCCGGCGAGGCCACGGTATAGATTGCGTGTTCGAGCATGAGCACGGTGTTGCAGGCGGCGATCGCGAGCGCGCCGCCCGAGCCGCCCTCGCCGATCACCACGCCGACATTCGGCACGCCGATCGAGAGACAGGTGTCGATCGAACGCGCGATGGCTTCGGCCTGGCCGCGCTCCTCGGCTTCGACGCCGGGGAAAGCGCCTGCCGTGTCGATCAGGGCAATCACCGGCAGGCCGAAGCGGTCGGCGAGCTGCATGAGGCGCGTCGCCTTGCGATAGCCCTCCGGGCGCGCCATGCCGAAATTGTGTTTGACCCGGCTCGGCGTGTCGTCGCCCTTCTCCTGGCCGATTACGCAGACCAACTCGCCCTCGAACCTTCCCAAGCCGCCGACGATGGCTTCGTCCTCGCCGAAATAGCGGTCGCCGGCAAGCGGCGTGAACTCGGCGATGAGCGCCTTGACGTAGTCGCCGAAATGCGGCCGCCCCTGGGCGCGCGCGACCTGTGTTTTCTGCCAGGGCGTGAGGCTGGCGTAGAGATCGGCCAGCGTCTTCTCCGCCTTGGCCTCGAGCTTCGTGAGCTCCTCGGCGAGCGCGGGCAAATCGCCTTTCTCCGCCACGGCGCGCATTTCATCGAGACGGGCCTCGATATCCGCGACCGCCGTTTCAAAGCTGAGATAGGTGCGCATCCGGTCCTTGCGGCGAACCGCACGGGGGGTCAAGCGCGGCGGGCGGAAACTGGCGATGGGAGAGAGCGAAGTCAAGCGGACGCGGGCCCCGTGTCGCTCAATTGGTTAGGGCGCCTCGCGCGGCCCTTTATGGTCAGGAAGCCGCCCTCGCCGTCGCCCCGAAGACCTCGTTTGACCATGTGCCCACAAGGCCCCCCGTCCAAGGCGGGAAGGCGTCGACGAAATCGGCATGGAATCGCCCGTCGGGCATATGCCATGTTCCAGGCGCTGGCGTGAAAACCCAGCCGGCCGGCAGATGTGTGATCCAGCCATAAAGAGGCTTGTCGCGCCATCGGCTTCCGTCGGCGCCGTTGCCGCGAACCTCATAGGTCCTTCCAAGCGTGTTAAACTCCGCGCCTGGCGCGCCCATAGCTTCGTCTCCCAGTCGACCAGGAAAGCGCCTTTTCGCCTGGTGTAAATCTCAATTGATTCGTCGGTCTCACGCCAACGTCACGACCAGGAAAGCAGGGCTTGCCGCTTGATCTCCGTTATTTCTGCATGAGCCCAGCAGAAGGCGCAACCTCTTTACAACCGGGGGCGTCGAGCTTCGTAAGTTCCTCGGCGAGCGGGCCCGCTCGCCCTTGCTTCCGACCGCGCGTTGCGGCATGAACGGCGTTCGTAGGAGTGTAGCTCAATTGGTTAGAGCACCGGTCTCCAAAACCGGGGGTTGGGGGTTCGAGTCCCTCCTCTCCTGCCATCGGCTCTGGCCGACGGAGACTAAGCGCGGGCGTAGTTCAATGGTAGAACGGAAGCTTCCCAAGCTTCATACGAGGGTTCGATTCCCTTCGCCCGCTCCATCCTTCTTCTGTCCCCGCAGCTAATGGCTTTCGCCAACCTGGACGAGATTGAGCGCGTCGATCGCCGCGATCCGCTCCGCCTCGGTTTGCTTCAAAGCGCGCTCCAGCTCCTCTGTGCTGGAGCGGCTCGAGCCTGTGAGCACCATTCCGCCGATGGCGAGGGCGAAAGCGACAATCACGCGGGTTGGCGAATAGGCGATAAGGCCAAGAACAAACCCGGCGATCAACGCCGGCCCGATCACGGCTGACGCGAGGCCCACCAGCCTCAGCCTGCGGCTGCGCGCGATCGCGTCGCTGAGTTCCTCGATCCGCATCTCGAGCCGCTCGATCTCGTCCATTCGTCCGCTCGTGCTGATGCTCGAAATCGGCGCCTCGTCACCAGACCTCCGAGGGCCGGGCGCTGGCCCACGCTACGTCCCGCTCTCTTTCTTCGCGGCCTTGCCGAGAATCTCCAGCACTTTGTCGATCCCCTCGGGCGAGAGGCGGATCAGGCCGGTATAGGGATGGCTCAATTCGAGGATGAGAAAGATCGCAATGCCGATCGACACGGCGCCCGCGAGATGCGCGAGCACGCTCACCGTATTGGTCGCCGCCACGAGGCCATTCCCGAGAAAGAGCGCGGTCGCCCAGCAGACGACGACGGTCAGGACATGGGGCGGGAACGGATTGGCGAGCTGGCGCGCCATCAGCATCTGCGTGTCGGCGAGCTTCCTCACCTGGTCCCTTGCCGTCGCCAGAAGCCCTTTCTGTGCGTCGGTCGTCGGTTTCAGGCTATCGAAAAAGCTGTTCTGGCTCTGAAATATCCACCGCATCTCCTCGAAGGTGAACGGCTGAGGCCCGCGCTTGGCGTCGCCGAAGAAGCGGGCTCGAGACCGCTCGAGCGCCCCGAGCAAGCCCGTCCGCCCCCCGGCCGCCTCAGGTCCGTAAAGCTCAAGCGCAAGATCGACCTCGGCCACCAGGGGGCCGAGCGAATAGGCTTCGTCCCGCTGCGTGGTGAACACCGAGAAGGCGGTGAAGACGAGGAGGCCAAGCACAAGCGCAAGCAAAAGCGTGACGAGCCCTGTCATTGCGCCGACTGAGCCCTTGGACGCGGTCAACACATCCGCCGGCACTTCCCATTGCAGCGCCATGCCGACAAGGCTCGCGCCGAACGTGATCGCCGCGACAAAGATCGCCCGATAGAGAGGATGCACGGGATTCGTCGTCTTGCTCCTAAAGCGCCCCTTCGCCTTCGACCCCGGAACACCGCCTGTCTTCGCAAAGCAGCCCGGCGAGAAGCGTGAGATGACCGCGGGACCTCCTCATAGGGCATGAGCGCGGTTCCGCAAGTCTGGTCATGCGCCAGGGGTGTGCGCGTGGCGGGAATCCGGTTGGCGAAGGACAGCGATTTCTGCGAATGCTGGCGGCTGGTCGAGCCGTCTTTTCGTGAAACCTCGAGCCGAGGGCGCCAATCATGACCGAAACGTCGCATCCCGCCGCCGAATGGGCCTATCGCAGCGCCGGGGAGCTCGCACAGTCGCTAGCGAACAAGGAGGTCTCGGCGCTCGAGCTGACCGACCAATTCATCGCTCGGATCGAGGCTCTCGACGGGGATCTCAACGCCGTGCCGGTGCGCGATTTCGCCCGCGCCCGCGAAGCGGCGAGGGAGGCGGATGCTTCGCTCGCGCGCGGCGAGCGCCGCCCGCTCCTCGGCGTGCCGGTCACCATCAAGGAATCCTACAATGTCGTTGGATTGCCCACGACCTGGGGCATACCGGCCGCCAAAGGCTTTGTCCCTCAGGAGGACGCGCTTGCGGTCGCGCGCCTCAGAAACGCCGGCGTCGTCATCCTCGGCAAGACCAACGTGCCCATCCACCTCGGCGACTGGCAAAGCTACAACGACATCCATGGCGTAACCAACAATCCTTGGGACAAGACACGGACGCCGGGCGGATCATCGGGCGGATCGTCCGCGGCGCTCGCCGCCGGGTTCGGTCCTCTGTCGCTCGGCTCCGATATCGGCGGCTCGTTGCGCGTTCCGGCCCATTTCTGCGGGGTCTGCGCGCACAAGCCAACTCATGGGATCGTCGCCTCCCGCGGTCATCTCCCGCCGGCTCTGCCTGCTTTGCCGGTCGCGGTCGATCTTGCAGTGATCGGCCCGATGGCCCGCTCAGCCTCCGATCTCGCCTTGGCGCTCGATCTTATCGCCGGTCCAGATGAAGCGGCCGAAGGACGGGGCTACCGCTTGGACCTGCCTCCCGCGCGGGGCGAGAAACTCGCGGACTTCCGCGTGCTGTTCATCGCCGAACATCCGCTTCTGCCCACGTCGCCCGAAGTCGGCGCTTCGCTCGAGCTTTTGGCGAAACAACTGGCCGCCGCCGGCGTCGACGTGAAACGCGCGACCCCGCTCCTGCCGGATCTCGCGGCCTCGGCGCGCCTCTACGCAAAGCTCTTGAACGCCGTCCTGTCGGCGCGACTACCGGACGATCAACAGCGTGAAATGCAGGCTGTGGTCGAGGCAATTCCCGCCGACGATCAAAGCTTCATGGCGGAGCTGGCCCGCGGCTCGGTGATGAGCCATCGCGAATGGCTCAGGGCCGATTTCGCCCGTCAGGGCCTCAAACACCAATGGCGCGCCTTGTTTCGCGACTTCGACGTCGTCATCTGCCCGCCTGCCGCGACGCCCGCGTTCCCACACGATCCGTCGACGCCGCAGGAAGCGCGGAAAATCGCGGTCGGGGGCAAGGACTTCCCCTATCTTTATCAATTGCTGTGGCCCGAGCTCGCGACGACCTGCGGACTGCCGGCGACCGTCATTCCCATTGGCGTCGCGGACGGCTTGCCGGTCGGCGTCCAGATCATCGGCCCGGAATTCGAAGACCGGACGCCGCTCGCTTTCGCCCGCCTGATCGAGCGCGAGTGCGGCGGTTTCGCAGCCCCGCCCGGCTACGCATGAGCGCCACGAGGGGCGCCTGGTCGAGCGGTTGGGCGCGCGCTCTCCTCACTCACGCTGAAAGGCGGCAAAATGAGCCAGGATCCTGCAAACGAGCCTCGTCCTAAGTCTGCAACCGTCTTGGACCCCTCCACCGCGGCGCCTCATCCAGAAGAGATGCGCGCGACTGTGCGGCTTCGGATCGGGAGCTCGGTGTCGCTCGATGCGACGGCGCGCGCCACGCCCGCCGGTTTGATAGCCGTAGGGCTGCTCGTCACAGCGATCCTCGCGCCGCTGTTGATCTTCGGCAAAAGCAATCGCGCGCGGTGAGGGAGAGCCCGGAGGCCGGCTGACCCGCCGATAGCCGCCGGCCCGAAATCCGCGCCGCGAGTCGGGCCGTTGTAGACGCGGTCCATAGCCCGTCGATAGACGGGCGTCCTTACGGACGCCCTATGGACCGCGTGGCCGCGCTTGAGCCAAGCGCGCCACAGCGCCGCCTAAAAGATTGTCTGTGTTCCGATTTGCATGAGCGTCCGCCCCAGCGGGCCGGCGGCCTCAGGCGGCAGAACGACCGAGAGCCGGCCTTCGGCGCCACGGAGGTCTTCAAACGATAGCGTCAAACGAATGGGCGCGTTGTCCTTGCCCTGCTCAATCTCCCATCCTGTCAGGGAGACAGAACGCGCTGGCGCGAGATCCTCGGTCATTTCGGCTGTTTCCGCGGTTGACGCAATCGTTATATATGATTAAATACATCGAGTAAACGAAGAGAAGAGCGCGCCGTGGGTTCGCTTGGGCCGAGCGCTCGAAAGAGAGCGGGCGCTTCGGTCGAAACCATTCCACTTGTATCCGAAGCACAACGGCGGTTAAAAGCACGCGTTTCGAGCGGGCTCGCATTGGCTCTGGGGATGCCTATGCCGAGCGTGTTCGGGTCGTTCGATAAGCTTTACCGGAGCGTTTGCAGCGGCCGCTCTGGACCTGGCCCGCTGGGACGACCGCCGTCGTCCTGAACCGCTTGCTTGACAAAATCAGAAATGTTCGCTATACGTTCTCAATGACGGAATCTCTTTCCCGCTCGGGGACAGACGGGCGGGAAGACGAAAGGCTGTGGCTGTTTGGAAGGCCAGCCCGCAACCCACTGGGCGAGTTGCAGCGGAGCAGAAATTTTTTTATTTTTTTCGCCCGCAACCCTTTGAAAAGGCTCAATTCGGAAAAATAAACGCTAGTAAACGCTAGCTATTTTACTAGCGCTTCCTAGCGTTTATCGCCATTTAGCTAGCGTTTGCTTCGCACGAATTCCCGCTCCGGTTGCATCCGCGGCTGGGCAGGTTCGCAGTCCTACTTCACCGCCTCCACGGCCGGCTCAGCGGCGTGGGCGCGGGCGTGCTTGTGCTCCTCGAGGCGCTTCGCCTTGGCGGCGGCCTGCCGCGCGGCTTCGCTCAGCTGGTACATCTCCTGATGGTCGAAATCGTCGACAGGCCGCAGCGCCTCGTCGGTGTAGGTCTTGGCCTTCGGGTCGCGCTCGAGCCGGCGCGTCCAGAGGTGGATCTTGGCGAACATCATGAGGATCCGGCCGTAGGTGACGACCTGCCCGCCCCAGTGGCGCGTATAGAACGAGAGCGGGTTCTCGAGCGGCATTCCGGGACGGCGGTCGCGACGGTAGCGCCGGCGGATCATGCCGGTCTCGAGCGGATAGATGTTGTAGAAGTGGAAGCTCGCCCAGAACCAGGTGAGCAGATAGGCGACGGTGTCCGGGCGCGGGCCGCCGGCCACGGCGCGGCGGATGACCGTCTTGATGTGCTCGGGCGTGTAATAGGTGCGCCAGGCGAGGCGATAGGCCTCCTGCCATTCCTCGCGCGACATGCGCGGATGGTCGGTGGTGACGTGCTCGAGGTCGAACTTGTTGAGGTCGGCGTCGATGTCCACGCCCTTCGCCACCGCCTTGGCGTGATCCTCGCTGCCCGGGAGCGGCGTCAGGATCGAGAATTCAAGGATGTCGAGCGGCAGCTCGCGCTGGATGATCTGAATGCGCTTGACCAGCGATTCCTGCGTGTCGTTCGGAAAGCCGATAATATAGCCGCAATAGGTGATGCAGCGCCGCTTGCGCCATTCGAGTAGGAGCTCGCGATAGTCGGAGATGTGGTTCTGCTTCTTCTTCGCCGAGGCCAGATTGTCGGGATCGATGTTCTCGAGCCCGATGAACACGCGCTTGACGCCCGCGGCCACCGCCTTCTCGATGAAGCGGGGAATCTTGTGGCAGGCCGTGTCGACCTGGATGATGAAGCGCGAGTGGATGCCCTGCTGGCGAAGTTCGATCAGCCGGTCGAAGATCAATTCCCAGTTGCGATTGCGGGCGAGATTGTCGTCGGTGATGAAAAAGTAGCGCACGCCGTTGGCGACATTGATCCGCACCAAAGCTTCGATGTCGTCGGCGGTGCGATAGCGGGACTTGCGGCCCTGGACGTTGATGATGGTGCAGAATGAACACAGGAACGGACAGCCGCGCCCCGCGTCGAAGCTCGAGATCATGCCGAGCGTGCGCCCCACCCGCTCTGGCGGCATATAGGGGCCGGTCGCGCCTTCGAGCCCCGGCAGATCGTGGAGGTAATTGTAGATCGGCTTGAGTGTGCCCGCCGCGGCGTCGCGCAGCACTTCGTCGAACCGCCCCTCCGCTTCGCCCGCATAGAGCGAGACGCCAAGGTCGAGCGCTTGTTTGAGCGAATCGGGCGTCTCCGGCAGCATCGAGAGGCAGCCCGAGACATGGAACCCACCGACCACCACCGGTATCCCGGCGGCCCGCAGCGGCTTCGCGCAGTCCATTACGCGCGGGAACTGATTCGACTGGACGCCGACAAAGCCGACCATGCCGAAACCGCCGTTGTCCTTTATCTGGCGGGCGATGCGGTCTACCCGGACGCGGGTGTTGGTCTCGTCGACGGGAAAGATCTCGATATCCACGTCCTCGCCGAGGACCTGATCTTCCATGCATTTCTGCGCGATGCCGAAGAGACACGCGAGCGAATTGGAGGGCAGCGCCGACTTCCACCACTGGATGACGTAGCCCTCGTCGTCGTAATGCGACGGCTTGACAAGGAAAAGCAGAAATCGTCGACGCGTGGCGATGTCCGGCATTCTGGCTCCCCGCCCAATAACGGCCCGTCCGAATCTGGCCCTGCAGTCGCCCCCTACCGATCGCGACCGTTACCAGCCCTCGCCCGAATGCGCAATCGCCGCCCTCGGCGTAGAGGAGCCGTGTCGCCCTAGCGCGCGACGGTTACGCGCAGGTGTGTCGTGGGGATCACAGTCGCGCTGGCGACTAGGAGCGTCGCGCGTCAGGCGCCGATCCGCTTGATGAACCAGTTGAGGATTCGCGCCCAGATCTCGTCCTTGCCGATCAGGTCCTCGACCCCATGTTCGAGGTTCGGGTTGTCGTTGACCTCGATGACGACGATTTCCCCATCAGTTTCCTTGATGTCGACGCCGTAAAGGGCAGAGCCGACTGCGCTCGCCGCCTTCAGCGCCGTATCGATGACGGCAGGCGGCGCGTCGCTGAGGGCGAGCGTCCTCGATCCGCCCTCCCGCGCCCCGTTCGGCCCATGCTTGATGATCTGCCAGTGTCCGCGCGCCATCTGGTACTGGCAGACAAACAAAGGCTCGCCCTCGAGTACGCCGACCCGCCAGTCGAACTTGGTCGGCATGAACTTCTGCGCCAGCAAGAGGTCGGTGTCCTCGAACAGTTTGTCGGACAGCCTCTTCAGCTCTTCAGCGTTCTCCACCTTGTGCACGCCGCGCGAGAACGAGCCGTCCGGAATCTTGACCACCATCGGCCAGCCGAGCGCGCGTTCGGCCTTGATCAGATCCGGGTCGTCGGCCAGCATCACTGTAGGCGGCGTGGGCACGCCATACGCCTCAAGAAGCTCGTTCAGGTAGACCTTGTTGGTGCAGCGGATCATCGCTTGCGGGTCGTCGATGACCGGCATGCCTTCGCTTCTGGCGCGCTGGGCGAAGCGATAGGTGAAATTGTCGATCGAGGTGGTCGCGCGGATGAAGAGAGCGTCGAATTCGGCCAGTTCCGCAAGCTGCCTCTTGGTGATGAGCTCGACCTCGACCGACTGCTTTTCGGCGATCCGCTGGAAGTGTCTCAGCGTCTCGGGAGAGGACGGGGGCAGCTCTTCCTGGGGGTCGTGCAGAACGGCCAGCGAGTAACGGGCGATCGGGCGACCGCGCGGATTGCGCCAGTCGCGCTGGGTGTGCCGATGCAGGCTCGTGCGGAAGAATTCCGTCTCTTCCGGCCCGAGCTTGGCGAGCGGCTTGGCGCGCAGCCGGTCGATCTTCCAGCGTTTGCCCGGCGTGATGGTGACCTCGATCGCCGGGCAGCGATACCAGTCGAACAGGAGCCGGCCGAAGGCCTCGAAACGCTGATCCTGGGCGAAACCGAAGCAGAACAGAAGATCGAAGGTGGTGTCTTCGGACGCGCGCGCCTTGGTCGCGGCCGCGGTCAGCGCCTCCTGCAGTTCCGGCAGCGACTGCTCGTAGAGTTTCAATTCGCGCAAGTCGAGCATCGTCTCGACCGTCGGGATCACCCGATGCCCGCGCGCTTCGGCAAGCAAAGAGGCGTAATAGCCCCTGGACTGGTAGTTGTACGAGCGCGACAGATTGATGATTTTCGCCCGCCCAAGGCCCGCAAACAGTTTCGGGCGCGCCAGATAATCGTCGGTGGTGATGACTTTGTGCGGCGTGTCGGCGTTGGGGAAGTCCCGCGCCTGATCGACCAGTATGACCCAGCCGTTCATGACGCTCGCCACTCGGGCCATGCGGACAGTCGCGACGTCGGTTGCATGATGACGGGCGGAAGCGTCCCTGAGTTTCGGTGCGGAAGGTTCGACGACTGGCGCAACTCAGTTCCGCGCTTCTCTCGCCTCCCCCTAGCGCAGGCGCGATGCGCGGCGCAACGGTCGAACGCGCTCCATCAGGGAATTGTTCCCCGCTTCCCGTTGTGGAGCCGGAAGCAGCGGCTTCTCGTAGCGCAAAGCGGTCGCTCCGTCCGCATAGTAGTGCGCGTGCTCGCCGAACTGGCGAAAACCGCAGCTCTCGTAAAGCGCGATCGCCGCGGAATTGTCGTAGCGGACTTCGAGGGTGAGCGCCTCGCGGCGGTGACGGCGCGCATAAGCCTCGCAGGCCTGCAACAACGCCCGGCCGACGCCGCGCCGCGCGAATCGCGCGTCGACCGCAAGCGAATAGATACGCAAGGCCCGCGCGCCCTTGCGCAGCGAGACCAACGCGTAGCCCGCCAGTTCATCGTCGATGGTCGCGGCGATCACCGGCCGATGGGGCGCCCGCAGGAATTCGCGCAAGGAGCGCCGCGAAACCCGGTCGCTCTCGAACAATTCGTTCTCGAGCCTTGCAATCGCTTCGAGATCGCGCGGGCGAGCCGCGCGGACGTTGATGCCGCTCTGGCGCCAGTTGTTCATGCTGAAAAAACCGGCTCCCTCGCCGCCCGCTCAAACGGCATAAGTCGTCGCTTTAAAGCCGGCGCGCTCATATCCCCGTCTGTTCCCCGGCCGATGCAATCGCTGGGCCGGAGAGCCAGCGCCAACTCGATCGATTGGGCCGAGGGCCTTACGCCATGTACTGGCCGCCGTTGGCGGTCAGCGTCGAGCCGGTGATGAAGCCGGCATCGTCAGAAGCGAGGAACACGACGCAGCGAGCGATCTCCTCCGGTTGGCCGAGGCGGCGGACCGGAATTTGGGGGATAATCGATCTTTCGAGAATGTCCTTGGGGACAGCCAAGACCATTTCTGTAGCGATATAGCCGGGACAGATGGCGTTGACCGTCACCCCCTTGTTGGCGTTCTCCTGCGCCAGCGCCTTGGTGAACCCGATGTCGCCGGCCTTCGCGGCCGAATAATTGGCCTGGCCCATTTGCCCCTTCTGGCCGTTGATCGACGAGATGTTGATGATGCGGCCAAAACCGCGCTCGCGCATGCCCTCGATCACCGGACGGCACATATTGAACAGGGAATTGAGGTTGGTGTTGATGACGTCGCACCATTGATCGAGGGTCATCTTGTGGAACATCCCGTCCCTGGTGATCCCGGCATTGTTGACGAGAATATCGACCGGACCCAGGTCGGCCGCGACCTTGGCGAGCCCGCCCACGCAGTCTTCGTATTTCGCAACGCTCCACTTGTAGACGTGAACGCCCGTCTCCGCCTTGAACTTGGCGGCGGCTTCGTCGTTGGAATGGTAGGTCGCGGCGACCTGGCATCCTGCGGCCTTCAGCGCTTTGGATACGGCGGCCCCAATACCGCGCGTGCCGCCAGTCACCACTGCGACTCTCGCCATGTTTCCTCCCAAGATTTTTTGACCCGCGCCGTTGAACCCGGCGCGCGGACTACCGTTCGACCGCCATCGCTATTCCCATGCCGCCGCCGATGCAAAGTGTGGCTAGGCCCTTCTTTGCGTTCCGGCGCGCCATTTCGTGCAGCAGCGTGGTCAGAACCCGAGCGCCCGAAGCGCCGATCGGATGGCCGAGCGCAATCGCGCCGCCGTTGACATTGACGATCGACGGATCCCAGCCCAGGTCCTTGTTGACCGCCAGCGCCTGGGCGGCGAAGGCTTCGTTCGCCTCGACGAGCTCGAGGTCATTCACCGACCAGCCCGCCTTCTCCAACGCTCTGCGGGTTGCGGGAATTGGCCCCGTGCCCATGATCGCCGGATCGACGCCCGCCGTCGCCCAGGCGACGATGCGCGCCATCGGCGTGAGCCCCCTGCGCTTGGCCTCATTTCCGCTCATGATGACCAAGGCCGCCGCCCCGTCATTGATGCCCGAGGCGTTCCCGGCCGTCACCGTCCCGTCCTTGGAAAAGGCGGGCTTGAGTTTCGCCATCGCATCGTAAGTCGAGCCCGCGCGCGGATATTCGTCGGCGTCCACGACGATGTCGCCCTTGCGCGTCGATATTGTCACGGGGACGATTTCATCCTTGAATCGCCCGGCCTTTTGCGCCGCCTCGGCTTTTTTCTGCGAGCCGACAGCGAAACGATCCTGCTCCTCGCGGGTGATTTGCCATTTTCTGGCGATGTTCTCCGCCGTATTGCCCATGTGATAGCCGTGAAAGGCGTCGATGAGCCCGTCCTGCAGCATGGTGTCGACGAGCTTCATTTCCCCCATCTTGACGCCGCTGCGCAGATAGGCGGCGTGGGGGGCGAGCGACATCAATTCCTGGCCGCCGGCGACGATGATGTTGGCGTCGCCGTTGGTGATTTGCTGGAGGCCGAGCGCGACCGCCCGCAACCCGCTGCCGCACAGCTGATTGACGCCAAAAGCGGTCTTTTCCTGCGGAACACCAGCCTTCATCGCCGCCTGTCGGGCTGGATTTTGACCTTCGGCCGCGGTGAGGATCTGGCCGAGAATCACCTCATCCACCTCCCCCGCATCGACCTTTGCGGCTTCGAGGGCGCTGTTGATCGCTATGGCGCCAAGGTCATGCGCCGGAGTCGAGCCGAAAGCGCCGTTGAACGAGCCCACCGGGGTTCGCTTCGCGCTGGCAATGACAATCTCGGAGGTCGGCATATCGGTCTCCCTTTAAAGAGGATCGGCAAGGGCGCCGCGATTATACGGTTTCTACACGATCCGTCACGTATGGCGCTATGATTCTATATAGGCGCTGCAGGACGGCAAGGTTAGCTCGGGCCGCCCGAGCGGGGCGCGCTCGCTTAGGCGGCCGAGCCCCGGCTTGCGGAGCGACGAGCACGCCCTGTCCGGAGCGGCCTTTTGGCAATGTGGGCGATGCAGTCCTATGAAACCGGTCTCCCGGCTTCCCAGCTACCCTCTCTTAACCGTCCGCTCGATCGGCTGCGGACTGTTCTCGACCTCGCCCGTCCCGCCCCCTTCGGCGATCGCCACCGCGTGCTTCTTCTTGGCGACATCAAAAGCCACAAAGACTTCGCTATGCTCTTCCATCGTCAGCCTGATGCATGAGGCCCAACTCGGTCCGCCCGAGCAACCCTCGTTCTCACCTGCACGAAATGGCGGGCCATCGGCTCAGCCCGCGAACATGACATCTAGAATGAAGCCCGCCCTTCCATCGCGACCGATCCGCCCGGCGCCTGCGCCCACAGGCACGCCCCGCCTAGCGAAGCCTTTGCGCAAAGATCGAACGGCGCGCCATCGAATAGCGGCGATCGGGCGCGGTAGGCAAGGCGGCTGATCGGCACCGCCGGTTTCCAGCGCAGGACATGATCGGCAAGCAGCATCGCGATCAGCGGCCCATGCACGACGAAGTCCGGGATAGCCCTCGACGCGCGTCGCGTAGTCGCGGTCGTAATGGATGCGGTGGCTGTTGAACGTCAGCGCAGAATAGCGGAAGAGATCGACCGGTCCGGGCGCCACGGCGCGGCGGAAGTCGCAGTCCTGCATAAGCGGCGGGGACGACGGCGCCGGCGCAGACGCTGCAGGCTGAGGCCCGGCGCGATAAACGATGTCAAGCTCGTCGCGGATCGCGAGACCATTCTTGACGAAAATCTCCTGGCGCACGAGCACGAAAGTCATGGCGCCTGACGCGCCGCTCTTGTCGGCGATGTTCGCGATCGTCGAACGCCTGGTCATTTCCGCCCCAAACGGCACGGGGGCCAGGAAGTCGATGCGCCCGCCCGCCCACATGCGCCGCGGCAGCGCGACCGGCGGCAGAAAGCCGCCGCGCGCCGGATGGCCGTCCGGGCCCAGGCTCGACTGTCGCGCCTCCGGCAAAAAATAGAGCCAGTGTCCCAACGGTGGCAGCGCGCCCGGCGCCCAGGGAGGCGCCTCGTGATCGAGCAGGGCCGCCAGTCGGCGGATCGGGCCCGGTTCGGCGATATCGCGGTTCTCTTCACTACGGCCGATCCACTCGCGCAAGTTCTGAGTCATGGCGCTGAACCCTCTTCGGCGAATTCGCGCCGGATCGCGTCGCTGTGCTGGCCGATTGCTGGCGACGGTCCGAGCGAGACTGGGCGGCGGCCGAAAATCTGCGGCGGGGCCGGCACGCTGACCGGTCCCGTCGGCGCGCCGATCTCCACACGACGCAATTGCGCGTGATGGGCGAAGTCGCCGACATTATTGTAGCGGCCGAAGGCGACGCTGGCGCGCTTGAGGGCGCCGGCCAGGCCGGCGGCGTCGAATCGAGAGAGCGCCTTGCCCATCTCCTCGTCCAGCGCAGGCCGGTTGGCGGCGCGGCGGCTGTTGGTGGAGAAGCGCGGATCGTCGATCATGTCGAGCCGCGCGAGCACCGTGCGGCAGAGACTGGCCCATTCGGCCTCGGTCTGGATCGCGATGATGAACTGCGCGCCATCCCCCGCGGCATAGGCGCCGTAAGGCGCGATGGTCGGGTGGGCGAGGCCGAGGCGCTTCGGCTCGCGCCCCGTATATTCGCGATGGATGAGCGGCACGGCCATCCAGTCGGCGATCGAGTCGAACAGCGACACCGAAATCTGGCCGCCTTCGCCCGTGCGCTCGCGGGCATAGAGCGTTTGCAGGATCGCCGCATGGGCGTTCATCCCGCAGCCAATATCGGCGACGGACACGCCGACGCGGCCCGGCGCGTCTGGGCCGCCAGTAATCGAGGCGAGACCCGTCTCGCACTGGATGAGAAAGTCGTAAGCCTTCATTTCGGCATAGGGGCCGGTCTCGCCATAGCCGGTAATGTCGCAGACGACGAGACGCGGATTCTCCTTCCGCAGCGCCGCAGCGCCGAAGCCCGCGCGCTCTGTCGCGCCGGGACCGAGATTCTGCACGAAGACGTCAGCCTTCTTGAGCATCCGCTTCAGCAGCGCCGCATCGGCCGGGTTCTTGATGTCGAGCGTCAGCGACTGCTTGCCGCGATTAAGCCATACGAAATAAGCGCTCTCGCCATGCGCGACTTCGTCATAGCCGCGCGCGAGGTCGCCGCTTTCCCTCTCGATCTTGATGACCCGCGCCCCGGCGTCGGCGAGGCGCGAAGTGCAGAAGGGCGCAGCGACCGCCTGTTCCAGCGAAACGACCAGAACGCCGTCGAGAGCGCCGGGCATCAGTAGGACCTTGGAAGGTCGAGGACATGGGTCCCGACGTGCGCGAGAATGAGATTGGTCGAGATCGGCGCCACCTGATAAAGCCGCGTCTCGCGGAACTTGCGCTCGATGTCGAACTCCTCGGCGAAACCGAACCCGCCATGCGTCTGCAAGCACATGTCGGCCGCTCGCCAGCTCGCTTCCGAGGCGAGCAGCTTGGCGACATTGGCCTCGGTCCCGCAGGCCTCGCCCGCCTCAAACATGCGCGCCGCCCGCGCCACCATATGCGCCGCCGTGTCGACCTCGATCCACGAGCGGGCGATCGGGAATTGAATGGCCTGATTCTGCCCGATCGGGCGGCCGAACACCTCGCGGGTCTTGGCGTATTCGGCCGCTCGCTCCACGAAAAACCGTCCGTCGCCGATACATTCGGAGGCGATGAGAATGCGTTCGGCGTTCATCCCGTCGAGGATGTAGCGGAAGCCCTTGTCCTCCTCGCCGATTCGATTCTCGACTGGCACCGGCACATTTTCAAAGAACAACTCGGTCGTCGCGTGATTGAGCATGGTGCGAATCGGTCGGATGGTGAGGCCGTTTTTCAGCGCCTCCCGAATGTCGACCAGGAGGACCGTCATCCCGTCCGTCGTCTTCTTCGAGTTCTCGCGCGGCGTCGTGCGGCAGAGCAGCAGCAAGAGGTCGGAATGTTCGGCGCGGCTGATCCAGATCTTCTGGCCGTTGACGATGTAGCGGTCGCCCTCGCGGCGCGCGAAGGTCCGGATGCGGGTCGTGTCGGTGCCGCTGGTCGGCTCGGTGACGCCGAAGGCCTGCAAGCGCAGTTCGCCGGAGGCGATCTTCGGCAGATATTTGGCTTTCTGCTCCGAGTTGCCGTGCCTTAGCACCGTTCCCATTGTGTACATCTGCGCGTGGCAGGCGGCGCCGTTGCAGCCTGAGCGGTGGATTTCCTCCAGGATCGCGGTCGCGGCGCCGAGACCGAGCCCTGAGCCCCCATGTTCTTCAGGGATGAGGACCGAAAGGAAGCCTTCCCTGGTCAGGCGCTCGATGAAGACCGTCGGGTAGGCGCGCTCCCGGTCTAGCACCCGCCAGTATTCTCCGGGAAAAGCGCGGCAGACCTTGGCGACCGCATCGCGGATCTCGGCATGGTCGGGCTGGACAGTCGCGCTCGTGGTCACGCCGGGTCGTCTCCTGGACATACGGCCGCGGCCGCGCGCCTGTCATTACGCGCCTGTCATTAAAGGGCGGCGCGGTTTGCCGCCAGAAGCAAGCCGGTGCTATCGGATATGCCGGGATTGGCATAGGCTGGCCCTAGCCCGATGGACCTCAAACGGCTTCGCTATTTCATCTGCGTCAGCGAGCTCGGCAGCTTCACGCTCGCGGCGCGCCATCTCGGAATTGCTCAGCCGGCGCTGAGCCGGCACATCCGCCGGCTCGAAGCCGAGTGCGGCTCGCCGCTTCTGCGGCGCCATGGCCGCGGGGCGGAGCTGACCGAGGTCGGCCGCACGATGCTGGAGCATGGCCGCTCGCTGCTGGAGCAGGTCGGGCGGCTGGAAGCGGGCCTCAAAGCAACCAAAGGCGCGCCTGTCGGAGCGGTCAATCTCGGCATGCCCCCCTCGGTCTGTATGATCTTGGTCGAGCCCCTGTTCCATTGTCTGCGGCGCGACTTCCCCGGTATCCGGTTGCATATCAGCGAGGGTTTCAGCGGCGACGTCAAGGAATGGTTGGTCGGAGGACGGCTCGATGTCGGCGTTCTTTACAGTCCCGGCCGCAACGCCGACCTCGTCGGCCAGTTTCTACTGGTCGAGGATCTGTTCCTCTGCAGTGCGCCATCGGCGCTCGACGGGGCCGGGCCGCGGGTGACTCTGGCCGAAGCGATCCGTTTGCCGCTCATCCTGCCGGGTCGACCCCACGGCTTGCGCATCCTTGTCGACAGTTTCTGCGCCAAGAGCGGGCTCGAGCCAGACGTGGTGCTCGAACTCAATTCGATGGCCACGATCAAGACGCTCGTGCGGGAAGGCCACGCGGCGACAATCCTTCCATTCTGCGGCGTCTACCGCGAGGTCGCGGCCGGGGCCATCGTCGCCCGCCGCATCGTCTCGCCCTCCCTGACGCGCACTCTGGTGGTAGGAGAGACGGTGCGGCGGCCCAAGACGCCGGCGACGATCGCGGTCGTCCACTGCCTGCGTGAGGAAGTGCGGAGGCTCCTCGCGCAAGGCTTGTGGACCGGACCTGAACTCGAACGAGAACGCTATAGCTGATAGGCCGATATAGCGACTAACGTAGAATGCAGGCGACCGCTATTCTGCGGCCACGATCTGCACAAGGCGGCGCCTTCCGCGGCGAAAGAAGCGGAAAGCACAGCAGACGTCGAGGAGGACGCTCGGGTGAAAAGTTTCCAGATGTTCGCTTTCGGAGGCCCGCTCACGGAAACGGAGCTGCCGGACCCGAAACCAACCGGCCAGGAGGTGTTGGTCGCGGTCAAGGCCGCAGGCGTCTGCCATTCCGACCTGCACATCTGGGAAGGAAGCTACGATCTCGGCGGCGGCAAGCGCCTACGCCTCGCCGACCGCGGCATCAAGCTGCCGTTGACGCTCGGCCACGAGACGGCGGGCGAAATCATATCCGTTGGCGCTGAGGTGAAGGACCGCGTGGTCGGCGAGATGGTGTTGGTCTATCCTTGGATCGGCTGCGGCGTCTGCCGCGTGTGTCGCGCGGGCTTCGAGAATCTGTGCATGAAGCCCCGCTGCCTGGGCGTGCATTGCGACGGCGGCTATTCGGACGAGATCCTCGTCCCCAACTCGAAATATCTTTTGCCGCTCGACGGGCTCGATCCCGTCGCGGTCGCGCCCTACGCCTGCTCGGGCGTCACCACCTATTCGGCGCTGAAGAAGCTGGGTTCGGTGATCAAGGATGAGCCGATGCTGCTCGTCGGCGCAGGCGGCCTCGGGCTCATGGCGCTCACCATCCTCAAGGCGATGGGCGGCAAGGGCGCGGTCGTGGTCGACATCGACGCCAAGCGCCGCGCGGCGGCGCTCGAAGCGGGCGCGCTCGCCGCCGTCGACGCGGCGGCGCCCGACGCCCTGGCGCAGGTCCAGGCGGCGCTCGGCGGCCCCGGCTGGGCGGCGATCGACCTTGTCGGCAGCCCGCAGACGGCCAGCCTGGCTTTCAACTCCCTGGCCAAGGGCGGCAAGATGATCATGGTCGGCCTGTTCGGCGGCGCGGCGCCCTGGTCGCTTCCGCTGATCCCAATGAAGGCGACAACGATCGAGGGCAGCTATACTGGCAATCTCGACGAGACGCGTGAACTTCTGGACCTTGTCCGTTCGGGCGCTGCGCCCAAGATTCCGATCCGCACGCGCCCGCTTCAGGATGCGACCGTCGCGCTCGAAGACCTGAAGGCGGGCCGGGTCGTCGGCCGCGTGGTGCTGACGCCCTAATCGGCCTTGGCCACAAGAGGAACAGGTTTATGCAGAAGCTCTTCATCGGCGGCAAATGGGTCGAGGCGAAGTCCGGCGCGGTCCTGCCGGTCGTCGACCCGTCAACCGGCGAGTCCTACGACACGATTCCGCGGGGCGCAGCGCCCGACATCGACGCAGCGGTCAAAGCGGCCCGCGCCGCCTATGAGGGCGCCTGGGGCTCCATGACAGCGACCGACCGCGGCCGCATCCTCATGAAAATGTCTGGCCTCATCGCCTCGCGCGCCGAGGAGCTTGCGCAAGCCGAAGCGCGGGACACGGGTAAGCCGATGGGCCAGGCGCGGGCGGACATCACTCTGTCGGCGCGCTATTTCGAATATTATGGCGGCGCAGCCGACAAGCTGCATGGCCAGATCGTGCCTTTCATGAGCGGTTTCCACGCGCAAGTGACGCGCGAGCCCTATGGGGTCGTCGCCTGCATCCTGCCATGGAACTATCCGGCGCAGATGTTCGGCCGCTCGCTCGCCCCGGCGCTCGCCACCGGCAACGCCGTCGTGCTGAAGCCCGCCGAGGACGCCTGCATGTCGCCGCTACTGCTGGCCGCTATCGCCGAGGAGGCGGGGATGCCAACCGGGGCGATCAATGTCGTGACCGGCCTCGGGCACGAGGCTGGCGCGGCGCTGATCTTCCACGACGGCATCGATATGATCACCTTCACCGGTTCGCCGGAGGTCGGCACGATCGTGCAGAAGGCGGCGGCGGAGCGCCACCTCAAGTGCACGCTCGAACTCGGCGGCAAGTCGCCGCAGATCGTCTTCGCCGACGCGGACCGCAAGAAGGCGATCCCGACCATCACGCGGGCTATAACCCAGAACGGAGGCCAGACCTGCTCGGCCGGGAGCCGGCTATTGGTCGAGCGGAAAATCTACGACGATTTTGTCGGCGAGGTCGTGGAGGCTTTTTCTAATGTGCGCGTCGGCACGCCCGCGATGAATCTGGACCTCGGCCCCATGATCAGCGCCAAGCAGCGCGACCGCGTCAAGGGCTTCGTCGAAGCCGCGCGGCAGTCAGGCATTCCGGTGATCGCGGAAGGAAAGCTGGCGAACGATCTTCCCGGCGGTGGCTTCTATGTGACGCCGACCTTGTTCGGCCCCGTTCCGCGCAGTAACACGCTGGCGCGCGACGAAGTGTTTGGACCGGTGCTCTCCGTGCTGCCGTTCGAGGATGAGGCCGACGCCATCAATCTCGCCAATGGAACGGACTATGGGCTCGTGGCGGCGGTGTGGACTCGTGACGGCTCGCGCCAGACGCGCGTCGCCAAAGCCGTCCGCAGCGGGCAGGTGTTCATCAATTGCTACGGCGCCGGCGGCGGAGTTGAGCTTCCGTTCGGCGGCATGAAGAAAAGCGGTCACGGACGCGAAAAGGGGTTCCTCGCGCTCGAGGAGTTTAGCGTCATCAAGACGGTGGTGCAGAATTACGCGGAGTAGACCGCGATGGGGCGCGCTCGCCGGGCGCGCCCCATCGGCGCTTGATTACGGGCGGCGTCCGTGACCTCGCCCGTAGTTTTTTTACTCGTAATAGCCCTCGCCCTGGGTCGCCTTGCGCACAGTCGCGAACTGCTCCGCGTCGTGGCCGAACCACACCGCGGCCCCCGTATCCGCCGCCAGCGCCTGGATGCTGCGCACGGTGCGCATGATGCCGAGCAAATCGTAGCTGATGCCGGGTTGCTTCGCCTTCGGCCCGTAATTCTGCGCCGTGTAGCACGCGTCGGAACAAAAATCACGCCAGGCTGGCTCCGGAGCGTCACCATAAGACCCAACATGCCGCGCGCATGGCCCGGTCCGAAATTGAGCAGCCGCACGCCCTCGACGATGTTCTGGTCCGGCTCGTCGCGCCCGATCTCCCGCCAGATCAACTGCGCCTTGATTATCGCCTCGAGGTCCTTCAGCGCATAGGGTGAGCCGTGGTCCTGCAGCGCGTATTGCCGGAAGGCGCCCGCGAACTCGTCCTCGTGCACGATGATCTTCGACTTGCGGAAATATTCGACGCACCCGGCATGGTCGCAATGCAGGTGCGAGAGCACGACATAGTCCACGTCGTCCGGTCCGACCCCCATCATGTCGAGTCTCGCGGGAAGCTGGCACTCCTCGCCGCCGACATGCGGAAAGAGTTCCTGCAGTCCGTCGACCGGCCAGCGGCCATTCGGGCCGCCCCAGTTCGGATTGCAGCCCGTGTCGAAGAGAATGTTTCCGTCGGCGTGCTCGATGTAATAAGCGGAGACTGGAATATCGACGACCTGCCCCCGCGGATTCGGATTTCGCGCCGTAGCGATGGTCGTGTTGGCGACCATGAAGTTCATGTCGAGCCGCAGCGTGCCGAGGTCCAGCACCTGCAGCTTCAGCTTGCCGCTCGTCCCGATATTGACGGTGCGGCGCTCGGCGCTGGATGACGAGCGAGCTCGAAGCGGACCGCGTCGGCACGGGGGCGGGGCGGTCCCACTTGGTCGAACGGTCGAGGCCGGCTCCTCGGCCCGGCTCCAGAAGATCGGCGCCGCCGCCATTGTCGAACTCGAAGATCTTCATCGCCTCGTTTCCTCCTTGCGTCCCGTTCCAGCGAGTGGCGCGTCACCCACTATAAGACCAGCGCTTCGCCGCTCAAGAACGAATGAAGCGGCCGGATGCAACTCGTTTTATGCGATGGCTGCTATGCGTTCCCGCTCCTTCGCGGCGCGCGCATCCTCCACGATCAGCCCGACAAGGTCGCGCGCGAAGCTCGGCAGCATGTCGAGGCTGCGCGCGCAGATCTTGAGGTCGCGAAACGCCCATTTGTTCGTAAGCCGCACAAGATAGATGTCGCTCGCCTTCGCTTGGCGGCGCGCTGCGGATTCCGGGAGGATGCCGATGCCGACATTGGCCTGAACGAGGCGGCACATGGCCTCGAAATTGCCGACCTGGATTCGCATCTTGAGACGCCGGTTCACACCGTCGGCGGCCTCGACGAGGAAAGAGTGGATCGCGCTCGCCTCGGGCAGGCAGACGTGATCGTAGTCGAGCGTCTCCTCGTAACTGACTTCCGAATGTTGAGCCAACGTGTGGCCGCGCGCACAGACGAGGATCAGACGATCCTCGCGGTAGGGCAGCACCTCGAGTCCCTCCGTGCGGACATTGCCGGCGACGATGCCGATATCGGCGGAGCCGTCCGTCACCGCGCGAACGATGGTGGGACTGAGACGCTCGCGCAGGTCGACATTGACATTGCGATGATTGGAGAGAAAGCGCGAGAGAATAGCGGGCAGAAATTCGGTGATAGCGGTCGTATTGGCGAACAGCCGCACATGGCCCTTCACGCCCTGAGCATAATCTTGAAGGTCGGAGCAGAGTCGCTCCATCTGCCGCTGGACCTCAAGCGCATGTTGCAGCATGACCTGGCCGGGAGGCGTAAGCGTGACGCCGTTGCTCGCGCGATAGAGCAGCTTCGTTCCCAGCGAACTCTTCGAAATTCTTGATCCGAGTGCTCGCTGCAGGGAGTGAGATATGCACGCGTTCGGCGCCGCGCGTAAGGCTGTTTTCCTGGGCGATTGAAATGAAAAGCCGGAGGTCAGCAAAATCAAAATGGGTAAGCACCCAGCACCCCCCTAGCGTCTTCTAGCGCGCTTAAGCCCGGCTTTACATATTTGAAATTGATACAGCGCCCGCCAAAGATCAAGCATGTTCACCACAAGACCACCGCTTTTTGGCGCAGCCAGTGAACAAACTCGACAGAGCTCGAGAGTGGCTAGGGAGGGTCGACGTGCGCGCGGATATCGCCACAGCGTCCCAGCTCATGATCCTGTTCGACCTGCTCCAGCTCGGGCTCGCGCCGCAAGCGGGCGACGAACTGCCGCCCTTGTCGCATTCGCTCTACTTCCACACTTGGGGCCGGATGTCGGAGACGACCGAGAGCGGCGAATTCCTTGATCCCGCGCTGCCGCCGATCGAATTGCCTAGACGGCTGTGCGTCGAGCGCCGCGTCCGTTTCCATCGGGCGATCCGCGTGGGCGATCCAATCTGGCGCTTCGCGCACGTTGTCGATGTCGCGGAACGAGCGGGAGAGGCGGGGCCCATCGTCACGCTGCGCCTGCGCCACGATATTGCCGATTCCGAGGGCGTCGCGATCTCCGAGGACCGGCGCCTTTTGTATACGGAGCGGGGCGAGCCGCTTCCGGCCACGCTGCCGGACGCCACGCGCGGGCAGGCGGTGTGGTCGCGTGAATTCCGAGCCGATCCGCAAGCCCTGTTCAGCTACTCGGCGCTGACGCGCGACAAGAGCCGGGTTCACTATGACCGGCCGTTCGCTACTTTCGTCGAGGGGCATCCGGGCCTTGTTGTGCAGACGGACCTCGCCGCGGCCCTTCTGCTGGCTCTGTGGCGCGAGCATGCTCCGAGCGCGCGCCCCGTCGAGTGCTCGCTATACACGAGGCGCTGGCTTCACGACACCGGGCCGTTGAGGTTGTTCGGGCGCCCTCGCGGAGCAGACGCCGCCGATCTTTGGGCGGAAGACGCACAAGGTCGCGTCGCCATCGAGGCTTTGGTCGCTTTCGAAACCGATCCGCTCGAGGCGCTACGGCAACCTCAGGCGCGACGCGCCGCCGGCGCAAATCAATCCTAACGACGCGAGGACGCAAAGCCATGCAGCCTTTCCCCGAACAGGCTCTCGCCGAATTCGCGGCCGGCCTCGCTTTTGAGGCGGTCCCTGCGCCGGTCGTAACGCGCTGCGAGGAGTTGATGCTCGATTGGTTCGGCTCGGCGCTTGCGGGCAAGGGTATGCGCCCAATCGAGATTGTCGAGGAATTCGCCAAGGCGATGGGGCCGGCCTCCGGCCCGTCGGAGGTGATCGTCAGCCGGCGGACGACTTCGCCGCTCTTCGCAGCCATGGTCAACGCTGCGTCATCGCATGTCGCGGAGCAGGATGACGTTCACAACGGTTCGGTCTTCCATCCGGCGGCGGTGGTGTTTCCGCCGGCGCTTGCCGTCGCGCAAGCGATCGGCGCTTCCGGGCGGGAACTCCTGACGGCCAGCGTGGTCGGCTATGAGGTCGGCATTCGCGTCGGGGAGTTTTTGGGGCAAGCGCATTATAAGGTGTTCCACACTACGGGGACAGCGGGCCCGCTCGCCGCGGCTGCGGCGGTCGGGCGGCTCCTTCGCCTGTTGCCCGATCAGATGCTGAACGCTTTCGGCTCGGCTGGCACGCAAGCGGCGGGCCTCTGGGAATTTTTGCGGGACGCGGCGGATTCCAAGCCGCTCCACACCGCTCACGCCGCTGCGACTGGGCTTGCCTCCGCCTATCTCGCGAAGGAAGGCTTCACCGGCGCCCGGCACATCCTCACCGGCGCCCAGGCCATGGCGGCCGGCATGTCGAAAGACGCCGACCCCGCGCGTCTTGCCGACAGGCTCGGCGAGCGCTGGGCTTTGGCGGAGACGTCGTTCAAGTTCCACGCCTCCTGCCGTCACACCCATCCGGCGGCTGACGCGCTCATGCGCGTCATGCGCGAAGGAGGGCTCAAGCCCGAGGACGTCACCCATGTCACAGCCCACGTTCATCAGGCGGCGATCGACGTGCTGGGGCCCGTGACCGATCCCGAAACGGTGCATCAAGCCAAGTTTTCCATGGGCTCGGTGCTTGGACTCGCGGCGACCCGCCGCAGCGCAGGCATGTTCGACTTCGAGCGCTTCTTCAAGGCGCCGGAGACGAGGGATTTCGCGCGGAAGGTCACCATGGCCTTCGATCCGGAAGTGCAGGCCGCCTATCCGGAACGCTGGATCGGGAAGGTGGAGGTGGAGACGGCGGATGGGCGGCGGATTGCGGGCCGGGTCGACGAGCCGAAGGGCGATCCTGGTAATACGCTGTCGCGCGCCGAGCTGGAAGCCAAGGCCCTTGGGCTTGCGGAATTCTCCGGCTCCGCGAGTCCGGAAGAGATGAGCGACTGGTTTCCACTGTTCTTCGACCTCGGCGCAGCGGCGCGGGCGCCGCACTTCTTCGGGCGGATTCCGCACCGCGGCATTAACCTGCCGCGAAGGGCGGCTTCAGCATAAACAAATGGAAAGAAGAGCGAGCCTTGGCTTAGTCTGCACGGTTAAGGGGAATGAGGGTTCCGGGAGTCCGTGGCTTCCGCATCGAGCCCCAAGAAGACGGTTCGGCGAAACGGGAGGAATAGCATGAAACATATCAAGGGAATGGGGCGAGCCGCAGCGCTCGCCGCCGCCTGCGCGAGCCTCGCCGGCTTTGTCGGAATGGTTCGCGCGGAAGGGCTGGACGAGCTGCCCAAGAGCATCCAGGAAAAGCTCTATAACAAGGACCAGATCGATTCGCAGCAGCCGGTCGGCCCGAGCGCCTATCGCGATTTCAAGCCGAAGAAGGGTCCGCCCTGGACGATTGGCTACGCGAGCTCGTATGCGGGCAACACTTGGCGCGCCAACGCGCTCGAGCATCTCGAGAAGGACATCGTTCCGAAATGGAAGAAGCTCGGCCTGGTCAAGAATCTGATCGTCACGCAGTCCAACCTCAAGGATTCCATGCAGATTCAGCAGATGCGCCAGCTCGTGGACCGTGGGGTGGACGCGCTGATCATCTGCTGCTCGAACCCGACGGCCCTCAACGAGACGGTGAAATACGCCTATGACAAGGGGGTGCCGGTCTTCTCGATGACCGGCTACGTCACGTCGCCCTACGCGGTGAACTCCTCGACCAACTTCGTCGTCACGGGCAAGGCGGAGGGCGACTGGATGGTCAATGAGCTCAAGAAGAAGGGTAACGTCCTCGTCGTCGAGGGCATTCCCGGCACCAGCACTTCGGACTCGCTCGACCGCGGCATCAAGCTCGGCCTCGCTACGAGCCCCGACATCAAGATCGTCGGCGACGTCGCGGGGATGTGGACCGACCAGGTTGCGCAGGCGGAGGTGCAGAAGTGGCTCGCCAACCACCCCGGCGACCTCGACGGCGTCGTGGTGCAGTCGGCCGCGGAGCTTGGCGTTCTTCGGGCTTTGGAGCAGTCAGGTCGCAAGATGCCTCCCGTGGCGATCGGAGGCGAGGAGGGCGCTCTCTGCTACTGGCGCAAGAATCCGAAATACGTGAGCGCCGCAGTGCAGGGCTGGCCGCCCGGCGACGAGATGGAGCTCGTGTGGAACGTCATGATGCGCACGCTGCAGGGACAAGGTCCGAAGGACCAATCCATCCTCGTCGCGCCGACGATCCTCACTTATGACGACGTCGCCAAGGCGCTGCCGGAGAACTGCAACGAGAATTCCGACAAGTGGTTCAATGTCGGTCTCGAAAAGTGGGGCGGCAAGGATCTCAACTCCTTCTTCCTGCGCCCGGCCGATCCGACGGCCTACAAACACTGAAGTGCATGGGACACGGCGTCTCGCGGCGCCGCGTCCCTCGTTTTTGCAAGGAAACACGGCGCGGGCGGCGCGGCGGTGATGAGTTCGGGAAGCGGTTCGGCGCGAGCAGTCGCGCCCAGCCTTGTCCGCGGCGCAAGCCGCAGCCGACCCTCCGCAGGCCGGGCCGATGGCTGACGCGGCGCGGATCGAGGCGCGGGCGCGCGAGGACGCGGACCAAAGCGTTTCCAGCGCTCCGTTCGGCTCGCACGGGGTTTCGCTCGTCGGCGTCCACAAGTCCTTCGACGTGACGCGCGCGCTGGACGGCGCGTCGTTCAGCGCGAGGCTCGGCGAGATCCATGCGATTTTCGGCGGCAACGGATCCGGCAAGAGCACGCTCGCAAAGGTGATCTCCGGCGTGCTGCCGATCGACGCGGGTCAGGTCAACATTCTCGGCCATACGCCGAATTCTCCTCACGAAGCCCGCGCAATCGGCGTCGCGACCGTCTTCCAGGAAGTGCTGGTCGCCGACGAAAGCTCCATCCTCGACAATCTCTATCTCGGGGCTGACCGGCTGTGGTCGCGCACGTTGACCCGAGCCCAGAAGGTCCGGGCCGCCGAGAAGCTCATGACCGAGCTCACGGGCCTCGATCTCGACCTGGACATGATGGCGGGGCAGCTCCCCCTCAATCTCAAGGCCTGGATCACGATTGCCCGCGCGCTTCTCTCCACGCCCAAGGTCCTTATCCTCGACGAATCGTCCGCTGCGCTCGATCTCGATTCGACGGAGCGCCTGTTCGCCAAAATCCGCGAGTTGCGGGACGGAGGCTCCTGCGTCCTCATCGTCACGCATCGCATCGCCGAAATGACGCGGATCGCCGATCGCGTGACCGTGCTGCGCGACGGCCGCGACGTCGGCGTCCTCGAAAAAAGCGACATCACGGAAGCCAATCTGCTCCGCCTGATGGCCGGCAAGTCCGAACACGGAGCGAAGTCAGTCGCGTCGGCCGAGGACGCGCGCAGCCGCAGCGTCGTCATGAAAGCCGACGCGATGAAGATCTGGCCGCGCAGCCGCGAGATCTACTTCCGTCTCCACCACGGAGAAATCCTAGGCGTGGCCGGGCTCGACGGGCATGGCCAGTCCGATTTCGTCCGCGTGCTCGCCGGCGTTCAGCGCGCAGTTGGATCGGGTCCGATTGTCGTCGGCGAGCACGGCGGCTTCCACCCGATCAACTCGCTCGCGGATGCGGCCCGCCACAAGGTCGCCTATGTGTCGGGAGATCGCAAGCGCGAGGGCATCTTCGCCAATCTCAGCATTTTCGAGAACATGCTTGCGCCGCTCTACCGGGCGAAGTCGCGCGGCGGCAAGGTCGCGCTTATCGACTGGACTGCGCTCAACGGCTCGTTCGAATGGGAGCGCGAAAAGCTCTCTATCCGCATGGGCGACCGCGGCGACAAGATCACTTCGCTGAGCGGCGGCAATCAGCAGAAGGTGCTGATCGGACGGTCCTTCGCGTTAAGTCCCAACATTCTCGTCCTCAACGACCCCGCCCGCGGTGTCGATATCAGCGCCAAGACCGACCTCTACGCGCACCTGCTCGACTTTGCCGAAACTGGGAAGTCGGTCGTCTACATGTCGAGCGAGATCGAGGAGCTGGTCGGCTTCTGCTCGCGCGTGCTCGTCTTCCGCAACGGCCACGTCTTCGCGGAGCTTACCGGCGACGACATCAACGGCGACCGGATTCTTGCGGCGATGTTCGGCCAGCACTCGGCCACGCAGCAGACCTCCCATGGGGAGCCGGAGCGACATTCCCGCGGAGCGGACCGCCCACGAGACCTCGAGGACGCGTCGCCGTCCGTCTGGCCGCGCGCCAAACGCGTGCTCGGCCCTTTCACGCTGCGCTCGCCGGCCTTCGCCGACGGCGGTTTCATCCCGGACATGTACGCCGAAGCGAGCAACGTGTCGCCGCCGCTCTCTTGGGACGCGCCGCCCGAGGGCGCCCTGAGCTTCGCGTTGACGGTGACCGATCCAGACCTGCCGCCCGAATTGGGCTTCCCGCGTGCCTTCGCACACTGGATGGTGGCGGATATTCCGGCCGGCGTGCGGGAGCTTCCCGAAGGCGCAAGCGGGACGCGCGGCGGCCTGCCTCATGAGGCGCGCGAATTCGCAAGCGACTTCGTGACGTTCGACATTCCCGGCTACGGCCGAGGCTACGGAGGCCCGTGGCCGCCGGACGACGCGCACCGCTATGTCTTCACGCTCTACGCGCTGAAGACGGAGCGGATCAGTCTCGACGATTCCGCAGACTACATCGAATTCGTCCGCGCGGTGCTGCCTTCGACCATCACCACTGCGACGCTCGTCGGCCTCTATGGGCCGGCGAAGGCGCCGCTGCCGCAACCGGCGTGACGTCATGAGGCGTCGCGCGCATGACTTTCTCGAAACGAAACGAGCGCAGGGATGGCACGATATTCCACGCTGACCGAATTCGATGCAGACTGGATCGTCGCCTGGGCGAAGCGCGTCAATGAAGATCGCGTGCTCAAGGTGATCGGCCGTTTCTTCACGGCCAATTTCGTGATCGGCGTCGACGACCGGGATTTCTATATCCAGGTGCGCAACGGCAAGATCGAGATGGTCGCGGACGAACCGAACGCCAATCTCATGGGCTGGCAGTTCGCGCTGCGCGCGCCCGCCGGTTCGTGGAGCAAGTTCGTCGAGCCCGTGCCGCCGCCCATGTACAACGACATCTGGGCCATGGCGCATCCGCTTCACGGCAACCTCAAGATCGAGGGCGACACGAAAATTTTCTGGCAGAACGTGCGGGCGCTGACCTGGATGCTCGCAAAGATGCGCCCGAATTGATCCCGCGGAATCCTTCCACTCAGAGGCCGATCGCAAATGGCTAAGACCGATCCGATCATTGGGCGCTATGTGTATGTTCCCTATGCGGGGAAGGAATATCGCATCTACTACGAGGAGAACGGCCAGGGCATTCCGCTCGTCTGCCTCCATACCGCCGGCACGGATGGGCGCGAATATCGCCATCAGCTGTGCAACTCCGACATCGCGAAGAACTTCCGGGTCATCGCCTTCGACCTCCCCCGCCACGGCAAGTCAATTCCTCCCAAGCACTTCTTCAAGGAAGAGGAAGAGTACAAGCTCACGTCGAAGTTCTATTCCGAGTTCATCATGGCGTTCTGCGAGACGCTCGAACTCGAAAAGCCGATCATCATGGGGAGCTCGATGGGCGGGAATATCTGCCTTCCGCTCGCGCTCAACTATGAGAACGAACTGACGGCGCTAATCGCCATCGAGGCCTGCGACCATTCGCCCGGCTGGTGGATCGACCCGCTGCACCATCCGCATATTAACGGCGGCGAGGTTTGCGCGACCTCCACCTTCGGGCTCATGGCGCCGCAAAGCCCCGAAGAATATCGCTGGGAGACCTGGTGGTACTATGCGCAGGGCGGGCCGGGCGTCTTCAAGGGCGACCTCTACTTCTACAGCGTGGACCACGATTTCCGCGATCTCTGCCGGAAGATTTCGGGACGCATCCCGATGATTCTGATGACCGGCGTCTACGATTTTGCCTGCACGCCCGAGATGACGGAGCAGACCGCCGACAAGATCCGCAACGCCGAATCCATCATCATGAAGGAAATCGGCCATTTCCCGATGTGCGAAAATCCGGAGCTGTTCAAGAAGTATCTGATGCCGGTGCTTGACCGGCTGCTCGATTACGCCCGCGACCGCCGTCCGGCGTCGCTCTCCGACCGCGGCTCGCGCCGGGAGGAGGCGTCGGCGCGCGCCTCCGTACGTCGCTCGTTCGGATAGCGGAAAAGCCAGTATGTCCGGCCGGGCGGAATGAGCAGCGTCTCCTCAAGCACGCGCGGAACGTCTTACAACACGTTCCTGCTCGTCCCGATCCTCTTGTTTTTCGGGCTGCTGACGGTCGCCGTGCTGCGCAGCCCGAATCTCATGACGAGTTCGGGCATCGGCAGCGCCGAGATCGTCGTTGCCCCCCTCATCCTCTCGACCTACGCGCTGATGGCGACCGCGCTCGCGGGTCGGGCGACGGTGGACCTGTCGATCGGGCCACTGATCGGCTTCATCAACGTGACGATGATCCAGCTCCATGCGGCCGGGATCATCACTTCGCCGATCGCCGTCTTCGCCTACGCATTCTTCGCGGGCGTCGCCTATCAGGTCGTTTTTGGCTTGATCGTCATCTGGGTGCGGGTGCAGCCGATCATCGTCTCGCTGAGCGGCTATCTCGCGCTGTCGGGCATCAATCTCGTCATCCTGCCGCGTCCGGGCGGCTCGGCGCCGGAATGGATGTCGGACTGGGGCTCGGGCACGACGATCTTCTCGCCCTCCTTCGCGATGGTCGCCATCGCGACAGCCGGATGGCTGATCTTCTCGGCTACCGCCTTCTACGGCCATTTGCGTCTCATGGGGTCCGACGAGCGCGCCGCCTATACGAGCGGCGTGCGCATCGAAGTCGTGCGGATCGGCGCGCATGTCGTCTGTGGACTGTTTGCCGGGTTGGCGGCGATGGCCTTCACCGCCCTCATCAGCTCAGGCGACCCCACGCAGGGCACAACATACACGCTGATCTCCGTCACCGCGCTCGTGCTCGGCGGCACCAGTGTGGCCGGCGGCCGGGCGACGGTGTTCGGCTCGCTGCTCGGCGCGCTCAATCTGTTCCTGATCGGGTACGTGCTGGCGACCTTCGATTTCGGCTCTGTACAGGGTTTCGTCACCGACCTCTGCTACGGCGTGATCCTGGTCCTGTCATTGCTGCTGACTGTCGCCCTACCCTATCTGCAGAGCTGGCTGCGTTACGTTTCGCCGCTTCTCGTCTTCATCGTGCTGGGGCTTCTCTTCGCCGGCGTCGCGCTGCACGCGACCTATGACTATACGACCCTGTCTCCCCACGCGGGCGCGCCGCCGGCGACCCAGGAACAGACGACTGACGCCAATGGCAATCCGGTCGCGCCGCCGGCCGTTCCCCTCGATCTCCGCGCCTTCACCCCGGTGCTCGAGCAGGTGCAGCAGGGGCCGGACTTCGTCCGCACGCTGCTCTCGACCAAGCTCTCGCAGCTTGCGGTCCTGATGCTCGCCCTCGTCATCGCGCTGCGCCTCCTCGTCTGGCAGGCCAACCAGCGCCGTATGACGCCGCTGCTCTACGCCGCCATCGGCGGCGTCGGGGTTCTCGGAGTCTGGCTCCTGATGGACACCGGCGTGTTCGTTTCAAAGCTTGGGCATTGAGGACTGATTGGTGGCCGACAGTCCTCTTTTCGCCCCGCTCACCGCCCCGGTCGTCCGGCCGCTCCGCTGGATCGGCCTCGCGCTCGCCGTGCTCATCGCCGCGATCGGAGCGGGCTTCGGCTTCACCCAGGGCGCGCCGACCCAATATGTCATCTTCACCACCGTAGCGACTTTCACACTGGCGCTCTGGCTGTGGAACGGCTTCTTCGTGCGCTGGATCGCCGAGGCTTCGACCCACGGCCGCGCGGCCGCCGAGCGAGCGGGGCGTCAGGCCTCGGCCCGCGCGGCCTTGCGCGGGTTCGTTTCCCACAACAGAGGCGTGCTCACCGGGCTCGCGATCCTCGTCCTCGGCTTCATCATCCTGTCGCTGACGCTGACCGGCTTCCTGACCTGGGTGAATTTTTTCACCGCCCTGTTCCTTGCCGCCTCGCTGGTCTTCACCACGATCACGAGCCGCGCCTTCGGCGACAATCGCAGCGCTTTCATCGGCCTCATGGTGCTCGGCACGATCTTCGTCGTCGCTTCGATGCACGTGCAGGGCTTCCTGTCGGGCGCCAACGTCAAGTCGATGCTGGTCTTCGCCGCCTTTCTGGGCCTCGCAACCGTCGGGCAGACGCTCGTGGCGCTGCTCGGCGGCCTCGATCTGTCAATTCCCTTCCTGATCGGCTCCTCGAATGTCGGGTTGCTCTACCTCATCGGCCTTGGCATACCCTCGTCGATTGCGGTGATTCTCGTCCTGGTCGCCGGCGCGGCAATCGGCTTTCTCAACGGCCTCCTCAGTTTTCCCTTGCAGGGGCAGGCGCTCATCGTGACGTTGGGCGTGGGTTTCGCGACCTCGGGCCTGACGCAGATCCTTACCAGCATCGGCTCTTCCTATGCCGGCAACGTCTATGGACAAGTGCCGCGTTGGCTCAGCAATTTCGCGGCGATGAACGGCGTGACTTTCGGCATCGACATTCCTCCCGTCATTTTCGTCTGGATCGCGGTCGCCATCGCGCTGATCTTCGGCCTCAAGAACACGGTCTATGGCCGCTATCTTTACGCGCTCGGCGGCAACCGGACTTCGGCGCAACGCATCCGGATCTGGGAGCGGAGGTACTGGTACGGCGTCTTCGCGATTTCAGGTTTCTCGTCGACCCTGACCGGCTCGCTGCTGCTTGGCTGGAGCGGCGGGGGCTTCATCGGCGTCGGCGACCCTTACCTGTTCATGACGCTGGCGGCGGTTGTGATCGGGGGCACCTCGCTGCTTGGCGGGCACGGCGGCTATGGCTTCACCGTCATCGGCGTGTTGGTGCTGCAAGTGTTGACCGCTTTCCTGGTCGGCATCGGCCTCAGGTTCGAGTGGCAACAGTTCATCTACGGCCTGTTGATCCTGCCGATGGTCGCGCTCTATGCGCGCTCGCCGCATATCCGCACGCAAATCTAGGGGACGAACCCGTGACGAACGAACCGGCAACAAGCCCGCCGCAAACCAGGCCGTCCTGGGGGAGTCGCCGGCCATGAACGCCTCGGCCCTTTTGCCGCGGGACGTCGCAAGCGCGACCTTTCTGCTGATGACCGCCGCGATGGCGGCGACGACGGTGCTGCTGCTGATCTCCGGCCATTGGGTGTCGCCGCGCTGGCGGCTGCCGGTCGCGCTGTCCAGCCTCGTGCCGCTGGTCGGGGTCCTGCACTATGGATTTTCGAGCCTGGTCTGGTTGCAGGCGCACGACATGCCGGTCG
Source organism: uncultured Alphaproteobacteria bacterium (assembly GCA_963696665.1). Taxonomy (GTDB): domain Bacteria; phylum Pseudomonadota; class Alphaproteobacteria; order Rhizobiales; family Beijerinckiaceae; genus Roseiarcus. The sequence goes on from CAVOLE010000008.1 coordinate 1,011,649, forward strand.
TGTTCCGCTACGCCGACTGGATGATCGCCGCGCCGGTCCAGGTGCTGACGCTCTATTTCGTCATTCAGACGGTCGCCAGCGCGCCGACCGGCCTCTTCTGGCGACTGCTCATCGCCTCCGTCGCGATGGTGCTTGCGCGCTACATGGGCGAGACCGATCTCCTTTATCCGACGCTCGGCTTCCTGATCGGGCTCATTCTTTGGCTCTATGTGCTGGGCGAACTCTATTTCGGCCGCATGGCCGAGATCAACGCGCTGAGCGCGAGCGACCCGGTCCGTCTCGGCTTCTTCTGGCTGCGCCTCATTGTGACGATCGGCTGGGCGCTCTATCCCCTGAGCTATCTCATCGTTCGGCTTGGCAATGGGGCGGACGTCGCGAAAATTTCGGTCATCTACAATCTTGCTGACCTGATCAACCAGATCGCCTTCGTGCTGGCGGTGCTCGCGACCGCCATCAACGATTCTGCGCATTCGCGCTAAGACATTTGCTTGGGTGGAGGATGTTCCCATGAACGGCGCTGATATTATCGCCATCATCATTCTCGCGACGATCGTCATCGCCATCGTCGTCTACCTGCTGCACTGGCTCTATCGTCACTCCTCAAAGGACCTGTCCTTCGTGCGCACGGGGTTTGGCGGCGAGAAGGTGGTGATGGGCGGCGGGGCGCTGGTGCTCCCGATCGTCCATGACGTGACTGAAGTCAGCATGAACACTCTGCGCATCGAAGTGCGCCGAGCGGCCGAGCGCTCCCTCATCACCCGCAACCGCATGCGTGTCGAGGTCATCGTCGACTTCTTTCTGCGCGTCATCCCGACCGCCGAGGCCGTCGCCACCGCCGCGCGCACGCTCGGCAGCCGGACGCTCGATCCCGAGAGCCTGCGCGACCTCGTCCAGGGCCGCTTCGTCGACGCGATGGGCGCCGTGGCCGCCCAGATGACGATGGAGGAGATTCACGAGCATCGCGCCGACTATATCCGAGGCGTCCGCGCGCTCGTGGCGGAGTCGCTCACCGCAAACGGCCTCGAGCTCGAGACGGCCTCCCTCACCAGCATCGACCAGACCGACATCAAGCTCTTCAACCCGACCAACGCCTTTGACGCTGAAGGCATGACGCGGCTCACCGAGGAGATCGAGAGCCGGAAGAAGAAGCGAAACGATATCGAGCAGGATTCGATCATCGCCATCCGCGCCAAGAATCTCGAAGCCGAGCGGCAGGCCCTCGCGATCGAGCGGGAGAGCGAATATGCGCGCCTCGAACAGGAGCGCGAGATTTCCGTCCGCCGCGCCCAGCAGCGCGCCGAGGTCGCGGCCGAGAAGGCCCAGCGCGAGCGCGAGATCGAGGAATCGCAAATTCTCGCCAAGGAGGCGGTTGAGCGCGCGCGCATCCACCACGAACTTGCGATCAACGCTGAAAATATTTCGCGCGAGCAGGAGATCGAGCAACTCGAGATCCGGCGCCGGCAGAGCCTCGAGATGGAAGAACAGAACCGCGCCATCGCCGTCGCTGTCAACGAGGCGGAGAATCGCACGAGGCTCACGGAGGAGACGGAGGCGCGCAAACGACGACGCAACGATGTCGAGCAGGAGACGCTCGTCTCCGTCCAAACCAAGAAATCTCGAAAGCGAGCTTCGCGTGCTCGCGATTCGGAAACAAAGCGAGTTCGCCCGCTTCGAGCAGGAGCGCGACATCGAGCAGCGGCGCGCAAATAACCGCGCCGAGGTCGCATTCGAGAAGCTCGATCGCGAACGCGAGGTGGACGAAGCGACGCTGCGCGCCAAGGAAGCGGTAGACCGAGCTCGCATCCGCGCCGATCTAGCGGTCGAGACTGAACAAATTCAGCGCGTGCAGGAGACCGAGCGGCTCGAGATCGAGCGCCAGCGGCAAATCGAGCTCGCTGAGCAGGAGCGGCTGATCGCGGTTGCGGAGAAGGAGCGGGAGAAGGCTGTGACCTTGATCGCGACCGAGGAGGCGCGCACTCAGCTTGCGGGGGCTCAAGAGGCCGTCGTCACAGCGCGCGAACGCGAGATCGCCGAGCGCCGCAAGCGGATCGACCTCATCGAGGCCGAGCAGCAGGCCGAGCGCAACGCGCTCAAGATCACCGCCCAGGCGGAGGCCGAGAAGCGGGCGGCAATCGAGCACGCCGAAGCCGAGCGCGTTGCGGCCGAGGCTTCGCGCCATCGCTACGACGCGGAGGCGGAAGGGCAGCGCAAGCTCAACGAAGCGGAGAACATCCGCTCCGACGCCTCCCGCCGCACCGCGCTCAATCGCAAGCTGTTCGAGAACCTGCCCGCGATCATCCGCGAGAGCGTCAAGCCGATGGAGAAGATCGAGTTCGATCAGAAATTCTTCAGGTCGAGGGCATGCCGGGCTTCAGCAACGGCCCGGCCGGCGGGCAGGGATCGAACGGTTCCGGCGGCGGCGATGGCGCGAGCGGCGGAGGAGGGGAAGGGCGCCCTGGCAATCTCGCCGAAAGCGTCGTCAACGCGGCGATGCGCTACCGTTCGCAAATTCCCTTCGTCGACAACCTCCTCAAGGAAGTCGGCATGACGCCGAGCAATTTGAGCGATCTCAACGACCTCAGCGTGCGGCTCGAAAAGCCGCCCGCGAAGAAGTAAGGCGCTTCTCGGTGGTGACGCTCGCGGCGGCGATGCAGCGCTCGACTAACCTTTCCGCAACGCTTTGCAAGTCGTCCCGCTCGCGCCGTTGGCTGGAAAAGGAGGATGTGCGTGGCGTCGCCGTGGGCTCGTGAAAGCGCGGTGCGCATGACGCCCGCCGATGCGCAGGAACATCGTCTCGCGGTCATGACCGGCTGGGCCTTTTTCGGCGCCTTCGGGATTTGCCTGATCCTTTCCGGCTTCGCGGAGGAATCGCTCCACGCAGGTCTCAGCGGTTTCGCCGTGATCATCGTTGGCTTTATCGCCCACGTGATCGTCAACCGGATCTACGCTACGGGCTTCACCCAGCCGCAGGTCGCGCTCGGGCTCGGCGCCTTCACAGTCGGCGCGCTCTGCTACATCGCGAGCGTGCTCTTCAATTCCAGTTTCGGGGAGACGGATGTGGCGATCGGGCTCGTGGGCTTCGCCGCGCTCGCCTCGGCCTTCGTCATCTACATCATTGTTAATTATGGCGTGCGCGGTTCCTATCAGATGGTCTACCAGCTGCATGGCGTGGAGAGGCCGCAACGATGAGCGCGCGGCTTGACTGGCTTTTCATCTTCCTCGCGCTCTACGCGACCTATTGCGCGTTCTGGGGCGTCAACTCGGCGCGCAGCAGGGGCGGCGCCATGGATTTCTTCCTCGCCGAGCGGAACATCCCCTCCTGGGTCTTCGCGGCAAGCGCGACCGCCATCTCCTTCACCGGCTGGATGGTCATCGGGTTGCCGGCGACCGTCTTTCGCGACGGTTTCCAGGCGTCGGCGCTGGCGCTCGGGGCGATCGTTATTCCGCTTGCGGGCGTCCTCGTCACCTCGCGGCAATGGATCCTGAGCCGCCGGTTCGGCTTCGTCACCCCTGTCGAGATGTACGCCGACTATTTCGGCGGTCCCCTGATTCGACCGATCCTGCTCCTGATCGCGCTCTTCTTTGCGATCCCGTTTCTCGGCCTGCAACTCGCGGCGACTGGCTATCTGATGGAGGTGCTCTCGAACGGCGTGATCCCCTGGGCGGCCGCGATGTGGGCGCTTGGCGCGCTGGCCTTCATCTATGTCGCGCTGGGGGGCATGCGCGCGGCGAGCTTCGTCGCCGTGTTGCAGACCCTCATGCTCGCCGCGGCCATCGCCGCCGCGGAAGTCATCGCCTGGGTCGAGCTTGGCGGCTTCGGCAGCTTCGTGGGCCTGCTTGCCAAGCTCGGCGCCTCCAAGGCGGGCGACTGGGGCGCGTCCCAAAACGGCTACAACGCCTTCTTCACGACGCCGGGCGTGGTGCAGTTCGTGGCGGGCTTCAGCAAGGAGGCGCCGGTCGGCGGCGTCTGGACGACCACGATGGTGCTGTCGACGGCGCTGTCGCTGATGGGCCTCCAGCTTGCGCCCGCCTTCGGCGTCGTGGCGTTTTCCGCGCGCGACGCGCGCGGCTTCGCCGCGCAGCAGGTCTGGCTCGCGGGCGCAGCGGTGGGCTTCGGCCTCGTCTTCTTCTCGGCCATGGCGGGGGTGGGCGCGCTGTTTCTCGGCGCCTCTCCGGCCGTCGACGCGGCTTCGCTCGGCGTCGGCCACGATCTGCCGGCGCTGGCGCCGGGTCACGAGGCGAGATTGGTCGCAGACTATCTCAATTCGCTGGCCGAGCGGGCGCCGTGGTTCCTCGGCCTGCTCGCGGTCGCGATGGCGGCCGCGACCCAGGCGACGGCCGCTCTCTACGCCTCGGCGACCGGCACCATGTTCGCACGCGATTTCTACCGTTTTTATCTTCGCCCAGAAGCCTCCGACCGCGATCAGAAGCTTTTCGGCCGCATCGGCGTGCTCTTCACCCTCCTGTTCGCGCTGATCGGCGCGACCTACGCGCCGCAGGCTCAGGCGCTATTCGGCGCATTGGCTTTGCCCTTCGCTCTGCAACTCCTTCCGGCGGCGCTTGCTGTCACCTGGCTGCGCTGGCTCACGCCGCAGGCCGTGCTTTCGGGCCTCATCGCCGGCCTTGTTCTGGCCTTCTTCACCGACCAGCTCGGCCTCACTCTTGCGAGTTTCTTTACTATTGACATTCCCTGGGGCCGATGGCCGTGGACGGTGCATTCCGCAGGCTGGGGCCTTGTCTTCAACGTCGCGATCTGCCTGCTCTTTTCGCTTCTCACACAGAAGCGGTCGCGCCGCGATCAGCGCATGCGCTATCACGACTTCCTGGCGGAGGAGGCGGCGCGCGCGCCCAATGCGCGCGCCTGGCGGCCGATCGCATGGATCGCGGCGATGGCGTGGGTCTTCTTCGCCATCGGGCCGGGGCAATTGTTTGGCGTCGGCCTGTTCGGCGCGCCGAACGCGGGCCCGGGCGCATGGCTTTTCGGTATTCCCTCCCTCTGGGCGTGGCAGATCATGGGGTGGGCGCTAGGCGTCCTTCTACTCTGGCTCCTCGCCTACCGCCTTGGGATGTCGAGGCCGCCTCAGCGTCCGATCGAGCTTGAGGCCGACGCAATCCGCCGGTCGTAAATTGCGCATTGCTGCCGCACCGGCAATCGATGGAATGACGCTTTGGACTTCATGCGAACGCCACATCGCCAGGCGTGGTCGCTCACGACGGCTTTAGCCCTGCTCTCGATGCAACGCCCTCAAGCCGCGTCAGTTTGGACTTCAGGAAACGGTCGTAGTCGTCGAGGCTTTCGACGACAACTCGAAGGAGGAAATCCTGGCGCCCGGTCGTCAGGTAGCCCTCCAGCACCTCCGGCAGTCGGCGATTGCGCGGGAAAACCGCTGGAGGGAATTGACACGGGAACTTTGGCGGGTTTCGGACTCGCGGCTATGCTGGCAAATGACAACGATCTCATTCACTCGCAAAGACGCGGGAGGGGATGGGCCTCAACTCAGGAACACTGCTGGTCCGTGATGCGAGAGAGCCGCAAGGCGAGCTTGCGCTGTGCCATCTACACACGTATCTCGACCCAGAATGGATTGGAGCAGGAGTTCAACTCGCTCGACAATCAACGGGAGGCGTCTGAAGCGTACATCAGGAGTCAGGCCCACGAAGGCGGAAACTGATCCGAGATCATTATGACGATGGCGGCTTCTCGGGCGGTTCCATGGACAGGCCCGTCTTGGCAAAGCTGCTGGACAACGTTCGCGTCCGAAAAGATCGATGTGGTCGTCGTCTATAAGGTCGACTGGCTGACGAGGTCAGCCGGCAGACTTTGCCAAGCTCGTCGAGCTATTCGACGAACACGATGTCTCGTTCATCTCGGTGACGCAAGCTTTCCAACACCACCACCAATACGCTTCATCGACCCGGTCGAGGGTCGAGCGGTTCAAAAAACCGGGTCTTACCAAATCGCGATATCGGAATGCGCAGGACGAGTTCCCTTGCCCTCAGGCGACAGCATCAGTCAGTTTGGGGAAACGGACTTTTGCCGCTAGAGACTGGCTGGTATTTCCAGCCGCTGAGCGCATGTAAATTAGTAAAATTCCAAGCTCAGACCGCATTTTGTCTGCCCAAGTAATTGAAATCGCGCGTGTTTCCTCAAAGCTGGAAACCAGCGCAGTTTGGCAGGACTGAATGGTGGGCGATGCAGGGATCGAACCTGCGACCCCTCCCGTGTGAAGGGAGTGCTCTACCGCTGAGCTAATCGCCCCTGCCTCAAGGCGGAGCCATGCTTTATGGCCCCCGTGAGAGCCAAGTCAAGAAGCGGCCGAGGCCCGGCGAACGGCTGCGGGCCTCCTGTTGCAGCGGCCGACGCGACGGGAGATAAGGGCGCGATGGGTGAGAAAGACAGGGCAAGCGCGGCCTTCACGCTTGATCAACTCGCGGAAACGATCGACCAGCGCGCTCGCGCGAGCGCGGAGACCTCCTATACGCGCTCCCTGCTCGACAGAGGCGCAGCCCATTGCGCTCGCAAATTCGGCGAAGAAGCCATCGAATTGGCGATCGCCGCTGCGGCTCTGGATGAGAGCGCCGTGCGCGCCGAGGCGGCCGATGTTCTCTACCACCTGCTGGTCGTGCTCCGCGCGCGAGGAGTCGCGTTGTCGTCGGTCATGGACGAATTGGGCAAACGGTCTGGGCAAAGTGGGCTTGAGGAAAAGGCGTCGCGAACGAAAACCGCCGGAAAATAGGCCCGATCGAGCTCATCGGCTCGAGCAAGGGAGTTCTGATGAATCGCGTGGGGCTTCAATCGCTCGAGTCTCCATTCCGCCACTTCACTCGCGACGAATGGGCGCAACTGCGCGCGGACACGCAGCTGACGCTGACGATCGACGACCTGCGCAAATTGCAGTCGACGCACGATCCGATATCGCTCGACGAGGTGGTCGCCATCTATCTGCCGTTGTCGCGGCTATTGGCGCTTTACGTTGCGGCGACGCAGGGGCTGTTCAAGGCGACGCAGCGCTTCCTCGGCGCCGACGACGGGAAGGTCCCCTACATTATCGGCATTGCAGGGTCCGTCGCGGCAGGCAAGTCGACGACGGCGAGGGTGCTGCAGGCATTGCTGACCCGCTGGCCGAACACGCCCAAGGTGCAGCTCGTCACCACCGACGGCTTCTTGCGCCCGAACGCGGAGTTGATCCGCTTAGGGATCATGGATCGTAAAGGCTTTCCCGAGAGCTACGACGGAACGGCGGTGCTGCGCTTCCTGTCCGCGGTCAAGGCGGGACAGCACAATGTCGCCGCTCCCGTCTATTCGCACATCACCTACGATATCGTGAAAGGCGAATCGATCCTCGTCGACCGGCCGGACATTCTCATCTTCGAGGGCATAAACGTCTTGCTGCCGAACCGGCTGCCCCGAGACGGCAAGGAGATTCCGTTCGTCTCTGACTTTTTCGATTTCTCGATCTTCCTCGACGCCGACGATACGTTGCTCGAACAATGGTACATCGAGCGCTTCATGGGCCTCAGGAATACGGCGTTCCGCGACCCGCGCAGCTATTTCCGTCAGTACGCGGACCTCAACGATACGGAAGCCGAAGCGACGGCGCGCTCGATCTGGCGGCGCATCAATCTTGTTAACCTGCACGAGAATATTCTGCCGACCCGGCCGCGCGCCGATTTGCTGCTGACGAAGGGCGCAAGTCACCGCATCGAAGAGGTGGCGCTGAGAAAGCTGTGAGCCTTATGCGACAATTCGCGCTGAGCGCCTGCGGGCGCCTCCTCGGCCTTTTCGGCATTCTCCTGTTTTCTGGCGCCGAGGCCGAGCCGCCCACGGCCTGCAAGGGCTCGGATCTCAGCCAAGTCCAGGGGCTCGCCGCGGCCGAGGCGGCGCGCGCGGATGACCTTGTCAATGGCGACGGGTTGTTGTGGCGCATCGAGAAGCCTGGCCTTGCGCCCTCTTTTCTCTTCGGCACCATTCATTCGACCGACGATTCTGCGCTCGAAGTCGCACGTCGCGCAGCGCAATCGATCAAGGGCGCCAAGATCGTCGCGACAGAACTTGGCGGACCCATCGACACGATAGAACGCGCCAACATCACAGCGGCGACGCTGGCCAAGGCGCTCGATCGCGATCATGACACGTTCGAGGGCGTCGCTGCCGGGGACCGCGCGCAAATCGAGAAGCTCATTGCGGGTCTCGGATACCCGAAGGAATTCGCACACCACTTGAAGCCATGGTTTCTCGCCATCCTGACTGCGGTGCCGACATGCGAAGCCAAGCGGGAGGCGGAGGATCTCCCCGAAGTCGATCAGTTTCTCGCCCAGACGGCCAAAGACTTAGGCGTGAAGGTCATTGGACTCGAGACGCCAGAGGAGCAGCTCGACGCGATCGCCGCCCTGCGGCCGGGAATCGCCACGACGCTGCTGGCGCTAGCCGCTCGAGACCCGAGCCTGAATGATGATGCCTATGCAACGATGCTTAGGCTCTATCGAAAGAGCCGGCCGGCCGAGATCCTGGCCATTTCCGATGCTTTGGAGGGATTGAGCGACTCTGAACGCGCGGCGCAGAACGAATTCATGCGCGATCTGCTGCCAGGTCGAAACGCAACCATGGCTGAGCGCGTTGCGCCGCTTCTTGCTTCCGGCGGCGCGTTCATCGCCGTCGGCGCGCTGCATCTCGCCGGCAAAACCGGCCTCATCGAGCGGTTTCGAGCCGACGGCTACACGGTGACCAAAATCTGGTAGGAGGCGACCGCCAACGACCTCGCTCCTCAAGGCGCCGCGAAGCGGCCTCGAAAGCCTGACCTGGGCGTGTCGATGGGGACGATCGTGGAGGTGGTTGGTCCTGCGCTGCTCCCGAAACGAGCGGGCGAGCGGATCAAGACCAACCGGCGCGATGCGGTTACGCTGGCGCGTCTGCACCGTGCTGGCGAACTGACAAGAGTGTGGGCGCCTGACCCGGCTCATGAGGCGGTTCGGGATCTTGCGCGCGCCCGTGAGGCGGCGGGGGACGATCTTCGTCGAAAGCGCCAGCAGCTTCTCTCCTTCCTGCTGCGGCATAGCCACATTTACAGCGGCGGCGGCCACTGGACGCTGGCGCATCGGCGCTGGCTGGCCGGCCAGAAGTTCGATCATGTTGCGCAGCAGATCGTCTTTCAGGAAGGGATCGATACGATCGAAGATTCTCTGCTACGCCTGCGTCGGCTCGAGAAGCAACTCACCCTGATCGTGCCGGAATGGTCCATGGCGCCGGTGGTGGAAGCCTATCAAGCCATGCGCGGCGCGTCGTTCCTCGTCGCCGTGACCTTTGCCGCTGAGATCGGCGACGTGCGCCGGTTCGACACGCCAAGACAGCTCGCATCTTTCCTCGGGCTTGTCCCGGCGGAAAGCTCGACAGGCGACACAATCCGACGGATGGCCTCACTCTGGCGGGCAACCGACGCGCTCGCCGAGCGCTGGTCGAGGCGGCCTGGTCCTATCGTTATCCGGCGCGGGTCAGCGAAACCTTGAGGACGCGCCTCGAAGGGCTGCCCAAGCCCGTGCGTGACATCGCCTGGAAGGCGCAGATCCGTCTGTGCGCCCGCTATTGTGAGTGGCGGAGCAATTCTCCCCACTTGTGACATTTGAAATTTCCCCAGTTTTCGTGACTGCCGACCATTCCGGGCATGCCCGGGATGGTCGGCGGGCGCGCCGAATCGCCGAGGCTCCTCCTGCTGGCGGGAGGGAGGACCCGGTGATCAAACTTGGGGAGCTCGTCATGATCCTGGATTTGCATCGCCAGGGCCTGTCGGTCAGCGCTATCGCCCGGCAAGTCGGCGTCGACCGAAAGACCGGCGGTCACCGCGTGATAGACCGGCCGGCCGAGGTCCGGATCGTAGATCACATGCGCCTTGACGCCGAAGACGGAGGTCGAGAAGCGCGCCCACTCCGCCCCGACCCCCGCAAGCCTAAGCCCGGTCGAGTCAATCGAGCCGCACCGCGTCGGCCATTTTGCGGCGGAAGCCGCGGCTCACGCCCGCCAGCATGGCTTCGAACAGCCCGGAAAAGACCCGGAGTTGCGATTGTGGTTGGCGTCGGCGAAGGTCGAGCGCTTCGGGGCGACCGCGCCGCAAGGATAGAGCCGCCCCTGATGGCTGGCCATCGCCGCCTCAATCTCGCGAAGCGAAGCCGCGCCGCTCAATTGGGCGAAAAGCAGCGCGCTCAGATGCTGGCGCGAGGTGAAGCTGCGCGTCCCCTCGTCGCTCCTATGCTCCCCAACCAACCCATCGAAGGCCGCCTAGGGAACCCGTTTCAGAAGATCGTGAAAGACGCTATTCCTGTGCCGCACGGCTTTGGTCCTTTCGTGTCCCGATGAGTCGCGAAACTCAGGACCCGAGTAGAATCAAAGCCGTGCGCCTAAGCAAGCAAAACTCCCGCCGGACAGCCGTGCCCCCTGCCTGAATTGTCACCGGCGCCAGGAGCCGGTGGCTTCTTCAATGACCACATTTCAAGAAGCCTGGTTTTACCTCAAGACAACGATCTGTGGCTCTGCGCAGCGCATCTGTTGCGCCAGATTTGACGCCAAATTCGAGAGTGCTTAAGCGAGCCAGCGAGATAGGTTCAAACCGCCTTGAGAAAGGCGAAGTCGCATCCTTCATCGGCTTGTAATATCTGCTCGCTGTACAGCTTCCCATAACCGCGCAGGGGCGGCCGAGAAGCAGACATTGCCACAGCCTTCCGCTTTTCGAGCTCGCTGTCATCGACCATTATCTCCAGCCGGTGCTCCTTCACGCTAAGTCGGATGCGGTCCCCATTGCGCACGAGGGTCAAAGGGCCGCCGGAAGCCGCGTCGGGCGTGATGTGGAGAACGATTGTGCCGTAGGCGGTGCCGCTCATGCGGGCGTCGGACATCCGCACGATGTCTTTGACGCCGGCTTTGGCGAGCTTCGAGGGGATGGGGAGATACCCGGCTTCGGGCATCGCCGAGGAGCTGGCGGGTCCCGCATTCTTCAAGACCAGGAAGTCGTCGGCATTGACGTCCAGCTCGGGGTCGTCGATGCGTCCCGCGAGATCCTCGAGGGACTCGAAGACGACCGCGCGGCCTTCGCGCTCGAACAAATTTGGAGCAGCCGCGGAGCGTTTAAGAATCGCGCCGCGAGGCGCAAGATTGCCGAACAGCGACACGAGGCCCCCGTTTGCGCGAACCGGATCGGCAAAGCTGCGGATATAGGCGCGGTCGACCCACTCGGGCGCGCTATCGAGGCGCGCGCCAAGCGTCTCGCCAGTGACCATCACGCAGTCGAGGTGAAGCAGATGCCTGAGCTCGCGCAGGACGGCCGGAACCCCGCCCGCCGCATGAAGGTCCTCCATGTAGCCACCGCCCGTGGGTTTGAGGTCGACCAGGACCGGGGTCGTGTCGCTAAGCTCGTTGAAGCGATGCAGATCGATTTGGACGCCGAGCCGCCCGGCGATCGCGGTCAGATGAATGATGGCGTTGGTTGAGCCGCCAAGGGCGAGCAAGAGGCGAAGAGCGTTCTCGAACGCCTTGGCGGTCATGATCTTGCTCGGACGGAGATGGTCCGCGCCGATCAGTGATACGGCGATCCGTCCTGATTCCTCCGCCATTCTGAGACGGTCGGCCTGAACGGCGGGTATGGTCGCCGCGGTAGCCGGCATCATGCCGAGGGCCTCGGCGAGCGCGGCCATGGTGCTGGCGGTGCCCATGACGGCGCACGTCCCGGAAGTCGAGGCGAGCTGCTGTTCGACGAGGTCAATCTCCTCGCGATCGACGTCGCCCGCGCGAAACTTCGCCCAGAACCGCCGGCAGTCCGTGCAGGCGCCAAGCCGTTCGCCGCGATGGCGCCCGGTCGACATCGGCCCTCCGACCAGTTGGATGGCCGGCATATCCGCGGAAGCCGCGCCCATGAGCTGAGCGGGGACCGTCTTGTCGCAGCCGCCCATCAGCACCACGGCGTCGATCGGCTGGGCGCGGATCATTTCCTCGACGTCCATCGACATCAGATTGCGGAACTTGAGACTGGTCGGGCTCAGAAACACTTCGCCAAGCGAAATCGTCGGAAACTCGATGGGCAGCGCGCCGGCGGCGAGGACGCCACGCTTCACCGCCTCGATCATCTCCGGAAAATGGCGGTGGCAATTGTTGAAGCCGCTGGCGGAGTGCGCGATGCCCACGATCGGCCGGTCGAGCATCTCCCGGCTGTAGCCCATCGAGCTGGCGAAGGACCGGCGCAGATAAGCGCTGAATTCGTGGTCACCATAGTTGGTGAGGCCGCGCCTGATCCCATGCGGCGCTTTGGTGTCGGTCATGGGCGGACCTTAGCCGAATCGGAGTTTGACATATTGGGGTTCAAGGTAGTCGAGGATGCCGAGCTGGCCGCCTTCGCGTCCGAAGCCGCTATCCTTCGTGCCGCCAAAGGGAATTTCGGCGGCAGCGAGCAGCATGTCGTTAACGCCGACCATCCCGACCTCAAGCGCTGAGGATGCTCGGTTTGCCAGTGCGACCGAATTCGTGAACACATACCCCGCCAGGCCAAAGGGCGTCCCGTTCGCCCTTCCGATCACTTCATCATAGTCCTCGAAGGTCGCGATGGGCGCGACCGGACCGAAAGGCTCCTCGCGCATTACCCTGGCGTCGTCGGGCACATTGTCGAGGACCGTAGGTTCGAAGAAGTAGCCGCGATTGAAGGCCGACGGGCGGCCTCCGCCGGCGAGGGAGCGGGCGCCGCGCCGGATCGCGTCCTGGACCAGGGTCTCAACGCGCTCGCGCCCTCGCGCATTGATCATGGGGCCAACCGTCACGCTGGGATCTATGCCGCTGCCTTGCTTGAGCGAACGGGCGCTCTCGACCATAGCGGTCGCGAATGCGTCCTTGATCGACGCGTGAACGTAGAAGCGGCTTGGCGAAATGCAGACCTGTCCGCTGTTGCGAAACTTCGCAGCGGCGCAGGCCTTGCCGGCGGCGACCGGATCCGCATCGGGGAAGACAAGCACCGGGGCGTGACCGCCGAGCTCGAGGCTCAAACGCTTAAGGCCTTCCGCGCAGAGCTTCATGATCAGTTTGCCGACCGGTACGGAGCCGGTCAGCGAGACCTTGCGGATGACGGGCGAAGCGATGAGATACCGCGAGATTTCCGCCGAATCGCCGGTGACGACGTTGAGAACGCCATCAGGCAAGCCCACGCGCTTCGCCTCTTCGGCGAACAGGAAGGCGCTCGATGGCGTCTCCTCGGACGGCTTGAGAATGATGGGGCAACCGGCGGCGAGCGCGGCCGCCATCTTGCGGGCTGGCAGGAGAGCAGGGAAGTTCCAAGCTGTGAAGGCCGCTACCGGTCCAACCGGTTTGTAGTGGACGTCAAGTCGCGCGCCTGGATCGCGCGCGCCGAGCGAATGCCCGAAGATGCGTCGCGCTTCGTCGGCGTACCAGTCGAATTGGTCGATTGCGGCGCCGAATTCGCCACGCGCCTCGGCGAGCGGCTTGCCGCATTCCCGCGCCATCATCAGCGCTGCTTCTTCGACACGCCCGCGCAAGGCATTGGCGATGGCGCGAAGGATGCGTGAGCGTTCCCAGCCGGCGGTCTTCGCCCAAGCTGGGGCCGCGCTCGAAGCCGCGTCGAGGGCGGCGTCGAGGTCTTCGGCGCCAGCATGAGGAATGGCGCCGATGCGCTCTTCCGTCGCGGGGTCGACGACATCAACCGTGCGGCCGCTACGCGCTTGACACCACGCGCCGTTGAGGAAGAGACCAAACGAGTTCATACATGTGGCGGGGCCTAGGGTTCGCGTTCGTTCAGATGTCTTGATCGGCGTAGCGGCGTTCGACGTCCTCGACCCAAGGGCCGACATTCCACCGCCCATAGGCGCCCATGCCGCCGGCAGCTTCCTCGCCCCAGTAGACGGGAACATGAATGACCGAGAGCCCCGTGTGGGCATAGGCTTCATCAAGAGCGTGCTCGAGCTCGGCGACGCTGTAGCCGCCGAAGACCCCTTTGACGCCCGCAACCGCGTTGGCGATGGCGACGAAATCGACGGCGACATGATCGTTCGTGCCAAAATTGTTGTTGAACTGCGCCTCTTGAAGAGAGGAAATTGCGCCCATACGGCGATTGTCGAAGATAACGACCATGCCACGCACTCGATGAACCGCGGCGTCCACGAGAATCTGCGGGTTCATCACGAAGGAGCCATCGCCCGAGAACGCAATCATATAGCGCGGCGCGTCTGCTGCGGCTGCCGCGAGCAGTGAGCTCGCGGCAAATCCCATATACGACGCGCCCGATTCCGTGACGGTTTCGAAGGGCGTCGAATCGTCGCTTATCTGGAAGCCGTTGGCCTGCACATCGCCCGCGTCAAATATCTTCAAGGCCTGCACGCGTGATGCGAAAGCTTGGACGACGCTCACAGCCGTTGGCTGAGTGAGGACCTCACGATCCCAGGCAGGATCACGCATACGTCGGCCGTGGGTCCGCGAGTCCCGCAGCGCCCTCCATGTCGCTTTCTTGTCGGCACAGGCGGCCAGCCAGTCCGACGAAGTCTTCGCCAATTGTTCCGAGCGTTCAACATTCCCCAGCGTCTCAAGCAGTCGTTCGATCACGGCGTTGAGGTCGCCAAGAAGCGCGGTCGTGCGATTGTAGTGGCTCACGTCGGTGAGCTCGCTGTTGATATTTATGACGTGCTGAACCTTGGGATAGCCGGTGCCCGAGCAATCGGATTGGCAGACCGCCCGCGAACCTGCGACGATAAGGAGCTCCGCTTCTTCCATCGCGAAGTTGCCCGAGATCGATCCCTTGCTGCCGCCAACATGCATGTTCTGGGGATGGTCGTCAGGCAAGACGCCAACGGAGTTTGGCGAAAGTACGACAACCGCGCCTGTTCGCTCGGCGAGCTGACGCATGGCCGCTGCTGATCTGCGCGCGCCTCCACCCGCTTTGATGACGATGCGGGCCGCCGCGCGAATGAGTGCCGCCGCTTCCTGAAAGACCTCGGGCGCGCTCGGAACGGTGGGCACGAGGGTAAGGCGCTCCGGCAAGGCTTCGAGATTTAAATTCCCGATGGTTTTGGGCTGCGTATTGATCGGCAGGCAGAGATAGAAAGGCCCGGCGAAGTAGGGCCTGTGAACGGTTTGGGTTCCGCGCCTCAGTGCGTCGCGCAACGCTTCGGGCGTATGAAGAACATAGGATCGCCCGATGATGTCGGTGAGCCGGCCGAACTCGCCCTGCCGCGGCCCGATGACCTGCTGCATGTTGTAGCCTTCGCCGTGGGTCGTTTCGTCGCCATAGAGGTGATAGACGCCGACCCCGTTGGAGGCCGCCGCGAGGGAGCCAGCGTAGGCTTGAAGCGATCCCGGGCCGATCGATGTCAAGACAGCCGGCGTCTCATCATAGATCCAAGCCAGCGCCGTCGCGGCATGGGCCATGGCGACTTCGTTGCGACACTGCATGAAGCGCAAGGCGCCTTCTTCGCTATAGATGCGCAGGATCTCGCCGATATCGGTATTGCCGTGGCCCAGAACGCCAAAAAACTTGCGCACGCCTTGTTTGAGGAGGCCGAGAACGACGCCCTCAGAGAGTGTGACGTCGGCGCGTGCTGGAATCGTGCCTGTCTTGAGCGCCGCGTCTATTCCATCGGCGGATGAAATGGCGCGCGCGCGGGCGCGGACCTCCCGCTGAATTCATAAGCGTCCCTCCAAAAACCGTAATAACGGAGGCTCTAGGCATTGGGCCTCAGCGGTCAACTGCTCGCTCGTGGCCTTTCATATGCGCGGGAGAACTGGACGGCCTCCACCAGGGGGAATAACAAACTAAACTTCCGAGCGTCCTACCTCCGGCGCCGCGATTTATTGCAGATCGGTGCGCTATGGTCAACGATGTTGTTCGAAATAGCTATTCCTTCAACCCAAAACCGATTCCGATTGACCACAGCACAGGTGCAAAATAAATTAGATCCGCTAATCGGCGTTAAATCAGTGACTTATCGCGAGAGATGATTCCTTTCAGATGTTTCTTATTGCGCAACGTCGTTGACTATTATGCGTTGGCGTGATTTTAACGTGATCGTGGGAACGCAACGGCGTTTCAA
The DNA here is from genome assembly GCA_963696665.1 of uncultured Alphaproteobacteria bacterium. GTDB lineage: Bacteria > Pseudomonadota > Alphaproteobacteria > Rhizobiales > Beijerinckiaceae > Roseiarcus. Next base: position 1,027,714 of record CAVOLE010000008.1, read on the forward strand.
GGTGACGCTGGCGCGGCGGCTCTGTCCGCGCGAACAAGCGCTTTCACTTCGGCCAGGGAGGAAGGTGATGGTGGTTGGACTTGGAATTAGTCGTCGCACGTTCACGCGGACTGTCGCGGCGGCGAGCGTCGCCCTTGCAGGCTTGCTCTCTGCGGCAGCCTTAAGCCACGCCGCGACCGTTAAGATCGGCGTCTCGATACCGACGCTGCAGAACCCATTCTGGGTGAACGCCGTCAAATTCGCAGAGCACGCCGCCAAGAGCCTCGATGTCGACCTAACGGTCGTAGGCGCCGACAATCGCGAGGACAAGCAGCTTACAGACGTCCAGTCGTTGCTGTCGTCGGGCGTTCAAGCCCTGGTCGTGACGCCTCAATCGACCGCGAGCGCGCCGGGCCTCATTAAGCTCGCCGATCGCGCTCATGTGCCGATTGTTGTCGTCGACCGCTATCCAGGATTTGAGGCGAAGAATGCGGATGCGCCCTACGTCGCTTTCATTGGCCCGAACGACGTAAGCGCCGGCGCGGACATCGCGAAGTACCTGATCTCCCAGGGCGCCAAGAAGATTGTGGGCATCGGGGGCCTACCGGGATCGTCGGTCGCCGAGGGGCGCGAAAAAGGCTTGCGGCAGGCGATCTCCGCGGCGAAAGGCGTCGACCTCGTTCAATATGTGAGCGGCGGCGGCGAGTCGGAAGACAACGGTTACCAGACAATGCAAAACCTTTTGTCGGCCCATCCCGCCGGCACGATCGATGCCGTTTGGTGCTACAATGATGCACTTTGCCTGGGCGCGTTCCGCGCCATCAAACAGGCGGGCCGCTCCAACGAAATCAAGCTTGGCGGCATGGACCTCGTGCCCCAGGCGCTCGACCTCATCGCGCAGAAAACCGACTACGTCTACTCGACGGGCGGTCATTGGCTGCAGCTGGGCTTCGGTGTCATGGTGGCCTACGACAAGATCCACGGCCACGATCCACTGAAGGACAACATTCGGCTCGATCTGATCGGCGTCAACTCGTCGAACTTCGCGACGTTCAAGAAGCAATTCATCGACAACGCGCCGCCCTATGACGTGAAGGAATATACCCTCACCAACAATCCGAACGCCAAGTCTCAGACCTTCCCGCTGGCGACGAAATAATCCCCCGGCGGAGGGCGGCGGCTGCTCTTACGCCGCCGCCAGGCCCCAGGCCGCGAGCCGGCGGAAGTTCAATGAACTCATACAAATTGAGCGATTTCCTTGCGCACTATGTTGCGTACTTCGCTCTGATAGCGGTGATCGTTGTCTTCGGCGTTCTTTCGCCCGACCGTTTCCTGACATGGGGGAATCTCGGCGTTGTGCTGCAGAACTCCGCCGTTCTGGCGATCGTTTCGATCGGCATCACCTTCATCATTATCGGCGGCAGTATCGATTTGAGCGTCGGCTCGATTATGGCGCTGTCCGGCGCGATCGCGGCCACCTTCGCGGGGAGCTGGGCGCCTATGCGATCATTCTCGCGCCCATCGTCGGCGCGCTTATTGGCGCGATCAACGGCGCCGTCTTCGTGCTCTGCCGAATACCCTCCTTTGTCGTTACGCTCGGCATGCTTTCGGTCGCGCGAGGAACGACGGTCATCTACACGAACGGCACACCTATTTCGATTCCGTTGAACAGCCGATTTGATTTTTACGGCATTCCGCCTGCGCCATTCTGGATCGCGGCCGGCGTCGCGGTCGTCATGAGCGGCCTGCTCATGCTCACGACCTTCGGCCGCTACATATTTGCCATCGGCGGCGATGAGGAGAAAACCCGGATGCTCGGCGTCCCTGTCCGCCGGGTCAAGTTCAGCATGTTTGCTCTGTCCGGCGCGCTGGCAGGTCTTGGCGGCGGCATCCTGACCTCGCAACTTGGCTCGGGAAGCCCAACGGTCGGAACAGGTTTTGAATTGCTGGCGATATCGGCCGTGGTCATCGGCGGGACGCCGCTAACCGGCGGCGCTGGCTCGATCCTGGGGACGGTGGTCGGCAGCCTCGTGATCATGTCTCTGGCCAACGGCCTCGTGATCATGGGGATCTCGAGTAACGTTCAAACCGTGCTGACCGGCCTTGTGCTTATGATCGCGGTCATGATCTCGATCCGGCGAGGCAAGCTCAGAATCATCAAGTAATCGCCGCGAATCATCGGAATGGAAGGCAGCATGCAAAACGCGGAGATCAAAGTAGGCCTAGTCGGCGGCGGCGCTATTATGCGGCTGAGCCACGCGCCTACGATCAAGGCCAGCAAAGAAGCCGAGCTCGTCGCCGTGTTCGACACGGATCTGAACCGGGCCCAAGGGATCGCCAGGGAATTTGGCGGCAAGGCGTTCGATAATCTTGAGGCTATGCTTGATGCGCCCGGCCTCGATGCGGTGATTGTCGCGACGCCAAACAAGTTTCACGAAGAGGGCGTCGTCGCCGCCGCAAAGCACGGCAAGCATGTGCTCTGCGAAAAGCCGCTCTCGGTCGACGCCGCGGCCGCGCGGCGCATGGTGAAGGCCTGCGACGACGCGAAAGTCCTGCTGCAGGTCGGTTTCAATCAGCGCTTCTGGGCGCAGGTCGAAATTGCCAAGCAGCTGATCGACGCCGACTTCATCGGCAAGATTTATCAGATGCGCTCGATCTATTCCGAGAAATCGACCGCTTATCCCGCCTCGACAAGGTTCCGTTACAATCTCGAGCAGTCGGGAGGCGCCACGATCATCGATCTCACGGTTCACCGGATCGATCTCGCGCGCCACCTAGTCGGCGATTTTTCAGGCGTCTTCGGCGAACTCACTCATAGCGAGTTGCCGGAAATCGTCGACGACAACGTCATGTTGCTAACGCGGTTCCAGAGCGGCGCACGGGGTACACTCGCGGGGAACCGCTATTCGCCCAATATCGGCGATGGCACTGACCTTTATGGCTCGACGGGAACGATTTACATTGCCTCTGAGACCACGACCCCATTCGCATCGGCGCCGCTCGCGGTCTATACGGAAAAGTCCGCGGTCGACCTCCCGGACGTGTTGCGGGAAGCCCACTATCCCGAAGCCTGGTGGAAATCCTTCGACGGCGGCTGGATCACCGTCAAACCGCCCCGCCGCAGCCCTTATGAGAAGCAGTTCGCCGCCTTCTGCGCCAGCATCCGCGAGGGTATTGCACCCAAAATCAGCGGCGTCGATGGCTTGCGCGCGCAGGAGCTGGTTCAGGGGGCCTATCTCTCGATGAAGACGGGCGGCTGGGTTGATCTGCCGCTCGCGGAGGACGCGCCCTTCGTTATCCCCAAATACAAGTGAGTTTGATCGATGCTGTCTTGCTTTCATAGCGTGGGTCTTCCAGGCAGATCTCTCCCGGAGGCCATCGACATGGTGGCGAACGCTGGCTACGGGGCGATCGAGCTCAATGCGGAAACGCTGCCCTGGGCGCCGGCTCACATCACGCCCGCCGCCGACCGCAAGACGCGTCATGCGGTCCTTAGCGCCTGCAACGCGCGCGGCCTCGCCATCCCGGCGGTCGGCGCGCATATCCCAATGGTGAGCGCGGACGAGACCGAGCGGAGGGCGGCGATCGCCTATGTCAACGGCTGCACGGACATCGCGGTCGACGTCGGCGCCCCCATAGTTCATATCCTGTCAGGCCCTCTGGCCCAAGGCGCGAATCGCGAGGAATCATGGGGATGGTTCCGCAGCGCGGTCGAAGCGACGACCGCCTACGCCTCCGCGCGCAAGATCACTCTAGGTATCGAGGCGATCGCCGGTCATCTCTTCAGGGGGACCGACGACTACCATCGTCTAGGCAAGGAGCTCCCCGGCGTTCCTTTTAAGATCAACTTCGACCCGAGCCATCTTCAGGTTCAGGGCGAGAATCCTCGGCGCGTCGTCGATGAGCTTGGCGATATGATCGTCCATGTTCATCTCAAAGACGGCAGCGGCAGGTTTCCGCACTTCCAATTTCCCCCGCTTGGCAAAGGGGAGATCGAATTTCCAAAGCTCGCCGAGGGGTTGCACAGAGCGGGATACGCCGGTCCGATCTCGGTCGAATACGAGGCGCAGGTATTCGGTTTCGAGGAAAGTGAAGACGCGATCCTTCGGGACGGCAAAGCCTTCTGCGATCGGTTCTGACGACGTTTGGAGACCGCGACGATGACCGCTGCCATTCAAACGCCGCAAGGGCAGGAGCCCGTCTTCCTGCGCCTTAAGAACATCTCGAAGCATTTCGGAGGCATTCACGCCCTCGAAAATGTCAATTTGGAGATTCGGCGTGGGGAGGTTCTCGGTCTTCTTGGCGACAACGGCGCCGGCAAGACAACGCTGGTCAAGATCATTTCCGGCGTGCATGCGCCCTCGGGCGGCGAGATCGAGTGCAACGGGACGCTTGAGACAATCCCGACGCCCCAGCGCGCGCATCAGCTCGGAATTGAGACGGTCTTTCAGGATCTGGCGCTTGTTCCAAACCTTGCGGTTGCGGACAATTTCTTCATCGGTCGGGAAATGGCCTACGATATCATTCCCGGGCTCATCCGCCTCCTGCGCAAACGGGCGATGGAGAAGGAGACCGCCGAAAGCCTAGAGCATCTCCACATCCACATTCCCTCCTTGAAAGTGAATGTGGAGACGCTTTCCGGCGGACAGCGGCAAGCGATCGCAATCGCCCGCGCAGTTCATTGGAAAGCCAATTTGGTCATTCTTGACGAGCCGACCGCAGCGCTTTCCGTGCCCGAACAGAACAAAGTGCTCGAACTCGCGGAACGTCTGGCCAAACAAGGCGTGGCAGTCGTCTACATCACGCACAACATGAACGACGTCATGACCGTGACCGATCGCATAGCGATTCTCTACCGCGGCCGGATGGCTGGCGAGCTTATTACCAAACAGACGAACCGAAACGAGATCGTCGGCATGATCATGTCAGGCGGCGCCGCCGCGCAGACGGAACGCGTCCATTAGCAGCCCATGTCTTCCAGGACGCCGCTCAGAATCCAAATGAAGCGAGCGACCGTCCTCGGGCGGCTGACGACGCTGCGCGTAGAGGCGCAGGCCGGAGCGGCGGCGGCGCACGCGATGTTTCTGTCTGGCCTCCGTGAGCGCCGGGAACAGCGCTCGGGTTCGCCCACTGCGCGACGCACCTATCGCCCCGGCGCGAGACATTTTCATGCTACGCTGGACCATAGAGGCGAGGCGGGCTCGAATTGGGTCGACCTTCGTCAACGATGTTGTACGGCAGTTTTGAAACCGGGGTTCGCCATTGGCGCTAAGTTACAATAGGAGCACAGAAATGCGCTTCGTGCGGAGCAGGTGAAGTGATGGAAATCAGGTCGGTGGCCAAGGCCATCCGCTTACTTGAAGCTCTCGCGAACGATCCTTCGCCCATTGGCGTGTCCGAGCTCGGGCGTCAGCTCGATATGGACAAAGCGTCTGTGTCGCGCATGCTCCGCACGCTCGAGCAAGCGGGTTTTGTTTCCCAGGATCGCAACACGCAACGTTACGGGCTTGGAGTTGCGCTGCTCGCGATGGGGCAGAAGGCCTTGCGCCGGGTCGACCTCCGCGACGCCGCCCGTCCATCGCTCGAAAACCTCGCAAAGACGACTGGCGAATGCGCGCACGTGGCGATGATGGTCGCCGAGCGCTCGTTCTATCTCGACCAGGTGATCCCCGAGCGTGGCGTCGGCGTGGACTTGCCAGTCGGAAGTTTGGCGCCCCTCCATTGCACGGCGCTTGGTAAGGTGCTTTTGGCGTTTCAAAGCAAAGAAGAGCTTCGCCGCATTTCCGGAACGATGACCTTTGAGGTCTTCACGCGCCGCACGATTACTGATCCCGTCTCCTTCGCCAATCATTTGGCCGAAGTTCGGCGCACAGGCATCGCGTATGATGATGAGGAATTCAGTATCGGCGTGCGTTGTCTCGCTGCGCCCGTGTTCAGGCACGATGGAACAGTGCGCGGAGCAATCGGCATTTCTGGCCCGAGTTCACGGGTCTCGGACGACCGTCTCAGGGCCTGGGAATCGCTAGTACGGGAAGAAGCTAATGCTGTCTCTTTACGCATGGGCTTCCATCCGAGCCTGGACGTGCCGCGCCAGGCCGACACCGCCAATGATCCTATAGGCCGGGTGGCGGCTGCGCGTCCATGATGGAAACAGGACCCTAGCCGAACAGCGCTTTACAGGTAAAGCGCGGGGGCCGGTTCTGGAATGAGAGTCAGGTCCCTATTCTCCGCGAGCGCCTTGAGCGATAGTTCGGCAAGCGTGGTGGCGACGTATCCGTCCCACGCAGACGCAGCCCGGGCAGGCGGTGCCGTTCGGATCGATCGGATCCATGCGGATGCCTGTCGCTGATACGCAAGCTCGAAGCGGCGGCTCCAATCCGCCTCGATCGGCTGTCCCTCATAGGCGTTGGCTTGAATCTTCGTGGCCGTCGGCGTCGCCAGGGCAGTACGCCCGTTTCTAGAACCAATTCCGTGCGAATGTCGTATCCGTATTGGGCATCGGGGAAGACTTCGACGTCGATCAAAGCACCCGAGGCTGCCTCGAATAAAAAGAAAAGGGGATTTCTCGAAGGCGCTTTTGCGGAGGCGCGCGCCGGGCGGACCGTGAGTTCGAACAAACTCCTCCGCGAGCACGTAGCGAGCCGCGTCGAATTCATGAACCGCGCTGGCAAACGGAATCACTTCGGTCTTGAAATACTGCGGCGCGGTCGCGATCCGATGAACACAGTGCATGAAGATCGGCGCGCCGAAGCGCCGGTCATCGACCGCCTCCTTCATCGCCGCATATCCTGGATCGAAGCGGCGCATGAAGCCGACCTGGATCAGCCGTTTTCCGGCCTTCGTCTCGGCGTCCACGAGGACGCGGCATTGCACGCTCGTCAGCGCAAGCGGCTTTTCGCAAAGGACCGGCTTTCCGATGCGAATACATTCCGCGACGAGATCGAAATGCGTGTCATCGGAGGATGCGACCAGAATGGCGTCGACGTCGATGTCGCGGACGACCTCAAGCGGGTCTGTCTCGACGCGTTTGACATCGAAGGGCGCCGCGGCTTTGCGCGCCCGTTCAGCGTTAACATCAGCGATGGCCACAAGCGTGCAGTCCCTGACATCTGTCGCAAGATGCGCGCATGCTGAGCGCCCATAATCCCGGCTCCGATCAATCCCTACCTTAACCGTCATGCGACCCCTCGGATTCCTAGCTGACTGGCAGCCGCGTTGCTCGAAATTGAGCCCAATTCCCTCCATAGAACAAATCCAAACTAGAAAATCCGCTCGGGTCGATCTGGTCCGAATGACCGGTATTTGCGCAGTATAGCCGACCCGATCCCGGCACAAGGCTCCCCGACGCCAAGGAGCCCTCAAGGGACTAAACTTCCTTGCCTTCAGCGAGAGCGAGCGCATCCTCTACGCCGACGCCCAGATAGCGAACCGTGCTCTCGATTTTTGTGTAGCCAAGCAAAATCTGCACGGCGCGCAGGTTGCCTGTCTGCTTGTAGATGATGGACGCCTTAGTTCGGCGCAGTGAATGGGTTCCGTAAACTTCCCAGCGCAATCCAATCCTGTCACCCACTCATTGACAAGTCTTGCGCACTGTCGGGTGGTGATAGGGTTGGCGTGATCGATCCGGCTTGGAAAGACGAACTCGTCAAGCGCGCCGCCGCGACGTTCGAGCCACGCGAGAATGCTGCCGCGATGGGGCTCAAGAAGTGCGAACTGAACAGGCCGGCCGGTCTTCTGCTGTATGACGACCCGCGTAACCGAACCCGACCGCCACTGACAAGATCACTGATCTTGACCTTCACGACGTCACACCCGCGCAGCTTGCTGTCTATGGCAAGGTCGAATATTGCACGGTCGCATAACCGGCGTTCCCGGTCGAGTCAGAACCGGACAGCCCAGATTTGCTGCGGCTTCAGCACGCGCCTGGCGCCAATCATTCGCCCTGCGTTTCACGGACGCTGATCTTTGGCTGCTGGATCATACTCTGAGTATCCCATAATCCCATAGCCCTCTCCTCTTCCGACCATCTGGCGATTTCGGCTTCAATGTGAGACTGGCGGAGTTCGAGAACTCAAAACCTCACGTGGAGTGAGTCCCTCCACGATTTCGGTTTCAACTGAGACTGGATCAGCGTTCTTCTGTTTCAATTAGGATTGATCGACCGCCTAATCGACTTTGCGATGAACCCCCTAGTCGGTTCCGATCCGACCCACTAAGGTCTGACCAATTGGCGACAACTAAGGCAGACCCAAGCGCATGAGCAAAATCGTCCTGGTCACAACCGGTAGCACCATCGCTTCGCGCCACGATCCCAAGAGCGGCCACACCGCGGCGAGCGTGGACGGCGATAGCCTACGTGAAAGCCTCGGAGTTGGTCTCGTGGTCGACGAGTTTTGCAGTGTGGGTTCGTTTGCCGTCGACCTGCCGCTCGCCTTTGATCTGACGAAGCGCATCGGAGGTCACCTCGCCGAGCTGGCCACAACCGGCATCGTCGTCACGCACGATACGGATACGATGGAGGAGAGCGCTTATTTGGCCGACCTCCTAGTTGCGTCCGACAAGCCAGTGGTGTTCACCGGCGCTCAGCGCGCGGCCGACGCGCACGACTCGGATGGACCCCGGAACATCGCCGACGCGGTGCGCATCGCCGCCTCCCCGGCGGCGATCGGCCTCGGCGTGATGGTCGCCTTCGAACAGGAGTTCCACGCCGCGCGCGACGTCACCAAGACCCATACGTCGCGGGTCGACACCTTCGCGTCCGGCGAGCATGGCAAGCTCGGCGAGATCGATGGGGGACGGGTGTCGCTCCACCGCCGCCCGGTGTTGCGCAAAACCTTTGGGCGGAGCGGATCGAGAGCCGCGTCGACCTGGTCACACTGGTCATGGGTTCAGACGATCGCCTTCTCCGGTTTGCGGCCGACAGCGGCGCCAAGGGCATCGTGATTGAGGATTTGGGCGCGGCAACGCCACGCCGGCGGCCGCGAAGGCGGTCGCCGAGATCATCGCGGCGGACATACCGGTGATAATCACGTCCCGGTGTCCGCGGGCGGGTTCGTCCGATCTACGGTAACGGCGCTTTCGCGACCTGGAGCGCGCCGGCGCGATGTTCGCGGGTGATCTCAGCGGGCCGAAGGCGCGGGTGCTCGCCGCCGTGTTGCTCGGCGCGGGGCTGTCAAGCGAGGCGATGCGCGCGGAATTCACTTTCTCGGCGGTTAAGGCGCGCAGCGCTCAGATCACCTCAATGATGCGGATGCCTGCCCGGCTGCAGGCCCGACTCAGGTGTTGGCGCATGTAGTAGCGAGCGCCTTCGGGGTCACTCCGCTTGAGCGACTCGACAATCCGTTCATGCTCCACCACCGGCTCCCACAACGCGTCCCGGCGGATCAGCGGCAGGCGCTGCGCTTCGAGGAGCACGCCCGCGAAGCTTCCGTGCATGTCGGCAAGCAGCCGGTTGCGCGAAAAGCGAATGATTAGTCGGTGAAAATCGAAATCGGCCTTTGCATAGGCTCCCAGGTCTGCCTTGCGAGTAGCCAAGCGGAAGCGTTCGAGATTGTGGTTAAGTTCGAGCAGTTCCTCATCGCTATGATTTATGGCGGCGAGTTGCACCGCATGACTCTCGGCGATCAGCCGAAATTGGTAGACCTCCTCCGGCGAATAGCGAGTGGCAAACCGCCACGTGCCGACCGGCTGGCCCGGCGGCGGGCCTTCAACGCTACTGACCAGGAAGGTGCCCCGGCCCTGTTCGATCGATAATTGCCCGAGCGTGCCAAGGATCGAGACGGCCTCCCGCAGTGAGGCGCGACTCACCCCCAATTGTTGGGCAAGGTTGCGTTGGGGTGGCAGCGCGGCGCCGCTCTTGAACGTGCCATTGCGGATCATGCCTTGCAGCGCAGCGACTATCGCCTGGGTGACGTTGGCTGAGCGGTCGCGCGGCCCTTGTCCCCTCTTGCTCGGCGAGGGGGCGCCCGCCCTCTCGTTGAGCTTGGAGATGCTGTGGCCTGACGTCAGCATCGTGTCCCTGAGATCGTCAGTCACCGCTTGCCATCATGGTTAGTGTTCCTTGCCTCGGGATGGCGCGCGGCGGGAGGATTTGCAACGGCGGCTCTCGATCCAAGGTCGCGGTCGCCATCAGCGGCCGCGGTCCAAAAGGACTCGGCGACACTGCACAGCCGGGCCGTCGGTCGGAACAGACGAATGTCGAGCGCGATCGTGTTTCGCGCTGGAGTTCCCACGGGCACAAGATCCCCCCGATCGAGCTCGGCCAATATGAGGGAGCGTGGTAGCCAAGCCACGCCTCGTCCGCTAATCGCCATGGCTTTTAGTACACCCGCGTGATGCGACGTCAGGATCGGCTCCAGAGCGGTAATCGTCCCAGACGTCATGAGGTGCTGGCTGAGAATGCGGCCGAGACCAGAGTCCTCGCTATAGCTGATGAAGGGGTAGGCGGACGAATTTCCGCCCTCCAAGTCGACGGGGGCCGCGATCCGAGGCGCGGCGACCGGCATCAGGGAATCGGCCCCGACCGACACCGAGCGGAACAAGGCGGGGTCGAGCCGAACGGGGATTGCTGGATGGCTGTGGGCTAGCAGGAACTGAGATCGTCCCTCACCCATCAGGCGCTCGCACCCGGCGAGGCTTTCCGAAGCGAGCTGGAGGGGCGCAAGGCTGAACGGTCCGCCAATCGCCACAATCCAGTCCGAGAAAAAGGTAAGCGACAGGGAATGGGTTGCGGCGATGCGTAGCGGCTCAACCAGGACTGGCCCAGCCCGCACGTCGGTGCGCGCTTCATCGACCTGGCGCCGCAGCATCTCTGCCCAGGGCAACAAACGCCGTCCCGCCTCGGTCAGCGTCACGGCACGCAGGCCGCGTTCGAACAACGTGGCCCCGGTCCATTGCTCCAAAGCGCGGATGCGCCGGCTGAAAGCCGGCTGGGTGATGTGGCGCCGGGAGGCGGCGCGAGAAAAGCTGCCGCTTTCAGTCAAGGCCATGAAATCCGTAAACCAGTCCAGGTCCATGTCGTTTTCGGCATAGTGCGATAACGGAACGGCATTGGATCGCATTTGGCGAATGGGATCAAGTAAGCCGTCCATGTGCTTCCGGCGCCGCCTCGCATGGATTCTCGACCAGCCGGGGAGTGGAGAGCGTGCCGATGCGCATCGTCGACGTCCGCGAGCGGACCATTTCGATCGCCTCACCGATCGCCAACGCCTTCATTGATTTCTCCAGGATGACTTGCTCGGTCGTCGCGGTGGTGACCGACATGGTCCGCGACGGGGCGCCGGTGGTGGGTTACGGTTTCAACTCCAATGGCCGCTACGGCCAGGGCGCGCTTATCCGCGAACGACTCCTGCCGCGACTCGCCGAAGCCGATCCCGCGGACCTGCTCGACGACGCCGGTGCAAACTTTGATCCGTTCCGCATCTGGGCCACCGTGATGCGCAACGAGAAGCCCGGCGGCCATGGCGAACGTTCGGTCGCCGTCGGCACGCTCGACATGGCGGTTTGGGACGCGGTCTCCAAGATCGCGGAAAAACCGCTCTATCGCATCCTCGCAGAACGATTCGGCGACGGCGCTCCTGACGACAAGGTCTGGGTCTACGCCGCCGGGGGCTACTATTATCCGGGCAAAGGTCTCTCCGCTTTGCAGGACGAAATGCGTGGCTACCTCGATCGCGGCTACACCACCGTCAAAATGAAGATCGGCGGCGCTCCGCTTGCCGAAGACCTCAAGCGGATAGAGGCAGTGCTCGCGATCGTGGGGACCGGCCAGAACCTCGCGGTCGATGCGAACGGGCGCTTCGGCCTCGATACGGCGCTCGCCTATGCGACCGCGCTCGAGCCCTACGGCCTCTTCTGGTATGAGGAGGCTGGTGATCCGCTGGACTTCGCCTTGCAGGCCGAGTTGAGCGCCAGCTACAATGGCGCCACCGCCACAGGCGAGAACCTCTTCTCTCACCAGGATGCTCGCAACCTGCTGCGCTACGGAGGCATGGACCCGAACCACGACTGGCTGCAGTTCGACTGCGCGCTGTCCTATGGCCTCGTCGAGTACCTGCGCACGCTCGACGTTCTGAAGCAGAACGGCTGGTCGAATCGCAGAGTTGTCCCGCATGGCGGCCACCAGATGTCGCTCAACATCGCGGCGGGGCTGCGCCTCGGCGGCAATGAGTCATATCCAGAGGTGTTCCACCCGTTCGGGGGCTTTGCCGACGACACCGAAGTCGTCGACGGTCATGTCCGTTTGCCCGATAGTCCAGGCGTCGGGTTCGAGACCAAAAGCGAACTGTTCGCGTTGCTCCGCAAAGAGCTTGACGCTTGACCGTGGCACGATGTTTGCTCGTAAAGGTCCGACCAGACGCGGCTATCACGACCGCCGGCGCATATCGCGCGACGTCGCGATGGCCGCGCAAGATCAAGCGGATGCCTAATCCTTGACCATGCGAAAACGCTGATGGTACTTTTGACAATGGTCGGACCGCAGGCGGCGACGAAGCCGTCACGATAGGTGGAGCGCGAGCGGTGAGCCCTCAGGTTCTCCTGGTACAGGGTCTGGCCAAACGCTATGGGGCAACGATCGCGCTCGAGGACGTCTCATTCAGCTTGAACGCCGGGGAAGTCTGCGGCTTGCTCGGGGAGAACGGTGCCGGCAAGTCGACCCTGGTGAAGGCGCTGGGCGGCGTGGTGACGCCCGATCGCGGCGAGATTCGCCTCAAGGGCGATCGCTTCCGGCCAACCTCGATCTCAGCCGCCAACCGGCAGGGCGTTTCGACGGCGTTCCAGGAGCTAAGCCTGGTGCCGAGCCTGTCCGTCGCCACTAACCTGGCGCTGCCCCGACCCGACCGGAACGTTGTCGGTTTGGTGTCGGCGCGCGAATTGCGGCGCCAGGCCGAAGCGAAGTTGGCGCGCTGGGGCGTGACCGACATTCGGCCGAGCGACATCGTTGGCGCATTGCCGCTCGGCATGCGGCAGCGGGTCGAAATCATTCGGGCGCTGGCCCGCGATCCGTCGGTGCTGCTGCTCGACGAGCCCACCTCGGCGCTGTCCGATCGCGAATGGCTGTTCGGGCTCATCGATCGGGTGTTGAAAGAGGGCGTCTCGGTCCTCTACATCACTCACAAGCTCGATGAGATTCGTCGTCTCTGCCGACGCTGCATCATCCTGCGCAACGGCCGCAAGGTGCTCGATAGCGATCTCGCGGCGATGAGCAACGATGACATCTTCACGAATATGGCGGGTCGCTCGGCGGTGGAGACATTCACCCGCCGCGCCTCTTCGATCCGGGAGGCCGGCGCGCCTCGCCTACGCGTCGACGAGCTCTCCGGCCTGGGCCTGAACCCGATCAGTTTTGCGCTCGCGCCCGGCGAATGTCTTGGCGTCGCGGGACTCGAAGGCCAAGGCCAGTCCGCCCTGTTCCGCACCCTTGTTGGTCTTTCGCCCGCGAGGGCGGGCGCGATAGCGATCGACGGCGCGGCCGTGCGGATCCGCTCCGCTCGCGAGGCGCGCGATAAGGGCGTCGTGCTGGTGCCGGAGGACCGTAAGGCGGAAGGGCTATTCGGCGACCTGTCGACCCTCGCCAACATCTCGCTGCCGGCGATCGACAGGGTCACTCGCCTAGGCCTCATCGACCAACGCGCCGAGCACAAGGCGGTCGCGCGGGTGACGCCGGCCGTGGATCTCGCCGAACGCTATCTCGGCCGCAATATCGACGCGCTGTCTGGCGGCAATCAGCAGAAAGCCATTCTCGCCCGTACGCTCGCCACTGGGGCCAAATGTCTGCTGCTGTTCGACCCGAACTCGCGGCGTCGATGTCGGCGCCAAACAGAGCATCTACGCCATGATGGCCAATTTTGTCGCCGGCGGCGGCTCGATCCTGTTCTATTCAACCGAACTCGACGAACTCGTCCATCTGTGCGACCGCGTGCTGGTGATCTACCGCGGTCGCATCGCTGGCGAGGCGCAGGGCTCCGAACTGACCCAGGCGGCCATCCTGTCGCTTGCCTCGGGGTCCGCCCGATATGGGGGAGGATCGACCGCGTCCGTATCCGAGGCGGCGCACTGATGCGCGGAGGCTTGGACTGGATCCGGGCGGTCGGCGCCGGTCCGGTCCTGCCGGCTTCCGTGCTGCTCGTCCTAATGTTCGCCGTCTACGCGAGCCGCGATCCTTCCGCGTTGACCGCTTTCGGTTTCGGCAATCTCGTCAACAACGCCATCGTGCTCGCGGTCGCGGCCTCGGGCCTTACTCTGGTGGTCCTGTCAGGCGAGTTCGACCTCTCTGGCTCGGGCGTTGTGGCGATCGCAAATGTAGTGGTGGCGATGACCAGCACCGGGGCGCTGGGGAGTCTCGGCAGCCTCGCGGCCGTGCTTGCGATCGGTCTGGTGGTTGGCTGCGTCAATGGTTGCCTCGTCACCCTGCTCGGCCTGCAGTCGCTGGCGGTGACGATCGGCTCGCTGATCGCCTGCCAAGGGATCGCGTTAATGATCCTCGGCGCGCCGGGCGGCGAAGTCGCGGATGCGATCGCCTCCTGGGTTACGGGGGATGTCGGCGGTTTTCCGGTCGCAGCGATGGTGGCGTTGGGGGTCGCGGCGGCCTGGCTGGCGCTCAAAAACACGCGCCGCGGGATCGCGCTCTACGCGGTTGGCGACGACGAAGGCGCGGCGCGGCTCTCCGGTCTCAATGTCCGGCGGACCCAATTCTTCGCCTTCGCGGCGGCCGGCGTCCTCTACGCCCTCGCGGGTTACCTGTTCAGCGCCGAGATCGGCTCGGGCGATCCGCGGGTGAGCGATTCTTTCCTGCTCTACATGTTCGCTTCGGTTGCGATCGGCGGGACCTCGCTGATGGGCGGCCGCGGCGGAGTGCTCGGCTCGCTGGTGGGCGCCGGCATCCTGACGGTCATGCAGAAGATGTTGTTCGCGCTCGGCGTCGCCGAGTTCTATACCAACATTTTCAACGGGCTGATCATGATCGCGGCCGTCTTCTTCGGGCAGATCGGCGCTCTCGTCTCCCGGCTCGGCCGATGGAGATCCGCCTGATGGCCGAGGTCGATCGCCCGTTGTGGAGACGTAACCCAGTCGTCGGGCGCGACGCGCGGGGATCGAACGGGCCTTCTGCGCCCAGACGTGCTGCCGGTTGCGCTGGTTCTCGTCGCGACTGCGGCTCTGATCATCGCGTTGAAGCTGACGGTCGAGGGGTTTGGCTCGATCGGGCAATTGACCGCCATCCTAGTGACCGCCGTCTTCCTGGTCGTCGCCTCGTTCGGGCAGGGCCTGGTGATCCTCACTGGCGGCATCGATCTGTCGATCGGCGCCGTCATGGGAATCGGCGGGATGATCGTCGCCAATCTGACGCGCGGCGCCGACGGCGCGCTCATCTATGCGCTCCCGATCGCTTTGCTGTGCTGTGCCGGGATCGGCGTGATCAACGGCTTGGGCGTCGCGATTGGCCGATTGCCGCCCTTCATCATGACCCTGTCGTCCTCCATCGCCTTCTTCGGCGTGGCGCTGGGCATGACGGCGGGCAGCTCACAGCAGAGCGTTGCGCCCGCACTGCAACGCTTCATGGCCGGCGCCTGGTTCGGCGTGCCGCTGCCCATCCTTTTCATCGTCCTCTTCGCAGTGGCGGCGGCGCTGTTCCAGAACCGCAGCGCAGTCGGGCGCCAGATCTATGCTCTTGGAGGCAGTCCGCGCGCCGCCGTGGTGCTTGGCTTGCCGGTGGCTGGCCTCACGGTCACCGTCTATGCGCTGAGCGGCCTGTGCGCTGGAGTCGCGGGCGTGTTGCTCGCAGGCTACTCGTCAAGCGCTACGCTCGACATGGGCAACCCGCTGCTGATGCCGACGATTGCCGCCGTGGTGATCGGCGGCGCGCGGGTCACCGGCGGGACGGGCCTCTATGCCGGCACGCTCGCCGGCGCGTTGTTCCTCAGCACGCTGTCGACCGCCATCACGGTGCTAAGCCTGTCACAGGGACTGCGCAGCCTCATAGAGGGTTGCGTCATCTTCCTGGCGCTGCTGTTGCAGGGCAGGCTGGGAGGCCGGCGTCGGAACTAACGGAGCAACCCGCTCCACGGAGCCAAGGGAGTCAAAGAAATGCGGATACAGGGCTGTCTCAAATTCGCCGCCGCGATCACGGCCGCGACCGGCGCGCTGCTGATTGGCGGCCTGGCGCCCGGCTACGCGGAGGATCACTACAAGGTGTTCCTCGACATGAGCTATTCCGGCAATTCGTGGCAGGCTTCGGCCGCGAACGGCATCAAGGCCCTGGCCGAAACGCCGCCCTACGACAAGACGGTCGAGTTTAAGACCGTGATCTCGGGCACCGACGTCCAACACCAGATCTCCGATCTGCAGAGCATGATCGCGGCCGGCGCCAACGCCATCATCATGTATCCCTTGTCGCCCACGGCTCTGAACCGCGTTATCAAGCAGGCGTGCGCAAAGAAGATCCTGGTGTTCGCCTACGATTCCACCGTCACCGAGCCGTGCGCCTACAACGTCAGTAACATCACCGCCCGCTACGGCGCCAACACGGCGCAATGGATGGTGAACCAGATGGACGGCAAGGGCGAGATGGTCATCAACCATGGCGTCGCCGGCACCACCGTCACCAAGGTTTACGACGAACAGGCGCTCGGCGTGTTCAAGCGTTATCCCGGCATCAAGATCGTCGGTGACTTCTACGGCAACTGGAACGACAGCATCTCGCAAGAGGAAGTGGCCAAAATCCTGGCCGCGCATCCTAACATCGACGGCATCTGGAACGTCGACGGAAGCTATGGGGCGCTGCAGGCGGTGATCAACGGCCGCCCGAACCGCCTGGTCACCATCGTTGGCCAGTCCAATAACGGCTACCGGCTGCTGATCGCCGACCCCGCTATGCAGGCGAAGGGTCTGAAGGGCCTGTCGTCGAGCGCGGGTCCGGCGGTGGGCCCCTATGCGTTCAAGGTCATGATGGAAGTGCTGACGGGCAAGATGAAACTCGACAAGCACAACGTGGAATATCCGCTCCCCTGGGTCGAGCCGAAGGACGTCAAGGTCTGCAAGGGCGACATGTTTGCCGATGGCTGCAACACCTTCCCCGCCAACAAGGTTGCTCCGCTCTTCCTTGACACCGCCCTGAACGGCGCTCTCGTGCCCGAACTCAGCATCAATGCGGTGCAAAACGGCGTTCCAACGCCAGGCGCCACGATCAAGCTACTGCCTTCGGTGACTTACGCGGACGACCTGCCGGGCGTCAACTGCACAGACTGCAACGCTCCAGCCGACTGGCTCGAACCCAACCGCGTGAAGCCCATCCCGGCCCCAAAGTAGGCTCGGGCGGTGATGGCCGCAGTCGAGGCAGGGACCGCGGCCGTCTCCTAGGTCGAAACCTGGCGACGGGCGGCTACGAGGCAGGGATGCGGGCGCTCCGCGAGGCCATTTGCGGCGGCAATGCGTGATGAGGCGAGATCCTGAGCGGCGCGTTCACCGACCGGAGGCCTGACAGGTCCAATAGGCAAATCGAGGAGAAGTAGAGATGGCTAAAGAGATCGTCTGTGCATTCGGTACGGACGTCAATTCCGTGGCGGGCTGGATTGGCTCCTACGGCGGCGGCAATTCGCCGTCCGACATTCAACGGGGCGTTTTCGCCAGCGAGGTCGGCGTCATCCAACTCTTGCGCCTGTTCAAGAAATACAATTTGAAGACCACCTTCTTCATCCCGGGCCACTCCATCGAGACCTTCCCCGACGAGTGCAGCAAGATCGTCGAGGAGGGTCATGAGATCGGCGCGCACGGCTATTCTCATGAGAACCCCGTCGCAATGACGCCCAAGCAGGAAGAAGCGGTCCTTGTGAAGTCGATCGAGGTCATCGAGAAGCTCAGCGGCAAGAAGCCCCGCGGCTATGTCGCGCCCTGGTGGGAGATGTCGGCTTCGACCGCGGCTCTCCTCCAGAAATATGGATTCAACTATGACCACAGCCAGGGCTATCGCGACTTCCAGCCCTTCTACGCGCGAGTCGGCGACAGCTGGACGTTGATCGACTATTCCAAGCAGGCGGAGGACTGGATGAAACCCCTCCAGCGCGGCAAGGAGATCGATCTCGTCGAGATCGGCGCCAACTGGTACGTCGACGATCTGCCGCCGATGATGTTCATCAAGAAATCTCCGAACAGTCACGGATTTGTCAATCCTCGTGACATCGAGGACCTGTGGCGCCAGCAGTTCGACTGGGTCTATCGCGAGATGGACTATGCGACGTTCTGCTTCACCATCCATCCAGACGTGAGCGGCCGCCCTCAGGTCATCATGATGCTCGAACGGCTGATCGAATACGTCAACAGCCATGCGGGCGTTCGCTGGGCGACCTTCGAGGAGATCGCAGAGGATTTCCGCAAGCGCTATCCTTTCAGCGGCAAGGAACGACCCTCGGTCATCTGACGGACCCGCGATGTGCGCGAACTGCGGCTTTCCGGCCACACAGGGCCATTGGACGGATGCGGGCGCGGGCAGCGCTTTCGACCGTATCCGCGGCCGGCTGCAGCGGGCTCGCATCCTCGGCCCGGTGCTCGCCTCCTACGGCCTGGCTGTCTATGACGACGGCTCGGGATCCGGTTTCACGCTGGCCAGCCGGACTGGCCATCAGGTGGTCGTCAACACTCTGAGCGAGCTTTGGGAGGCGGCCGAGCGCATCGTCGGCCGTTCGATCGATCCACTCGATTCCCGGTTCGTGGACGAGGCGCCGGCCCCTTGACCGGCGATCCGCGAGAAGGCCGGATGCGGCTCACAATTCTCGGCGGCTTTTTGGGCGCAGGCAAGAGCACCTGGCTGCGCCACCATCTTCACCATGGCCTGTTGCGGGACGCCATGGTGGTGGTCAATGAAGCCGCTGACGCGCCAGTCGACGGCGCCCTGCTCGCGGGCTCGACGCGCCTGCGCGTTCTCGCCGGCGGCTGCGCCTGCTGCGAGAAGCGTCCAGCTCTCGTGGCGCTGCTCCGTGAGATCTGCGACGATCGGGTGGACGGGAGCTCCTCGGCGCCGAAGGTTGACCGCATCGTGCTGGAAACCAGCGGGCTTGCCGACCCGGGCCGCATCCTGGACGCCATCGCGACGGACCCCGTCCTGCAGCATCATATCGTGGTGGGCGAGATCATCGTAACGGTCGACGCCCTGCACGGACTTGCGCAACTTCAGGACGAAAGTCTTGGCCGCCGGCAGATCGAGGCGGCTGACAGGCTCGTCGTCACCAAGGGGGACGTCGCGGAGCCGGAGCCTTTGCGCCGTCTCATCGCGACCCTTCAACTCCTCAATCCGGGCGCGGCATTGTCGGGTTCCGTCATGGGTTCGCCTGCCGATCTGCCCGATGCATCCGGCGCCGATCCGGAAGCCCTGCCGATTGCAGCCGCCGGAACAGCGGCGCCGATCGGAGCCGTCACGCTGGACCTCGGGGAGACGTTCGATTGGCCGGCGCTCACGGTGTGGCTTAGCGCCCTGATTCACGCCCGCGGCGACGACATCCTACGGATCAAGGGAATCGTTCGCACGCCACGCGGCCGCTTGCTTCTGCAGAGCGTCCGCAAGGTCGTCCAGTCTCCGGAGATACTGCCCGACGAACCCGCGGCTGCCGACAGCCGGGATGGCTCGCTTGTCTTGATCGGGCGTCAGTTCACCGCCCGCGCGCTGGCTCGATCCTTGAGCGCCTTTGGCGTCGAGCGCGCCATGGCGATTGAGCCCGGAGCGCAAGAGGCTGGAAACGCGGTCCATCCGACTAGGGAGGACGCATGAGCTGAAAGCGCTCCGGATAAAGCACGGGCGCTGGAGGCTCAAGGTCGCGGAGAAAGAAGTATGAGCGGAAGAATTATCGACTTGACCGTTACGTTGACGAACAACATGCCTGCCCACAAATTCTTTCCAAAGCCCGTAATCCTCCCTCATTTCGGGCACGACGATTTCCGCCAGTGGAATCTCGGAATCCCAGGCGACCAACTCAGCGGCGCAACGACTTTCATCGGCATGGTCGATCATGTCGGCACCCATGTCGACGCCTTCTTCCACGTGCGCGAGGACGGCGAGACGATTGATGAAATGCCTTTGGACATGTTCATGGGCAAAGCCGTGTGCCTCGATCTGACCCATATTCCCGACCTTGGCGAGATCGACGCCTCGGACCTCGAGGCGGCGCAAAAGAAGGCCAAGGTCACGATCGACGGGCACATCGTGCTTCTGAACACGGGCCTGCACAATCGCCACTTTCCGACCGAGAAGTCGGTGTGGAGCAACCCGGGCATAACCGCGGCCGCGACGCACTGGCTGGCCGACCGAGGATCGAGACTGCACGGGGTCGAAGGCCCATCCACTGACAGACCTACGAACAACCTGTTTCCGAACCATCGAACCTGCCGCGATCGGCGCATTTCGCATTACGAGTGGCTTTGCAAGCTCGAAGAACTGGTCGGCAAAGGGGAGTTCCGTTTTCAAGGCCTGCCGCTCAAGATTTATCGCGGCAGCGGTTCACCAGTTCGCGCAATAGCCACCATTGATTAGGCACGGTCCTTTGCTCTCCTCGGCGCCAATTTCCTGATCTCGGCCGTGTCGCGACCGCACTGGTCGCCAGTTATCCGATGAGCTTGATGAGGTTCTCGTTGATTAGGCGGCCTTCAAACGCCCCGCCGCCGTTCTCGACTTCGATGACCCCCTGGAACGTGCTCGCGTACTCGTGCGCGAGCACGACGCTGCACGCAAGGCGTTCGGGTAACATTATCGCTAGGGTCTGCGTCACTTTTCGTGCTCATTTTGCTCGAGTGGAAGCATCCGTGCTCGCACGAGCTCGATGCTCGCGCGGCCATACATGGCGCACTTGAGCGTTTTGAGTCGATTGATCTGGCCTTCCGCCTGATCGCTGCTCCAAAGCTCCGCGATGGCGTGGTTCACGGCCTCGATGTCGCGCGTCAGCGTTCTTGCGAATTGCTGCATTGAGGGAAGACCAGATCGTCGAGCGTCATGAAGGAAACGGTCAAGCTTGTTTGGGTTACCGCCCTGCAGAAGACCGCGGAACCGCATCGCCAGCCGCCGCTTCACGACGAAGCTCGGCGAGGCTTCCTTCAAAGCGCCCACCTTCGCGGCCTCTAACGGCGTCAGCGTTGGCGTTGGCGTCGGCTTGATGCAGAGAGAGGCAGCAACCATGGGCGAGATCCGCCAGCCTTTCGTCGGATCAATGGCCGGAGCTTCGCCGAGCGGCTCAACATTTGCCGGCGGTGACTGAACACCTAGAGCATCGGACTGTCAGATTGAATCGTCGGGGATTCCCGCGGAGAGGAGAATGTGATTCACTTCCGGTGGGGGGTGATTTGCGATGCCGAAGCCGTATTCGCTTGATCTTCGCGAGCGTGTGGTGGGCTACGTCGAGGCTGGGCATTCGCGGCGTGCTGCGGCGGCCCATTTCAGGGTGTCGCCCTCGTTTGTCATCAATTTGATGACGGCTTTTCGCCAGCGCGGGGCGGTTACGCTAAGGCGCTCGGCGGTTGGCGGCGCAGCAGGCTCGACCCGCACCGCGCCTTCATCTTGCGCCGCGTGGCGGAGAAGGACGACATCAGCATGCCGGAGTTGGCCGGCGAACTCCATGCCGTGAGCGGAGTGAAAGCCGACCCCGCCTCGCTGTCGCGCTGGCTGATCCGCAACGGCCTGAGCTTTAAAAAAAAGCCTTCAGGCAAGCGAATGCGATCGGTCCGACGTGCGCCAGGCGCGTGAGGCGTGGAAGGCTGAACGACAGCCCAAGATGCGGGCCGAGCCGCATCGGTTGATCTTCATCGACGAAACGGGAACCAACACAAAGATGACCCGGGCTCGCGGACGCTGCCAGAGGGGCGAGCGCCTTCGCTCCAAGGCCCCCTTTGGCCATTGGAAGACCTAGACTTTCGTCGCCGGACTGCGCTGCGGCGCCCTGACCGCGCCGTGGGTCATCGACCCGCCGATGGACCGGACAATCTTCGAGACCTACGTGCGCACCCAGCTCGTCCCAACCCTGCACGAGGGCGACATCGTCATCCTGGACAATCCGCCCGCCCACAAAAGCCCGGCCGCCGAACAAGCCATTCGCAGGGTATGGATTCAAATGACAGTCCGATGCTCTAAATCTGGTTTGCCCACAGCGCATTCATCTCCAGTAGCTGAGCGAGCGCGCCCTGAACTGTTCGCGGAATTGCGCGGTTGAATTCGGCATCAATTCGCCGCTGCCCCAGTCGAGGATTACAGCGTAGCGGCGCACCGCGTCGAGCGCGTCGATTTTGCCAGCCCGATAGCTAGCCGCTACCGCCTCGGGCGCCTCCTCCAGCCAGCCGTGTCGCTGGGCGCGAATGGAAACGCGTTCGCGCTCGGTCGCGTCCTGGTCAACCTCGTATGCACAGAGATCCTTGTCGATTACCTTGAGTATGACGCCGTAATCCCTGGCGGCGCGCTCGATCGAAACGTAATCATCCGCAACATCCGCCTTCACCTTTTCCGGATCGCGCTCCAGCGGATCGCCATAGCCGCCGCCGCCGGCCGTCGGCCGGCTGAATAGATCGCCGGATTCCAGCGGCACATCGGAAAAGACGGAACCGAGCCAAGTGTCCTCCTGGGCGCCGGCACGGCGCACGTGCAAGCCGTGCGGCATGGACGGCAGGCCGCCTTTGGTGCCCCAGACCACCGCGCGCTCGCGGTCGCAGATGTAGGACAGAACGGTATTCTCACCCTCTCGCAGGATGGAGGCCTTGCGGGCGCCAACCCCGCCTCGCCATTTCCCCGGACCGCCTGAATCTGTCACGGCCTCGAATTCGGTGGTGAGGATGGGCGCCCCGCGCTCCTGACCCTCGACGGGTTGCGACAGCATGCCGGTGCCAAAGGAGGCCTGCGTTACGTTGGCGCCGTCCTTGCCGTTGCGGCCACCCCAGCCGCCAGGCAGCCAGTCATAGAACATGAAGATCGGCTTTTCGGGCCTGCGCGCGTCATTGCCGCCCGTGAGCAGATATTCAATGTTGAAGGTGCAAGAGATGGCCCGCTCCGGCATGATGCCCGACCAGATCTCGTAGATCGAATTCATGATCTTTTCGAAAGGCATCAGAAAGCCAGTCACAGCCACTGGCCATTTCGCGCTGACCACGGTGTCGGGAGGCGCCACTACCTCGATGACACGGTATAGGCCCGAATTCAGCGGCAGGTCCGGAAAGAAGGTCTTCATGCCGGCGACGCAGCCCGAGAATGTGGCCCCGAACGCTGAATTGTAGATAGAGCCGATGGTAGGATGGCTGCCGGTAAAGTCGTAGACGACTTTGTCGCCCGCGATCGTGGTCTTTACCCGGACCGGGATCATGCCTTCGCCGCCCGACACGTCGCGGTCGATATAGTCCACCGTCTCCCACGAACCGTCTGGCAGAGCCATCAGGCGCTGGCGCACGGTGCGCTCGACGTAATCCTGCACCGCGGCCATGCCGGCCACCACAACGTCCTTGCCGTATTTGTTGACCAGCCGCAGCACCTCGCGCGCCGCGACATTGGTAGCCTCGGCCTGGGCCTGCATGTCGCCGATGAGGGAGGCTGGATCGCGGGTGTTGCTGGCGATCATATGGGCCACATCGCGGCAGAAGCGGCCGCGGTCGAAGATGCGCACGGGAGTGATCCGCAGACCCTCGCGGAACATGTCCTTGGCCATGACGTCGAAAGACCCAGGTACCGAGCCGCCCATGTCCGACCAATGGCCGTTCGATTGCGCGTAGCCGATCACCTCCTCGCCCACAAAAATGGGCCGGATTAGCCGCACGTCACTGAAATGCGTGCCGCCAGCATAGGGATCGTTAATCATGTAGACGTCGCCGGGGTGCATGTCCCCTTTGAAGAAGGTGATCACCGCCTTGCAGGTGTAGTGCAGCGTGCCGACGTGGACCGAGATATCGCCGTTGCCCTGGGCTACGCTATCGCCGTTGGCGTCGTGAAGCGCGTTCGAGAAGTCGCGATTGTAGATCACGAAGGAATAACAGGTCCTGAGGATCTGCTCGGCCATCTGATCCACGGCCGTGATGAAGGAATTCTTCAGAACCTCGAAGGTGACGGGATCGAGCGTTGCGGTCTTGGCCATGATCACGGTTCCAGACGAAGAATGATGTTGAGCCAGCCGTCGACCTTGGCTGTGAAGCCGGGCGGCACCACCGTGGTGGAATCGACCTGCTCGATAATGGCCGGCCCCTTGAAGGCGGTGCCTGCCGCCAGATCTGGCCGCCAGTAGATGGGTGTCTCCGCGCCGCCATTCTCGGCGAACCAGACGCGGCGATGAGACTTCGGCGTTGCGGGGACGCCGGAGGGCGCGGTTTTTGCGAGCTCGGCTTTGGGCACAACGCCGACAGCCTTGAGATTCAGGCGGAACAGGCCCACCGGGTTGTCATCCCGGCGGAAATTATATTCGCGCTCGTGATGTTGGTGGAAGGCTTCGACGAGCGGCGCGAGCTCGGCGATCGGCGAAAGCGCGGGCACGGCAAGCGAGCGCCATTGCCCCTGGTACATCATATCGACAGTGCGTTGCATCACCACGTCCTCCGCCGCCACGCCCTCGTGGGCGAGGCGCTCCGCGGCCTCGTGCTCCAGGGCCTTGAAGGCAGCCTCGATGGCGGCGGGGTCCGCTTCGGCGGCTGGCTTCAGATAGCTGGTCGCGAGATCGTGCTGGACGTCGACCAGCAGGCAGCCCATGGCCGATGTGATGCCCGGATACGGCGGCACGATCACGGCGGGAATCGACAATTCCCTGGCGATGTCGGCGCCGTGCAGAGCGCCCGCGCCGCCAAAAGCCACGAGCGCGAAATCGCGGGGATCATAGCCGCGGCTGATGGAGATCAGCCTCACGGCGTCCGCCATATTGGCGTTGGCCACGCGGATGATTGCGTCCGCCGCCTCTTCCAGGCCGAGCTTGAAGGGCTCGGCGACGCCTGTGCGCACCGCTTCGTGCGCCTTCTCGGCATTGAGGCGGATGCTGCCTCCGGCGAGCTTCGCGCCGAGCCGGCCGAGGGTGACGTTGGCGTCCGTGTTGGTGGGCACTGTATTGCCGTTGCCGTAGCAGGCGGGGCCGGGATTCGCGCCCGCCGATTGTGGGCCGTTGCGCAGGCCGCCCGCCTCGTCGATCCAGGCCAACGAGCCCCCGCCGGCGCCGATGGTCAACACCTCGATCGAGGGGAAGCGGATCGGGTAGCCGAACTCGACAAACCAATCCTTGGTGACGCGCGACTGACCCTCGTAGGCGAGCGAAACGTCGCAGCTCGTGCCGCCCATGTCGAGGCCGATCGAATTCGGAAAGCCGCATTGCCCCGCGATGTGGCGGCTCGCGATGGCGCCGGCTGCGATGCCGGAGCCGGCCAGGCGACCGGCAAATTCCCTGACGCCATGCGGCGTCATCACACCGCCGCCTGTGTGCAGCAGCAGAAGGTCGTTCTTATAGCCCGCTTCCGCCAGCCGACCGCCGAGGTTCGTGGTGTAATCGACCAGGACTGGGCTCAAGGCGGCGTTGACCACCGTGGTGGAGAAGCGTTCGTGCTCGAAGATCTCCGGCAAGATCTCCGACGAAATCGAAACTGGAATGCCTGGCAGCGCCTCGGCGAGAATAGCCTTCATCTGCTGCTCGTTGACCGGGTTAGCATAGGCGTTCATGAAGCACACCGCCACGGCGGCGACGCCGCGCTTCTTGAGGACGCGGGCGACCTCGCGCGCGCCTTCCGCATCGAGCGGCGTGACCACCTTGCCCGCTGCGTCGACTCGCTCCGCGACCGTGAGGCGGTCACGGCGTGGCACATAGGGAGGCGCAACATCCTTATAGATGTCCCAGATGTCGTCCTTGTTGGCGCGGCGGATCTCGATCACGTCCCGGAAGCCCTGGGTGCACGCCATGGCGGTCCGCGGCAGACGGCGCGTGATCAGGGCGTTGGTCGCTACCGTCGTGCCATGGGAGAAAAGGACGACGTCGGAAAGATCTACGCGGGCCTCCGCGAGTTCCTTCATCACGCCATGGATCGGGTCCGGCGTCGAGCTGCTCTTGGCGATCCGGATCGCGCCCGTCTTCTGATCCAGGATGCAGATGTCCGTGAAGGTCCCGCCGATATCGACGGCTACGCGCAGATTGGGCAAATTACGCTCCTCCGTGACGGCCGATCGGGCTCATAGCAGCGGCATCGCCACCGGCCGCATCGGCGCGCCAGTGGCGCCGCGCAGCTTGATGCAGGCGCCGAAGAAGGCGAATTCGTAGAGCCTGTCGGCCGCCAACTCGTCGAGCTGGGTCATCTCCAGGATCGGCACCCCGGCTTCGGCGAGCAGGTAGGTGTGCACCGGGAAGAAATTCAGCCCGGGCGCGGCCGGTGTCTGCTCAAGGGTGAGGTTGTCGGCCCCAATCATGACCGCGCCGTGCTTGGCAAGATATTCGGCGCCCTCGCGATTGAGGCCGGGCGTGTCCCGCACGAAGCCAATGTCAGGCCAGAGATTCATCTGCCCGGTGCGGATCAGCACCACGTCGCCGAGCCGTAGCTCCGTGCCCTGGTGTTTCAGGCAGGCTTCGAGATCCGCTTTGCCTATGGGGTGGCTGGGCGGCAGCCTGTCGACGCCGTGCATGGCGGCCACGTCGAGCAGCACGCCCCGGGCCAGGATCGGCGGATGTTTTTCGGCGCCGCATTTGGTCCATGCGCGGCTGCCGAGATGCTCATCGGCGGAAAATCCGTTGAAGATCTTCCCGTTGTAGCCAAAGTGGTTGAGCGTATCGATGTGGGTGCCGCAATGGGTGTACATCGAAACGCCGTCGCCCGAATAGGAGACGAGCTGCTTGGCTTCGAGGCTCACGCCCATGGAATTTCCTGCGATCTCGCCTCGCGGGGTATGGGTCATCCAGATCTGATAGGGCTGGTCGCCGGCGCCGAACCAGCCCGGCATGCCGACGAAATGATCTACCGACAGGTCGAACATCTTCGAGGCGTCCGCCCGGCTCAGAATGGCCGAGCGAGAGGCGCCGTCAATGAGATGCAGCATGCCGATTTCGTCGTCGCTGCCGTGAGGGCTCCCCGCCACCTCGTGAAACTTCGCGCTATAGGCGATAATCTTATCCTTGGTTGCTTCATCTACATAGCAAGCGACGCACATCGGCTGATCCCTCCTTGGAGCTGCTAGGATCGGAAGATCGCCGCGCTCATCAGGTCGATGCGGCGGCTTGGACAAAGGTCACTTCATGAGGGAGGCATACCGGCTTCGACCCAAGCCATCGTGAGTTTGAGACAGCGCGCGAAGCGCTCGATCATATCGTCGACCTGCTGCTCGGTAATGATCAAGGGCGGGCAGAAGCAGATCGAATCCTGGATGGCGCGAACGATCAGTCCGTTCTCGTGGCCCTTATCGTAGAAGTAGAGACCAACCTTGCCAGGCGGGTCGAACTTGGTCTTGCTGGTCTTGTCGGCCACGAACTCTACAGCGCCGATCAGGCCGACCCCGCGGACCTCGCCGACGAGCGGATGATCAGTGAACTCGCGGAGGCGAGCCTGCATGTAAGCGCCGACCTTTTTTGCATTCGCGACGAGGTTTCGCTCCTCCAGAATCGTCAGGTTCTCGACCGCAACGGCAGTCGCCACCGGATGACCGCTTGTGGTGAACCCGTGACCAAAGGTTTGCAGCTTGTCCGAGCCGTCAGCCACGCCCTGGTAGATCTTGTCGCTCATCAGCACGGCTGCGAGCGGCATGTAGGACGAGGTGATCTGCTTCGACACCACCATGATGTCCGGCTGAATGCCATAATATTCGCAAGCGAAGGTCGTCCCAAGGCGCCCGAAGCCATTGATCACTTCATCAGCCGCCACCAACACGTCGTATTTGCGGCACACCGCCTGGACCTTGTCCCAATAGGTTGCCGGCGGCGGCAGCACGCCGCCCGCGCCGATCAAAGGCTCGCCGATGAAGGCCGCCACCGTGTCCGGGCCTTCCGCCAGTATCGTGGCTTCGAGCTCGGCCGCAAGACGGTCCGCGAAGGTCTCCTCGCTCTCGCCCGCCTCGGCAAAGCGATAATGATGCGGTGTAGTGACATGCCGGACGAAAGTCAGCGGCAGGTCGAAGCCGCGATGGTTGGTGGGCAGGCCGGTCAGGCTGCCGCTCGCAAGAGTGATCCCGTGATATCCGCCCGTGCGGGCGATGAACTTCTTCTTCTCCGGCCGCCCAATCGCATTGTTGTAGAACCACACGAGCTTGATGACGCTGTCGTTGGCCTCGGACCCCGAATTGGTGAAGAACACACGGTCTAGCCCTTTCGGCGACATCTTCACCAGCCGCTCGGCGAGTTCGATCGCAGGCTCGGACGATTTGCCGGAAAAGGAATGATAGTAGGGCAGCTTGGACAATTGCCGCGTTGCGGCGTCGACCAAGCGCTGCTCGCCGAACCCGACCCCCACGCTCCAGAGACCTGCCATGGCCTCGATGTACTGTTTTCCTTGATCGTCATAGACGTAAATGCCTTCGCCCCGGTCGATCACAATTGGCCCGGTCTTCTCGTGCCGTCGGGCGTTTGTGTTGGGATGAAGCAGGTAAGCGACGTCCCGGGCATGGATCGAATTCGGGATGACGGTCATAGCGGCCTCTGGTTTCGGATCTGAAGGAGAGAAAGCGACGGACGGGCCTCGGCTAGCGCTTCAGTCCGTAGACGGATTGCGCTTGCTCAGGCGTAACGAAGCCGTCGAGAAGGTCTTCCCTCACCATGTGAGGATCGCGCTCATTTGGCGGTCCCCAGCCTCCGCCGGCCGGCGAGGAGATCTTGATCCGGTCGCCTGGCGCGATCGGGACATTGGAGAACTTGCTCGGGGAGATCTTGTTGAAGGCCTGAGTGATCGTCAGCCACCCCTCGGCGCCGTTGCGCTTTATGAACAGCTCGGCCTTGGCGCCCGGATGGCCGCCATGGATCCCCCAGGGGCTCACCTTTTGGCGGTCGCTCATATAGCTGAACGTCATCGGCGTATCGGTGCAGCGCACGGTCTTCGACAAGGCGAGGCCGCCGCGGAATTTGCCTGGGCCGCCCGAGCCGTCGACGAGCTTGAACTCCTCGACATGCCAGGGAAAGCGAAATTCGAACACCTCGACCGGGATGTGTGGGCAGTTGCCGTTGATGCCGCCCACCGCGTCATTGCCATCCGCAAAGCTACGCCCGCCCCAACCGACTGGAGTCAAGTCGTAACAGCAGAAGAACTCGCCCGTCTTGGCGTCGGCGCCGCCAAATAGGAAGTTGCTGTGGCTGGCGCCGTCGGTCGCGGCGGAGCGTTCCTTGAGGCCCGGCGCCAGCGCCCCCATCACGACATTGGCGATCCGGCAATGCGTCTCCGTGTTGCCGCCGACCGAAGGGCCAGGAAAGTTCACGTTCACCACCGTGCCGGGCGGCGCCAGCACACGGATCGGCCGGAAGCAGCCGGAATTTTTCGGGATGGTGGAATCGGTAAGCTGCAGGACCGCATTGTAGGCCGCGCCATGCGCCACCCCCAGCGTGCCGTTGATCGGCCCTCTCGCCTGTGGCGAGCTGCCGTAATAGTCGACGATGAGGTCGCTGCCCTTCACAGTCACCTCAGCCTTGATGGTATAGGGCTGGTCGGTGATTCCGTCGTCCTCCATCACATCCTCGAAGGAATAACGGCCGTCTGGGATCTGTTCGATCTCAGCCCGCATGCGCCGCTCGGAGTAATCCATCAGGCCGTGGACGTTTTCGAGGAAGTTCGCCATCCCATATTTCTTGGCGACGTCAGCCATCCGCCGCTCGCCCAGGTCGACAGCCGCGATCAGCGCCCGGAAGTCGCCGTAATTGTAACGCGGGGTGCGGACATTCGCGAGCAGCAGGCGCCATACGTCGTCGACGTCCTTGCCGGCTCGCTTGATCTTCACGGGCGGTACGCGCAACCCCTCATGGAAGACTTCCGTCGCTTCCCCGGCGAAACCCGCCGGCGCCATGCCGCCGACCTCGCAGAGGTGGCCGATTGCGACCGCGAAGCCGATCACTCTCCCGTCGACAAAGACCGGCTTGAAGATCGTGTGCTCGGGCGTGTGAAGGCCGCCGCGATAGGGATCGTTGTGCAGAAGGACATCGCCCTCTTCGAGGTCATTGATCTCGATCTCGTTCACACACGATCGCAGAAGGAGCGGCATACCGCCGATCATCGACGGGCAGAAGTCGCCGGTCGCCACCAGTTCGCCGCTCGGCAGTGCGAGACCGCAGGTGAAGTCAAGCAACTCGCTGAAAATGGTGGAATAGGAGGTACGCATGAGCGTAACGCCCATGTCGCGGCAGATGGAGACGAGTATGCCTCCGACGATGTTCAGAGAAACCATGTCCATGGGTGATGCTCCAACGGTTCTCTAGTTGGTGGTGATGAGGAGGTTGCCGAAGCGATCGACGGATAGGCTCTTATCGGGGCCGAGCACGGTGACGGAGGCGTTCTCTTCCACGAGGGCGGGGCCGGCGATCTTGTGGCCAGCGCGCAGGCTATCGCGATCGTAGACTGGCGTATCAACCCAATCCCGATCGAACCAGACCGGGCGCTTCGACTGCGAAGCCGCCTCCCGCTCGGCTTTTTTGATCTCCGGGAAAGCCAGCTCGCCGGTGCTGGCCGTGCCGGTCACCAGGAAGTTGACGATCTCCATGTGGTCGTCGAGGCGGAAGCCGAAACGCGCGTCATGCTGCTCATGGAAGGCCTCGAAGAGGCGGGCGATCTCGGCCTTGGTGAACGCGTCGATGTCGATCGGGATTTCCAGTTCGTAATTCTGGCCCAGATAGCGCATCTCGACGGCACGCGTGATGGTGATCTGGTCGTGGCCTTGCGCGGCGAGCTCGCCCCGGCATTCGGAGACCAACGCCACCATCGCGGCGCGCGCCCGCTCGGCATCGAAGGCGCGCGAGTTGAGCTGCACGGTTCGGTAGCGATCGACCCGGGCATTCGCCATAGTGAAGCCGAAGGCCGAGAACTGGCCGGGGAAGTTCGGCACGAGGCCTTTCGGGATCGAAGCTTCGGTCATGAGATCGCTGATGTGCAGCGGGCCAGCGCCGCCGAACGCCACAAGCACGAAATCGCGCGGGTCGAGCCCCTGTTCGGTCAGCACCGTATGGAGCGCGCCCACCATGTTGTTGTTGGCGATCTTCACAATCGCGAGCGCGGCCTCTTCCACCGACATGCCCAACGCGTCGGCGATGGGTGCGACTACGTTGCGGGCGGCCTTGGCGTCGAGGCTCATCGTCCCGCCCAGGAAGTTCTCGGGTGAGATGCGGCCTAGCGCCACATTGGCGTCGGTGACCGTCGGCAGTGCGCCACCTCGCCGATAACACGCCGGTCCCGGATTGGCGCCCGCGCTCTCCGGGCCTACCACGAGCATGCCGCCCGCGTCGATTCGGGCGATCGAGCCACCGCCGGCTCCGATGGTGCGGATGTCGATCATCGGAATCTGAATTGGCCGCCCCCACTCGATCTCGAAGTCGGTGGTGAACTTCTCCTTGCCGTTGACCACTGTGGACACATCGGTCGAGGTTCCACCCATGTCGAGGGTCACGAGATTGGGCATACCCAAAACCTCGGCGGTCCGTTTGGCGGCGATCACCCCGCCCGTTGGCCCGGACACGGCGATTTGGATCGGAGCTTCCACGGCCTTGTCGAGAGTCGATCTCGCCGCCGTTTGAGCGCATTACGACGATCTTAGCGCCGATGCCGTGCGCGTCGAGTTCGCGGCGCATGCTGCCAAGCTGTCTCTCGACCACCGGTTTGATGAAGGCATCGCAGATCGTCGTCGAGGACCGGAAATGCTCCTTCCACTTCGGCAGCACGTCATACGAGATCGAGACCGGAATGTCCGGGATCTCCTCGGCGAAGATCGCCTTTATGCGCTGCTCATGGTTCGGTATGAGATAGGAGTGGAGCAGCACCACGGCGATCGCATTGATCTTGCCGCCGACCTTGATCTCGCGCGCGAGCGTGCGGACTTCGCCTTCGTCGAGCCGCTGGATGGTCTCGCCCGACGGCCCGATGCGCTCATCGACCTCGAAGGCGTGCCGCCGCCGCACAAATGGCTTCGGTTTCACCCAGGCCAGGTCGTAGTGGTGCCTGCGATTGCCCCGCCCGATGAAAGGCACGTCCTTGAAGCCGCGGGTCGTCACATAGGCGACCGTCGCGCCCTTGCCCTCGAGCAAGGCGTTGGTGGCGACCGTGGTGCCGAGTCGCATCCCGCTGACGCCGTCGATCGCGCCGAAGGCCTTGAGGCCGGTCATGATCCCTTCGATCGGATTCTCGGGCGTCGACAGGTTTTTCCACGCCTGGAGAGCCTTGCCGTCCTCGTCGTAGGCGACGAAGTCCGTGAACGTACCCCCGATATCGATGCCCAGACGGTAACTCATGGGATTGGATCTCTCCTTCCTCAAACTGGCGAGACGACGGCTACGGCCGCCGCATAATCGACGGGCGTGGCGTGCCATCCGTTGGCGCGCTTGGCCCAGAACGTCTCCCGGATCTTCATCGAGATCGGCCCCGGCCGGTCGTTGCTTATGATCCGCCCATCGATCCGGCTCGCCGGCATCACGCCGCCCGCTGTAGTCGCAAGAAAAATCTCGTCGGCCTCACAGGCCTCGTCGGCCGAGATCTTGCCGACTCTGGCGGGGACGCCGAGGTCGCCGCAGATCTCGATGACCGACTTGCGCGTGATCCCCTCCAGCACTCCGGCGTCCGGCGTGACCACGGCGCCGTCGATCACCATGAAGACATTGAAGCCCGGACCTTCCGTCACGTTGCCGTCACTGTCGAGCAGGAGCGCGAAGTCGGCTCCCCGATCAAGCGCTTCGAATTGGCCTCGGGTGAGGTCGGCCCAGTGGAAATTCTTCGCGGTGGGATCGACGGAACTAGGTGGTATGCGCAGCGTCTGTGCAATGATGAGATGCCCCCCGCGCTCCTGGACTTCGGGGCTCATGACCCAGACCCAGGGAATGGCGAAGGCTGCGATGTAGTTGCGGGCATGGACGGGATGATAGGGCTTGCCGGGCGCCGGCCGGCCTCGGAGGCAATCCATCGCGACATAGGCGTTTTTCAATCCAGACAGCGCGACGCAGCGATTGAGAATTGCTTTAATCTCTTCGTCGCTCTCCTGAGGTTCGAAACGGAATTTTCGCATCGAAGCGCGAAAGCGCCGTATGTGATCGTCGAGGCGGAAGAAGCTGCCCTCCCAAACTCCCACCACGTCGTAAGTCACGTCCGAGCGGCGGTAGCCCCAGTCCGTAATAGGGATTGCGGCTTGGCCAATGGGCATGTAACGGCCGTCGATATAGGCGCCGCCGCTGGCAAAAGGATTGTCTGGTCGCAGATCGTTCATGCCGGCTGCCTCACGCGACGGCGTTGGAGTCGCTCTGAAGAGTTTGCCCGGCCGCCGCTTTGGCGGTTTCCGGCGTCGCACCCTTCGGGACGGGGATCAGGGTCAGTTCCTTGCCGTCCGAAACGCCGTTCGGCCGGAAGATGAGGATGAGAGCGAGCAGCACCCCCAATCCCAGTTCGCTGCTGCTCTCCGGCAGCTTGAGTTGGGTCGAACCGAGCATCACGCCGTGCTCGCCGAAGCGCAGCAGCTGAACGATGACGGTCACCACGATGACGCCACAGACCGCTCCGGTCAGGCTGCCCATGCCGCCCACCACCAGCATGGCGATGGTGATGAAGGACAGGCTCAGGTAGAAGGTGTCCACAGTCAGGATGCCGAGAAACTGGGCGTAGAGGCCGCCGCCGGCTCCAACCAGCGCTGCGCTCAATACGAACGCTATGAGCCGCATGCGGACGCTATGCACGCCGCAGGCTTTGGCCGCGACATTGTCCTCGCGCGTCGCGCGCAGCATCAGCCCATAGCGGGAGATCTGGAACAGGTAGGCGCTGACGATGCCGGCGGAGGCGAAGGCGAAGGCAACCCAAGGGCCAACCGGAGTTGGAATGCCGACGAGCGACGAGACGCCGGCCGTCACCGAGTCCCAGTTCGAATAGACGCTGTTGACGATGATGAGGAAGGCGAAGGTCGCAATGGAGGCCGCAATGCCGTTGAGCCGCAGGATCGCCAGGCCGAACAGGAACGCGACGATTGCGGGCAGGACAATGGCGCCCGCCATGGCGACCGGAAAGGGCAATTGATTCTGCGCGAGGATATCCGGCAGGCCTTGGAGCATGACCTGCTTGAAGCTCGGCTCGGCGGTGGCCCAGCCTGCCGCATAGGCCCCGATGCACATGAATCCGATCTGCCCGAATGAAATGACCCCGGAGTTTCCGATGAAAACGTAAAGGCCCACCACGACCAGCACGCGTATGAGCATTTCGGTCAGCGTCACCTGGAGGCTATCGAGGCTGCCGATATCCGAGATCGCGGCCACGGCGGCGAGCATGACGATCAGGAGAACCGGCGTCTGATAGCGGACCATGAAGGCGCGCATGAGCCGTCCCTCAGACCCGTTCGACGGTGGTTCGGGCCGGCAGCAGGCCGGCGGGGCGGATCAGCAGAACAAGGATGACGACCCCGAACGCGAAAGCGTCTCGGAAGGCGCGCAGATCCGAGGGCAGATAGGCCTGCAGCATGGTGACGATGAGTCCGAGCGCGAAACCGCCGACGACCGCGCCCGTCAGATTGCCCATGCCGCCAACGACGACCGCCACAAAGGCGAACAGGGCGAGCGGCACGCCCATCTGATGCGTGAGCGAGCCGGACTGCGTGACGTAGAGCAGGGAAACTGAGGCGGCGAGGACACCGCTGATCGCAAAGGCGAGCCCGATTACGATGTTGCCACGCACACCCAAATATTGGGCCATGCGAAAATCCTCGGCGGCGGCACGCATCTGCACGCCGTAGGGCGTGCGCCTGAGGAACAGCGTCAAGGCCACCATGAGAACGAGCGTCACCACGAGCGTGATGAGCTCCAGCATCGGGACACGAAGCCCGCCGATATAGACCTGCACGTTGGCGCCGCTCCAGAAGCCGATCGCCTTTGGACGCGCGCCGTAAAAGATCAAGATGCCGTTCTGGATGATGTAGCTCACCGCGAAAGAGGAGATCATCAGTGTCGGCGAGGAGGCGGTTCTAAGCGGCCGAAAGACTGCCGCATCCGTGATGAGCGCGGCGACGACGACGATCATCGAGATCGCGATAATGACCGCGGCGGGCGTCCACGAGCCGATCAGCAGGCGGGCGGTGACATCCGCCGACGGCACAATGAGCGCGTAAGCGCCAATGGTTATCATGTCGCCATGGGCGAAATTGATCAGCCGGAGGATGCCGAACAGCAGGCCGATCCCGAGCGCCGTCAGCGCGTAGATGCTGCCGAGCGCGAAAGCGTCGACCAGGTATTGCAGAAATTCGATCATGCTGCCGTCTCCACCGGCGGGCTTTCGCTGCTCCCAAAGCCGAAATAGGCGTGGCGGATGGCTTCGCCGTCGCGAAGATCCGCTGCTCGGCCTTCCAACTGGACTGTTCCGCTCCGCAGCACGTAGATGCGATCGGCGAATTTCAGAACGCGCGATGAACTCTGCTCGTTAATGAGCAGCGTCATCTTCTCGCGCCGCCGAAGCTCCAGGAGGATCTCATAGATCTGGTCGATGATCTTTGGCGCGAGACCGAGCGACGGCTCATCGACGAGCAGGAGCCGGGGCCGCGTCATCACGGCGCGCGCCACGGCCAGCATCTGCTGCTCGCCGCCCGAAAGCCGGCCCGCGGGATAGCGCAGACGTTCGCGAAGCTGCGGAAAATGACCGAGAAGGCGCTCCATGTCGCTGCGGGCGGCGGCCCGGTCGCCGAGCATGTAGCCGCCGATCTGCAGGTTCTCGGCGACCGTGAGCGTTCCGAAGATATGCCTGCCCTCGGGCACCAGCGACAAGCGAAGCCTGGCGATCCGTTCGGGACGCTGACCGAGAATGCTGCGGCCGTCGAGGCGAATGTCGCCCGAGACGGGCGTGACGCCGCCCGCGATCGCGGCGAGCGTGGTCGACTTGCCGGCGCCGTTCGGTCCGATGATGCAGACCACCTCGCCTTCGCTGACCGCGAGCGAAGCCTCGCGCAGAGCAATCAGGTCGCCGTAGCGGACCAATAGATTTTCGACCTCGAGAAGGGCCGCCATCACGCCTCCATGCCCAGGTAGGCGGCGAGCACCGCCTGATCCCTCTGGATCTCCGCAGGGGCGCCTTCGGCCAGCGTCTTGCCGCCATCAAGGACGTGAATGCGATGCGAGATCCCCATCACGACCCGCATGTTGTGCTCGATGAGAAGCACACCGCAATTGAAGGTCTTGGGGATCGATGAGACGAAGACCATCAATCCCTCGCATTCGGCGTCCGACATGCCGGCCGCTGGCTCATCGAGCAGCACAAAAGCCGGAGGAAGGACCATCGCTCGCGCTATGCCGAGCCGGCGCTGGTCGGTATAGGCCAACGCGCCAGCAGGCAGCGCCGCCTTGTCGGCAAGTCCCACCCAATCGAGAATCGCGAGGGAATGCGCGATGGCGTTGCGGCGACGGAGCCCCAACCCGACCGCCGCGACCTCAACGTTTTCGAGCACGGACATCGCCTTGAACAGCCGTCCGGCCTGGAAGGTGCGCGCGATCCCCATCTCGCGAAAGCGTGTCGGCTCCCAGCCCGCGGTGCTTTGCCGTCCGACCAGGATTCGGCCCTCGGTCGGGGCCTGGAAACCGGTCAGGCAATTCACGAGCGTCGTCTTGCCCGCTCCGTTGGGCCCGATCAGTCCGAAAACCTCATGACGCCGGACCGTCAGGCTCACGTCGGAGATGGCCGCGAGACCCTGGAACCGGACAGTCAGCTTCTCGGCCGAGAGTTCGGCCGCATCGACATTGGTCGGATCCGTCGGCGAAACCGCCAAGGCGGCCGGGAGCTGATTCATCGGTCCTCAAAGCCGATTAGAGCGGGGGACGCCGTCTGCAGTGAGGCGGCGCCCAGATCGTGACGCGTTACTCGCTGC
Organism: uncultured Alphaproteobacteria bacterium; assembly: GCA_963696665.1. Classification (GTDB taxonomy): domain Bacteria; phylum Pseudomonadota; class Alphaproteobacteria; order Rhizobiales; family Beijerinckiaceae; genus Roseiarcus. The sequence goes on from CAVOLE010000008.1 coordinate 1,064,645, forward strand.
CCTTAAGGCGGTAGAGCACCGGGTCCGGGATCGTCTCGGTGATCTTCCATTCCTCGACCGGCGCCTCCTTGCCGTCGGCATAGGACATCACGAACATCGGCTCGGTGGTCTGGATGTGAAGCTTGGGCGTGAAGGTCCGCGGCCCCAGAACGGTCGGCTGGTTATTGGCCTTGTTGAGGATTTCCACGACGGGCTTCGCGTCCGCAGTCTTGGCTTCCGTCACCGCTTTCGCCCACATGTCGAGGAAAGCGTAGATCGGATAGGCATATTGCGTTGTCGGCGGCTTGCCGAACTTCTTTTCGTAGGCGGCCGAGATCTCGTTAACCGCCGGTCGCGGATCATCTTTCGCGAGCGCCTGAGAAGGCAAGTAGAAATCCTTGAGACCCGGCACTGAGTTCAGCCAATAGGTGCCGTCCATCGCGGTGGCGCTAAAGACGGGTAGATTGATGCCCGCGGCTCGCAGTTGGCGGAGCGAACTCGCCGCGCCCGGGTTGGTCGAGCACAGCATGATATGGTCGACGCCGTCCTTACTGATGGCATCGTTGAGGCGGGTGATCTGCGAACTTATGGTGGGGTCGAGACCCTTGAACGTGTCCTTGCCGACAATCGTTCCCTTATCGACCTTCATCTGCCAATCATACCCGGCGCAGACAGACTTGTTGTATTCGATCGTCTCGTCAATGAGCATGTAGCCTTTCTTGAGGCCCTTCTTCTTCATGCCCCAGTCGGCCATGACCGCGCCCTCGAGTTGACCGGCGTTGTTGGCCGTGAACGAGAAAGGGCCGACTCCGACGACGCCGGCCTTTGGATCCGAAGCCCCCAAGAACACCGAAATGACACCGGCTTTCTGAGCCTGAAGGGCGGCCGGCGCTCCGTAGTCGTAGTCCGCCGAGACCAGAAGCAGGTTGGCGCCCTGCTGGATGAGAGCCTGCCCGACCTTAGCGCCCTCGACGCGATCGGTCTTGGTGTCGCCGCTGACCACCTTTATCGGCTTGCCGAGAAGGCCGCCCTTGGCGTTCTGCTGGTCGACCCAGAGCTGGGCCATCTTTGTGGCCTCGCCATCGTAGGCCTCCATCCAGCCCGACATGGCGACCGCCATGCCGATGGTGATTCCGTCTTCGGCGTGGGCCCGCGGAGCCGCCGCAATCGCCAGCATGCTGCAAGCCAGCGCCAATATCGATGCCTTCGTTTTCATCTCACTCTCTCCCAAACAGGCCGGCTCGCCGGCATAAGTGTGAACGCCGTTCGCCCTCTATTGCGCGGCGACCTCGCCCTGCCTGCGCGACGCGCGGTCCCTCTCCCAATTGACGCACCAAACTGAGCAGTAAAGCTTACCATCTATAAGCTTAGTCTCTTGCATATTCTGCTTTGAATCTTCAAAAATAAGGATTCCGCAATTTGGGCATTTAGTATAGCTCTCGATATAGAGTTTGTTCTTTGCAAATCTCATCGATCCTCTCCATCCGGAAAGACCCGCTGCATCACCAAGCCGCTAGAACTCCTCATCGGTGCAGGCCATAGCCTCTAACAGCCCTGCGCGACGATGCATCGCATGCACATCGGCCCAGGTGGTCTTCAGGTGATGCTGCATCGCGGCGACAGCGCGCGCGGCGTCGCGCGCTTCCAGCGCCTCAACGATCGGGACATGGGCGGCCGCCGTGAAAGCCAAGCTCTCGAGTTCAAGATCCACGCACGCGATGAGGATCTGCACCTCGGTGTCAATCGCCTCATGGGCTCGGAGGGTCTGACGGTTGCCCGACAACTCGCAGATCGTCCGATGCAGCGCGAGATCCGCCTCGCGCATGCCAGTGACATTGTTGTCTGCAGCGGCCTCGAACATCCGGTCCTGGATGGCCCGCAGACCGACGAGATCGCGCTTTCTCATGCGCGGAACCGCCTGCTCGATGGCGAAGGATTCCACACAGATACGGAACGAGAAGACATCGTCGATGTCCTGGACCGTAAGCACACGCATGCGGTGCCCCCGGCGAGGCGATGAGACGAGGTAGCCTCTTTGGGCGAGACCGGAGATAGCTTCCCGGATGGGATTGCGGCTGATGCCTAATTTTCGAGCCAATTCCGCTTCGTTGATGCGACCGCCTGGCTTGAGACGGCCGGACGTCATTTCCTTCAGCAAGAAATTGCGGACCTGCTCAGACAGACTGAGCGTGTCGAAGAATGAAATACCTTCCTCCTTTGCTGAAATCTTGGGCACACCCGAGCTGGCTGTTTCGGGTGTGGTTGCAGACTGTGGACAGAAAATAGTACAAGTCAAGCGTTCGTCGATCGAAAAGCGGGGCCGCGGTTCCAATCACGTAGCCCGGCAAAATAAACCGCCGCGGCAAACGGGCACCAATCGTCAACGTCACCGCAAGGCATAAATCTTCCACTGGTGACCACTGAGACTCCACCAAAGCAAAGTTCGTGCCGTTGAGTGTGGACCTCGCCGGCGGCAATTGCCGCTCGAGAAGCGTCCGAAGGGTGATCGGAACTGGTGATCGAAATGAGCCGGCAAGGGTAAACGCAGGGTCGCCCGAATGCGGAGTCGTGGCGAGCCCGCGCTTGGTTGCGACGAAAGCGGCATGCGACGACCCTTTAGGATGCTTTGAACCGCGTTTCTCCGGGATATAGATTATGGAACGAAACAGATCATTACATGGCTATATCAACTTTATCTGCGAGTAGCTCACCTTAGGCCAGCTAGTTCCAAATCCATTGCTTTGATAACACCTTGCAAATTCATAAACGTATTCTCTCGCCCACGTCCGGACAAGTGGGCGCGCTGCAGCCTTCGGCCGAGCGCTTTCGCGGTCTATCCGTCGGATCAATTCGAAATCGGAATCGGCGCAGGTCGATTGATTCGACATGTGCGTTGGACGCGCGCGTGGTCTCGCGCCTTAGCTTCAAACCAAGGATCCAAACGTTCTGAACGTGCTCGTGCTGGAGCGGGTCGACCGCACGAAGAATATGGCGCGCTACTACGTCCTATCTTCGAGCCGACGCTATTCGCCGAATGGTCGTTGGCGCGCCGGTGGGGTGGGGTCGGATCGGCGGCGCCGGGCGAACACGAATCGACCTTCATGCTTCCCCGCCGCTCGCGCCGATAGCGCTCAACACATGGCTCGAGCGCAAGCGGCGCCGCGGTTACCAACTCCGCGGCTGATTGCCGGCTCTCGGCTCTTTTCGGGGGTACTCCTTCGACGTGCGGGAGTCCGCACGATAGGCGAAGCCCGCATCGTTCTAGACCTCCTCGACGCGATGATTGCCCGGAACGCGTGCGGTGGACCGCGCGTCGCGGTTGGACTGACCCGGACGGTATCGCCAAAAAAGGAGGCCGCCCTGAGGCGCCCTCAGACCGCTGACAAACCCCTGGCTTTGGCCAGGGGTTTTTGATTCAGTTGGCTATGATTCGTCGTCCTGGCCCGGTTCAGACTTCGCTTGAGATCGTTAGCCTGGAGCAGCTGGTTCCGGCCGACCACCTTGTTCGCAAGATTGAGGCGGCGGTCGATTTTTCCTTCATTCACGATCTGACGGCGCCGCTCTACTGCGCCGACAACGGGCGCCCGCCGCTCGATCCGACGCTGATGTTCAAGGCCCTGTTCGTCGGCTATCTGTTCGGCGTCCGTTCGGAGCGGCAGCTTATCCGCGAGATCGAGGTCAACGTCGCCTATCGCTGGTTTCTCGGGCTCAAACTGACCGATCCGGTGTTCGACGCCTCGACGCTGAGCCAGAACCGAAGGCGGCGTTATCAGGACGCTTCGATCCCGCAGGCGATTTTCGACCGCATTGTCGAGCAGGCGATGGCGCTTGGCCTGATTGAGGGAACGACGCTCTACACCGATTCGACCCATCTCTGTCAATGATCGCGGAAACGGGACCCCAGATTTTCACGGAAAAGGGACCCCGCTCTGAGACACGCACGGACGGTAGCGCTCGCCCCGGCGGAGCTGGACGGGGTTGCGCGGCCGGGGCGAGCGCGGGTCGGTGAGGCTCGGATTTTTGTAGAGTTCAGGCGCGGTTTTTGAAGCGCCAGCTTTCGTTGCCAGTCTCGACGATGTCGCAGTGGTGAGTGAGCCGGTCGAGCAATGCGGTGGTCATTTTAGGGTCGCCGAAAACGCTCGGCCATTCGCCGAAGGCGAGATTGGTGGTGACGAGGATCGAGGTGCGCTCATAGAGCCGGCTGATGAGATGGAAGAGAAGCTGGCCACCGGCCTGAGCGAACGGCAGGTAGCCGAGCTCGTCGAGGACGACGAAGTCCATGCGGCTGAGATAATCGGCGATGCGGCCCTGGCGCCCGGCGCGGGTCTCGGCCTCGAGCTGGTTGACGAGATCGACGGTGGTGAAGAAGCGCCCCCGCCGTCCGGCGCGGATGCAGCTTCGCGCAATGGCGATCACCGCGTGCGTCTTGCCGGCGCCGGTTCCGCCGACGAACACGGCGTTGCGCTGCTGGGCGATGAAGCCGCCGCCGGCGAGATCGCGGACGAGCGCCTCGTTGATCGGCGTTCCCTTGAACACGAAGTCATCGAGGTCCTTGGCGAGCGGCAGCTTGGAGGCTGTGATCTGATACTTGATCGAGCGCGCCTGCTTCTCCGAGATCTCGGCGCGCAAAAGGTCGCCGACGAAGCGCTGCGGCTCGTGGCTTCGCTTGAGAGCGACGGACAGCGTCTCGTCGTAGGCGGCCTTCATGCCGTAGAGCTTCAGCTCGCTCATCATGTCGAGGACTTCGGTCCGCTCCATCGTCAGGCGCTCCTCAAGGCGTCGTAGCGGGTGCAATCGGCGACCGGGGCATGGCGCAGCCGTAGCGCCGCAGGCGTGTGGATCGGTTCGGCCGGTTCGGGATCGCGGCGGCGCGCCAGAATGTTGAGGACGACGTCGGCGGAATGGACGCCCTCGCTCAGCGCCTGGGCGCAGGCCGCCTCGACCTCGGACATGCCGTCGGTCAGGACGGCGGCGAGAATCTTGACCATCTGCCGGTCGCCGTCGTCAGAGCCGGCCGGCCTACGCCGGATCCTCTCCAGGGCGCCGGGCAAAACCCAATCCCGGAACGGCGCGCCGTTGCGCAGCGCGCCTGGCTTGCGGGCTAGCACAGGCACGTAATGCCAGGGATCGTAGACCGTCCTGCCGCGGCCGAAGGACCGCTCGTGTTCGGCGACGATCCGGCCGTCCTGGCGAATGATGATCCGGTCGGCGTAGGCATGAATCTCGACCGGGCGCCCGACCGCGCCAGCGTTCACCGAGTATTTGTTGTTGTCGAACCGGACCAGGCAGGTCTTCGACACCGAGGCCGGCAGGGCGTGGAAACCGTCGAACCGGCCGCGATAGGGAACGAGCCTCGGCCGCTCCTCCTCGAAAACTTCCCAGATCGTCCGATCCGGCCATTCGGTATGGGGATGGGCTTTCGCAAAGACCAGACATCGGTCGAGCAGCCAGGCGTTGAGCTCGCCATAGCTCTTGAAGCGGGGCTTTGGGGTGAAGAACCGCTCGCGGACAAGCCCGACCTGGTTCTCGACCTGACCCTTCTCCCAGCCGGACGCCGGCGTGCAGGCGACTGGCTCGACCAGATGGTGCGAGCACATCTGCAGGAAGCGGCGATTGTATTGCCGGTCCTTGCCGACGAAGACCGCGTCGACCGCCGTTTTCATGTTGTCGTAGATTCCCCGCGCGCAAGCGCCCCTGAAGAACGCGAAGGCGCGCTCGTGCGCGTCGAACACCATCTCCTGGCTCTCGCGAGGATAAGCGCGCACGAACATCATCCGGCTGTGGCAGAGCCGGACGTGCGCGACCTTCAGGGTGGTCGTCACACCGCCAATCAGCGCGATCTCGTGGCTCCAATCAAACTGGTAGGCTTCGCCCGGCGCAAAGCTCAGCGGAACATAGGCGTCAGCCGTTGTGCTCGCGCGCTTCTCCCGCCAGGCGATCGCATAGCGCCTGACCGCCGCGTAGCTGCCTCCATAGCCAAGAGCGCGCAGGTCCTCGAAAATCCGGATCAGCGTCAGACGCTCGCGAGCGGGCCGACCGTCGTTCTCATCAAGCAGGGCCTCGAGTTGCTCCCGCCAGGGGCCAATCCGCGGCAACGGTTGCTGCGACCGCTCGTAGCGAAACTCGGTCGCGTTCGACCGGATGACCTTCCGAACCACCTTCCGCGAAACATGCAGGTCACGGCAGATCTCCTTGATCGCCTTCCCCTGTGAAAAATAGGCCCGCCGTATCTTCGCGATCGTTTCCACAACAAGCATTCCAACCCAGGCCTCCCAGCTGTCGGAAGGCCAATGTGAACCCGGCGCCGCCAGGGTTCCGACTGGATGCAAATCAGCCCCGCAGCGGGGTCCCTATTCCATGAAAAATCACATCCACGCCGCTGTTCAGCGGTCCCGCGCGCTCGGCGACGTCACGCCGATGACCGAGGAGGATCTTTGGACACAGGTCGCCAAGGGCGCCTCTGAAAAGCCCTACAAGGCGCTCGCGCTCGACATCGCCGGCAAAGCGCGCCGACAGCACGACCAGGCGGTGGAGACGGGCCTGTCCAACCACAATCGCATCGAGAAGGCCGCCGAGCATCGGCCGGATCTCGGGGCTGAGATGAAAGCCTCCTATCAGGCGGGGCTTCTCCGCCAGGATTTCGAGCAGCAACGCGACGCCATCATAACGCTCGTGACGGCGATCGACGAGCAATTAAAACGCGCCGCCGGCGTCATCCTCGACCAGGCCAGGGCGATGGCGACGGCGATCAAGGGCGCGCCTGTCGCCGGGCCCGAGGCTCCCGATCGGCCCGAATCGCCGACGCCAGCGCCCTTGGCGCGCGGCCCAAGCCTCTAAGGAGCTCTTCCTCGGTGAGTTCGATTGAAGGCATGGGTTCAGCGCTCCCATTGCATCGCCGCGATGCGCGGATCGGCGGCGAAGGCCTCGCGGCCGAATTCGAGCCGTGCTTCTGGGAATTCTCGGAGGGCGTAAGCGCCGCTTTGGCCGACGTGGCGGCCCTCCCACGAGCGCTTCATGGGCCAAACGCTGCGCCTCGCGCTGCGCCGGCCCATCGAACAATCGGATGATCCGATCAATCAACTCGGCCGACTCGATTTCTTTCGTGTGGTAGCGCGTTATCTCCGCTTGCGCCTCGAATATCAGCGCCTGGTTCGCGCGTAATGCAGATTTGAGCCAAATGGTGGGATCGGTCATTTCGCGACAACCTCATCCAATCGCTTTCGTAAGAAGATTCTGCTGACGGCGTTCGGGTAACAACTCAATTCGCCAAACACTTCATACCCACGCGTGCGATAGAAATCAGGAGCCTGGAAACTAAACGTGTCCAGCCAAACACCAACGCAACAATTCTGCCGTGCAATATCTTCCGCATTCTGAAGCAAACGCGATCCTATCCCCTTCCCTCTGACGTATTGTGGAATCACAAGCTGGTAAATGATGAGCAAATTCCAGTAGATTTCTCCTCTTAGCCCGCCCTCCACTTCAACACCGTTGTGGGCGCGGAGGCCGAGATTAAGCGTCGCAGTGGTTCCGACGACCCCGAGTTTTCCCTGTTGTAGGCCATCATGAGCCTATTCATGGCTTGCTCAAACGGGTCGGAAGGCGTTTGCAGCTGAAAAATTTCCATCCCGAATCCTCCGGCTTCTAACGCTGTTCGCGCCATCCCGGCGCATGGTGACGCCCGGGGCAAAGCCCTCGAACGAACCACCAAGGATTTTTCTCGATGAACGCCAAAGATGTCATGAAGAACTGTCCAAGAAACACACAAGCCCGCCCATCGCGGCCTTCGAGGCCGCGCTCGAACTCCGCTCCGAAGTCGCGCCACTTATGCTCGCGGAACTCAAGCGCTTGCTGGCCACATTCAACGCCAGCCTCGACGTTCCAACCGAGAAAAATCCGCGGCCACAATCAAACAGGCGGTCGAGAAGCCTTCGCCTCTGTTCTATGGCTTCTTCCTCGCCGCCCAATGGATCCAGAAGGAAGCCTTCCGGCCGTTCGTCGAACTCATCAGCTGGCCCGATGCCATGCTTCCGAACCTGCTTTCCGAGGAGGTTGTCAGCGAGGACGTTGTATCCAGAATCCTCGCCCAGTTCTACGACGGCGATCCTGCGTCTCTGTTCAAGCCTCTTATGGACCGGACCGCCAGCAACTCGGTTCGCTTCTGGCAATGGCGAACCTTGATCCAAGTCGCCATGTCGAGCGCGCCCATGCCGCCCGGTTCATATTCGACCGCACCATGGACGACTTCAACAAAGAATGGGCCTACGCCCGCGTTCATCCCGAATGTCCGTTTGAAGGCGATCCGATCGAGTTCTATCGGGGTCTGGAGGCCGAACTCGAATGGGCCGTCGAAGGCCGCTGATTGAACCGCTCCGGGTTTGCCCGAGGCTCCGAACCTTGAGAAGGTGGAGCGATGGCAAGCAAGAGGACGAACCGGTTTTCTCCCGAAGTGCGCACACGCGCCGTTCGGCTGGTTTTCGAGCATGAGCAGGATCCTCGCGATGGGCGACGGTGACTTCGATTGCCGCGAAGATCGGCTGCACGGCGCAGTCGCTCGATGGGTGGATCAAGAAGGCGGAGATCGACAGCGGCGTGCGTGGCGGCGTCCCGACAGAAATTGCCGAACGTTTGAAGGCGCTGGAGCGCGAGAACCGGGAGCTTCGCCAGGCGAATGAGATTCTGCGCAAGGCGTCGGCTTATTTCGCCCAGGCGGAGCTCGACCGCCGATTCAAGCCATGATCGCCTTCATCGACGATCATCGTCAGGCCTACGGGGTCGAGCCGATCTGCAGGGTTCTGCCGATCGCCCCGTCGACTTATCGCGCCCATGTCGCCAGACGCGCTGATCCTTCCCGTCTGCCCGATAGGCTCCGCCGCGACGCCGATCTGAAGGTCGAGATCCAGCGCGTGTTCGAGGAGAACTTCCGCGTCTACGGCGTGCGCAAGGTCTGGCGGCAGTTGCGGCGGGAAGGGTTCAGCGCGGCCCGATGCACAGTGGCCCGGCTGATGCGGAGTCTGGGCCTCCGGGGGGCGATCCGGGGCAAGCCATTGCGCACAACGATCAGCGACAAGGCGATCCCCTGTCCGCTGGACCATGTGAACCGACAGTTCCACGCTTCCGCGCCTGACCGTCTGTGGCTGGCCGATTTTACCTATGTCGCGACCTGGACTGGCTTCGTCTATGTCGCCTTCGTCATCGACGCCTACGCGCGGCGGATCGTCGGCTGGCGGGCCAGCAGAACGGCTCATGCCGACTTTGTCCTGGACGCTCTCGAACAGGCGCTCCATGACCGAAGGCCTACTCGCCGTGGCGGCCTCGTCCATCATAGCGATCGCGGCGCCCAAGGCGGATTCAAACGATCGTCGCAACACGTGAATGTAGGAGGTTGCGATGACCCCTCGAAAGCGCCGATCCCACCGGTCTGGACGGGCGCCGTTGCCATCACCAGGACGGCCGCCAGCAGCGAAGCGATCTGAACTCCAGCGATTTTGGCTGGGGATTACGCAGGGGATGACCAGCGAGGATGCTGCGCTGGCTGCTGGCATGTCGCAGCCTGTCGGAACCAGATTGTTTCGAGAGGCCGGCGGCATGCCACCAGCGATGTTTCCGATCTTCGGCCAAGCCGCCGTCCGAACGGTATCTCAGCTTTGCGGAGCGTGAAGAGATTGCGCTTCTTCGTGTGCGGGGCCTTTCGGGGCGAGAGATTGGACGGCGTATTGGTCGCTCGGCCTCCACCATCTCCCGTGAGCTGAGACGGAATGCGGCGACGCGCAGCGGCGGTCTGGAATATCGTGCATCGACAGCCCAATGGCACGCCGAACGATCGCGCCGGCGCCCGAAAGCCGCCAAGCTTGCGCTGAACTCGGCCTTACGCGTCTATGTCGCGGAGAGGCTGGCTGGAACGGTCGCGGCTCCTGATGGCGCTGTCGTTGCTGGCCCTTCGGTGCCTTGGAGGGGACGCCGTCACGGCCAACGAAAGGCTCGTCGATGGAGCAAGGCCTGGAGTCCTGAGCAGATCTCCCGGCGTTTGGCGGTAGACTTCCCGAATGACGAGGACATGCGGATCAGCCACGAAGCCATTTACCAAGCACTCTTCATCCAGGGCCGAGGCGCACTGCGGCGAGAACTGACGGCATGCCTGCGCACCGGACGGGCGCTGCGAACGCCGCGGGCCCGCGTGAGCCAGCGCGGCAAAGGCTTCGTGTCGTCCGAGATCATGATTAGCCAGCGCCCGGCCGAGGCCGATGACCGAGCGATTCCGGGGCACTGGGAGGGCGATCTCATCCTGGGGCTAGGCAGCTCGGCGATCGGCACGCTCGTCGAGCGCACGACGCGCTTCACGATGCTTTTGCATCTGCCGCGACTGGACGGTCATGGCAATGTTCCGCGAGCCAAGAATGGACCAGCTCTCGCGGGACATGGCGCCGAGGCTGTTCGCGATGCGATCGCGCGCGCCATCGTAACCCTGCCTCAGGAACTTCGGCGTTCGCTGACCTGGGATCAAGGCGCCGAGATGGCCCAACACGCGGCGCTCAAAATCGACACAGGCATCCAAGTCTACTTCTGCGATCCTCAGAGCCCCTGGCAGCGCGGCGCCAACGAGAACACCAATGGATTGCTGCGACAATACTTCCCGAAGGGCACCGACCTGAGCGTGCACAGCGCTGAGACTCTCGCCGCTATCGCCGCAATCCTCAACGCGCGACCACGAAAAACCCTCGGCTGGGCGACACCCGCCGAAGCCCTTGACCGATGGCTCACATAGAACCGAATGTTCCCGTTGCGACGATCGTTTAAATCCGCCCAATATGTTGGGATCAAGTACACCGAGCGTCTCGCCGAAGCCGGGATCGAGCCCTCCGTCGGCAGCGTCGGCGACTCTTATGACAACGCCCTCGCCGAGACGATCAACGGCCTCTACAAGGCTGAGGTCATCCATCGACGCGGACCGTGGCGTAACTTCGAGGCCGTCGAGTTCGCGACCCTCGAATGGGTGGACTGGTTTAACAATCGCCGGCTTCTGGAGCCCATCGGCTTCATCCCGCCGGCCGAGGCCGAGGAACGCTACTTCGCCATGCTGACCAACTCGGCAATGGCCGCGTAACTCAAACAAAATGGCCTCCGGCAAACCCGGAGCGGTTCAAGCGCCCAATTTATTAGTGTGCAACGCAAACTGCGTCGTGCATAGCTTTCGCCTTTATAAACCACACGCCCGCCGATGCGTTCGCGTTCACTAAAACCGAGTTGTCAAATCGGTCAGCCACTGCGGAGCGGCGGTCACTAAGTCGGCTTCGATCACCCGATCAAACCCAAGCAGGATCGAGCCGGACAACATCACGAGCAGAACCCCGAGCGCAGCCTTCAACATGAAACCGGTCTGCCCCAAGGCGGAGCGCCAATGCAGGACCTGTTGACGGGATAAGAGACCTAAAAGAAGCAACGGCACAGCGCTGCCAACGCCGAACATCGCCATAGTGCCAGCGACCTGCCCCAAGTCCTTACCCTGCGCGGCCAGGACGGAGGCGGCCCCAAGCGTCGGGCCGACGCAAGGACTTCCAGACCATGCCGAGAAGGAGCCCAACTCCGAACTGGCCCCAAAGCCCGACCGCCGAAAATCCACCGAATTGCTGTTCGGCCCAATTGCCGGCGGGGCCGGCTGCAACCGCAAGCTTGGTCGATAAACCAGGAACGACCATCAGCACGCCGACTGCGAGCAACATCAGGGCCCCGACGGCGCGAAAGAAGCCACCGTCGAGTCCAATTGCGAAGCCGAAGAGGGCGACAAACAATACAATTGTAACGAAAGACAGAGCCAGTCCCGCCGCAAGCGCGACCGGCCCCAGCCGATGCTGGGACAGCGCCGTGCCAAGAACGATTGGCACAAGCGGCAGAACGCAGGGCGACAGGATCGACAAGAGCCCTGCGAGAAAAGCTAATGACAGGTTGAGGAACATCGCGCCTGTCTAGATGGCCTTCTCCAGGAGCGCCCCGATCGAATCCTGGTTGGTGTCGCCGACCGAGCGGGCGGTCTCGCGATTCCCCTTGAAAGTGATGAGCGTGCTTTGCATCGTGGCTTTAAAGCTGCGCACCACATCCTTCTGTGAATCGAAATCGACGTCGAAGACTTTGAGATCCTTGAACTTCGGATCAGACTCGAACTTGCTCAGGATAGGCTTTTGAGCCTTGCATGTCGGACACCAGGAAGCCGTGATCTCAACGAGGATCGGATCACCGGCCTTCTGGGCCGCGGCGAAGGCTTCAGGCGTATAGCGCACAATCTCGGCCGCACTCGCGATAAACGGCAGAATTGCAAGGGGAAACGAAAGGACGAGAGCAAGCGCACGATGTTTCATTTGACAAGGTCTCCACGTCGGCCGGTCGAGGATGGCCGCTACCTCCAATTCGCGGCGCTGACCGCCAGCGTTACCGGCCACACAATTTTTTGATTTCGGACAAGCTTCCGACTCAGCGTCCGGATCGTGGGCGGCGGCTCGCACGAAGCCGCTCCCGCAGGTTGTTGAAATTAGGCACAATCATCCCTGGAACAAATGACTTGAATGGGTGATGGCCCCGCCCGCGCGCATCGCCGCGGCGACGATCGCTGCCTCGGCAAGTTGCGTATCAGTCGCGCCAGCGTCGCGGGCGTCCTTGGTGTGAATGGCGATGCAGTACGGGCACTGCGTGGTGAGCGCCACAGCCACGGCGATCAATTGCTTCTGCTGCCGGCTGAGCGCTCCATCAGCGAAGGCGGCGTCATTGAACGCCCAGAAGGCCTTCATTGCGGCGGGGCTTTTCTCGTCAAGCGCCTTCAGCTTGCTCAGATTGTTCACATCGAACACGGCGACCTCCTCGATGGGTGAACTTTGATCATTCCAACCATAGCTTCGGTTCGCCGCTGGGGATGGTTACAGGCGCCGGGAAAACTCTTTCAGTAGAGATCGCGGAGAAGCGCCGCAGTCGAATCCGTGTGCCGCGGCGGCTGACTCCTCTCTGGGGGTGCGCCGAGAAGCTGGCGGGCCGCGGAATCCTTCAACATGAGTTGGAGGTTTGTGCGTCAGCCTCCCGGTCCTTCACACGACCGAGCAGAACGATCCGATTTTGTCATCGACGAGAACCGTCACTTGGTCGCCTCTGCGAACGGGGTACAAACCAAGAGGCATTCCAGCGAGCACGATGTCTCCCGGCGCCAGATCGGCGCCCGTGTGCGCGAGCTGTCGCCGAAGCCATTGCAGCGAAGCCTTGGCGCCGCCGGACATTGGCCACAGCTCGCCCGATGCGACGGCGCGGCCATTGATGCGCACGGATAAAATGCCAGCTCTCTCGACATCAGCCTTGGGCAAGAACCAATCGTCGGCCGGCGGCATGAAGCCAGCGTTGAGGCCGTTGTTGGCGACCAGCTCCGGCAGCGTCTTCGTGGGTCCTCTAAAAATGTAGTGATGAAGTTCGATGACCGGAAACGCAGCCTCGATCGTGTGATCAGGTCCGATCTGGACGGCCATCTCGCCCTCGATCGCCAAATGCACAAAATCGTCGAGATTTAAAGGCTCACCGTGTCGCCGCACTTCGCTTTCAAATAGGCGTCCTCGGATCGGCCCCTGCATCCCGAACTGTTGCGTCGTGCCCGGTCTCGTGCAGCCGACCTTGTAATCGACAAGGCGATCGCCCGACGCCACTCTGAGTTTCGCTACTGCATCCTGGAGCTCGTAGGCGGCGGCGAGCGTAAGCTCGAAATGTGGATCGGCGAAACAGGTTCCGGGTTGTCGCGCCCGATAGTCGCGCCATTGGCGGGGCGCCAATTGCTCGGTTGCGTTCACGGGAGGCGGCCTCTTTGGTGTCTCCGAATGGAGTCTCACCTGGTCACCTCGTGGCGACGCTCGCCGCGGTCTGACCGAAGAGCAGCTTCTTGCCTTCTTCCGTTACCGCAGGCTGCGCTGAAAATGGTTCTGCCCGGGCGTAAGCCCGCTGAGTCGCCGGACGCGCCGCGATGGCGTCGAACCAGCGACGAACATTGACGAAGTCGTCTAGGTTCTGCTGCTGCCGCTTCCAGGGAACGATCCACGGATAGGCGGCCATGTCGGCGATCGAATAGGCGTCGCCCGCCAGGAACGGGCGGTCGGCGAGACGGCGGTCGAGAACGCCATAGAGCCGGTTGGTCTCGTTGACGTATCTTTTGATCGCATAAGGGATTTTCTCCGGCGCGTAGACGCCGAAATGGTGGTTCTGACCGGCCATGGGCCCGAGGCCGCCCATCTGCCAGAACAGCCATTCCGTCGCGGTCTTCCGGCCCCGCAGATCGGTAGGAAGAAACAAGCCGGCCTTTTCGGCGAGATAAAGAAGGATCGCGCCGGACTCAAAGACCGTCACCGGCTCGCCGTGATCGGCCGGGTCGTGGTCGATGATGGCGGGCATGCGATTGTTGGGAGAGAAAGCCAGGAACTTCGGATCGAACTGATCGCCGGCGCTGATGTTGACGGGCTTGATCGTGTAATCGAGACCCGCCTCCTCGAGAAAGAGGGTGATCTTGTGGCCGTTCGGGGTTGGCCAGTAATAGAGGTCGATCATCGCGCGATTCCGGAATCTGAATGGTGGGCTCAGCTCAAAGGGCCGAGTGATCCTTCACGGCCTCTTCGAGGGCCGGCTTCATGGAGAGCATCCGCTCATCGATCGCCGCGGGATTGTCGCGGTTGAGCGCGATCATCTGCGCGCGGGTCTCGCCGCCCCGGACGACCTCGAACGCATCGGCCTCGATGCCTTCGATCGTGGCGTCCGCAACGGCGGAGGCCGGCTCGCGCCCGAAGCCGAGTTCGGGTCCCGCCCGGTTCGTCTTCATCATCGGCGTGTCGGTCCCGCCGGGATAGACGGTGAGCGACATGGACGCCTTCGCCCTTGAGTTCGCGGCGCAGGGCTTCGCCGAACCGGGCAAGGCCCGCCTTGGCGGCGGCGTAGACAGCGTAGAACGGGGCGCCGATGAGCGCGATGCCCGACGTGACGTTGACGACCATCGCGCCGCCGCTCTCGCGAAGAGCCGGCAGCGCAGCGCGCGTGAGCAGGATGGGCGCGAGAAGATCGACGTTCAGCATCGTCTCGATCTCGCTCTGCGAGGTCGTCTCGAGCCGCCCGGCGCGAACGCCGCCAGCATTGTTGATGAGGATGTCGAGGCCCCCGAGCGCTTCGAGCCCTTGGGCCAAAGTGCGCGCCCGGCCTTCCTCCGTTCCGACATCGGCGACGATCCCCGTGACCGAACCGCCGCCCTTCCGCAACGTCTCGACCGCGGCGGAGAGCGTGGCCTGGCGGCGGCCTGTGATCGCGACCCTGGCGCCTTTGGCGAGGAGCGCATGGGCGATCGCCAAGCCGATGCCGCTCGAACCGCCGGTGATGAGGACGCGTTTTCCCGCAAGTTTCATGGCGAGGCCTCTTACGCGGCTGGCGGATAGTTCGACGGAAAGAGCGCGCGCTTCGTCTCTTCGTCGCTGACCGTCTTGAAGGCGTGAACCTTGCCGACGGCGCGCGCCCGCGCGACAGCGGGCCGCGCGTTGACGGCCTCGAAGAGGCGCTTGAGATCAGGATAGGGGCTCAACGGATCCTCGGCGCCCTTGCGGACCCGCGACGCGCGATCGAGCCATCCCCAGGCCGAGATATCGGCGATGGTGTAGGTGTCGCCGACGATGAAATTGCGTCCCTTCAGGTGATCGTTCAGCACCTCATAGTGCCGCTCGGCTTCCCGCCGATAGCGGTTCCCGGCGTAGTCGAGGCCCTCGGGTGCGGCGAACTGGAAATGCACCGACTGGCCCGAGAAGGGTCCGAGGCCCGAGGCGATGAACAGGAGCCAGGACAGGAGTTCTGGCCGGTCCTCGGGCTTTCCGAGAAACTTGCCGGTTTTCTCGGCGAGATAGAGCAGAATGGCGGTGGAAATCGAAGACGCGCGTCTCCTTGCCGCCGGGCCCGTCCGTGTCGACGATCGCCGGCACTTTGCCGTTCGGGTTGATCGCGCGGAACTCCGGCGTGTGCTGCTCGCCCTTGCTCGTGTCGACCGGGATCGTCTCGTAGGGGAGGCCCGCTTCTTCGAGGAAGAGCGCCACCTTCGCGGGGTTCGGCGTCGGGTGGAAATAGAAACGGATCATGAGGATTTCCTTCGGACAGGGTTGCAGCCAGAGTGCATAACCTCGTTTTGCGGTTGATGAGCGCTTCCGTGCCCGGCAGGGTCAGATCGGGGCCAGGGATCGCAGCGTAGCGAGGATCGCATCGGGCTCCGGACGATTGCGGTCGTCGACATCGATCGCGGCGAGGGCAATACGACCGTCGCGGGTCACAACGTAGGTCGCCGGCACTGGCAGCTCCCAACTGTCGTCGCCGTTGAAGCCCGGCAGCGCCTTATTGCTAGATCGTAGCGCGCCACGCAGCTCTTCGGGCAAAAGCCAGACGAGGCCAAAACGGCGTGCGACGCTGTTGCCGAGGTCGCTGAGGACGGCGAACGCCAATTCGTTTGCCTCGGCAGTCGAGAGCGAGCCGTCCGGAAGTTGTGGCGAGATTGCGACGAGCCGTGCGCCGAGCGCGCTATCTCGGGCAGGACCGCCTGGTATGCACGGAGCTGGATGTTGCAGTAGGGGCACCACCCGCCCCGATAGAAGGCGATGACCGCCGGCCCTTCTTTCAGCAGGGCGCTAAGCGAGACGTTTCTCCCCTGCGGATCCGGTAAGGTGAAATCAGGCGCCGGATCGCCGGTTCGGATCGCCCGTTCCAGCGCAAAGCTCGCGCGCAGTTCGTCGATCTTTGCCTCGTATAGCGCGTGCCTCCCTGGTGGCGCGGTTCGTGCGAACTCGGCTTTAAAGGCATCAAGCTGCTGTTGCAGTCCCATATGGCTCATCGTCTTCGGTCCCGACATCAGCCTTCGCAAGGTACGGAGGCCATCCGCGCCTTGCGTTCTAGTATAATCGTTCTAGAATGCACTCTGGCGGAGAGGATGGCAAGATGCCGAGTTCGCTGGGCAGGCGGTGAGATGGCGAGACCGAGGGAATTCGACGAAAGCGCCGTTCTGAATGCGGCCACTCAGTGCTTCTGGAAACAAGGCTATGAGGCGACCTCGGTGAGGGAGCTCGTCGAGCGTACCGGCATTACCGCGGCGAGCCTCTATAACGCGTTCGGTGATAAGCGAGCGCTCTACGAGAAGGCGTTGGATCATTACATCGAAGAGAGCGTCGCCGACAGAATCGACGGTGCGAGTCATTGCCGCCGCTGCGAGCGATAGAGGCCTTCTTTGCGGAGATCGTGAAGCGCTCGCTCAACGATCGCGACCGGAAGGGGTGCATGCTTGTTAACGCCGCGCTCGACGTGGCGCTGCACGATGCCGCGTTTCGCAAGGTCGTTGCTGAAGTTCTCGTCGGTATCGAGACGTTCTTTCAAAGATGCGTCAGAGCCGGCCAAGCTGACGGCACGATCTCGCGATCACTGCCGGCCGAGACTTTGGCGCAGAATCTCCTCGGCGTGTTGGTGGGCATTCGGGTCCTCGCCCGGTACGCCCGGAGCGGGCCCTGCTTGAAGGCGTCGCCGCACCCGCGCTCGCGCTCCTCTGCGTCGAGACCGACAGGATTGGGACCTGATTGGAATACGTGACATCCGGGAATGCTACGGAGCGTGACGATAAAGGGAACTCTGTGCTTCAACTCGATGGTGGCCGACACCTCATTCCATCGGCACTGAGGATCGCCTAAGGACGCTGGCGGTCTTCGCCTTCCTGCCTTGCGCGTGAGGTGGCGGCTATGATTGGAGACTTCTTGAAGGCCTCCACGGGTTTCACGTGCAGTGGCCCTTCGTCGCTCGCTACGCCCGGGTCAATGGCTAGCGAATGCCCTATGTCGATGAGAGTGATCGGCGTCCAATCGGGGGTCTGACGCAACTTTGATTAAGGCGCTGTTTATGCGAGGCCCATCACGCGTGTCGATTTCCGGCGAGAACTGACCCAGGATTGGAGTGGGCCCCGGGGGCGGACATGGGCGGACTTAACATTTGACCGGCAGGCTGGGCTTTCGAAGGACGAAAGCTCATGGTCAGGTATCGCTCGCACAGCATCGAATTTAAGCGTCAGATCGCGCAGGAGTTTCTGGCTGGCGATACGCTCCACTGTTTGGAGAAACGCCACGACCTCTCGCGCAATTTGATCCGCGTCTGGGTCGAGCGGTATCAGGCCGGCGCCTTCGACGAGGACGCCGCGGCGGCCGACCTCCTTCAGCAATACGAAGCGCGGATCGCCGCCCTCGAACGGCTGGTCGGCAAGCAAGCGCTGGAATTGGAATTTCTAAAGGGGGGTCAGCGAAACGCACCGTCAGCGAGAAGCGGACCTACGTCCGCAATTGCCGGCCCGAAACAGTCTCCGTCGCCGAAGGATGCCGGCTGATGGGGATCTCACGCTCGGCCTACTATAACGCGCCTACGGGGCGCCCGATGACACAGCCATCGTCGAGGCGATGAGCGCGATCCGCGACGCGTTCGAACGCTACGGTTGGCGACGCATGCAGGCCCACCTTCGCCAGCAAGGCCTCGTGGTCAATCACAAGAAGGTCAAGCGTCTCATGCGCGAACACGATCTCCAGCCACGCATGCGTCGGCGATATGTGGCGACGACGAGCAGCGATCACGACCATCCGATCTTCCGCAATCTGGCGAAGGACAGGGTCGTCAACGGCGCCAATCAGCTCTGGGTCGCCGACATCACTTACGTCGCTGTCGCCATGGGCTTCGTTTATGTCGCCGTGATTCTCGACGCCTGGTCGCGTCGCGTTGTCGGCTACGCCATCAGCCGATCCGTCGATGTCCGGCTGACGCTCGCCGCTCTGAACGCCGCAATCGAGGACCGGAGGCCGCCGGCCGGCTGCCTTCATCACTCGGACCGCGGTTCGCAAGGCGGATTCAAACGATCGTCGCAACACGTGAATGTAGGAGGTTGCGATGACCCCTCGAAAGCGCCGATCCCACCGGTCTGGACGGGCGCCGTTGCCATCACCAGGACGGCCGCCAGCAGCGAAGCGATCTGAACTCCAGCGATTTTGGCTGGGGATTACGCAGGGGATGACCAGCGAGGATGCTGCGCTGGCTGCTGGCATGTCGCAGCCTGTCGGAACCAGATTGTTTCGAGAGGCCGGCGGCATGCCACCAGCGATGTTTCCGATCTTCGGCCAAGCCGCCGTCCGAACGGTATCTCAGCTTTGCGGAGCGTGAAGAGATTGCGCTTCTTCGTGTGCGGGGCCTTTCGGGGCGAGAGATTGGACGGCGTATTGGTCGCTCGGCCTCCACCATCTCCCGTGAGCTGAGACGGAATGCGGCGACGCGCAGCGGCGGTCTGGAATATCGTGCATCGACAGCCCAATGGCACGCCGAACGATCGCGCCGGCGCCCGAAAGCCGCCAAGCTTGCGCTGAACTCGGCCTTACGCGTCTATGTCGCGGAGAGGCTGGCTGGAACGGTCGCGGCTCCTGATGGCGCTGTCGTTGCTGGCCCTTCGGTGCCTTGGAGGGGACGCCGTCACGGCCAACGAAAGGCTCGTCGATGGAGCAAGGCCTGGAGTTCCTGAGCAGATCTCCCGGCGTTTGGCGGTAGACTTCCCGAATGACGAGGACATGCGGATCAGCCACGAAGCCATTTACCAAGCACTCTTCATCCAGGGCCGAGGCGCACTGCGGCGAGAACTGACGGCATGCCTGCGCACCGGACGGGCGCTGCGAACGCCGCGGGCCCGCGTGAGCCAGCGCGGCAAAGGCTTCGTGTCGTCCGAGATCATGATTAGCCAGCGCCCGGCCGAGGCCGATGACCGAGCGATTCCGGGGCACTGGGAGGGCGATCTCATCCTGGGGCTAGGCAGCTCGGCGATCGGCACGCTCGTCGAGCGCACGACGCGCTTCACGATGCTTTTGCATCTGCCGCGACTGGACGGTCATGGCAATGTTCCGCGAGCCAAGAATGGACCAGCTCTCGCGGGACATGGCGCCGAGGCTGTTCGCGATGCGATCGCGCGCGCCATCGTAACCCTGCCTCAGGAACTTCGGCGTTCGCTGACCTGGGATCAAGGCGCCGAGATGGCCCAACACGCGGCGCTCAAAATCGACACAGGCATCCAAGTCTACTTCTGCGATCCTCAGAGCCCCTGGCAGCGCGGCGCCAACGAGAACACCAATGGATTGCTGCGACAATACTTCCCGAAGGGCACCGACCTGAGCGTGCACAGCGCTGAGAACTCTCGCCGCTATCGCCGCAATCCTCAACGCGCGACCACGAAAAACCCTCGGCTGGGCGACACCCGCCGAAGCCCTTGACCGATGGCTCACATAGAACCGAATGTTCCCGTTGCGACGATCGTTTGAATCCGCCCAATATGCCGCGCAAGCCTATCGGCTGGCCCTCGACCGGCATGGCCTCGTCGGCTCGATGGGCCGGCGCGGCAACCCATACGACAACGCCAAAGCGGAGAGCTTCATGAAGACGCTGAAGGTCGAAGCTGTCTACCCCATGGCCTACGAGACCTTCGCCGACGTCACCCAAAACCTTCCGCGCTTCATCGACCAAGTCTATAACAGCTGCCGGCTCCACTCAGCCCTCGGCTATCTGAGCCCCAAACAGTTCGAGGACCACCACGCCCGGCAGACGGTCAAATCAGCAGCCTGATCTCTGTCCGCCCCCAGGGGCCCACTCCAAGCCGCGTCCCTATTCCATGAAAAATCACAGTTTGCGTTAACCACCATGACCAGTGGCGTCGAGGGTGCAACAGCCCTTCGCATCTACGATCTGAAGTCGGGGTTGCCGTGAGTGATCTCAAACTACATCAGATGCGGGGCGGCCCCGACCTACTGTGGCCCCAATTGCTGTCACGGCAAGAACAGGATGCGGATCCCATCGTAGCGGTGTCGTTTCTCGGGCGTGACACCGAAGTCGCGACGGTAACGGCAAACGGATGGCTCCGCAGGTGGCCGGTCCCACGCGACCGCTGGGACCGTTCGCTTTGGGCGGAGCAGACGACTATCGACTGCCTTGACGGGACGACAACTGGTGAGTGCTTTGTACGTGCGTCGGCTATCTCGCAGCGAATTGGCAACTAAACTTGCCATGGTCCAGAATGATCCAAAGTGAAGCTCACCCGTCTGCTCTAGACGCTCGACCAACAAATACCGCAGAAGATCTGCGTGCGAAAGAAGCCAGGTGAGGATTTTGCTTACAAAATCGGCGCAGCTTATGCGTCACGTTATAGGTGACGAACTCATCTGATTCGCTTCCTTCCGATCTCACCGCCGATGCGTCGATCCAGGCCGAGCGGGCGGCGGGAAGGCGAAGCACGGGCGGCTCGCGACGAAACCTATCTTTTTTCATGCACACCGCAGCGCCGATGCGCTGATCGCGAGGTCGAGGCCAGTGTCGGGCGCCATCTTGATCGGGTCTGATTAACTCTTGGTGCAGGCGAGGCGGGCGCGGCGCTCCCCGATGGTGCGCTAGCGGTCTCACGCCTTGCGGTGGTATGCGGCAGCGTGGGGATGAAAACGTTGATTACATGTCACGCGCGGCCGGGCTCGAGCGTCATGAGCGTCGAACGGCGCGAGCAGGCGTGGACAGTCACTGTGGATAGCCGGGAGCCAACCTTTTGCCCGGAGTGCGACGAACAGTCCAAATCTCGCCATAGCACCTACTCGTGAACGTTCCGAGGGGCACCGGCCATTGTTCAGGGCGGCCTCGATCCTCACGAGCGCGCGCCAAGTCTTGCGACGCCGTTCGTCCGCCGGACTGCCCGGCTGGCGGAATCGTCTGGCTGCTTGGCCATAGCGCGGGCGGACGGTCCTCGGAGCGGCTGATGGGACGGCTCGGGATGCCGGTGAGCGACACGACAATTCTGGCGGGCCTGAGGCGGAACGCCAGGGCTCAGTCCGAGAGCTGCGCCGGGGCTGCCGTCCATCTGGTTGGCGTCGATGACTGGGCGTGGCGGAAGATCAACAAACTAAAGATCCTCAAGCGAGCCATTTATAGTCGCGCCGGAGTCAATCTGCTCCGAGCCCGGATGATGCCGTTCTGAGAAGCGATTTGCACCAAGAGTCAATCAGACCCAAATTTGTGTAGAAGCGACCATCTGGTTTTTAGCGTAAATCCGGGCCGGTATAACAACTTAGCCTATCGTGCCGCGCGCTTCTGAAGACGTAAGTGATAGCGGCCGAGCGCCTGAGCGCCACGCTCATCGGCAGTACGAGAGAGCGCTTCGGCCGCCCTCTTTTTGCGTTGAGCGACTGGGAAGCTCTTTCGTTTGGCGCGCCAGCTCGAGAACCCAAGCGCCGCAAGCCCCAAAAGCATCATCGACCAGGTAGCTCGTTCCGGAGCCGATGCCGCCGTGATCGCCAATGGCGCCCTAATTGCTAAGGCCCCGTCTTCAA
Organism: uncultured Alphaproteobacteria bacterium; assembly: GCA_963696665.1. Lineage (GTDB taxonomy): Bacteria > Pseudomonadota > Alphaproteobacteria > Rhizobiales > Beijerinckiaceae > Roseiarcus. The sequence continues at coordinate 1,087,021 of CAVOLE010000008.1, forward strand.
AAGTTCCGCTGATGCCGATCGCGTCTTGAGAAAAAAATGGCGGGGTCGATCAGAGAATCAGGAAGAGTTGGAAGCAAAAAGGCTCCGATGACCGGAAAGGACAATCCTTCCGCGTGGTTGATAAAGGCGCGTGATCCCGAGGCTCGCGAAAGTGGCGTCGGCCCAGATCGCGCTGTCCGACAGCAGGCCGCCAAAAACATACCCAGCGGGCACAGCAAGATCACCGGCGCCGTCAAGGCTCACGATGTCTCCGGTGGCGCTGGTGGCAAATGCAAAGTCTCCAGTCCCAAAGGGCGTCGGAGCACTCACGTGTTTATAAAGGTCCGCGCTAACGGTCGTGCTGGGCGCTATGCCAAAGTAAGAAAGAGATGGCTGCAATATGCTTAGCAGACCGGGTCCGTCACAACGAAAGTGAGATCCGTGAGATCGAGCGTTCCGCTTCCGGTTGCGACAACGTTCGAGCCATCCTGTTCGAGCGCTACGACAAAAGCCGCCTGCGTTGGCGAGGTTGCCGCACTCGCGCCGACGAGCAGCGCTGCGCCCAGCGCAACGGCCCCGGCTGTTGGTTCTCGAAATTTGGTCATGCCTGAATACCCCCTTGTTCGAAGATTGATGGGAGAGCCGCCTCGGCGAGCGGGCTCGGGGGATGTGCGCCGCTTCGTCGGTCGGGCTGCGATCGAGCGGTAGAATGAATGGCGGCTTGCGGCGCCTCTTTCTCCGAAAACGCAGAGCCTGTACATTTCGCGCAAATATTTGGGGCCTGGACCGCGATCCGTTTAACGCCGGGCGGCGGCTCGTGTGCGCAACGTTTCCGATGGATGTTCGCCGTAAGCTTCTCGATAGATCTAGGTCGATAGGCAAACGAGTTGCCAGCCTGACCGCCGACGCCCCCCCGATTGGGCCGACCGATGTCAGCGTCCGATAGGCGTTCGGTGCCACCTCTTATCGTCGCCAGTCGGCGGCCTCGTAAGTCCGGGTCCAATATTCCCGCAACTCGCTCGCCGTAGGAGGAAATGGTTCGATAGCGATTCCATGGTGTCGTGCGGATCTCAACCTCCAATGTGGCGAACGACGCAGCCATGACAGACCCCCGGACTGTTGAGAGCGATTGTACTTGGCGGAAACCATCGGCAGTTATCACGTCTTCATGAAGTAATCAGGCAGCCTGCTTCCGACGTTGCCAACGAAGTCGCGCTGAACGTCCGTTCAAGGCACCCCGGGGGAGTCTGCGCGGCCTAATGCATAAAGCCGATCAAGGTTGAGCCGATCACGCCAGAGAACGCCGATCCGCGAGGGCGGGTTGGCTCTGT
>CAVOLE010000009.1:0-194504 GCA_963696665.1 uncultured Alphaproteobacteria bacterium
TTCCGCGACATGCTCCGGAAATCCGGGTCTCCCGCGGAACGAATGCGTCGCGGCCTTGTAGTCACCGCGTTCAGCGAGCGCGGCTACAGAACTGCGGCGCTAACACTCAGAAAGATCGAGGTTGAACATGAAAATTCTTGCTTTGGGCCCAACCGGCTGGTCCTCCGCGGCGCCCTCATCAGACAAGGTTGGACAAATGTCTAAGATTTCCTGGCGCCAGGTCTTGGCCTTGGCGCTTGCCGCTTTCTTTGTCGTGGGATCGCTCAGCAACATCTTCGCCCCGCCATCGATCTACGAGGAATATCTGCAATGGGGATACCCGAGCTGGTTCCATTTCGTGACCGGATCGCTGGAACTCACCACCGCCGTTTTGCTGGCGAGGGCAAAGACGCGGCTGTGGGGCTCGGCGCTCGGCTGCACCGTGATGTTGGCGGCGCTCGCGACCGTGACACTCCACGGCGAATACGGACACGGGGTGGCGCCGCTCGTCGCGGCGGCGCTATCGATATTCGTCGCCTGGACCGCCTGGCGGGAGCGGCTTTCCAGCGCGGAATGACTTACGCCACCCCGCCGTTCGACGCCGCCGTGGCATTTGCGCGGTCGCCGCCATGGCGGCGATCGGGTTTTGACCCTAGCGCCGCAAGTCCCGATATTGGGTCGGCGTCAGACCGAAGACGGCGCGAAAGGTTTTGTTGAAGGTGGAGAGGTCGCCGAAGCCGCTGTCGAGCGCGATGGCGATGACGGGCCGGCGGGACGAGGCTAGGGCGAGCGCGGCGCGGCGCAGCCGGGCGCTGATCAGATATTGATGCGGCGTCACGCCGGTCAGCCGGCGGAAGACGCGCAGGAAATGATATTTGCTCATGCCGGCGCTTGCCGCCATCTCCTTGAGCTGAAGCGGCCGGCCTGCGTCGGATTCGACCAGCCGGATCGCTTCGACCACCCTTCGCGTCTCGCGCCCGTTGGGCGCCGCCGGAGTGCGTCGATCGCCGGTCATGCCCATGATGACGCGCTCGATGAGTCCCAGCGCCAATTCCTCACAGCGAAGCGAGGAGGCGTACGACAAAGCCTCCATATGCGCGATGACCGGCAGCGTTTTCGCAGACGCCGGCAGGCTCGGGGCCGAAAAGCGAAAGCGGCTCGTCGAAGCCTGAGCCGCCGCGATCTCGCCGAACTGGTCCTCGCGAACGTTTAACGAAACGCAGCGATCGCCGACCCCATACTCGTGGCCGCATTCGAAACACCGGCCATCGTTTCCGAGCAGCAAGCTGCCTGGATAAAGAAGCCCATGGCCGGCGTCCGAACGATAGGTGAAGGCGCCCTCAAGGACGGCCGAAAAGCTGAACCCCTCGTGCCGCTCCTCGAAGGGCCTGTCGGAGGGCCCTGCGCCGCAGGCGATTTCGTGGACGCTCCAGCCGTCTCCGGCCGCCAGCGCTCGCTTGGGCGTCGCCTCGGCAGGCGGGATGGGCGTGCGTGCGCCAACGGGTCGGACTTCGCCTTGCATGGGCGGAGGATAGCAATTTTCCCCAAGCCCTGGAACGCCAGACGAGCGTAGGGTTTGATCTCACGTGGACGACCAGCCTCGACGGCTCGTCGCTGCTTGCATCAGGAGACACTTATGTTCGATCACATATCGATCGGGGTTCGCGACGTTGCGAAGGCCAAGGCATTCTACGACGCTGCGTTGAAGCCTCTGGGATTCACTTGCCTAAGCGCCGATGAAACTTCGCTTGGCTACGGCAAAGAGGCTCCTCGCTTCTGGGTCAACGCGGCGGAAAACCCGGTACCAGACGATCCCAAATCGGGCCTCCATTTCTGCTTCACCGCGCCGAGCCGCCAGAGCGTCGAGGCGTTCCACGCGGCGGCGCTGAAGCATGGCGGACGCGACAATGGAAAACCGGGCCTCCGCAAGGAGTATGGGCCGCACTATTACGCCGCCTTCGTCCATGACCCCGAAGGCTACCGGCTCGAAGCCTATTACGACGGGAAGTAGCGCATGGCGACCATCCGATCGGAAATCAAAACCCGCGCCAAGCCAAGCGAAGTCTGGTCGGCGATCCGCGACGTCGGCGCATTGCACACGCGACTTGTCCCGGGCTTCGTCACCGACACGAAACTCGAGCCGGGCGTGCGGATCGTGACCTTCGTGAACGGCGCGGTCCTGCGCGAGCCGATCGTCACCCTCGACGACGAGGCGCGGCGGCTGGTCTGGACCCACGACGGCGGGCGAGCCACGCACTACAATGGCGCGCTCCAGGTTTCCGACCTCGCCGGCGGAATGACGTCAGTCGTCTGGACCGCCGATTTCCTGCCCGACGACATCAGCGACTACATGTCGCGAGCGATCGAAGCGGGAATGGCGGCGATGCAGCGAGAGCTGGACGCGCTGGCGGCGTGAAGTCGGGCGCAGCGCGCGGCCTCCGGTTCATGAGGAGTTCACACGGCGCGGCGCACTCTCTCTCTTGGAAGGTCGCCTCAGGCGTTCCTTGAACAGGACGATCGCCGATGATCAAGACCCTTGTCGTCGTGGCCGCGCTGACCTCGGGCCTCGCCGGTTACGCCGTCGCGCAACAGGCGCCGCCGACGCCGCCGGCCCACCACCTGCCTCCCCACCATCCCTTGCGCCACCTTCCGCCCCATCATCCCCTGCGCCACCTGCCTCCCCACCATCCTCTCCGCCGTCACACAGCGCCGGCCGCTCCGGGGCACACGCCATAGGCTTGGGCTCCGTGGCTAGGCGATCGCGCTTGACGCTCCTGAACTGGCGGACGGCGATCGACATGGAGGGGCGGGAGGCAGCGGGTCGCCGCACTGTCGGTCTAAGGGCTTCGGATAAAGCTGCTGGCGGACGGGATCGCTTCAGGCTACGGTGGCCAAAGCTCGGGACCTTCTCCGGATATGCCAGGGACGCTCGACATTACCGGCTACGCGATCGTTTCAGACGACGACAAGATCGCCGGCGCCGACGGATTGACGCCGGCTTCGCTGCGCAACGAAAAGGACTGGGAACTCTACCAGCGCGCGCAGAAGCTCGCGAACCTTGTCGTCTTCGCGCGGCGCAGCCACGAGCTCGAGCCCAATATCCATAACACCTTGCGTCTTGTCGTTTCGCGTGAGGCCGACGGGCTCGAGCACCGCCCGGATGGCTGGTGGTGGGACCCGCGGCGCACGACCTGGGAGGAAGTCGCGGCGCGCGTTCTGCCGACGGGCGGGGTCGTCGCCGTGGGCGGCGGCCAGGTGGTGTTCGATCTCTTCCTCATGATCGGCTATAGCGGATTTCACCTGTCGCGCGCGCACGGGGTCAAGCTTCCGGGCGGACGTTCCGTCTTTTCCGCCTGCGACGCCGGCGTCCCGGCCGCGACCGTGCTCGAACAGCACGGCCTCAGGCTCAGCAAGACAATCCCGCTCGATCCTGCGCATGATCTCGACATGGCGATCTGGCGGCGCGCGGCCTGAGGTCTATCCTTCCCCGAGAATGAGATGCAGCGGCATTTTTAGACGCGGTCCGTAGCCCGTCGAGAGACGGGCATCCTTACGGACGCCCTACGGACCGCGTCTGTCCCGCTCCAAAGGGCGTTCTTGAAGAACGCCCGTCTCACGGACGGGCTATGGAGCGCGGCTACAGGGCCGCGCGGCAGTCGGCGAGCACGGCCTGAAGCTGAGCCGCGAGCGGTCCGGCGCCGGGCGCGTAGGAACCGTCGATCGCCGCGGCGCCTATGGTGAACGCGTCCGCTCCGGCGGCGCGAACGGCGGCGACGCGCTCGGGCGAATTGATGCTTCCGGCAACCACGACCGTGCCGAAAGCGAGAAATCCGCGCCGGCACGCGGCGACGAGGTCGAGCGGCTCGGCCTCGGTCGCGCGATAGGCCAGAATGTCGACGCCGGCGCAGCCTTGTCTCGCGAAGGCCCTGCACTGCGCCTCGACTTTAAGCGCCGAGCCGCCGAGCCGCGTCGGATGGCCGCTTGGCGCGCCGGCGAACGGCAGGTAGCGGGTCGCCGAGCCATCGAGGATCTTCAGCGCCTCCTCGACATGAACGCCGCCCATGAGCATTTCGACGCCGAGATCGCGGCCAAGCTCAACTCCGCGCAACTCGGCCTCGCGGCTTGTCGCCACGATCTCCATCCACGGGCTCGCGCCCGCTTCGCGGATGGCCGCCGTCAGGCGACGCAGTAGCCCCGAGTTCGGCGCCGACATCCTTGAAGCCGATGTGCTTCAGGCCCAGCGGTCGCGCGACCTCCACAAGATCGAGCGCGTTCTCGACCGTGGCGTCGTTGCGCGTCAACATGAAGATGAAATTCATGCCCCGCCGCTTGCGGTTGTCCGTGACGGGAGGCTAGCACCGCGATCGCAACGAGGAAATGTCTCCAGGCGCTTCGAACGGATTGCGCCTTTGCCGCGCCCCTTCATTCTGCTAGAGGCAGCCGCTCATTCGCCGACGATACGTCATCGCGACCTCGGGTCGCGTATGCCGGGAGGCGACCGTCGCGATACCCTCTCCTCGCAGATTGCAGGGAGGGGGGATTTCTCTTTCGAGCGTCGCATCATGTCTGAGGTCGTCACTCGTTTCGCGCCTTCGCCGACAGGATTCCTGCACATCGGCGGCGCGCGCACGGCTTTGTTCAACTGGCTCTACGCCAAGCACTTCGGCGGAAAATTCCTTCTGCGCATCGAGGACACCGATCGCGAGCGTTCGACGCAAGCCGCGGTTGACGCGATCATCGACGGGCTCAAATGGCTTGGCCTCGACTGGGATGGCGAGGCGATCAGCCAGTTTCAGCGCGCCGAGCGTCATCGCGAGATCGCCTATCAGCTGCTTGGCTCGGGCGGCGCCTACCGCTGTTACGCCAGCGTGCAAGAGCTCGAGGAGATGCGCGAGAAGGCCCGCCTCGAGGGCAAGCCGATGCGCTATGACGGCCGCTGGCGCGACCGCGATCCAGCCGAAGCGCCCGCCGGCGTCAAGCCGGTCATCCGGCTGCGCGCACAACAAGAGGGCGAAACAACCATCGACGACAAGGTGCAGGGCAAGGTCGTTTTCGCCAACAAGGATCTCGACGACCTCGTGCTCTTACGCTCGGACGGCAATCCGACCTACATGCTGGCCGTCGTCGTCGACGACCACGACATGGGCGTGACGCACATCATCCGCGGCGACGATCATCTGACCAACGCGGCGCGGCAGACGCAGATCTATCAGGCCCTCGGCTGGTATGTTCCTGTGATGGCGCATATCCCGCTCATTCACGGGCCGGACGGCGCCAAGCTCTCCAAGCGTCACGGCGCGCTCGGCGTCGACGCCTATCGGGCTATGGGCTATCTGCCGGCCGCTTTGCGCAATTATCTGGCGCGGCTCGGATGGAGCCATGGCGACAAGGAGTTCTTCACCACGGAAGAGCTGATCGCCGCGTTTGACTTATCGTCGGTCGGCCGCTCGCCGTCGCGCTTCGACACCGCCAAGCTCGAGAACGTCAACGGACATTATATGCGCGCGTCGAGCGACGACGCGCTGTTCGATGCGCTGATCGGCGCCCTGCCCTATCTGCCCGGCGGCCCGGAGGTCGCGGCCAAGCTCGACGAGCATAAGCGTGGCCAGCTTCGGGCGGCGATTCCGGGTTTGAAAGAGCGCGCCAAGACGTTGGTCGAATTGCTCGACGGCGCAGGCTTCCTGTTCGCGACTCGGCCGCTGAGCATGGATGGGAAGGCCGAGGAGATTCTCGCTCGCGCCGGGCGCCTTCATCTCAAGAACCTGCTGCCGCGTCTCACCGCGCTCACCGACTGGACGGCGGCGAACGCGGAGGCCGTCGTCCGCGCCTATTCCGAGGAGCAGGGCGCGAAGCTTGGCGTCGTCGCCCAGCCGCTGCGCGCCGGGCTCACCGGCCGCTCGACCTCACCCGGCATTTTCGACGTGCTCGCGGTGCTGGGGCGCGAGGAGAGCCTCGGGCGAATCGCCGATCAGGCGAGCGTCTAGACGGACTTGCCGCCCCGCTTGCGGGGAGAGGCTTGAGGGTGAGGGGGAAGGCGATTGGCAGGTCTTGCCGCCGGCCCGTCATCCTAACCTTCTCCCCGCGAGCGGGGAGCAGGGACGCCCTGTTCGCGCGCGCTCGCGCGTCTCGCTCCCGTCTCGTTCTCCCGCAGTCACACGCGCGCCAATTTGTTGTGGCGATAATGGGGCGCGCGCGGTTTTGGGCCGCCACGCGGGCCGCAGGCCGCATCCGCCACGGGTTGCTGGCGGCTTTGGCAGCGACGGGGTCGCTCTCCATGAGGTCCTTTTGCAATTGAAAGGCGCTGGAGATGAACCGCAATTTTTGGATCAAGGGCATGCTGCTGGCCGGCGCGCCCCTGGCGATGACCATGGCCGCCGCAGAGGCTGGCGCCATGACGTTCGACTTCACCGGATCGCTGGTCACCTGGACCGTGCCGACAACCGGCGTCTATGACATCACCGCCTATGGCGCGGCGGGCGGTGGATTCGTGCCCGGTGGCTTCCCTGGCGGTTTGGGCGCCGAGGCGGGGGGCGACATTGTCCTGTCCGCCGGGACCGTGCTGGCCGTGATAGCAGGCGGCGCGGGTGGGAACGGGGACTTCCAATTCGGGGGCGTCGGCGGCGGTGGAGGCGGCAGCTTCGCCTTCAACATCACCGACGGCTCGTATCTCGCTGTGGCGGGCGGCGGTGGCGGGGGTGGCTTCTTAGGCGCCGGCGGACCCGGACAGGCGACAGTGGCGGGAGGCGCCGGGAATTCCGGCGCCAACGGCGGCTCTGAGGGGATAGGCGGAGGGGCTGGCGCAGGGACCGACGGTTTCGGCGGCGGCGGCGGCGGGGCCGGAGTGCTAACTGGGGGCTTCTCGAGCACCGCAGTCGCCGGCGGCGCCGGCGCCCCGAGCATCACATCCTACGGGGTCGTTTTGGCGGCCGGCGGATTTGGCGGCGGCGGAGCTGCCGGCTTCACGGGCGGCGGCGGCGGCGGCGGCTTCTCGGGCGGCGGTGGCGGCGCCGCGCTTGGCGGCGGCGGCGGCGGCGGCTCCTTTCTGCCTTTGACGCTTGCCCATCAGGTGCTCCTGTCAGGCGTCAACAGCGGCAATGGCTACGTAACGATCGATCTCGACGGGTCTGCCGTCCCCGAGCCCTCGACCTGGGCGATGATGGCGGCCGGTTTCGCCGGCCTCGGCCTCATCGGCCTGCGGCGCGGGCGCAAGCCAAAGCACTCCGCCGCGTGAACCGGCCTGCTCCCTCCCACTCATGGACGCCGTCGGACCAGCCCGTGATGAGGCGGCTCCAGACCCGATCCAAGTGGAGGCTCAGGTTCGGATGCGAACCGGCAAATCGCTAGCTCGACCGCGAATTGACACAGTGAGCGGCGCGTAGAGTACGGAATCGATATTTGCCATCGGCGCCGTCGCGCTTGCGGCTTGGAAAAGATCCTCCGTGACGACGATGCGGCAATGCTGCTGCTTGGCCACTTCCAGAAGCCTGCTCGCGACGTTGACGGTGTCGCCCGTGGCGGTGATCTGCTGTTGGGTCGGGGAGCCCAGCCGGGACAGAATAGCCGGGCCGAAATGCAGCCCGATCCGGAAATCGAGACGTTCCCGCGCCGCGGGCGGCAGTTTGGCCAGCCAGGCGGTCATCGACCCGTGAAGCGCCTCGACGGTGGCGAGCGCCCGCGCGGCGTCATCGCTTCGCGGCTTCGGCAAACCGAACACCGCCAGAACCCCGTCGCCCATGTAATTGATGACGACGCCTCCATGCGCGGTGACCTCGCCCTCGACGAGGGTCTGCATCGCGCCGAAAAGATCGCGCGTCCATTCAGGCCCAAGCGCCTCCGAGACCCCCGTCGACCCGGACAGGTCCACGAACATCACGGCGACATCCTGGCGGACCGGCTTTTCCAGAAAGTCGGGCTCTCTCTGAAGCTGATCGAGAAGGAGCGGCGACTGAAACCTGGCCAACGTCGACCTCTCGGCGGCGATCTTCACGCCCGCGCGACGTTCGACAATGGAACGGGCCGCGGCGAAACCGACGGTCAACGGCACGACCGAAGCGAGCGGCGTCGCGATGCTGAGCCAGTATCCGTTGACGAAGGCGAGAAGAACTCCCGCAAGCCAGAGGGCGAAGACCAGGCTTGCGAGCGTGAGCCCGGTCGCCGCGCCGCGCATCGCCATGAGCGCGATCATCAGAACGGGAAGCGCAACCGCCGCGGCTGCATCGAGGCGGCGGGTCGATGGCGTCCTCGCCAATCCGTCGCCGGCCATGAGATTGCCGATTGCTGTGGCGAAGACTTCCGCCCCTGGCGCAACGCGATCGAAGGGGGTCGCGAACGTGTCCGACGCGCCGGTCGCTGTCACGCCGACGACCACGACTTTGCCGCGCAGAGCTTCCGGATCGAGATTTCCACGGAGAACCTCGGTTGCGCTGATGCGCCTGAAGCTGCCCTCCGGCCCATAGAAACGCACCGGCATATGATAGCCGAGGTCCATCGCTCTCGAGTGGCCCGCGAGCTCGATCCGATCGGGACCGAAGACCGGCTCGACCTTTAGCGCCTGGGACGCCGCAGCGAGCGCGAAGGACGGAAGCACGCCGTCCGGCGTCTGATAGATCATCGGAATATAGCGTGGCACTCCGCTCGAGTTCGGTCGAAACATTGGCAAGGCCCACTTGCGCAGCATCGCGGATCGCCTCGATCGGCCAAAGAACGGAGGACGGTTTCGGCGCCAGCGCCAAGTCGCTCGGCTCGGTCTCTCCGCCCGAACGATCGGTTGGGTCGAACACCCCGATCGCCGCGACGACGGCTGGCGCCGGCTTGAGCGCGCGAGCGAGTTCCGCGTCCGTCGCCTCGTCTTTCGGTTTGAGAAAGGCGATATCGATCGCAATCGCTCGAGGATGGAAGCCGGCCAAGGCCCGCACGAGGCGAGCCATCATTTCGCGCGTCGGCGCATCGCCTCCGGATTGGCTGAGCGTTTCATCGTCAATCGCGACAATAGCGACGCCCGCCGGCGCCGGACGGGAGCCAGCGAGAAGAAAGCGCCAGTCGAGAGTGAGGTTTTCGATCCGGTCCAACGGGGACGCAACGCCGTTGATCTCCAGAGCGCCCAGGCCGCCGCCGATGATGAGCGCCGCGGCGAGAAAAGCGCCGGTCAGGAGCCGCGAAGGTCCCGGCCGTTCAGTCGCCATTCATTCGCCGAAACGGGAAAGAAGAGCGCGGACCCTGGCCTCCCCCCACGTTTTCTGGACCATGGACGTATCAGTGGGGGTAATGTCGACGCCCTGCCCCTCCGTCAGAACGACATACTCATTCAAGCGACGATTGGTCACCGCCACGGCGCCGGAGAGCACAAGCGTCGAGGTGCGGGCGCGGGTGACTTCCATCGCCCATTTCGTTCCCCGCACCGCAGCGATGGCGAGCGGAGTGAGGATCTGAAACTTCTCTCCAGGTCTCGCCGGATGAAATTCGATGAGCAGCGCGCCGTCATTGAGCCGGAGTCCGACCGGGAGCGGGTCGCCCTTCTTGTATAGGGGCTGATAGCGAGTCCCTTGAGCCGCGCGAACCGTGAGCGTTTCGCCGCACCGCAGGGTCTTTTCGGACGGGATCTTCTCGTTGGGGATGAGCGCGCAGGCGCCGGCGGCCTGAGCGGGGAGCGGTCCGCCAATCGCCGCCACGAACAAGGCCGCACCGATAAAAACCGCCCCGAAAACGTTGCGCATAGCCGCCAGATTACCGTTCGTCATGAAGGTTCGTCCCGCGATGGCCTGATTCAATTCGGTCGAACCGTACTCGTCATCGCGCGTTGCGTTCGTGAGCCGCGTCACATGGGCTGCAACCTGCGTCGCGAAGGCGGCTTGTTGATGCGCCCCCAAAAAGCGCCGCGCTGGCAAGCGGAGACGCTTCCAGCCTTCGTTAGTCTAAAGGGTAGCTATCCCCAGTCGGAGGGCTTGTCGAGCAGCTCGTTACCCGGCCTGCCCTTGGTTGCGGCTAAGCGCCCGCGGCTTCGGGACGCTATTCCTGGGGCAGCGCCAGCGGCTGAACCGGAACGGCCGAGGCCACCGGGCCCGGACCCGCGCCGTCGCGCTGATAGATGTCAGGCCGGAACTGAACCAGTCCGTCCGGCGTCGCCCAGGCGGTGATGTAGACCCAATAGACCGGGACTGGCTGCGCGAGCTTCACGTTCTGCTGCTGGCCGGAGCGGATGACCGCGTCGATCTGGTCACGGTTCCAGCCCGGATTGTCCTTGAGCAGCCAGGCCACATAGTCACGCACGTCCTGCACACGCACGCAGCCTGACGACACGAAGCGAAAGTCGTCGCCGAACACGCCCTTTTCCGGCGTGTCATGCATGTAGACGCCATAAGGGTTCGGAATGTTGATGCGCACGAAGCCCAGCGCGTCGAGCTCGCTGCCGGGATCCTGGCGATAGCTGAAATGCGTCGCCTCGTCGGAGTTCCAGTTGATCGAGGACGGAGAAACCTCCTGCCCGTCCTTGTCGAGGATATGGATCTTCTCCTCGACGAGATAGTTCGGGTCCGCCTTCATCTTCGGGATCAGGTCCTTCTTGATGAGCGAAGGCGGCACATGCCAGTACGGGTTGAAATTGATCTCGGTCGCCTTGGTCTGCATGATCGGCGACTGACGGTCCATGCGGCCGACGCCGGCGCGATGGTGCGAATAGACGACCCCGTTCTCGACCGTCTCGACCGAAGCCCCCGGCAGGTTGACGATCACGAAGCGCTCGCCAAGGTCACCCGAATAGGCCTTCAGCCGAATGAGGTTCGTCTCAAGCTGCTGCAGACGGGCGCCGGCCGACACGTTGAGCGCCGCCAGCGTCTCCTTGTCGACCACGCCACTCCGGTTGAGGCCGTTGCGGGCCTGGAATCGCTTGACCCCAGCCTCGACAAAAAATCATAAACCGGCCCCGAGCCCGCGACCGGGTCGAGATCGCCGGTCGCGACCAGCCGCTGTCGCAGGGCCTCGACCGCGCCGCCCTTCGAGCCCACTCTCAGTTCGGGCCCGCCGGGCACGGTCTCCCATCCGCCGTGGTCGACAATATTCTGGTAGTTCTGAATGGCCGCTTGCGTCGCATCAACGGTCGCCGAGGACAGAATTGGAGTCGCCTCGCGCTGGACAGCCATCTTAGGCGAGGTTTCGTAGCTCTGCGGCCATTCCGCTTGACTGACGTCCTGTTCTTGGGCCTTCAGGGCGGTCGATCCGAGAACGACGGCGAAAGCAGCGCATGCCGTCGCGCTAAACAATGCGCGGCGCGCAAGCCGCAAGTTGACCCTGCCACCCATCAACTGAGATCTCCAAAAACGAACGGCTTTCGTCCCCGATCCCTAGCCGCGCCGCCCTATGTTAGAAGAGCGTAACGACGACCGCGAAAAGCCTTCGCGCTTCCACACCCAACATAGGTTCCACTCAGGCGTTTTTATGGCCGCTTCGTTAATGGCGGATGAACGCAAAAGCCGGGACGCCCCCGCAAAGGGACGCCCCGGCTCGCTTATTGAACTGGAAAGCGCTGAGCGGCCGTCAAAGCCGATACTTGATCTGGTCGGTCCAGTATCGCTCGAGGCGCAGCAGGGAGGCGTTCATCCGCACGAAGTCGTCGCCGGGGATGCCGCCGATCTGTTCGATCGTGCGCGCATGCTTCTCATAGATCCCCGCGACGATGCGGTGGACCTCCTTGCCCCGTTCCGTCAGGCTGATCCGAACCGAGCGACGGTCGACGCGCGAGCGGGAATGGTGAAGGAAGCCGATCTCGACCAGCTTCTTGACGTTATAGGAAACATTCGAGCCGAGATAGTAGCCGCGCGTGCGCAATTCGCCGGCGGTCAATTCCTTGTCGCCGATATTGTACAAGAGCAACGCCTGCACTGCGTTGACGTCGGAGCGGCCACGACGGTCGAACTCATCTTTGATAACGTCGAGCAGACGACGATGAAGCCGCTCGACCATCGTCAAAGTTTCCAGGTACAACCCAGATACCCGAAGGTCAGGCTCCGCCCTAACTGCAATATCTTGTGTTTTGACTGCGTTAATCATTGCACACCCGCCTCTTCGCCTCTCATCTGCCGAGCGTTCCTTCGGTCTTCTTATGAGTAGAATGTAACGGAAGCGCGTGAATACGAGTTTAAGAGTCAGGATGAATCCAAAGTTTCCAGAGGCTGGTAAATTTCAACTGAATCAAAGGCTTTGTTTACGTTGACAGGACACAAACGTATGCCGGCCAAGGCCGTTCGTCAGGCGAACGCAGGGGAACTGGGCGTCAAGCCCTTTCGCGCGCCGCCCGCCAGCTTAACAGGAAATAGCCTGTCACCAGCGCGATGTTGAGCAGAGCGCCGCCATATCCGATCGCGGCCGCGCGCGGACTTAAGACCGGGGAAGCGGCCTCGACGACCGCGCACAGAAGCCAAATCGCCCCGCCCCAAGCTGCGGCAAGCCAGAGGCCGATCGCCGCCAGCAAATCGAGGCAGGCGAAAGCGACAATTGTCGCCTGCAGTGGGAGCGCCATCGTCGTGAATTGGCCAAGCGTCGGGAGAGCGCCGAGAATGATGGCCCAGTGGAAAAGACCCTTCGCCATCCAGACCCAGGCCAGCGTGCGCATGTACCAGATGAGCGCGTGGTCCCAGCCCACCCGCGAAATCGCCGCCATGAGATCGTGGTTTTCGGTCGTGACCGGCGATCGATCGACCAGTTCGATCGCCCCGTCACGGCTCTGGCGCATGATGTATTTCATGCGCCTCGCGCCGGAAACTTGAGCTCGCCGTCGCCGAGGGAAGCGAAATAGGCGTCGATCTCCGCAGGCGAAGGCGCCGGCGCCCAGTTCGGGCGATTGTTCTTGTCGACGATCACGGCGCGCACGCCCTCGTAAAAGTCATGGCCCCGGCAGATTCTCGAGACGATGCGGTAGTCCATGCGCAAAGCCTCGTCAAAATCAATCGTCCCGCCCAACGCCATCTGTTTGAGCGCGATCGCCTGGCTCGTCGGCGACTTGTCATGCATCGCCGCGCGCGCGGGCGCTGCGAATGCAAGGCCGCGCGTCTCCGCTTCGCGCAAGGCCCCGAGGATCGCGGCTCGGTCCGGCTGGGAGAAGCAAGCTTCGATGGCTTTGGCCTCACCGATCAGCTTCGAACGGGGCGGAGGCGCGGCGAAGCGCGCGAGCACAGACTGAACGGGCTCGTCGCCTTCGAGGCCCTGGGCCAGCGCCGGAAACGATCCGCTCGGAACAAACGTCTGAGCGAGACCCAGCGCCAGCGCGTCGCCTGCATCGGCGCGCAAGCCTGTCAGCGCGAAATAGACGCCAACGTGAGACTGGAGACGCGGCAGGATCCAGGCTGCGCCGACATCGGGGAAAAAGCCGATGCCGACCTCAGGCATGGCGAAGACGAAACGCTCGCTCGCCACCGTGTGCGTCGCGTGCATCGCGAGACCGACGCCGCCGCCCATTACGATCCCATCGACCAGCGCGACGATCGGTTTCGGATAGGTCTTCATCCGCCGATTGAGCTGATATTCCTCACGCCAAAAGGTCAGTTGGGCGTCATGATCGCCCGCGCGGCCGAGGTCGTAGAGGCGGCGAATGTCCCCGCCGGCGCAAAAAGCCCGCTCGCCTGCCCCGAGGAAGACAATCCGATCGACGGCGCTGTCCCTCTCCCATTCGTCGAGAGCGACTGCGATCAGCCTGACCATGGTCAACGTCAGGGCGTTCAGCGCCTTGGGGCGGTTCAGCACAATGACGCCGGCGCGGCCGCGGCGCTCGATGAGCGCCTCCGCATCTGCCGACGGCGCTGTCACGCCGCGGCCACCTCCGAGAGGACCGCGTCGATCGCCTTGGCGACATCGTCAATCGGGGCCATGCCGTTGACCTCGCGCAAGAGACCTCGCTCGCGATAGAAAGGCGTCACCGCGGCGGTGTCGCGTTCGTAGGCCGCGAGCCGCGATTTGAACACTTCCGGGTCATCGTCCTTGCGCACGGGCTGTCCGGCGGCCTTCGCTTGCTCGGCGCGCCGGACAATGCGCTCGACCAGCTTGGGCGCATCGGCGGTCAGTTCGATCGCGGCGTCGAGCTTCAGTCCCTTGGCGGCGAGCATCGCCTCCAGCGCGCGCGCTTGCGCCACCGTGCGCGGAAATCCATCGAGGATAAAGCCGCGCTTCGCGTCCGGCTCATCGATCCGGTCCTTGATGATGTCGATGACGATGCCGTCCGACACCAGCGCACCCGAATCCATCACCGCCTTCGCCTTAAGCCCGATCGGCGTTCCCGCCGCGGCCGCCGCGCGCAACATGTCCCCGGTCGACAATTGGGGGATGTTGTGAGTCTTGGCCAGCCTCTGCGCCTGCGTGCCCTTGCCCGCCCCCGGCGGCCCGAGCAGTATCAGCCTCATCGTTTCCGCCCTTTCAACCTGGCCTTTCGAATCAGGCCTTCATATTGATGCGCCTGCAGATGACCGTGAATCTGCGCGACGGTGTCCATCGTCACATTGACCACGATCAAAAGCGAGGTGCCGCCAAAATAGAACGGCAGCGCCGCATAGGAAATAAGCCATTCGGGCAGAAGGCAGATCACGGCAAGATAGAGCGCGCCGAGAACCGTGATTCGAGTGAGCACATAATCGATATATTGCGCAGTGCGCTCACCCGGCCTGACGCCTGGGATGAAGCCGCCGTGCTTCTTCAAGTTATCCGCAGTGTCGGATGGATTGAACACGGTCGCGGTGTAGAAGAAAGCGAAGAAGATGATCAGCGCCGCGTAGAGGAGGAGATAGAGCGCGCTCCCGCGCCCCAGCAGCGCCGAGATGGTCGACAATATGCCCGAACTCGTCGAGCCTTGGGCGAAATTGGCGACGGTCGTGGGCAAGAGCAGCAGCGAGGAGGCGAAAATCGGCGGAATGACGCCAGACGTGTTGAGCTTGAGCGGCAGGAACGAACTTTGTCCCTCGTACATCTTGTTGCCGACCTGCCGGCGCGGATAGGTGATCGGCACCCGGCGTTGCGCCCGCTCCATGAACACGATGAAGGCGACGACGACGAACACCATGATGATGACCGCCAGCACCAGGCCGGTGGAGATCGACCCCTGCCGGCCGAGCTCGAACAACTGCACCACCGCTTGCGGCAAACGGGCGACGATACCGGCGAAGATGATGAGCGAGGAACCATTGCCGACGCCACGCGACGTGATCTGCTCGCCGAGCCAGACCAGAAACATCGTGCCGCCGGTCAGGGTCACGATGGTCGAGAGGATGAACATCAGCCCCGGATCACTGACGATGCCGGGCCGCCCCTCGAGCCCGATGGAGATGCCGTAAGCCTGGAAGACCGCCAACACGACGGTCAGGTAGCGCGTGTACTGATTGAGAACCTTGCGCCCCTGCTCGCCCTCCTTCTTGATCGACTCGAGCGACGGCACCACCGAGCTCAAGAGCTGGATGATGATCGAGGCGGAGATGTAGGGCATGATGTTGAGGGCGAAGATCGCCATGCGCTGCACGGCGCCGCCCGAAAACATGTTGAACATGTCGAGCACGCCCTGCTTCTGCCCCAGGAACGCGGCCTGGAACGCGTTCGAGTCGATTCCGGGAAGCGGGATGTAGGTCCCGAGCCGGAAGACGACCAACGCGCCGAGCGTGAACCAGATGCGCTTCTTGAGCTCGTCGGCCTTGGCGAAGGCTGACCAGTTGATATTGGCTGCGAGTTGTTCGGCGGCCGACGCCATGGCGGATTCGCTCCGGGCGGCGCTTTTTAGGAACAGCGCCTCATCTTACGACATATCGCTTCCGCCAGCCGAGGCCGGCGTTAGCGGAAACGCCCCTAGCATATGGTCGCGGTGCGAGCCAATGCCATCCCCGAGATCGATGCTCAAGCGGCGGACGGCGCCGATTCGTCCCGCTGCCGCAGCGTCTTGATGCTGCCCCCGGCTTTCTCGATCGCCGCGGCGGCGCTTTTGGACGCGGCCGCGACTTCGAACGTCGCCCTCGTCGTCCATTCGCCCACGCCCAGAACCTTGACCCCGTCGCGCCGGCGCGTGACAATTCCAGCGGTCATAAGGCTTTCGACCGTGATCGGCTCGGCAGCGCTCAGCTTGCCCGCGTCGACCGCCTTCTGAATGCGCCCCAGGTTGACCTCATTGTACTCGAGACGCGCGGGCGGATTGAAGCCGCGCTTGGGCTGACGGCGATGCAGGGGCATCTGACCGCCCTCGAAGCCCTTGATGCGGACGCCCGAGCGAGCCGTCTGGCCCTTGCCGCCACGGCCGGACTGCTTGCCCTTCCCCGAACCGATGCCCCGCCCGACGCGGATGCGCGACTTGGACGATCCGGGGTTGTCTCTGATTTCGTTGAGTTTCATGGGGCGAGATCCTTAGCGGCCGTCGACGACGCGCACGAGATGCGCGACCTTGGCGATCATGCCGCGATTGGCGGGCGTGTCGGCGAGGCGCGACCTTCGCCCGATCCGGTTGAGGCCCAAGCCCTTGAGCGTCTCGCGCTGCGAGCCGGGCCGGCCGATGGCGCTGGCGGTCTGCTCCAGCGTAATGGTCTTGTCGGAAGTCATCGTTCTCATCTCACGAATCAGAGGCGTCCGCCTCGACGCCCTGGCGGCGCGACTGCAGCGATGACACCTTGAGGTTGCGCCGCTGGGCGACCGAGCGCGGACTGTCTTCGCGCGCCAGCGCGTCGAAGGTCGCACGCACCATGTTATATGGATTCGACGAGCCCTGGCTTTTGGCGACGACGTCGTGCACGCCAAGCGACTCGAAGACGGCGCGCATCGGGCCGCCGGCAATAATGCCGGTGCCGGCTGGCGCCGCGCGCAGCACGACACGACCCGCGCCATGACGGCCGTTGACGTCGTGATGCAAGGTGCGCCCTTCGCGCAACGGCACGCGCACGACGCCCCGCTTCGCGGCCTCGGTCGCCTTGCGGATGGCCTCCGGCACTTCGCGCGCCTTGCCATGGCCGAAGCCGACCCGTCCCTTCTGATCGCCGACGACGACAAGCGCGGCGAAGCCGAAGCGACGGCCGCCCTTCACGACCTTCGCCACCCGATTGATATGCACGAGGCGATCGACAAATTCGCTGTCGCGCTCCTCGCGATTGCGATCGCGGCCGCGGCCGCCTTCTCCTTCACGCGCCATTGGGTTCACCCATCAGTCAATCACCGCGGCGCGCTTCTCAAGACGCCGTTCAGTTCCGTTGCTTCTCGTTAAAAGTCCAAGCCGCCCTCGCGGGCGCCGTCCGCCAGCGCTTTGACGCGCCCGTGATACATATAGGCGCCGCGGTCGAACACCACCTTGTCGACGCCGGCCTTCTTGGCCCGCTCGGCAAGTTCCTTGCCGACGCGCTTTGCAGCCTCGACGGTCGCGCCGGTCTTCATCAATTCGCGCAGCGTCTTTTCGAGCGAGGAGGCGGCGGCAACCGTGTGGCCCCGCTCGTCGTCGATGACCTGAGCGTAGATCTGCTTCGAGGAGCGGAAAACGCTGAGCCGCGGGCGACCGCCCGAATGGGCGAGGACCGCGCGACGCACGCGCGCTTTGCGCCGATCCGCGGTGGTGTTGAAGTGAGCCATTGCCGTCGCCTCTTATTTCTTCTTGCCTTCCTTGCGGAAGATAAACTCACCAGCGTATTTCACGCCTTTCCCTTTATAGGGTTCGGGCCCGCGGAACGCCCGGATTTCCGCAGCGACTTGGCCGACTTGCCGCTTATCGATGCCGGCAACGGTGATTTCCGTCGGTTTGGCCGCGGTGATCGTCACTCCGGCAGGAATGGGAAACATGATGTCGTGGCTGTAGCCGAGCGAGAGCTGCAGGTTCTTGCCGGCGACCGCGGCCTTGTAGCCGACGCCGTTGATCTCGAGCTTCTTCTCGAACCCCTTGGTGACGCCGCCCAGCAAATTCTGCACCTGGGCGCGCGCGGTGCCCCACATGGCGCGCGAGCGCTTGTCCTCGCCATGCGGCTTGACATGCACAGCGCCGCCCTCGATCGAAACCGCAACTTCGTCGGGCGCAGTGAATTTCAATTCGCCCTTGGCGCCTTTCATGGCGATCGTCTGGCCGTCGAGCTTGGCGGTGACGCCGGCCGGAATGACGATGGGCTTCTTGCCAATACGAGACATTGTTCTAATCCGTTTCGCTCAAACTTGGCGCCGTCAGAAGACGGTGCACAGGACCTCGCCGCCGACATTGTTCTCGCGAGCGGAATGGTCGGCCATCACGCCTTTCGGCGTCGACACGATCGACACGCCAAGCCCGTTGGCGACGCGAGGCATCGCGTCGACCGTCGCATAGACTCGGCGACCCGGCTTGGACACCCGCTCGATCTTGCGGATGACCGGCTGGTCGTCGAAATATTTCAGCTCGATTTCGAACTCGGTGCGGCCATTGCCGTAATCCGTGGTCGAATAGCCGCGGATATAGCCTTCCGCCTCCAGAACGTCGAGCACCTTCTGGCGCAGCGAAGAACCGGGCGTGGAGACCTTGCCCCGCTTGCGCATTTGCGCGTTGCGGATGCGGGTGAGCATGTCGCCGAGGGGATCGTTCACAGCCATGGGTCCGCCTCCTCACCAGCTCGACTTGACCAGGCCCGGAATCAGGCCCTGGTTGCCAAGCTCGCGCAGCGCAATGCGCGACATCTTCATCTTGCGATAGAAGCCGCGCGGCCTCCCGGTCACCTGGCAGCGATTGCGCACACGGATGATCGCCCCGTTGCGCGGCAGCGCAGCGAGACGGATGCGCGCCTCGAAGCGCTCCTCCATCGGACGCGCCTGGTCATTGGCGACGTCAAGCAGCCGTTTGCGGCGGGCAGCGAACTTCTTGACCAGCCGCTGCTTACGCAGGTTATTCTCAATCGCACTCTTCTTTGCCATTCATCGGCTCCATTTTCCGCGTTTGAGCGCTAAAGGCTCACTGCCGGAAGGGGAAGTTGAACTCACGCAGCAAAGCACGCGCTTCCGCGTCGGTCTTCGCTGTCGTGCAGACCACGATGTCAAGACCAAGCATGCTCTCGGCCTTGTCGTAGTCGATCTCGGGAAAAATAATGTGCTCCTTGACGCCGAGCGCATAATTGCCTCGCCCGTCGAATGACTTCGGGTCAAGGCCACGGAAGTCGCGCACACGCGGCAGCGCGACCGTGACCAGACGATCGAGAAACTCGTACATCCGCGTCCGGCGCAACGTGACCTTGGCGCCGATCGGCATGTTCTCGCGCACCTTGAAGGTCGAGATCGCCTTCCGAGCCCTGGTGACGACCGGCTTCTGCCCGGCGATCATCGCGAGATCCGCGGCGGCGGAGGTGACTTTCTTGGTGTCGTTGACCGCCTCGCCAACACCCATGTTGAGCACGATCTTGTCGAGCCGCGGCACCTCGAGCGCATTCTTATACCCAAACTCCTTGGTGAGCTTGGGCACGATCTCGTCCTGATAGTGCTTCTTCAAGCGCGCGACATAGTCCTTCGGCGCGGCCTTGACCGCGCCGGCCGCGGCGACCTCTGCGCTGGTTTCCCTGCGCAGCTTACCTTTGGCTTCCTTTGCGGCCGCAGCCGTGTCGGGCTTGTCGCCCTTGGCGGCCGGCTTGTCAGTCTTGCCTGGCTTGGCGCCCTTGGCGCCTTTATCGCCCTTGGTCTCAGCCATCGATCAGGTCTCCGGAACTCTTGGCGACGCGCACCTTCCGGCCATCGTCGAGAATCTTAAATCCGACGCGCGTCGGCTTGCCCGTTTTGGGATCGAGAATCGCCAGGTTGGACAAATGGATTGTCGCTTCCTTGCTGATGATCCCGCCTTCCGTCTGCGCCGTCTGGCGCGTATGGCGACGCACGAGGTTAACGCCCGCGACAATCGCCCGACTGTCTTCGGGCATCACCTGGCGAACCTCGCCGCGCTTCCCCTTGTCACGGCCGGCAGTGACGATCACGCGGTCGCCCTTCTTGATCTTGGCGGCCATCAGAGCACCTCCGGCGCAAGCGAGATGATCTTCACGTGATTCTTCGCCCGAAGTTCGCGCGGCACCGGCCCGAAGATGCGGGTGCCGACGGGCTCCGACTGATTGTTGATCAAAACGGCAGCGTTCGAATCGAACCGGATCACCGACCCGTCGGCGCGGCGGATGTCCTTGGCGGTGCGCACCACCACCGCCTTCATCACGTCGCCCTTCTTGACGCGGCCGCGCGGGATCGCCTCCTTGATCGAAACGACAATGATGTCGCCGATCGAGGCGTAGCGGCGCTTCGATCCGCCCAAAACCTTGATGCACATCACGCGCCGCGCGCCGGAATTGTCGGCGACGTCGAGATTGGTCTGCATCTGTATCATGGCCTAACCGCCTTCTTAAATCACGCCTTGGGCGCCGTCTCGCCGACGACGATCCAGCGCTTGAGTTTCGAGATCGGCCGCGTCTCCTCGATCGAGACGGTGTCGCCGACCTTCTGGGTCTTGTTTTCGACATGCGCATGGTAGTTCTTCGACCGGCGCACGGTCTTCTTGAGCAGCGGGTGAGTGAACCGGCGCTCGACCTTCACCACGAGCGTCTTCTCCTGCTTGTCGCTGACGACGACGCCCTGCAAAATTCTCTTCGGCATGAGTCTTAGTCCTTGGCCTTCGCCGCAGCGCGCTTCTGCGCGGCGACGGTCATGACGCGGGCGATATCACGGCGCACGACGCGCACCCGCGCGGTGTCCTGCAATTGCCCGCTCGCCTTCTGAAAGCGCAGGTTGAACTGCTCCTTCTTGAGCTTGAGCGCTTCGTCGTTGAGCTGATCCTCGGTCATGACGCGAATGTCGGAAAGGCGGCTGGCAGTTTTCATGGCTTGAAGCGCCTCCTATTCCGCGATGCGCTGAATGAAGCGCGTCTTGATCGGCAGCTTCGCCGCAGCGAGCGCGAACGCCTCGCGCGCGAGCGGCTCCGGCACCCCGTCGACCTCGAACATGATGCGGCCGGGCGCAACGCGCGCGACCCAGAATTCCGGCGCGCCCTTGCCCTTGCCCATGCGCACCTCGATCGGCTTCTTCGACACCGGCACGTCGGGGAAGATGCGGATCCAGACACGGCCGGCGCGCTTCATGTGCCGGGTCAGCGCGCGGCGGGCGGCCTCGATCTGACGTGCGGTGACGCGCTCCGGCTCCATCGCCTTGAGCCCGAACTCGCCGAAATTGAGCGCGAACCCGCCCTTCGCATCGCCGCGAATGCGGCCTTTGAAGGCTTTGCGGAACTTGGTTTTCTTAGGCTGCATCATGATGGCGTACTCTTAGGCTCGCGCGCCCGTCAGACGGATTCGCGCTCACGCTCGCGCGGTTCGCGGCGCGGACGATGGGTGGAGGAATGGTCGGCCTCGGCCAGGCGCTTGTCCTGGGCCATGGGGTCGTGCTCGAGGATCTCGCCTTTGAAGATCCAAACCTTGATGCCGCACGTGCCATAGGCGGTGTGCGCGGTCGCGACGCCATAGTCGACGTCGGCGCGCAAGGTGTGCAGCGGCACGCGACCCTCGCGGTACCATTCGAGCCGCGCGATTTCCGCGCCGCCCAGCCGGCCCGAGCAATTGATGCGGATGCCCTCGGCGCCGAGGCGCATCGCCGATTGCACCGCGCGCTTCATCGCCCGCCGGAACGCCACCCGGCGCTCGAGCTGTTGAGCGATCAACTCGGCGACCAGGGTCGCGTCGATTTCCGGCTTGCGGACTTCGACGATGTTGATCGCGACTTCCGAGCTGGTCAGCTTGGCCACCTGCTTGCGCAACTTCTCGATGTCGGCGCCCTTCTTGCCGATGACCACGCCGGGACGGGCGGAGTGAATGTTGATGCGGGCCTTCTTGTGCGGACGCTCGATGACAATCTTCGAAATCGCCGCCTGCTTGAGCCCCTTGCTCAGAGACTCGCGGATCTTCATGTCCTCGTGCAACAGCTTGCCGTATTCGCCCTTGCCGGAAAACCAGCGTGAATCCCAGGTGCGGTTGACGCCGAGGCGCAGCCCGATCGGATTGATTTTCTGTCCCATCTTGACTCTCTCTAAGCGGCTTCGGCGGCGGCGACTTCCCGCACGACGATCGTAATGTTGGCGAATGGCTTCTCGATCCGCCCAGCCCGACCCCGTGCGCGCGGACTGAAGCGCTTCAACACGATGTCCTTGCCGACCCAGGCTTGAGCGACAACCAGATCGTCCACGTCGAGTTCATGGTTGTTCTCGGCGTTGGCGATTGCGGATTCGAGCGTCTTCTTGACCTCGACCGAAATCCGCTTGTTGGAGAACTCGAGATCGGCGAGCGCGGTCGCGACCTTCTTGCCCCGGATCAGCTGGGCGAGAAGATTGAGCTTCTGCGGGCTGACGCGCAGCATGCGCGTCGTGGCCTTCGCTTCATTCTCCGCCTGACGGCGTGGGTTGGACGGCTTGGACATGAGTGGTTAGGCCCTCTTGGCCTTCTTGTCGGCGGAATGGCCGTGAAAGGTGCGGGTCGGTGCGAATTCGCCGAACTTGTGGCCGATCATCTCCTCGGACACGAGCACCGGAATGTGCTTGTGGCCGTTGTAGACGCCGAACGTGAGACCCACGAACTGCGGCAGAATCGTCGAGCGCCGGCTCCAGATCTTGATGATGTCGGAGCGGCCGGATGCGCGCGCGGCGTCAGCCTTCCTGAGCATATAACCGTCGACGAAGGGACCCTTCCAGATCGATCGCGTCATGGGTCAGCCTCTCTTCTTGCGCACATGTCGCGATGCGACGATGAACTTGTTGGTCGCCTTGTTCGACCGGGTCTTCTTGCCCTTGGTCGGCTTTCCCCACGGGCTCACCGGATGCCGGCCGCCCGACGATTTGCCTTCGCCGCCGCCGTGGGGATGGTCGACCGGGTTCATGACGACGCCGCGATTGTGCGGACGTCGCCCGAACCAGCGCGTCCGGCCCGCCTTGCCGATCGACGTATTCATGTGATCGGGGTTCGACACCGCGCCGATCGAAGCGAAGCACTGACCATGAATGAGCCGCTGCTCGCCAGAGCTGAGACGCAGCGACACGTAGCCCTGATCGCGGCTCACGATCTGCGCGTAGGCGCCGGCGGATCGGGCGATCGCGCCCCCCTTGCCGATCTTCATCTCGACATTGTGGACGATCGTGCCCACGGGAATATTGGCGAGCGGCATCGCGTTGCCGGGCTTCACGTCGACTTGGACGCCGGCGACGACTTCGTCGCCGACCGAGAGACGCTGAGGCGCAATGATGTAGGCTTGCTCGCCGTCGGCATATTTGATCAGCGCGATGAAGCTCGTGCGGTTGGGGTCGTATTCCAGCCGCTCGACCTTGCCCGCAACGTCGAGCTTGCGCCGCTTGAAATCGACGATGCGGTAGGTCTGTTTGTGGCCGCCGCCGCGGAAGCGCACGGTGATCCGGCCAGCGTTGTTGCGTCCACCCTTCTCGGACTTGCCGACAGTCAGCGCCTTCACCGGCTTGCCCTTGTAGAGCTCGCTGCGGTCGACGATGACGAGCTGTCGAAGGCCCGGCGTAGTCGGCTTATAAGATTTGAGCGCCATGACTTCTCGTTCCTCTAGAGACCGGTGGTCATGTCGATGCGATAGCCGTCGGCAAGCGTGACGATCGCCTTCTTCATGTCCTGTTGGCGGCCGCGGACGCCGCGGAACGCCTTGTTCTTGCCCTTGCGCAGAAGGGTGTTGACCGCGGTCACCTTGACGTCGAACAATTTTTCGATCGCCGCCTTGATCTGCGGTTTGCTCGCGTTGCGCGCGACGCGGAACACGAACTGGTTGTTCTCAGAGGCGATGGTCGCCTTCTCCGTGATTACGGGGGCGACGATCGCATCGTAATGGCGCACGTCCTTGATCATTTGAACCGCGCCTCCAGCGCCTCAACCGCAGCCTTGGTCAAAACCAGCTTCTCGCGACGCATGATGTCGTAGACATTCACGCCCTGGATCGGCAGCACGTCGATCTCCGGCAGGTTGCGAGCCGCGACTGCGAACTTCGTCTGCGGCTCCACCCCGTCGATAATGAGCGCATTCTTGAGCGCCGCCTTTTCGAATGACGTTCGCAGCGTCTTCGTCTTGGCCTCTTCGACGTGAGCGCTTTCCCACACCACAAGCCCGCCAGCGCGGACCTTGGCCGAAAGCGCGTGCCTAAGCGCAAGCGCCCGCACCTTTTTGGGCAAGTCGTGCTCATGGCTGCGCACGACCGGGCCCATCGCGCGTCCACCGCCGCGGAACTGCGGCACGCGGGCCGAGCCGTGACGGGCGCCGCCAGTGCCCTTCTGCTTGTACATTTTCTTGCCGGTGCGATGGATCTCGGCGCGCCCCAGCGTCTTGTGCGTCCCGGCCTGGCGCTTGGCGAGCTGCCAGCGCACCATGCGCGCAATCAGGTCGGCGCGAGGCTCGAGGCCGAATACGGCGTCGCTGAGCTCGAGCGAGCCAGCGGCCGAGCCGTCGATCGACGTCATGTCGAATTTCATCGGCGTCACTCTCCCTTCGCCGCTTCGGCCGAGGGCGCGGCGGCAGCCCCATCGGACTGAACGCGGAACTTGCCCGGCAGCGGCGCGTCTTTCGGCAACGGCTTCTTCACCGCGTCGCGCACGGCGATCCACCCGCCAGCGTGACCCGGCACCGCGCCTTCGACCAGGATGAGGCCGCGATCGGGATCGGTGCGCACGACCCGAAGGTTCTGCGTCGTCACGCGATCCGTTCCCATATGGCCGGCCATTTTCTTGTTCTTCCAAGTCTTCCCCGGATCCTGGCGGCCGCCGGTGGACCCATGCGAGCGGTGCGAGATCGACACGCCGTGCGTGGCGCGCAAGCCGCCGAAGTTCCAGCGCTTCATCGGGCCCGCGAAACCCTTGCCGATCGTCACGCCTGTGACGTCGACATATTGCCCAACCGTGAAGTGGTCGGCGGTGATCTCCGCTCCGACCGGGATCATCTTGTCCTCTTCGACGCGGAACTCGGCGAGCCGCATCTTCGGCTCGACATGAGCGACCGCGAAGCGGCCGCGCTCCGCCTTAGACACGTTCTTCACCTTGGCCTTGCCGACACCAAGCTGAAGCGCGGTGTAGCCGTTCTTTTCCTGGGTGCGATGCGCGACCACCTGACAGCCCTCGACCTGGAGGACGGTGACCGGCACGTGGTCCCCTGCGTCCGTGAAGACGCGGGACATGCCCAGCTTCTTTGCGATGATGCCTGAACGCATTCCCGTTGATCCTTCGTGAGCGCCTTTGAGGAAACCCCTGAGAAGACGCTCGGCAAATCCCCTTTAGAGCTTGATTTCGACGTCGACGCCGGCGGCGAGATCAAGCTTCATCAGCGCGTCGACCGTCTGTGGCGTCGGGTCGACGATGTCGAGCACCCGCTTGTGCGTGCGAATTTCGAACTGCTCGCGCGACTTCTTGTCGACGTGCGGCGAGCGGTTGACGGTGAATTTCTCGATCCGGGTCGGCAAGGGAATCGGCCCGCGAACCCTGGCGCCGGTGCGCTTGGCCGTGGACACGATCTCCTTCGTCGAGGCGTCGAGCACGCGGTGATCGAACGCCTTCAGACGGATGCGGATATTTTGCGTGTTCATCTATCAAATCCCTGCCGGTCCGAGCGGCGGAGCGCTTGGCTCCGCCCCCATTCCCTAGCCGCAACGCCTCATTCTGTGATCGAAACGACGACGCCCGAACCGACCGTGCGGCCACCCTCGCGGATGGCGAAGCGCAGCTTCTCCTCCATCGCGATCGGAACGATGAGCGAGACATCGATCGTCACATTGTCGCCCGGCATCACCATTTCCGTGCCCTGCGGCAATTCCACGATTCCGGTCACGTCGGTCGTGCGAAAATAGAACTGCGGCCGATAGTTGGTGAAGAACGGCGTGTGCCGGCCACCCTCTTCCTTGGTGAGGATGTAGGCCTCGGCCTTGAACTTGGTGTGCGGCTTGACCGTGCCGGGCTTGCACAAAACTTGGCCGCGCTCGACCTCTTCGCGCTTCGTGCCGCGCAGCAGGCAACCGACGTTATCGCCGGCCTCGCCCTGATCGAGCAGCTTGCGGAACATTTCGACGCCGGTGACAGTCGTCTTCGTCGTCGGACGGAGGCCAACGATCTCGACTTCCTCGCCGACCTTGATGATGCCGCGCTCGATGCGTCCGGTCACGACGGTGCCGCGACCCGAGATCGAGAATACGTCTTCGACCGGCATCAGGAACGGTTGATCCTTCGGACGCTCCGGCTGCGGGATGTACGCGTCGACAGCGTCCATCAGCTTGAGGATCGAATCGTGCCCCATCTCAGGCGACTTGTTCTCAAGCGCCATCAGGGCCGAGCCCTTTACAATCGGAATGTCGTCGCCGGGGAACTCGTAGCGCGACAGGAGTTCGCGGACCTCGAGCTCGACGAGCTCGAGCAGCTCCGGATCGTCGACCATGTCAACCTTGTTGAGATAGACGACGAGCGCCGGCACGCCGACCTGGCGGGCAAGAAGGATATGCTCGCGAGTCTGCGGCATCGGGCCGTCGGCAGCCGAGACGACGAGAATCGCGCCGTCCATTTGGGCGGCGCCGGTGATCATGTTCTTCACATAGTCGGCGTGGCCGGGGCAGTCGACATGCGCGTAATGACGCTTCTTCGTCTCGTATTCGACATGCGCGGTCGAGATCGTGATGCCACGGGCCTTCTCTTCGGGCGCCTTGTCGATCTGGTCGTAGGCGGTAAAAGTCGCGCCGCCCGTCTCCGCGAGAACCTTGGTGATCGCAGCCGTGAGCGACGTCTTGCCATGGTCGACGTGGCCGATCGTGCCAATGTTGCAATGGGGCTTGTTACGCGCAAACTTTTCTTTGGCCATAGCCGGACTCCTTCTCGTGGCCCTTCATTCTCAAGAGGCGGAACGCCGCCTCACTTGAATTTCTCGATGATCTCGGACGCGATGCTCGCCGGGACCTGCTCATAGTGGTCGAACTGCATGGTGAAGTTGGCTCGGCCCTGCGTGCCGGAGCGCAACTGGTTGACGTAGCCGAACATGTTGGAGAGCGGCACCATCGCATTGATGACCACCGCATTGGCCCGCATGTCCTGCCCCTGCACCTGGCCGCGCCGGGACAGAAGATCGCCCATCACGAAGCCGGTGTGCTCCTCGGGAGTCACCACCTCGACCTTCATGATCGGCTCGAGCAGGACCGACCCGCCCTTTTGCAGACCTTCACGGAAAGCCGCGCGGGCCGCGATCTCAAACGCCAGCGCCGACAAGTCGACGTCATGATAGGCGCCGTCGATCAGCGTCGCCTTCACATCGACCACCGGGAAGCCGGCCAGCACGCCCGACGTGAGCACGCTCTCGACGCCTTTTTCGACGCCGGGAATGTATTCCTTCGGCACCGCGCCGCCGACGATCTTCGATTCGAATGACGATCCCGCGCCAGCGCCCGCCGGCTCGAACGTCATCACCACACGCGCGAACTGGCCCGAGCCGCCCGATTGCTTCTTATGCGTATAGTTGATCTCGCTCTTCTTGCTCAGCGTCTCTCGAAAGGCGACCTGCGGCGCGCCGATATTGGCGTCGACCTTATAGGTGCGCTTCAAGATGTCGACCTTGATGTCGAGGTGGAGCTCGCCCATTCCCTTGAGGATGGTCTGCCCGGATTCGGGGTCCGTCGACACCCGGAACGAGGGGTCCTCGGCGGCCAGCTTCGACAATGCAACGCCGAGCTTCTCCTGGTCGGCCTTCGACTTCGGTTCGATCGCGATTTCGATCACCGGGTCCGGGAACTCCATCTTTTCCAGGATCACCGGCTTCTGCAGGTCGCACAGCGTGTCGCCGGTGCGCGTGTCCTTGAGGCCTGCGAGCGCGACAATGTCGCCGGCGAAGGCCTCCTTGATGTCCTCGCGGTTGTTGGCGTGCATGAGCAGCATGCGGCCAACACGCTCGCGCTTGTCCTTGGTCGAATTGAGCACGGTCGAGCCGGATTCGATCTTGCCCGAATAGACGCGGCAGAAGGTGATGGTGCCAACGAACGGATCGTCCATGATCTTGAAGGCGAGCATGGAGAACGGCTCGGAATCGCTCGGCATGCGAACGACTTCCTTGCCGGTGTTGACGTCGACGCCATTGATGCCGCCGCGATCGACCGGCGAAGGCAGGTAGTCCACGACCGCGTCCAGGAGCGGCTGCACGCCCTTGTTCTTGAACGCCGAGCCGCAGAGCACCGGCACGAACGTAATCTGTTTGACCGCCTTGCGGACGAGGCGCTTGAGCGTGTCGACGTCCGGCTCTTGCCCGTCGAGGTAGGCGGTCATCACGTCGTCGTCGAGCTCGACAGCGGCCTCGATCAGCGTATGGCGGTATTCCTCCGCCTTCGCCTTGAGGTCGGCCGGAATCTCCTCGTCGTGATATTTCGCGCCGAGACCTTCGTCCTCCCAGACAACCGCCTTCATGCGCAGGAGATCGACGACGCCCTTGAAGCTCAATTCCGAGCCAATAGGCAGCTGGATGCAAACGGGCCGGCCGCCGACCTTGGTGTTGATCTCCTCGACGCAGCGAAAGAAATCGGCGCCGATCTTGTCCATCTTGTTGACGAACACGACGCGCGGAACGCCATATTTGTCGGCCTGGCGCCAGACAGTCTCCGTCTGCGGCTCGACGCCCTGATTGCCGTCAAGCACGCACACCGCCCCGTCGAGCACGCGCAACGACCGCTCGACTTCGATGGTGAAGTCGACGTGGCCGGGCGTATCGATGATGTTGAGACGCTTGTCCTGCCAGAACGTGGTGGTCGCGGCGGACGTGATCGTGATGCCGCGCTCCTGCTCCTGCTCCATCCAGTCCATAGTCGCGGCGCCGTCGTGCACTTCGCCGATCTTATGCGACTTGCCGGAGTAGTAGAGGATGCGCTCAGTCGTCGTCGTCTTTCCGGCATCGATGTGAGCCATGATGCCGAAATTACGATAGTCCTCGATAGCGTGGCTGCGCGCCATGATCCTGAATCCCGATTGCCTTGGCCAGACCGCCGTTTACCAGCGGTAGTGGGCGAAGGCGCGGTTGGCTTCCGCCATCCTGTGCGTGTCCTCGCGTTTCTTGACCGCGGCGCCACGATTGTTCGAGGCGTCGAGCAATTCGGCCGAGAGCCGGTCGACCATTGTCTTGTCGTTGCGGTCGCGCGCCGCGCTGATGATCCAGCGGATCGCCAGCGCCTGACGGCGGTCTGTGCGCACTTCGACCGGCACCTGATAAGTCGCGCCGCCGACCCGGCGCGAACGAACCTCGACCGACGGCGCAACGTTCTCCAGCGCCTGCTTGAAAACGGCGAGCGGGTCGCTCTTGGCCTTGGCCTCGACGCTGTCGAGAGCGCCATAGACGATCGACTCGGCGACCGACTTCTTGCCCTCGTACATGATCGTGTTCATGAACTTCGCCACCACCACGTCGCCGTATTTGGCGTCGGGGATGATGTCGCGTTTCTCAGCGCTGTGACGGCGTGACATCGCCTAACTCTCTCTTCGTCAGAACCGGCGGACCGGTCGTGAAATTCTTCTCATCTCGACCCCCGGGTTCGCTCTCGCTCGCCTGGGGATGACCTTCGCTTCGCTCAGGTCACTTGGGCCGCTTGGCGCCGTACTTCGAACGGCGCTGCTTGCGGTCTTTGACCCCCTGAGTGTCGAGCACGCCGCGCAGAATGTGGTAGCGGACGCCGGGCAGATCCTTGACGCGGCCGCCGCGGATCATGACCACCGAATGCTCCTGCAGGTTGTGGCCTTCGCCGGGTATATAGCCGATGACCTCGAAGCCGTTGGTCAGCCGCACCTTGGCGACCTTGCGCAAAGCCGAATTCGGCTTCTTCGGCGTCGTCGTATAGACGCGCGTGCAGACGCCGCGCTTCTGCGGGCTCGCCTGAAGATGGCGGGCCTTCTCGCGGTAGGTCTTCGGTTGCCGCGGCTTGCGGATCAACTGGCTGATCGTCGGCATGTCGCCTCTAAACCTCAAGTTCCCTCTGCGTCCGGCGTTAAGACCGGACAGAAAATCCACCTTCCACCGCTCGCCCCCCGCGCGAAGCTTGTGAAGCAACGCGCGAAACCAACAGCGCCCTTAAACCCGATTGGGGTTTGGACGCCGCTAGAGAAGCAGAGGATCACGAGACATGAAGGCCCGCGATCGTGCGAAACAGAACCGGCCCCTAAGGGCCGGCGTGGCTCGTCATCGGTAGGATCGCCAGCGTTTAGAGCTGTTGGGTATTCGACGCGTCGTCGAATACAGCGAAGCTCTACGGCCTGCCGAAAGCGGGCGGAACATATTCAAGCCGTCTACCTGCGTCAACCCCTTTCGACTGTCATAATCCGCGGAGCGCAGAAAAATTCGTTGCTCCCATGTGCACAGCGGGCCGCATCCCGCTCAACAGCGCCGCGAAAACGCCGCAGACCACCATAGATGGGCCGGGATTGGACGGTAGCGAACCGTGAGAGCAATCGAACCGCCCCGCGCCATTCGGGGATCCCCGCCAGCCGGAGCTTACAGGAACAGAGATGAAAGCGACACGCAGGGAAATCCTGGCTTTTGCGGCGATTGGCGCGCTCGGCGCGTGGCCCGCGAGGGCCGAGACCGCAAGCCAGCCCGAGGAGGCGCCGGCTAAGTCAAATCAAGCGGACTTCGACCAGGTCTGGGAGCTGGTGCGCGACCGCTTCTACGACCCGCATCTCAATGGCCTCGACTGGCAAGAAGAGCGCGCCCGCTTCCGCCCTCAAGCGGCGTCCGCGCGCTCGCGTGAGGACGGAGCGGCTGTAATCAACGCGATGCTGGCCAAGCTCAACGCCTCCCACACCCATTATTATACGCCCGAAGATCCCGCCTATTACCAACTCGCCGACATTTTCGCAGGCGCGCTCGAGCATCGCGGCCTCGATCGGGTCTTCCCCCGGGGGGAAGTGTCCTATCCCGGAATTGGCGTGTTCACCGAGGCCGACAATCAGGGCCGCACGTTCGCAACCGGAGTGATCGAAGGTGCGCCCGCGCATGGGGCCGGCGTTCTGCTCGGCGACGAAATTGTGTCGGCGGACGATCGCCCGTTCCATGCCGTAGGCTCGTTCCGCGGCAAGGTGGGTCAGTCGGTCTCGCTCCAGATCCGGCGCGTGTCCGGCGCGAACCCGATCGCGATCAGCGCATCGCCCGCCGATCTTCACCCGAACGAAATGTTCCTGCGCGGCCTTAATGCAAGCGCGCGGATTATTGCTACGGATAAGGCCAAAATTGGCTATGTGCATGTCTGGTCCTATGCGAGCCGCAGGATTCAGTCCGCGCTCGAGGATCTGATGTCGGATGGCCCGCTCAAGGGCGCCGATGCGTTGGTCTTTGATCTGCGCGGCGGATGGGGCGGCGCGCAGCCGCAATATCTCGATCTGTTCAATCCGCGCGCGCCAACGATGCAGGTCAAGGACCGCAACGGCGAGACCGGCTTCGTCGACGTCAAATGGCGCAAGCCCGTCGCAATGCTGATCAATGAAGGCACGCGCAGCGGCAAGGAGGTGCTCGCCTACGGGTTCAAGGAATACCGGCTCGGCGAGCTTATTGGCCATCGCACCGAAGGCGCGGTGCTCGCGGCCACCGCGTTCCTGATCGGCGACGACGGATTGCTCTTGCTCGCTGTCGAGGATGTGCTGGTGGACGGCCAACGCCTCGAAGGGGTCGGCGTCACGCCGACGATCGAAGTCCCATTCGATTGGCGCTATGCGGCAGGCGGCGATCCGCAACTCGATCGCGCCGTGCAGGTCCTCGCGCGGGCTTAGGGCCGTCCAGCCAGGCAACGGGGCGAAATTTAGCCCTGTCGAACACCACAGCGTCCCTCTCCCCGCAAGCGGCGGAGAGGGTAAGGGTGAGGGGGATCGATCGGCCGTGGCCGCAAGTGTCGCCCCGCCACTCATCCCATCCTTCTCCCCGGTGCGGGGAGAAGGGGGTCAACAATGAACCCCGCCGGAGGCCGGCAGGGTTCGTCGATGCTGGTCTATCGCCTTCCTCACTCGGCCGGGGCGCGCGCCCTGCTGCGCGGCGCGGGGGCCGTCGGCTCCGGCTGAGGGGCGGCGAGCGGCAGGGCGGGCGCCTGCGCGGCCGCCTCGGCCTTCTGCGCCAGGATCAAGGTGTCGCGCATCGCCGCGATCTGGCGCAGCTTCGCCACCGCCGCGCCCGTCCCGGCCGGGATCAGCCGGCCGACGATGACGTTCTCCTTGAGCCCTTCGAGCGTATCGACCTTGCCGTTGACCGCAGCCTCGGTCAGGACGCGCGTCGTCTCCTGGAACGACGCCGCCGAGATGAACGAGCGGGTCTGCAGGCTCGCCTTGGTGATGCCGAGCAGCACCGGCGTTCCGACCGCGGGCTTCTTGCCCTCGGCGGTTACCGCTTCGTTCGCCGCCTCGAGGTCAGACGCGTCGACCTGCTCGCCGACCAGGAAGTCGGTTTCACCGGCGTCGACGATGTCGACCTTCTGCAGCATCTGGCGCACGATCACCTCGATGTGCTTGTCGTTTATGCTGACGCCCTGCAGCCGGTAAACCTCCTGAATCTCGTTAACGAGATAGGCGGCCAGCTCCTCGACGCCCTTGATGGCGAGAATGTCGTGCGGGGCAGGATTGCCGTCGACGATATATTCGCCCTTCTCGATCACGTCGCCGTCCTGAAGGTGAATATGCTTCGCCTTCGGGATCAGGTACTCAACCGCCTCGGCGCCCTCCTCACTCGGCTCGATGGTCAGGCGCTGCTTGTTCTTAAAGTCTTTGCCGAACCGTATCGTGCCGGAGATTTCGGCGATGATCGCGTGATCCTTCGGCCGACGCGCCTCGAACAATTCCGCCACGCGCGGCAAGCCGCCCGTGATGTCGCGGGTCTTCGCGCTGTTGATCGAGATACGCGCGATCACGTCGCCCGCGCGCACCGTCGCGCCCGGTTCGAACGAAATGATCGATTCGACCGACAGCAGATACCGCGCGTCGCCGCCGCGCGGCAATTTGGCGATCTTGCCGTCCTTGCCCTTGATCACCATCGCCGGCTTGAGGCCCGCCGTGCGAGGCGTCGACCGCCAATCGGTGACGATGCGCTTGGCGATGCCGGTCGCCTCGTCGACCTGCTCCGACATCGACACGCCCTCGACCAGGTCCTCGAACCCGATGACGCCGTCGATCTCCGTCAGAATCGGCCGGGTGAACGGATCCCATTCGGCGATCCTTTGGCCGCGCTTGATCTTGTCGCCCTCGTCGACCTTGAGCCGCGCGCCATACTGGACGCGGTGCACGGCGCGCTCGACCCCGCTGCGATCGGTGATGACGACGGCGACGTTGCGCGCCATCGCCATAAGGTCACCATTCGAGTTGCGCGCGAGGTTGCGGTTGCGGATCTTCACTTCGCCGTCGAAGTTCGACTCGATGAACGACTGATCCGCGAGCTGAGCCGCGCCGCCGATGTGAAAGGTGCGCATCGTCAGCTGGGTGCCCGGCTCGCCGATCGACTGGGCGGCGATGACGCCGACCGCCTCGCCCATGTTGACCGGGGTGCCGCGCGCGAGATCCCGTCCGTAGCATGCGCCGCAGACGCCGTTCTTCGCCTCGCAGGTCAAGACCGAACGGATCTTCACCTCCTGGATTCCGGCCGCGTTGATCGCCGGCATGTCCTCTTCGACGATCATGCGGCCGGCTTCGACGATCACCTTGCCGTCGGGGTCGCGCAGCGTGTCCGCGGAGGTGCGGCCGAGAATGCGGGAGGCGAGCGACGCCACCACCGTGCCCGCGTCGATGATCGCGCGCATGCTGATGCCGTTGGTCGAGCCGCAATCGGGCGTGGTGATGATCGAATCCTGCGCGACGTCCACCAGACGACGGGTGAGGTAGCCCGAGTTCGCAGTCTTCAATGCGGTGTCCGCCAGTCCCTTGCGGGCGCCGTGGGTCGAATTGAAGTACTCGAGAACCGACAGACCCTCCTTGAAGTTGGAGATGATCGGGCTCTCGATGATCTCGCCCGACGGCTTGGCCATCAGGCCGCGCATGGCGGCAAGCTGGCGCATCTGCGTCGGCGAACCGCGCGCGCCGGAGTGCGACATCATGTAGATCGAGTTGATCGGCCGGTCGCGGCCGTGCTCGTCTTTCCGCACGGCCGAGATGCCGGCCATCATCTCCTCGGCCAGCCGGTCAGAGCATTTCGCCCAGGCGTCGACGACCTTGTTGTACTTCTCGCCCTGAGTGATCAGGCCGTCGTTGTACTGCTGCTCGTACTCCTTCGCCAAGGCCGAGGTTTCGGCGATGAACCGGTGCTTCGAGTCCGGCACCACCATGTCGTCCTTGCCGAACGAGATGCCAGCCTTGAACGCCTCGCGGAAGCCGAGCGACATAATGCGGTCGCAGAAAATGACCGTCTCCTTCTGACCGCAGTTGCGGTAGACGATGTCGATCATGTTGGAGATTTCCTTCTTCGTCATCAGCTTGTTGACGACGTCGAAGGGAATCTTGGTGTGGTCCGGGAGAAGCTGGCCCAAGAACATGCGGCCAGGCGTGGTGTCGAAGATCTTCGCCACCCGCTCGCCCTTCTCGTCATAGGTCCAGGCGCGGCCCTTGATCTTCGTGTGCAGCGTGACGGTGCCGGCGGCGAGCGCATGCTCGATCTCGCCGATGTCACTGTAGACGCCGCGCACCGGGCGCTTGGTCTTCGGATCCTCCTCGTACTGGCCGGGCTCGCCGTCGCGCATCAGCGAGACGTAGTAGAGGCCGAGCACGATGTCCTGACTCGGCACGATGATCGGCTGGCCATTGGCGGGATGCAGGATGTTGTTGGTCGACATCATCAAGACCCGCGCCTCGAGCTGCGCCTCAAGCGACAGCGGCACGTGGACGGCCATCTGGTCGCCGTCGAAGTCGGCGTTGAACGCCGAGCAGACGAGCGGATGCAGCTGGATCGCCTTGCCCTCGATCAACACCGGCTCGAAAGCCTGAATGCCCAATCGGTGCAGCGTGGGCGCGCGATTGAGCATCACCGGATGCTCGCGGATCACCTCATCGAGGATGTCCCAAACTTCCGGCTTCTCTTTTTCGACCAGCTTCTTGGCTTGCTTGACCGTAGCGGACAGGCCCTTGGCGTCGAGGCGCGAATAGATGAACGGCTTGAACAGTTCGAGCGCCATCTTCTTCGGCAGCCCGCACTGATGCAGCTTGAGCTCGGGGCCGACAACGATGACCGAACGGCCCGAATAGTCGACGCGCTTGCCGAGCAGGTTCTGGCGGAACCGGCCCTGCTTGCCCTTGAGCATGTCGGCGAGCGACTTCAGCGGCCGCTTGTTGGCGCCGGTGATGACGCGCCCGCGCCGCCCGTTGTCGAACAAAGCGTCGACCGACTCCTGCAACATGCGCTTTTCGTTGCGGATGATGATGTCGGGCGCGCGCAACTCCATCAGCCGCTTCAAGCGATTGTTGCGGTTGATGACGCGACGGTAGAGGTCGTTGAGATCGGAGGTGGCGAAGCGCCCGCCGTCAAGCGGCACGAGCGGCCTCAAGTCTGGCGGAATGACCGGCACCTCGGTCAGGATCATCCACTCCGGCTTATTGCCCGAGTGCATGAAGGCCTCGATAATCTTCAGCCGCTTGGCGAGGCGCTTTGGCTTGAGCTCGCTCTTCGATTGGGCGATCTCGACCTTGAGGTCCTCGGCGATCTTCTGCAGGTTCATACCCTTGAGAATTTCGCGGATCGCCTCCGCGCCGATCATGGCGGTGAAGCTGTCCTGGCCATACTCGTCGACCGCGCGCAGATAATCGTCCTCGTTCAGGAGCTGGCGATCCTTGAGTGGCGTGAGGCCCGGGTCGAGGACGATGTAGGATTCGAAGTAAAGGATGCGCTCGAGGTCCTTCAGCGTCATGTCGAGCAAAAGCCCGATGCGCGACGGCAACGACTTCAGGAACCAGATGTGCGCGACTGGCGCCGCCAGCGAAATGTGGCCCATGCGCTCGCGGCGCACGCGCGACAGCGTCACCTCGACGCCGCACTTCTCGCAGATGACGCCCTTGTACTTCATCCGCTTATATTTGCCGCACAGGCACTCGTAGTCCTTGATGGGCCCGAAGATGCGGGCGCAGAACAGGCCGTCGCGCTCGGGCTTGAACGTGCGGTAGTTGATCGTCTCGGGCTTCTTGATCTCGCCGAACGACCACGACAGAATTTTTTCCGGGCTCGCAATCGCGATCTGGATCTGATCGAACGCCTGCGGAGCGGCGACGGGGGCGAAGGGATTGGTGATTTCCTGGTTCATTCTGGTCTCCCGCGAGTTCGACGCTTAAAGGGCGCGAAACCCGCATTCATGGAAACAAAGGCTTAACGCCGCCCGCGAACGTGAATCGCTCGAGGACGGCTAAGGCCAAGCGCGTTACTCGGCGGCTTCCGCTGGCGGCAGCGGCAGTTCCTCGGGCGCGCGCTTGATCGACGCGAGCTCGACATTGAGTCCGAGCGAGCGCATTTCCTTCACGAGCACGTTGAAGCTTTCCGGAATGCCCGATTCGAACGTGTCGTCGCCGCGCACGATCGCCTCGTACACTTTGGTGCGGCCAGCGACGTCGTCCGACTTGACCGTCAGCATCTCCTGCAGCGTGTAGGCGGCGCCGTACGCTTCCAGCGCCCAGACCTCCATTTCGCCGAAGCGCTGGCCGCCGAACTGCGCCTTGCCGCCCAGCGGCTGCTGGGTGACCAGACTGTAGGGACCGATCGAGCGCGCATGGATCTTGTCGTCGACCAGATGGTGGAGCTTCAGCATGTAGATGTAGCCCACCGTCACCTTGCGGTCGAAGGCGTCGCCGGTCCGCCCGTCGAAGAGCGTCACTTGGCCGGATGAATCGAGACCCGCCTTGTCGAGCATCTCGACGATGTCCTTCTCGCGCGCGCCGTCGAACACCGGCGTCGCAATCGGCACGCCGCGACGGAGATTCTCG
This sequence comes from uncultured Alphaproteobacteria bacterium, assembly GCA_963696665.1. GTDB lineage: Bacteria > Pseudomonadota > Alphaproteobacteria > Rhizobiales > Beijerinckiaceae > Roseiarcus. The sequence continues at coordinate 36,863 of CAVOLE010000009.1, forward strand.
CCGAGTTCAGCGAGGCTCTTGTCGTCGAGCGCCTTGATCGTTTCGTTCTCGCCGTAGATCTCCTTCAGCTTGCCGCGCAGCGGCTTCACGTCGTTCGAGCGCAGATAAGCGTCCACCGCCTCGCCCACTTGCCGGCCGAGACCGGCGCAGGCCCAGCCGAGATGGGTCTCGAGGATCTGCCCGACATTCATGCGGCTCGGGACGCCGAGCGGATTGAGCACGATGTCGACCGGCGTGCCATCGGCGAGGAACGGCATGTCCTCCTGCGGCACAATGCGCGACACGACGCCCTTGTTGCCATGGCGTCCCGCCATCTTGTCACCGGGCTGGATCTTGCGCTTCACCGCGATGAAGACCTTGGCCATCTTCATCACGCCAGGCGGCAGCTCATCGCCGCGCTGGAGCTTCTCGACCTTGTCGAGGAAGCGGCTTTCCAGCGACTTCTTCAACTCGTCGTATTGCTTGCGCATCGCCTCGATCTCCGACATCGTCTGGTCGAACTCGAGCGCGAAGCTCCACCATTGCGAGCGCGGCTGCTCCTCGAGCAGCGTCTTGTTCAGAACCTGATCCTTCTTGAAGCCCTTGGGTCCGGACAAAGCCCGCTTGCCCTCGAGCGTCTGGGCCAGACGCGCATAGACGTTGCGGTCGAGGATCGCCTGCTCGTCATCGCGGTCCTTGGCCAGACGTTCGATTTCCTCGCGCTCGATCGCCTGCGCGCGCTCGTCCTTGTCGACCCCGTGGCGGTTGAAGACGCGGACCTCGACGATCGTGCCCTGCACGCCCGGAGGGACGCGCAACGACGTGTCGCGCACGTCGGAGGCCTTCTCGCCGAAGATGGCGCGGAGCAACTTCTCTTCCGGCGTCATCGGGCTTTCGCCCTTGGGCGTGATCTTGCCGACCAGGATGTCGCCGGCCACGACCTCGGCGCCGATGTAGACGATGCCCGCTTCATCGAGGTTCTTCAGCGCCTCTTCCGAAACGTTCGGAATGTCGCGCGTGATCTCCTCCGGGCCGAGCTTAGTGTCGCGGGCCATCGCCTCGAATTCCTCGATGTGGATCGAGGTGAAGACGTCGTCCTTGACGATGCGCTCGGAGAGCAGGATCGAATCCTCGAAATTGTAGCCGTTCCACGGCATGAAGGCGACGAGGACGTTGCGGCCGAGCGCCAGATCGCCGAGATCCGTAGACGGACCATCGGCGATGATGTCGCCCTTCTCGACCCGGTCTCCGACCTTGACCAGGGGCTTCTGGTTGATGCAGGTCGACTGGTTCGAGCGCTGGAACTTCATCAGCCGATAGATGTCGACGCCAGGCTTGGCGGCGTCGGTCTCTTCGGTCGCGCGCACGACGATGCGGGTTGCGTCGATCTGGTCGACGATGCCGGCCCGGCGCGCCGCGATCGCCGCGCCCGAATCGCGCGCCACGATCGCTTCCATGCCGGTGCCGACCAGAGGCGCGTCGGAACGCACCAGCGGCACCGCCTGGCGCTGCATGTTCGAGCCCATCAGCGCGCGGTTGGCGTCGTCGTTCTCGAGGAACGGAATCAGCGCCGCGGCCACCGAGACCAATTGCTTGGGCGACACGTCCATGTAGTCGACGCGGTCGCCGGGCAGGAACACGACATCGCCGGCGTGGCGGCAGACGATGAGATCGCCAACCAGCATGCCGTTCGCGTCGATGGGCGTATCGGCCTGGGCGACCGAATACTTCTGCTCCTCCATCGCCGACAGATAGGCGACGTCCTCAGTCACCTTGCCTTCGCGAACCCTGCGGTAAGGCAATTCGATGAAGCCGTATTTGTTCACGCGCGCGAAGGTGGCGAGCGAGTTGATGAGGCCGATGTTCGGCCCTTCCGGCGTCTCGATCGGGCAGATGCGGCCGTAGTGCGTCGGATGCACGTCGCGCACCTCGAAGCCGGCCCGCTCGCGGGTCAAGCCGCCCGGCCCAAGCGCCGAGAGCCGGCGCTTGTGGGTGATCTCCGAGAGCGGGTTGGTCTGATCCATGAACTGCGAAAGCTGCGAAGAGCCAAAGAATTCGCGCACCGCCGCAGCCGCCGGCTTCGCGTTGATGAGGTCCTGGGGCATGATGGTGTCGATCTCGACCGACGACATGCGCTCCTTGATCGCCCGCTCCATGCGCAGGAGGCCGATGCGATATTGGTTCTCCATCAATTCGCCGACCGAGCGCACGCGCCGGTTGCCGAGATGGTCGATGTCGTCGATCTCGCCGCGGCCGTCGCGCAGGTTCACCAGCGCCTTGACCACCGCCAGGATGTCATCCTTGCGCAAGGTGCGCTGGGTGTCGGGCGCGTCGAGGTCGAGGCGCATGTTCATCTTCACCCGGCCGACCGCCGAGAGGTCGTAGCGCTCGGAATCGAAGAACAGCGACTGGAACATCGCCTCCGCGCTTTCGATGGTCGGCGGCTCGCCGGGGCGCATGACGCGATAGATGTCGAAGAGAGCGTCCTCGCGCGAGGAATTCTTGTCGACCTTGAGCGTGTTGCGGATATAGGCGCCGATATTGACGTGGTCGATGTCGAGCACCGGCAACTCGTTGAAGCCGGTCTCCAGCAATTGCGCCAGCGACTTCTCGGTGATCTCGTCGCCCGCCTCGGCATAGATTTCGCCGGTCTGCGGATTGTAGAGGTCCTCGGCGATATACTGGCCATAAAGATCAGAATCGCTCGCGCGCAGCGCCTTGAGGCCCTTCTCAGCCAATTGCCGCGCGGCGCGGACGGTCAGCTTCCGGCCGGCCTCGACTGCGACTTCGCCGGTGTCGGCGTCGATGAGGTCGACGGAAGCCTTGACGCCCCTCATGCGCTCGGCTTCGTAAGGCACGCGCCAACCGCCGTCCTTGAGACGGCTGTAGACGATCTTGCGATAGAAGGTCGACAGGATCTCCTCGCCGTCGAGACCGAGCGCGTAAAGCAGCGATGTCACCGGAATCTTCCGGCGCCGATCGATGCGCGCATAGACGATGTCCTTGGCGTCGAACTCGATGTCGAGCCACGACCCGCGATAGGGGATGATGCGGGCGGCGAACAAGAGCTTGCCCGAGGAATGGCTCTTGCCCTTGTCGTGATCGAAGAACACGCCCGGGCTGCGATGCATCTGCGAGACGATGACGCGTTCGGTGCCGTTGACAATGAAGGTGCCGTTCGTGGTCATGAGCGGCATGTCGCCCATGTACACGTCCTGCTCCTTGATGTCCTTGACCGACTTGGCCTGGGTCTCGGGATCGACGTCGAACACGATGAGGCGCAGCGTCACCTTGAGCGGCGCGGAATAGGTCATACCGCGCTGGCGGCACTCGTCGACGTCATATTTCGGCGCTTCATATTCATACTTGACGAATTCGAGATGAGCGGTGTCGGCGAAGTCCTTGATCGGAAACACCGACTTGAACACCGCCTGCAGGCCCTCGTTTGGACGCCCGCCCTTCGGCGGGTCCATCAGCAGAAACTGATCGTACGAGGCCTTCTGGACCTCGATCAGGTTCGGCATCTCGCCGACTTCCTTGACGTGCCCGAACACCTTGCGAACGCGCTTGCGGCCAGTGAATGTCTGCGCCATGTCGCTCCTCTAAAGCTCGCTTGCCGGCCGCTCTTGGTCCCGTCGCGCCCGGATGCGCGCCGGACTTCGGCTGGCCTTCTTCGGAGCGTCGCCAACGCTCCTTTTCACTCAAACTGCGACCGGACAGCCTCAACGGCTATCAGCGGCCGGTTGACGACGCTCACTCACCGTAAACGCCTTGGAAACACCGGAACGGCCCCTGGCCGATGGCCGGGACCGTCCCACTTTGATCAGCCGATCCCCGCGTCAGCGGGCGGCCTATTATTTGAGTTCGACCTTGGCGCCCACCTTTTCCAGAGCGGCCTTGATCTTTTCGGCTTCTTCCTTGCTTACGCCTTCCTTAACCGGCTTCGGCGCGGCTTCGACCAGGTCCTTGGCTTCCTTCAGCCCGAGCGCCGTGATGGCGCGCACTTCCTTGATCACTTCGATCTTCTTGTCGCCGATCGCAGCGAGGACCACGGTGAACTCGGTCTGCTCCTCGACCGGAGCAGCAGCAGCGCCGCCAGCGGCCGGAGCGGCGGCGACCGCCACAGCGGCTGCAGCCGAGACACCCCATTTGCTTTCGAGCAGCTTGGCGAGCTCGGCGGCCTCCAGGACCGTGAGGCTCGAGAGTTCGTCGACGATTTTTTCGAGATTTGCCATTGATGGACTTCCTTTATGTAGTTCGAACCGAGGGTTTGTGAAGAGCCTGGCTTTAGGCTGCGTCTTTGGCGCTGTAGGCCCCGACCACGCGCGCGAGCTTGGCGGCTGGCGCGTTGGCGAGCTGGGCGAGCTTGGTCGCTGGCGCAGTGAGAAGCCCCAGCAGTTTCGCCCGCAGCTCGTCGAGGGACGGCAGGGTCGCAAGCGCCTTGACGCCCTCGACATCGAGGGCTGTCTTGCCCATGGCTCCCCCTAAGACCACGAACTTCTCGTGATCCTTGGCGAAAGCCACCGCGGCCTTGGCCGCCGCCACCGGATCAGTCGAATGAGCGATCAGGGTCGGGCCCTTGAGCAGGGGACCGATCGAGGCGACGTCCGTGCCCTCAAGGGCAATCTGAGCGAGGCTGTTCTTGGCGACCTGAACTTTGGCGCCCGCCTGCCGCATCTGCTTGCGCAGCCGCTGCATCTGGGCGACGGTCAGGCCGGAATAATGCGCCACGACCACGACCGACGTTTTCGAAAAAACGTCGTGAAGGGCCGCGACGGCTTCCTTCTTTTCCGTTCTATCCACGGTGCTCATCTCCGGTCGGCGAGCCTCGAAAAGCTCAAAACCCGCCTGTTGCACACGCCGCGCGCCCGATACGGTCTCCCGCACCACGCCCGCGGCCACTTGCGCCTGTCCCCGGAGGCGGGCGAACAACGCCCGGCGCCGGACAGATGGTTCGAACCGTTTTCACCGTCCGGAAAGCGCCGGACGGATCTTAGAAACTCGGTCTTCCCCGTCTATGCTGGCTCCCGCCCCAAAGGGCTAAGGAATTAAGCGCTTCCCCAAAGGGGTCACGCACCGGCAGTCTCGGACAGGACAAAGCCGGAACGGACGCAAAGGTTCACCCTTTCCGTCCTCCGGCCCTTCCGCCGCTCCCGCTCCGATCAGCCGCAACCGGTTTCATCTTTGCAGGGCGGTAGCCATGTTTGATTCGGGGCCGTCGCGCCGTCGACCCCAAACGCGCTCCATAGCGGGTTCGCGATGCGGATGCAAGAGGGGTTGGGGAAACCTCTGGGAAACCTCCGCTGCGGCGCGCCCGCATGCGCCGCAGCGGTTTTCACTTTCTCGTGATGGCGGCTGCGGAAAGCCACCCCCAGGAAAAGTCGCCCTTACTGCGCCAGCGCTCTGACGGCCGGCGTGCGGCGGCGAACCATCACGCCAACCCCAATGAAGCCCATAAGCAGCATCGCCCAGGTGGAAGGCTCAGGAACCGCGCCGGCGGTGGAAAATGAACCATCCGTATGCGTATCGTAGAACTGTGTCACCGGGTACCCGCTTATGTAATCCGTGCCGCCGATCCGGTTGGAGTACAGTAAGTCGAAGCTATAGGAGTTGCCCGCCGCGAGGGTGCCAGCTGCTATCGTAATGAAGGTTGTGGTGTCCGCCAGGCCCGGCGAACTGTAGACCAGGGCTCCAGAGGAGTCGGTGATGGAAAAGAAGATGAATAAATCGGTCGCGACCGAGCCCGGAACATATGGGTCGAGATCGACGGTAAAGGAGTGGCTCGCATCCAGCCCTTGCAGCTCCGAAAAGTTCGTTATCAACGGCACATTCGAATAGGCGCCGCCTACGTAGTCTATCCCGATCGAGGTGGCTGGCTGAGAACCCGCGGCGAGATCGAATTCGTAGTCGCCGGCCGGATAGAGCGCTTGCAAGGTCGAAAAAGACGCGTTCGAATCGGAAAACTCGAGCGCAGTATCTGCCGGAATGAAGGAAAGGTTCTGGGAAGACCCCAGCCCGTATGCCAACGTCCCTCCGGAATAGTCGGTTGAACTGGTGACAAACGCTCGGGCGGAGAAGAACCCGCCGGTGGAACTCACCCCGCCCAGGGTTTCCTCATAGGTCGGGTTGACGCCGACGTCAGCATTCATCACCTGGGCCCGCGCCAGGCCTGCGCCTGCGACAACGCCCGCTAAGGCCAAGCCCACAATGGGAATAAATTTGAGTTCTTACTTGCATAGCTTCCCCTTATCTGTCCCGCGGGTACAGATGAGACTGCCGCGGAAATCATCTTCTTACGCATGGATAATTGAGTCAACCGCAAACTAATCGGAGATCTTTGTCCTAACGGAATCGTGATCGCGACCCGGGCGGCCGTGCCCTACTAAAGACAGTTGGCTGGCATAAACTGCTGCAGGGAGGAATCGTTCGATGAAAGAGATCGACCGCCGCGCCCTGACGCACGGGATTTTGTTTGGCGCCGCTGTCGCCGCCGCTGGTCTGGCTGGGCCCTCTGAAACGGCAAGCGCGATGCCGCTCGACGACCGCATCCCGGGCTCCCTGGACGATTGGATCGAGAAGACGCAGGTCTGGGTGGGGCCCGGTCCGCGTCGGCGTCCTCGTCGCCGCGTCCGGCGTTGCTGGTGGCGTCGAGGCCGCCGCGTTTGCGGCTGGGTCTGGGTGTGATCTAACCAAAGAGCATTGTAACGCTTCGCCTCTCGGTCGTGCCGGCTGAGGGCGACCGCGGGCCAGCGCAATTTCCATGCCTCGTCGTCTTGTTTGCCGGCCTCCCTCCCGGCAATGTTAGCGGCGGCTTCGGGCGTCCTGCGGCGCCGACCCAACAATTCTGTCGTGCATTTGGCGCCCCTGCGGAGCTTTGACACGCGTATGCCGGAGTGATATTCGTATAGCGAATTGAATTGCCAATCCGGCTCGCAAACTTCAGCTCTCCGGAAGTCTAGCTTGGCGCAATCCCAAGCAATAGCCAACCTCAACTGGTTCAACCTGACAGTTAGATTTGGAGGAAATCGCTGACGAATGGTCTATTTCTGGTCTGGTCTTCCAGGCGTAAAGAGGTCAGATAAGGCATGAGCACTAAGGTCATCGTTCATATTAGTGCTGATTTTCCTGACTCGATGGCCGCGGCCAAGACCAGTTCGGTCGCCAACCTCATCAAGGCCACCGAGGGTTATCGTCATATCGTCTATTCTCTTAATCGCGTCAGTCTCGTTTCGGGCATAGTCGCAGTCGATTTCGGCCCCGACCGCAAGGCGATCGCCTACGGAGCGCCGCCCAAGGGACTTTTTCTCGCGACTTATCTGAACCGCGTGTCCGACTGGATCCTCAAGGATATCCAAAGCCGCGGCATTCCGGTCGACGCGCTCCACCTGCACAAGTTTTCCGTCGAAGGTTTAGTTGGCCAGAAAATCGCTCAAAGCCTCAAACGCCCGTTTATCGTCAATCTCTGGGGCGATACGGATCTGAAAGTCGTAAAATATCGTCCGGACTTGAAGGCGACCTGGAAATCAATACTCGACCAGGCGGCTCTCATCATCCCGCATACGCCCTGGGTAGAAGAGCGCTTCGACGAGTTGTTCGGCCTTGATCGCTCGAAATTGATCATACTGCCGGCAATTACCCAGCACGAGCACTTCACGCCTTCCCCGGTCGTCTCTGAACCTCGGTTCGTTACCCTTTTCAATCTGGACGTTCATCGTCGAAAGAATTTGGCCGCGCTTGTCACCGTCATCGACCGCATGTCCCAGCGAATTCCCGGCATTTCGCTCGACGTCTACGGCAAAGGTTCGCCCAAGACGATGTTCGAGGTTTCTCAAATCGTTGAGAAGTCCAAGGCGAAGAACGTCACGCTAAAAGGCCCGCTGCCGAGCGATGGATTTACGACGACCCTCGGCGATTACGTCGCTTTCCTGATGCCGACCCGCCGGGAAACGTTCGGCATGGTGTTTATCGAGGCTCTGTTCTCCGGTTTGCCCTTGCTTCACACCAAGGGCTGGGGCATCGACGGATTTTTCGCCAATGATGAAGTCGGATATGCGTGCGATCCGACGAGCCTCGATGACATCGAGTCGGGCGTCGCCCGCCTGCTGACGGAACAGGAGCGGTTCAAACGATCCATCGCCGCTCTTCATGAGCGCGGGGGGTTGGACCGGTTCAAACGGAAAGCAATCGCCGAGACATATCGCGCGGGTCTCGAGCGCGTGTTGGGCCGGACCGAGCAGCCGATACGGGTTTTGTCCGAGACTGCTGCTGTTCCTTGACTGCAAACGAGATCTCAATCGTTTTCGTTGAGAAACGCGTTTGCGTTATCACTAGGATAAACGAGAATATCGTACCGGCGGCACCAGACGCCGCTTTTTGCGAGAGGGGCTTGTCCTGAGTTTCTTCCCCGAACGACTTTACGACGGCATGGCGGGCTACCTCGACGCCTATTTTGACCATTTCCGTGCGGCGGCGGCGGCGGTGGCGCGCGACCGAATGCAGGCTGCGGCGGACGCAATCGTCGACGTCGTCGCCCGCAATGGCACGATCTTTTCGTGTGGCAACGGCGGCTCCGCGGCAATCGCCAATCACCTGGCTTGCGACTGTCTAAAAGGCGTCAGGACGGACACGACCATAAAGCCGAGGGTCTCGAGCCTGTCCGCGACGGTCGAACTGATCACCGCGATCGCCAACGACATCGGCTACGACGACATTTTCAGCTTCCAGCTTTCGTCGCTCGCCAAGCCGGGCGACGTGCTGATAACGATCAGCTCATCCGGAGAGTCCCGGAATATCGTGAACGCGATCACCTGGGCCAAGGCCAACGGATTGCGAACCATCGCGATGACGGGGTTCAAGGGCGGCGCTTCGGCGAAGGCGGCGGACATCAACCTTCATGTCGACGCGCACAACTACGGAATCGTCGAGGACATCCATCAGTCGATGATGCATGTGCTGGCCCAGTACGTTCGACACAGACACCTTGTCGATCCCAAATTGCTCGGCGAAAAGAAGTTTTGAGGTCTGGTCGAACCCCGTCGGTTCGAGGCGGGCGCGTTCGGGTTGATCGCGCCCCGTTCATCAGGTTGATTGGGCGGCGATGACGATTTTGGTTACCGGCGGGGCGGGGTTCATCGCCAATACGCTGGTGGAGTCCATCCTTTCGCGCGGCGACTCCGTCATCTGTCTTGATAATCTCTGCCGCGGGACGATCGCCAACGTCGCGCGCTTCGCTGAGAAAAACAGCTTCAGGTTTTCGGCGGTCGATCTCTCCGATCTCGAGGCGTTCCGATCCTGCCTCGATTCTCACGCGGATCTTGGCCAGATCTCGGAGGTCTGGCATCTCGCGGCCAATTCCGACATTCCAGCGGGGATCGCCGACCCGGGCGTCGATCTGCGCGATACGTTCATGACGACCTTCAACGTCCTCCGGGTCATGGAGGAGCGGAATATCGGAGAATTGCTCTTCGCCTCAAGCTCCGCGATCTACGGCGATCTCGGAGACCAGGAATTGACCGAAAGCACCGGCCCCCTGTTTCCGATTTCGAACTACGGCGCCATGAAGCTTGCGTCCGAAGCGATGATTACCGCGGCGGCGGAGAGGTTCCTTGGCCGAGCCTTGCTGTTCCGCTTTCCCAATGTGGTGGGGCTGCCCGCGACCCATGGCGTGATTCTCGACTTCATCCGCCGGCTGCGTTCGGACCCGGACCATCTCGACGTGCTCGGCGACGGCTCGCAGCGGAAGTCCTATTTGCACGTGACCGAACTCGTCGAGGCCATGTTGTTCGTCCAAGCCCATGTCGCCAAGAAGGTTGACGTCTTCAACATCGGCCCGACCGACGCCGGGATCTTCGTGCGCGACATTGCCCGCGAAACCGTCGCAGCGGTGGCGCCCGGCGCGCGGCTTAAGTTTGGGACGGAGAACAAAGGGTGGGTGGGCGACGTCCCCCGCTTCGCCTATTCCACTGCGAAGCTCTCCGCGCTCGGTTGGACGCCGAAGCTGAGTTCCCTCGAAGCCGTCCGACGCGCGATCGGCGAAATCAATTTTCAGGAAAACCCGCGGTGAAGCAGGCGGTCATTCTCGCCGGAGGGAAGGGCACGCGGCTCGCCTCGGTGCTGGGCGGGCTGCCGAAACCGCTCGTGGACGTATGCGGCAAGCCGCTCCTTTTGCATCAGCTCGAGCTTCTCAGCGCGCATGGCTTCACCGACGCTGTCGTGATGGTCAACCACAGGGCCGACGCGATCCGCGAATGGCTCAATGGCGTCGACCTGCCGATTTCCGTCGGATTGATCGACGACGGCGAACCTCGAGGAACAGCGGGCGCCGTGCTGGCCGCTCTTGACGAGCTCGAGCCCGAATTTCTGGTCATGTACGGCGACACGATGCTTTGCGTGGATCTGACGCGGTTTTGGTCTTGGCATCGCGCGGTCCCCGGCGCCGACGTCTCGCTATTTCTTCATCCGAACGACCATCCGCATGACTCGGACCTGGTCGAAATCGACGAAACCGGGCGCATTGTCGCATTCCACGCCTACCCGCACCCGGCGGATGCATGGTTGCCGAACCTCGTGAACGCCGCGCTTTACGTCGTACGTCGCGAGAGCCTGCGCGCGTGGAGCGAAACGGCTGGTCCTCTCGATTTCGGAAAGGATCTTTTTCCGCGCATGCTGGCCGCCGGAGCGGATTTGCGGGGATACGCCTCCCCCGAATACATCAAGGACGCAGGCACTCCCGAACGACTGCAACGGGTTCGCAACGCGCTGACGTCGGGCGCAATTCGTCGCGCATCGCTCAACGAACCTCAGAAAGCCGTCTTTCTGGATCGCGACGGCACCGTCAATGTCGAACACGGGCTCATTCGCCGTCCCGAGGATCTCGAGGTTTTTCCCTTTGCCGGGTCTGCGATCCGACGGTTGAACGAGGCCGAATGGCGAACGGTCCTAGTCAGCAATCAGCCGGTCATCGCGCGCGGCGAGGTCACCGAAGCTGAGTTGCGCCATATCCATGCTCGGCTCGAAACGGAGATCGGCCGTGACCATGCCTATTTCGACCGAATCTACATTTGCCCGCATCACCCCGATCGCGGGTTTCCGGGCGAACGCGTCGAGCTCAAGATCCGATGCGATTGCCGGAAGCCCGAGCCCGGCCTGATCTTCAACGCTCAAAAAGACCTCAATATCGATCTGGCCCGCTCTTGGTATATCGGCGACTCGACGGCGGATCTCGGGGCGGCCGAAAAGGCGGGGGTTTCCTGCATTCTGGTTGAAACCGGACACGGTGGCCTCGATCGCCGCTATCCTCACGAAGCCAGATTCACGGTCGCCAATGTCTCAGAGGCGGCAGCCTTCATTCTTGACGTCTATCCGAAGATCGCGGAGGCCCTGGCTCCCCAACTCGCCGCGATGGCGTCAAGCGACGATTGGTTCGTCGGCGGCCTGCCGAGCGCCGGCAAATCGACCGTCGCAGCGACGCTTGAGCGCGAATTGCGGCTCAAGGGACGCCGCGCGCGCGTCATTCACACGGATCGCTGGTTTGAGAGACAGACCGGCATGCGCTGGCGCCCTTCGACATGACGGGTCTCAAAGAGGCGATAGCGAAAGCGGCGGAGCGTGCGAAAAGCCAATCCGTTACGCTCATGCTTCCAGCTGGCCGCGGAAGACAACTGGAGATCAAGCTGGCGCCGGACGAACTTCTCATATGGGAAGGCGTTTTTGCTGCGGAGCTCGCGGCGTCTCTTGGCCGGACTGTTCAAACGATCAACGTCGTCTCGAGCGAAGCCGCCCGACATGCGCGCTTCATGCACTTATGCGAACGACGAGGCATTCCCCCGGCGCGCGCCAAGAGCCTCTTTGCCAGCCAGCGCGAACAACAGGTTCCGGAGCCATCGACAAGCTCGCCCATGCAGATCAATCTCGACGCCTGTCAAATCGAGTCCATCCTCGCGAAGGGAACGGCGAATGATCATTAGTCGCACGCCGTTGCGCATGAGCTTCGTCGGGGGCGGAAGCGACCTGCCATCCTATTATCGGGAATATGGCGGCGCGGTCGTCAGCACGGCGATCGACAAGTACGTATACGTCACCATGAACCGCAAATTCGACAGCGGAATTCGTGTGGCCTATTCGCGGGTCGAAGAGGTGAACTCGGTTTCCGAGATCGAGCATCAACTCGTGCGCGCCGCGCTGAACATGGCCGGGGTTCCGGGCGGCGTCGAAATCACAACCGTTGCGGATATCCCGTCGCGCGGAACGGGCCTCGGTTCATCGAGCTCCTTCACCGTCGCGCTCTTGCATGCGCTCTACGCTTTTCTCGGCCGCCATTCCACGCGTCAGGAGTTGGCGGAGCAGGCCTGCCACATCGAAATCGACGTATGCGGCGAGCCGATCGGCAAGCAGGACCAGTACGCCGCCGCTTATGGCGGGTTCAATCTCTTCGAATTCAATCCGAACAACACGGTCACCGTCTCGCCGGTCATTTGCAAGCCGGAGACCATCGCCGGAATCCGAAGACAGATGCTGGTCCTTTACACCGGGATAACGAGAGGCGCCTCGACAATTCTCAAGCAGCAGTCATCGGAGCTGGCGACCAATGTCGACAAGAAGTCCGCCATGAAGCGGATGGTCTCGCTCTGCTATCAACTCCTCTCCGAAATTCGGAACGACAATCTGGATTCGTTCGGCCAGATTCTCCATGAAGCCTGGATGCTCAAGCGCGACATGGCGCCTGGCGTTTCCACTTCCGACATCGACGACTGGTACGAGACTGCGCGAAAGCACGGCGCCGTCGGGGGCAAGATCCTCGGCGCAGGCGCCGGCGGTTTCCTCGCCCTCTTCGCCCCTGAGGATCGCCACGACGCGATCCGCCATGCGCTGCCGAAACTGCGCGCCATTTCTGTCGACTTCGAGCGACAGGGAAGCCAGATTATTTTTTACCAGCCGACTTCAAGCAATCAGCCGGCCGCCGGGCCGCGGGCGTCCTGAACTGGCGCTCCTCGAGCTCAGCCGCCGCGCCCCGCAAAAATTATTCCCCCTCCCCTCAAGACTGCGCTTGATCTTGCGGCCGCTCGTCGCAAAACCCTGATTGCTCGCCGCAACAGAGTCTCCGCGCCCCATGAAAACCAAAGCCGCCGTCTGCCGCGCCTTCGGCGCGCCCTTGACCGTGGAAACGGTCGACCTTGCCGACCCGGGGCCGGGCGAGGCGCTGATAAGAACTGCAGCCTGCGCGATCTGCCACAGCGATATTTCTTTCTTCGACGGCGTCTGGGGTGGCGAGTTGCCGGCAGTCTACGGCCACGAGGCGGCGGGCGTGGTCGAGGCGGTCGGAGAGGGTGTGACGCGCCTGAAAGTCGGCGACCATGTGGTGGCGACGCTCATCCGCAATTGCGGCTTCTGCCCCGCCTGCACCGAGGGCGCGCCCGTCTTCTGCGAGGAGGTGTTCCCGCTCGATCGCAACACGCCGCTGCATGACGGCGCCGGCAAGACGATCGTTCACGGACTGCGCACCGGCGCCTTCGCCGAGCATATGGTCGTCGACCAGTCGCAGGCGATCGCGATTCCGAAGGACATGGCCCTCGACAGCGCCGCGCTCATCGCCTGCGGCGTGCTGACGGGGCTGGGCGCGGTCGTCAACACGGCCAGCGTGAAACCAGGCTCGAGCGTCGTCGTCATCGGCTGCGGCGGAGTCGGCCTCAATTCCATCCAGGGCGCGCGGATCGCCGGCGCTTCTCCGATCATCGCCGTCGACGTCGAGCCCTTGAAGCTCGCTGCGGCGCGTGAATTCGGCGCGACAGAGACGATCAACGCGAAAAGCGAGAATGTTGCCGAGCGTGCGGCGGCGCTGAACGGGGGGCGCAAGGCCGATTGGGTTTTCGTCAGCGTCGGCGTCAAAGGCGCGGTCGAACAGGGCGTTTCGCTGATGAAGCGCAATGGCGCGACTGTGCTGGTCGGCATGCCGCCGTCGGGGGTCAAAGCGGTGATCGATCCGGGCTCAATCGCCGCCGACGGGCAAAGGATCCTCGGCTCCAAGATGGGCTCGGCCCGACCGGCGATCGACGTGCCGATGATCGTTAAGCTCTACCGCGAGGGGCGGCTCAAGCTCGACCAATTGATCAGCGGGCGCTATCGGCTGGAATCGATCAATGAGGCTCTCGCCTCCTCACGCTCCGGCGCGGCGGTGCGTAACGTCATCGTGTTTTGAGCGAAGTCTAAGACGTGCGCTCCGCCGCCTGAGACCGCTGAACGATGATCAGGAGGATGATCGACAGAGCGGGAAAGATGAGGTCGCCAACGAAGGGCACGCCGGCGTTTCCGGAAGCAAAGTTGCCTTCGGCAATCATCTGCCTCACATGGCCGATCGCGTCGCCAAGCAGGAAAATCGCATTGATGATCACGACCGCCGCTTTGAAGTCGAGGCTGCGCCAGAAGCTGATGCAGGCGGCTATGCCCATCGCAAGATCCGCCATCCCGACCTCGAATTGGAACGGGCTTGGCTCCCAGCCGATGTCCGCCGCAGCCATTTCGGGAAAGAAGAGATGAAACACGGCCGCCCAAATTCCGGAGACGCCGATCGGCAAGAGCAAAATCCAATTGAGCAACCGATCGGCGATGGGCGCGCCGGTCCGCCATGCCGCCGCAAGCGCCAGCGCCGCCACGAACAGAAACACCGGCAGGTTGCGCAGGACGAAAGCGATCGTTTCGACCATCATAGGCTCCTGACGCGCGCGGGCTTGGACAGCGGGCGCGCAGCGCGTTAACACATCGAAAGGCCGGCGCGAACGCCTAGACTGCGCGGCTGTCGGCTGGAATCGTCATCGCGAGGCCCCCCCGGCTTTGGCGACCCGGGGGAACGCGGCGATCCAGGGATGAGGAGCGACGCCCTATGATCCCTGGATTGCGGCATAACCCGTCCGGAAGGACGGGCGTCTTTCGACGCCCTATGGCTCGCAATGACGATCGCGGTTCGACCCGAATGCAATTTCCTGTAAGGACCGAAGCTCGGCCCTACCCTCTTTTCCGCCGATAGACCGCCCGTGAAAATCGCCGAACTGAAAACCTTTGTCGTCGGCAATCCGCCGCCAGCCTTCGGCGGCCGCTACTTCGTGTTCCTCAAGCTCAAGACCGCCTGCGGCGTCGAGGGCGTGGGCGAGGTCTATGCTGCGAGCTTCGCGCCCAAGGCGATCGCGGCGATGATCGAGGACGTGTTCGAGCGTCACGTCGACGGCGCCGATCCGTTCCGCATCGAGGCGCTATGGCGCAATGTCTATGGCCGCGGCTACTCCGGCCGGCCCGACATTTCGCTGATGGGGGTCCTGTCGGGCATCGAAATGGCGCTCTGGGACATCGTGGGCAAGGCGGTCATGAAGCCGGTCTATGCGCTGCTCGGCGGCAAGGTCCATGAGCGGCTGCGCAGCTACACCTATCTCTATCCGGACGAGCCAGGCTCGCACGCCTATTCGGAGAGCCCGGTCTATTCGAATCCCGACGCCGCCGCCAAACGCGCGCTCAAATATATGGCCCAAGGCTTCACCGCGGTGAAGTTCGATTCCGCAGGGCCGTACTCGACCTTCGATCCGCGCCAGCCGAGCCTCGAAAGGCTCGAGCTTTGCGAAGCGTTCCTGAAGACCTTGCGCGAGGCGGTGGGCACGAAATGCGATCTTCTGTTCGGGACCCACGGCCAGTTCACCGTCTCGGGCGCGCTGCGTCTGGCGCGGCGCATCGAGGCTTACGAGCCGTTATGGTTCGAGGAGCCGACGCCGCCCGAAGCGCCGGAGGAGATGGCCAGGTTCGCCGCGCAATGTCGCATGCCGATCGCAACCGGCGAGCGCCTCACGACAAAGTATGAGTTCGCCCGCGTCCTCGAGACCGGCGCGGCGTCAATCCTGCAAATGAACCTGGGCCGGGTCGGCGGCATCCTGGAAGCGAAGAAGATCGCCGGGATGGCGGAAGCGCATTATGCGCAGATCGCGCCGCATCTCTACTGCGGGCCGATCGTTGGCGCGGCCAACATCCAGCTCGCGGCGTGCAGCCCGAATTTTCTCATCCTCGAGAGCATCGAGCGCTGGGACGGTTTCCACGCCCAGATTCTCAAAAAGCCGATCCGCTGGGAGGAGGGCTTCGTCATCCCGCCGGAAGATCCGGGCCTCGGCGTCGAGCTCAATGAGGAGGCGGCGCTTGCGCATCCATGGACGGGCCACGACCTTCATCTCGTGCCGAGATTCGCGCCCGTCTGGCCGCCGGATTGAGGTTTTCGCTTGCCAAGCGCGGCCGCTTGTAGCCGCGCCTTTTGTAGCCGCGCTCGCTAGCCCGTCGTCAGACGGGCGTCCTTCCGGACGCCCTTTGGAGCGCGGCGGGACGCGGTGAGCGACCGCGTCTACAAATCCGGTTCAGGCCAGCTTGAGGAAGCCTTCGCCCGGCTTGGGCGGCGGCGTTTGTCGGCTGCTCAGCGCCTCTTGATCGCCCGCCTGCTCAAAACTTAGGCAGAGCATGCGCTGCCGCGCATTGGCTTCGGCCGGAAACCACTCATACGCCCGCTCGCCGGCCTCTCTTATCTTTCTGCGCAATGCCTTGAGATCAAGCGCGGCCTCGCGGACTTCGGGAGTGAGATGGAGAATCATGGCGTTCATGAGGTTACCTGTTAACACCTCCAAACACATTTGTGACGTAGATTCATAATCGTCACATTTCGGTAAAAAACCGTTGCAAGGCGTATGCCAACGCGATCGGGCCACACATCCTTGTTTCGGCCAGCGACGCTGTGAGCCGGCTCACTTCCGGAAATGTGACGGTTGGGAGGAGAGCGAGGGGCGACGCTCCGGCCGCAGCGGCGATGTCGCCGAAGCGGCTTGAACTCGACCAAGAGGACGTCAAAGCGGTCGGCAGCTTCCTGCCGGGGATCGTGCGCGAGGACGAGAGGCAGCGCGTCGACGCGACTTAAACGTCACCCAAACTTGAAGCCCGAGATCATCTTGCCGCCGATCTTGGCGTTGAAGTCGCGCGTCCCTTTGCTGTCGCCCGCGGCGCCGGCGACCACCATCAGCGGCAAAAGGTGCTCCTCGCGCGGATGGCAAGCGCGCGCCGACGGCGCCTTGTCCCAATGCGTGAGCCGCGCCTCCCGCTCCGCTTCCGGCGCTTTCGCAGTCTCATCGAGCCAGGCGTCGAAGGCGGCGGACGCCGTCGTGTCGCCGTCGCGGAAATGGCGCAGGTCATGGAAGCTCATCCCGCTGCCGACGATCGCGACTCCCTGATCGCGCAACGGCTGAAGCGCCTTGCCGAGTTTGATATGGAAGGCGGGATCGAGATCCTTGCGCAGCGACAGCATGACGACCGGGATCTCGGCCTTCGGATCGACGATGAGGAACGGCACGAACACCCCATGGTCGAAGCCGCGCTCGCCGTCGGTCGCGACGGGCAGGCCCGCCGCCTCGATGAGGCGTTTGACCTCAGCAGCCAGCCCCGGATCGCCTGGCGCGGGGTAGCTCAGCTTATAAGTATCTGCGGGAAAGCCGTAATAGTCGAACAGCATACCCGGCTTCGGGTTGACGCTGACCGTCGGCTTGTCCGCCTCCCAATGGGCGGTGACGACCAGGAACGCTTTCGGCCGCTCGGGCAGCGACTTGAGAACGCCGGCGAGATAGTTCTTGAGGCCATCCCAAGCATGCGGGCCAAACGGCGGCGGCCAGTCCATCCAGAAGCACGGTCCGCCGCCATGCGGCACGAAGATGGCGGGTTGGCGGGCGGGGGACATGAAGGGCCTCACCGTTAACGATGTTCGCCCATCTAGTTACGCCGCGACGTAAGCGACGGCAACGCCCCGTTCCCAATCCCTGCACGGTTAATGTGGGTTCCTCAAGAACCCCATGAGAGAGAAAGAGGAGCCCTCCTGTCTGCACTGCTTTATCGCGACGTGGCGCTCATGCCCCGTCAGGTTCTGGGCGTCGGCCTTGACAATGCACTGGGCTTTCACGTCCATATTGTGAACATGCTTGGCGCCGGCAAAAGCAGCGCCTGAACTCGCGAACATGCAGGCAGCTATGAAAAACGCTTCCAACCCTCGTGTGCGCATCTCATCCCTCCCAAATGGCGGCAAAGCAAGACTGTCTCACAAATTTTAGCTGATCAAGAAGTTTTGCGTGACGCGCCTGTTCAAGTTTCGGTGAGCCGAATGATCTGCCGCGCCCTATCGATCCGAGCCGCGTCGCAGCCACGTTTGGCGCAATGCGCGTTGAAGACTCGTCACTTAGCGTCGTGAAGGATCACCCCCAGGGTGAACCGCTCGCCGCTTTTGATGCGGCTTACGCCATGGCGCAGATTGACGCGATAAGTCCCCCGCGTGCCTTGCACCGGGCGCTCCCGCACCGCGAAGATCACGCCGTCGCCTTGGCGCAGGCTCACGACCTCGGCGCGCGACTGCATGCGCGGCCGCTGCTCGGTCAGCACGAATTCGCCGCCGTCAAAGTCGCGCTGAGGCTCGGAGAGCAGGATCGCGACCTGCAACGGGAAAAGATGCTCGCCGTACACGTCCTGATGCAGGCAATTGTAGTCGCCGGGGCCATAGCGCAAGAGGAGCGGCGTCGGGCGCGTCTGACCCGCCTCACGGCAGCGCGTCAGGAACGCGTCGTGCTCGGCTGGATAGCGAACAGAAACGCCCATCGCTTCATTCCACTTATCCGCAATCGGCGCGAGCCGCGAATAGAAGCCCCGGCGAAGCGAGACGATCGGCTCAGGCAGCGGATAGACGAAATATTTGTACTCGCCCCGGCCAAAGCCGTGTTTCGCCATCACGATTTGCGAGCGGAAGCGGGAGTCGTCAGGATAAAGCGCCGCAAGCTCGCGACAGGTCTCCGGCGAGATGAGCTTCGGCGCGACCGCACAACCGTAGGCGTCGAGTTCGCGCTCGATGGTCTGCCAATCGAGCGCGCCGATCGCGGGAACGCCCTCATCCGGCCCTTCGGGCCACCTTCTCCCCAAGGGAGAAGGGTTTCGTCCCCTCTCCCTCGGGGAGAGGGTTGGGGTGAGGGCCTCCTCCGGAAGACGGGTAGGGGTGAGGGCTCGGGCCTTCATCACGCCGCCTCCCGGTCGATGAGCTTGCGCTTGCGCTCGACGCCCCAGCGATAGCCGGAAACGTCGCCGTCGGTGCGCACCACGCGATGGCAGGGAATCGCGACTGCGAGCGGGTTGGCGCCGCAGGCCTGCGCCACCGCGCGCACGGCTTTCGGCTGGCCAATCGTGCGGGCGATCTCCTGGTAGGTCGCCGTCTTGCCGGGAGGGATTGCGCGCAAAGCCGCCCACACTTTTTGCTGGAACGCGGTGCCGCGGATGTCGAGCGGAAGATCCAGGCGCTGGCCCGGCGCTTCGACGAGACCGACCACTTGCGCCACCATGCGCTCGAATTCGGCGTCGCCGCCTTCGAACTCCGCATTCGGAAAACGGTCCTGCAGGTCGCGCACGAGCGCATGCGGGTCGTCGCCCAGCGTTATCGCGCACACGCCTTTTTTCGTGGCGGCGACCAGCACCGCGCCAAGCGAGGCCTGCCCGACCGCGAAGCGAATAAGCGCGCCCTCGCCGCCGCGCTTAACCGCGCTTGGGGTCATGCCGAGCCGCGCCGGCCGTGCTCTCGTAGAAGCGGCTCGAAGAGTTGAACCCGGCGTCGTAGATCGCTTCGGTGACCGTCTCCGCCGTGCGCAGCTTGTCGGCCGCGCGCCGCGCCCGCGTTTCGGCCGCATAGGCTTTGGGGGTCACTCCGGTGATCGCCTTGAAGACGCGATGGAAGTGGTAGGGGCTCAAGCCCGCCCCCGCCGCAAGCTCGGCAAGCTTAGGCGCCTCCTCCGCCTCAACAATCCGCTGGCACGCATGGCTGACCGCCTCGATTTGCGGATCGGGCGCGCCGAGCTGGTCGGGCCGGCAGCGCTTGCAGGCGCGGTAGCCCGCCTTCTCCGCCTCTGCGACAGTCGAAAAGAACGAGACGTTCTCCCGCTTCGCCGGCCGCGAGGCGCAGCTCGGGCGGCAAAAGACGCCGGTCGTGCGCACGGCGAAGACAAACTTGCCGTCGAATGCGGAATCGCGGCGCTTGACCGCCTGCCAGCGCTCCTCGTCGCGAGCCGGCGTCCGTGCGATGTTGGGCTCACGCGTTTCGGTCATGGGCATAGACATAAGGATTGCTCCGGGCTTTTGTCTTGGCTCCCCGTCTACGCCGATCCGTAACCAGCCGAACTCCGCTCCTTGCGGTGCAATTCGGAAAAGCGCCGCAGATCGAGAGGCGGGGGCGCGGGTCGGTTTTGTAGACGCGGTCGCTGACCGCGTCGCCGCGCTCCAAAGGGCTTTCGGAAGAACGCCCGTCTGCCGACGGGCTACGGAGCGCGGCTACAGTCGGCGCGGCTACAATCGGCCGCATCCCTCAAGGCGCCTGGGCGTGAAATGCGCGGCCGAACTCGAGGATCGTGTCGGCCATCGCCTGAACCGGCGCGCTCGGTCGGCCGAGCGCGGGGACGACGACGAATTCCGTCTCGCCGAGCGGCGGCAGCCCGGCCTCAGGCCCGACGGCGACCGTCCCTTCCGCCTTCAGACGCGCCGACTGCGCGCCGACGCCGAGGCCGCCAAGAACAGCGCCGACAAGGCCCGAGAGCGAGCCGCAGGTGCAGGCGATGCGCCAGGAAACGTTCGCCTTCTCGAGCGCCGCAAGAACCGCCTCGCGAGTGATGCTGCGCGGCGGATAGAGGACGAGCGGCAGCGGGCGCTCGCGATCGCGCCGCCAGTCCGGCGCTGCGATCCAGACCATCTCCTCGCGCCACACCATGCGCCCACGACCGTCGCCCGCCTTTCGCTTGGCGAAAATGAGATCGAGCGCGCCTTCATCCATCCGTTCGTAAAGCTCGGCCGCGAGCCCGACGGTCATCTCGATATCGAGTTGAGGGTGCCTCGACGAGAATGCGCGCAGGACCTGCGGCAGGAGGCTCGAAAGCGCGAAATCCTCCGAGGCGCCGAAGCGGACGCGGCCTCGGAGTTCCGCGTTCGAAAAATAGCGTTCCGCGCGGGAATAGGCGGCGAGAATCTCGCCGGCGAGCACGGTCAGAGCCTGCCCGTCGAC
Source organism: uncultured Alphaproteobacteria bacterium (assembly GCA_963696665.1). Taxonomy (GTDB): domain Bacteria; phylum Pseudomonadota; class Alphaproteobacteria; order Rhizobiales; family Beijerinckiaceae; genus Roseiarcus. The sequence continues at coordinate 57,921 of CAVOLE010000009.1, forward strand.
CGTCAGCGAGACCTTGTGCGTGTCGCGATCGAACAGACGCCGGCGCGTCTCCGCTTCGAGCCGGCGCACCTGCTGGCTCACCGTCGACTGGCGAACGCCGCGCCGACGCGCGGCCTCGGAGAAAGACCCGGTCTCCGCGACAGCCAGGAAGGTCACGAGAAGATCGGGATCGTAGGTTTCCGTCATCACGCTAAATGATAACTGAAACCAAAGGGAACGTCATTTCGAATGAGCGCCGGGCGCGGCATATTCCGCCATCATGCGTCAGACTCTCTCGCGCATCGCGCCCGACACGTTCACCCTGCTGCTCGTCGCGGCCGTCGTGTTGGCGAGCGTGGCGCCGCCGACGGCGGCGTTCGAGACGCCGGTCAGGATCGCGACCGACGTCGCGATCGCCTTCATGTTCTTCCTCTATGGCGCGCGGCTGGCGACGGCGAATGTGATTGCGGGCGTCGCGCATTGGCGCCTGCACGCTCTGGTGCTCGCGTCCACTTTCGTGATGTTCCCGCTCGTCGGCCTCCTCCTCTTTCACCTTCTGCCGCAATGGCTCGTGCCCGGCCCGCTGGCTTTGGGCATGCTCTATCTCTGCCTCCTGCCCTCGACGATCCAATCCTCGCTCGCCTTCACCTCGATCGCCGGCGGCAACGTTCCCGCAGCGATGTGCTCCGCGACGCTGTCGAGCCTCGTCGGCACGGTGGCGACGCCGCTTCTCGTCGGGATTTTCGCCTCCGCACGCGGCGGCGCGCCGACCGGCGACGCGATCCGCGAGATCGGCCTCCTCCTAGTCGCGCCGTTGCTCGCGGGCCAATGCTTACGCCCGTGGATCGGCGACGTCGTCATCCGCCACAAGGCGATTTTGTCCGCGACCGATCGGGGCTCGATCCTACTGGTGGTCTATGGCGCCTTCGGCCACGCGGTCAGCGCCGGACTCTGGCGCGCGCTGCCGATCAGCGGCTTCGCAATCATGCTCGTCATCGAGGCACTCATTCTGGCCTTCATGCTCTTCGCCACCCGCTTCGCCGCCAAAACCCTAGGCTTCAACCGCGAGGACACGATCGCCATCGTCTTCTGCGGATCGAAGAAGAGCCTCGCGGCCGGCGTGCCGATGGCGGGCGTTTTGTTCCCCGGCCCAGACCTCGGCATGATCCTCCTGCCGACCATGCTCTTCCACCAGATGCAGCTCATGGTCTGCGCTGTGCTTGCCCGCCGCTGGGCTCAGGAAGGGAAGGCCGAGGTGGAAGCGGCGCCTCACGCAGTCGCGCCGCCGCCACTCGGAGCTGTGGCGGCCGCGCGCTGAGGGCGCCCATGGCGGTTGGGACCTCGACCTCGCGCGCGCCGGCGTTAACCGCCGTGACGCGCCCTGGGTGTCCGTGGTGTTCTGTCGGTCAAATCTTGGTCGTACCGCCACGCCGCGGCCTTCCCGCCCGCAAGCGCCAGCTCAATCTGTCGCGGAGGACAAGGCGATGGAGGAGGTGAACGCGGGAGGAAATTGCCGTTCGCGCGCCTGGTTGGTCGCCAAAGCGCTTCATGGTCGGAAGTGACATCTTTCCTGTCGGCCGCTATGATCAGTAGAGAGCGCGGGCCGGCGTGGATTTTAGGTCCACCGCGGGCGGGGTTCGCATGAGGACATTCGGCGTTGCCTTGGCGATTGCGTTCGCCGCGGTCGGCGCGGCTCACGCGGCCGATCTACCGACCACGAAGCCGCCGGCCGCGACGCCGGTCAGCTGTTTTGCGAGCTTTTGGACTTGGCTCGATTCAACTGCGGCCGATTGCCCTCTGAGCTACGGGCCCTTTACCGTCTACGGGACCCTCGACTGGGGCATGGGCTACGAGTCCAACGGCGCGGATTACAACGCGGCGTACACCAATAACGTCGCGAACATCATCACCAAACAGAGCAACGGCGCCAAATGGGTGCAAACGCCGAACGGCATGAGCCAATCGGTCGTGGGCGTCAATATGCGCGAGCCGATCGGATATGGCTGGTCAGTCATCGGCACATGGGAAATGGGATTCAATCCGTATTACGGCTATCTGGCCGATGCTCAGCGCTCGTTGGTCCAGAACAACGGCAAGGCGCTAAGTCTGCAGAACGCGAATGGCGATTCGAGCCGCACTGGGCAGTGGGACAACGGGCAAGGGTTCATCGGCGTCAGCAACAAGACCTATGGCACGCTGACCGTCGGCCGAGTGAATAGCTTGTCGCTCGATGGCCTCATCGAGTACGATCCGATGAGCACTGCCTATGCGTTTTCGCCGTTCGGTTATACGGGCTCCTTCGCCGGCTTTGGCGACACCGAGGCGGCCCGCGCCAACACGGCGGTCAAATATCGATTGGACTTGATGAATTTCCGCGCGGCGGGCCTGGTGCAGTGGGGCGGTTATGACCAGGGCAACGCGACGGCGGGCATGTATCAGGGCCAGATCGGCGCAGATTTTGCCAACCTTTTCGGCGGAACTCTGTCACTGGACGGCATTGGCAGTTACTCCAAGGACACGGTCGCCCTCAGCACCTTCACCGGGACCTGCGCCGTCCTCAAATCGGGTCCTTACGCCGGCCAAACCGGCTGCAGCGACGGCGTCCCGATGTTCTATAGCAACACCGATCTGAAGGCGACGCTGTCGAACAATACCGGTTTTACGCTGCTCGCCAAGTACAATTGGGGACCCGCGACCGTCTACGGCGGCTACGCATGGATCAAGCAAGCCAATCCCAGCAACACTTATCCGAACGGCTTCCAGACTATCGGCGGCTGGAACATCCCCGGGACGATCCCCTCTACCATCCCCGGAGCGGCGACCCTCTTTCCGACCCAATGGATAACCTACAACGCCTACGAGATTAACAGGATCGCTCCCTACTTCTGGTTCGGAGCCAAATATGCGATCAACTCGCAGCTCGACGTGGTCGGCGCCTTTTATTACCTCTCACAGAACGACTACTCCACGTCGCTCTGCACCGGAACGGGCATTCACACCAGCAGCGGCTCTTGCTCAGGCTCAGAAGACTTCCTTTCCTTCCTGATCGATTACCGGCCAGTCAAGCGCGTCGATCTCTATGCGGGCGTCATGCTCTCGAATGTGTACGGCGGCCTCGCGAGCGGCTACCAGCAGGTCCAGACGATCAACCCGACGGCCGGGCTTCGCATCAAGTTCTGACCCGCCCAATCATGGTCGTACACACCTGAGCCTCGCCGACTTCGCGGATACGCCCAGCGACGCGGCCTTGGGGGCGCCGAACGAGGTCAGACACGATGTTGGCGCCAAGCAGATAGCGCATTAAAGCGCGACAAGCTCAGGATGCGGATCAGGGATCGGCGGAAAGTCCTCGTCGAGGGGCGCGAGGGTCGCCAGCAAAGCGAGCAGAGATTTGGGCGGGGAAGGCTCGATGACGAGCCTTTCGCCCTCCTTGCGTATGATGGCGTCCTGGCCGGCAAGCTCGAACTCGCGCGGAATCCGCACGGCCTGGTTCCGGCCATTCCTGAACAGCTTCACGTGTCGTTCGAAGACCAGGGTCATCCCAAAGGCATACTACGGATCCGTCACCCCCTGTCCTCGCACGATTTCCGACGTCCCCATTCTGAAATTTCTCTAGCGACAACTTCTTTACGAAAACCGGAATTCGTGCTAGGTTCAGCATGTCGCCGGAATCCGACTGCCGTGGAGGCGGTCAGTGGCGGCGAAGAGCAAAGGGAGATTTCCTTATTTGAATCGCCCGTAACCCACTGAGAAGTCTCAATTCCGAAAAATAAGCGCTAGTAAACGCTAGCGAATTTACTAGCGTTTAGGCTCGTTTGTTGGCGCTTATGCCCGTTTATTGGCGCTTATGCAGCCTTTGTCCGTGACGGCGGACGCCGTTACGCCGTGCGTCGCATCGCCCCGCCCGCCGCGTCGGCGATCGACTTGGCGCCGAACAGGATGAAGATCACGCCGACGAGCCGCGTCACCGCGACGCCATGCGTGAGGAAGAACCGCCGCACCGCCGGCAACCCGGCGGCGAAGACCAAGGTCACGTCGGCGAGCAGGAACCCTGAGAAAGCTGCGACGAACATCTGGGGCGCGTCGGCCAGTTTCAGCGCCCCGATATACGGGGCGACGATGGCCGAGAACATCGCCAGCGCCACCGGATAGGATTTGGGGTTGGTGAGGCCGAAGGCCATGCCAGTCGCGAGCGGGCGCTTGGCCCCAATCGTGTGCGGGGCAGCGTCCTTCTTCGTCATGACCGCCCGCGCGCCGAGATAGAGGAGATAGAGCCCGCAAGCGAAGCCGAGCAGTTCGAACAGAGCGGGACCGATGCGGTTCGCCCCGACGATCGCCGCGACGGCGAGCGCCCCCCAGGTCACGTCGCCCACGAGGTGGCCGCAGATGAACCAGGCGCCCGACGCGCGCCCGCGCGATGCGGCAAGGGTGAACAGAGCGAGGAAGGCCGGCCCGGGCGTCACGACGTAGAGATAAGCCGCGGCGAGCGAAGCGAGGAGGATCTTGGGGTCGGTCATCTTGTCCCTGTCATAGATCATTGGTATATATCAGGCATCAAAAGCAGAGCAGAATGAGTCAAACAGCGAGACTATTCAAGAACGGACGCAGCCAGGCGGTGCGTCTGCCTGCGGCCTTTCGCTTCGATAGCGAGGAGGTCTACATCCGCCGCGATCCGACGACCGGCGATGTCATCCTGTCGGCCAAGCCGCGCACCTTCGATCGCTTGTTCGCCGTGCTCGCCGAAGGCAAGGCCCCGGACGATTTCCTAGACGCGGCCGAGCGCGAGCAGGGCGCCCGAGAGTGCGATCCGCTCGCGGAATGGGACGAGTGACCCGCTTCATGCTCGACACCAATACGGCGAGTTCGGTGCTGAAGGCACAACCACGCGTCCTGGCGCGCCTGGCGGCCGAGACGCCAGAGCGCATCTGCCTGTCCGTGGTGACGGAAGCCGAGCTTCTCTTCGGGGTCGCCAAACGGCCGGAGGCGAGAAAGCTTCGCGTCGCCGTTGATGAGTTCCTAACGGCAATCGAGGTCCTGCCTTGGAGCAGCGCGACGGCGCGGCGATACGCCACGATCCGCGCGGAACTCGAAGGGCGCGGAAAACCGCTCGGCGCGCTCGACTTGCTCATCGCGGCCCATGCGGTGGAGCACGACGCGGTCCTGGTGACCAACGATCGGGCCTTTGGCGCCGTTCCCGGACTCCGCCTCGAGGATTGGACGCAAGCTTGAGGCCTTACGCGCCTCCATCGATCAGCCGCTTCAACTTGTACAGCGCCTCGAGCGCGTCGCGGGGCGTGAGCGCGTCGGGATCGAGCGCCGTGAGCGCCGTGCGCAGCTCGTCAGGCGGAGGCGCCGCAGCCGGTTCGTGCGGCTCGTAGGAGAACAGCGGCAGCGCGTCGAGCGAACTGCTCGAACGCGAGGCCTCGAGGCTGGCGAGCACTTGTCGCGCGCGCTTGACGACGGGCGCCGGCAGGCCCGCGAGCTTCGCGACTTGGATGCCATAGGAGCGGTCGGCGGCGCCAGGAACAACCTCATGCAGGAACGCGAGCGTCCCTTTGAACTCGGTCACACGCATGGTCAGATTGAGGAGTCGGGGCAGCGTCTCGGCGAGAGCCGTCAGCTCATGGAAATGGGTGGCGAACAAAGCCCGGGATCGATTGGCGGCGCTCAGGTGCTCGACGCAAGCGTAGGCGATCGAGAGGCCGTCAAAGGTCGCCGTGCCGCGGCCGATCTCGTCCAGAATCACCAGCGAGCGCGTCGTCGCCTGGTTGAGAATGGCCGCGGTCTCGACCATCTCGACCATGAAGGTCGAGCGGCCGCGCGCGAGATCGTCCGCCGCGCCGACGCGCGAGAAGAGCCGATCTACGATCCCGATATGCGCGCGGGACGCCGGCACATAGGCGCCCATTTGTGCGATCAGCGCGATCAGCGCGTTCTGCCTGAGATACGTCGACTTGCCCGCCATGTTCGGGCCGGTGACGATGGCGATGCGCCCGCCCTCCCCGGCTTCTCCGGTGAGGTCGCAATCGTTGGCGACGAACGGCTCGCCCGCTTGCCTAAGCGCCGCTTCGACCACCGGATGGCGTCCGCCCTCTATTCTGAAGCTCAGCGAGGCGTCGACCAGCGGACGCGTCCAGTCGCGCTTGACCGCGAGGTCTGCAAGCGCGGCGGCGACGTCGATTTCGGCGAGCGCAGCGCCGAAGCCGCGCAAGCGTTCGCCCTCCGCGACGCAAGCCTGACGCAGTCGCTCGAACGCCTCGAGTTCGAGCGCGAGCGCGCGGTCAGCCGCGGAAGCGATCCGCTGCTCGAGATCGGTCAGCGCATTGGTGGTGAAGCGCATCGCGCCGGCCATCGTCTGGCGATGGATGAAGGTCGCATTATGCGGAGCCTTGAGCAGCGTCTCGCCGGCCGCCTGAGGCGTCTCGATGAAATAGCCGAGAAAATTGTTGTGCTTGATCTTGAGCTGCCTGACCCCGGCCTCATTGGCGTAGGACGCCTGCAGTTCGGCGATGACGCGGCGACTCTCGTCGCGCAGGCTCCGCGCTTCATCGAGCGCCGACAAAGCCCCGGCGCGGACAAACCCGCCATCGCGCTTGAGAAGCGACAAATCGTCGGCGAGCATCGCCTCAAGATCGCGCTCAAGTCCGGCGCAATCGGCGCGCAACCGGGCGTAGGCGCTCAAGAGTTCGGGCGGCAGTTCCTCGGCGGCTTCGAGAATACTGGCCAGAGTCGTCGCCGCGGCAAGGCCATCGCGGACGGCGGCGAGGTCACGCGGACCGCCGCGATCGAGGCTCAAACGCGAGAGAGAACGCAGAAAATCGGGGGCATGCCCGAGCGCTCGCCGCAAGGCGTCGCGCATCGGCGCCGCCTCGACCAGGAAATCAAGCAAATCGAGCCGCCGGTTGATTGCGTCCGGGTCGGTCAGAGGACCCGCCAGCCGCTCGGCGAGCAGCCGCGCCCCGGCGGGGGTTACGGTCAGGTCGATCGTCGCCAGGAGCGAACCGTCGCGCGCGCCGCTTAAGGTTCGCGTGAGCTCGAGATTGGCGCGAGTCGCCGGATCGATCTCGAGGCTCGTCCCGCGGGCGCGCCGCGTCGGAGGCGAGAGCGCGGGCCGCGCTTCGAACTGAGTGCGCTTGACGTAGGCGAGCGCCAGCGCCGCGGCGGCGATCTCGGCGCGGGTGAAGGCGCCAAAGCCGTCGAGGGTTTCGACGCCATAAAACTCGCAGACGCGGCGTTCAGCCGCCGCGCCCTCGCCCCCATCGCGCGCAAGCGGCGTGGCCGGAACGCGCATCGCGCCTACGACCTGGGAAAACAGGGGCTCGTCATACACGCCTTGAGACGCGACGACCTCGCTCGGCTCGAGGCGCGCGATCTCCGTCGCGAGACCCGCTTCGTCCGCCTCGCTGAGCGCAATCGAGCCTGTCGACAGATCGAGCGCGGCGAGTCCGTAAACCGGCCGTCCCCCGCTCAAGCGCACCTTCTGCACCGCGACAAGCAGGCGAGCCTGGCCAGGCTCGAGCAGCCGTTCCTCGGTGATCGTGCCGGGCGTGACCAGCCGCACGACGTCGCGCTTGACGACCGACTTCGGCCCCCGTTTTTTCGCCGCGGCCGGGTCTTCGAGCTGCTCGCAGACAGCGACGCGATGGCCGAGCGCGATCAGCCGATTGAGGTAGTCGTCGGCGCGCTCGACCGGCACACCGCACATGCGGATGTCCTCGCCCTCATGCTTGCCGCGCTTGGTGAGGACGATGCCGAGCGCCCGGCTCGCGATTTCCGCGTCGTCGAAGAACAGCTCGTAGAAATCGCCCATCCGGTAGAACAACAGGCAACCCGGATTGACCGCCTTGATTTCCAAATACTGCGCCATCATCGGCGTGACGCGCGCGCTTGTCATGCTGGAATCGGGGCTGTCGCTGGAGGCGTCCATCGCCTCAAGCCTAGCAAATCGGCCGGGTCCGCGCAGCGCCGTCGCCCGCGCTATCCACGGGTCGCTAAAGCCGGCTTCGCCGGTCCCTCATTGCCGGGCTTGCTTCTCCAAGAGCCGGTTCTTGATCAGCCAGGCGGCGCCGCGGTTCCACGAATAGTTCGCGCCGATGCGAAGATCGGTCTGCTCGACGGCGATTGGAGCGCCAGTTCGTGCGTCGCGAAGCTTGAATGTGACGGCGTAATCGGTGCGGGTGATGCGGGTCACGATCCCGACAAGGGATTGATCGGCGCCGAGTTTGCGAGCAATTGGGACATCGCAACCGTCGCATTTGTGCAGGCTCCCCGCCTTCACCTCCGGCGCGTCGGCGTGGCTGACGTCAACAAGGCTGTATCGGCCGGATTCGGTAAGCAGCCGGCGCACTGTCTCCGTCGCCAGTCTCAGCTGCTCCCGGTCTTGGTCGCTCTCGGGGATAATTCCGGCGCCGCCACTGAAATCCTCCAACTCGAAGTCGAAGACGGCAATCTTGACCGGCGCGACCGTTTCGGCCGGTTTGTCGAGCGTCGGCGCAGACTGGAGAACGTCGCGCGCGAGAAAGGATTCCGCCTTTTGCCAGGCCTCGTCCGTATCGCCACGGAAAGTCAGCAAGCGGTCAAAAACGATCCGACCCTGGTCCTCATCGGCGATTTGGATCTTCGCCCACTGAACGAGGGAGCTCATTTTGTGCACGCCGCCGAGTAGGATAAGCTTTGCGCCGGCCGCGCGCGCCGCCTTCTGAAGCTCGGAAGGGTTCATCGCCGGATCGCATGGGCCAGACCCGCAAGACATCGGAACTATCCGGTACTGACCGTTCGCCGCGAGGTCGCGTTGCAACGCGCTGACGAAATCCGCCGCGCGCCGTTGATGGGCCGCCGTCTGATCAGTCGGCTCGCCGGACGTGTCGACATAGTCGAGATTGAGCACCGCCAGCGCGGCTGGCTGCGTCGGCGCAACATCGGCTTGCGCGCGGAGGCCGCCAAGCGCGGTCGCCAAGGCCGCTGTTGCGAGGGCTGCAATGGAACGGAATGCGCTGCGCATCGAGCATCCTCCTTGTGACGACCTTGGAGCCACAGGTCTTACGCCGCGGGCGCCAGTGCGTTCCGCCGCGCCTTCATAGCCTTGGCGGCCATCGTACAGCCTCCGCCCGCGCCGTCAACGAAATGGACATACGGTCGAATGCGTCAGAGTTTCGAACGGAGTTCGGTCTGGATCAGCGGTCCGGCTCCCGAGCCCAGCGCGACGTCCCGGCCGCGCTCGATCGCTTGGCGCACGAAGGCTTTCGCCGCCGCCACAGCTTCCGGTAATGGGGCCCCAAGAACGATATTGGCGGCGATGGCGCTGGAGAGCGTGCAGCCAGTTCCGTGCAGGTTCTTGGAGAGAAGCCTTGGCGCGGCAAAGCGACGAATATCGCCTTCTGTCACCATGAGGTCGATCGCCTCCTCGCTCTTAAGATGTCCGCCCTTCATGAGCGCGGCGCGCGGGCCGAGCTTGAGCAGCGCCTCGCCCTGGCGCGCCATGTCCGCTTCGCTCCGCGCGACCGGCTCGCCGAGCAGCGCCGCGGCCTCGGCGAGATTGGGAGTGAGGCAATCGACGAGCGGCAGCAGCCTCGCCCGGACTGCCTCGACAAAGCCCGCGCCACTCAGCGGATCGCCGGAGGAGGCGGCCATCACGGGATCGTAGACGATGAAGGCTCGTCTGCCTTCTCCCTCCGGGAGAAGGTGGCCGACCATAGGGCGTCCGGAAGGACGCCCGTCTTTCGACGGGCTAGGGGGAGTGGGGAGCCTCTCCGCCACCACTTCGACGATCGCCGCCATCCCCAGCATGCCGATCTTGATCGCCGCGACATCGAAGTCCTCGAGGACCGCATCGATCTGCGCGCCAACGATTTCAGACGGCGGATAATGGATTGCTTCCACGCCGCGCGTATTCTGGGCGGTGATCGCAGTGATGACGCTCGCGCCATAGACGCCGAGCGCCGCGAAGGTCTTCAGATCGGCTTGGATCCCGGCGCTGGCGCCAGAATCCGAGCCGGCGATGGTCAGCGCGATCGGAAGTCTTGGAGTCACGCTGGCCGCGTCGCCGCCACCCATTCGCGCGCGCGCGCCTCCGGATCGGGATGAAGCGTGATGTCAGTCACGACGGAGACGATGTCCGCGCCGGCGGCGAGGCACAGCTTCGCCCGTTCGACAGTCAGTCCGCCGATCGCCACCAGCGGGATCGCGCCTACACGGCGCTTCCATTCGCCGATGCGCTCGAGACCTTGCGGCGCGAACGCCATGGCCTTGAGGCGTGTGAAATAGATCGGCCCGAGCGCGACATAGTCCGGCTCGAACTTGAACGCGCGCTCAAGCTCCGCCTCGTCATGCGTGCTGACGCCAAGCTTCACCCCAGCCTTGCGGATCGCGCCGACATCCGCGTTGTCGAGATCAGTCTGGCCGAGATGGACCCAAGGCGCGCCTTCGTCGATCGCAACGCGCCAGTAGTCGTTGACGACCAGCGTCGCGCCCGCTTTGCCGCAGATCGCCAGAGCCTCGCGCGTCTCACGCGCCACCGATGCTTCGTCCTTGTCCTTGGCGCGCAGCTGGACCAACCGCGCGCCGACGCCGGTCAGACGCGCGACCCACGCTGCGCTGTCGACGATCGGGTAGAACGGATCGAGGTCGCGCCCCCCTCTCGTACTGGAAGAGGGGTCGGGGGTGAGGGCAGCGACGGTGCTCACGTCAGCACCGCTCTTCCGACGACGGGCGTGGAAGGTTCCGCCATGTCGCGCGGCTGCATCGGCCCGGCGAGGAAGGCCGTGCGGCCGGCTTCGACGCCCAAGCTGAAGGCGCGCGCCATCGCCACAGGATCGCCCGCCTTGGCGACGGCGGTGTTGAGCAGCACGCCGTCGTAGCCTAGCTCCATCGCCGCTGCGGCATGCGACGGCAGGCCGACGCCGGCGTCGACGATCAGCGGAACCTCGGGAAAATGCGCGCGCATGGCCCTCAGGCCGAACACATTGTTGAGCCCCTTGCCGGAGCCGATCGGGGCGCCCCACGGCATCAGCACTCTGCATCCCGCTTCGATCAGCCGCTCGGCGACCACGAGATCCTCGGTCGTATACGGAAAGACCTCGAAGCCGTCGGCGCAAAGGATGCGCGCCGCCTCGACGAGGGCGAACACATCGGGCTGCAGCGTGTCGGCTTCGCCGATCACTTCGAGCTTGACCCAGGGCGTGCCGAACACTTCGCGCGCCATCTCAGCCGTCGTCACCGCCTCTTTCACGCTGTAGCAGCCGGCGGTGTTGGGCAGCACGCGGGCGCCGATGTCGCGGATGAGTCGCCAGAAATCCTGCCCCTCCTTCAGCCGCGCCAACTCGCGCCTGAGCGACACGGTGAGAATCTCGGCGCCGGAGACGCGCGCCGCCTCGGCGAGGATCGCGGGAGAGGGATATTGCGACGTGCCGAGCAAAAGCCGCGAGCAGAAGCTCGCGCCGTAAAGAGTGAAGTCGGAGGTGGGGGTCACGAACGCGCCCTCGCATCATTGCGAGCCATAGGGTGTCGAAAGACATCCGTCCTTCCGGACGGGTTATGGCGAAGCAATCCAGGGGAACGCCCGGCACGCTTCGGCCCCTGGATCGCCGCGTCGCTTCGCTCCTTGCGATGACGGTCTACGCCGACGATCATCTCACCCCCCCTGTCTCGGCGCGACGATCTCGATCCGGTCGCCGTCCTTGAGCGGCGTGGCTTCGCGCGCTCGCGCCGGCACGAATTCACCATTGAGCGCGGTCGCGACTTTCGCATCGGCATAGTCGAGCGCAGTGAGAACGGCGCCAAGGGTTCGGGCGTCGACCTCCTGCTCTTGGCCGTTGACATGCAGCTTCATGCGTCCCCTCCAACAGCGGACGCAAAGGGACGGGGTCGGCTTTCCTCGCGGGACGGCAGTTCGACCTCGCCAAGTCCCTGGAGATTTTCGACGAGCCAACGTCCCATATGCTCGCCCTTCGCCTGATGGAAAGCCAGCGCCGCCGCGCGCGCGGCGAAAGCCGGCGCGAGCAGGAAGCCGTGGCGAAAGAAGCCGTTGACGAAGATCCGGCCGCCGCGCTCCTCGACCCGCGGCTCGTTGTCGGAGAACGCCGGGCGGACGTCGGCGCTCATCTCGAGGATCTCAGCCTCGCCAAACGCCGGATGGAGCGCGTAGGCGGCGCTCAGGAGCTCGATCGCCGAACGCACGCTGACCGCGCCCTTCTCCGCGCTCTCGATCATGGTCGCCCCGATCATGAATTCGTTGTTGGCGCGCGGCACGATATAGAGCGGGATGCGAGGATGGAGAAAGCGCACCGCGCGGGTGAGCCGCACCTCGCGGGAGCGAATGCGCATCATTTCGCCGCGCACGCCGCGCAATTGAGGAAGCGCGTCGCGAGCCGCCCAACCGCGGCAATCCATCACAACATCCGCCCCGCCAAGCGTTTCGCCATCCACGCCAAAGCGGATCTCACCGCCTCTCGCGCGCAATCGCTCGGTCAGCGCCGACAACGCGACGCGCGGATCGAGATGGCCTTCATCGGCGAAGAACAGACCTCTGCGGAACCGGCCCGCGAGATCCGGCTCAAGCTCGGCGATGCGCGCTTCGTCCACTGGCGCATGCGCCGTCGTCCGAGCCGCGAAGCGGTCGATCTCGCTTGCATCGCGTGGCGGCGCGACGACCAAAGTGCCTGCGCGCACAACGCCAGGAACGCGCGCGTCCCACCAGTCGATCGCGCCCTGGCCCAGCTCGACAACGCTTTGCGGCGCGCTCTCGCCCTCGCAGAACGGCGCGAGCATGCCGCCCGCAAGCCACGACGCGTTGCCGCCGAGCTCGCGCGAGCGCTCGACAAGCGTGACCTGGGCGCCGCGCTCGGCGAGCGTAACCGCAGTCGTCAGGCCGACGACGCCAGCGCCGACGACAGTCGCGCGCATCCCTTCACTCCGCCGCCTTCACGTAGAGAGCCGCGCCGCCCTCAAGAAACTCGCGCGACTTCTCCGCCATTCCAGCCATCGCCTCGGCCTCCTTGCGAAGGTCTTGCGTGATCTGCATCGAGCAGAATTTAGGCCCGCACATCGAGCAGAAATGCGCAACCTTGTGGCTGTCCTTCGGCAAGGTCTCGTCGTGGAACTTGCGCGCCGTATCAGGATCGAGCGACAGGTTGAACTGATCCTCCCAGCGGAAGTCGAAGCGCGCCCGGGACACCGCGTCATCGCGGATCTGCGCCGCGGGATGGCCCTTGGCGAGGTCGGCCGCGTGGGCGGCGATGCGATAGGTGATGACGCCGGTCTTGACGTCCTCGCGGTCGGGCAGACCAAGATGTTCCTTGGGCGTGACGTAGCAGAGCATGGCGGTGCCGAACCAGCCGATCATCGCCGCGCCGATCCCCGACGTGATGTGGTCGTAACCAGGCGCAATGTCCGTCGTCAGGGGCCCAAGCGTATAGAAAGGCGCCTCGCCGCATTCGCGAAGCTGCTTCTCCATGTTCACCTTGATCTTGTGCATCGGCACGTGGCCGGGGCCCTCGATCATCACTTGGCAGCCCTTGTCCCAGGCGACTTTGGTCAGTTCGCCGAGCGTCTCCAGCTCGGCGAATTGCGCGCGGTCGTTGGCGTCGGCAATCGAGCCCGGACGCAGGCCGTCACCAAGCGAGAACGAGACGTCATACTTGCGCATGATGTCGCAGATCTCGTCGAACTTCTCGTAGAGGAAGCTCTCGCGATGACCCGCCAGGCACCAGCGCGCCATGATCGAGCCGCCGCGCGACACGATGCCGGTGACGCGCCTGGCGGTCAGCGGCACATAGGCGAGCCGCACGCCGGCATGGATGGTGAAATAATCGACCCCCTGCTCGGCCTGCTCGATCAGTGTGTCCTTGAACACTTCCCAGTCGAGCTTGAGCGGATCGCCGCCGACCTTTTCCAGCGCCTGGTAGATCGGCACCGTGCCGATCGGGACCGGCGCGTTGCGCAGAATCCAGGAGCGGATGTTGTGGATGTTGCGGCCGGTCGAGAGGTCCATCACCGTGTCGGCGCCCCAACGGATCGCCCAAACCATCTTCTCGACTTCCTCCGCGACGCCGGAACTCACCGCCGAATTGCCAATGTTGGCGTTGACCTTGACCAGAAAGTTCCGGCCGATCGCCATCGGCTCGAGTTCGAGGTGATTGATGTTGGCGGGAATGATCGCTCGCCCGCGCGCGACCTCCTCGCGCACGAATTCCGGGGTGATGAATTGGGGAATCGCCGCGCCGAAGCTCTCGCCGTCGGCGAGGCGCGCCGCGGCGCCCTCAACCGCCGCCTCGCGCGCGAGATTCTCGCGATGGGCGACATAGGTCATCTCTTCCGTGATGATCCCGGCGCGCGCAAACTCGAGCTGGGTCACGAGCTGGCCGGGCTTGCCCGCCCGCAGCCTCCGCTCCGCAGGACAGAGCGGCGCGAGACGGTCTGCCGAGACGTGGCCGTTGTCCTCGGGTTTGATGGCGCGCGGCGCCGTTACGGCGAGGCCTCGAGCCTCGACCCAGGCCTCGCGCACCGAGGGCAAACCGTCAGCGAGGTCGATGATCGCATTGCTCTCGGTGTAAGGCCCGGACGGATCGTAGACCCTGACCGGCGGCTCGTTCGGGTCGGAGAGCGCGACCTCACGAAACGGGATGCGGATGCCGGCATCGCCCTTGAGCGAGGCATACACCTTGCGGGACCCCGCGATCGGTCCCGTCGTGACGCTACGCGGCGCGGCGAATTTGGGAATCTCGTTCATGGCCGTCTCCTCGCGCTCGAGTTATGACGACGGGTACTTGCGGTCCAAATGGGAGCTAGGCCGCTTCAGTCCCTTCGCCGGCATGACCCGGATCAGGTTCAAAGGGTTCGGCTTCTCGCCGTCTCAGCCCCGTTCGGGACACCCCTCGAGCGAGACGAATGTGGTCCCGGCGGCTCGGGCTGTCAACAGGGGGCCTATGGCAGGCCCTCCGCCGCGGCCGCTTGTGGCTTGTCGCAAAAGCGCAAGCTCCCCGTCCGGAGGAGGAGGACGATCTAAGCCGCCAGCTTTACATGCGCAGCACATGTTCGTATGTTTCACGCATGTCCCGAATGATCCAGATCCGCAACGTGCCGGACGTGCTGCATCGGCGCCTGAAAGCGCGCGCGGCGCTCGAGGGCAAGTCGTTGTCGGGTCGCTCCTTCGATAGAGCCGACCCTCACGGTGCGCGCCGAACGCGACCAGCCGTGATCGCCGTGACCCGCGACCGCCGTATCGCCAGCGCCGCGCTCCATCATGCGAGAGTCGAAGTAGTGTAGGCGCTGGCCTACCCCCTCTCCGCAGCCGTCGGTCTGCCATTCGCCGCGCGCTTGCGGGCGGCGAAGCGCGCCGCAAGATGGGCAAGGCCGGGGATGCGTCTGGTCACCGTGGCGGAGCGCATACGCCATCGGCGGAGCACCGCGGCGGCAGCCTGCTTGTAAGGGGCGACGATCTGGTCGGCGTAATCATGAAACGCCATCACCTTCTCGTAAGCCCGGACGAACCAAGGCATGGTCATCAGCCTGTGCTTCGTCAGATCGAAGATCGCCGGAATGAGCGCGACCGCGAGAAACTTGAGCACGATCCAGGCGATCGCCCCGGAGACGACATAGCCCATCGCGATCGCGACAGTCGCCACGACCAGAAGCGGCTCGACGATCAGGAACGGCACCAGGAAAATCAGCAGGACCAGCGGCGCCGGCAGGCGGTCGACCAGCCTAGCGAAGGATTGTTTAAAGCGCGCCCAGGGGACGAAACCGGCGATCGTCCGCCCTATCGCGACCAAAGCGTCCCACACCCAGGCGACGACCAGGAAGACCATCGCCAGCGCGAGAAGCGCCGTGCGTCTCACTCTAAAGCGCTTCATCCCAATAAGAATCCCGTAAATCCCCACAGCAACTCGCCTTCACGGCCGCGTGATGATGCCGCTCGAACGAGGCGGGCACAAGGCATATTGCGCCGCAATATAGCCATTAATCCGCTGTTAACGCTGCCGCCGCGTTAGACACCGTTCGTAATCCGTTGGCAATGGACCGGTAAGCTTATCGGAACCTTGCGTTAACTCTTGGGGCGGCTAGCTCGCGGGCGGGCGAGGGGTCGTCAGGAGTGTGAGCCATGTTCGCGAACATGAGCCGAAATTCGATTGCATTGGCTGCGGCGCTGGCGCTCGGCCTCGCCCTGAGCGCCTGTGCGCATAAAAACGACAATCTGGCCGCGGGCTATGGCGCAGCGATCCCAGGCAGCGTGCAGGAATTCAACCAGACCGTTGGCGACCGCGTCTTCTTCACTACCGATCAGACCGATCTCTCCTCGGCCGCCCAGGCGACTCTCGACAAGCAGGCGGCGTGGCTCAATCAGTACAACAAGTACAGCTTCACCATTGAGGGCCACGCCGATGAGCGCGGCACGCGCGAATACAATTTCGCGCTTGGCTCGCGCCGCGCGCAGGCTGTGCACGACTATCTCGTCGCCAAGGGAATCTCCGCTTCGCGCATGAGGACGATCAGTTATGGCAAGGAGCGGCCGGTCGCGGTCTGCGACGACATCTCCTGCTGGTCCCAGAACCGTCGCGCCGTCACAGTGCTCAACGGGGCGGCCGGCAGTTGAGAACCGCGCGCAGACCACAGCACGCCAAATCGCGCCGCGACTTAAAATCGACAGAGGCTGCGCTTATGGGCGGGTCAATCGAAGGCAATCGGGATCATTCCAGTGACGTCGTCGTTTCGTCCTAGCCTCGTCGCGGCGCTCGTCGCCTGCCTCGCGATTGCCGCGCCAGCTCGAGCGCAGTTCGATATCTTCCACCGTCAGGCTCCCCCGCCCGCCGACATTCCGGGCGGCGCGGAGGGCGACCCCGCCGGGCTCGTGCTGCGCGTCAACCGCCTTGAGGAAGCGCTTCGCCAGGCGAACGGCCGGATCGAGGAACTGGAGAACGCCCAGCGCCAACTCGAGGCAGAGCTGCAGAAGTTCCGCCAGGACGTCGAATACCGGTTTGGCGATCGCTCCGAGGGCGCCCCGCCGGAGCCTGACATAGCCGAGGCGCCCTTGGCCCCAGCCCAGCCGGGTGTCCCGCCAAGGCCGAGGAGGTCGGACGCGTTCGATCCCAACGCTGATCCGAACGCGCCCGGCGCGCCGCGCCCGCTCGGAACCACGGCGCCGAGCGCGCCGCTCGTGCGCGAATCGCCAGCGCCTATGGCGCGCGAGGCTGGGCCGCCGCTCGAACTCGGGAGAGGGCAGCCGGCCACCCCACAGCCAAGTGGACCGACCGTCGTCGGCTCCGGCGTGGCGATGCTCGATCAGCCGCGTGAGCAGTTCAATGCGGCGCTGGCAGCGTTTCAGGCGAAGCAATATCCGGAGGCGGAGGCCGGATTCAAGGCGTTCCTCGCCGCCAATCCAGACCACCGCCTAACGCCGGACGCGCTCTTCTATATCGGCGAATCCTACCTTCAGCGCTCGCGCCCGCGCGAGGCGGCTGAGCAATATCTCAAGGTCACCACCGACTATTCCAAATCCTCGCGCGCCCCTGAGAGCATGGTGCGGCTCGGCCAGACGCTCGCGGCGCTTGGCAATTCCGATCAGGCCTGCGCGACGCTGACCGAATTCGGCAAGCGCTATCCGACCGCCTCGGCTTCGGTGAAGAAGCTCGCCGAGCACGAGAGCGCCAAGGACCATTGTTGAGCGCCACGCGCTCGCACGCTCTCTCGTCGGCCGACATCGACGCGCTGTTCGCCCCGTTCGTTCGCGCGAAGGCGCTTCTGATCGCCGTCTCTGGCGGCCCCGACTCGACGGCGCTGCTTTTGATGGCGGCCGAATGGGCGAAACGTCGCGGCAAGCCGCGGATCGAGGCGGCGACGGTCGATCACGGACTTCGGCCCGAAAGCGCAGATGAGGCGAAATCCGTCGCTAAGCTCTGCGCGCGCCTCAAGGTCGGCCATAGCGTTCTTCAATGGAAGGGCGTGAAGCCGACGAGCCGCCTGCAGGAGCGGGCGCGCGAGGCGCGCTACCGCCTCCTCGTCGATCACGCCAAGACGATCGGCGCCGACGCAGTGGTGACCGCTCATCACGCCGACGATCAAGCGGAGACCGTGCTCTTTCGTCTATTGCGGGGGTCGGGCATCGCGGGACTGCGCGGCATGGACATCATGAGCGCGCGCGACGGCATGACGATCGCCCGGCCGCTCATGGCCTTGAAGAAACGCGACCTCATCGCCTTCGCCAATGCGCGCGGAGCGCCGTTCATCGACGACCCGTCTAACGCCGATCCGCGCTTCGCGCGCACCCGCCTGCGGGCGCTTCTCGCCCGCCTCGGCGAGGAAGGCCTCGACGCCGAGGCGCTCGACCGGCTGGCGCGCCGCGCGAGCGAGACGGAAGAGGCGCTGGCGCATCTGACGGCCGAAGTCGAGGCGCGTCTCGGCTCGGAAGCGGCGCTGGAGGCTCGCGCGCTGTTCGCCGCGCCGATCGCGGTCGCGCACCGGATTCTGGCGCGGCGCATCGCCGCGGCGGGCGGTCGCGATGCGAGCCGCCTTGGGCTTGAGAAGATCGAGGCGCTAGCGGCGGCCCTTCGCGACGCCCTGAAGGAGCGGCGAGCTTACGGCGCCAATGTCGGCGGCGCGCTCATTCGGCTCACCGCCAAAGGCCGGATCAGTTTCGTCCCCGAGCCGCCGAGGAAGAGCGGCAGACGCTAGGCCGCTTGCGGCCGCCTTACTGAGGGGAGATTGCGATGGTGGCTCAAGTTCCAGTCTTAACGGTTTTCTAGGCAAGCAGGCGTAAGGGGCGCCGCAAGGGGGGCGCCGACTTACGTAAGTGACGATATGCCCAGGAGCGCAACGGAGCACCCGGAGAAATCCCGAAGGCCAACTCTACTTCAAGAGTTCGAGAATTCTTTGCCAGACTTCAAAAGCCTGGATGATGAACAGCATCTGAGGTTTGTGAAGGCAATTCGGCTCATGTGCGAGTATTTCGACATATCGGAGGCCCGACTCCAAAGTGATCATTTCTTCAAGCTCAGATCAACGATCGCCCAACTCGATGAGTTGTATAAGGAATATCAGAGGAAAGACGCTGTTCTTGCGTCGGCAATATTGAACGTGAAGTTGCACATCGAGTCGCACTATCTCGATGATCAAGACGCCAGTCTCGTCCACAACCTGACGGGCCTGCACATTCCGCCACGGACGAGCGCGTAGGGAGCCTACAAAGAGGGGCCGAGTCTACGGCGCCAATGTCGGCGGCGCGCTCGTTCGGCTCACCGCCAAGGTCTGCCCAGTTCGCGCCCGAGCCGCCGAGAAAGAGCGGCAGACGGTAGAGGCTGCCGGAGCTCATAGCCGTTTTCGAGGTGGCCCATCTCTATTTTCGGCCTGGCGAGGCGCTGGCAGTCACCGGAAACTGACAGACGGGAGGAGCTGCAACGGAGCCCGCTGAACGGCCTTGCTATTTCACGCGCCACGCTTAGCGGCGCGCCGCAGCGTCTCGTTGATGCGGGTCTGCCAGCCGGGGCCTTTGCTGCGGAAATACGCCAGCACCTCGGGGTCGAGCCGAAGCTTGATCGCCTTCTTCGGGGCGTCCAGCGGCGGCCGCCCCGGCGAATCACTCTATCGCCAATGCGCAGCTCGGCGCGATCGAGCATTTCCGCGGTGATTTCGGGCGCTTCGTCGTATTCCTCCGGCTGGATCAAATGCGCGTCAACGCGCTTCAAATCGCTTCCGGTAGATGGCTTGTTCTTTCGCATTGCACTCCTCATCAAATGATGTGCCGGGCGTCGCCGCGCGGCGTCCAAACGATCATCACCATGCGACCGACCAGAAGCCGATCGTCTGATTCGGGTCTCGCCGTAGTCCTGCCGCCGGTCCTCGACATTGAGCGCCTAGCCTGCGAAGACGAGCGCGGCGTCGGCGAAATCGAGGCCGCGATCGTTGAGGGTCCTGGCGCGCTTGGCCGGATCGCAGGTGATCCTCGCCACAATACATGTACCCCCAATAATCATCTGAAGCCAATATTTTTGGGGGTACATCAATGGAGCCGCAGCGTGACCATCCGCCTCGCGCGAGGCTGGAGGACACCGCGAGGAGGCAAGACGAGAAAGGCCCCTCTCGGGGCCGATTTTGGTTTCCTAGCTATTTGGGATGGTAGCGGGACCCAGACTTGAACTGGGGACCTACGGATTATGATTCCGCCGCTCTAACCAGCTGAGCTATCCCGCCGTTATCGACGCCTGAAAAAGCCCGGCGCCGGCGAGCCGCCCCTATAAGGAGGGGCGGACGAACCTGTCAAGGCGGGCGCTGTAGACCGTAGACGCGGTCGCCGACCGCGTCTGGCGCGCTCGGCGAGCGCGCCTAAAAGCTCGGCGCTTCGGGAAAGACCCGCGTCACATGGCCCATCTTGCGCCCCGGCCGGATCTCGAGCTTGCCGTAAAGATGCAAGCCAAGATCGGGCTGGGCGAGGATGTCGCGCCAGTCCTCGGCGTCCTCGCCGATCAAATTGTGCATTTCGATGCGGCCGCGTCGCGTCGTCGCGCCGAGCGGCCAGCCGGCGATGGCGCGGACATGCTGCTCGAACTGCGAGGTCTGCGCGCCCTCGAGCGTCCAGTGGCCGGAATTGTGGACGCGCGGCGCAATCTCGTTGACGATCAAAGCCTCGCGGCCGCTCAAGTCGCGCGTAACGAACATCTCGACCGCCAGCACGCCGACATAATCGAGCGCGTCGAGCACGGAGGCTGCAATGCGCTTGGCCTCGGCCGCCGTCTCCGCGCTGACCCGCGCGGGGGCGCGGGTGCGGGCCAGGATGTGGCGCTCGTGCTCGTTCTCGCAGAGGTCGTAAGCGGCAATCTCGCCTTCGAGGCTGCGCGCCGCGACCACCGACACCTCGCGCTCGAATGGGACGAAGCCCTCGAGGATCATCGGCGCCGAGCCGAGCGTGCGGTGGACCGCGGCGACGTTCGAGCCTTCGCGGATCAAGGACTGGCCCTTGCCGTCGTAACCGAACCGCCGGGTCTTCAGAATCGCGGGACGGCCGAGCTCGGCGACGGCGCGCACGAGGGCCCCCGCATCCTCGACCCCGACAAAGGGCGCGACCTTATGGCCGAGGTCGCGCAGGAACGTCTTTTCCGTCAAGCGGTCCTGGGTCAGCGCCAGAGCGCGCGCCCCCGGGCGGACGGCCACGCGCTCAGCGAGAAACTCGACCGTCGACGTCGGCACGTTCTCCCACTCGAAGGTAACCACGTCGACCCCTTCAGCAAAACGGGCGAGCGCCGCCTCGTCTTCGAAGGCGGCGATGGTCCGCGCCGCCGCCGCGTCATAGGCCGGGGCTTCCGCCTCGGGAGAGAAAATGTGCGTGCGAAGCCCGACCTTCAGCGCAGCCATCGCCAGCATGCGCCCGAGCTGGCCCGCGCCGAGTATGCCGATGGTCGCGCCGGGGCTTAAGATCATCGATTGGCGGTCTCAGCCTTGCGCCCTGCGTCTTCAGGCCGCTCGGCAACATCGGCCGTCCGCTTCGCCCGCCACGCCTCGAGCCGCGCCGCGAGCTTTTCGTCACTCAGCGCCAGCACAGCAGCGGCGAGCAGCGCGGCGTTGACCGCCCCTGGCTCCCCGATGGCGAGCGTCCCGACCGGGACGCCGGCCGGCATCTGGACAATGGACAGGAGACTGTCCATGCCCTTGAGCGCCCTCGAAGGGACCGGCACGCCGAACACAGGAAGCGGGGTCATGGCCGCCGTCATGCCCGGCAGATGCGCAGCGCCCCCTGCCCCGGCGATGATGACCTTGAAGCCTGCGGCCTTGGCGCCCTTGGCGAAGGCGACGAGCCGGTCGGGGGTGCGATGGGCGGAGACGATCCGCGCGTCATGAGCAACGCCGAGCGCCTGCAGCGTCTCTGCTGCGGCGCGCATGACAGTCCAATCGGACTGGCTGCCCATGATGATGGCGACAGGCTTCGACGTCCCGCTCATGAGGCCCGCCGGTCCCTCAAGTCGCCGCGATTCATGGGGCTCGCGCTTAAAGGAAGGGGGCCAGACGCGCAAGCGCGAGGACGCCTGTTTTCGCGGCTTACGCCGATTGTCCGCCTCCGCTCGGGCGCGGGACGAATGCAAAAACGCCGCTCGGCCCCAGGCCGTGGCTCCCGCCTTCCGTCACGACATAGCGCGCCAATTCCTTAAGGCGCGAGGTCGGCAGGTGCGCCCGCCAAGGATCGCCGATGAGCGCACGAATTCCGAAGGTAGAGCACCGATCGAGAAAAGCCGTGACCCGCTCCGATAGATCGGGCGCGTAAAATAAGTCGCCGACCAGGATGAGATCGACCTCGGGCGGCGCGCGGTCCGTGAGATCGCCGTGCAGCACGGAGATCGACGCTCCGTTGAGCTTCATGTTGAGCTTGAGCGCAGCCACGGCGTAAGCGTCGACCTCCGCCGCGACGACTTCACGAGCGCCGGCCTTTGCTGCGGCGATCCCGACCAAGCCCGACCCCGCGCCAAGATCGAGGACGCGCTTGCCCGCGACGACGGCGGGATTGTCGAGCACATAGCGCGCAAGCGCCAGGCCGCCAGCCCAATAATGCGCCCAATAGGGCGCGCCGAACCCATCTTTGTCCTGTCGCGCCAGGCGCCAGAGACCGCTCGTCGGGCGCGCTTTATGCAGCGCAATCTCGGAAATGCCGGGCACGGGCGAGACCGGCAGGTTGCTGCTGATGAACGCGCTCACATCAAACCGGCCCATTTGGAGCTAGCTACCAGGTTCCATTAAATCGATGCGGCCAATTGTAGCCGCGATCGATGATCGCGGCAGCCGCGGTCAGCGACCTAAGGCGTGCACAGATCTTTTTCTGGCCAAGGCTGTCGAGGTCGGATTCATTGGTGTGCGAGCGGGTGATTCGCGGGAGTTGACGGTGCAGGGGGTGATCGATCTTGGGTCGTTCGGCGACGAACGGCTGCAAAAAAGGGGGCCCAGTTTCTGGCGGCGCTCATCGCCAAGCGCACCGCCTGTCTGCGGCGTCTTGGCGGCGATCGCGCTGGGAATGTGGCCTATGGACGGTTTCTGCACAATGCGGCGGTGACCCGCGAGCTCATGCTCGCGACGGCCGCCCGTCACACGGCGGAGGCGGCGCGCGGGCGCCATGTGCTGGCGATCCAGGATACGACGGAGCTCAATTTTTCCGGACATGCGGGGAGCAAGCGCGGGTTCGGCGTGGTCGGCAACGGCCGCGACATCGGGCTTTTCCTGCATCCGGTGATCGTGGTGGAGGCGGGCGCCAGTGACCCGCGGCAAGTCGGCCACGCCGGCGGGATCATCGGACTGGCGGACGCCAACATCTATAGCCGCAACAAGGCGCCGCCGGGCGGGCGCAAGTCGCGGGAGCGGCAACGCAAGGCTCCCCGTCCGATCGAGGCGAAGGAAAGCGGACGCTGGGTCCGGGGGGTGTGCGAAGCCGACCGGCTGTTGAGCGAAGCGGCGATGGTGACTGTGGTCTCGGACTGCGAAGGCGACATCTACGAGCTGTTCGCCGCGCCGCGCTCGGCGCATGTCCATTTGCTGGTGCGCGCCGAGCACGATCGCGTCTTAAGCGACGGGGGCAAGCTGTTTGCGGCGATGGCGGCGCTGCCTCACGTCGAAGGGCAGGAGATCGTCATTCCGGCCAAGGACGGCCGACCGGCGCGCGAGGCGAAAACGCGGGTGAGCTGGCTTAAGATCGAGGCGCCACGGCCGCGGGTCGGCTTCGACGTCAAGCGCTTGGCGCCCACGGTCAAGCTCAATGCGGTTCGGGTCGAGGAGATCGATCCGCCGGCGGGCGTCAAGCCGATCGTGTGGCTTCTGTTGACCACGCATGCCGTCGAGACCCTTAAGGACGCCCTGCGGATCGTAGGCTGGTATCGGGCGCGCTGGACGATCGAGCAGGTGTTTCGGGTGATGAAGAGCCAAGGTTTCGATGTGGAGGAGAGCCAGATCGAAACCCCCGAAGCGATGGCCAAGCTCGTGCTCGCCATTCTGATCGCGGCGTTGCGCACGATGCAGCTGGTCAACGCGCGGTCGGGGACGACCGGCCAAAAGCTCGCCGACGCCATGGACGAGGCCGCCGAGCCGCTGGTCGAAATCCTGACCCAAAAGCTCGAAGGCAAGACCGTCAAACTCAGGAACCCACACCCCAAGGGCGCGCTCGCGCGTCTGGCCTGGGTGGTGGGCCGCCTTGGCGGCTGGGACGGCTATATCGGACGCGGCTACAAGCCTCCCGGACCCATCACAATGACCAGAGGCCTCGCCCGCTTCGACGCCATCCGAGAAGGATGGCAAATCCGCCAAAATGTGTGAATCCCTTAGGTCAGCGACCGCGGCTACAAAGGCCACGATAGCCAGCCTTGGCGATGACGCCCTTGCGCGCTAGGCGTTTGTCAGGGGGCGTCTCCCGGACCAGCGCCCCCACGGGAGCCAAAGAGTGGAAACGGGATCGGAGGCCGCGGCCTCGAGCGCGACGGAGCCGGCGGCCGGCGCCAAGGTCCCCGCGACATTGCGCGATCCTGGCGCTGCTCCTTTCTGGATCACCGTCATTTTGACCGGGTTATGCGCCGGTATCGGCGCGGCTCTGCTCACGCTGTTGTTCGATGTGACGCAGGAGCTCGCCTGGGGAGCGGCCGAGCCTTCGGCTTTGTTCGAAGCGGCGCGGCTCGCGCCCCCGGAACTCCACATCGGTCTGCTGCTCGGCGCAGGGCTCGCGACGAGCTTCGGTCAATTGGCGCTGACCCGGCTCACCAGCGGCAACAGCATCGACGTAACCTCGGCGATCTGGTTCCAGGCCGGTCGGATGCCGCCGTGGCGAACGCTCGGCACGGCGGTCCTGTCGATCGTGATCGTGGCCATGGGCGCGCCGCTCGGGCGCGAAGGCGCCCCCAAGCAGTTCGGGGCGGTGTTCGGCAACCTGTTCTCGAGCTTGCAAAAGCTTTCGGACGAACAGCGGCGTCTGATCGTCGCGATCGGCTCGGGCGCCGGCATGGCCGCGGTCTATAGCGTGCCGCTCGGCGGCGCCTTGTTTGCGCTCGAAGTGCTGCGCGGAGCGCTGGCTCTGCGGCTGGTCATTCCCGCGCTTGCGGCCGCATTGATCGCGACGACCACGGCGAGCTTCATCGTGCCCAACGCGCCGCTCTATTCCGTTCCCGCTTACCCGATTTCGCCCGACGTCTACCTCTGGACGATCATCGCCTCGCCGATCATCGGCTTGTGGTCGGTCGCCTTCGTCCGCGCGATCGCCTGGGCCTATGGCGCTCGCCCCTCCGGCTGGCTCCGGTTCATTGCCCCGCCGCTGGTTCTCGTCGTCGTCGAACTCGTCTCGATTGTCTCGCCCGAGGTGCTCGGCAATGGGCAGGACGTCGCCCAGCTCCTGTTCCTGCATCCGCTCGCGCCGGTCGTCCTGGCGGCGCTGGTGTTCGTTCGGCCGATTGCGACGGTGGCCTCGATCGCGAGCGGCGCGCCAGGAGGCCTGTTCACGCCCTCGCTCGCCGCCGGCGCGCTCGCCGGGGCCGCGCTAGGCGAGCTTTGGCTCTTCGTTCATCCGGGCGGCGACATCGGCCTTTACGCGCTTCTCGGCGCAGGAGCGATGCTGGCGGCGTCCACGCAGGGACCCATCTCCTCGCTGGTGTTGATGATGGAATTGACCGGCCACGCCCGCGACTTCGCGCTCCCGATGATCGCCGCGATCGTGCTCGCCACCGCAACCGCGCGGCTGATCGAGTGGCGTTCGGTCTATGAAGCCCGGCTGACCGACGAGGAAGTGGCGGAGCGCTTGCGAGCCCGCGAACCAAGGGGCGTGTGAGCGCCGCTCAGCCGCCGATTTTCTGCGCCGGTCTAACGCGCGCTTCGAGCGCGCCTGTGATCAACCCTTCGCTGGGTCCTAGGACTTTTTTAGATTGACCTAAGACCTCTGGTCAATTGACGTCGGCCCGCCACGAATTCTACAACGCCCATGATGCAAATCCTACAGCGGAGTGGGGATCATGAGAAGTTCAGTTTCGGTATTGGGCGCCGTCGTCCTTGGCATTGGTTCGATAGGCGTCGCTCATGCGGACGCCTTGTTTGTTCCGGGCAGCACCTTTCAGGTTCAGGGCACGAATTCTCCCGATACCTTTACCGATACGGTCAATCTCGCACCGGGCACTTATTCCCTGGACAACGGCGCGCTCAGCCTGACCATTTCGTTCCTGCCGGCCGGCGGAACGAACGAGTGGCTTGTGTTCAACTACGCGGTGACTTCGGGCACTTTGTCATCGGTCGGCGAGGATTGGTCGCTTTACCAAACTGGCCTTGACGCTGCGGTGCCGGTCAACTTTATCAGGGCCTACAGCGAGGCTCTGATTGACGGCGTCGCGCAAACGTGGACGTCCAGCATTTTCAGCGGCTATTCTCCGATGTCGAGCCCCATTCCAGGATGGTCCGGGACAGGGGCCGGAACCGGCTTGTTCGTCGACCCGATTTCCCCCGGACCCATCGGCGCGCTCGGCGCATTCATCAATCCGTTTGGCTACCTCAACGATACAGGGGTCAACGCAGCCGCGGTCACTGGCTGGACAGAGGGGCTCGAATTCCAGTCGCAAACGCCGGTCCCCGAGGCGTCGACTTGGGCGATGATGCTAGCCGGCTTCGCGGGTCTCGGCTTCCTCGGCTATCGCCAGACGGTCAAAGCCCGCGCGGCGGCAGTGTAAAAGAACAGAGCCGCGTAACCGAACAGGGCTGCCTCCTGGGCGGCCCTTATTTTCCCGTCTCCGCCGTCCTGCAAAAGGCGCGCCGCCGGCGAGCTTCCCGCTGATCGCACGCGCCCTCAACCCTTCTCCACCCACTCGTCGCCGACCTTCTCGTAAGCTCGTTTGACCGCCGCCCAGGCGATGCGGAACGCCGCTTCCTCCTGGCGCGGATCGTGGGCATGGGCGGCGTGGGCGTGGTTGAACGCCTCGCGAAAAATGTCCTGGGCATGCTCGGGCAGGTGCGAGCGGACAGCCGGCGGGAGATCGGCGTTCACGTCGTAGGGCATGGGCTGCCTCCGTTGCGTTTCGGATCTTGAGTTAGGCGCTCGCCAAGACTCGGCAACCGCGCCCGCGCCAGGGCCCTCAGGCGATAATATCCGGCGTCAGCTGATCTTCGAGCTGCGCCAACTTATCGCGCAACAGAAGCTTTCGTTTCTTGAGCCGCTGCAATTGCAGTTGGTCGGCTTGGCCGGCGTGTCGAAGGGCTTCGATCGCTGAATCGAGGTCGCGGTGCTCCTCGCGCAGCCGCTCGATTTGGGCGGTCAGCGCCGCACGCTCCTCCGGCGTTATCTCCTTGTCGTCCATTCTTGAGTCACTCTACGCCAGGCGCCCTGCGCCCTCAACGGCGCAGTGCGCGTCTGGCGCTCCGCAGCTGCTGCGGCGTCGCCTCATATGCACAAAAACTTGCTTTCCGCTTTGGCGTCGTCTTCTCGCCAAAAATTAACCTTTCATATCCGCTATTCGGTTCGAGAGGCGTAAAGCGACGAATGATCCCCTAAAATGTTGGGGGCGCAGTCTAACGGATTCCTAGCGCCGCCACATTTTGCCGCTTGCGCCATTCGCAGGATATGTCACAATTTCGTCGTTAAAAACATGAGGGAGCTGTCCCATGTCGATTGATTCGCATCTCAGCGAACTGGTGCGTCGGCACCAGGCCATTGAAGAAGCGATCCTAGCCGAAACCAACCATCCGGCGGCAGACGACATCAAGGTTCACGAACTCAAGCGTAAGAAACTGCACCTCAAGGACGAAATCGAAAGGCTCAAGCACCAAGCCGAGACCGAACCGGCGCACTAAGCCCGCTTGAAACAACGATTATTGTCAGAGCGGCGTGGCGAGAGCGTCGCGCCACTCCTCGATAACCGCTGGGTCACGCTCCCTTCGCAAGTTTTCCGACGCGAGGCGTGAAAGGTCCTCCCGGGAGGTCAGTCGCGCCAGCGCCCATACGGCGGCTCCGCGGACAAGCGGGCTTTCGTCACGCAATCGTTCCTCCGCGACCTTGGCGAGCGCGCGATCCTTCGAGTTCCCAACCGCAATCATCACATTCCGCACGAAGCGCGCCCTGCCGACGCGCTTGATCGGCCCGCCAGCGAACAAGGACCGGAACAACGCATCGTCGAGGCGGGCGAGCTCGGCAAGCGACGGCGCCTCGAGATCGGCGCGCGCCGCGAGTTTCGCTTCCCGGCCTTCGCTTGCGAATTTGTTCCAGGGACAGACGGCGAGGCAGTCGTCGCAGCCATAGATGCGGTTGCCGATCGCGGACCGAAGCTCGCGCGGAATAGGCCCCTCATGCTCGATCGTGAGATAGGAAATGCAGCGCCGCGCGTCGAGCTGATAGGGCGCGGGAAATGCGGCCGTCGGGCAGACGTCGAGGCAGGCGCGGCATTGCCCGCAATGGTCCGATTCCGGAGCGTCGGGCGGCAATTCGAGGTTCGTGAGGATCGCGCCCAGGAACAGCCAGGAGCCAAACTCCCGCGACACCAGATTGGTGTGCTTGCCTTGCCAGCCGAGCCCTGCGCGCTCAGCGAGCGGCTTCTCCATAAGCGGCGCCGTGTCGACGAACACCTTGACGTCCGCTTCTTGCGGCCGCGCCGCGGCGACGACGAACGCCGCGAGCTCCTTGAGCTTGCCCTTGATCACATCGTGATAGTCGCGATGGCGCGCGTAGACGGAAATGGCCCCCGCGTCGGCGCGCCTAAGCGCCGCCAGCGGATCGGCCGAAGGACCGTAGTTGAGGCCGAGCATGATAACGCTTTTCGCGTCGCCCATGAGCTTCAGAGGATCGGCCCGGCGCTCGAAGGTCTCGGCCATCCAAATCATGTCGCCATGCGCGCCTGTCCCGAGCCAGGCGGCGAGGCGCTCGCGCGCCTGCGCCGGCGCCTCGGCCGACGCGACCCCGCAGGCGTCGAAGCCGAGCGCGCGGGCCTTCTCGCGTAAGCGCGTCAGAAGTCGAGATTGGCGTAAGCGACGCTCGGGGTCATGCCCGGCAGCCGCTCGGCCAAGAGCGGGCGGAACGACGGGCGCGACTTCATGCGCGCATACCAGGTCTTGGCGGTTTCGCTCTCGTCCCACTGCGCGTCGCCCAGATAGTCAATGCACGACAGATGCGCGGCCGCCGCGAGGTCGGCATAGGAGAGGCGGTCGCCGGCCAACCAGTTGCGGGCCCCGATCAGGTGGCCGATGTAGCGCAGATGATAGCGCAAATTCGAGCGCGCCGCGCGCACGGCCTCCATATCCGGGGCGCCGCCGCCCTGGGCGCTGCTCATGAACCGCTTGTAAATCTTCTCCCGCACGATCCATTGGCTGGCTTCGTTGAACAGCTTCACGTTGAACCAGTGCGCGAGCCGGCGCGTTTCCGCCCGCGCCAAGGGATCCTGGGGCATCAGACGGCGATCGCCGAGACCCAGGCCCCGCGTCTCGTCAAGATATTCGGCGATCACCTCCGCTCCCGAGAGGCTTGCCGCTTCCTCGTCGAGCATGACCGGCGTCGCGCCTTCGGGCGCTATCAACAGGAACTCCCGCCGGCGGTCCCACGCCCTTTCTTCGACCAGGCGCGGCTCGATCCCCATTTCCCCAAGCACAAGGCGGATGAAGCGGGAATGGGGGCAGAAGGGATGGTGGTAAAGCGTGATCATTCGGGCCCGAGCTTTAGCACGGTGCGAGCGGGAACGGAGGCGGCGCCCGTCGGATTTCATCCTCGGACACCATCAGATGCGGCGCTCGCGGTTAACCGGGGGTTAACCGCGAGGCAGCCGCTGACCCGGCCCGCACGCTCATCGGGTCAGTCGGAGCGAAGCCACGTTCTCGGCCGTCAGGCGTGAGCCTTGGGCGCCGAACCGCGCCGTGACAAAGTTGGCCGCGGCGGCGATCTCGGCGTCCGAATAGGCGTCGCCGAAGGCCGGCATCGCCATTCCCGCTTCGCCCGGCCGGCGCCCTCCGCCGAACAGGATGACTTGCGCGACATTGACGCCGGATGGATCGTTCACCGAGCGCGCGCCCGCGATCGTCGCGAGGCCGGAAATCGGGCTCTTGCCCGTCCATCCGTGGCAGCTTGCACAGGCTTCCGCATAGATCTGCTCGCCAAGCGGATGGCCGCTCGCTCCGGGCGCCAGCGTGGCGATCGCGTTCGGCGGCCGCGGCGCGGGCAGGTCCGGATTGGCGATCGGCGGAACGGTGCGCAGATAGGCGACCATCGCGGCAATGTCTTCGCTCGTCAGATGCACAAGGCTGAGGTCGACCGCCTCCCCCATCGGCCCTGCCGCCGTGCCGCGTCCCTCGGCATGTCCCGTCGCGAGATAATGGGCCAGCGCCTGTTCGGTCCAGTCGCCGACGCCGCTCGTCCGATCGCTGGTGATGTTGTAGGCGCGCCAGCCGGCGGTGACGGCGCCGGCGAATTTGCGGCGATTGTCCAGCGCCTGGGCCAGATTGCGGGGGGTATGGCATTCGCCGCAATGCGCGAGCGCCTCGACCAGATAGGCGCCGCGGTTCCACTCGGCGCTCCGATTGGCGTGCGGCTCGAAACGCCGGTCGGCGTTGAACATCATCGCCCAAACGCCCATCGCCCAGCGCTGATTGAAAGGAAAGCCGAAGGTGTTCGGGATCGCGGGCGCATTGATCGGCTTGAGGCTGAAGAGATAGGCCTTGATGGCGAGCGCGTCGGCGTCCGTCAGGTAGGTGTAACTGGCGAAGGGCATTGCGGGGTAAAGCCACGCGCCGTCACGCCGGACGCCGCGATGGACTGCGGCCAGAAAATCCGTGTCGGTGTACTGGCCGACGCCCGTGTCCTTGTCGGGCGTGATGTTGGTCGAATAGATCGTGCCGAAGGGCAGGACGAAGGCCCGCCCCCCGGCGAAGGGCTGTCCCCCGATAGCGGTGTGGCAGGCCTCGCAATCGGCGGCGCGGATGAGATAACGCCCGCGGTCGATGAGGCTCGCATTTTTGAGGCTCGCCGGAACGCCGGTTGGATCGGCCGCCTTGTAGTCGCTGAGCGCGACCCGGTCCCGGCCTGCGAAATCGGTCGGCCCCGGGCCAAACACGATCCAGCCGACGAAGACGAGGGCGGCGACGACAACGAGCGCGGCCGCCGCAAGCAGGATGCGCCAAAAGGTCCTCACGCGGCTTTCCTCGGCGCGAGTTGCTTGCGGTCGACAGGCAGGCTTCGCAATCGAACCCCGGTCGCCGCGAACAGAGCGTTGGCGAGCGCAGGACCGGCGATCGAGGTGCCCGGTTCGCCGATGCCGCCCGGCGCCTCGCCGTTTCGTATCAGGTGGACCTCAATCGCTGGCGTCTCGTTGATCCGCATCATCCGGTAATTGTTGAAGTTGCTTTGCTGCACCCGGCCCTTGGCGATCGTGATCTCGTTATAGAGGGCGGCCGTGAGGCCAAAGACGAGGCCGCCCTGGATCTGCGCCACGACCCCGTCGGGATTGACCGCCGTTCCGCAATCGACCGCCGCAGTCACATGGCGGATCGCGATCTCGCCCTCGTTGTCGACCTCCGCCTCCACGATCGCCACGGTATACGAGCCGAACACGGTCTGGCAGGCGACCCCGCGTCCAGCGCGCGCGGGAAGCGCGCCTCCCCAACCCGCCTTCTCCGCCGCAAGATTGAGGCAGGCGAGAAGCCGTGGCTCCTTCTTAAGATGCGCGCGCCGGAAGGCGACCGAATCCTGCCCCGCCGCATGCGCCAGCTCATCGACGAAACTCTCGACGACGAAAATATTGTGTCCCGGACCCACGCTTCGCCAGAAGCAGGTGGGCACAGCCGGCGGCTCCGCATGGACATATTCGACATGGAGGCTCGGCGTGTCGTAGGGAAAATCGATCGCGCCGTCGACAGCGTCCGAATCGAGCCCATTTTTGAAGGCCGGCGGCGCCCAGCGGGCGAGCACCGAAGAGCCGGCGATTTGGTCGACTCCAGCCCATGATTTTGCCGCCTGAAAGGCTCGCCTGGAAGCGGTCGAAATAGAACGGCCGATAGAGCGCCTGCTGAATGTCCTCCTCGCGCGTCCAGACGACTTTGACAGGCCCGTCGACCTTCTGCGCAATGCGCACGGCCTTGGCGATATAGTCCACTTCGAGCCGCCGGCCGAAGCCGCCGCCGATCAGGTGATTGTGGACGATGACTTTTTCGAGTGGCAGACCCGTCACCTTCGCGGCTATCCCTTGCGCGCGGGTGATGACCTGATTGCCAACCCAGATCTCGCAGGCGTCGGGATGAACGTGCACGGTGCAGTTCATCGGCTCCATCGGCGCATGGGCGAGGAACGGCACGTGATAGGTCGCCTCGAGTTTCGTTCCCTCTCCCAAAGCCTTGTCGATGTCGCCGGTCGATTTCGCGACCGCGCCCGCTTTTTCGCTTGCCGTGACGAGGCCGTTGAGCACGTCGGCCGTCGATACATTGGCGTTCGGGCCTTCGTCCCAGGTGATGTCGAGGGCGTTGAGACCCTGCTTGGCGGCCCACATGTGATCGCCGACAACGGCGACGAGATCGTCGAGAACGATGACCTGTCGGACCCCAGCCATGGTTTTCGCCCGCTCATCGTTGACATGCGCGACCTTGCCGCCGAAGACGGGGCAGCTCGCGAGCGTGGCGATCTTCACGCCCTCAGGGCGGGCGTCCATTCCGTAGACGGCCTTGCCATTGACCTTGTCCGGCGTGTCGAGCCGCTTCAGCGATTTGCCGATGAGCTTGAAATTCGCCGCTGGCTTGAGCGGCGGATTTTGCGGCGGCGTTAAAGCGGCGGCGGCCTGGACGAGCTCGCCATAGGCAGCTTTTTGCGCACTGGGATCGTGAAGGACTTCGCCATTCTCCGTCCGGCAGGATGATGGATCGACGCTCCACTTCGCCGCTGCGGCTTGCACCAGCATGGCGCGGGCGGTCGCGCCGGCGATTCGCATCGGCTTCCAGAAGGCGCGCACGGAGGTTGAGCCGCCGGTCACCTGGAATCCGAGAAGCGGGTTGGCGTAGAGCTTGTCGTTCGGCGGCGCCGCCACCGCGGTCACGTGGTCGAATGGCGCATCAAGCTCCTCTGCAAGGATCATGGAAAGGGCGGTGTAGATGCCCTGCCCCATCTCGACTTGCGGGATTGTGAAAGTGACCTCGCCGTCAGGATCGATGCGTACGAACGCGTTCGGCGCGAAGTCCGCGTTCGCCTCCGCCGCGAGCACGGCTTTGAGGCGGGGAAAGGAGAGGCTGAGGATGAGGCCGCCGCCAGCGGCGGCCGTCGCCTTCACGAGCGTGCGGCGGGTGAGCTTCGGGGCAAAGGAGATCGAGGTCATGGATCCAGTCTCCTTCATGCCGAGTGGGCGGCTTGCTTGATCGCGGCGCGGATGCGCACATAGGTGCCGCACCGGCAGATGTTTCCGGCCATTGCCGCGTCAATGTCCGAATCCTTCGGGTCGGGCGTCCTGGCCAGCAAAGCGCTGGCGGACATGATCTGGCCGGACTGGCAATAGCCGCATTGCACGACCTCGAGGTCCAGCCACGCCTTCTGGATCTTGCGTCCGGCCTCCGTTTCGCCGATTCCCTCAATGGTGGTGACCTTTCGGTCGCCGATCGAGCCGACCGGCAGCAGACACGAGCGGACCGGTTCGCCATCGATCTGCACCGTGCACGCGCCGCATTCCGCGATGCCGCAACCGAACTTGGTGCCGGTCAAGCCCAGGACATCGCGCAACACCCAAAGGAGCGGCGTGTCGCTTTGCACATCGACCGTACGGTCGACGCCATTGACCTTGATTGTGGCGGCCATCGCTACCTCACTTTGATCGCAAATCCCGCGCGCGACCTGTCCAACGCCCGCGCTCGCTCGTGGCAGGAGTGATGTAGGGCCCCGCGCCTCATAACGGTAGTGCGCGCGCGTCGGAAGGGAAACTTCGCCCGGCCGGGACGGTCGTCCATCGCCGCGCGCTCTGCCTCACTCGCCGCCACCGACTCATGCTAAGCGGGCGCAGGACGCTTCGCCGAGGCCCTCCCTGACCTGATGACCCCGCAAGACTTCATTCGCAAATGGAAACCGGTGGCGCTGACCGAACGCGCGACCGCGCAGGAGCATTTCATCGACCTCTGCCGGCTGTTCGACCATCCGACACCCGCCGAGGATGATCCCAAAGGCGATCATTTCGCGTTTGAGAAGGGCGCGTCCAAGATCGGCGGCGGCGACGGCTGGGCCGACGTCTGGAAGAAGGGCTTCTTCGCCTGGGAATACAAGAAGAAGAAGCGCGATCTCGACAAGGCGATGGAGCAACTGACCCATTACGCCGCCGCACTGGAAAATCCGCCCATTCATGTCGCCTGCGACACCCACATCTTTCGCATTGGGACGCGGTGGACCAACGAAGCGTCGGCAACCTACGAATTCGAGCTCGACGACCTCGCGGAACCCGTCAACCTCGCCCGGCTTCGCGCCGTCTTTTACAATCCCGACGAGCTTCGCACGGGCCGCACGCGGTCGAAGCTCACCAGGGACGCGGCCGATAAGTTCCAGACGATCTCCGACTCGCTGCAGCATCGCAATCCCGATCGCGAGGCCGTCGCACATTTCGTCAATCAACTCGTTTTCTGCTTCTTCGCCGATAGCGTGAAGCTCCTGCCAAATGGTCTGTGGAAGAAGCTTTTGCAGGCGGCCGAGCGTAGATCGGAACAATCGAAGGCCTATCTCACGCGCCTCTTCGACGACATGGCGAAGGGCGGCGACTTCGATCTCGAGAACATTCTCGAGTTCAACGGCGGGCTGTTCGACGGACGGGCGCCGCTCGCGCTCACGCACACAGAAATCAGCCTGCTCTTCGCCGCGGCCAGCCTCGACTGGAGCCTCATCGACCCTACGATCTTCGGCACGTTGTTCGAGCGCTTTCTCGATCCCGACAAACGGGCGCAAATCGGCGCGCACTATACCGATCCCGAAAAAATCATGATGATTGTTAAGCCGGTCGTGCTTCGTCCGCTGCTCGCCGAATGGGAGACGGCGAAGGCGAAGATCGAAATGATCATGTCGCCCGTGCTCGAAGCGGTGGCGGCAGCGGCCGGGACGCCAGGCGCGACCTCGGCAAGCGGTTCGACGCCGCGCGCGCCAAGGCGGAAGCCGAGCGCGACGCCTTCATTGACCGCCTGTGCGGGTTGCGCATTCTTGACCCGGCCTGCGGCTCGGGCAATTTCCTCTACCTCGCGCTGCAAGGGGTCAAGGACATCGAATGGCGCGCCATCCTCGATTGCGAGACGCTTGGCCTCGGCATGGCGGTGCCGCGCGTCGGGCCGGAAATCCTGCACGGGATCGAGATCAACCCCTTCGCCGCCGAGCTTGCGCGCACGACGATCTGGATCGGCGACATCCAGTGGCGGGTGAAGAACGCGATCTCACCACCACCCGCGCCCGCTTCTGCGCAAGCTCGATTCGATCGAATGCCGCGACGCGCTGCTCGCGCCCGACGGCAAGGGCGGATTTGTCGAGGCGGAATGGCCGGAGGCGGATTACATCATCGGCAACCCGCCGTTTTTGGGCGGCAAGCTGATGCGGAGACCGATGGGAGACAAGGCGTCGAGACGTTGCGCAGGACGTTTAAAGGAAGGCTTCCAGCAATTTGCAGACTACGTCTGCTATTGGTTCGACAAGGCGAACAGGAAGATTGATGCCCACAAAGCCGAGCGCGTCGGCTTCGTCGCGACGAATTCAATCCGCGGGGGCGCGAATCGGCGAGTGCTTGAAGACAATCGCGTGAGGAACTGAAATTATTGAAGCGTGGACAGACGAACCGTGGACTGTTGAAGGCGCGGCGGTACGAGTTTCGATCATATGCTTTGGAAGTAGGACGAAGTGGAATCCATGCGTCTCAATAACTAAATAGCGGAAGGTTATTTACGTCTGATTTGAACGGGCGGTGAAACTGTCGAAACAGATCTTACCAAGGCGAAAGGTTACGAGAAGACGAGAAAATGCTTCGAACCGGAGGTTTCAAAAGCAAGTTCGGCGGCCCGTTCGAGTATAAGCGCGAAACTCGCAGCAAGAACTTCTAAGCGCCCCGATCAACCCAAACGGACGGCCAAACGCAGATGTTGTCAATATTTGGATGAACGGAAAAGACATAATCAAACGGCCTCCGGCAGACAAGTGGATACATCGATTCCAGGACAAAATTAAGCGGAGGAGCATGGAGGCATCTGTTACGAGGCGCCCTTCAATATGTCCGCAGTGCTTACGCGTCGGAGAATGGAGGCGGGCGGTCGAAGGTAAAAGACCACGAGAAAAGGTAACCGAGAAAGCGCTGAATTATGGTGGCGTTCACCAACGCCCGCGCACAAGCTACAAAAAAAACTTGAGCGAGCTTACCAGATTGATCGCAACGACCGAGGTGGCGAAACATCGGTAACTTTGGTGGATTGAGAGCAAATATCTGGCAACGAACCTCGTTCGGTTTACGTCATCGCCCGCGACGACGACACGCCTTCGGCATCCTCCATTCGCGCTTCCACGAAGCCTGGTCGCTGCGGCTCGGCACGTCGTCGGAGTCGGCAAGGCCGCGCTACACCCCGACCACGACCTTCGAGACTTTCCCCTTCCCCGAGGGCCTCACGCCCAACATTCCGGCGGCCGATTACACCGGCGACCCCCGCGCGCAAGCGCATCGCCGCGGCGGCGAAGAGGCTCGACGAGTTGCGCCGCGCCTGGCTCCACCCGCCCGATCTGGTCGACATCGTGCCGGAAATCACGCCGACCGCCGCGCCGGGCGAAGAGCCGCGCCGCTATCCCGACCGCATCCTGCCGAAGACCGCCGAGGCGGCGGTCAAGCTCAAGGAGCGAACACTGACCAACCTCTACAACGAGCGTCCGCGCTGGCTGGCCGACGCCCACGACGCGCTCGACCGGGCGGTCGCCGCCGCCTATGGCTGGCCGGAGGATCTTGCGACCGAGGACGCCCTCGCCCACCTTCTCGCGCTTAATCTCGAAAGGGCGAGGGTCCAGGAGGAGTAAGTCCGCGCTCGCCCGCCACGCCCCTCACGGGCAAACAAATGCTTGCGAAAAACAGAGTCGTATGCTACTAATGTTTCACCTGCCTTAATCGAAATGCGGACCTGGTTGGGTGCGTGAAAAGAGCGCACGTGAGGAGAGGATGGAAAGGCGCTTGAGAGACGGTTCGGCGCACAACCCGAGAGGCGAGTTGGGAGGGCATTGATTTTTTTAATTTTTTTCGTTGTAACCCTTTGAAAAGTCCCGATTCCGCCAAATAAAACAAACCAAATCCAAGCAACTTTGCTTGTTTTTACTTGCATTTGCTTGCAGCCAACTCGCCCTCCGGTTGCATCCGGACACCCCCTGCCCCTAGCCCAGGATCTCGGCCGACTGGACGCGCCAGACTTCGGCGGCGTTCATCCGCGCCCAGGCCTCGCTCAATGAGTTGTTGGCGTCGATCGCCCGGCAGGCGTCCTCGATCACGAAGGTCTCGAAGCCTTCGTTGCGCGCGTCTAGCGCCGAATGGGCGACGCAGAAGTCGGTCGCGAGGCCGCAGGCGAAGACCCGCTTCATTCCGCGCGCCTTGAGCATCGCGGCGAGGCCGGTCGTCGTCTTGCGGTCGGCCTCGAGGAAGGCCGAATAGGAGTCGACGGCCGAATGCATGCCCTTCCGCAGGATGAGGAAGGCGCGATCGACGGCGAGGTCAGGATGGAGCGCCGCGCCGGGCGTGTCCTGCACGCAATGCTCGGGCCAAAGGGTCTGGTCGCCGTAATGCAGGCGCTTCGTGTCGAAGGGCTTCGCATTCTCGTGGCTGGCCGCGAAAGAAGCGTGGGTCGGCGGATGCCAGTCCTGCGTGACGACAACATTCTCGAACCGGCTCGCCAGCCGATTGACGAGGGGCACGATCTCGTCGCCCCCTTCGACCGCCAGCGCCCCGCCAGGCATGAAATCGGCCTGCAGGTCGATCGCGAGGAGGACGTCCTCATCATTGATAGTGATTGCCGAGGCCATCGGGATCAGCTCCTCTCACCGCCACGGACGTCCGCCATCGTTTGCGCTCATAGTCCAAAACGACGATCAGCGCGAACATCAGCGGCAGGATCAGATAGAGGAGCCGGAACACCAGCAAGGCGGCGATGACATTGGCCTGCGGCACATCCCGCATCGCGTGGAGGAACGTAAATTCCAGGATCCCGAGGCCGCCGGGCGCGTGGCTGATGAGCGCAATCGAAAACGCGGCGACAAAGACCCCGAGCACGATCATGAAGCCGGGATTTGCCGCAGGGGGAAGCGCCAAATAGATGATGCCCGATGCGCCGATCAGTTCCAGAGGGCCGGCGAGCAATTGGCGCGCCGCGATCGGCGGCCGGGGGTAGACAAGCTCATGGGCGCCAATCTTGAGAGGAGGAAAATGCGCAAGTGCGCCTACGATATAGAAGCTCGGCCCGGCGACGAGCGCCGCCGCGACGGCCTGCCCGAGCCAGAGCGGCGCGCCGGCGAATCGCTTGGCCAGCTCGGGGTGAAACAGCAGGCAAACACCGCCAACTGTGGCCGCGCCGAGCGCGAACGTGAACGAGCAGAACGCGACAAGGCCGCCGATCTCGCCGAGGCTGAGTCCCTTCTCAGAATATGCCCGGTATCGCACGACCGCGCCGGAGAGCACCGAAGCGCCAATGTTATGGGCGAGCGCGTACGCAGTGAACGACGCCACCGCGACGTATCGCCAACTGAGGCGGCGGCCCAAATGCAGCAGCGCGATCTGATCGTACCAGGCGAGCGCGGCGTAGGCGAGCGAGGTCGAACCGATCGCGAGCAGCCACCGAGCGGGCGAAATCGAGAAGAGCGCGCTTTTCAGGCTGGCGAACGACAGCCCGCGCAGATCCTTGAACAGCAGCCACGACGATACCGCCACCGCGCCGAGACCGATGATCGGCCACGCGGCGTCATGAACCCGCTTCATGCCAGTCCTGAATCTCAACGGCTCACCGCGCGCCGCTCTCCCTCCCTGCCCGAGCGAAGTGGCGAACGCAAGATTGGCGCCTCGCGAGCCCCCTGCGCCCGCAAAACGCCCGAACTTTACAGCGAGAGCCGAATCATGCCTGACCTTGCACGTTCCGCTTCGCCGCCAGGTAGGAAGATCTCGCCGATTCCCGCAATCGCACCGTCATTGTCGCCT
This sequence comes from uncultured Alphaproteobacteria bacterium, assembly GCA_963696665.1. Taxonomy (GTDB): domain Bacteria; phylum Pseudomonadota; class Alphaproteobacteria; order Rhizobiales; family Beijerinckiaceae; genus Roseiarcus. The sequence continues at coordinate 96,995 of CAVOLE010000009.1, forward strand.
CAAAGGGCGCGCTTTCTCCGAACGGCGTGGATCTACATTCGACACGTTTCCCGAGACATCGAGCGCGATCACGCCGATCCGGCGGCCAATCAATCAACTCGCACGCATGAACCGGCGTCCCGACTTGACGACGTTGCAACGCCAGCGCATCTGCATGCCCCGCATGCCGACATTCGTTCTGCCTTTTCCAGCGATCAATCCTGTTCTGGTGCAATGGGGGCCGCTGGCCATCCGGTGGTACGCGCTCGCCTATATCGCCGGCCTCGTGCTGGGTTGGCTTATCATTCGCCGGATCGTCTCCGACGACCGGTACTGGAATGGGAAAAAGCGCCCGAGCGCGGAGAGCATCGACGATCTGCTCATCTATTGCGCGTTCGGCGTCATCCTGGGCGGACGGATCGGCATCGTTCTGTTCTACAATCCACAATATTACTTTTCCCATCCGATCGAGATCTTCAAAATCTGGGAAGGCGGAATGTCCTTTCACGGCGGGCTGATTGGCGCGGTGATCGGCATTCTCCTGTTCTGCCGCCGCTACAAAACGCGGGCGTTCACCGTGCTCGACCTGTGCTCGCTCGTCGCGCCGATAGGCATCTTCCTTGGCCGAATCGCTAATTTCATTCGCCCCGAACTCTGGGGTCGCCCGACGAATGTTCCCTGGGCCGTCATATTCCCGGGGACGGACGGCCAGCCGCGCCATCCGAGCCAGATCTATGAAGCCCTGCTCGAAGGACTGCTGGCGTTCGTCATCCTCTATGTGCTCGCGCAAATGGGCGCGCTGCGCCGCCCCGGCCTCCTCACCGGCGTCTTCGCCATCGTCTATGGCGCGGCGCGCATTTTCAGCGAATGCTTTCGCGAACCCGATCCGCAGCTCGGGTATCTCAAGTGGGGATTGACGATGGGCATGGTCCTGTCCTTCCCTCTGATCATCGCGGGGATCGGGATTTTGGCGTGGAGTTATCGGCGGGGCGTGTCGTCATGACGCAGCTCCTCGACGAAATCAAAGCCATGATCGCCGAGCGTGGGCCGATCACGGTCGAGCAATATATGCAGCTCGCGCTCGCTCATCCGGATCTCGGCTACTACATGAACCGAGATCCATTCGGCGCAACGGGAGACTTCACGACTGCGCCGGAAATATCCCAGATGTTCGGCGAACTGATCGGGCTGTGGGCGGCCGAAGTGTGGTCCAGCATGGGCTCGCCCGATCCGGTGCGCCTGATCGAGCTTGGGCCTGGGCGGGGGACGCTGATGGGCGATGCGCTGCGCGCCGCTCGCATTGTTCCGGCTTTCCGCAACGCGCTCGACGTCCGCCTCGTCGAGGCGAGTCCGGCTCTGGCGGCGATGCAGCACGAACTGCTTGTCGATTCGGGCGTGGCGGTCTCCTGGGCCCAGACTTTGAAGGAAGTTCCGGACGGCCCCGCGATCGTGATCGGCAACGAGTTTCTCGACGCCCTGCCCGTGCGCCAGTTCGTGCGCGTGAACGGCCAGTGGCGCGAGCGCACGGTGCGCGTCAACGGCGACGGCGCGCTTGTCTTTGCCGTCGCCGACAAGGCCGAACCCTATATCAGGGCCAACGCCGCAAACGGCGAAATCCTCGAAGTGAATCCTTCCGCGCATCGCGTGATGTTTGAGCTCGGCGCGCGGCTCGCGAAGCAAGGCGGCGCGGCGCTCTTGATCGATTATGGCCACGTGGTCACCCGATTCGGCGACACGCTGCAGGCCCTGCGCGCTCACCGCTATATCGACCCGCTCGTTGCGCCGGGCGAGTGCGACCTCACCGCGCATGTCGATTTTGCGGCCATGGCGCGCAGCGCGAGCGCAGCGGGCGCAGCCGTCTATGGGCCGATCGACCAGGGCGATTTCCTGCGCTCGATCGGCATCGACTTGCGGACGAAGGCGCTCGCCGAGCGCGCCACTCTTGACCACGCGGAGGAATTCGAGCGAGCGCGGACGCGGCTGGTGGGCAAGGGCCAGGGCGAAATGGGCGCTCTTTTCAAGGCAATGGCGATCGCCGACCGCAGGCTGCGCCCGCCCCCCGGATTCCAATCCGCAACCGCGAAATCCGCGTGAGCGCGGCTCCATTCCTGACCGCGGAATCGCTGCGGATTCCTGGCGTGGCGCATGGTTTCTTCACCCGTGCCGGCGGAGCCTCGCAAGGCGTCTACGCATCGCTGAACGCGGGCGTCGGCTCGCGCGACGCGCCGGACGCGGTGACCGAGAACCGCGCTAGGGTCGCTGCGGCGCTCGGAGCGGCGCCGGAGCGCCTTGCCGTGCCGTTCCAGATTCACTCGCCCGACGCGCTCGCCATAAGCGAACCTTGGCCGGGCGATGCGCGCCCCCGGTGCGACGCGCTGGTGACCGCAATCCCTGGCCTCGCGCTCGGCGTGACGGGCGCTGACTGCGGCATGATCCTATTTGCCGATGAGCGGGCGCGCGTGATCGGAGCGGCGCATGCAGGCTGGAAAGGGGCGCTGACGGGAGTGGTCGAAGCGACAGTGACGGCGATGGAGCGGCTTGGCGCCAGGCGCGGCGACATTGTCGCCGGCCTCGGCCCGTGCATTGGGCCCAAGTCCTACGAGGTTGGCCCAGAATTCGTCGCCGCCTTCGAAGGCGCGGGCGACGACACCGCCCGCTACTTCACTCCAGGCGTCAGAGAAGGCCGCTCGATGTTCGACCTCAATGCCTATATCGCCGAACGGGCCGCGCGCGCTGGGATCGGACGCTTCGAGGATCTTGGCCTCGACACCTACGCCGACGAACGCCGCTTCTTCAGCTATCGCCGCGCCACGCATCGGAAGGAACCGGACTATGGCCGGCTGATGTCGGTCATCGTAATGAATTGAGTCACTAGGCGCGAACTCTGGTTGCTTGACTTGCCGCCGGCCCGCGACCAAATAAGGCCAAAGCTTGGCTTTGGCGCGATGAAGGGGCTGCTGCTGGTCGCGATCGCCCTCGTCCTGTTCCTGATCGATAGGCTCGAGGACGTCGGCTCTGCCGGCGTCGCGCGTCTCGCCGCCGCGCGGCTCGTCGAGGCGCGGGCGTGAGCGACCGGCGACTGCGCCACGCCGACAGCGTCGCCTTCCGACATGCGATGCGGGCGCTTTCCTCCGGGGTTGCGATCGTCGCCTGCGGCGAAGAGGAAGCACGCGCCGGCTGCACGGCCATATCGCTTGCGTCCCTGTCGCTCGCCCCGCCGACGCTCATCGTGTGCCTCGCGCGGTCGTCCTCGACGCTCGCCCGATTGCGCGAGGTGGGCGCATTTTCGATCAGCCTGCTCGCCGCGCGCCACCAGGCGCTTGCCCACCGCTTCAGCGGGCACAGCGGCGTGCATGGAGCTCACCGCTTCGACTTGGGCCGCTGGGCCACGCTTTCGACCGGCGCCCCTGTCCTCGCCGACGCGATCGCAGCGTTCGACTGCCTGGTCGAGGAGGTGATCGAGCGCCACTCCCACGCGATCGTCCTCGGCGCCGTCGTGAGCCTCAAGGAGGGGGCCGACGAACCGATCCTCATCCGTCGGCGCGGAGAGTACGCGACCCTCGTCTGAGACCCCGATTGCTCTGCCGCTTCGCACGGGAGGGAGCGGCCCGCGAATTCCCCGCCCGTTCAGCCGCCGCGCAGCACGCGCCCGGCGAGCGCGTCGAGCTTCTTCACGAGTTCGGGATCGCGATGGGCGGGAGACGTGATAATGGCGAAATCCAGCGAGCGGTCCGATCCGGCCGGACACGCCTCGTGCTCCGCGGGAAATTCGCGCAGCGTCCGGGCGACGACCGCGCTCGCCTTGTTGGCGTTCTCGCCCATGACCTTGATCACCGAGGCCACATCCACCGCGCCGTGTTCCTCGTGCCAGCAGTCATAGTCGGTGACCATGGCGATCGTCGCGTAGGAAATCTCAGCTTCGCGCGCCAGCTTCGCCTCGGTCGCGCCGGTCATGCCGATGACGTCCGCGCCGCCCGCCTGAAAGCGGAGCGACTCCGCCAACGACGAGAACTGCGGGCCTTCGATGCACACGTAGGTCCCCCCGTCGCGGCACGCGATTGTCTCCGCTTGCGCCGCGGCGACGAGACGGCGGCGCATGAGCGGCGCGATCGGATGCGCCATCGAGACATGCGCGACGCAACCGTCGCCGAAGAAGCTGGTCTGGCGCTTATACGTGCGATCGTCGAACTGATCGATCATAACGAACATGCCGGGATAGAGGTCACGGTGGAACGAACCGCAGGCCGAGAGCGCGATGATGTCCGTGACGCCGGCGCGCTTGAGAGCATCGATGTTGGCGCGATAATTGATCGTCGAGGGAGAGAAACGATGGCCGCGCCCATGGCGCGCCAGGAACACCGCTTGCGTTTCGCCCACCCGCCCAAAGCGTAAGGAATCGGAGGGATCGCCCCAGGGGGTGACGATTTTCTCCTCGCGCAGGTCTGTCAGGCCGGGCAGATCATAAACCCCCGAGCCGCCGATGACCCCAACAATTGCTTTGGACATGCTCACCCCGCTCCATCGAGAGCGGCACAATTCCTCAGGGTTGCGGCGCGATCAATCGCGCCGCCCTGGATGTCGCTCGTCTTCTAGTGCGCGGACTCCCAGATCCGCTTCTTGACGAAATAAAGTAACACCGCAAAGACGATAAGGAAGATCATGACCCGGAGGCCAATTCTCCTGCGTTCAAGAAGATTGGGTTCAGCCGCCCAACTGAGAAAGGCTGCAACGTCCTTGGAGTAGTTTTCTAAAGTTGGGGGCGTACCGTCCTTGTAAGCGACCGCGCCGTTGGTGATCGGCTGCGGCATGGCGATCTTGTGTCCGGGGTAATATAAATTCCACTGCGGATCATCGGCCTTCGTATAACCGTTCAGGATCGCGTGGATGTAATCAGCGCCCATCTCCTGATATTCCAGACCCGGCAGCGCGTCGAAGACGAACCACGGAAAACCCCGCTCGAACTTGAGCGATTTGGCCAATAGCGCCATGTCCGGAGGCGCCTTCCCGAACGTGGCCGCGGCGGCCTGGTCGTTCGGATAGGCTTCAGGGCGAGGAATGATGTCGGCTGGCGTCGCGGGGCGCTTGAAGATTTCGCCCTTCTCGTTGGGCTCGGCGTTGGTGACTTGATAAGTGGCCGCGAGCGTCCTGACCTGGTCCTCGCTGAAGTCCGGGCCTCCAGGCTCGGCGAGCGTGCGGAAAGGAATGCTGAGCGCGTGACAGGTGCTGCAGACCTCCTTGTAGACCTGGAAACCGCGTTGAAGCTGGGCCTTGTCGTAGATGCCGAACATGCCCCCGAAGCTCCAGCTCTGACGAGGAGGGTTCGGCTGGTCAGCGCCGCTCTGTGCGAGCGCCAGCCCGCTCGAGCAGGCGAACGTCACGACCACAAGAGCGAGCGCGGAGCACTTGACACGGATCATCGTTAAAATTTCCTTGGAAACAGTCCGCATCATTCTGCCGCAGCCACCGCGGTCTTGGTCTTCGTCAGCACCGCGTCGGCGATCGACGTGGGGATCGGCTTCGTCCTCTCCGCAAAGCTCAGAATAGGCATGATGATGAGAAAGAACGCGAAATAGCCGAACGTTAAGATGCGCGCGATCATCGCAAGCCCCTCAGTCGGTTCCTGCGAGCCGAGGTAGCCAAGACCAATGCCGATCGCGACAAAGAGCCAGAAGAAAAATCGGTAGGTGGGACGGTACTTTGCCGACTTGACCGGCGAGCGGTCGAGCCACGGAATGAAGAGGAGCACGACAAGCGCCGACACCAGAACGACCACGCCCCAAAACTTGCTCGGGATCGCACGCAGCATGGCGTAGAACGGCAGCAGATACCATTCCGGCACAACGTGCGCCGGCGTCGCCAGCGGATTGGCGGGAATCGAATTGTCGGCGTCGAGCAGATAATTGGGAATGTAGAACACCAGCCAGGCATAAAGGATGAGGAAGACCGAGAGGCCCACGACGTCCTTGATCGTGGCGTAGGGCGTGAACGCGACGGTGTCGCGCTTCAAGTCTTTCACCTCGATGCCATCGGGATTGTTTTGCCCCGCAACATGCAGCGCCCAGATGTGCAGCCCTACGAAGCCCACGATAATGAACGGCACCAGGTAGTGAAGCGCAAAGAACCGGGTCAAGGTCGGCCCGCCAACGGCGAATCCGCCCCAAAGCCAGTGGGCGATCGAGTTGCCGACGAGCGGAATCGCCGAGGTCAGGTTGGTGATGACGGTCGCCCCCGCAAAGCTCATCCCGCCCCAGGGCAAAACATAACCGAAAAAAGCTGTAGCCATCATCAGGATGTAGATGATGACGCCGATGATCCAAAGAAGTTCGCGCGGCGGCTTGAAGGAGCCGTAATAGAGGGCGCGAGCCATATGAATGTAGCAGGCGAAGAAGAACAGCGAGGCGCCATTGCTGTGCAGATAGCGGATCAGCCAGCCGTAATTGACATTGCGCATGATGTTCTGGACCGAAGCAAACGCCTCGGTCGACGAAGGGATGTAATGCATGGCGAGAACGACGCCGGTGACGATCTGCGCCACCAGCATGAAGGACAGAATCGCGCCGAACGTCCACATGTAGTTGAGATTGCGCGGCACCGGATAGGCGATGAACGAGGAATGGACCAGGCCAAAGATCGGAAGACGCGACTCAAACCAGCGCCCAATCGCGCTTTTGGGAACGTAGGTCGAAGGACCGCTCATGTCGTGGATCTCTGATGGACGTGGAGGCGAAGATTGTTGAGGAAGGAGTCGCGGTCGGTCAACCTTTACCCTGGCGTGGGCAAGCAAAGCATTTTGCGGGCCACCGCCAACGCCGACGTCTCAAGCCCGAACGCCCCGATGGTTGGACGGGAGGAACATCGACGATTCGGTCCATTGATGGTCAACTCAACCCCCAACGTGCGTTCCCCGGCTCCTGCGGGGTAACGACTTTGAATTGGTTCGAGGCGGCTTTTCGCATCGATCGAATTGGATGTCCATAGCCCGAAGCTTCACGCCTCTCTCTCAGGCTCGGGGCCTTCTCCGAATCGCTCTTTCCGCCGTCAACCTCTTGCTTTCGCGGGCAATATGACGAAGCCGGCCGCTCCCCTCCTGCTCGCTTTGTTCGAGCCGGACATCGCACAAAATACCGGCGCCATGATGCGCACCTGCGCGTGCCTCGGCGTCGACGCCGCGATCATCGAGCCGGCGGGATTTCGGATCAGCGACAGCCGCTTCCGCCGCGCCGCGATGGACTATATCAACGCGCTCTCCATCGAGAGCCACGATTCGTGGGCGAGCTTCGCGGAGTGGCGCGCCGCCAGTCAGCGCCGGCTGGTCTTGTTAACGACAAAGGGCGAGACGTGTTTGTGGGATTTCGCTTTTCATGAAAAGGATATTATCCTAGTGGGCCGGGAGTCGTCCGGCGTTCCCGAGGCTGTGCACATTTCCGCTGATGTTCGAGTGTATATCCCTATTCAACCTTACCTGCGTTCTTTGAACGTCGGGATCGCCGCAACCATCGCGATCGCTGAAGGATTGCGACAGCTTGGACGCTTGCCGTCCTCACGGAAAGGTGAACAGTGAGGAGCGCCCAAGGCGAAAGACGCAGTCGTGACAACGACCGGCGGACCAGGGACTCTCGTTCTATAGCGCCGTTAGAGATCGGCCGGGAGGACACGATGAGCGAAGAGAGCGCCGTTCGCGTGCTCATCGCCGATGACCATCCCCTGATGGTCGGCGGTTTGCGTCAGGCTGTGCTGGCGGCGGCGCCCGATGCTGAAATCGCAGTCGCGCACGATTTCGACAGCATGGTCGCAGCGTTGGACGCTTCGCCAGACACCGATCTCGTGCTGCTCGATCTTACCATGCCGGGCGCGCGCGGATTTTCTGGGCTCCTGTTTCTGCGTTCGGAGCGTCCGTCCACTCCGGTGATCGTTGTTTCGGGCAACGAAGAGCGCGCGGTCATCCGCCATTGCATGGAATTCGGCGCCGCGGGCTTTATTCCAAAAACCAATTCTCTCGACACAATGCGAGCAGCCATCGCCCAGGTCCTGGACGGCGGCCGATGGACTCCTCCCGACTTTGATTTGAACGCGGCTCCCAATGGCGAATCGAGCGCGATGGCGCGGCGGCTTGCTTCGCTGACCCCGCAGCAAATTCGGGTGCTGATGATGCTGTCGCAAGGCCTGCTCAACAAGCAGATCGCCTACGAGCTCGGCGTCTCCGAGGCGACCGTAAAAGCGCATGTGTCGGCGATCTTCCAGAAGCTCGGCGTCGAGAGCCGAACGCAGGCCGTCATTCTCGCGACCAAAATCGAGACGGCGCAAGAATTGCTCATCGCGCAGCAGCGATTTTGCGCCTGAAGTTCGCCTGCCAATGTCTCTTGAGCGTAGGCACCGATCGCTTCGGCGGGTCTCCTCCCCTCTTGCGGGGGAGGATTAAGGAGGGGGGTCGCGCCGTCTTACGCGAGAGAGAAACGGCGGCGCATTCGCCAATCTCCTTGGCTCGCGCGACCCCCCGCCCATAGGGCGTTCGGAAGAACACCTGTAAAGCTTGTCTCCGGTCCAAACACGCCCCCACAAGAGGGGGCGCGTGCGCTAAAGTCATTGATTCCGCGGGAATGCAGCCGCTCTAACGACCTAACGGCATGCCACCGACTGCTGCGCCGCTCCCTCACCCATTGCCCCGGTTCTGCCGGTTGTCGATAAGCTCGGTCACGACGGCGGGATCAGCCAAAGTCGAGGTGTCGCCGAGCGCGCCATACTCGTTCTCCGCGATCTTGCGCAGGATTCGACGCATGATCTTGCCTGAGCGCGTCTTCGGCAATAGCGGCGCGAATTGAATGAGGTCCGGCGAGGCGATCGGACCGATCTCCTTGCGCACCCAAGCGGCCAATTCCTTGCGCAGATCCTCGCTCGCCTCGACGCCGCTCATCAAGGACACATAGGCATAGATTCCCTGCCCCTTGATGTCGTGCGGATAGCCGACGACCGCAGCCTCCGACACTTTCGGGTGCGCGACGAGGGCGCTCTCGACTTCCGCCGTGCCCATCCTGTGCCCCGCCACATTGATGACGTCGTCGACGCGGCCGGTGATCCAGTAGTATCCGTCCGCGTCGCGCCGTGCGCCGTCGCCGGTGAAGTACTTGCCCGGGTAGGCGGCGAAGTAGGTGGTCACGAAGCGCGCGTGGTCGCCGAACACCGTGCGCGCCTGACCCGGCCAGGAGTCGGCGATGACCAGATTTCCCTCGCACGCGCCTTCCTGAACCGCACCGGCGGCGTCGACGATCTCGGGAATGACGCCAAAGAATGGCCGTGTCGCCGATCCAGGCTTGAGCTTGATCGCCCCGGGCAGCGGAGCGATGAGAATGCCGCCGGTCTCGGTCTGCCACCAAGTGTCGACGACGGGGCAGCGGCTGTCTCCCACGACGCGGTAATACCATTCCCAGGCTTCCGGATTGATCGGCTCGCCGACTGACCCGAGAAGACGAAGAGAGGCGCGGCTCGTTTTCTTCACCGGCTCCTCGCCCGCGCCCATGAGCGAGCGAATGGCGGTCGGCGCGGTGTAGAAAATATTGACCTTGTGCTTGTCGATGACCTCCCAGAACCGGCTCATCGACGGATAGTTGGGAACGCCCTCGAACATGAGCGTCGTCGCGCCGTTGGCCAGCGGCCCGTAGAGGATGTAGCTGTGACCGGTCACCCAGCCGACGTCGGCTGTGCACCAATAAATGTCGCCGTCATGATAATCGAAGACATATTGATGCGTCATTGAGACGTAAACGAGATAGCCTCCGGTGGTATGCAGAACTCCCTTGGGAGCGCCCGTCGAACCCGACGTGTAGAGGATGAACAGCGGGTCCTCCGCGTTCACGGGTTCGGGCGGGCAGTCCGCGGTCACCGCCCGTTCGGCCTCATCCAGCCATACATCCCGCCCATGGCGCCAACCGACGTGTTCGCCGGTGTGTCTGACAACGATTACAGTCTTGACGCCACCCACTTTCTCGAGCGCGGCGTCGACATTGGCTTTGAGCGGCACCTTTCGCCCGCCGCGCAGGCCTTCGTCGGCGGTGATGACGATCTCGGATTTGGCGTCTGTGATCCGGCCCGCGAGGGCCTCAGGCGAGAAGCCGCCGAACACGACGGAATGGATCGCGCCGATGCGCGCGCAAGCGAGCATCGCGTAAGCCGCCTCGGGGATCATGGGCAAATAAATCGTGACCCGATCGCCTTTTTTGACGCCATGAGCTTTCAGCACATTGGCGAAAAGTCCGACACAATTCGCTAGCTCGGCATAAGTGATGTGCTTCGACTTCGAGGGATCGTCGCCTTCCCAAATGATCGCCGTCTGGTTCGCGCGCTTCGGCAGATGCCGGTCGATGCAATTGTGAGCCACATTGGTGACGCCGTCCTCGAACCATTTGATCGAGACATTGTGGACGTCGAATGACGTGTTCTTGACCTTGGAGAACGGCGTGAACCAGTCGATGCGCTTGCCGTGCTCGGCCCAGAAGCCCTGCGGATCGGTCAACGAGCGCTTGTACATCTCCTCGTACTTCGCCGCATTGACCCAGGCGCGCTTCGCCCATTCGGCTGGAACGTCATAAGCCTTGTCAGACATGGGCTCCTCCCAAGGTCCGCGCGGAGTTCTACTCTCACCGCAAAAAGCTAAGACGCAACTATGCCCTAACGAGGGAAAGAGCGACAAGCGGGTACGTCGTGATGCTTTGGTCGAAGGCCTCGCTAAAGGCCGCCAAGCTCGCAAACAATGGCCCACTCGGCGTCGGTCACGGGCTGGACAGAGAGCCGGGACTGGGTGACGAGCGTCATTTTGGCCAGACGCTTATCCGCCTTCGCCTCTTCCAGCGTCACCGGTCGCGGCAGGGGACGGATCGCGCGGATGTCCACCATCCCGAACTTACCGGTCGCGTCCGTCGGGTCGGGGCGGTAAGCCTTGCAGACCTCGACGATCCCGACGATCTCTTTTCCCTCGTTGGAATGGTAGAAGAAGGCCTGCTCGCCGACCTTCATCGCCTGCATATTGAGCTTGGCGGTATGATTGCGCACGCCGCTCCAGTCGGTGCCCGCCGCGCCGAGGCCGGCTACTTTCTCATAAGCCCAGGCCGAGGGCTCGCTTTTGAACAGCCAGTGCGCCATCGCCAACTCAACGCTCAAAGGTTGCCTGCGCCTCGAAGCCTTAGGCAAGGCGGGGTCAAATTGCAAAAGAGCTTGGGCCTCATTCCTCCCCCTTCGGGGCCCGCGCCAGCAGCGCGCTCATCGCGCCCTCAACGTCAAGCGAGCCTTCGATCAGCGCCTGGACGCAATTTGCGATCGGCATGTCGACGCCGCGTTCGCGCGCCAATTCGGTGAGCGCCAGCGCGGTGAACCGGCCCTCGACCAGGCTGCCTCCTCCCGCCTTCGCCGCGCTCGCGCCGCGTCCAAGCGCCTCGCCAAAGGCGAAGTTGCGCGAATGCGCCGAGGTGCAGGTGAGAACGAGGTCGCCGAGCCCGGAAAGGCCCATCAGCGTCGATCCACGCGCCGCGAAAGCCTCGCCAAAGCGGCGCAGCTCGGCGAAACCGCGGGCGGTCAACGCGGCGACCGCGCTCGCGCCGAGCCCGCGGCCGGCGGCGACACCGCAGGCAATCGCCAGCACATTCTTAGCCGCGCCGCCGATCTCGACGCCGCGAACGTCGGTCGAATGATAAAGGCGCAAAGTTGGCCCCCGGAGCGCATCGCAGAGCGCGCGCGCCAGCTCTTCGTCGGCCGAGGCGAGCGTCACCGCGGTCGGCAGGCCAGCCGCAACGTCAGCGGCGAACGAGGGTCCAGAGAGAATGGCCCTGGCTCGGTCCGGCGCGGCTTCCGCCAGGACCTCGGTCATGAAAGCGTGCGTGCCGCGCTCGACGCCCTTGGCGCAGGTGACCAGCGGCGCTGTTCCCGGGACCGTCGCCAGCCGCATCGCGATCTCGCGGCTCGATTGAGCCGGCGCCGCCACCAGGATCGCGTCGCATCGGGCCAAATCCTGAAGATCGGACGTCGCCTCGACCGGGCGCGCCAGATCGACGCCAGGCAGCCGGTCGCTCCGACGTGTCGTTGCGAGGGCGCGCATGCCCGCCTCGTCGCGGCCCCAGAGGACGACCGTGCGACCGGCGGCGGCCGCCGCATTGGCGAGCGCCAGGCCCCAAGCCCCGGCGCCGGCGACCCCAATGACATTTGCGGGCCTCACATCACTTCGCGCTGCATCCCGCGCCTCTAAAATCCACGAAACCGCCCGGCAGCACACCAGCTTCAATCCCGGCAGGGCTGCTAAACCCATGCTCCTAGCCAAAACGCTCGGCCGCGCCTAGTTATGGCGTTGGAGCGGGCCGCCGGGTGACTTTTGCTGAGGCAGCGAGGAGCTTAAGGACGATGCCGGAGATTGATCTGCCGACCGTCATATTTGCGCTTGTGGCGCTGTTTGTCGCGTGGAAATTGCGCTCGGTGCTGGGCATGCGCCAGGATTCGGAGCGGCATGGCGAACTTATGGCCCCGTTGCGCCGCGCTCCTGGCCCAGCGAGCCCGCCGGTCGCGCAGCCGGACGCCGCGCCCTCGGCGCCTGTTTCACAGGCCCCCGCCGATCGTTGGAAGGGCGTCGCCGAGGCCAACCCTGGGGTCTGGAGCGGTCTCGACGCCATCGCCTCGGCGGATCGCAGCTTCTCGCCTGAAGCCTTCCTGTCCGGCGCCCGGGTCGCCTATGACATGGTCGTCCACGCTTTCGCCGCCGGCGATTCCGACGCCCTCAAAAGCCTGATGGCGCCGGAGGCCTTCGCCAATTTCGAGAGCGCGATCCACGCCCGGGCCGACGCCGGACATACAATGTCGACTACGGTCGTCTCGATCGACAGCGCGACGATCGCCGGCGCAGGGCTTATCGGCCAGACAGCGCGGCTCAGCGTGCAATTCGTGGCCAAGCTCGCTTCGGTGACGCGCGACGCGCAAGGCGAAGTCGTCGACGGATCGCCCAATGCAGTGGCCGATCACATCGATCTATGGACCTTCGCGCGCGACATTCGCTCTCGCGATCCCAACTGGCAGCTGACGGCGACGGAGTCGGAGCGCTAAGCCGCGCAACGCTAAGCCGAGCCCGTGCCGCCTCGCCTCGAGCCTTTGGATTTCGAAAGCCTTGCGGGCTGGCTCGATGACGACCACGACGGGGCCTTTTGCGCTTTCGAGCGCTCGGCGCGGGCGCTTTGCGCGGGTCGAACCGACCTCCGGCCCGCGCAGTCTGCGCCGCCCGAATTGCTTGCAAGCGCGCGCGCGGCGCTTTGCGCAAGCGTCGCAGCCGAGCGAGACGCGCGCCGATTTTTCGAGACAAGGTTTCGGCCATTCCGCGTCGTCCCCGAGAATGGCGGGGAATTCCTGACCGGATATTACGAGCCCTGCGTCCCCGCTTCGAAAGTCGAAACCGAGGAGTTTCGCTGGCCGATTCTGGCGCGGCCGACTGACCTCGTGACTTTCGGTCTCGACCCTCCGCCCCCCGGGTTTCCAAAGGATGTCAGCGGCGCGAGGCGCCTGAGCGACGGTTCGCTCGTTCCTTACGCCGATCGCGCTGAGATCGAGGCTCTTCGCCGCGACCCGATCGTTTGGGTGCGCGACGCGGTCGGGGCCTTCCTCATTCAGGTGCAGGGTTCCGCGCAGGTCGAGTTTCCCGATCGCTCGCGCGCCCGCCTCGCCTATGACGGACGCAACGGCCTGCCGTACACCTCGATTGGGAAGATCTTAATCGAGAGCGGAGAGATCGCCGAAGGCGCCATGTCGCTCGGGAGCCTCAAGGCATGGCTGCGCCGCGACAGCGCCCGAGGGCTCGACGTGATGCGGCGCAATCGCTCGTTCGTGTTCTTCAAGCTCGTCGACGATTTCGATGCCCGTTTGGGCCCGATCGCCGGCGCCGGCGTCCCGCTTAGCCCCCTGCGCTCGATCGCGGTCGACCGGTCGATCTGGGCCTATGGGCTGCCGTTCTGGATCGACGCCGAATTGCCTTGGGCTGACGAGACGCCCCGGCCGTTCCGCCGGCTCATGATCGCCCAGGACACCGGCTCGGCGATTGTGGGACCGGCGCGCGCCGACCTCTTCTTCGGCAGCGGCGATAGGCCAGGCGCGCGCGCCGGCGCCATTCGCCATCCGGCCGAGTTCGTCGTGCTTCTGCCGCGAGGGGAACGCCCTTGAAGGATGCGCCGCCGCGCCCGCAACGTTTGAGGCGCCTGAGCGACGAGGAGATCGCGCTCTGGACCGAGGTCGCACGTTCTGTCGCGCGGCGGCGCGGCGCGACGCTGCCGACGCCTTCGAAGCCCGCTCGGCCCGCCCGGCCCCCTGCGCCGCCTGCAACCTCCACCGAACCTCCCGCCGCCCGACCTGCAAAGCCCTCGGCGCCGCCGCTCGCGCCGATCGAACGGCGGCTCAAGCGTGAGCTTCAGCGCGGGCGCGCCGCGATCGACGCGGCGCTCGACCTGCATGGGCTGACCCAAGCCGAAGCGCATCAGGCTTTGCGCGGCTTCCTCCGACATTCGCAGGCGCGCGGAGCGCGGCTCGTCATCATCGTAACCGGCAAAGGCGGTCCCATGGACGAGGGCCAGTGGCCCAACGAGCGCGGCGTGCTGAGACGGCTCACCCCACAATGGCTGCGCGAGGCCGACCTGCGCTCGGTCGTGCTCGGCTTCGAGGAAGCCGGACGCGCGCATGGCGGGTCCGGCGCGCTCTATGTGCGCCTCAGACGGCTCCAGGCGCCTCCCGGCCGAACCTAAGCAGGCCTGCTCGGACGACCCGATGGACCGCGGCCGACCGGATCGACGTCCCACCACCAAGATCACGAAGATCACCAGGAAATCCTTCGTGCTCTTCGTGTCCTTAGTGGTGAATTGATCCCGTCCTCAACTCGCTCGCTACGCGGCAGTTAGGCGGCTCGAACGCGCGAGGCTGGGGACGGAAGCTCGTTCTATCGCCTCATTTCTTGCCGCATTCCCGGTCCAGATGATGCGCCGCCGCATCGCCCTTGACCCCGATGTTGTTCATGGTCTCCGAGCCGAGCTTGATCGCTCCGCCTGTCAGGACCCAAGCCCCATCGCTTGTCTTGCTCCATGCGCTGCACGGGATGAGGTCAATGTCGCCCGGCCAGTTCTGCACCGTCCAAACTTGCTCGTCGGCGCGAACGGAAGCAGTCGCCCCGATGAGTGCGACAGCCGTAAGGATCCCTAGTCTTGACATGCTCGCTTGGCCTCCCGTGTCGGATCGGGACGCGTTCTAGCGCCGCCTCGCGCCATCGGGAAGCGGGGCTCCGCCGGCTGCGCAATCCAAACGCCAGAGGTGGGGATCCGTGCGCGCGATTCCAGGAGCCGCGCCTGCGTCTTGCCGCCCTCCCGGGCCGCCGCTATAAGCCGCAGCGTTTTTCCATGAACAACCCGACGAGAGACCACGACGCCATGGCCGTCCAACGCACCTTCTCGATCCTCAAGCCCGACGTCACCCGCCGCAACCTGACGGGCGCCGTCAATCAGCGGATCGAGGCGGCGGGCCTTCGCATCGTGGCGCAGAAGCGCGTGCATATGACGCGCCCGCAGGCGGAGACGTTCTATGGCGTGCATCGCGAGCGGCCGTTCTTCGGCGAATTGGTCGAGATGATGACCGCGGCGCCCGTCGTCGTGCAGGTGCTCGAAGGCGAGGATGCGATCCGACGCTATCGCGAGGTCATGGGCGCGACCAATCCCGAAAAGGCCGACGCCGGGACGATCCGCAAGGACTTCGCGCTGTCGATGGGCGAGAACTCGGTTCACGGCTCCGACGCGCCGGAGACGGCGTCGCAAGAGATCGCGCAGTTCTTCTCCGGCAACGAGATCGTGGGGTAATCAATCGAGGGAAGCTATCCCTCGCTTCGGAAACCCGGCGATCCGCCCTCGCCAAGGCCGCCAATATGCGCCTGGGTGTAACGCTCCAGGCCGATCCTCTTTATGAGGTCGATCTGGGTTTCGAGAAAGTCGACATGACCTTCCTCGTCGTTCATGAGCGCCTTGAACAAATCCCGGCTCGGATAATCCTTCACGCTGAAACAATATTCGGCCGCCTCTTGGTAAAGCGCGCGCGCCGATAGTTCGATGGCAAGGTCGGCTTCCATGATCTCGTTAACGTTCTGCCCGATCCGCAGCGGGTTCAGCAACTGCAAATTCGGAAAGCCCTCCAGGAAAATGATACGATCGATAAATCGATCAGCATGGCGCATTTCCTCTATCAATTCCTCACGCCACTTCTTGGCGAGAACGTTAAGGCCCCAATTATCGAGAAAACGATAGTGAAGCCAAAATTGGCTGACGGCGGTAAGCTCGCTGCGCAGGCCACTATTGAGATATTCGATAACTCTCGCGTCGCCCCTCATAACTCCTCCAAACCGGTCAGCGGCTGTTCGTGAACCTCAACGCGGTGCGCAGCCAGGCCGTGCGAAGCCGGCCACCTTTGCTTTTATTCGGCGGCGATCAGAAGAATTGAAGACTCTTCCTCACCCTCGTCGGCTCCATTCGGCGAGTTGCTCGGACATTTCTGACAAGAAGCCTCGCAATTGGCAATATGCGCCTCGGCGAGCAAGGCGCGAATTGTCGGTACGCACCGCCCGCAGCGGGGGGCGCAACCGAGACCTCGGTATGCCCTAGCGGGAGAACACGGGCGCGCGCCATCATGGCCTTGGAGCATGGCGAGGATTTGGATGTCCGAGAGGACGTTGCAGGAGCAGACGATCACAGGGGGCCCACTTTAGAAACGTTCTAAACTGTCACTATACCAGCAAGTTACATATACACTGCGGCGACAAAGCGCAAATCTGCTTTCTCGCGTTCCAATCATCTGGCGCGAACCGTCGCTATAGCCGCAGAGTTGCGCAACCCGGATGGTGCGGCGGCCTGCGGCGCCCGTCGTCGTACCCGTGCTTGAAGGCGAGGACGCGATCCGGCGCTATCGCGAGGTGAGGCGCGACCAATCCTGAAAAGGTCGCGCCCATGACGATCCGCAAGGACTTCGCGCTGTCGATGGGCGAGAACTCGGTTCATACTGCCTCGGGCGCGTTAGGTTGACGGCTCGCGGCCATCTGATCCACCTTGGCGACCGGAGCTGCTCTCGCTAACCGCGCAAGACGGTGGAGAGCAGCATTTCGCATTGAGGAGACGCGCCATGAGGGCGGATGCTGAAGTTGGTTGGATCGCGGCCATCATTATCGGCGGGATCGCTGGCTGGCTGGCCGAGCAATTCATGAAAAGCAATATGGGAATGCTGATGAACATCGTGCTCGGCGTCGTCGGCGCGGCGATCGCCAGCGCCATTCTCAGTCTTTTTGGCATCGTGCTCGGCGGATGGATCGGCTACCTGGTTCTCGGATTTATCGGCGCCTGTTTATTGATCTGGATCGTTCGCGCCGTCCGGGGCCGCACAGCCTGAGGGCTGCGCCCCGCGAGGCGCCTACGCAGAACCGCTCCCGGGCCCGACCTCGCGCCTCAAGGCGCCGCGAGGCGGCCTCGAGGGACGCTCCGGTGTATGCTGAGCGCCGGCCGCCCTTTGGACCATCCTTCGAGACGCGCCCACGGCGCTCCTTGAGGCATGAGGAGGGTGGATGCCCCAAGGTGCAATTTAGGGCTAACGCACGCTCGAGAACGACGTCGGCTGCAGAATCGAACTCGCTAGGGTGTCAACAATTGGCCCGTCCTTCTCGCTCTCCGCTCGCGCGGCGATCCACTCAGGGTCGCTCTGAAAGGCGGCCCATTTCTGCTCGCGCTCGGCCAGCGATTCCCACGCCAGGAAGTAAGTGAGGTCTTGATTCAATTCGCCAATCACCGTCGTCCAGAAGCCAGCTTGTCGAATGCCATGCTTGTCCCATATCCGTAGCGTATGATTTTCGAACCGCTTCAATAACGCCGGCATCCTGTTGGGGAGACAGCGGTAAACGCGAAGCTCATAGATCATTCGAAGACCCCCTTTGTCGCTGGCTGATTAGCCGCGCATCCGCAACAGCGTAAAGCAGCGGCGCGCCGACCATCGCATGCCGCGCCGCCCACCGACAACTGAGAGTGCGCCGATTGTCGCTCAGTTCACGAAGGCGTTACGAACGCGGCTTCCGAACTGTACGGCTCGCTTTCTTCACCAGCTTGGGCGTTGCGTACAAAAGGGGACCTAGCGTGCGCTTCAGCCCGCTGTACTCTGCGCGCCAACGATCGTATTCGGCTTGCCGCATGCCGACCGAACGGAGCGCGTCGCCGACCGGCAGTCCCTCCGCCGTCAGCGTCTCGATCATCTGAAGCCTCTGGACAATCTCCCTCGGGCTAAACTTCGACCTCATCATCGCCACTCCGAACGACGCTCCGCGCCGCAAGCGAGCGACCGCGCTTCAGCGGTCAAGCGCGGATTTTATGCGCTTGGTCGGCTATCCGGAGATTCGCCGGCGGATTAAGCTTTCTCAATGAAGAGGCGATCAGGCGACCGTCGGCCGAGTCGCAAATCCAGCGCTCGCACATCGCACAGCAACGCCACGCCCGCGAATTGCGCGCCGATATCGAACTCGGTCCTCGCCGATGAACAAAATTTAATTTCGCGGCCAGCGCAAGGTGAGGCAAAGCGTGCTTACCCTTGCATCCAGGCGCGAGTACGCCTGGGAGGTCATGCGTTCTGGCGTAGTCGCGCTTCTACTCATGAAACGGAGAAGCCCTATGCGAATGTTTGTAGGCGCCGTCTTGGCGACGGCGTTGCTCGGCGCGGCGTCTGTCGCTTACGCGGCCGACGCCACCGGCAAGATCAAGAGCCTGGATACGACCAAGGATATGGTCACCCTGGACAATGGCTCGAGCTACGTTGCGCCCAAGAGCGTGACGCTCTCCGGCCTCAAGGTCGGCGAGAAGGTGACCGTGAGTTACACCAAGACCGGCGGCAAGATGGATATCACGTCGATCAAGCCTGTGACTTGATGACTTTCCATCACTGATAACGTCGTTGAGCGTGAGCCGCCGGTCATGACCGGCGGCTTTGCGAGCGGCGCTTGAGCCCAAGCCGTCATCGTGTTGGAAGGTTCGCCGCCGAGCGTCACCGCGCTCGCGACGCGACCGGCAACCGAGAGGCGTGCCTCGTCAAACGCTATTTCCTCCCCCGGGTCCGATCTTACAAAACACAATGAATGACCTCGCCTTGGTCGAAACGAGTCGGGCCGCTCGGGCCGGAGCATCGACCGGAGCATCGAAATGAGGGCGGCGCTGGACCTCTTGCGCCGAATTCCTGGCAATGCGCCGCGGCGCATTGCCGACGTGTACGGAGGACGAGGGTCGATGAGAGCGCTGCTGGCTCAGCGGTTTCCCCACGCCGAGATCGAGGCCTTCGACCTTTCGCAATCGCCCTATCGTGCGCCGAACTCGGCCCCGATCCGCTTCGTCACGGCGCCGCCGGTCGCTGCCTGAGCAAGGGGCGGAAGTTCGACCTGATCTGTTCCAATGGCTCGCTGGGGATGGCGCCGTCGCTTCCGCAATTGTTGCCTGAGCTTCTCGGGATGGTCGCCGCGGGCGGTTGCGTCGCGGTCGAATTCCCCAACGATTTGTACGAGCCGAGCCGGGCGCTGATGCGAATGATCGCCGCCGACGGGCCGTGGGCGAAGACGCTTCTGCCGATCGCCAAGACGAGGCCCTTCAACGAAACGATGGAAGGCCTCTATGCTGTTCTTGGTCCCATCTGCGCCACCGTCGACATCTGGGAAGCGACTTACCTCCACGCCATGGCGGGCGTCGCGGCGATCGTCGAATGGATGGAGGCGACGAGCCTCGCGCCGTTCCTGACGCCGCTAAGTGAAGCCGATCGCGGCAAGTTTCTCGATCGCTACGCCGCCGAATTGCGGCAGGCCTATCCCGCTCTCCCCGGCGGCGAAGTCCTGTTCCGCTCGCGGCGGCTCTTCGTATTCGCGCAGCCGTAACCATGGCCGCGAGGCCCGTTCATCACCGCGGTTTCGACTTCATCGTGCGCGCCCAGAGAGCCTCCTCCATCCGCTCGGCGATCTCGCGTAAGTAGGGATTGCGCGCCTCACGGCCGGCGCGCCCGGAATCGAGGTCGCTCTGGAAGCCGTCGCGCTGGGGCCAATGTTCGGCGAGGAGCTCGAAGCCCGCATCCTCGATCGCCTCCACCGCCTTTGAGAATTGCGTCTCCGAGCGGCCGACTTTCGACAAGACGACCACGAGACGTCCCTCCGCGCCGCGCCGCGCGAGCTTGCGCGCGAGGGAAAGCGTCGGCCTCAGATCATCGCCCGATACGCCGGTCGGCAGAAAGACGACGTCGCTGTCCTCGGCGATTTCAGTCGACAGATCATCAGCGAGGCCGCGCGTGTCGGCGACGATGAAATCGGCGACGCCCTCCTCGCGACGCAGCTTCTTCAGGCTTTTGAACGCGCGCGTGTCCACCTCCGGCTCGAGGCTCGCGCGCAAACGCAGCGCGCCCCACTCGACGCAAGTCAATTGATCGAGATCGAAGTCCGCGAGCAGCGTCCTGCGCCCGCGATGAAGCGCGCCCACCGCCAACAAGCGAGCAAGCGTGCTCTTGCCCACGCCCCCTTTCTGGCTGACGAACGCCGCGGTGGTCGGTGTTTTTGCTTTTGTCATTCTCGCGCCGTTTTGAACGCTTCGCCTCGTCGCGAAGGCGTATCGCGTGATTCGGTAATGGTATTCGTTGGCGCTCAGATGACAAGCGTGTGACGAGCCGATCAACGGCTGATATACGCTATGTTTCAAAATGCACAGCGGGCGCGCCGACATTGCTTTGCGATGTTACGATCTTGGCTCAAACAGTGCGCAACCTTGCGCTTATTTCGGTCGGTCGAAGTCTCCCATTTCGTAAAACGGGCGGATTTCGATAACCGACGGTCCGGGCATCGGATTGGGGCAACGCTTGACCCACTCAATCGCCTCGTTGAGATCGTGGACCTCCCAGATCCAATAGCCCGCGACAAGATCCTGCACATTGGAAAATGGACCTTTGGTCACGGATCGATTTCCGCCTGAGAATTCGACGCGCGCTCCCTTCGCGCTGGGCTTGAGGCCAGCCGCATCGACGAAAATCCCGGCGTCCTTCAGCTGCTGGTTGTACGCTCCCATTTGCTCAAGCAGCTCAGGCGTCGGCATCTCGCCGTCCTCGCTCTCGTTCGTCGCTTTGACGATCACCATCACGCGCATCGTCGCTCCGATCAGTTTGAGGAACGTCTGGGCGGCGCCTGTCTCAACGTCCGAGAGGCCGCTTTCCGGCCCCTCGCCGACTTGAAACAATCGCCGCTATTTCTTCGGCGCGACGAGCGCGAACATCGCGCCCTGCGGATCGAGGCCGTTGATGATCCAGGTTCCGCCCGGAACCTGCACCGGTCCGTGGATAACCTGGCCGCCCGCCGACTTCACCCGCTGCTCAGCCGCGTCGATCGCATCGACGGTGATGTAATAGACCCAATGCGCGACGGGCTCCTGAGGCATTTTCTTCATCATGCCGCCGGCCTGCTGACCCTTGGTGTTGAAGATCTGGTAGGTTCCCATGGCGCCCATCGGAATGGCTTCGCCTTTCGTCCAGCCGAACAGGCCTGAATAGAAGGCGAAGGACTTTTCCGGATCATCGCCGCCGTGCAACTCGTGCCAGCCGATATGGCCGGGCGTCATGGGAGCGGCCTTCGGCGGCGCCTCGCCGTCGCCTTTGAACAGCAGGAAGCCTGCGCCGCTCGGATCGGCGGCGACGGCGAAGGTTCCGACGTTGGGGATCTCAGCCGGCTCTCGATAAATGGCGCCGCCGGCGGCCTTGATCTTGTCGGCATAGGCTTTGACGTCGTTGACCGCGATATAGCCCATCCATGCCGGGCGCACGCCCATCTTTGCAGCGTCTTCGGGAATGGGCATCAACCCGCCGACCATGTCTTGGCCAGCCTTGAGCAGCGTGTATTTCTGCGCGTTCATCGTGTTGGGCGCGAGGCTCCAGCCGACGACCTTGGAATAGAAATTCTCGGCGCCGGGAAGATCGTTCGACATCTGGTCGTACCAGACGAATGTGCCGAGCAAGTCCGATTGAGTCGCGTTGTCCATATTTTCCTCCTTCTTTGCCGCGAGGGCTTGGTCTACTGACGAATGTCGACTTCCGCATGACGCGGCCCGCCGCTCGGATGGGAGCCGGTCGGCGCGTCGATTGCTTGACGCCTTGTTACGCTTGACGCCTATTGCGGCGATGCGGCCGCTTTCATTTGAGCGAGGTCGAGCTTCTTCATGCCCATGACCGCCCGCATCACCCGATCGGCGCGCTCCGGGCCTCCACCCAACAGCTCCGGGAGCGCGCGGGGAACGATTTGCCAGGAGACGCCGAATTTGTCGGTGAGCCAGCCGCACTGAACGTGCTCGCCACCTTGAGCGAGCTTCTCCCACAGCGCGTCGATTTCAGCCTGGTCGTCGCAATTGACCATAAGCGACAGCGCCGGCGTGAACTTGTATTGCGGGCCGCCGTTCAACGCCAAAAGATGCTGGCCGTCGATCTCGAACAGAATTGTCATCACGGCGCCTTTACGGCCGGGCGCGAAGTCGCCGTAGCGCGTGGTCGATAGGATGCGGCTGTTCGGAAAGACGGAGAGGTAGTGAGCGACCGCCTCCTCAGCGTTGAAATCGAACCAGAGGCAAGGCGTAATTTTCTGCTCGGTCATGGGTCCGTCTCCTCTGAGGGCCAACGCGTTAAGGCGCCGAGTGCGCCACGGCGATTGTGCGGGCTTGCTTTCGCCTCGGCCCTCGCCACGCACACTGTTCGCCCGTTCGCGCTGCTCATACCAACTGGTCGGTATGCATGTCAAGCGAGTAAAAACCGCCTTCCGAAACACGCTTGAAGCGCCGAGAGTGGTGAAGGCGGCGAGGTCTCAAACCCTTTCGGGTCCGCAGATCGTCGTCACGGCATCCTCGATGATCGGCGCGATCTCAGTTCGCGGAATGCGGGCGCGCGCCCGGATCGACAGCGTATGGAGGGTCGCCGTCGCCACGCGCGCGAGCCGGCGGGGATCGACGTCTTTAGGCAATTCGCCGGCCGCGCGCGCATCGGCGAACAGGCGCCCGAACGCCCGATCCGTGCTGTCGATCGCCTCGCCGACATGGCTATGGAGGGCCGGATCGGCGATCGCGTCCGAGGCGGCGCTTAGCACCGTGAAGCAGCCGCGCGGGCCATTCGGGCCGCTGAGGTAAAGATCGAGCGCGGCGTTGAGAATTCGCCTGAGCTTCGCCCGGAGGGGCTCGCGCGCGGCAAACATCGGCTGAAACTGCTCATTCGAGCGCTTCCGGTACTGGTTATAGGCCTTAAGATAGAGCGCGCGCTTGTCGCCGAACGCGCCGTACAGGCTCGGTCGGTTCAAGCCCGTCGCGGCGCTAACGTCGTCAAGCGAGGTGGCGGCGAATCCATCGCTCCAGAAGACGTCCATCGCCTGGCCAAGCGCGGTCTCGGGCTCGAAGGCGCGCGGCCGGCCACGCTTGCGTGAAGCGGTCGCGGGGGCGGCGCGAGCAATTTTTTGTACCATGTCGCACAAAACTCTTGACTGCGACGATTATATGCGAGAGAGTACAAAAATTGCAACGGAGGAAACCATGGAGCTTTATTTCGCGCCCCTAGCCTGCTCGATGTCGGCTCGCATCGCGCTCGCCGAAGCCGGCGCCGCGATCGATCTCGTCGAGGTCGACACCCGCGCCGGACGCATCCTTGCGACCAGCGGCGACTATCGCGCCATCAATCCGCTCGGCTACGTGCCGGCGCTGAGGCTCGACGACGGAACCGTGCTGACGGAGAATTCAGCCATTCTGCAATATATCGCCGATCACTACCCGGAAGCTCAGCTCGCGCCGCCGCCCACCGATCGCCTCGGGCGCGCGAAACTGAGGCAATGGCTGAGCTTCATCAGCGCCGAGCTTCACAAGAGCCTCATGTCGCCGCTGCTCGGCGCCAACACCCCGCCCGAGGTGAGGGCGTGGACCGTAAACAAATACGCTTCGCGCCTCGCTTATCTCAACGCCAAGTTGCAGGACCGGGAATTCCTGCTCGACCGCTTCAGCGTCGCGGACGGCTACCTCGCCACGGTCCTGAACTGGACGCGAGCGACGCCGGAGATCGATCTCTCCGCCTATCCCAACGTGAAGGTCTATCTCGAGCGCATGCGCGCGAGGCCGAGCGTGGCCGCGGCTTTGGCGACCGAGCTTCCGCTGTTCCAGGCGGAAGCAGCGCGGCGCAAGGCGGCGTGACGCGGAGCGCGAAACGTTCGGCTCGGCCCCAAAAAATAAGGGCCGCCTCGCGGCGGCCCTTCACAACCTTGTCGGATGTGCAGGATCAGGCGATTGACGGCGCGATCCGGCCGCCCTGCGCCTTCCGGCAGCCGGCGAAGCCGAGGCCCGCGAAGCCGAGAAGCATCATCGCCCAGGTCGAAGCCTCCGGTGTTCCAGCGATCGTTCCGATCTTGCCGCCCACTTCGCCCGTGCCCCGGTTTCCGAGAACGTCGGAGACCGCAATAAAGCCGTCGCTGTTGGCTACGAAGTCGGAGGTGCTTATGCCGGCGATCGTGAAATCGATCGGGCCAGAAAAGTTATTGCTTGTCCCCCTCCAGTCGCCCTGAAGACCAGCGGTAAAAGCGCCAAATCCGCCGTTAACGGTTCCGACCGGCACCGTGACCGTGAAGCTCGGGGGTGAAAGAGTCGTGACCGTGATATCAGACGTCGTTATCGACTTGTCCAGATTGAAGGCCACGGTGATGTGGCTGCCTCCGGTGCTCGCAAAGAGCGTCGCGACATCCAAAGAATCAACCACGCTGACGCCGCCACCCGCCAGATCCGTGACGGTCAGAACGGCCAAGGTGGAGCCGGCCGGAGATTGCACCGCGCTCGTGCTGTAGACGTTCTCGTCGATAGTCAGCACCGCGGCCTGCGCGCCGCTCGGAACCGCCAAAACTCCCATCAAAGCGAGAGCGCCCGCCAATGTCGAACCTGTCGCTGCTACAATTTTCATCACTGTCTCCCGGTAAATTATAACGGCCGCGGAAAGGGGTTTATGATGACAACCGAACGATTGTCAACACCCACTTGGTATTCCTCAGCGTAAGAGCCTCAATTCCACAAATGTGGCGTCTTTTGGACAGACACGGAGCGCCTGAAACGGCCGCCGACGCGACTATCGACGCCGGCTCGTCGATGCCTCGCGCTGATCGTTACTGGACGCAGGTCGCGAACCGGCGTATTTTTACAAATATATCGATCTCCGCCCTGGCAACTGTCCACTAAACTCGGCGCGTCAGATGGGGCAGCCCCATTGCGTCGTCGCAACCGACGCCGTGCTGCTCAGAGACATTGAGCATGTTAAGGAAGTCGTGCTGTATCCGCCGACTCGTCGCCTTTCTCCCAGCTTCGCTATTGACAATGGCCAGAAGTGGAATATTTCGGTACGTCCGGCGCGTTGATAACCTGGCTTGGTGCGCGCGCCGGCCGCCCCGCGCCGACCGCATCCGGCGCGGGGCCTTTTTTCGATCGATCGGGAACAATTCCATTCCGTCAGGAGAATTGGGCTATCGGACGACCGCCGGTTTCGAGAGGAGCGCGGATGTTGAAACTGCCGCCGCCGGTTTGGGCGCTGGCCTACGTCTTGATCGCGGTTGGGGCGAGCTATCTCATGGGATGGTCGCGAGTCCCCGGTCTGCCGCTCGTCTGGCCCGGCGTCACTCTCATTGTCCTTGGAATCGGTTTGGCGATCAGTGCTGCGGTGCTGTTCCGGCGCGAGGGGACGGAGATCAATCCGACCTCGCCGGCGAATTGCAAGCTCGTGACCTCCGGGCCGTTCAGGCTGACGCGCAATCCAATGTATCTCGGTCTCGTCCTCGTCACCTTGGGAATCGCGCTCTTAATTGGCGCGTGGCCCATGCTCCTTGCTCCAATCGCCGTCTTCGCCACCGCCAATTGGATGCATATTCCGTTCGAGGAGGAGAAGATGCGCCGCCAGTTCGGCGCGTCGTTCGACGCCTACGCCAGCAAGACCCGGCGTTGGATTTGAAGGGCGCGCTCGCGCCCAAGCGGGTGGCGACGCCGCAGGCGACAAACCTCCAAGTGAGAAACGCCATCATGGCGCCGCGATGTGATATTAAACGACGCCATTCGCCCTCGAGCGGCCGGCGCTATCTGGCGCAGAAGCGCTCTCAATAGCCCGTCGTCCGAGGCGGCGTTGGAGCTGGACGCCGGGCCGCCGTCTTAGATCGGCGCGTCCGGAACCTTCGACTCGGCGCGGCGTTTCCTCCTTGGACAACAGCCAAGGAGCATTCCTTATGGACGCCGTCCAGGAAACATCGACCCTTATCGCCGCCAGCAAAGTCCAAGGCGCATACGTCTTCAACACCGGAGGCGATCGCCTGGGCTCGATACACGACCTGATGATCGACAAGCGAACCGGCCAAGTGGCTTACGCGATCATGGCGTTTGGCGGCTTCCTTGGCGTGGGTGACAGCTATCACCCGCTGCCATGGTCGCTATTGAAATACAACACGAACCTCGGCGGCTATCTGGTTGACATCGACCAAAGCCAGCTTGAGGACGCGCCCTCTTATGCGGCCGGGGTCGAACCGGCCTGGGGCGACCCCAACTATGAGCGCAAGCTCCACGACTATTACGGCGTCACATCGCGTGGCGGCCCCGGCGGGCCGCTCTGACGCTTTCACGAGTGGTGCGCCATTAGGGACCAGCCTGATGGCCAAACAAGGCGGCGGTTCTTATCCGCCGCCTTGTTCCGTTTTTGCCCAGCGTTGGCGCGCTGGCGCCGCTTCTCGCCCTTTCGCAATGGCTCGCCCGCAGGACGACTTTCAATGCGCCGCCTTCTGCGCAACAATCGGAAACCGAATTGAACCTGCGGCGAACAGAATTGAACGGCTCATCCGAATTCACAACCTGGGTTGCATTGGCGGGCGCCGCGATACTGGCGGGGCTCACCGCGATCTTTTCGTCGTCTCCGTTCCTCTTGATCGCGGCGGCCCTCATCGGCGCCTATCTCGGCTGGAAAGGCGAGCAATTTGGCCGGGCCTATGTCGAAGGACGCATGGGGCGAAACCGCTCGAGATAGAGCGGACGAACGCAGACAAAGGGGGAGCCGAAAGCGACATGAGACTGCGTTCGCTCCTGTTCGTTCCCGGCGATTCCGAACGCAAGTCTGCGAAGGCCAGGGATAGCGGCGCGGACGCCCTCATCCTCGATCTTGAGGATTCCGTCGCGCCCGCCGAAAAGGTCAAGGCCCGCGCCCGAGTCGCTGCGCTGATAGACGATCAGCCAAAACGGGCCTTCTTCTTCGTGCGCATCAATGCGCTCGACACCGGGCTCGCGCTCGACGACCTCGCGGCGGTGGTCAAACCCGGCCTCGACGCGCTCTTGATCCCGAAGGCCAACGGCGCGGCCGATCTCGAGCGCATCGCCCATTATCTCGAGGCGCTCGAGGCGAAGGCCGGCATGGCCCCTAGCTCAGTCAAATTGGCGAGTGTGGCGACCGAAACGCCAAGGGCGATGTTCGCGCTCGGCTCCTACGCGCCGGCGCATCCCCGGCTGATCGCCTTGACCTGGGGGGCGGAGGATCTGTCGGCGGCGCTCGGCGCGACCGACAACAAGGAGCCGGACGGATCGTGGACTTTTCCGTATCAGCTCGCCCGCGCGCAGTGCCTGTTCGCGGCCTCCGCTTCCGAGGTCATGGCTATCGATACGGTCTACACGGATTTTCGTGATTCCGAGGGGCTCGAGCGAAATTGCCGGCGCTCGCGGCGTGACGGTTTCGTCGGGCGCCTCGCGATCCATCCCGATCAAGTTGCGGCGATCAATCGCGCTTACGCACCGTCCGAAGCCGAGGTCGCGCATGCGCGCAAGATTGTCGCCGCGTTCGCAGCCAATCCCGGCTCGGGCGCGCTGGGAGTTGAGGGCAAAATGGTCGATCTTCCGCATCTGAAAGCTGCGCAAAAAATTCTGGCGTCGATTTGACCGCAAGTTTCGTGTCGCGCTGGCCAAGGCGATGGGCGTATTGCGCGCGCCTCTCGCGCCGTGAGCAAACAAATTGTTCTTGCTTCGTTCTATAGTTTGGTTTAGCAATAACGCTGCGTCAGGCGGACTTCAGTCGAGCGCGCTCCGCCCTACAAAAATGTGAGTTCAAACCTATATAAAGGCGGTTTCGCCGGCCCCTTTTTTGACCGGCGCCGGCTGAACGTTGATTGGCCGCACACCAGCTTTCGAGGACATGCTATGGCTGACGAAGCACTTTTTGGGCTTTTGCGGCAGACCGCGGATCCGGCGGTGGTCGAGGCCCTGAAGACATCAGTTGAAACAGATCAGGATCGGGCGCTCAACCGCATCAATCCGCTGGCTTACGCGAAAGCGCATGGTCTCGACGAGGAGCAGACGATCGGCGCCTTTGTTCATGCGGCGCGGCTCGGGCTGTTCGACATGTCGTGGAATATGTTGTGCCCGTCATGCGGCGGGGTGATCGAGACGGGCGCGGCGCTCAAGAGCCTCAATCAGCCCCAGTATTATTGCTCGTTCTGCACCGTCGATTGCGAGCCCACGCTCGACAAGCTGGTCGAGGTGACGTTCACGGTCAATCCTCGCATTCGCCGCATCGCCGCGCACGATCCGGATTCACTTCCCTTCGCCGAATACATGCGCCAGATTTTCTGGAGCTCGAGCAACGAGTTCCCGGACGATGTCGAAAGCGCCGTCCAAAAGGTGACGCTCGACACGATGGAGCTCGGAGGAGGCGAAAAGGCGGCGATGTCGCTCAATTTTCCGAAGGGATTTGCGATCGTTTTCGAGCCTGTCACCCACTCGTCGCTCTTCCTGGAGGTCGAGGGGGAGGAGACGAAGGAGCGGCGGAACCTGTCGCTCGTGTTCGCTGACGCGCACACCCATAGCGGCACGCTGAAAATCCAGCCGGGCCCCGCGCGCATTTCGTTTGAAAACAAGACTGAGCGCCGGACGATGCCAGGGATCTGGCTGCACAGCAAAGATATGGACCAGCTGACCAACACCCGCCGGCCGTTTCTGACCGCGACGCGGCTCCTCAGCAATCAGGCGTTCCGCGATCTTTATCGCAGCGGGACGTTCGATCCGGAGCAACGGTTCAAGATCACGAGCCTCACGATCCTGTTCACGGATCTCAGAGGCTCGACCGCGCTCTACGACCGCATCGGCGACCTCGCCGCTTTCGATCTCGTGCGCAGCCATTTCGGCGCCCTGCTCGATGCGGTCTCAGCCGAGGGCGGCGCGGTGGTCAAGACCATCGGCGATGCGGTGATGGCAACCTTCCCGACGCCCGACCGGGCGCTCCGGGCGGCGATGCGCATGCGCGAGGCGATGCGCGAAATCAATCAGACACGCGGCGGCGAGGACCTCGCGCTCAATATCGGCTTGCATTCGGGCCCGTGCCTCGCCGTCATGCTTGACGACCGGCAGGACTATTTCGGGCAGACGGTGAACATCGCCTCGCGCGTCAATGAGCTGGCGGACCCGACCGCAATCCTGGCGACCAAACCGATCATCGAAAGCTCCGAAGTGGCGCAGGTGCTGAGCGAATTCGAGCTACCGAACGACGCCGCGATCTTCGCAGCTTCGCGGACTGAACGACGAGTTCGAGATCTTCGAGGTTCGCGAACGCGAGGCCGCAGCCGCGGCGGAGTAGGTCGGCGGCTCGTCGCCCTAACGGCCGGCGGCCTTCTGCCGGCCGAAGACCTCGTGACCTTCGCGATCGAGTATGCGCAAGGCGATCGTGTGGGGCGGCCAGGCGGCGATCGCGGCGGCGATGATCGCGGCGGAAACGTCGGAGGCGCGGATCTCATCTTCGCGCAGGACCGATGGCGTGGAATTGGCTCCCGCGCCCATGAATTGGATGCGGAACGGTTGCGGCGTGGGAACGCCGACCGCCTTTGGTTCTCGCTCCGGCTCTGAATTTGGCGTCGGACGGGGTCGAGGCTTTTGCGCAACGCCCGGCTCCCGATCCAAAACGAAGAAGGTGTTCATCGCGAGCTGAGTTGAGAGATTGAGGCCAACGCGGCTGCCGGTCTTGCGCGCGATCGCCTTGGCGACCAGGGCCCAATCTTCGGCA
Source organism: uncultured Alphaproteobacteria bacterium (assembly GCA_963696665.1). Taxonomy (GTDB): domain Bacteria; phylum Pseudomonadota; class Alphaproteobacteria; order Rhizobiales; family Beijerinckiaceae; genus Roseiarcus. Next base: position 127,073 of record CAVOLE010000009.1, read on the forward strand.
ATCGCATCGGAACTGGCCTCGTGCTCTCTTCGCCGGGCCTCCTGATACGCGCAATCGCCGAGCTCGCGAATCAGCGCCTCGGCCTCAGCGTCAATGCGCTCCATTCGCGCACGCCTGGACGGCGCCCAGGTGGTCATTGTTCCGCTTCCTTCCACCCCCACAACCCAATAGCTGCATATTCAGGCCTCGCGGGCAACAGGCTTTCGCCACCGCTCATGTGTCCCGCTTGTCAGCCCCCGTCGCCGGACCTCCCCTTTCCGGCCTCGAGCGCTCAAGACCGCAATTCGACAACTGTATACCGGATATACTCACTCCGCCACAAGCCGCTTGACCAGTTGCTCGACGCCCGCCTGGATCCGCTTCGCGCGCAGCCGCTCGGCCGTGACAATCGCCGTCACGTCGCGATAGGCGCGCTTGAGGTCATCGTTGACGACAACGTAATGGTAATCGCGCCAGCGCTCGATCTCCCTTCGGGCGTTCTCAAACCGCGCCTCGATCGAAGCGGCCGTGTCCTCCGCCCGCCGCTCGAGGCGCGCGCGCAATTCCCCCATCGATGGCGGCAGGACGAAGATGCTCACGACGTCGTCGCCCAGCCGTTCACGCACTTGCTTCGCGCCCTGCCAGTCGATGTCGAACAGCATGTCGCGTCCTTCGGCGAGCACCTTCTCCACCGGCGCGCGCGGCGTGCCATAGGCGTTCCCGTGCACTTGCGCCCATTCGAGCAGTTCGCCCCCCGCCTTCATTCGCTCGAATTCGTGCGGCTCGATGAAGTGATAGTGGACGCCGTCCATTTCCGACACGCGCTGCTTTCGCGTTGTCACCGACACCGAGAGCGTGAGATCGAGCGGGCTGTCTTGCATGAGCATCCGGGTCAGCGTGGTCTTGCCGGCCCCCGATGGCGAGGACAGAATCAGGATCATGCCTCGCCGGCTCGCCGCCATCGCTCCAAATCTCACTCGACGTTCTGCGCCTGCTCGCGGAATTGCTCGATTTGCGCTCTGAGTTCAAGCCCCTGCGCGGTCAAGCTTACGTCGTTGGCCTTGGCGCTGAGGGTGCTCGCCTCCCGCGCCAGCTCCTGGGAGAGGAAATCGAGCCGCCGGCCGATCGGCCCGCCCTCCTCGATCAGCGCCCGCGCGGCGGCGACATGGGTCTTGAGCCGGTCGAGCTCTTCGCGGATGTCGGCCTTGGCCGCGAGCAAGATCGCCTCCTGGTGGAGGCGGTTCTCGTCGAAACCGCGCGACGACGCCATCAGCGCCTCGACGCTCTGGGCAAGGCGCGCGCGCACCGCCTCCGGCCGGCGCGCCGGATTGGCGTCGGCGGCGTCGACGAGCGCCGCGATGGCGTTGAGCCTTTCGGTGAGCAAGGCCGCCAGCGCCGCGCCCTCGATCCGGCGCGCCGCCGTGAGCGAGGCGATGGCCTCGTCGAGGCTCGCGAGCGCGCCCGCGCAGGCCGCGTTCACGGCCGCCTCATCGTCCTCGGCGTCGGCCGCATCGACCACGCCGCGCAGCGCCAGCAACCCATCCATGGTCGGCGGCGCGAGCCCGGCCTTGGCCGCCGCCGCGCGGGCGGCGAAGGCGATCGACTCGAGCGCCGCTGTATCGATTCGCGCCGCGGCCATCGCCGCCTCGCGCCGCGCCGACAAGGTGGCGAAGCAGGTTCCGCGCGCCAGCGCCTTGGCGAGCCGCGTGCGCGCCTCCCCTTCCGCCTGGTCGAAGGGCGCGGGCATGCGCAGGCGGATGTCCAGCCCCTTGGCGTTGACCGTCTTGAGCTCGAACGCCCAGCGCCACGCGCCACCGCTCCCCGCGGCGCGGGCGAATCCGGTCATGCTGCTCACCGCCATAACTTTAAAGCCCCCTCTCGCGAGAGTCCGCTCCTGACCGCCCCTCGCGCAGATAAATCGGCGCCGCCCGCCGGTTCATATTGAGTTCAGGCTCAGGTCTCTATCGCTCGACACGACCCATTTGGGTTTCCCTAACCACAGGATTGTCCTTTCATGATCAAGACCCTTGCCGCCGCGGCCGTTCTCTCGCTCGGCCTCGCCGGCTACGCAATGGCGCAAGAAGCAGCGCCCGCCGCCGGCGCGCCGGCGGCGCCCGCTGAGATGCATCATCACCATCATTATCACCACCATCACCACCACCATCACCATCACCATCACATGCATCACATGGCTCCGGAAGCCGCGCCCGCTCCGGCGAAATAAGGATAGCGCTTCGTCATCGCCCTTCGGGCGATGCGTTCAGCCCTCCAGGCAAGCTCCAATGTCTGGAGGGCTTTTTTATTGTCCAATTCAGGGCTGCATTTCTGTCTTTTGTTGCCGCGCCCGCTTGCGCGTCTTGACTTCGACCCGCGGCCCCTCCGCCAGGCGAACCACCGCCCCCCACAATGTGCGCACGTCCTGTTGCGTCAGCTCCATGCGATGGAAGATGTTGCGCAGGTTTCGCCGCATGCCCGGCTTTTTGGTCGCCGGCCGGAAGAAGCCATTCTCGTCGAGCTTGCCCTCGAGATAATCGAAGAAGGCGAGCAGCATCTGGCGCTCAGCCGGCGGCGACTGGACGCGCGGGATCGTCGGTGGCGGCGGCGCGTCGCCATGAGCCGCCTTGAACCATTCATAGCCGCAGACGAGAACCGCCTGGGAGAGGTTGAGCGAGGCGTAAGCAGGGCTCGACGGAAAGGTGATGATCGCGTCGGCGAGCGCCACTTCGTCATTGTTGAGGCCGGTGCGCTCCGGCCCGAACAGGATTCCGCGCTTCTCAGCCGTCGCCGCGGCGGTTGAGCCCATCGCGACGCTCGGGCTCAAGACCGCCTTCATCTGGCCGCGCTCGCGCGCCGTCGTCGCGTAAACGGCATGGAGGTCCCCGACCGCCGCCTCGACTGTCGGAAAGACCTTTGCGGCGTCCAAAAGATCGGTCGCGCCCGCCGCCGCCGAATAGGCGACCTCGCGGTATTCGTCAGTGCGCGGCCAGCCCTGGCGGGGATTGACCAGCCGCAGGTCGTCGAGGCCGAAATTGGCCATCGCGCGGGCGCACATGCCGATGTTCACCGCAAGCTGCGGCCGAACCAGAATAACCGCCGGCCCGCCGCCGAGCGGCCGCCTCGTCCTGTCCGTGCCCGCGCCAACCATGGCGGCGGGCTATAGCACGGGCGCGCTGGACACGATCATCGCGGCGGATGGTCACGTCGGCTCGAACTGCGGAAACTTCTTGACTCTGAGTTTTCCGGCCTGCCGGCGGACTCGCCAAAGGTTCCAGTTCATCGGCTTGCGAAGCCACGTGTCCGCCGTGCTCCACCCGGCCTTTTCGAGCCGCAGCGCCATTTCCGGCGATACGCCGCTATGCTCGTTCAAGAGATCGGACAAAGCCTTGCGCGTCACGCCAAGATGCTCGGCAGCTTCCCTCACGGTCACGCCAAGAGGTTTCAAGCAGGATTCGCGGATCACTTCGCCGGCATGGGCCGGGTTGTGCATTGTCATGGTTCGTCAGCCCCTAGAGCCCGAGTTCCCTCGGCGCCCAGCCGGCGAAGGATTGGGCGAGAGCGATGATGCGCCAATGATAGGCTCGCGCGACCAGCGCCTGGTCGACGGCGCTTGGATAATAGGACGCAGTCGCCCGCAACGGGATTTGCGACTCGATGCCGCCTTGCGGTCCCCGAACAATGAAACTTCCCACGATTGTGTCCTGCGCCGAGCCCTTCGACTGCATCCCGCCGCTGCTCGGGCCGAGATAGATCCAGTCGATCTGGACCTCGAGGACCGGGGCGTTCCTGTCGCCCGGCGCGAGATGCGGCCCCAGGCTCTGCGGCAAAGCCTGGATGAGCGCCTGCTCCATCCAGGCCGCGGTCGGGTCGCCGGTGAGCGCGCGCAGCGGCTCGACATTGACCACGATGCCGCGAAACCTCATGCCGCCCTGGGCTCGCGCGCTCGACGCGGCGCACGTCAAAAGCCCGAACGCGCCGAGGACTGCGAGGGCGCTCCGGCGAGTGACGACGCTGGCGACCATCTTGTCCTTTTCCTTCCGGCGACGCCCCGAGGCGCTTTGTAGACGCGGTCGCCGACCGCGTAGCCGCGCTCAGCGAGCGCGGCTACAATTTGCCCGCGAAATACCTAAAGGCCCAGTTCCCTTGGCGCCCAGCCGGCAAACGCCTGCGCGAGGGCGACCACACGGCCCTGCAGGGCGCGCTCGACCAGCGCCTGATCGACCGGGGTCGGGTAGTAGGAGCTGATTGCCCGGAGCGGCGTATTGGCCACGAGCGCTCCTCGCGGCCCTTTCAAGAGAAGACTGCCGTTGATGGTGTCCTGCGTCGACCCCAAAGGGCCGGGGCCGCCGCTGCTCGAACCGAGATAGAGATAGTCGATCCGCGCGATGAGCGTCGCCCCGTTGCGATCGCCGGGCGCCATATAGGGACCGAGCGACTGGGCGAGCGCGCCGGGAAGCGCATCCTCCACCCAGGCGGCGGTCGGATCTCCCATGCTGGCCCGAATCGGCGAGACGTCGACCTTGAACGCACGGATACGGAGAGGACCTTGCGCCAAGGCCGCCGGGATTTGGGCCACGACCGGAAACGCAAACGCTCCCAGCCCGGCAAGCGCGGCCCGGCGGGTCAAGGGGAACGCGGACATGAAAATCCTCCTTGGGGCCGCCGATTCCGGTCAATCAGCCATGCGGCTATATATAGGCGACCTTGACGATTTCATAGCTCTTGCCGCCGCCGGGCGTGTTGACCTCGACGCTGTCGCCCGCCTGCTTGCCGATGAGCGCCCGCGCGGTCGGCGAGGTGACCGACACCTTGCCCGACTTCACGTCCGCCTCGCTTTCTCCGACGATCTGAAACTTGCTCTCTTTTTCGGTGTCTTCGTCGATGAGGGTGACGGTCGCGCCAAACTTGATCGTGGTTCCGTTCAATTTCGTCACGTCGATGATCTCGGCGCGCTGCAACAGGTCTTCGAGTTCGACGATCCGGCCCTCGTTATGCGACTGCGCCTCTTTCGCGGAGTGATATTCAGCGTTTTCCGACAGGTCTCCGTGCGATCGCGCCTCCGCGATCGCCGCGATGATGCGCGGGCGCTCGACCTGCTGGCGACGAGCAAATTCCGCCTCTAAGGCTGCGTGGCCTGCGGCGGTCATCGGGAGTTTGTCCATTGCCTATCCGTAAATAAATACCGCCGCGACGGCGTTTTTTGCGCCGTCACGCCAGATAATCCTGCAACGCCTTGACTTCGAGCTCGCCGCTCGCGACGGCGCGGATTCCGTCGGCCGCCGCGATGGCGCCTGAAATTGTGGTGTAGTAGGGCGTCTTTTGCAAGAGGGCGGCGCGGCGCAAAGGCTTGGAATCGGCAAGCGAGGTCGCCCCCTCGGTGGTGTTGAACATGAGCTGCACGGCGCCGTTGCGCACCGCGTCCGCGGCATGCGGGCGGCCCTCCGACACTTTGTTGACCTTCTCGGCCTTCAGCCCATGGGCGGTCAGGTAGCGCTGGGTCCCGCTGGTGGCCAGGATCTTGAACCCGAGCGCCTGCAATTTTCGCAACGGTTCAACGATTTTCTCCTTGTCGACGTCGCGCACGGAGACGAACACCGCGCCCGATGTCGGCGGCCGCGATCCGGCCCCGAGCTGGCTCTTGGCGAAGGCGACCTCGAACGAACGGTCGATCCCCATCACTTCGCCGGTCGAGCGCATTTCCGGCCCCAGCACGGTGTCGACGCCGGGGAAGCGGGCGAAAGGAAACACCGCTTCCTTGACCCCGACGTGATCGAGCTTTTCGAGCTTGAGATCGAAGGAAGCGAGCTTTTCGCCCGCCATGATGCGGGCGGCGATCGCGGCGATCGGCTTGCCGATCACCTTGGCGACGAAGGGCACGGTGCGCGAGGCGCGCGGGTTGACCTCGAGCACATAGATCTCGCCGCCTTTCAGCGCATATTGGACGTTCATGAGCCCGCCGACCTCGAGCGCGCGCGCGAGCTTCTGCGTCTGCTCCTTGAGGCTTGCAATCGTCTCGGGCGTGAGCGAGCGCGGCGGCAGCGAGCAGGCGCTGTCGCCCGAGTGAATGCCGGCTTCTTCGATGTGCTCCATGATTCCGGCCACCACGACAGTCTTGCCGTCGCTTAGCGCATCAACATCGACCTCGATGGCGTCCGCGAGGTAACGGTCGAACAGAAGCGGATTTTTGCCGAGAACCGTGTTGATCTGTCCGGTCTTGTCATTCGGGTAGCGCGCCTTGACGTCGGAGGGCACAAGGCTCGGCAAGACGCCAAGCAGATAATCGTCGAGCGCGCTAGAATCGTGGATGATCGCCATCGCCCGGCCGCCCAGCACATAGGACGGGCGCACCACGAGCGGCAGCCCGAGATCGGCGGCGATGAGGCGCGACTGCTCGACCGAATAGGCGATGCCGTTCTTCGGCTGCTTGAGGCCGAGCTTGTCGAGCAGCCGCTTGAAACGGTCGCGATCCTCGGCGAGATCGATCGAGTTGACGGAGGTGCCAAGGATTGGCACGCCCGCCTGTTCGATCGCGTGGGCAAGCTTGAGCGGCGTCTGGCCGCCGAACTGCACGATCACGCCCTTGAGCGAGCCCACGCTCGCGCTCCTTGTCCAGAATCGCCAGCACGTCCTCGGCGGTCAGCGGCTCGAAATAGAGGCGGTCCGAAGTGTCGTAGTCGGTCGACACCGTCTCCGGATTGCAGTTGATCATGATCGTCTCATAGCCCGCTGCTCGGAGCGAGAACGAGGCGTGGCAGCAGCAATAGTCGAACTCGATCCCCTGCCCGATCCGGTTCGGGCCGCCGCCGAGGATGACGATCTTCTCGCGCGCGCTCGGATCGGCTTCGCATCGGACCTTGCCGACGAACGGCAATTCATAGGTCGAATACATGTAAGCCGTGGGCGACGCGAACTCGGCCGCGCAAGTGTCGATGCGCTTGAACACCGGCTGAACGTCAAGGCGCTTGCGAGCGGCGGCGACGTCGGCTTCGGCCTTGGCCGAAAGGGCCGCGAGGCGCGCGTCGGAGAAGCCGGCAGCCTTGAGCGCCCGGAAGTTGCCCGCGTCAGGCGGCAGACCGTAAGCGCGCACCTTGTTTTCGAGCGCGACAATCTCGGCGATCCGCTCGAGGAACCAGGGGTCGATCTTGCTCACCTCATGGATCTCCTCGACGCCCATGCCCAAGCGCATCGCCTGCGCCACTTTGAGCAGGCGGTCGGGCGTCGGCTGGCCGATCGCGGCGCGCAGCACGTTGTGGTCGTCGCCGAGGCCGAGCCCATCGATCTCGATCTCGTCGAGCCCGTCGAGGCCGGTCTCGAGCGAGCGCAGCGCCTTCTGCAGCGATTCGGGGAAGGTGCGGCCGATCGCCATGGCTTCGCCGACCGATTTCATCGCGGTCGTCAGCGTGGGCTCGGCGCCGGGAAACTTCTCGAAGGCGAAGCGCGGGATTTTGGTGACGATGTAGTCGATCGTCGGCTCGAACGACGCCGGCGTCGCGCCGCCGGTGATGTCGTTGGCGATCTCGTCGAGCGTGTAGCCGACGGCGAGCTTGGCCGCGACCTTGGCGATCGGAAACCCGGTCGCCTTCGAGGCGAGCGCCGAGGAGCGGGAGACCCGCGGGTTCATCTCGATCACCACCATGCGACCGTCAGCCGGATTGACCGCGAACTGCACATTCGAGCCGCCGGTCTCGACCCCGATCTCGCGTAAGACCGCGATCGAGGCGTCGCGCATGATCTGGAATTCCTTGTCGGTCAGCGTCAGCGCCGGAGCGACGGTGATCGAATCGCCGGTGTGGACGCCCATCGGGTCGATGTTCTCGATCGAGCACACGATGATGCAATTGTCCTGCTTGTCGCGCACCACCTCCATCTCGAACTCTTTCCAGCCGAGCACGCTCTCCTCGATCAGCACCTCGTCGGTGGGCGAAGCGTCGATGCCGCGCTCGACGATCTCGATCAATTCGCTTCGCGTGTAGGCGATGCCCCCGCCCGTGCCGCCCATGGTGAAGCTCGGGCGGATGATCGCGGGCAAGCCGATGTCGGCCACCGCGGTCAGGGCCTGCGACAGCGTCTTCACCTGATGCGAGCGTGGCGTCTTGAGGCCGATGCGCGTCATCGCCTCGCGGAAAAGCTCGCGATCCTCCGCCTTGTCGATCGCCTCGGCGGTGGCGCCGATCATCTCCACGTCGTACTTTTCAAGCACCCCCATCTTGCGCAGGGAGAGCGCGCAATTGAGCGCCGTCTGGCCGCCCATGGTCGGCAGCAGCGCGAAGCCGCCGGGAATCGCATGGCGCTCCTTGGCGATGATCTTGGCGACGATCTCAGGCGTGATCGGCTCGATATAGGTCCGGTCCGCCATGTCCGGATCGGTCATGATGGTGGCGGGATTGGAATTGATGAGGACAATTCGATAGCCTTCCGCGCGCAAAGCCTTGCAGGCCTGCGTCCCGGAATAATCGAACTCGCACGCCTGGCCGATGATGATCGGGCCTGCGCCGATGATGAGGATGGTGGAAATATCGGTCCGTTTGGGCATTGGGCTCCTTGCCGCCGTGGCCAAGCGCGAGCGCAAGAGAAGGCTCCTTCGCGGGCCCAATTTGACCGGAAGGGCGCGCCCTCGGGAGCTCACGGGAACGTGGGGATCGGCCTTCCGCGCTCCCTAGCTGAAAAACGCTTTGAGCGAAAGTCTAGGAAGTCGCCGCTTTAAGGAACGAACCGGAGCACGAGCAATGACCAAGGTCCAATGTCGCTGCGGGGCGACCGAGCTCGAGATCAGCGCCGAGCCGATCGTGCAGTTCTTCTGCCATTGCGACGACTGCCAGGCCGTGCACGGCGGCGCCTATGCGCCCGAATCCGTCTATCCCGCCGACGCGGTCAAGGTCGTCCGCGGCGACCCGACAAATTGGAAACTGAAGCGCAATCCGCGCGTCACCTGCCGCGAATGCGGCACGCGCATGTTTATCGATGTCCTGGGGCGGAGCTTAAGGGGCGTGAACGGATTCCTGCTGCCGCCCGGCGCATTCCAGCCAGCCTTTCACATGCAATGCCAGTTCGCCGTCCGCCCGGTCATCGATGACCTTCCACATTACAAAGCTATGCCGAAGCGCTTCGGCGGCTCGGACGAAATGGTCGGCTGGTAGATTTGGCGGAAAGCGTCGCGCCCTAAAACTTATACCCGATCCGCGCGCCGACCTGGGTCAGGCCGGGGTTGATGTGGGTGCACAGGCTCGCATGTGAGATGTGCTCGACATTGGCGATCACGTCCCAGTGCTCGTTGAACTGGTAGCCGAAGCCGCCCGACTCGCGGAAATCCCAGCGGCAGCCCGTGTTGACGCGGTCCGGCTCGTCACGCAGGGGCGAAGTGTTGACCGCGGCGCCGAATTCGCCCTCGAAGAAGAACCCCTTATAGAGCGGGATGCGCCAGGTGAGGCCGGTGAAGCCGTAGCTCGTTTTGCCGCCGGTGTTGATCATCGCGCCGATGTTGATGCGCGGATTGAAGAACCAGGAGAACCACGGTCCACCGATGTTGTTGGCGTAGCCGATCGGCGTCGACAGGAGTTCGCCCGACACGTCGACCGGCGAACCCTCGTCATGGATCCAGTTGTGGGCGTAGACGCCGGCCCGGACCTCATCGAGGAAGTTGATATAGGTGGTCGGGCCCGGTTCGATGACGGGCGCCGGCGCCGGCATCGTGTTGTCGATGCCGAGAGAGGACATGTCGGCCGCCGTCGCCGGCGCGATCCCCAGCGCGGCGCACACGAGCCCTATAAAAACGGCTGCCCGCCCGGCCCCCACTCAAACCTCAATTCCGCACCCCGCGTGAACCTAAATAAAGGCGCTGGCGGTTCGAGGCAAGCGCGCGAGGCCCCGGCTTTCGGCCCGGCCGCGCAATCTGAAACAGTGTGGCGCCGACGACATACCGGCGCGATCAACATCGCGCCGACGCGTTTTTGGCGCCTCTCCGCCTCAGGTCCCGCTGTCTGAGAGGTCCTTCTCAAGGACCAGGGAGCTCAGATCATCTCGGAGCGGCGCGCCAAAACGTTTCGTCGCCGTAGCCTTGCGCCGGCGGCGCCAATGGCTTCCAACTCAACCTAATGGATCGCGTCTGACATTTGAATCCCTTTAGGGATTCCCGGCGGACTCGCGGCGTGCGAGTTTGCGGCGTGCGCACTGGGATTTCGATTTCTGTTACGCCCGCCGAGCTTGATCGGCTTCGCGGTCTCGTCAAGGACCGCAACGCGCCGCTGAAGCACGTTTGGAGGGGGCAGATCGTGTTGCTCAGCGCCGAGGGCGTCGGCACGAACGCGATCATGCGCGAGACCGGCAAATCCAAGACCTGCGTCTGGCGCTGGCAGGAACGTTTCGTCGCCGAGGGCGTGGACGGGCTCTTGCGCGACAAGACGGCCCTCTCGCATCCCGAAGCTCGATCCTTCCGTCGCCGAGCGCGTCGTGGCTCTGACCATGGAGGAACCGCCGCATGAAGCGACCCATTGGACCAGCGCGGCGATGGCCGATGAGGTCGGCGTCAGCGGCAGTTCGGTGCAGCGCATCTGGCGCGCTCACGGGCTCCAGCCGCATCGCATCCGGCAGTTCAAGCTGTCCAAAGACCCAGCGTTCGTCGACAAGCTGCGCGACATCGTCGGGCTCTATCGACCCGCCGGCGCACGCCGTTGTGCTTTCCGTCGACGAAAAGAGCCAGATCCAGGCGCTTGACCGAACGCAGCCCGGTTTGCTGCTCAAGAAAGGCCGCGCCGGAACCATGACCCACGACTACAAGCGCAATGGGACGACGACCTTGTTCGCGGCGATGAACGTGCTCGACGGAACCGTTATCGGCCGCAACCTGCAGCGCCACCGGCATCAGGAGTTCATCCGCTTTCTCAACGGTATCGAGCGCGAGGTCCCCGCCGGCAAGACGGTCCACGCCATCCTCGACAACTACGCCCCCCACAAGCATCCCGTCGTGCGCCGATGGCTGGCGCGCCATCCCCGCTGGACGTTCCATTTCACGCCGACCTCGGCATCATGGCTCAACGCCGTCGAAGGCTTCTTCGCCACCCTGACCAAGCGGCGTCTCAAACGCGGCGTCTTCCGATCCGTCGCCGACCTCCAGGCCTCCATCAACCGCTTCCTCGACGACCACAACGCCCAATCGAAGCCCTTCCAATGGACCGCCGATCCCGACAAAATCATCGCAGCCGTCAGACGCGGGAACCAAACGTTAGATTCGATCCACTAGGAGGTTACCAATAGAGCCGCGAAAAAAGGCCGCCAATGCGACGGCCTTTTGCAACCACTGATGGCCGTTTTAGGCGACCGAACCAGCAACACGCGCGCGCCGATAGCCGAGGATTCCCAGGCCCGCGAAACCGAGAAGCATCATGGCCCAGGTTGAGGGCTCCGGAACCGTGGGGCCGCCGCCGCCTCCGCCTGAAGTAATTTCGCCGAAGACGCTAAGTCCGAAGAAAGTACCAGGGTGCCCCGTATTCCACTGCTCGTCTATGGCGCCCGTGGCAATGTTCACTTCCCAAACCAACCCGCTGACGGAGTCGCCTGTCCAGAAATCCGTTCCATTCGGATCAAGATTCAACGAGAAGTCTTGCCCGCCATTGCCGGAAAGAGTGTAGGTCTTGATGAGCGCTCCGGTCGCGTCGAATAGAATGGCGTCAGCCGTGTCGGCGGCAAGGACGTCGCCCTTGAAGGCGCCATCCGGAATCACCCGCAATGCAAACACAGAGCTCTGGGGAGCGGTGGCAAAATCGGGCCCCTGAGTGTTGGTCGCCAGATCGAAGCTTTTTATGATTGACCCTTCTCCGTCGTACAGGACCGTGTGGCCGTCCAGCATGAGGTCGACCCAGTCCGTGCCGCCGGTCCCATTGCCCCCTGCAATAGAAAAAGACTTTATGAAGGCGCCGGTAGCGGTATCATATTGATCGATCGAAGCCCCGCCCGGCCCTCCGACAAACGAGCTGCCGGTGAAAGGCCCTACGCTGATGGGACTGAACAATTTAGGCGTGCCCTGAGCCCCTGGGGACATGAAGGTGCCCGCCACCAGTCCGCCCGAATTATCGAACTTGGAAACGCCCGCTGAGCCGAAATTGGTGACGTAGAAGTTCCCGGCTTTGTCGAAACCCGACCCGGTCGTGAAGGTAGCCCCGGTTCCGTCATCGAGACTGCAGACCGCAACGCCGGACGGCGTGAACACGTCCACCGTGCCGGAGCCGACAGACGCAAACACGTCGCCCTTGACGAAGGGCGAGTTGCATGCGGCGGCCGACGCCGAGCTCACTAAACCCGAAAGCGCCAAAGCGCCAAAAGTGGTGCCTAGGCCAGCACTTAGCATGAGTTTTTTGCTGAAGACGCCCATGAACGTTTCCCCAAATTTGCTTAACAAAATTATTTAGTGCACAAATTTTTGTTACCAATAGTTAATCATTTTGTCAAGTGGTCGTTAGGGTATGTGAGCTTAAAGGGCCTCCGAAATTACTCTGTCTAGCTTCTATATTACAGTTATATTGCAATTCCGATAAATCGCCTCCCCTGCCGCAGTCGCGGGCCGCCCAACTGGCTCCGGCAGCTTCCTTGAGTGCGAGTGGCCATTTGCAGCGTCCCGGAAGGCGGAGCAACATTCGGCTCTTATAGCGCTAGCTGTTGGTCGGCCTTTTTGCGGCTGCGCCTCTGGGCAGTCGCCGTCATGCCACCGGACTAGGATCCGGGGTTGACCCCGGCCACTCACGCGGCGCCGCAGCAAAGACAAGTCCGACATCGCCGCGAGTAGCAGCAAAGGCTTGCAGAAGGCCCTACGGCCGCGTCGCTTGCTTCTGGTCATTCGTTGCGCCGAACCGCGTGGATAGCCGGGACAACCCCCGGATCCTAGTCCGGGGGCAGGACGCGCTCCTTTGCCGCCGCAGGTCCCTCTCCCCATCCCTAGCGCTGTAAAAGTCCACATTCTCTTTACGATTTTCCGAACATATGTTATTCTGTGACGTTTTCCCCGTAACGCGGCGTAACGCTCGCGGAAGGAGAGTTTGCGGATGGTTCAGGAGATGGCGGCGGTGCGGCGGCGGTTGGGCGCGCTTGGCAAGATGCAGCGTCGGAAGCGGATATTCGCCCGGCTCAGGGAAGGCGCAAGCTACGAAGAGATCGCCGCCGAGGAAGGGGTCGGCCGCGAGCGCATCCGGCAGATCGTCTCCGAGGTCTTGAAGAGGCGCTCGGTCGACAGCGGGACCGATCACGCCAAGCTGCAATTGGATCGCCTTGCGCCCCTGATGCAGCTCGCGGCCGAAGCGGTCGCCGCCGGCGACATCAGGGCGATTACCCCCTATTTGAAGGTGCTCGACCGGCTCGACCGCTATCAGTCGGTCGCGGTCGCCCACCAGGGCTATGACGACGAGGACCGCAGGAAGCTCATGGAGAAGATCAACCGCATGGCCGCCAACCTCGGCGTCGACGAGATGTGGAACGCGGCGCGCGAATATTTGAAGAAGCACGGGCGCTTTCCCGCCGATCCCGCCGAGCTCAGCGAACCCGAGACGATCCAAGGGCTGGGCGGCCCGGACGAGACCGAGGCGATCGAAGGGCCAGCCGGCGCTGGCGAGGAGCCGCAGGAGGGGCAGAGCGAGGCGGCCAACTGGATGTCCGTCTGAGGCTCGTCCGCAACCCGAAAAGCGAGTTCAAAAAATTCCGATTTTTTTATTTTTTCGGCCATAACCCTCTGAAAAGGCCCAATTCGCCCAAATAAAACCAAGCAAACCCAAGGATTTTTGCTTGGTTTTCCTTGGCTCTCCTTGCACTCAGCTCGCCCCCAGGTTGCAGAGGAGGTGGGATCAGGACTTGACGGCGCCCGCGGTCAGGCCGGCGACGATCCAAGGAAGAGTGGCGAAACCCGCGCCTGTTCGCCGGCAGGGTTGAACCAGATGCGCGGAATCAACTCGCGAAGCTTAACGTTCATCATCAAAGATCAAAGTTTATCCATGTTGTAGAGGGATACTTCACTACCGCTACGTAAACCTCGCATTTCTGGCGTCGGATTAACCCCCGAAGGGCGGAACTGGCGCTAAACTTCATCCGTCAGACGGAGCTTCCGTCAAAAGCGGCAGGGTGGCGAGGACTTGCGCAAATGGCTCAATGCGGTGTGTCGCTCGACGGAGTCGGCGCTGCCCCGGGCTTCGAAACCGCCGATGCGGCCTTCAATGCGGCCCTTCTGCGCGAGCAATATCGCTCGCTGGCGCGGCTCGGCCCCTATGTCCACGGCGTCGTCATTGTCGCGGCGCTGGCGTTCTTCGGCGCGACGCCAACCGGCTCGCTCTTGACCGGGATCATCCTGCCGACCGCGCTCATCGCCATATCCGTCTTTCGACTCGCTTCGTGGCTTAAGATACGCGCCAGCGTGGAGCGTGAGGCGCTCGACCTCGTCCGGCGCAGGGTGCGCGTGGCCACCGTGCTCGGACCAGCGCTGACCCTTGCGTTCGCCGTAACGACGGCGATCTCGACATGGCGGGACGGCGTGGTCGAATTCGCGTTGGCGCTCCTCGCGGTCTGGGTCGTCGCCGCGGTTTGCGCGATCTCTCTCAATAGGATCGCGAGCGAGGCGAACGTTATCGTCATGGCCGCGACTGCGCCGCTCGTCGCGGCATTCCTAGCCCGCGGCGCGGAATTGACGCTCGGGCTTGCGGCGCTGGTCGCCATCGCCGCGTGTTTCATCGTCCGGATGCTTGAAGAGCATTTTCGTATGTTCGCCGAAATCGTATGGTCGAGGTTTGTGATCGCGGAAAAGCAGCGCGTTGCCGAGGAAGCGCGGCAGGCGGCGATGACCATCGCGCTGACCGACGATCTGACCGGGCTGCCGAACCGGCGCTGCTTTCACAAGCTGCTAGCCGACAGAATTAGAACCGCAACGGAGACCGGCGAGCCTTTTGCGCTAGGTCTTATCGATCTGGACGGCTTCAAGCCCATCAACGACGCGCACGGGCATCCCGCCGGAGACCAAATTCTTAGGCAAGTCGCCGAGCGGCTCGCCAAGGCGATGGAGGGACGCGGCTCGGCCGCGAGGATCGGCGGCGACGAATTCGCGGTCCTGTGCAATGGGATTGGCTCGCGCGACGAAGCGATCGCCCTCGGGCAGGAAATTAAGGCAATATTCGCAACGCGTTTCGACGTGTCCCCGCTTGGCCTTCGTTTGAACTGCGCCTGTGGCTTTGCGCTCTTTCCGTCGTCCGCCGCCGACCCGGTTGAACTCGTGCGTTTGGCGGACGCTGCGCTCTACCGCGCCAAGGCCAGCGGACCGGGCCACGCGGCCGTGTTTGACCCGAGAGCCGGACGCACGGCCGCCGGGGGCGCCTTCGAGGACGTCCTTTGTTGCGCGAGCGGCAAATCGGAAGGCGCAGTCCGGTTTGGGCCAGTTGTCGACTACGCGACCCGAACGGAGGCTTCGAATCGCCTCCATGCTTGAGACCGCAGGGGCCAAGAAACGTGGCCAGCCGCTCGGCCTGAGTTGGCCTGCGGCAGGAAGCGGCGTACGATTGCGGCGCGTCTCCGCCTGCTAATTTAAAGGCTCGAAGTCGCAACCAGAGGAGGGCGCGTGCCGAGCGGCATCCATCATGTGACGAGCATTGCTGGCTCGGCGCGCCGGAACCTCGAGTTCTATACGGGGACGCTTGGACTGCGCCTGGTCAAGAAAACGGTCAATTTCGACGACCCAGGCTCTTATCACTTTTATTACGGCGACGCCGTGGGCGGTCCGGGCACTATCCTAACCTTCTTCCCTTGGGAGGGCGTCCCGCCCGGACGGCTCGGGATCGGGGAAGCGCAGGAGACGGTGTTCGCAATTCCCGAGGGCTCAATCGCCTACTGGACCCAGCGGCTGGTCGAGAAGGGCGTCGCCCACGATCCGCCCATGAAGCGCTTCGGCGCAACGACGATCGCGTTCAAGGATCAGGACGGGACAAGGCTTGCGCTGACCGGCGCGAGCGGCGTCGAAGCCAACCCTGGCTGGAGCGCGGGCGGCGTGCCCGCGGAACACGCCATTCGCGGCTTCCACAGCGTGAGCCTTTTGCTGGCCGAGGCCGGCCCGACAGCCGCGATCCTGACCGACGTGTTCGGCTTCGTCGCTGGCGGGAGCGAGGGCGCGACGCAACGCTTTCAGGCGCCGGGGGTGGGCCTCGGCGGCGTCATCGATCTGAGGACGGCGGGAGAGTTCCTGTCCGCGCGCCAGGGCGCAGGCTCGGTTCATCACGTCGCCTTTCGGGCGGCCGACGACGCGGAGCAGGAGGCGATGGTCCGCAAGCTCATGCAAGATCATCATTTGCGCACCACCGAGCAGAAAGACCGCAACTACTTTCGCTCGGTCTATTTCCGCGAGCCCGGCCGGGTGCTGTTCGAAATCGCCACCGATCCACCCGGCTTCGCCGTTGACGAATCGCCCAATTCGCTGGGGAAGCGCTCAAACTGCCGCCATTCCTGGAAGGCCGCCGCGCGACGATCGAAGCTGCGCTGCCGAAGCTCGGCGAGCCGTGATGGGACCTTCGCCGGTTGCGACGCTCTGCGGGGGCCGCTGATGGCGCGCGAGCTCAGCTATGTTCATCGCTTCGAACCTGGCGCGGACCCAAGCCGTCCGCCGGTTCTTCTTCTCCATGGGACCGGCGGCGACGAGAACGACTTCTTGCCGCTCGGCCGCGAGATTGCGCCGGGCGCGGCGCTCCTCTCGCCTCGGGGGAATGTGCTCGAAGGCCAAATGCCGCGTTTCTTCCGCCGCTTCCGCGAGGGTCTGTTCGACGAAGACGACGTCCGGGCCCGAGCGGGCGAACTCGCCAATTTCGTCGCCGAGGCACGCTCCGCGTATGGCCTCGCTCAGCCCTTCGCATTGGGCTATTCAAACGGCGCGAACATCGCGGCGGCCGTCCTCCTTTTGCGTCCGAAGACTTTGGCGGGCGCCATCCTGTTGCGCGCCATGGCGCCCTTGGCAGAGCCGCCGAAACCCGACCTTTCCGGCGCGCCCGTGTTGATCCTGTCCGGATTGAACGATCCCATAGCCCCGCGGTCCGCCGCCGAGAAATTGGCGGCGGCGCTCGCCGCGGCCGGCGCGCGCGTGGAACGCGCAGCCTTGCCCGCAGGCCATGGACTGACCCAGGCCGACGTGACAAGGGCCAAGGCCTTCTATGCGAGAGAAGCGGCGCATTCCTATCGCTCCGAGGCTTGAGCGCTGGCGCAGAGAGTCCGCGCGCGTTACAGCTTCCTGGCGACGAACGCGACGATCTCCGTCATGACGGTCGAAGCCGCCTGATCCATCGCCGCCGCGACATTTGCCGGGTCGGTTGAGGCGACCGGGGTCCGTAGAGTGAAAATTTGGTCGGCCACGATTCGTCCGCTGCCGAGCGAGACGATCCAAGCGGCAATGTCGACGTTGACTTCCTTCGACTGGGCGTCGAGCTCGAAGGCGCGGATGTCGAGATCAACCTCGTAACTCGCGTTGGCCGCGGGTCCGTCGATCCAACGGGCGAGCCCCGCGTTCTGGAAACTCTGCGCGAGCCGCGCGCGGAAAAGCCCAGGCAGCGACTCCGGCCAGCGCGCGCCGGCAAGCGTCTCCAGCGTCTGCGAATTGCGCACGAGGATGTGATCGCTGTCGAGGTCGGCCGTCGCCGTCGCCCGGCCGACACGGAACTGCCCTCGGACCGAATGGGCCGGCGGGGGCGTCGCAGCGGCGAGATCGTACAGGGTCGGAGGAGGCCCGCTCGCGCATCCTGAGAGCGCGAGCGCAAGAGCGCCCGCGACAGCGAGCGCTGACGGACCCCGAAATCCACCCCCCCTACGCCCCATCATTGCCCGCCGTGATACTCAGGCAGCGAGGGCCTCGACCCAAAGAGCACCTGACTTGGATTCTGTCCGAGCGACCGCACCACGCGGTCGATGTCCTCGACCGCCCGCCTCGCCTCAATGCCGAGCGCCTCGTATTCGCGTAAGCCCGAATTGGTGAACCGGCTGAGCCCGGTCGCAATGTCCTTTATCCGCGAGTCGGTATCGTCGGCGAGCTTCTTGATCGAGATCGCCGCCTCGCTGATCCGATCAACCGCCCCCTTCGTGCCGGGCGAGCCGAGGAAGCTTTGGGCGCTCGTCAGCACGCCGTCGACCTTGTCGGCGGATTCGTTGAGCTTTGCCGACATCTCGGAGAAGTTCTTGAGCGTCGCGTCAATGTTGCCGCGATTTTGATGCACCGTCTGCACGACCTCATTGGCGGAATTGACGATACCGGCAATCTTTTGTAAGTCGACCGCCTTCAAGAGCGAGTCGGCGTCGATAAGCGCGGTGTCCAGACGATTGGCGGAATCGTTGAGATGACCGGCGAGCGCGGCTCCGTCCCGCGCCAAAGCCTTGACGTTGTCCGAGCTCTCGGCGAGCGCCTGGCTAAAGGTCTGCGCGTTGTTGACGAGAGCGTGGATACGGTCCGGCTCGACCGCCTTAACCACGCGATCGGCGTCCTGCGACAGGCTTTGGATCTGAGCCACGACCGGCGGGACAGTCTTGCTGATTTCAGCCAGGTTCTTCAGCGTTGTGTCGACATTGGGCGCATTGTCGGCCAAGGCCTTCGAGAACACATCAGCGTTATGGAGCGTCGACTGAATGGAATCGGAATTGTCGGAAAGAAGCTTGTCGGCGCGATCGATGACGGAGACACCCTTCGCCGACATCGCCTGGACGTTGCCGACGATCGAGCGAACCTGATCGGTATCGACCGCTTGAACGAGCCGATCGGCGTCGTCCGATAAGGTCTGCAGGCGCGCCGCCAAGGGCCCAATCTGCTTACCGAGTTCGCCCACGCTCTTCAGCGCTGCGTCAACTCCGGCCGAATTGTCGGCCAGCGCCTTTGAAAACTGATCGAGGTTCCCGATCGCCGAGTGGATCGGCGCGGAATTGTCGGCGAGGATCCTGTCGGCGTCGTCCAGAATTGACGTGGCTTTAATCGACAGGGCGGAGACACTGTCCAGAATGTCCTGCAGTTGGATCGACTGTCCGGCGTAGATAATTGGCGGCCTGCCGTTTTCGCCAACGAGCGCTGGTCCAGCAGTTGCTCCGCCCAAGAGGGCGACCACGGCGCCTCCGGTCAGCCCCTGTGTCTCGAGGCGCGCTTTGGTGTTCCTGTCGATCGGCGCATCCGAGTTGACGTCAATGTCGGCGACGACCTGGTGCGGGTCGCTTCTCGAGAAGGTGAGATGCGTGACCTCGCCGACCTTGATGCCGTTGAACGAGACGTTGGCGCCGTTCGAGAGTCCCGCGACAGAACCGTTGAAGACAACCTGATAGCTCCGATGGCCGCCCGCCGCTCCGTAGCCCGCGATCCACATAATGAATAGGAACGCCCCGATGACCGCCGCCAGGGTGAAGGCGCCGATCAAGACGTAGTTGGCGCGCGTCTCCATCGTGTTCAGCGCCTCGCATTCTGGGGCCGGTCCTCCGCGGCGAGCGCGGCTGGCCGGTCTGCGCCCGCCGCGAGACGGATCACGCCCCTCTTACCGTGGAAATAGGACTTGAGCCAAGGATCGTCGGAAAGCAAGAGCTCGCTGATCGGACCGGCGGCGATAACCTTCTTATGCCCAAGCACCGCAACCCGGTCGCAGATCGCAAACAGGCTGTCGAGATCGTGCGTGACCATGAAGACGGTCAGTCCCAGAGTCTTTTGCAGCGTGCCGATGAGATCGTCGAAATCGCCGGCGGAAATCGGGTCGAGCCCGGAGGTGGGTTCGTCGAGAAACACGATCTCCGGATCGAGCGCGAGCGCTCGCGCGAGCGAGACCCGCTTGGTCATTCCGCCAGACAACTCGGACGGCAATTTGTCGGCCGTTTCCGGAGGCAGGCCGACAAGCGCGAGCTTCTGCAACGCGAGACCGTCGAGCGTCGACTGGGACAAGCCAAGATGCTCGCGCATCGGCGCCTGAATGTTCTGCCTCACCGTCAGGCTGGAAAAAAGGGCGCCCTCCTGAAACAGCACGCCCCATCGCTCGCCGACTATGAGACGATCGTGCGGAGTCATCTTATCGATGTCGTAGCCGAAGACTTCGATCGTTCCCGCCTGTTTGGGCAAAAGGCCTAGGATCGTCCGTGTCAGCACCGATTTGCCGGCGCCAGAGGCGCCGACAAAGCCCAGCACTTCGCCGCGATAGAGATCGAGATCGAGCCCGTCCATCACCAGATGATCGCCGAAGCCAACTTTAAGGCCACGCACGCGAATGACGACTTCGCGCTGTGCCGTGCGGCGGGGCGCAGGGTCGGCGTTCAATAGTCTATCGCCGCGAAGAACATGGCGAACAAACCATCCATGACGATAACCATGAAGATGGACTTCACAACCGAGTTGGTCACGCAACGGCCCAGCAACTCGGCTGACCCGCGGACTTCCATGCCCTCGGTAGCCGCGATGAGGCCGATCACCACCGCCATGAACGGCGCCTTGATTAGGCCGACCAGAAACGTTTCAACCCAAATGGCGCTCTGAAGGCGAGTGAGAAAGATCGCGGGCGTTATGCCGGCGTAGATCCAACTGACGAAGAGACCGCCTCCCATCTGAGCCATATCCGCGAGGAACGTCAGAACAGGCAAAGCGATTACGAGCGCCACCAGTCGCGGGATGATCAGCACTTCCAGCGGATCGAGCGCCATCACCTTGAGCGCGTCGATCTCCTCGCGCATCTTCATCGACCCTATCTCGGCGGTGATCGAGGATCCGGTGCGCCCCGCAATCATGATCGAAGTCATCAGCACGCCGAGTTCCCGCAAACCCAAGACGCCAACCAGGCTGACGGCGTAGTCTGCGGCGCCGAATTTGGCGAGCTGAAAGATGCCCTGCTGGGTGACGATGGCGCCAACCAAAAAGTTGATCAGCACGATGATGGGCACGCTGCGCAGCCCGTACATCTCGAGGTGATACACCATCGGAATCCAGCGCCAGCGCCACGGCTGTACGGCGAGGCGCGCGAACATCACGACGACTTCGCCGAGATAGTCGACAATGTCGAAGAAATCGGCGCCCAACTCGTAGACTGTCTCGCCGACCGCCGAGAGCAGCGCGACGGTATGTCCGGGGGGAACGCGCGTCGACTTTTCGGGCGCGTGGTAGCCGGCTTCCTTGAGCAGGAGGTCATGCTCGGGCCGCTCGCCGCGATAGGAAACGCTTGCTCCCGCAGCCGCCAGCTCAACCTCGGCGCGATCGATGAACCACGCGCCGGCGGTGTCCATGCGTTGCAAGCCCGCGAGATCGAGGATCACGCGTTTGGCGTCTTTGGCGAGTGAGATGAGCGAAGCCCCGGCCGCCTCGAGCTGGTGTCCGGCGCTGACGATCCATTCTCCCGCCAGCGACAGCACGACCCCGTCCTGGCTGTCTTGACGAGCTACGGAAGGCGTTGCGGTCACCAAGCGCTCCGACAAGCACAAATGGCGCTCATATCGCGCCATCCGGCGACTGTCGAGCGATCACGAGGGCGCGACCCACCCGGAAAGGATCAGGGGAAAAACAAACCGAGTACGAATCGGACACCCTGTCAGACGGACTCAGATTTGCGGACAAAGCGAGTTGAATCTTTCGCCTCGGCGGGGGGGCCGCGAAGATCATCACCAAATCGTCCGGCTGCTGCGCCCCCAGGGCGCCTCAAACCGAGACTGGCGGACCATCCGTCGGACAAACCATGAAGGAATCGGCGATGCGACAATTCGTCGCGTGTCGGCCTTCAAAGGCAAGCCGCAATCGCTGCTGTCTCCTGGGCCCATCAAGTCGTGGTTAACGACGCGGCGCAGTCGCCGCCGATCATCGGGCCGGCGCGCTGTGCGGATCGTGAGCGGATTCCTCCGCCCCGCTTTGGCCGAGCGTTGCAGTACCGACAAGAAGGTCGGCTATGGGAGCATAGACGGCGCCCTTCAAACCCGCCCCAAGCGCATGATCGAGATCCTGACCTCGTGGCTCAACAGCCTTCCCGCCTGGGCGTTGGCCATTGTTTTGTGCGCGTTTTTCCTCTCGATCACGCTGATTGGCATCGTTCTCGTTCATCCGCTGATGCGCCGGATAATTCACAGCGAGCGGCAGGCGAATGATGTGGTGATATTCGCCGCGGCCAATTACGGACTTATATCATCTATGCGGTGCTGCTCGGCCTGTTAACGGTCGCCACCTTTCAAACCACCAAGGACCTCGAAGATCACATTGGCGAGGAGGCTTCGAGCCTTTCAACGATGTACCATAGCGCCGAGGACTATCCGGAGCCGCTGCGCAGCCAATTGAGAGCGGATCTGCGCGACTACACCCACTATGTGATCGAGAAGGACTGGCCTGCCCACCGGCGAGGCAAAACGCCGCAAGGGGGCGAACACCGGCTCGAGGCCATCCGGGATGCGCTCTACGCCTTCGAGCCCGAGAGCAAAACCCAGGAGGTCCTGCACGACGAAATGATCCGCGAATTCAACACGCTGAACGTGGCGCGAGAGCAGCGACTGAACGCCGTAACCTCGTCGATGCCGCGCGTATTGTGGTACGTCGTGATCCTCGGAGGCGTGCTCACGATTGTGTTTCTTTGGATGATTCACACGGATTTCCTGCCTCAGATCTTCCTTGGCGGGATCACTGCGATCTTCCTCGGGATTATGACTTTCCTGATCTACGCGATGGACACCCGTTGCAGGGCGCTGTCAGCATGGGGCCAGAGCCGTTTCAATCGGTCTTCGATCGCGTGATGAAATGGGATGAGCCCTCGTGAGCCATGCCGTCTGGCACGCGATCCTTGTCGCACTCATCCTCGCCGTCCCGCCATCTGTGGCCGGGAGAATCCGAAGTTTCACATGTTCGCTTCGGTCGGTACCGGCGAAACGAACGGAATCTACTATCCGCTCGGCGATGTCATCTGCGGAATCGTCAACCAGAACCTGCATAAGAGCGGCGTTCGCTGTTCGAGAGAATCAACTCCCGGCTTGGTTTACAACGTGGATGCGCTTCGCGACCACGAACTCGAATTCGCCTTGTCCAGTCGGATGTAGCCTACAAGGCCTATCGCGTTACGGAGGCGCTTCCCGCGCCCCTGCATCCGGCGGCCCTGGAAGTCTATGAAACTGGAGCTCTTTAAGTAGATCTTCAAGCCGCGCGCGCGGCGCCGTCAATCCATCATCGCCGCCTTAAGAATGCACACCATAGTGGCGTGGGCAGGGTTCCCGCTGAGGTTGCGTATTCGATGAGGCATATCGCAGCGGTAGCGCAGCGTCTCGCCGGCGTGAGCCGCCGCCGTGGTCTCCCCGACCTCGACCTCGAGCTCACCGTTCAAGACCGACAGGCACTCGACCGAACCGCGCAGATGCGCGGCCAATTCGAGAACCCCGCCCGGATCGGCCTGGAAATCGTACCATTGCAGCCAGTCAACGGTTTTCAGCCAGCCGATCACCGCAAGACGGCACAATCCGTCGTCGGAGACGAAGATCGGCGTGCTCCCTCGCCCCAGATGCTCGATGAACGGGCCCTCTTCAGCGCCTCGCAGCATCGATTCGATCGACACGTCGAGGGCATGGGCGAGGCGCCAGATCGTCGTCAGCGTCGGATTGGTCTCGTTGCGCTCGATCTGCGAGATGATCGATTTGGCGACGCCCGAATGTTGCGACAGGTCGGCCAGCGACAGCCCGTAGCCCTTGCGCAGCTTGAGCACCGCCTGTCCGAGCTGGTTGGACAGCGACGCCGCCCCGGCTTCGAGAACTTTGGCTCTGTCCTTGCCTTCAACGCCCATCGCGCTTTCCTTCCTTGGGGCGCAATGTAAACGTTCTCGTTCGGAATATCGAACGATTTCGTTCGCTTTCCTCGGCGTTTCAGAGGCGCTTTAAGCTTAAGGATGACGGCTATTTACTTCGTCGCCCACAACCGGGCCGAAGCGGGCGACGCAAAGGCAAAACGACAAAAGGCGAAGCCTATGCCTCATCTGCCACGGCATCGACAGACTGGCGAAAATCCCAGAGGTCGCCGAACCTGCTGGGCAGAATGAAGGCTGCCCGATCGCGCAATGCAGGCGTTCAAGGCCGGAGACAGAAACGCGAAATGATGCCGGTCGTCGGGCCGGATCTTTCGCCGACCGATATCGAAAATCTCGCAGCGTACTATTCGGGGGCCGAAATTTCCGTAGGCAAGACGCCCACCCGCTCAATAGAGCGCCGAAGGGGCGAACACAATTTATCGATCGACCCCGCGCCAGCCGCCGATCCTAACGTGATCGGCCAAGCGGCGTATCGGCTGATAAATAAAGTCGCCGCCTGCTTTGGGGGCAGGCGGCGCCCGATATCACATCTCCGCGGACAGGTAGCTCGTCACTTCCATGCCAACGCAGACTTCGCGAACTTCAGGTGTCGACCATGCCATGGCGTCGTTTCCTTTTGCGGTCTTGCGAACTCCGTTCTCCCGGGAGCCCAGAGCAATAGATAGGCTACCATGGCGCCCAAACAACCGTCAAACCGGCATTGTCTGCTCGATCGCGAATTTTTGACGGCGCGGCCTGAACTGGTGAGCGCTCGGCCGCTCTCGAACTCGGTTTGCCGAAGCAGCCGCCGTTTGGCACGGCGCCCGGGGCAGACGATTTGTCCGCCCAGGAGAGCGATCAACTCTAAAGGACAGCGCAGCATCCGAACCGGGCGTTGACAATCCGGGTCCGCGCGCGGCCCCGGCGTCCTGCAAGGATTCGTCGCCTCAAAACGCCCCCGCGAAGGCGCCGCCGTCGATGAGGATGTTTTGACCCGTGATGAATCCCGCCTGTGCGCTCGCGAGAAAGGCGCAGAGCGCGCCGAATTCGGCCGGATCGCCGAATCGGCCGACCGGGATTCGCGCCTTCGAATCAGCGCGCGTCACGTCCACGGTGACGCCCCGCTGAGCCGCGGCGCGCGCAAGGCCTGATTTCTGCCGGTCGGTCTCAAACGATCCAGGCTGGATCGAGTTGATCGTCACGTTGTCGCGCGCGAACAGCCGCGCCGCGGAAGCGAGAAACGCGGTCAGGCCGGCGCGCGCGCCCGACGAGACGTCGAGGCCGGCGACTGGCGTCCGCACCGAACTCGAGGTGATGTTGATGATTCGGCCGAACTTGCGCTCGGCCATGCCCGGCGCCAGCGCCTGAATGAGCGCAATCGGGGTCAGCATGTTGGACTCGATCCCCTTGAGGATATCTTCGCGGTTGATCTCGCCGAAACTCTTGTACGGCGGCCCGCCGTTGTTATTGACCAGAATGTCGGCGTCCGGGCAGGCGGCGATCAACGCCGCGCGAGTCTCGGCATGGTCGAGATCGCCGACCACTTCGCGAATCTCGACGCCCGTCGCCTGTCGCAGTTCGCTTGCGGTCCGATTGAGGGCCTCCTTGTCGCGTCCGTTGAGCACGACCGCGCATCCAGCTTCGGCAAGCGCCCGCGCGCAGGCGCGGCCCAAGCCTTTGCTCGACGCGCAAACGATCGCTTTCCGGCCCGCAATTCCTAGTTCCACTGTGGCGCCCCTGCTCTCGACACTCTTTAGGTCGACAATTATAACCGCTTCGAGTGCGTCGCGTCATCGAAGCGACATGAGAATCTGCGCAGTCATTTCTCGTTGTTCGCCCCCTCGCGAGGAGGCCCCCGGTGTCCAAGTTTCATCAGACCCATCGATACAGGACGCTGTTCCTGTCGGATTTGCACTTGGGCACGCGCGGCTGCCAGGCCCATCTTATCCTGGATGTGCTGCGCCATGTCGAGGCCGACACCATCTACCTCGTCGGCGACATCATCGATGGCTGGCGGCTCCGCTCCGGCTGGTACTGGCCGCAGGCGCATAACGACGTCATCCAGAAATTGCTGCGCAAGGTTAGGCGCGGGGCCCGGATGGTGTTCGTTCCCGGCAACCATGATGAGTTCGCCCGTCAATTCTTCGGCCTGACGTTCGGTGGGATCAAGATCAAGCGGCAGGCAATTCATACCGCGGCCGACGGCAAGCGCTATCTCATCATTCACGGCGACGAATTCGACGTCGTCGTGCGCCATTCGAAGTGGCTCGCCTTCTTTGGCGACTGGGCCTACGATTTCGCCTTGTTCGTCAACACCCATTTCAACGCGGCGCGGCGGGCCCTGGGCTTGCCCTACTGGTCGTTCTCGGCGTGGGCGAAGCTTAAGGTCAAGAATGCGGTCAATTTCATCGGCTCCTTCGAGCAGGAGCTGGCGGGGGAGGCCAGAAAGCGCGGCGTCGACGGCGTGATCTGCGGCCACATCCATCATCCCGTGATCCGCGACATGGAAGGCGTGATCTACGTCAATATTGGGGACTTCGTCGAATCGTGCTCCCTGGTGGTCGAGCACTACGACGGCCGCCTCGAGGTGCTGCGTTGGAAGGATCCGTTGCCGCTTCCCACCCGGGTCGAGGACGACCTACCCTTCGAAGGCGCAGAGGGGGACGCCGGAGCCGAAGAGGCGCAAGCGGAAGCTGCGTAATGCGCATCCTGATCGCCACCGACGCCTGGCGCCCGCAAGTCAATGGCGTGGTGTCGACCCTGGAGCGCATGACTCAGGCCGCGACTGAATTGGGCGCGGCGTTCGAATTCCTCACGCCTCAGGGCATGTGGAGCGCTCCCCTGCCCTCCTACCCTGAAATTCGACTGGCATTGCCGAACCTGTGGCGAATCGACCGCCAAATCGAACAGGCCGCCCCGGATCACATCCATATCGCGACCGAAGGCCCGATCGGCTGGCTGACGCGGCGCTATTGCCTCAGGCACAAGCGGATCTTCACCACCAGCTATCACACGCGCTTTCCTGAATACGTGTCGGCGCGGGTCCGAGTTCCCGAATGGCTGACCTACGCGGGGTTGCGCTATTTCCACGCGCCCTCGGCGGCGGTGATGGCGCCGACGCCGACGATAAGCGCCGACCTCACGCGCCGTGGCTTCGCTCGAGTCAGGCTCTGGACGCGTGGGGTCAACCATGCCGTTTACCGGCCGCGGTCAAAGCGCGCGCTGGACCTGCCGCGGCCGATCTTCCTGTCGGTTGGACGGGTGTCGGTTGAAAAAATCTCGAGGCGCTGCTCAGCCTCGATCTCCCCGGCTCGACCGTCGTCGTCGGCGATGGGCCAGCCCGCCGGCATCTCGAGCGCCGCTACCGCCATGCGCACTTTCTCGGCTCCAAGCAGGGGGAAGCGCTGGCCGACATCTATGCGAGCGCTGACGTGTTCGTCTTCCCCTCGCGCACCGACACGTTCGGGATCGTGATGGTCGAGGCCATGGCGAGCGGCTTGCCGGTGGCGGCTTATCCTGTGCCCGGGCCGATCGACGTCGTCGGGCCCGGAGCGGGCGTGCTCGACGAGGATCTGCGAGCGGCCTGTCTCAGGGCGCTGACCCTGCCGCGGGACCAGGCGCGCGAACATTCGATGCGTTTCACCTGGCAAGAGAGCGCGCGCCAGTTCCTCGACAATATCGAGGCGAGCCGGTCGGATCTCAAAGTGGCGGTTCCCGCTTCGTCTGGGCCTATCCGAGGCGCTCGACCGATCGAGAATCGCTAAAGCCCGAGCCTTGCGGATACAACTTCCGCGCGCGAGCTCCTCTAAGGAAAAGCAAGAAAAGTCAAATAAAACCAAGAAAATAAGCTTGGATTTCCTTTTTTTTCCTTGGCCGAATCTGGACTTTTCAATGAGTTACGGCGAAAAAAATAAAAAAATTTCAATTCTTCCCAAGACCCGCTATGGTTGCAAAGCACAGCGTAGCGCTGTTGGCCCCTCGAAGCAAAGTTCGAATTCGCGCCGACCGCGTTTGAGATCATAGACCGATCTTACCCCAGCTTTCGGCTTTACGCAAACAAATGTCGAAGGCTTGTCGCCAGCCGCACGCCGATCCTCCGGGCCTAGCCTGCGAGGCTTATGCCGACCGCCGCGGCGGCGGTCGCAACGACGACGATGAGCGGGGGCGCGCGCCAGACCGTTAAGGCGACAAAGCCCGCCGCCGCAATGGCGAAATCGGTTGGACCCCGGACCGCGCTGGTCCATACGGGATTATAGAGCGCCGAAGCGAGCAGGCCGACCACGGCCGCATTGACGCCGGCCATCGCCGCACGCGCGTTGCCGCGGGCGCGCAAGCCGTTCCAGAACGGGAGCGCCGCCATCAGGATCAAGAGGCCCGGCGCGAAGATGGCAACGAGCGCGAGCGCCGCCCCGGCGACGCCGCCCGGCGCGATGTTTGCGACGGCGCCAAGATAGGCGGCGAAGGTGAAGAGCGGCCCCGGGACCGCTTGGGCGGCGCCATAGCCGGCAAGAAAGGCGCTGTCGGAGACCCAGCCCGGATCGACCACGGCGGCCCGTAGCAGCGGCAGCACCACATGGCCGCCGCCGAACACCAGCGCGCCCGAGCGGTAGAAGGCGGCGGCGAGCGCCGCAGCGCCTGACCGAGCTAGAACGAACGATAGCGCCAGCAGGGCGAAAAACAGGCCGGCGAAGACAATCGCCATGCGCCGGGAGACCGGCCCTTCGACATCGGCGACGGCGATGTCGCCGCTTTGCCGACAGACAATCAGTCCGGCGAGCGCGCCGAGAAGGATGACGGCTATCTGGGACCACGCCACCGGCGCAAACGCCATCAGGATCAGCGACAGCACTGCGATCGTCGCGCGCGGCCGGTCCGGGCAGAGGGTCCGAGCCATTCCCATCACGGCCTGGGCGACAATGGCGACCGCGACCAGTTTGAGGCCGTGGATGAGCCCGTCGCCGGCGGGGCCTTTGAGCGCGCCCTCGCCATAGGCGAATAGCGCCATGGCCGCCGCCGAAGGCAAGGTGAAGCCCGCCCATGCAGCAAGGCCCCCAAGGTATCCGGCGCGCATGAGCCCGATTGCGAAGCCGGTCTGGCTCGAGGCCGGCCCCGGCAGGAACTGCGAGAGGGCGACCAGATCGGCATAGGCGCGTTCGTCGAGCCAGGCGCGCCGAACGACGAACTCGCGGCGAAAGTAGCCGAGATGCGCGATCGGGCCGCCAAAACTGGTCAGCCCGAGCTTGAGAAAGACACGCAGGACCTCGAGCGGAGAGCCCGAGCGACTTTGGCTAAGCGGGCTTCCTTGATCGCCTAGAGCGCGCTGCTTTCTCTCGGAACCCACTCTAAGGCAGATCGCCCCCTCCACCACCCTTCGGGTGGTCCCCCTCCCCCGCGTTCCGCAGGGGAGGATCCACGACGGCGCCGCCCATATCCTCCCTTGCCGCGAAGCGGCGGGGGAGGGGTACCATGCGAAGCATGGTGGTGGGGGTGCTGCCGTTTCAGCACATCGTCGCTCGAGGTCATCGGCCGAGACCGCCGTAACTCGGGCCGTCGAGCGCGTACGCCGCGAGCCTCGCTGCTCAGCCCCTTACGCCGCTTTCGCCAGCCGCTGCTGCACCATTGTCCGCAGCTTGTTCAGATCGTGCGCGAACAGGCGGATGCCGTCGGATAGCTTCTCCGTCGCCATCTGGTCCTCGTTAAGCATCCAGCGGAAGGTCTTTTCATCCATCGCGATCTTGGCCGGCGCCGGTCCCGGCTTGGCTGGATCGAGGCGCCGCTTGAGCTCGCCTTCTTCCTTCGACAGCGCCTCGAGAAGCTGCGGCGAAATGGTGAGCCGGTCGCAGCCCGCGAGAGCCTCGATCTCGCCGGTGTTGCGGAACGACGCGCCCATGACCACCGTCTTGATGCCGTAGGTCTTGTAATAGGCGTAGATGGTGCGGACGGATTGGACGCCCGGGTCGGTCTCGGGGGTGTAGGGCCCGCCGCCCGCTTTCACATGCCAATCCAAGATGCGCCCAACGAACGGCGACAGGAGGAACGCCTTCGCGTCTCCCGCTGCGACCGCCTGGGGCAACGAGAAAGCCGAGAGTCATATTGCAATCGATGCCCTCGGCCTGCAGCTGTCGGGCGGCTTCCACGCCTTCCCAGGTCGAAGCGAGCTTGATCAGGATGTGCTCATGGCCGATGCCGCGCTCCTTGTAGAGCGCGATGAACGACTTCGCCTTGGCGACCATGCCTTCGGTATCGAACGAAAGATCGGCGTCGACTTCGGTCGACACGCGGCCGGGAACGATCTTCGTGAGTTCCGAGCCGAAGTTCACCGCGATGCGGTCCGTCACCTGGCCGACGGAAGCCTTTTGTTTGCCCCCCCAGGCAATCGCCTCGTCGACAAGACGCGCATAGGCCGGCATCTCAGACGCCTTCAGGATCAACGACGGATTTGTCGTGGCGTCGGTCGGCTTGTAGGCGCGGATCGACTCCATGTCGCCGGTGTCGGAGACGACCGTAGTCATGGTGCGCAATTGTTCGAGCTTACTGGTCATGAGAGAGCCTCCTTCGGCGAGTTCCTTTTGCTTAAACACGTTCCAGTCGTCCCGATTGTCGCGCCTCGAGGCGTCATACGCAAGCGCGAAGCCCGAAGCGCCGGAACCTAAACCGCCCAAGCCCGTTCTTGGTTGCAGCCACTGTCATCGCCAAGGAGCGCGCCATGCCGACCCGCAAGAACCTCGAAGATCTTTTCTCCGAGACTCTCAAGGATATCTACTTTGCCGAAAAGCAAATTTTACGCGCCTTGCCCAAAATGGCCAAGGAGGCCTCGACCCCTGAACTCAAGCAGGCTTTCGAGACCCATCGCGACCAGACGGAAGGCCACGTAGACCGCCTCAACGAGGTGTTCGAACTCCTAGGCCGGCCTGCGCGGGGCAAGACCTGCGAGGCGATCCTCGGCATCATCGACGAAGCCAAGGAGATCATGGAAGATTTCAAGGGCGCCGAGGCGCTTGACGCCGGCCTCGCCTCGTCCGCCCAGGCTGTCGAGCACTACGAGATCGCGCGTTACGGGACGCTCAAGACCTGGGCCAAGGAACTCGGCCACAACGACGCCGCGAAGCTCCTCGACGAGACGTTACAGGAGGAAATTAAGACTGACCAGCTCCTTACCAAGATCGCGACTTCGAAGGTCAATATGAAGGCGGCCTGAGGGTTGGGTTCATAGGCGGCCGGCGTCGCAATTGCCGGCCGCCCGCTCATTCCTT
Organism: uncultured Alphaproteobacteria bacterium; assembly: GCA_963696665.1. GTDB lineage: Bacteria > Pseudomonadota > Alphaproteobacteria > Rhizobiales > Beijerinckiaceae > Roseiarcus. The sequence goes on from CAVOLE010000009.1 coordinate 158,043, forward strand.
GCCTGTCGCGACGCCAATGGCGAACTGACCGAGCGCAAGAACCGGGGGAATGAGTCCAAGGCAGCACGCCAGACCCCATCCGCCTCGCGCATAGGCCCACGCTCCTAGGGCCGAGCCTATCGCGCCCCCAGAAAACACCGACGCGAAATAAACGCCGTTGACTCGCCCCCGCGCGTCCGGCGCGAGCGCGAAAATAGCCCGATAGCCGAGAACAAGATTGGTCTGAACGCCGAAGTCGATAACGACTGCGGCGAGCACGAGGAGCGCTAGAGACGACCCTGGCGAGGGGAGCAGTGTGACGAGCAAACCGATAAGGACCAGAAGCATCGCAACGCCTGTCGCGGGCCGGCTCCAGCCGCGATCGGCGACCCTGCCCGCGAGCGGCGCGCCGATCGCGCCAGACACGCCCACGAGCGCGAAAAGCGCGATGCCGTTCTGCGTCAGTCGGTGTTGCGGCCCGGCAAGCAGCAGAGGGATCGTGGTCCAGAACAAACTGAGGCAAAAGAAAAGGCAGGCCTGATAAAAGGCGCGCCGGCGAAGGATCGGCGTCGTCGTCGCCAGACGAACCATCGAGCTCATGAGCTCGGGATACGTCATTTTGGTCCGCGGCGCGCGTGTCGGCAAAGCGTACGACAGGACGGCGGCAAGCGCCGCCATCGCCACGGCGGCGAGCGCAAAGACCATCCGCCAGGTCGATTGCGCGGCGATAAAACTCGAAACCGGACGGGCTGTCATGATGCCGATCATGAGCCCGCTCGACACCATTCCAACGACCCGGCCGCGCGTCGCGTCCGCGGCCAGATTGGCGGCAAGCGGAATCAGGATTTGGATCGCGACCGAACTTAGGCCGACCAGGCCGGCGCAAACGAGAAAGATGGCGGCGGACGGGGCAAAGGCGACGCCAGCAAGCGCGACCGCGCTGATCGCAACAGACGTCAGGATCAGTTTGCGGTTCTCAACGAGGTCGCCGAGCGGAACAATAAAGAAAAGGCCGGCGCCATAGCCTATCTGCGACATCGTCACGATCAGTCCCGCCGCCGCTGGGGCAAGGTCGAGCGACCGGGCGATCTCCGCGATCAGCGGCTGAGCGTAATACATATTGCCGGCGATGAGACCGCAGGCGGCGGCGAGCGTCAGAATGACGCCGAGGGAGACGTCCGGCTCGCGCGGGGCCTTGAGCAGCGCCGGCTGAGGCGCCGGCGTGCATTCCGCCTCCGCAATTTTCACCCGATCCACCGGCAACTCCCGTTCTCAAATACAATGGCCCTCCCTTGAATGATTGGTGTGCGGACCGCCTTGGCCGGCGGGATCCCCGCAATCAGCGCCATAAGGACTCGCGCGACCCCGCCGTGCGAAATCACAAAAGCGTGTTCGCTGAGGCCGGCGAGCCATGGACGCAGGCGATCCGCGAGCATAGCGTAGCTTTCCCCGCCCTTGGGCACAAACGCCCAGCGATCCTCGCGCCGGGCGCGCAAGCCTTTGGCGTCCTTGGCTTCAATCTCCGACCAGGTCAACCCTTCCCAGACGCCGAAACTCAGTTCCTTCAAGACGGGATCGAGGCGGTAGCGCTCGGGCGTGAGGCCCATTGCGTCGCGCGCGATCTCCATTGTCTCCCGCGCGCGCTCGAGCGGCGAAGAGAAGAACGCCTGGGCTTCTTCAAGCCGGTCGATCTCGCGCCCGACAAGGCTCCGCAGCGTTCCGCCGACTGCGCGCGCCTGCTCGCGCCCGCGTGCGTTTAGAGGAATATCGAGTTGTCCCTGAAGCCGGCTCTCGGCGTTATACGCCGTCTCGCCGTGGCGCACGAAAATCAGGCGATGCGGAAATTCCGGCACGGCTAGAGACGATCCCCCTCGAGCAACGTTCAGCTATCGAGCGCCAGTGGCCGAAATCCCCATTTCTTCGCCAGCGCCCGACATTCGCCGACCGTTCCGACGCCGGCCGTTGTCGAGACCGCGCGCATCGACGCCGCCGCGCATCCGTGCCCGAGCTCGAGACACTCAACAATGGGCCATTGCTGATGCAGCCCATAGAGCATGCCGGCGGCGAAGGCGTCCCCCGCGCCGTTTGCGCCCACAATGGCGCTCGCCGGCAGGGCGACCGAGCCCAGCGCAACCCGCGAACCGTCGCGTCCACCCACCACCGCGCCCTGAGGGAAATGCGCCGCCGCCCAGCGCATCGAGCCGAGCGCGAGCACGTCGTCGATCGCCCGCGCCACTGCCGCCGGGTCGGTCGAGCCGTCGGCGCGACGCGTCTCGCGTCCCGCCAGCGCGCCTATCTCGTAATCGTTGACGATAAGGTAATCGAGATGCGGCAGGCACGGGCGGCCGAGCTCGGCGAGTCGCTCGGCGCGCGTCGTCATCAATTCGAGATTGGCGCTGAGGCCGACAGCGCGGGCTTTGCGTAACACCGCGACCCAGCCGTTGGCCTCGTCACGCCACGGCCGGTCCATCGCCTTGTGAGCGCCGGGCAGTCCAAGATGGAGAATTCTCGCATTGGTCGAAGAGAAATCGAAGTCGTCGGGCGTCATCTCTGCCGCCACGCCCTGATGATAGAAATGGGTGCGCCGGCCGTTGGCCTCGACATTGAAAGCGTCGACGCTCATCGTCGCGCCATTAGGCCGTGCATGAAGCGCGACGCGGTTTATCCCGCGCGCGTCGCATTCCGAAAAGAGAAAGCGCCCCAGGTCGTCATCGCCGACGACCCCCATCGCCTCGACGGGAAAGTCTGGATCGAGGCGCTTGAGGTCCAACGCCATGTTCGAGCCGGACCCGCCGTTTTGGCGGTCGATCGCCAGAACTTCGTTGGAAGTGTCCTCATCCGGCCAGCGCGCGATTGACTTGTTGAAATCGACGCACCATGTGCCCGCCGACAAGACGCCGCGCCGTTCGCTCATCGATCAGGCCGACTTGAGGACGGATTCTGTAATTGCGCTGTCGAGCGCGATCTCGCGCGTCGGCTTCAGACCCTGCTTCTGAAGCGCCGAATGGTAGTCTTTGACCGCCTCGGGCGGGGTCATGGCGCCGTCGGCGACCGCGCGCATGAGGCGGACGATGTCGAGCGGGGATTCAGCCAGGTTGATCTTGCGGCCAAACAGCGCGACGCGCGCGCCATATTTCTCGGCTTGATGAATGAGCTCGAAGCAATCCCGGGTCGTGCCTGCTCCGCCGCCCAGCACGCCAACCACGAGGCCGGGGTCGAATGACGCCAGCTCCTCCAGCGCTTTCGGCCCGTTATAGGCGATCTTGAGGAATTTCGGCCGCTCCGCCGCGGTTAGGCCGGCGAGGCAGCGGACGATCGCGTCATTGACGAACTGAGGCATGGTCTCCGGCGTCAAGCCGCGCTCGACGTTCGGATTGAACACCTCGAGGAAATACGAGAAGCCGTTTGCCTCCGCGTCGCCACGAAAATCCTTGAACGCCTGGAGCGACGCATGGTCGGCGTCGATGTCATTGGTGAACGTGATGGAATAAAGCCCAAGGTCGGTCAGCGGCTTCACATGCTTGAGCGACGCGGTGCGGAACGGCCGCGACGGCTGGTTATGAAAAGACGCTCCGCGATGGCGCCAGACGTCGGTCGTGTCATTGGCGCGGATGACTGGCTTGACGCCTGTTCCGGCGAAAACGTTGCGCTTGACCAGGCTTTCCAGAATTCGAGACCGAGGTCAGCATGATGTCGACGACGTCCTGCTTGACGATCGCCTCGATCGAATCGAGGAACTCAGCGCGCGTCTTGAAACGCGGCTCGCCATACGCCGCCCCGACCGCATACAGGCCCGGGCCCATGTCGGGGTCCTTGGCGTCGGCGATGATGAAATCCGAGGGCCGATAGGCGCCGCTGCGGATGCGTCCGAGCTTGTCGTCGAGTTTGAACATGAACGCCTCTCCAGTTTGGCCGCCGGTTTACAGGCCGCCCTCCACGGATGGCAACCGGCTTGAGCAGGCCCGCTGGCGCTCGTCGCCGGTTGTCGCTAGTTTGCGCCCCCCGGCGGGGCCCGCTATTGCGGGTGGAGTGTCAATGGCCAAAGGTTTGCGCAAGCCGCGCAACGCCAGGACCGTCCGCGGCTGGCTGATTGCGGCGGCGGGATTCGCGTCTGCTCTTGCGGGCGCGCCCGCGCCTGCGCGCGCCGCGGACGACGACCCTTATGCGCAGGCCCAAGCCTGGCTCTGCCGGCCGGGCGCGTCCGACCTCTGCGCCGCGCCCGTGGTCGCAACGGTCGTGCAAAGCGACGGCTCGCGCGCAACCCGGGTTTTGAAGCCAAACCCCGCGGCGCCGATCGACTGCTTCTACGTCTATCCGACCGTCTCCGAAGATCCGGCCGGCAACAGCGGCATGACCAGCGGACCGGGGGAGAAGCGGGCGGTTGCGCAGCAGTTTGCGGCCTTCGCCTCGGTCTGCCGGCCGTTCGCGCCAATCTACCGCCAGGTGACGATCGCGGGCGTCGAGGCCGTGCTCCGACACGAGCCGCTCCCGGTGGATTTCAAGCTTCCGTATGAGGACGTGCGGGCGGCGTGGCGCCATTACCTCGCGCATGACAACAATGGCCGTTGGGTGGTGCTGATCGGCCATTCGCAGGGGGCGCGAATCCTCGCCCGGTTAATCGTCCATGAGATCGAGGGCAAGCCCGAGCAGCGCCTTCTCGCCGGCGCCCTCATCCTCGGGTTCGACGTCGAGGTCCCGGAAGGCAAGGATGTCGGCGGCACTTTCAAGGCGATCCCGCTCTGCCGCGCGGCCGGGCAGACGGGCTGTGTCGTCGCCTACGAGACCTTCTCGGCTTCATCGCTCCCGCCGGACGATTCCCGTTTCACCCATCCCGAAACGCCAGGCATGGAGATCGCCTGCACCGATCCCGCCGCGCTTGCCGGCGGCAGGCTCGATCCCATTCTCCCGACCCGGACAAACCTCATTGGCGAGCCCTCGCCCGATCCGGGCTGGGCGGCATTTGCGAAGCCGCTCGACGCGCCCTTCGTGTCGCTGCCCGGAATCGCGTCCGGCCATTGCGTCGAGGGGCCGAACGCGTCCTATCTTTCGGTCGCGATCAACGCGCCCTCGGAGCCTGGCGCCTGGCCGGCGACCCTCCCCGGCGCCCTCGTGGTGGACGGGCGGCTCCTCAAGAGCTGGGGCTGGCACTTGATCGACGTCAATGTCGCGATGGGCAACCTCATCGACTTCGTCTCGACGCTGCGAAAGCCCGGCCCCTAACCCCAGATTCGACCTCCACGCTTGGCGTCCCTACTTTTCAACGGAAGAATCAACTGATGCCTGAGTCGCAACGTCTTCGCATTCTCCTCATCGGGGCAAGCGGAGTGCTCGGGCGGGCGATCGTGGCCGAGCTTTCTCCGCGCCACGATATCGTGTCCGCTGGATCGAAGTCGGGTGACATTCGCATCGACATCGCCAATCCGGCGAGCATTGTAGCGGGGCTGAAAGCGGCGGGGCCGCTGGACGCGGTCGCCTGCGCCGCCGGCGCCGTGAACTGGCATCGGCTTTCGGCGATCAAACTCGCGGGGCTGGAGAAGTCTTCCTATGGATTGGGGCTGACCGACAAACTCATGGGCCAGGTCAATCTGGCGCTGGCCGCCCGCGATCACATCAACGACGAGGGCTCGATCACCCTGATCGCCGGCGTACTCTCGCAGACGCCTATCGTTGCGGGTTCGTCCGCCAGCATGGTCAATGCGGCCATCGAGGCGTTCGCGATGGCGGCCGCGATCGAAATGCCCTCCGGCATCCGCATCAATGCGGTGAGCCCGACTGTGTTTGAGGAATTGATGGCGGACTTCGGGCCGTTCTTTCGCGGTCACGATCCCGTGCCGGTCGCCCGCGCCGCCCGCGCCTTCAGCCGCAGCATCGAAGGCGCAGAGAGCGGCCAGACCTATCGCGTGATCTGAGCGCGACACATGAACAAGGCTTTATTCGTTTACATTACGCTCGCCGCTTTGGTGCTCGCTGTTTTCGCGATCTGGCCCGAGCTCGACCTTGCAGGCGCGCGCTATTTCTACCATCAGGGGGGCTTCTTCGGCCGCAACGACTTCGAGCGCTTGGGCCGCGACTTTTTCCGGGTGACGCCATTCGTCGTGCTCACGGCCTATGCGGCTTTATGGCTCGCGAAGCTCAGGGGCGCCAGGCTTCGCTGGGCGCCGAGCGGCCGAGCGATGATCTTTCTCATCGCCACGATGATCATTGGGCCGGGCCTCGTCGTGAACGTGGGCCTGAAAGATCATTGGCATCGTCCCAGACCAATCCAGACGCAGGGCTTCAACGGGGCGAGCCCTTTCACGCCGTGGTATGAGGACAACGGCGGCTGCAAAAAAAACTGTTCGTTCGTCTCGGGCGAAGCCTCGACCGGCTTCTGGATGGTCGCCCCGGCGAGCGTGCTCCCCCCGCCCTGGCGCGGTCCAGCGATCGTCGCCGCCTTCGCCTTCGGGTTTGGGGCGAGCCTGCTGCGGCTCGCCTTCGGCGGCCACTACCTCAGCGATGTGCTGCTCGGCGGGCTCATCACGCTCATTATCATCGAGGTCGTCCGCCGGGTGATCTGGCCGCTCGGCGGTTCCGAGCCGGAATCGCTTCGCAGGCGGGAGCCCCAGCGCTCGCGACGGCGGGACGAGGCCGGGCGCCTCGCTAGGTAAGACCGCGCTGATTGACAACCGGGCGGCCAAGGAATTTCCTCATCTTAAGGGGCGACGCGGAGAAGACCGATATCTTAGGGGGCAACGCGGAGAAGTTCGATGGTGGAGACGCCAATCGTCGGCCGGCGACGATGGGGGATTGGGCTTCTGCTCGGCGCGGGCATTCTCATCAATTATTTCGACCGGGTGAACATTTCGGTCGCGGCGCCGCGGCTGCAGCAGGAGTTCGGCCTGACGCCAGTCGATCTGGGATTGCTTTTCAGCGCGTTTTTCTGGTCCTACGCCATCTTGCAGATCCCGGTCGGAATCGTGCCTCGACCGGCTTGGCGTGATGACGGTGAGCCGCATTGGCGCTTTTCTGTGGGGCCTCGCTTCAGGATTGGTCGCCTTCGCAACCGGCTTCGGCTTCATCTTCGGAGCGCGCGTCCTGCTTGGCGTGGCGGAAGCGCCGGCCTTTCCTGCCAATTCCAAGGCAACCGGCTACTGGTTCCCGCGCGGGGAGCGCGCGACAGCGACCGCGATCTTCGACGCGGCGGCGAAATTCTCCAACGTCATTGGCGTGCCGCTGGTGGCTGTCGCGGTCGTCACTTTCGGCTGGCGCTGGGGCTTCGGCCTCACTGCCATCCTCAGCTTCGCTTACTTTCTTGCTTATTGGTTCATCTACCGCGACCCAAGCTCGGATCCGAAACTCAGCCGTGAGGAGCGCGACTATATTCGCAAGGGCGGCGCAACCCCCGAAGGCGAGTCCGAGGCGAGCCCTATCGGGATGCTTGGGTATCTCCTGCGCAATCGCAAAGTGTGGGGGCTCACGATCGGCTTCGCTGCTTATGGCTATTCCTTCTACCTGTTCCTGACCTGGCTGCCCGCCTATCTCGTCAGCGAGATGCACATGAGCATTATCAAGTCGGCGGGTTACGCGGCGATACCTTGGCTGTTTGCGACCATCTCCGACCTTGTTGTCGGGGGCTGGCTCATCGATCATTTGCTCGCGAAGGGCTATGACGACACGGCGACGCGTAAGACGGTGCTGGTGGGCGGCATGGTTCTGGGCCTTGCCGTGTTCGGCGCGACAATCACGACAAGCGCGGTATGGGCGATAGTCTGGATCACGATCGCGCTGAGCGGCCTCGCGGCGGCTGCGCCGGTCGGCTGGTCGATCCCGTCGCTTATCGCCCCGCGCGGCGGCACGGGCACGATCGGGGGCGTGATGAATTTCTTCAATAATCTCATGGGCGCAGTGGCTCCCGCGGTCACCGGCTTCGTCGTCGGCGCGACGAATTCCTTCTCGATCGCGTTCCTGGTGGCGGGCGTCGTGCTCCTGATCGGCATTGTCTTCTTCACTGTCGTTTTGGGGAGGATCGAGCCGATCCCCGAGCCGGACGCGGCCACGGCCTCGCTCGCGTGACGCTGCCGATGAACGCGACCAAGACCGGATACGCCCTAGTCGTCATGGGCGTATCGGGCAGCGGCAAGACGACCGTCGCCGAATTGCTCGCCAAGCAACTCGGTTGGCCGTTCATGGAGGGCGACCGGCTGCACCCTCCGGCCAATGTCGAGAAGATGCGGCAGGGAATTCCGCTGAACGACGCCGACCGCGCGCCTTGGCTCGACCGGATCGGCGCGGAGCTCAAGAGCTGGGCCGCCGAAGGGAAGTCTGGCGTGATGACCTGCTCGGCGCTCAAGCGCGCCTATCGCGATCGTATCCGTGCGGCGCCGGCCCGACGTGCGCTTCGTCTATCTGAAAGGCTCGGAAGCGCTGATCGAGGCGCGCGTCGCCGCACGCCATCACGAGTATATGCCGGCCTCGCTGCTGCGCAGCCAATTCGACACGCTCGAGGAGCCGAGGCCGGACGAGCCAGGGGTGGTGACTGTCGATGCGGGCGGCTCTGCGGAAAAAGAAGTCGCCGCTGTCATCGCGGCCCTCGGGCTCTCCCCCTGCCCGCGCTAAGCAAAGATTCCAGGAGGCGCCAACGAAATGAACAACTCATCACAAAGGCCACGAAGCCCTTGGTGGAGTGGCTGGAGTGACCCCCGCGGGTGAGACAGGCTAATTAGTCACAGTGGTTGTTGGGATGGCCGATCGCGTGGAGCGCGAACGGCGGCTGTGGATAGCTGTGGATAAGGGGGACTGTCTGGTTTCGAACTCCTCTGGCGATAGGTAGCGTAGCGCGGAGCGGAGTCGCTGCCGGTTGTAGACGCGCTCAATGAACTCTCCGATGCGGCCTCTGGCGTCATCGATGTCTCGATAGGCGGAGCCGTCGACCTCCTCCACTTTGAGGGTCTTCATGAAGCTCTCGGCGAAGGCGTTGTCCCAGGGCTGCCGGGGAGGCTCATGGAGGGCCGGACGCCTGCGGCGAGCAGGCGCTCGACGTAATCTCCGCAGGCGTATTGCACACCTTGATCGGAGTGGGGGATGAGCCCTGCGCCCGCGACATCGCGTTCAGCCAGGCCTTCTTCAGCGCCTCGATCGCCAGTTCGGCGCGCAAGTGATCGGTTATGGCCCAGCCGACCACCTTGCGTGAGAAGACGTCAAGCACCACGGCCAGGTAGACGAAAGCTTCGCCCAGACGGACATGGGTGATGTCCGCCGCCCACAGCTGGTTGACGCCGGTGAGGACCATACTCCGGACGAGATTGGGCCAGCAGCGGGTATAGCCATGGACACCGTCGGTGGTCGCCGGACGGAAGGCCGGCCGCCGCAACGCCAAAAGATTATCTTGCCTGCGGATGCGGGCGATCCGCTTGAGGTTTGCCGGCCAGCCCTCACGCCTGACGCGCGCGGTTATCCTCCGGTAGCCGTAGCGCGGGTTCTCGAGAGACAGCCGCTGCACCAAGTCGCGCAACTCTGGTCAACACATGGATTGCCGACACCCTGGTCGCAATCGTCGCTGGCGTTGTCGGGTTATTCGTCGTGATCCGGGGCGCGTCCTTCGCGGCTCATGCGCTACCCCTCAGCGCCTTCCCCGGCGCCGCAGCGGCCAACCTGATCGGCATCAACCCGCTGGTTGGCCTGCTGGTGTTCTCCGGGCTTGGCGTCGCCGGCATCAGCCAGCTCGGGCGGCACGGCCGCCGCGATCTGGCGACAGCGCTGTCGCTGGTCATGCTGCTGGGCCTCGGGGCGCTGTTCTTGAGCCGGACCACCGAGTATTTTCAGGCGGTCTATGCGCTCCTGTTCGGCCAAGTCCTCGGCGTCAGCAACGCGGACCTCGGACCGGTCGCTGTGCTTGGCGCTGTCTCGGTCGCGCTGATCGTGATCCTATTCCGCCTGCTACTGCTCAGTTCCGTCTCGCCCGAACTGGGGGAAATGAGAGGCGTGTCGGCTCGCCTGATGGAAGTTCTGTTCCTGGGGATCGTGGCCCTCGCTACAGCGATGGCGCTGAATTGTCGGCGCATTGCTGGTGTTCAGCCTGATGGTGGGTCCCGCCACCGCCGCGCGCGCTCCGACCAACCGGCCGCTCGGCGCCATGCTGCTCTCGGCGGCCATCTCCGTCGTGACTGTCTGGGCCGCGATTGCCCTCTCGTTCGTCTCGGACTGACCGATCGGGTTTTTCGTGGGCGCCCTCAGCGCCCTCGCTTTTGCGGCGGGGCGGACATGGGCATGGAGCCAGTCGGTCAAGTTCAGGCTCGTGAACTAATGTATACAATTGAGACCTCAATACCGGACGCCTATGGTGCGCTTAACGATGCACGGGGAGCACCTCGCCGAACTGGCGAACATTGGAATGGCGCACATTCTCGCTGGACCGGTCGACGATGATCGCGGTGGAACGAAATCCGCCATCGCGATCCACGAACCCGTGCTCCTGCGGCTCGCCTAGCGCCGGAGCTCAATGGCTTCATCGCTCTCTGCGGTCATCAAGCAGGGCGCAAACCGAGTTTGGGGTAGCTAAGCGGCAACCCTCCGCACGGCGTCGCAAGTTGCTCCACCCGGCCCAGTTCGACCTCCGTCACGCGGAGCATCCGGCCCGACAGAGCAAAGGCGCAATTTGTCGGGTTCTCGCCATCGAGCGGCAGCCGTTTCGCGAGCGATCCGTCCCAGTTCAAAACCGTGATGTTTCGCTGCCCGTACACGGTGCAATAAAGACGGCCGTCGTCGCCCCAGCACATTCCGTCCGGTCCGCGAAAGTCGTCGCCTTCGAAGGGCTGCAAGACATTGCCAAACACTTCGCGCTTCGGGTTCCCGGCTCCAAAGATGTCGTAGCGATAGACCTCGCCGGTGAAGGATGCATTGGCGTATAGCGCGTCGTCCGGTCCGAACGCGATCCCATTGGTGAAGAGAATGCCGCGATCCAGGATCCGCAGGACCGATCCCTTGACCGGATCGATTTCAGAGATCCGCCCGTCCCAAGGAAGTTTCCGATAGTTCTCGGCGAAGTTTTGTCCGTCGAGGAACGCCTTGGCGTCCAAGCCGGAATTGGTCAGGTACAGATGGCCGTCCCTGCCGAAGCAAAGATCATTCGGAAGCCGGAACGGCTGCTCCCCGTCGTGGTCAATGCGCATAAGCTCGCGCCCCTCGACGTCGATGCAGAGTACGGCGCGGAGGCCTGCCTCGGCGATCCACAGGTTACCGTCGCCATCAATGGCCAGGCCGTTGGGCCGACCGCCCGTGCGCTTGATCACCTTCCGGCCGCCGTCGGGAAACAGCCGCGTGACCTGCAGCGTCGCAGCGGACATTTCGGTCACATACATCGACCCGTCGGGCAGGCAAACCGGACCCTCCGGGGCGCCAACCCCGGTCGCGTAGAATTCCGCCGCCATGGCGTGGCCTCCCTGTCAGATTGCGCCTTGGCTACCCAATCCATTCCCGGATCGTCTTGGCCACCGCGCCGGCCGAGAGGCCATAGCGCTCATGCAGCGTCGGCAACGCGCCGGCGTCGAGGAACTCGTCCGGCAGTGCAACCTGCCGGAACCGGTTGCGGACCTCCTTGCGCATCAGCAACCCGGCCACAGCTTCCCCAAGGCCGCCGATGGCCGAATGGTTTTCCGCGACAACAATCGGTCTGCCCTCACGGGCTGCTTGCGCCAGGATGGTCGCTTCGTCGAGCGGCTTGATCGTCGGGCTGTGTAGCACCGCAATCGAGACGCCTTGCGCCGCTAGGATGTCCGCCGCTTCCAGAGCCCGCATCGTCATGAGTTCCGCTCGAGATCACGAGCGCGCCCGCGCCGTCGCGCAGGAGTTTGGCGCGACCGATTTCGAACTGATAGTCGTGGCGGTCGAGCACCACGGGCACGTTCCCGCGAAGCAGTCGCATGTAGACTGGACCTGGATGGTTCGCGATCGCCTGCGTCGCCTGCTCGATATCGATCGCGTCGCATGGGTCGATGATCGTCAGGTTCGGCATGCCGCGAAAGATCGCAAGATCCTCCGTCGCCTGATGGCTGGGCCCATAGCCGGTCGTCAGACCGGGCAGCGCGCAGACGATCTTCACCGGCAACATCTCCTCGGCGATCGCCATGCAAATGAAGTCGTAGGCCCGTCGTGTCGCAAACACCGCATAGGTGGTGACGAAGGGCGTGAACCCTTCCCGCGCCATTCCGGCGGCGGCGCCCATGAGCAGCTGTTCCGCCATGCCCATCTGGAAGAAGCGCTCCGGAAAGGCTTTCGCGAACACATGCAGATCGGTGTACTTTGCGAGATCGGCTGTGAGGCCGACGATGTCGGGGCGCGACTTCGCGAGTTCAGTCAGCGCGTGACCAAAAGGCGCTGCGCGGGTCGGCTGATCCGGGCCCGCAATCGACGCGATCATGGCCGAGGTTGTCAGCCGCTCGCCGTCCGGGCGCGGCTGATCAAGAAAGGCGGGACGTCTATATTTATCCCGGATCATGCCGGCCTCCCAGCGTCGAGCGCCTCCAGCGCCAGCGACCATTCTTCGGGCTCGACCCGCAGGAAATGACTGCGTTCGCGTGCTTCGAGAAACGGCACCCCTTTCGCCATTTTGGTGTCACAGATCACGATCCGCGGGCCGGGCGCCGTCCCGTGTCGCGCGGCGTCGAAGGCGCGAACGAGGGCGTCGATGTCGTTGCCGTCGAACTCGTTGGACAAGCCAGCCGAACGCTTCGAACTTTGGCCCCAGAGGTTCGAAATTGAGAACGCCCTTCGAGGGCCCGTCGGCCTGCATGTTGTTGACGTCGACGATGCCGATCAGATTGTCGAGCTTGTGGGAGCCGGCTGACATCGCCGCTTCCCAGACCGCGCCCTCGTCCAGTTCGCCGTCGGAGAAGAGGCAGTACACAAAGCTCTTCGAGACCTTGCGCTTGAGCGCCAACGCCATCCCGACTGCGATCGCGAGGCCCTGGCCTAGCGATCCGCCTGTGATCTCCATTCCGGGGGTGTAGGCGGCCATGCCGGACATCGGCAGCCGGCTATCGTCGCCGCCATACGTCTCGAGTTCGTCCTGCGGAAGAACGCCGGACTCGATCAAAGCGGCGTAAAGGGCGATCGCGTAGTGCCCAATCGATAGCAGGAAGCGGTCTCGCCCCTCCCATTCCGGCTCTTCGGGGCGATAGGTCAGCGCATGAAAATAGGACACCGCCAGGACGTCGGCGACGCCCAGGGCCTGCGCGATGTAACCTTGGCCCTGCACGGCGCCCATGCGCAGCGCATTGCGGCGAATATGGTATGCGCGTTCGGGCAGGCTCAAGTTGGGGCGCAAGTGCGTTGCTTCATTCATGGCTCGCGGCTCCTAGTGGATGAGCATGCCGCCGTTGACGTCGATAACGGCGCCGGTCGTGTAGGAAGAAAGATCGGAGGCGAGGAAAAGGTAGATCCGCGCTACGTCTTCGGCCGTCCCCAGACGCCCCAGAGGGATGCCTCTGATGATTTCCGTCTTCATCTCGTCGGTGAGCTTTCCGCCCGTGATGTCCGTCTGGATAAGTCCGGGCGTCACGCAGTTGACGCGAATATTGTCCGGCCCGAGCTCGCGCGCCATTGCCTTGGCGAGCCCCAGAACGCCTGCCTTCGCCGCAGAGTAGTGCGGACCGCCGAAGATCCCCCCGCCGCGCTGCGCAGACACTGACGACATGCAGGCGATGGTCCCCGTCTTACGCCGACGCATGTGCGGAACGACAGCCTGAGAGAGATTTAAGACGCCGGTGAGATTGACCTCGATGATCCGCCGCCAGCTCGGCTGGTCGATTTCCATGAGCTTCACCGGCTGGGTGATTCCGGCGTTGTTGACGAGAACGTCGATCTGGCCGAAGCGAGCGATAATTTGGGCGGCCGCCCGCTTGCATGCGGCCGGATCGGTGACATCGCAGACGAGGCCGAGATGGTCCGACCCGAGCCCTTTTGCCGCCGCTTCCACCGCTTTTTGATCGACATCGAGGATCGCGACGCGCGCGCCGTGCTCAGCGAACAATCGCGCAGCCGCGAAGCCGATTCCACGAGGCCCGGCCGCCCCAGAAATGACCGCGGTCTTGCCGCTCAAAAGCATGGCGTCCTCCCTAGGCTGTGCACGGGAACATCGCCGAAGACCACGCTCGAACTCAAACGCGAACTTTACAACGACTGATGAACCTGCTTCACCTTTTGCCGGATCCACGTTTGGCGTTCGGGTCTTAATATGCTGAAGGACGTTTCCCTCTCGACAGTAAAGGCGTTCGAAAGCGCGGCGCGACACGGATCATTCCGCGCGGCGGCATCGGAGCTCAATCTCTCCCCAAGCGCCATCAGTCACGCAATCCTGAAACTCGAGCAGACGCTCGGAACCAATCTTTTTGAGAGGGATGGAAGGATTGTTCGGCTTAGCCCAGAGGGTGAGAGCCTGATGTTGCACGTGGGACTCGCCTTCGACGAGCTGCGGCGGGGAATGGAGCTGGTGTCGAACCGCGGCCCCCAATTGCTGCGGCTGCATTCGGCCCCAAGTTTCGCGGCGCAGTGGTTGACGCCCCGCCTCTCTCGCTTCCTGTCCTCGCATCCGGCCGTCGAGGTGCGTCTGGCCGCTAGCACGGACTACGCCCGGTTCGCCAACGACGAATTTGACGCCGATATTGTCTACGGCCCGACGCGCGCCGAAGCCACGGTGTCCGTCCCGCTCGGCGTCGAGACGGTGACGCCGCTATGCTCGCCCGAATTCGCGGAGCGTATCAGCGTGATCGACGATTTGGTCGGCGAGGTTCTGATCCAGAGCGACCTCAAACGAGTGCGTTGGTCCGACTGGTTCAAGGCTAACGGCAAGGAGCCGCTAGTCCCCCACGGCGCCCGATTCGACCGAAGCTTCATCGCAATCGCCGCGGCCTGCGAGGGTCTCGGCGTTGCCCTGGAATCCACGCGGCTGGCCGAAAGGGAAATGAAGCTCGGGCGGATTGTCGCGCCCCTTGCCGGGCGTGCAAAGGACGTCGAATACATCGGCCATTATCTGGTCTTTCCTCGCGCCGCCCGGCAACGCCGCGCCGTATGTGTTTTCACCGAGTGGCTTCTGAGCGAGCTTGGCCTGCCGCCTCAGGCTTGAGAAGGCCGGAAAGGTGAATCCTGCTCATCTGAGCTTGCATTTATTCCGTTTGTCAGCGCGGCGCGCAGGCGGCATTCATCGTCCCACAATACCTTCCATTCGCGGAAGGTCCGGGAGGAAAACATGCCCATCGCATCGCTTGGCGCGACGGATGCGCTGCTCGCAGCGAAGCTGGGCGCATGAACGGCCCCGCCATCGAATTCGTCCTCGAAGCGCTCGACATCGAGAAGAGCTTCGGAGCGACCAGCGTTCTGCGTAAAGCCAACCTCCGCGTGGCGCGAGGCGAAATTCACGCTCTGCTGGGCGGCAATGGGGCCGGGAAATCCACCTTCATCAGAATCGTGTCCGGTTCGCTCCGCCGCGACGCCGGCGTCATTTCAGTCGCAGCCCGCCCGGACTACGACGCGAGCGAGATCGCCGTCGTTTTCCAAGAGCTCGCCCTTCTACCCGATCTTTCGGTCGCGGAGAACATTCACCTGCCGCATCGCCGTGACGCGCTTGGCCGAATCGATGATCGCCAGATGGAGGCGAGTGCGACCGAAGCGCTCGAGATGATCGATCCGGCGCTCGTTCTCTCGCTCCGCCGGTCCGTGAGCAGCCTCGACCTGCACCAGCGTCAGCTTGTCGAGGTCGCCCGCGCATTCAGCTCCGGCGCGAAGCTTATCCTCCTCGACGAGCCGACCGCCAACCTTACCTTTGCCGACGCGGACCGCCTTTTTTCAATCTTGCGCAGGCTGACCAACCACGGGATTAGCATTCTTCTGGTCTCGCACCGAATGAGCGAAATTCGCGCGGCTGCCGACGTCTGCACGATCCTTCGCGACGGGCGCTCCGTCGTGGATCGGCGCGCCCTCGCCGACATTTCAGACCAGGAAATCGTTCAGGCCATGATGGGCGATGTTCAGGAGAAGGGTCAAACCAGCGCACAGGCTGCGAAAGCGAAGGCGACCGGCTTCTCTCTCAGCCTCGCAAAGGGCCATACCGACATATTCCTTCCGGCCGGCGGCATCCTTGGGCTCGCCGGCGCGCCCGACGGGCCGGCCGGCGTCATCAACGCCCTCACCGGCGCCGACTCCCATTCCCCCTGGTCGATTGCGTTGGACGGTCAATCCCGACGGTTCCGCTCGCCCGTCGAAGCCGTGCGAAGCGGGGTCGGCTATGTCTCCGGCGACCGCGCCGAAAAGGGAATCCTGGCGACGCTGCCGATTCTCGACAATCTGGCGGCGGCCGGGCGCATCGCGCGCAAGCAGTGGCTGGCCCTACCGCAGGAGGTTCGGGAGGCAGCCTCGGCGTTGCGACGCCTCTCGATTAAGGCGAGCTCGCTCGACGCTCTGCCCCAAACGCTGTCGGGAGGCACACAGCAGAAACTGCTGATCGCGCGCTGGCTAGACCTGGCGCCGAAAATCCTTGTGCTCGAAGAACCGACCCGCGGCGTCGATATCGCGACCAAGCGCGAGATCTATCAGATCATTCGCACGGTCGCTGCGGCCGGAACGATCGTCGTGTGGTGGTCGACCGAATTCTCCGAGCTCGTGGAAATCTGCGATCGCGTCATCACCTTCAATCTGCAGGGCGAGGTCAGCGGGCTCCTTAAGCGTGAAGAGATATCGGAGGTCGCGATGGCGCGTGCGACCGGCATGGCCGCGTGAGGGAACGATGTCCGAGTCAACCGTCATGGCTGAGGAGAGAACGATGGCCGGGTCTGCCGAGACTTCTCAAGCTGGCCGAGAACCCGGCGCCTTCGCAACCCCCCCGGCAGGATTTCTACGTCGCCTTGGTTCGACCTATCGATCGGAACTCGCCCTCGCCGCCGCAATTCTTTTGATCGCGGTCGTCGTCAGCTTCTGGTCGCCGCAGGTCTTCTCATACGGCAACATCGCGAACGTCGCGCAAGCCACGGCGCCGCTCGTCATCATGTCGCTTGGCGTCCTGCTTGTCATCATCACGAGCGGCATCGACCTCTCGGTCGGTTCGACCTTTTCTCTCAGCGGCATGGTGGCGGGGCTTGCGATGTTGGCGGGCGCCTCATGGCCGATCGCCTGTCTCGCCGGCCTGTCGGTCGGTCTCGCAGTCGGCGCGATCAATGGCGTTCTGGTGACGTTCGTGGGCCTCGCGCCATTCGTCGTCACGCTGATCACCTATGCGGTCGGCGCGAGTTTGGCCTTCGTGATCACGGACGGCCACTCCATCGCACTGCTCGATCCGACCTTCTATCTGCTCAACGGCGGCCGCCTGATCCCTGGCGTAAGCAATTATGTGCTGTTCTGTCTCGTCGGCACTATCGTCCTCGAACTCGCATTGCGAAAGCTGGTGCTTGGGCGCTGGGTGTACGCAATCGGCAGCAACGACAAGGCTTCGAGACTGCTGGGCATTCCGGTCAACGGCGTCCGAGTCGGCGTCTACGTGATCGCCGGCCTCCTTGCCGCGTTCTCCAGCATGCTAAGCCTTTCCTACATCAGCAATTCCGAAGCCACGTCCGGCGCCAACATGATGCTTCAGGCGATCGCCGCCTGCGTGATCGGGGGCGCGAGCCTATTTGGCGGGACGGGTTCAGCGGTCGGCGCCGCCCTCGGAGCTATTATGATCAGCGTCATTCAGAACGGCGTCAATCTGATCGGCATCAACAGCTTCTGGCAGGGCTCGGTGACCGGCCTCGTCATCCTGGTGGCGGTTTTGATCGATCGCCTGAGTAAGTTCCGCGCCTAGTTCCGGCGCAGCGACCGGGGGCGTCGCCCCTTTTTCTCAGGAGGAAACATCGATGTCGAAAATCTCGAAGCGCGGCGTCTCCGTTGCCGCGGTGGCGATCTGCACGGCCTTCGCCCTGGCGGGCCCGGCGAAAGCGGAGAACAAAAAGTTCACAGTCGCCGTTATCATGCCGTCGCTCGACATCTCCTACTGGCAGTGGGTCGCCTACGGCGCGAAGACGAAGGCGGGCGAGCTCGGTATGAACTACATGGAGCTTGATTCTCACGATTCGCCGACCGAGCAGATGTCGAACATCCGCACCGCGATCACCAAGGGAGCAAACGCGATCGTCATCGGTCCGGTCAGCTCGACCAGCACGCCCCCGGTTCTGCGGTATCTCAAGGAGCAGAACACACCCGTCGCCTTCACCGGGATCGGACCTCAGCCCGGTCAGACGGACTACACTTCATCGGTCACAGCCAACAACGAAGAGTCCGGCAAGGCCGAGGGCAAATTCGTGTGCCAGCTCGCGAAGGAACGCGGCGGCAACAAGGTCGGCATGCTTTCCCTGCCGCAGGATCGCGAGAATGCCCAGAAGTACCTGCGGGGCGCTCAGGCGGCCTTCAAGGAAGAAGGTTGCGAACTCGTTCAAGTCCTCCAGACCAAGGGCCTCACCGTTCGCGAGGCGGTCGACGAAGCAAACGACCTCCTGACCGCGCACCCCGACATCACGGCCATCTACGGGATGTACGACGAGGCGGCGACCGGAGCGGCCAAGGTCCTGCAGACCCGTAATCTCGTCGGGAAGGTCGCAGTCGTCACCGCCGACGGCAGCCCGACCACCGTCAAGCTGCTGCGCGACGGCACGATCCAGGGCATCTTCCTTCAGGAGGCGGGCGGCCAAGGAATCGAAGCGACGCAGCAGGTGTACAACGCTCTGACCGCCAAGCCGACCACAAAGGAAATGCCGTTGACCGAACCGTTGGTCACCGCCAAGGATGTCGACAGCCCCGAAGCCCAGGCGAAGCTCAAGCGCGTCTATCCGCCGTCGGCGGGCCAGTACTGACGTGGCCCCGGATCACTGTTGCCGAGCAACAAAAAGGGCGGGCCCCGAGCGGCGCCGCCCTTCCTTATTCGCCTAGTCTAAGCCGAGGAGACTGCCAATGCGCCGCTCCCTGGTCGCGCACGTTGGCCCGCCCCCTCCTTGATCCTCTCCGCCAACGGGCGTTCGAGGGACGCCCGTCTTGGACAGAGCGAAACGCTCTAACGTACTGGCCGCCGCCCTTCCCCGCCGCGAGCCCGCGACGGTTGATCCCGTGCGTCCTCACCCCTTCCGGGCGACCTCAGCGATCTCCGACAGAGCCTCGAATTCCGGGCCGCGGACGGGAATGGGGATGTGGAAGACTTCGGCGATCACCTGCAACCAGCCGTGCAGGAAATAAGTCCAGCCGTCCTCCACCTGCAAAGCGCGGCGCGACGTTTGCGCGCGGGCTTGATCCAAGAAAACGAGGTCGCCGCGATAATTGAGGTCCCAGGCTACTCCGCGCTCTGGAAACAGGGCCGCATCGGTCAGCGGGGAGCCTGGCGCATCTTTGCCGAGGCCGGTCGCGTTCACGATCAGCGAGCCGGGGCGGAGAGAAGCGAGCGCGGCGTCGTTGTCGCGCTTATCCGCTGCGAGGACATAATGAACCGGCACGTCGGCGGAGAGTTCGCCATGGACGCGCCGGATCTCGTTGAGACGAGCCGGATCGCGGTCGGAAACCACGATGCGCGAGGGCCGGTCGGCACCGCGCGTTTTCTGCATCAGATGCCACGTCATCGCGATGGTCGAACCGCCAGCGCCGATCGAAAACATTTCCGCCCCGGTGCGCTCGAAATGGCGCTCCGGCAGGAAGCCGTCGATCGCGAGGCCGGAGGAGATCGGGTCCTTGGCGTGGCAAACGAGTTTTCCACCCCTCTTTGACAGGCAGCTTGTCTCGCCCATGACGAGCGCGTGGCAGTCCACCACGTCGAAAAGGTCGCGGCTGGCGTGATAGAGATCGATCTTGTGCGTCGTGACCAAGGCGCCGAGCGACTTCGCGTCGCTTTTCAGGAACTTAACAGCCGCCCGGTATGATTCGGGCGGCGCGTGGAGCGGGAAATCGACGCCCTTGATCATCGCGCCGTCGAGCCCGAGGCGCTTCGCCCAGGCTGGGAACACCTGCATGATTGAGCTCTTCGTCGTCGTCACGCCGAAGAAATAGAGGGTGGGCGCAGTCGCCGAGTTCGAGCGCGGTCATCGGACGGTCCGAGTGGGCATGAAAGGCGCGGCGTCGCCACCCCCTTCTCCCTCGGGGAGAAGGTGGACGCGCCGCAGGCGCGGCCGGATGAGGGTTTCGGCCGCCCTCGTTTGCCATTGATAAGGACAGAAATCTCCAACGCGAGCGCGGCGCTTCGCGCTTGCCCCCCCGCGCGACACCTTCTCCCCGAGGGAGAAGGGGACGCTTGCGCTGTGGGTGAACACTCGCGGTCTTGTCGTCACGATGCGGAGGCGAAGACGCGCGCGATGCGTTCGGCCGGGCGGCCGCGGTAGCGCGCGTTGTCGATGAGCCGCCAGCCGCCTTTGCCGTCATCCACCACGCGGCTCCGCATGCCGCCGGCCTCCTCGATGATCGCATAGTCCTGGCCGGAATCGGCCGGATAGGCGAAGGTCATCACCAATTCGTCCGGACCTGTGTTGACGGAGCGATGGATCCAGTAGGGCGGAACGTAGCAAAGGGCCCGAGGCTCGATCTCCACCGTGCGGATCTCGCCTTCCGGCGACTCGAGCAGCATGACCCCATGTCCGCTTTCGCCATAGTACATTTCGGGTCGATTTGCGTTGGCGTGGATGTGGCCGCGGGTGAGGAAAAATTCGCGCCCGACTTTGCCCGGCCGCATCCTCGTAACCCCGATGATCATGTCGCCGGCGTTCGCCGACGGCTTGAAGTCCGTGACTTCGTAGACGACCTCATCGCCGCGTTCACGCTTGAGCGACTCAAAGGCGGCCGGGTCCTCGTAAAGGCCCTCGAGATCGGCGAGCGTTTTCACATAGCGGTTGGTCGCCCCGCTCAGCTCGCCCCGGGCGACGTCCACGCGGCAGACGCCGGGCTCCATGAGCTTCATAGGCCCCTCTTCGATCATGCGGCTTAGACATCCGCCGGCAGTCTTGTACTTTTGCTACACACGTGTCAAGTCTCGGCGGCAGCGTAGGCATATTTATAGCACATTTTAAGCCATATTTCGCCTTAATTCTCGCATTGTGCGCTGCACAGTTCATCAAACGAGCAGCGAAAGCAAATTTATCAAAAAATTACGGCTTGACGAACGTTGTATCTTGTATTTAAGCTACAAATCGCGGGCGAACCAGGCCCTCAAGAGATGGATCGTGGAGGAAACTCGATGAAATCAGCCCTTTCGGCTTTCGCCCTCGCCGCAGCGGTTGCGGCCGGCTCTTACGGCGCCGCCCAGGCCGCAGACTGCAAGGTGGGCGTCGCCATGTACACGCTGAGCGCACCCTATTTCGCCGCCCAGGTCGCCGCCGCCGTCGACGAGGCCAAGAAGGCCGGATGCGAGGTCTCGCAGTCCGACGGCCAGAACGACATGGGGAAGCAGATTTCCGACGTCGAGGACATGGTCGCGAAGGGCGTCAACCTTCTCATCCTCAATCCCCGTGACCCCGAGGGCCTCGTCGCCGCCGCCGACGCCGCCACCAAGGCCGGCGTCAAGGTCGTCGTGATGGATTCGAGCATCAACCCCAAGGCGCATGTGATCACCCAGGTGCGCTCATCCAACGACCAGAACGGCTATCTCGTCGGCCAGTGGCTCGCCAAGAAGATGGAAGGCAAGCCGATCAAGATCATCCTGCTCTCGGGTTCGCAGGGCAACGAGGTCGGACGCGACCGCCGGCTCGGGGTGTTCAAGGGCCTGATCGAAGGCCAACTCGTCAACGAGGGCCACGCCGGCTTCCAGGTTCTCGGCCAGGGCTGGGGATCGTGGGAGCAGGAGGGGGGCCTGAAGGCCGCGGAAGATCAGCTCCAGGCGCATCCCGACGCCAATGTCATTCTCGGCGAGAACGACTCGATGGTGCTCGGCGCGATCAAGGCGCTCGAGGCGAGCGGCAAGAAGGACGTGCTCGTGCTCGCCGCCGCCGATGGCCAGAAGGAGGCGCTCGCCCTCATCAAGGAAGGCAAGTATGGCGCAACCGGCCTCAACGATCCCGATCTCGTGGCGCGCACCGCCGTCGACATCGGCGTCAAAGCGCTCAAAGGCGAGCTTCCGGCCGACTATCCCAAGCTCGTCCTCACCAAGCCCGACGTGATCACCAAGGAGAACGTCGACAAGTACTATCGTAAGGACGCGGTGTTCTGAGCAGCAGATTCCGCATATGACGGAAACGGGCGGCGGGGCGGAGCCCCACCGCCTCTCTTTCCATTTGAGGGCGCCATGGCCGAACTCGCGCGGCTCGCGGCCATCACGAAGAACTTCGGCGGCGTGCGCGCCTTGCGCGGCGTGAATTTCGAGGTTCGGACCGGCGAGGTCCATGCGCTGGTTGGCGAAAACGGCGCAGGCAAGTCCACCCTGATGCGGGTGCTGGGGGGCGAAATGACCCCGAGCAGCGGCGAGGTGAGCATCGCGGGCAAACATGTCGATTTCCGGGGCCCGAGGGAAGCGCGCGCCCAGGGCATCGCCATCATCCATCAGGAACTGGCGCTCGCGCCGGACCTGTCGGTGGCGGAGAACATTTTCTTAGGCGAACTGTCGGGCGTCATTTCCTGGAGCACGCTTCGGCGGCGCGCTTCCGAACTGATCGCCTCGCTCGGTTTCGACATTGATCCCTCTCTGCGGGCCGGCGCGCTCACCGTCGCGCATCAGCAGGTGGTCGAGATCGCCAAGGCGCTGTCGCGCAAGATCAAGATCATCGTCTTCGACGAGCCGACGGCGGTGCTCTCGGCGCAGGACGCCGAGCGCCTGCATAAGATCATCGCGCGGCTGCGTTCCGAGGGCGTCGGCGTCGTCTACATTTCTCATCGGCTCGAAGAGGTCCTGAGCATCGCCGACCGCGTGACTGTGATGAAGGACGGGCAGGTCGTCGCGACCCGGCCCGTCGAAGGCCTGACGATCGACGAGATGATCCGCATGATGGTCGGGCGCCCAATGTCGGCTTTGTTCCCGGAAAAGGGGGAGCGTGAGATCGGCGAGGAGCGGCTCATCGTCCGCAATCTGCACGCCGGGCGACTCGTGCGCGACATCAGCTTCTCCGTGCGCGCGGGCGAGATCGTGGGACTTGGCGGCCTTGTCGGATCGGGTCGCACCGAGGTCGCGCGGGTGATCTTCGGCGCCGATCGGCTCGACGGCGGCGCGATCCTCCTCAACGGCGTGGAGCGGAAGATACGCTCGCCTTCGGAAGCGGTGAAAGCCGGCATCTGCCTCGTTCCCGAGGACCGCAAGGCTCAAGGCGTGGTGCTTGACGCGCCCATCCGCGTCAACGTCACGATGGCGAAGCTCTCGGCGGTGGTGAACCGGCTTGGATTCATTCGCAAAGGCATCGAGCGGAAGATCGTCACCGACCTCGGCGCGAAGCTTAAGCTCAAGGCCTCGCGCATCGAAGCGCCGGTCTCGAGCCTGTCGGGCGGCAACCAGCAGAAGGTTGTCCTCGCCAAGTGGTTTCTCGCCGACGGCGACGTCATCATCCTCGACGAGCCGACGCGGGGCGTGGATGTTGGCGCGAAGAGCGAGATCTATGGAATCATCCTCAGGCTGGCCGAGGAAGGCAAGGCGGTGCTGGTGATTTCCTCCGAGCATCAGGAGCTCTTCGGGCTCTGCGACCGCATCCTCGTCATGGGCGAGGGGCGATTGCGCGGCGAACTCATGCCGGCGGATTACAGCGAGGAAAAGCTCCTCTCGCTCGCGATCTCCCGAAGCACAGCACATGAAAGGACGGCGTAAGCGATGGCGGCGATCACAGAAGCCCAGCCGGAGAGCGGCAGGCGTTTCGATTTTGGCGCCTTCCTGCATCGCTTCGGCACGCTCGGCATCTTCATCGTTCTGGTGGTGGCCGCGTCCTTCTGGTCGCCGAGCTTCCTCGACCAAGCCGAACGTGCTCAACGTTCTGCGCCAGGTCGCCTCGAGCGCGGGCATCATGGCCGTTGGAATGCTCTATGTCATTCTGACCCGCGGCATCGACCTCTCGGTCGGATCGATCGCGGCCCTCGGCAGCGTGCTCAGCGCCTATTTCATCGCCTTTTCCGGTTTCGACGTGCCGGAGAGCATCGTGCTTGTGATCCTTTCAGGCGCAGCCTGCGGCGTGGTGACGGGCGCCTTCGTGGCCTATCTGAAGCTGCCGTCCTTCGTCATGTCGCTCGCGATGATGGCGATCGCGCGAGGGCTTGCTTTGATCTTTTCCGCCGGCCGCCCCATCCCGCTCCCCGACAGCGGCGAGCCGCTCGCCGATTTCGGATCGGGCTTCCTCTTCGGCCTGCCTCAGCCGGTGATCCTGATGTTCGCGATCTTCCTCGTTGGCGGGATCGTGCTCAACTTCACGAGCTTCGGCCGCATCATCACCGCGATCGGGTCCAATGAGGAGGCGGTGCGGCTCTCCGGAATCGCGGTGCCCCGCTATATCCTCACGGTCTACGTGATCTCGGGCGCGCTCGCGGGGCTGGCGGGCATCATCTCGACGAGCCGCACCGGCGTGGGCTCGGCGCAGGTCGGCGTGGGAGCGGAGCTGGATGTGATCGCAGCCGTCGTCATCGGCGGCGCGAGCCTCATGGGCGGCCGCGGCGGCGTGATCAACACGCTCCTCGGCGCGCTGGTGATGGGCATCATCGCCAACATCATGAATTTCGCCGGCGTGCCCGGCTATAACCAGAACGTCTATATGGGCCTTATCATCGTGCTGGCCATGCTCATCCAATACGGCGCCGGATCGCTGAAGCGCTGAACGCATGAGCCCCGACCTCACGCTTTCCATCGATATCGGTACCGGCAGCGTCCGCGCGGCGCTCGTGGATTCGACCGGCGCGATCCTTCACATCGCGGCGCGCGAGCACGATCAGATCGTGCCGCAATTCGGCTGGGCCGAGCAAAGGCCAGACGACTGGTGGGCCGGCGTCTCCGCCTCGATCCGCGACGCGCTCGGCGCGATCGAAGGCGTGCGGGAGCGCATCGCGGCGATCTGCGCCTGCGGCCAGATGCACGGCGTGGTGCTGATCGATGAGGTTGGGCAGCTGACGCGCAACGCCGCGCCGTTATGGAACGACAAGCGCACCGCCCCGATCGTCGAGGACTTCGAACGCGAGCACGTTGCTTCCGCTTACCTCGCCGAGAGCGGCAACCCGCCGACGCCAGCATGGCCCGGCTTCAAGCTCATATGGCTCAAGCGCAATGATCCCGACGCCTATCGGGCCGCCCGCGCCGTCCTCATGCCGAAGGACTACATCAACTTTCGGCTGACTGGCGAGATCGCGATGGATACCGGCGACGCCTCGTGCAGTTTCCTGATGAACCCCCGCACGAGGGGCTGGTCGGACAGGATGATCAGCCTGCTCGGGCTCGACGCCGCCAAGCTGCCGCCGATCCGCGAGCCTCTGGA
This sequence comes from uncultured Alphaproteobacteria bacterium, assembly GCA_963696665.1. Classification (GTDB taxonomy): domain Bacteria; phylum Pseudomonadota; class Alphaproteobacteria; order Rhizobiales; family Beijerinckiaceae; genus Roseiarcus. The sequence goes on from CAVOLE010000009.1 coordinate 183,416, forward strand.
GATCCTGGGCGCGGTGACGAGCGCGGCCGCGAGCGAGACCGGATTGCAAGAAGGCACCCCCGTCCTGGTCGGCGGGGCCGACTATCCGATGGCGCTCCTCGGCTCTGGCGCATGCCGCCTCGGCCTCGCCTCCGACGTGACGGGCACGTCCTGCATTCTCACCCTCATTGCTGAGGCGCCACTGCTCGATCCCGAAGTCTGCAACGTCGCGACGATCGAGGGCCATTGGGGCCCCTTCGTGCTTCTCGAAACGGGAGGCGACGCCATGCGCTGGGCGCGGCGGGCCTTTCACGAAAAGACCCTCAGCTATGACGACATGACGTCCCGCGCCGCTTCCGCTCCGGCCGGTTCGGACGGCCTCATCTTCATGCCCTATCTCACGGGCGAAAGGCTCGGCGCGCATCGCAACGCGCGGGCGCAGTTCTTCGGCCTCGGCGCAGGCCATGGGCTGGCGCATCTCCACCGCGCAATTCTCGAAGGCGTCGCCTTCGCCGCCGCGCGTCATCTGCGCATTATGGAGAAGGCCGCCGGCCGCAGGATTGAGCGCGTCATCGCCTCGGGCGGCGGCGCAAAGACGCAGCTCTGGCTCAAGATCAAGGCGAGCGTCTATGGGGCGCCGATCGTGGTTCCGAAGGAGCCGGAATGCGGCGTCGTTGGCTGCGCCGTCCTGGCGGCGACGGCCACCGGCCGTTTCGCGCGAATTGAGGACGCCGTCCAAGCTTACGTGCGCCATGTCGACGAGGTGAAGCCCGACCCGGATTGGGCCGCGGCTTACGCGCGCATGCAGCCTGTGTTCGACCGGCTCTACGCCCACTCGCAGGCGCTTTACGACGACCTCGACGCGCTCGCCGTCGCCCACTGACTGAAGGACCCCGCCTATGGACGAAATCCTCGCAACGTTCCGCCCCGGCCTTTTCGCTGGAAAACGCGTTCTGATCTCCGGTGGCACCAGCGGCATCGGGCTCGCCCTTGCGAAAGGATTTGCTGGGCTCGGCGCCGAAGTGACCGCCACCGGGGCCTCGCAGGCGCGCCTCGACGCCGCGCGCTCCGACAGCGAAGCCAGGGGCGTTCGCTTCGAATTGCTCGACGTGCGCGACCGCAAGGCCATCGATGCTTTCGTCGGCGGCTTTCCAAGCCTGGACGTGCTGGTGAACTCGGCCGGCGTCGCGAAGCCCGAGAAGGAATATGAGGAGGCGGGCTTCCTCGACGTGATGGACGTCAATCTCAACAGCGTGATGCGCCTCTCGATGGCGGCGCGGCCGCTGCTCAAGAAGTCGAAAGGCTCGATCGTCAACGTCGCGTCGATGCTGAGCTATGTCGTCGACGACGCCGTTCCGGCCTATTCGGCCAGCAAGACGGGCCTGCTCGGATTGACGCGCACGCTCGCGCATCGCTTCGGTCCCGAGGGCATCCGCGTCAACGCGATCGCGCCGGGCTACCACAAGACCGACATGACGAAGGCGCTGTGGTCGGACCCGGTCCCTGCGGGAAAGATCGAGGCGAAGGCGGCGCTGAAGCGCTGGGGAACGGTCGAGGATCTTGTCGGCGCGACGATCTTCTTCTGCTCGCCAGCCGCCGCCTTTGTCACTGCGACGACGCTGCCGGTCGACGGCGGCTACGTCGTCAGCGGCTTCTGAGAAAATGACGGAGCCTGTCATGGATGCCCGCGAACAGGGTCGGGTCGGATTCGGAAGGGGCTACGGCGGCCCCGGCAAATATATCCAACGCCCTGGCGAGATCGAGCGCCTGCCCGATCATGTTAAGCCGCTTGGCGACAAGGCGTTCCTGTTGGTCGACGGCTTCGTGCTCGATTCGATGGGCGGCGCTCTGCGGGCTTCATTCGAGAAGAGCGGCCTCGCTCACACGGTGGAGCGCTTCAACGGCGAGTGCTCCTCGGAGGAGATCGCTCGCGTCGAGGCTCTGGTGCGCAAGCAGTCGGCGGGGGTTGTGATCGGGATCGGCGGTGGAAAGACGGCGGACACCGCGAAGGTCGCGGCCTGCGCGACAGGCGCCCGGATCGTGATCGTTCCGACCATCGCCTCGACCGACGCGCCCTGCAGCGCGATTGCAGTGCGCTACACGCCGAACGGGGTCTACCAGGAATCGATGTTCCTGCCGCGCAATCCCGACATCGTGCTGGTCGACAGCGCCGTTATCGTGAAGGCGCCGCCTCGCTTCCTCGTCGCCGGGATGGGCGATGCGCTTTCGACATGGTTCGAAGCGCGCTCTAACATCGAGACCAATTCGTCGAATTTCATCGCTTCCGGCTTCCCGGCGCCCGCCGCGGGCCTCGCGCTCGCGAGAGCCTGCTACGACGTCCTCCTGCGCGACGCGCTCGCCGCCAAATACGCCGCCGAACGAGGCGCGCTGACGCAGGCGGTCGAAAACATCATCGAGGCGAACACGCTGCTCAGCGGCCTCGGCTTCGAGAATTGCGGCGTGTCTGGCGGTCATGGAATCCATGACGGCCTGACCGCGCTCGACGAGACGCACGGCTTCTATCACGGCGAGAAAGTCGCCTTCGGAACGCTCTGCCTCCTGATGCTCGAAGGACGGCTCTTCGCGGAGATCGAAGCGACGGCCCGATTCTGCCGGGCCCTCGGCCTGCCGACGACGCTCGCCGACCTGAAGCTTGGGAAGGCGAGCCGCGCGGACATTGAACGCGTGGCCGAAGCCGCGCTTGCGCCCGGCTCCGCCTCCTGGCGCTCGGCCGCGCCGCTCTCGGTCGCGACAGTCCGCGACGCCATCCTTGCGCTCGACAGCTTCACGTCCTCGCTCGCCGCCGCCTGACGGCGCGCCTCTCTTCCCACTGCAAAGGACTTCTTCGATGCAAGCTGCCGTCATGTACAAGCCCGGAGACATCCGGCTCGAAGAGGTTCCGAAGCCTGAGCCGCAGAAGGGCGAAGCGCTGCTCAGGATCGCTGCGGTCGGAATATGCGGCTCGGACATTCCGCGCATGCTGACGAAGGGCGCGCATCGCATGCCGATCATCTGCGGGCATGAATTTTCGGGCGAGATCGTCGAGGTCGGTGACGAGGTCGACGGGTTCGACATCGGTGAGCTCGTGGGCGTCGCGCCGATGCTTCCATGCCGCATCTGCGACCAGTGCATGACTGGCAATTTCTCCCGCTGCCGCAACTACGATTATTTTGGCAGCCGGCGCGACGGGGCTTACGCCGAGTTCGTCGCGGCGCCTGTCGGGAATCTGCTCAAGGCGCCGAAAGGAACCGATCCGCGCGCCATCGCCATGACCGACCCGGCCTCGATCGCGCTGCATGCGGTCTGGAAGGCGCCCCCCACGATGGGTGAGCGGGGCGCCGTCGTCGGATGCGGGCCGATCGGGCTCTTCGCGATCCAGTGGATGCGGCTCATGGGCTGCACTGACATCGTCGCGATCGATCTCGCTTCCGCCAAGCTCGAACAGGCGCGCGAGGCGGGCGCCACCCAAACGTTCCTTTCTCACGAGGCGCCGGCGGACCTCACTTGCGACCTGATCATCGAGGCGGCGGGCGTGCCCCCCTCGATCAATCTCGCGGCGCGGCTCGCGGCCCCCGGCGGCCATGTCGTGTTCATTGGCATTCCGGTCGGCGACGTTTCGCTCGACAACAAGACCTTCCAGCATTTCCTTCGCCAGGAAGTGTCGCTGCACGGCGCCTGGAATTCGTTCAGTCCGCCCTTCCCCGGCAAGGAATGGACGGTGAGCCTCGCCGCGCTCGCCGACGGAACGTTGAGGTGGGAATTCATGATCACCCATGAGCTGCCGCTTCGCGATTTGCCGCGGATGTTCGAAACGATCCGCGGGCGCAACGAGCATTTCTCCAAGGTCATGTTCAGGCCCTGATTCATGGCGCGGCTGCTGGGTCTCGATTTCGGCACGGGCGGCGTGCGCGTCGGGGTTTTCGACCTCGAGAAGCGCGCCGTCGTGGCCGAGCGGGAGGCGTCCTACGAGACGCGCCACCCCCGTCCGGGGTGGGCGGAGCAGTCGCCGCTCGACTGGTGGGAGGCGCTCGGCAAGGCGACGCGCGGCGTGATGGCCGATCTCGGCGCGCCGGAGATCGACGGCGTGTGCGTCGCCACGACCGCCTCGACCGTCGTCGCCTGCAAGCGCGACGGGACGCCGCTGCGCCCCGCCTTGCTCTGGATGGATTGCCGCGCCGCCAAGGAAGCCGACCGGACGGCGGCCTCGCGCCACCCAGTCATGGCCTATTCCGGCGGCGGCGACGCGGCCGAGTGGCTGGTGCCGAAATCCATGTGGCTCGCGCGCCACGAACCTCAGACCTACGCCGACGCCGAGGTCATTTGCGAATGCATCGACTACATCAATTTTCTGCTGACCGGCCGCTGGGTCGGCTCGCGCATGAACGCGACCTGCAAATGGAACTATGATTCCGTCGAAGAGGCGCTTCGTCGGCGATCTCTATGCGGAATTCGGCGTGGCCGATCTCGCGGCCAAGCTGCCTTCGTCGATCTTCCCGGTCGGCGCGCCGATCGAGCGGCTTTCCGCGAAGGCAGCGGCGCATCTCGGCCTCGCAAACCGGCCGGTGCTCGCGCAGGGCGGCATCGACGCCCATATCGGCATGGTGGCCGCCGACACGATGGCGCCTGGAGAATTGCTGCTGATCGGCGGCACCTCGACCGTGCAATTGTTCCAGCTCGCGGAGGGTTCGCCGGTCGACGGCTTCTGGGGACCCTATCCTCATGCGCTCGTGGACGACCATTGGCTCGTCGAGGCCGGCCAGGTTTCGGCGGGCTCCGTCCTGGCATGGCTCTCTCGCGACATGTTCGGACTCGACGAGTCCGGGCTGAATCGGCTGTGGAAGGAGGCCGAGGCGCTTCCGGTCGGCGGCGCCGGGGTGCTCGCGCTTGACTATTTCATGGGCAATCGTACGCCATACCGCGATCCGCTCCTGAGAGGCGCCTTCCTTGGCCTGTCGCTCGGACATGATCGGGCCGCGCTTTACCGCGCGGCGGTCGAGGCGGTGGCGCTGGCGAGCGCCAACGTGCTCAAGCGCATGGCCGAGCTCGGCGTCGCCTGCCGGCGCGTGGTGTCGGCGGGCGGCTACGTCAAGAACCCGATCTGGTTGAGGGCGACCGTGGACGCGATGGGCCTGCCGATTGAGATTCTGCCCGAAGTCAATCTCACGATCGTCGGCGCGGCGGCTTGCGCGGCGACCGCGGCGGGGTTCGCGCCCGACCTCTTCGCGGCGGCCAGGGCGGTTGCGCAGCCGGCGACGGTTCTCGATCCCGATCCGCGCGCCCATGAACGCTACCTCGAACTGCTCTCCGAATACCGGGAGGCGACCGAGCTGCTCACGCCGCTCATGCGCCGTCTGGCGGAGCGCCAGCTGCGGAGCGAGCCTCATGTCTGAGAGCCTCGACCGCGACGTCCCTTTCCGCAGCCTATCGATCGAGCAGCGCGAGCTTCTGATGATCCGGGCGGCGAAGAGCTATTATGATCTCAACATGACAATTGGCGAGGTCGCCGAGGAACTGGGGCTCACCCGCTGGCAGGCGCGCCGTCTCCTCAACGAAGCGCGCGACTCCGGCATCGTGCGCATCGAGATCGTGCCGCGGACGGCACGCAGCCCGCACATCGAGAGCCGCCTGCAGCGGCGGTTCGACTTGCGGGAAGCCGTCGTAGTCCGCGAGCCCGCGGACGATGACGACGAGGCGCTGGCGCTCGACAGCGTGGCCCAGGCCGCGGCGCAGTTCATCGCCTCGCTTGGGCCCATGCCGCTGATCGGCGTCTCGTGGGGACGGACGATGAGCGCCGTCGCCCGGCGTCTTCCGCTGCTGTGGAACGAAGGCGTCGAGGTCGTGCTTCTGAACGGCGCCATGAACATCCGCGCGCCCTCGGCCCGCACCAACAACACCGCCGAACTTTTCGCTCGTTCGGCCAACGGCGCCGCGACCCTCCTGCCGGTGCCGGCGATCCTCGGCCATGCGGCGACGCGCGTGGCGCTGGAGCAGGACCCGACGATCGCGAGCGTGCTCGCGCTCGGACGACGCGCGCCAGTGATCTGCTTTGGAATGGGCGCGATTGTCAGCGATTCCGTGCTCGTGCAGTCCGGCTTCATAACGGTTGAGGAGCAGGCGGCGCTCAAGGCCAAGGGCGCGGTCGGCGACATCCTGAGCCGCTTCATCGACGCTTCCGGCCAGGTCGTCGATCCGGAGCTCGACGCGCGGACCATCGGGCTCGACTTGCGCGATTGCGCCAATCGGGAATTCTCGATCGGCGTCGCGGCGGGCGTGGAGAAACATGCCATTGTGCGCGCCTGCATCCGGGCGCGCTATCTCAACGTGCTCGTCACCGACGAGCCCACGGCCCGGTTCCTTCTCGAAGAGAAGGATCGGCGGGCGTTATACGAAAGCGAGGTCGGCGATGAACATCGCTGAAACGGCTCTCCCCGCCAAAGGCCACAACAGACCGCGCAATCCCGGCGTTCCCCTGGATCCAAGCGCATTCGAGAGCATCGGCGTCAATGCGAGCGCGGTCGAGCGGCGCACCACCACGCTGACGACGCGGCGCTCGGTCAAGAAGGAGTGGCAGGCGGCCTGGCTCGTGAAGGCGATGACCTGCATCGATCTTACGACGCTCGCGGGAGACGACACGCCGGAGCGCGTGCGCCGCCTCTGCGCCAAGGCGAGGAAACCGCTGTCCGACGATCTCCTCGAAGCGCTCGGCCTTGACGACGCGCCGCCGACCGTGGGCGCGGTCTGCGTCTATCCGACGATGGTGGCGCCGGCGGTTCAGGCGCTCGAGGGCTCGGGGATCCCGGTCGCCTCCGTCGCGACCGGCTTTCCGGCCGGGCTCACGCCCTTGAAGCAGCGGCTCGAGGAGATCCGCTATGCGGTTGGCGAAGGCGCGCGCGAGATCGACATCGTCATCACCCGCGCGCATGTGCTCGCGCGCGACTGGCCGGCGCTCTACGACGAGGTGGCGGCGATGCGGGAGGCCTGCGGCTCCGCGCATCTCAAGGCGATTCTCGGCACGGGCGATTTGAAGACGCTGCGCAACGTCTACGCGGCCAGCACGGTCGCCATGCAGGCGGGCGCGGACTTCATTAAGACCTCGACCGGCAAGGAAGACGTCAACGCGACCTTGCCGGTGAGCCTCGTGATGGTGCGGGCGCTCAGGGACTATCGCGACCGGCTCGGCGTCGATATCGGGTTCAAGCCGGCGGGCGGCCTGCGCGCCGCCAAGGACGCGCTCGCCTGGCTTATTCTGATGAAGGAAGAGCTCGGCCTGCCATGGATGCAGCCCGACCTGTTCCGCATCGGCGCGAGCGGCTTGCTCACCGACATCGAGCGGCAGCTCGACCACTGGGCGACCGGCCGCTATTCCGCCGCTTACCGCCATCCGATGGCATGAGGATCTCACGATGACGCTCATCAAGGACATTCTCAGGACGATGGACTACGGGCCAGCGCCCGAGGGCGCGGAGCATGTGCTGGTCTGGCTCAAGGCGCATGAAGCCGGCTTTGGCCATTTCGTCAACGGCCGCTTCTTGAAGCCCGCCGGTTTGTTCGACGTGTTCAACCCCGCCAAGGCTGAGCGCATCGCCCGCGTCAGCCAAGGCTCGGCGGCCGACGTGGACGCGGCGGTCGCCGCTGCGCGCAAGGCGCAGGGCAAATGGGCGGCGCTGTCTGGCCACGAGCGCGCGAAGCACCTCTATGCGCTCGCGCGCCATGTGCAGAAGCGCGAGCGCTTCCTCTCGGTGCTTGAGTCGCTCGACAACGGCAAGCCGATCCGCGAATCGCGCGACATCGACGTGCCCCTCGTCGCGCGGCACCTCTACCATCACGCCGGCTGGGCGACCTTGGTCGAGAGCGAATTTCCGGGAACGAAGCCGGTCGGCGTTTGCGGGCAGATCATCCCCTGGAACTTCCCGCTGCTGATGCTGGCCTGGAAGATCGCGCCGGCTCTGGCCGCCGGCAATACGGTCGTGCTGAAGCCCGCCGAATATACGCCGTTGACGGCGCTCGCCTTCGCCGAGATCTGTATCGAGGTCGGCCTGCCGCCGGGCGTCGTCAATATCGTGACCGGCGACGGCGAGACCGGCGCGGCGATCGCGGCGCATGGCGGCATCGACAAGATCGCCTTCACCGGCTCGACCGAGGTCGGCCGGACGATCCGCAAAGCGACGGCGGGAAGCGGCAAGAAGCTCAGCCTCGAACTTGGGGGAAAATCGCCCTTCATCGTGTTCGACGATTCCGATCTCGACAGCGCTGTCGAGGGCCTCGTCGACGCCATCTGGTTCAACCAGGGCCAGGTCTGCTGCGCCGGCTCGCGCCTGCTCGTCTCGGAAGGCGTCGCCGAACCGCTCTACGCGAAATTGCGCGCCCGCATGGGCCATCTGCGTGTCGGCGACCCGCTCGACAAATCGACCGATGTCGGCGCGATCGTGGCGCCCGCGCAGCTTCAGCGCATCGAGCGCCTGATGGCGGAGGGCGCGAAGGAAGGGCTGACCTTCTGGCGCGCCGATGAGCGCACGCCGGCCGGCTGCTTCTATCCTCCCACCCTCGTCACCGGCGTCGAGCCCGCCTCCATCCTCATGCGTGAGGAGATCTTCGGCCCCGTGCTCGTCTCGACGACCTTCCGCACGCCGGATGAAGCCGTCGCGCTCGCCAACAACACCCGTTACGGCCTCGCGGCCTCGATCTGGAGCGAGAACATCAACCGCGCGCTCGAAGTCGCCGCCCGCATCAAGGCCGGCGTCGTGTGGATCAACTCCACCAACCTGTTCGACGCGGCGGCCGGCTTTGGCGGCTATCGCGAAAGCGGCTTCGGCCGCGAGGGCGGGCGCGAGGGCTTGCGGGAATATCGCGTCGTGGAAGGGACGAAGGGCAAAGCCTATCCGAGGGCGGCTGCGCTGAACGCCTCGCCCGGAACCGCGCCGTCTACGGATGCGAGCCCGCTCGACCGCACGCCCAAAATGTATGTCGGAGGCAAGCAGGCGCGTCCGGATTCAGGCTACAGTTACGCCGTGCTCGACCCGAAGCGTCACGAGGTCGGGCTTGCGGGTCTCGGCAACCGCAAGGACATCCGCAACGCCGTCGAAGCCGCGTCGAAGGCGTCCGGCTGGGGCGCGGCGACCGCGCATAACCGCGCGCAGGTGCTCTACTACGCAGCCGAGAACCTTTCTGCGCGGTCCGACGAGTTCGCGCGACGCCTCGAGCGCCATGACCGGCGCCTCGTCGCGCGCGGCGCAAGCGGAAGTGGACGCCTCGATCCGCCGCGCCTTTTACTACGCCGGTTTCGCCGACAAATATGACGGCGCCGTGCACGCCACGCGAAGCCGCTTCGTCACCATCGCGATGAACGAGCCGTGGGGCGTCATGGGAATCGTCTGCCCCGATGAGGCGCCGCTGCTTGGCTTCGTCTCGCTCATCATGCCGGCGATTGCGATGGGCAACGCGGTCGTCGCGGTCCCCTCCGCGGCGCATCCGTTGAGCGCCACGGACTTCTACTCCATCCTCGATACGTCGGACGTTCCGGCGGGCGTCGTCAACATCGTCACCGGCGAAGCCAACGCGCTCGCGACGACGCTCGCCGAGCACGAGGGCGTCGACGCGCTCTGGTATGTCGGCGACGCGGCCGGCGCGGCCAAGATGCGAGGCGTTGTCCGCCGGCAACCTCAAGGCGACCTGGACCGCTTCGACTGCGATCGACTGGACACGCGCGGAGGGGCGCGAGTTCCTGCGCCGCGCAACCCAGGTCAAGAACATCTGGACGCCCTACGGCGAGTAAGCGCCGGATCCTCGGGAGGAAACGCATGTATCTGGAACGGTTCAAACTCGACGGCCGGGTGGCGGTCGTCACGGGCGGGGCGCAGGCGATCGGGCTCGCCTGCGTCGAGGCGCTCTCCGAGGCCGGCGCCCATGTCACTATCGCCGACCGCAATCCGGCGGCGGGCAAGCAAGCGCAGGCCGCGCTCGCGGCGCGAGGCGTCAAGGTCGATTTCATCGAGATGGACGTAACGGATTCATCCGCCGTGGACGCCGCCGCCGCACAGGTCTTCAAGGAGAAGGGCCGCGTAGACATCCTCGTATGCAACGCCGGCATCGCGCGATCCGAAACGGCCGCGGAGGACCTGACCGACGAGCACTGGCTCAATGTCCTCGACGTCAATCTCAACGGTCTCTTCTGGTGCTGCCGCGCCTTCGGCCGGTTGATGCTCGCGGCCGGCCGCGGCTCGATCGTGAATATCGGCTCGATGTCCGGCTTGATCGTCAACAAGCCACAGCCGCAGGCGCAATACAACGCCTCGAAAGCTGGCGTGCATCATCTGACGAAGTCGCTCGCGGCGGAATGGGGCGCGCGGGGCGTCAGGGTCAACGCGGTCGCGCCGACCTACATCAACACGCCGATGACCGCTTATGCGAAGCAGAACAAGGCGATGTTCGACACCTGGATGGACTTCACGCCAATGGCGCGGATGGGGGAAACGGACGAGGTCGCCTCCGTCGTCCTGTTCCTCGCCTCCGACGCGTCGAGCCTGATGACGGGCTCGATCGTCGTGGCCGACGGGGGCTACACCTGCTGGTGATGGAGGGCCGAACCCCGACCAGTCGGACCGGTTTCGGCCCGAAGCTGCCATTCCTGGTCGGCACGCCTACGGACGGAACGCGCAAAAAGCAGCCATTCGCCGGGGAGTCACGAACGGACCTGTCGACGCTGGACGGCGTCGGCTGGACTCGGCCCTTAACCTGCGGCTCGGAGGCGAACGGCGGGCGTCTGCGGCCCGGCGTCGGGCTTCGGCGCGACGACCGTGTCGGACCGCACATTCGGCGAGGATTTAGCTCCGATCCGATCGAGGGCCCAGTAAGCGATCAGCTTCACGCGATCGTTCACGAGGAACCAGACCAGGGCGTAGCCCCAGACGAACAGCGCCCAGCCCCAGCCGAGCGGCGTCATGAACAGCCCGTAGACCGCAATCAGGGTCGCCAAGGTCTGTGTGCCCAGCACCGCGAGCAATAAGATTTTCGCGGGACGTATGGACCAGAAAGGACCGCGCGTGCGCGTCAGGAAAATCGTGAGGTGACCGGCCACCGACAGTTTGAGATACATCAGCGTTTGGATATGGGC
>CAVOLE010000010.1:0-11440 GCA_963696665.1 uncultured Alphaproteobacteria bacterium
CCCTGGCGCCTCGCTCAGCCGCTTGCTCAAGGATCCGCGCGTGACCCGGCCTTTCAATTGGACGATGGCGGCGTTGCTGGTCGCGTCGATCGCGTCGACCCTGTTCGAATAGGGCTTAGGCGAGTTCGCCTTCCCCGCCGAGCTTCACCATCACCACTTCCGGCGGGCGGAGGATGCGCACCGGAGCGAGCGACGTTCCCAGTCCGCCTGAAACAATCATCCGCTTCTCGCCCGATGCGTATTGCCCATAGATGTATTTCGAGGAGCGCCGCTTGAGCAGACCGACGGGAGGGCCAATGATGGGAACATTGACTTGCCCGCCATGCATATGGCCTGCGAGCGTCAGAGCGATCCGATCGGGAACCCATGGGAAGAAGTACGGCTCGTGAACGAGCAGGATCGCAGGGGCGTCATCGTCGATCGCACGCATCGCCGCCGGCAGATCGTCGACGCCGTGACCATGGCGCGGGTTAGGCGCCGCGCCAGCAGGTCGCCAAGGCCAATCAGCCAGAAGGGCCGTCCGTTCTGAGATAATCGCACCGACTGATTTTCAAGGAGCGGAACCCCCGCTTCCGCGAGCGCCCGGCGGACGCTGCGAGAATTGTCCGCCGGCTCCGTTGGAATGGCCGCGAACCACCAGTCGTGATTGCCGAGAATTGCATAAACGCCAAGCGGCGCTTCGAGTCGAGCCAGCTGCTCGCCCAGGCGCCGGCGGCACATATCCGGTAACGAACGGATGCGTGCACACGTAGTCGCCGAGCAGCACAGTGAGATCCGGCCTCTGGGCGTTGGCCAGGTCGACGATTTCGCCGACACGCTCTTCTGACATCCAAGGATAGCAGGCGTGAATATCGGCGATAACCGCAATCGTGAGCGCAAGATCCTCGGGCCAGTTGGGGAGCCGCGGCGAATGTTGGGTGAGCGTAAGCGCCGAGCCAGTCTCATACGCCGTCGCATAACCAGATAGCGATAGCGTCGCTGCAGCCGCGCCGGCGCCAGCAAGAAACCGGCTCCTCGTCAGATGAACCATCAGTTCGGCGCGCCTCAGGCGCTCGTTCGCCGGCGGTTTTTACGCATCGGTCCCAGCTTGAGCAAGCGCGCCAGCAGGCGGAAGCAGATAGAACTCGCCCCGCTCGAGCAATTCGATCATATCCGGCTCAAAGCCTTCCGTCGGCAGTCTCAGCGCCTCGGCGACCGCGGCGAGGCCAATATCGCGATAGATGCGGGTGAGAACGCTGAGGGCCCTGCGTTCGCCGCCGGCGTCAGGGATGAACTGAAAACGATCGTCGCCCATGGACTGATTGTACTCCGCCACTCGCAAGCCTTGGCGCTGAGAGCACCCGGCGCTAGCAGGCTGAGTGAAAGGGCTTAATAGCGAATTAATGGCGTGATCGAGGTTTTCGCTTTGGTCCGCCCGCGGGCCGCCGCGTTTCGACCACAAAACGCCGGACCTCATCTTTATGTGAATGCGGTTGCATCGACCGGACCGCGCTTCGCGGGGAACAGCGGGACTACAAGCGGCGACTGTTGTCGCGTTGCTGGCCGGTACGGGCTATAACTCGGCGCATCCGGTTAGATCCGGGGCTACACGGAGACGATTGGGAGCATGCGCCGGGCCGTGGCGTGGGGCCTAGCCCTCGCCTTATTCGTTGCGCTGGCGGCGTGCGGTTTCATGCGCTGGCCGCTGTCCGCCGCCAAGGTCGGCGACAGTCTCAACGCCGCATTCGGCGCTTCACCGCGCCTCCATTGGAGCGCCCCCGAGACTGCTTCCTTTTCCGCGTTCCCCTGGCCGAGCGTTCAGATCGCCGAAGCCCGGCTCGATGACGCTTACGGGGTTAATCTTCTCTCGGCGCCGGCGGCCCGCCTGAACCTCTCGCTGGTCGACCTTCTGCGCGGACGCTTCATTCCCACCGGCGCTATCCTTGTCAGCCCGACGGTGACGATCGACGTCGACCGACCTCCGTTTGCCGGGGCGGGCGGGGAATCGGCCGGACCCGCGAGCGTCGAGAGAGCCCTGGCGCCTTTGGCCAGCTTACGTCTATCGAACGGGGTTTTGCGCCTCCTCAGCGCCAAGCGCGGCCTCGACACGCTGATCGACAATGTTCGGGGCCGCCTCGACGGACTGACGGTCGGCGACCAATTGCGCTTTAACCTGTCGGGCGTGTGGCGGAAGACGCCCATCACGATCGCCGGCGCGCTCAACGATCCGGAAAGCGCCGCCAAAGGCGAGCCAAGTCCGGCCGTATTCGCGCTCGAACTCGCCGTTGGCCAAGATCACCTTCGGCGGCTCGCTCGCGCTCTCGGACGAGCCCGGCGCCGAAGGCGATCTGACTGTGTCCATCCCGTCGATCGCCGCCTTGGCGTCTTTCCTCGGCGCTCGCCCGCCATCCGTGCTTGCCGCCGACGACATTGCGGTCACGGCAAAGATCAAGGGAACGGCGGATTCATTCACCTTGGGCGACGCGACGCTGACCAGCGCCGGGCAAACGCTTGAAGGCGCGCTTGCAATCAGCCACGCCGGCGGGCGCCCAGCCGTCTCGGGCACGCTCGCAGCCGAAACGCTGGCGCTTAAGCCGCTGCTCGGACCGGCGGAGCGTGTCTTGGACCCATCGGGCGGGTGGAGCACGAGGCCCTTCGGGTTTGCGCCTCTGCGCGGCTTCGACCTCGACCTGCGTTTGTCCGCGGCCCATCTCGACGTCTACGGCCTCAAGGTCGCCGACGCCGCCGCATCCGCAATGGTGGCGGAGGGCAAGCTCAGCGCGACGCTGTTGGAGGCCGCCGCATATGGCGGCCGCCTCCAGGGCGAATTGGGCGCGGCCTATGCTGGGCGAGACCTCGAATTGAGCGCGCGTGGTGAACTCACAGACGCCGATCTCGGGGCGGCGGTCGCCGATTTCGCCCCCCGATCGTTACGGGGGCCGGCGGGGTCAGATTCGACCTTCGGGCCTCCGGCGCTTCGCCCGCCGCCGCGATCGCCAGCCTGAGCGGCACAGCCTCGCTCGAGGCGGAAAATGGCTCCATTCCGGGCGTCAATCTGGAGGAGGCGCTGCGCCGCAGCCGTCGCCGGCCCATCGACGTCGAGCGGGACATGCGCGTCGGCGGGACCGCGTTCGACAGGCTCAAGGTTTCGTTGGGGCTCGACGAGGGCCGCGCTCAGGTCCAACGCGGCGTAATGGCCAGCCCTGGCGTGAAGGCCGGCCTGAACGGGGTCATCGATCTCGTCCGCCAGAACTGGGCGTTGCAGGTCCATGCGATCCAGACGGACGCCGCCGGCGAGGAATCCCAGGACGCCGCCCATCTGACCCTCGACATATCCGGTCCCTGGTCTCAGCCGACGATCCGCGCGACCGGCGAGGCTCCAACCGAGCCTGTCGGGGATCCGGCGTCGCACTGAGGGGCCGTCGGGCGCCAAGGGTTTGACGCATAGGCCAGACCAAATATGTCCAAATAAAACCAAATAAAAAAGCCTTTATTTCCTTGGACTTGCTTGGTTTTCTTTGGCAATCGGGACTTTTCAGAGGGTTACGAGCGAAAGAATAAAAAAACGTAACTCCCAAGCCGGTGGCTATTCGAGGAGGGCTAGGCTGAGCGCGTCTGGGGTTGCGGCGAGGGTTTGGAGGCTTTCGTAACCTCGTTTTCTGGCGGTCGAAAGGATGGATCGGAGGCAGGCGAAGTGTCTGGCGCCGGCGAGGGTTCGGAACGCGCCGGAGATTTTCATTTTGACCTTGGTCATCCGAATGTCCTGTTCGGCCAGGTTGTTGGTGAACGGGACGTCGAAGTCGACGAGGAAGCGGAGCACGTCGTTCTTGAAGGTTTTGAGCCGGGTCAGCAGGTTGAAGCCGGGCCGATGCTTGAGGCGCCCGCGCGGTTGCGGGCTTCGTTCCAGGCCGGGCAGAGTTCGATGGAAGGCCAGGCCCTCGCGCACGGCCTCCCAATACCTTTCGACGAGGGCATGGACTTGATTGGGCGCAAGCGCCTTGGCTCCGCTGTCGCGCGCCTTGCGCACGGCGGCGTTGGCGGCGATGAGCATGTCGCGCATCCGCGTCGCCCAGGCCTTGCCGTCGAGTTCGAGCAGGGCCTTGAGCTCGCGCAAATGATGGGCGTTGCACAAGGCATGGTCGATTTGGGAAAGCGCGCCATAGGGAACGAAGCCGTGGTGCACAACGACGCCGCCCTTGAGGTCCGTGGGGATGGCGCCGCGCTTTTCCTCGGCGCGATAGAAGGTTAAGGCCTCGCTCGAGGTGGTGTGCAGCCAATGCAGCTTGCCCGCGACCCTCAAACCCGTTTCATCGAGGTGGCGGACCTTCGCTTCCGCCAAGCGGGCGCCGATTCCCGCATGGACCCGCTCCAGGCCGCGCGCCTTCTGGCGAACCCACGCCGTGAGGCTCGCCGGACATGAGAAATGGCGCGCCGAACAGGTCGCTCAACGCTTCGGCGGCGCGATCTTCGGGGATCAGCTGTTGGACGTTGAGATAGATCGCCGCCGCCTTGATCCGCTCGCCATATTGCGTGGACGAGACCACGCCTTCGGGGAACGCGGCCTTCGTCACCTCCCGGCAGCGGCCACAGCGATAGATCGAAGCGCGATGCTCGGTGACGATGAGCGGCCGCTCGATCAGATCGAACACTTGCCGCGCCTCGACGCCGCGCGCCGTTCCGGCCGGAAGAAGCGCTTGGCAGTGCCGGCAATGCGACGCCTCGTGCCGCACGATCCGGTCGGGTTCGGCGGCTTGCCGCAGCGTGTCGCCCTTGTGGCCCTTCTGCCCGCCGCTCGGCTTGCCCGACGGCTCGCGCAGGCTTCCCGCGATCCGGGGCTTCTTCTTAAGCCCGTCGCTCGAAGGCGGCTTCGAACTGGTCGAACTGTCCTGGCCCAAACGCCGCTTCAACTCGGCCACCTGCGCCCGCAGCGCCACGATCTCAGCCCGCAGCGCCGCGATCAGCTCTTCCACGTCCGGAGAAAGAATCATCCATACGTTGACTCACATCCAAGCCCGCCCGTCTCAAACAATCCCCAGGGTCATCCCTGAAGACCTTTGCCCGGGATGGGGGCGCCTTTGAGGCGCGAGGCCGGCGCCTGGACGCCCTTTCAAGGGTCGACGGCCAGCTGGGCAGTTACTGCGAAACGAAAAAATGGAGATAAATAAGCTCACGAAAACCGGCGAAATCAAACAGCGGTTAAGCCCATGAAAACAAACAAAACCGCGAACAAAACCGCGAAATCATTAATTCGCCGCTCATAATGATTTCAATGGATTATTATATACGATGCGAAACGTTTCGTTTCGCATGGCGAAATGAGCGTCTCGTCCTTTGGGCTTGCGCGCGTTCGGTTGCGTCGGTTGTGTCAAATCCTCCAGCCGGTCGGCGCAATCTTGGATGGCAGAGCTTCCGCTTGACGGGCCAGCCGTGGCGCCCGCAAATCGTGGCGCTTTAGGATCTGGTCGGCAGGTCGAAGCGTAGCGACTTTGAGAGGCTCATGAACGCGGTCACCGAGATTACGCGGCGTCACTCAGTCTGCCCGCACGACTGTCCCTCGGTTTGCGCTCTCGACGTCGAGGTGATTGGCGGCAAGCGCATTGGCCGGATTCACGGGGCGCGTGACCAGACCTATACGGCGGGGGTCGTCTGCGCCAAGGTCGCTCGGTATTGGGAGCGCATCCATCATCCGGATCGGCTCACTCAGCCCTTTCGCCGCGTCGGCCCCAAGGGAAGCGGTCAATTCGCGCCGATCGGATGGGACGAAGCGCTCGACCGTGTGGCTGACAATTTCCTGTCGGTCGAGCGCGAACTCGGACCTGAAGGCGTGTGGCCATACTTCTACGCCGGGACGATGGGCCTGGTGATGCGCGATGGGATCGAGCGCCTCACTCACGCCAAGCGCTATTCCCGCTTCCACGGGACAATCTGCGTGGGCGTCGCCTGGCCGGGATATGTCGCCGGAACCGGCAAACTGATGGGCGCTGATCCGCGCGAAATGGCAAAGTCGGATTGCGTCGTCATTTGGGGCACGAACGCAGTCGCCACCCAAGTCAACGTGATGACCCACGCGATTCGCGCCCGCAAGGAACGCGGCGCGAAAATCGTCGCCATCGACATTTATGAAACGGAAACGATGCGGCAGGCCGATCTCGCGTTGTGCGTGCGGCCCGGCACGGACGGAGCGCTCGCCTGCGCGGTGATGCACATCCTGTTTCGTGACGGATGGGCCGACTGGGACTATCTCGAGCGATACACCGACGCGCCCCACGAGCTCGAGGCGCACGTCAAGACCCGCGATCCGGCGTGGGCGAGCGCCATCACCGGCGTCGACGCCGCGCAAATCGAGGAATTCGCCGCGCTTATCGGGCGGTCGAAACGCAGCTTCTTTCGCCTCGGCTATGGTTTCTCGCGCCAGCGCAACGGCGCGGTAAATCTGCATGCGGCCCTATCCATTCCCGCCGTCATTGGCGCTTGGGCGCACGAGGGCAGCGCCTTCCACAGCAACAGCGGCGTGTACAAGCTGCAAAAGACTATGATCGAGGGTCTCGATGTCCGCGATTTAAGCGTTCGCCGCCTGGATCAGTCGCGGGTTGGAGCGGTCCTGACCGGCGATGCGGAAGCGCTGAAGGGCGGCCCGCCTGTGCGAGCTATGCTGATTCAGAACACGAACCCGCTCGCCGTCGCGCCGCATCAGGAGAAAGTGCGCCGCGGCTTCTCGCGCGAAGATCTCTTCACCTGTGTTCACGAGCAGTTCATGACCGACACAGCGCGCTACGCCGACATCGTCCTGCCCGCCACGATGTTTCTGGAGCACGACGACATTTACACTGCCGGAGGCCATCAGCACCTGCAATTCGCGGCCAAAGTGGTCGACCCGCCCGAAGGCTGCCGGTCCAATCACGAGGTGATCGCCGCGCTCGCTCGGCGCGTCGGCGCAGAGCATCCCGCATTCTCGATGTCGCCGCGAGAGATCATTGACTGGACGCTGCGGGAGTCGGGCTGGGGCGATCTTGCGCGGCTCGAAAGCGAGCGCTGGCTCGACCTGCAACCACCCTTCGAGGACTCGCATTTCCTCAATGGCTTTGGCTTTGCGGACGGAAAGTTTCGCTTCAAGGCGGATTGGACGGACACGCCCGTCGCCAATGACGGAATGCGCGGCCCCTGGCGCGCGATGCCTAGTCTGCCCGACTACTGGCCGGTCAACGAGGACGCCGACGAAGATCATCCGTTCAAACTTGCGACCTCGCCAGCCCGAAACTTCCTCAATTCGACCTTCACCCAGACGTCGACCTCGTTGTCGCGGGAGCAGCGGCCGGAAGTATTCATCAATCCGTCCGATGCCGCGAGGCTTGGACTCTCCCGAGGCGATGTCGTGCAATTGGGCAACAAGCGTGGCCGAACGCGCCTGCACGCGCGCATATCCGAGGGCGTGAAGCCCGGGGTCCTGGTCAGCGAGGGCATATGGCCGCCTTCGGCCTTTCTCGACGGCTGGGAAATCAACGTCCTCGTCGGCGACGACAGCGTCGCTCCGCACGGCGGCGTAGCCTTCCATGATGTCAGCGTGTGGGCGCGCCGAGCATGAGTCGCGGGGCCTCATTGCGCTTTCTTTGCGCCGGTCCGCGGGATATACGAAAGCCCGCTTGTTGACCGTCACGTCCGTTCCCCTGCGCGAGCGAAGGAAAATGAAGAAGCCGTCCGGCGCGCAAACCGACGGGTCTGCGCAAAGCCTCGTCGACGTCGCTGCGATCGACCAGCTCGCAAAGATCGTGTCGCAATACGATCTGAGCGAGATCGAGATCAGCCTCGGAGACCTGCAAGTGCGTCTCGCGCGCGAGCGAGCTCCGTCGGCTCACGCGAGCGCAGCCGCAATTCCCCAAGCCCCGCCCAGCCTAGCGCAAGGTCCCGCCACCGGCGCGCCTGCAACGGAACCGCCCTTGGCCGATCTGGCGGGCGCGGTGAAGTCGCCGATGGTTGGCACGGCCTATCTGCGGCCCAGTCCGGAAGCCAAGCCGTTCGTCGAGCCTGGATCGGCGGTGAAGGCTGGAGACAAGTTGCTGCTGGTCGAAGCCATGAAAACCTTCAACGACATCGTCGCGCCACACGCCGGCAAAGTCGTGAGTATCCTTGTCGCCGATGGCGCGCCGGTCGAATACGACCAGCCGTTGATGATCATTGAATGACCGCGATTGAGAATCGCGCCGGGGGGATTGCGAACGATCGGGGAGCTCGCCCGGATGTTCGATAAAATTCTGATCGCCAACCGCGGTGAAATCGCGCTCAGAGTCATGCGCGCGGCCAAGGAGCTCGGCATTGCGACAGTGGCGGTCTATTCGACCGCCGACAGGGACGCGATGCATGTCAAGCTTGCGGACGAGAGCGTATGCATCGGCCCGCCGCCGGCGCGCGACAGTTATCTCAACATTCCCGCGATCGTTGCGGCATGCGAGATCACGGGCGCCGACGCGGTTCATCCGGGCTACGGCTTTCTCGCTGAGAACGCGCGTTTCGCGGAAATTCTTGACGAACACGACATCGTCTTCATCGGTCCGAAGGCCGAACATATCCGCATGATGGGCGACAAGATCGAGGCCAAGCGCACCGCTGAGCGTCTCGGGATGCCTTGCGTCCCAGGCTCGGAGAGCAGCGTCCGGGACGAAGACGAAGCCCGTAAGATCGCCGCCGAGATCGGCTATCCGGTCATGATCAAGGCTGCGTCAGGCGGAGGCGGCCGCGGCATGAAGGTCGCCTGGGGATCCGACGACATCGCCGAAGCGATCGGCGCCGCCAGGATCGAAGCCCGGACCGCGTTCGGCAGCGATTCCGTATACTTGGAGAAATATCTCGGCAAGCCGCGCCACATCGAAGTTCAGGTGCTCGGCGACACGCAGGGCCACGCCATTCATCTGGGCGAGCGTGATTGCTCGCTTCAGCGTCGCCATCAGAAAGTCTGGGAGGAAGGCCCCTCCCCTGCCCTGAACCCTGAACAACGCGAGGGAATCGGCGGGATTGTCGCCAAGGCGATGGCCGAACTCGGCTACGTCGGCGCTGGCACGGTCGAGTTCCTCTACGAAGAGGGGAAATTCTTCTTCATTGAGATGAACACGCGCGTGCAAGTCGAGCATCCGGTTACCGAGATGATCACCGGAATCGACATCATCAACGAGCAAATCAAGATCGCGGCCGGCTCGCCCCTCTCGATCGCGCAAGACGACGTCCGATTCCTCGGCGCCGCGATTGAATGCCGCATCAACGCCGAGCATGCGCGCACATTCGCGCCTTCACCGGGACGAATCGCCTACTTTCACCCGCCTGGAGGTCTTGGCATTCGCGTCGATTCGGCGGCGTATCAGGGCTATGTGATCCCGCCGTATTACGATTCCTTGCTTGGCAAGCTGATCGTTCACGGCCGGACTCGAACCGAGGCCCTGATGCGGCTGAGAAGGGCGCTGGATGAATTTGTCGTCGATGGCGTCGAGACGACGCTGCCGCTGTTTCGGGAGCTTGTTCGAAATTCGGACGTGCAGAACGGCCAATATGATATCCACTGGCTCGAGAATTTTCTAAAGAATCACACCAATGCGCAAGTGTGAGAAACCGCGTCAAACAGCATCGCGCGTTCAGCCGAAATCGTCATCGCGACGCTTGCTCCACGAAGCTCACGAACGACTCAGTTCGGCGCGCCGTCAGCTCAATCGCTGCAAGGCTGCGCGCGCTTCGCCGTTGTTGGGGTTAACCGATACCGCGCGCTGATAGGACTCTACCGCCTTCGCGCGATTATTCAATTTTTCGTAGCAGAACCCGAGGCCTGCCCAAGCCTCCGAGTTGTTGGCGTTGACGTTGAGCGCGGCGTTGAAGTCCTCTATCGCCGGCTGGTACTTGCCCGTAGCCATCAAACTCTGACCACGGGCCTGGTACGGCTCGCCCGCGAAAGGGTCGCGATCGATCGCATTGTTGAAGTCGGTGATCGCTTGAACGTTGTCGCCCTGCCGCTGATAGATGAGGCCTCGCGCGTGATAGGCCTGCGCTCCTTCAGGGTTCAGACGGATCGCCTGGTTGAGATCGTTGAGCGCGCTGGTGTAGTCGCCATGCGAGCGCTCGAGATTGCCGCGCCCTAGATAAGCGGCCGCGTCATTCGGATTAACCACGATCGCCTGATTGAAGTCCTGGATCGCGAGATCGTCCTTCTTGGTTTGACGATAGGCGAGCGCCCGGTTGGTGTAGGCGCCGGAGAAATGCGGATCGAGCTCAATCGTGTGACTGAAATCCTCGATGGCGCTCGAATACTTGCCAAGCTTGGCATAGACGACGCCACGCGTGTTGTAGGCGGCGGCGTCACTTGGATTGCGCTGAATAACCTCGCTAAGCGAGGCGATATTCCCCGCGTTGGAGGCCTGAGCCCCCGGTTCGGCGTCAACCTCCGCCACATGGGTGTTGAAGCCGCCGAGCGTCTCGCTGCATGCGGCAAGCATCAGCGCAATCGCCGCCAATCCAGCCCGCGCCCAAATGTCTCCAGAGGTCATCGTGCGCCAAACCCCGGGCCCGGCCCGAAGGCTAAAGCGGAACGCCCGCCTTGATCGATGCGATGCGACGCCAAGATCGAAAACCCCGCTCAACCGATCGCCCCGGGACCGCCGGGCGCCAAAAGCTGACGTGTTGCGCGGCGACGACTCCGTTGCCCGTCGAGCCGGCGCTGATCACCCGGCCGACCGCGGCGCCCCAGGGACCGGCTTCGGCTTCATCGGAAGCAGGCCCTCGCGTTGCAGCTTCTTGCGAGCGAGCTTGCGCGCGCGCCGCACCGCCTCAGCCTTCTCGCGCGCCCTCTTCTCGGAGGGTTTCTCGTAGTGTCCGCGAAGCTTCATCTCGCGGAATATCCCCTCGCGCTGCATCTTCTTCTTGAGCGCCTTGAGGGCTTGATCGACATTGTTGTCGCGAACGAGTACCTGCACGGACTATCCTGTGTTTGAGGCTGGGCCTCGAAAGATCGAAATTGGCGCGCGCAATCGCTGACACCGCGTCACGCAAGTTGCGGGGCCTTTAGCAGACAGGCTATTTCTTGTCCAGAGCGCTTGCAAGTCGAGGGGCCAATGTCGTGGTTCCGTTGTCGCATCCATCATGGCATAGAACAACCAAGTCAGGATCCTTGAAATGAACAGATTCGATCGGCGTCCGATTGACGCGGGCGAAGCGAAAGTTGAATTTCTTGACGGCGACTTCCGCATTCTCCGTCCGGGCGCCTACGTGCGCTGCGCCGTGACGGGCGAGGCAATCCCTCTCGATGAACTACGCTATTGGAGCGTGGACCGCCAGGAGGCTTACGTTAGTACTGCCGCGTCGATGAAGCGAGAGTGTGAGCGCCCGTAGAGCTGGCGTCCCGGATTGGCGCCATAGCCCCCGCGACCCGGGCTTCGACAACCAGCGCGCGAGTTCGCCGGAAGTAAATAGAAATAAAAGCGCCTAAACG
>CAVOLE010000011.1:0-10378 GCA_963696665.1 uncultured Alphaproteobacteria bacterium
GCGCGCGTGATCGCTTCGTCGTCGGCGCCAAACCGCGTGATCGCCGCGATTGGACCGAAATTCTCCTTCGCCATGACCTTCATGTCGTCGGTCACTCGCTCAGCACGGTCGGCTCGAAGAAGTGGCCGGCGTTGAAGCCTCGCGCCCGGCCGCCGCCAGCGGCGACCCTAGCGCCGGCCTTGACCGCGTCGGCGACAATCCCCTCGATCTCGGCGAGTCGCTGCGCGCTGATCAGGGGCCCCGTATTACGGAGGAATCGAGCCCGTCGCCGAGCTTGATCGCCTTGGCGCGCTCCGCGAAGCCTTCGACGAACGCGTCGTGCAGGCTCTCGTGGACGTAGAACCGGTCCGGCGTCACGCAAACCTGCCCGGCGTTTGCGTACTTGGTCGGGACGAAGCATTGAGCGCCGTTTTGAGGTCGGCGTCGTCGTAGACGATCAGCGGCGGTTTGCCGCCGAGCTCCATCGAGATCTTTTTCATCGTGTCGGCGGCGTCGCGGATCATCTGCTGGCCGACGCGGGTCGAGCCGGTCAACGAGACCTTGCGGACCGACTTCGACGCCATGATCGGCGCGTAGGTCGCGTTGGTCGGCCCGACGACGAGGTTGACAACGCCGGGGGGCAGGCTTCCGGCGCGGCAGCAATCGACGATCACCATCTACCCGGCGTCTGCGACGACGGGAACACGACGACCGAGCAGCCCGCGGCGAGCGCCGGCGCGACCTTGCGGCCGATCAGCGCCGCTGGGAAGTTCCAGGCGGTGAAGGCGGCGACGACCCCGATAAGTTCGTGGCTGACCTCGGACCGTCCGCCCGGAACGCGGCTCTCGACGAGCCGGCCGTAGATGCGGCGGGCCTCCTCGGCGTACCAGCGAAACTGGTCGACCGTCAGAGTCCATTCACGCTGCGCCTGCGCAATGGGTTTGCCGGTCTCGCTCGAGATCTTGCGCGCCGCCTCGCCCGCGCGCCGGACCATCTCGTCGGCGATCGCGTGGATCGCGTCGGCCCGCGCGAAAACCGGCGTCGCGCGCCAGGCCTTGAGGCCGGCCTCGGCGGAGCGAAAGGCTTCCTCGGTGTCGGCGACGCCCGCGACCGGAACCTCGCCCAGAAACGCCCCGGTCGCGGGGCTCATCACCGCCGCTTTGGCGCCATTCGCGGCCGGCCGCCATGCGCCGTCGAGGAAAAGTCCGAATTGTTCGTACATGTCAGAGAACCTCCGAAACCTTGACCGCACGGCCTCTGCGACCGACTTTAGCGCCGCCTCCGCGAGCGTTAGCGCGCGCCGTCCGTCTTCGAAACCGACAATCGGAGGCCGACCCGCTTCGACGGCCTCGACGATTGCGTCGATTTCTCCGTCGAAGGCTTCGCGGTAGCGCTCGATGAAGAAGTGAAGCAGGGGCGTCGCGTGATTGCTGAACCCCTTGCCCGACAACACCATCTGATTGGGGCGACGGTTCTCCGAGACTGCCATTCCCTTCGAGCCGAAGGTCTCGACCCGCTGATCGTAGCCATAAACAGCTTCGCGCGAGTTCGTGATCACGGCCTGCTTGTTGGACGCCGTCGTCATCACGACGGTGACGGTGTCATAGTCGCGCAAGCTCTTCATCAACGCCGGCGCCACGAGCCTCGAGCCGGTTGCGATGACGACCTCCGGCTCCTCCCCGAGGATAAATCGCGCCATGTCGAAGTCGTGAATTGTCATGTCGCGGAAGATTCCGCCCGACACCTTGAGGTAGGCCTCCGTCGCGAGCCGGGGTCGCGGAAGGTGATCACGGCCTGATGCAACTCGCCGATTTCGCCCGAGCGGACCGCCTGGTGAACGGCCTTGTGGCCCGGGTCGAAACGGCGGACGAAGCCCAGCTGGATCGGAGTCCGCGACCCGCAAATCGCCTCCGCGCAGCGGTTCACCCGCGCGAGCGAGAGATCGAT
Source organism: uncultured Alphaproteobacteria bacterium (assembly GCA_963696665.1). Lineage (GTDB taxonomy): Bacteria > Pseudomonadota > Alphaproteobacteria > Rhizobiales > Beijerinckiaceae > Roseiarcus. The sequence continues at coordinate 1,927 of CAVOLE010000011.1, forward strand.
CGGCTTTTTGCAGAGGGTCGGCTTTCCGGCTGCGACCGCCTGTTCCAGGAGGTCGGCGTGGGTGTCGGTCGCCGTCGCGATCAGGACGGCGTCCACGTCCGAGGACGAGAAGACTTCGGCCCCGTCCGCATCACGCGAACTCCGTGCGGCGGCGGCGGCTTCCGCCCGGCGCCGTTGATGTCCTGCACCGCCGCGAGGCGGGCGCGGGATGGGCGGCGATATTGGCGGCGTGCATGGCGCCGATGCGACCGCAGCCGAGCACAGCGATCCGGATCATCGAAGCTCTCCTCCTCGTGGTGTTTGCAATTCTTGTTGCGCTTCGTAGATATCGTCAATATACGATGCGTTAGAAGACGCTTTGTGCAAATCGGCGACGCGGGAGGAAACCGAATGATCGGCTCGACAATCCGCCTCACCATGGCCCAGGCCTTGGCCCGGTGGCTGACGCAACAGTTCACCGAGATCGAGGGCGTCCGCGTCCCCCTGTTCGCAGGGGTGTTCGCCGATCTTTGGCCACGGCAACGTCACCTGCTTCTCCGAGGCGCTGGAGGCGGTCCAGGATCGCTTGCCGACCTGGCGCGGCCAGAACGAGCAGTCGATGGCGCTCCAGCGGTCGGCTACGCCAAGGCCAAGCGCCGCCGCCAGATCATGATTGCGACCACGTCGATCGGCCCGGCGCGGCCAACATGGTGACCGCGGCGGGAACGGCGCTCGCGAACCGCCTGCCGGTGCTGCTCCTCTCCGGAGACACATTCACCAGCCGTCTGCCGACCCGTGCTCCAGCAGGTCGAGCATTTCGGCGACCCGACCATCACTGTGAACGACGCCTTCAAAACGGTGACGCGCTACTGGGACCGCATCACCCATCCGGCCCAGATCATCTTGTCGCTGCCGCAGGCCGTCGCCACGATGCTCGACCCGGGCGACTGCGGCCCCGCTTTCATCGGGTTGCCGCAGGACATCCAGGAGGTGGCGTTCGACTACCCCGAGGTCTTCTTCGAGGAGCGAATTTGGTCGATCCCCCGTCCGCGCCCCGATCGTCGTAAAGTCGCGGAAGCCGCGACCTCCTGAAGACCGCGAAGAAGCCGCTCTTGATCTCCGGCGGCGGCGTCCGCTACTCGCTCGCCGAAGAGGCTGTGGCGGCGTTCGCCGTCAAGCGCGGCGTCCCGATCGTCGAGACGATCGCCGGCAAGGCCGGCGTCACGCACGAGCATGCCGCGCATGCAGGACCGATCGGCATTGTCGGCTCGACCTCGGCCAACACGCTCGCAGCTGAAGCCGACGTCATTCTCGCGGTCGGCACGCGCCTCCAGGATTTTACGACGGGCTCGTGGACTGCGTTCGGCAAGGACGCGCGCTTTATTGCGGTCAACGCCGCCCGCTTCGACGCCGTAAAGATCGCGCGCTTGCCGTGGTCGGCGACGCCTCGAGACCGTGAAAGAGCTTGACGCCGAGCTCGGGTCGTGGTGCGTCGATCCGGCGCACATGGCCCGCGCCAAGGCGCTGTTCAAGGAGTGGGACGCGCTGCTCGACGGCCATCATGCCCCGACCAACGCGCTCGACCCCACCTACGCGCAGGTGATCCACGTCGGAACGAAGCGGCAGGGGAGAAGGACACTATCATAACGGCGGCTGGCGGCCTGCCGGGGGAGATCACCAAGAGCTGGCGGGTCAAGGCGCCCAACACCTTCGACGTCGAGTTCGGCTTCTCCTGCATGGGCTACGAGATCGCAGCGGGCTGGGGCCACGCGATGGCGAATTCGGAGCTGGGCGGCATCGGCGGCACGCCGATCGTCATGGTCGGCGACGGCACCTACATGATGATGAACTCCGACATCTATTCGTCGGTCCTCAGCGGCCACAAGATGATCGTCGTGGTCTGCGACAACGGCGGCTACGCGGTAGTCGACGGGCTGCAGCAGGCCAAGGGCGTGCGGGCTTCAACAACCTGCTTGTCGATTGCCGGGTCGTGAACCGCAAAGCGCCGCTGCACGTCGATTTCGCTAGGCACGCGGAAGCCATGGGCGCGGCCGCGCGCCATTGCGAAAGCCTCGCGGACTTTCAGGCTGCCCTCGAATGGGCGAAGGGCGACGACCGCACGACCGTGCTCTCGATCGCCTCAGACGCCTGGGCCTGGGTGCCGGGCGATGCGGACTGGGGCGTCGGCGTGCCGGAGGTCTCGACGCGGGTATCCGTCGAGAAGGCGCGAAGGGAACAGGAACAGATCCGCTCGAAGCAGCGGGTGGGATGTGAGCCCAATGAAAGCAAAACTTCGGAATCGCCCGCATCGCGTCGTGGAACAGCGATCTCGCCGAGCTCTCGGACAACATGACCCTCGAGGAGTGCCTCAGACAGGCGAGCGTCGCCGGCTTTACCGGCATGGAGACCGGCCGCCGATTTCCGATGAACATGGACGAGCTCGGCCCATTCTCGCCAAATACGGCATTTCGGTATGCGGCGGCTGGTTCTCGGCCTCCTGCTCGACGGCGACATGGGCAAGAAAAGGACCGCGTCCCGCGCAGATGGATTTCTTCATCGCCGCCAAGGCGCCCTGCACGTCTACGGCGAGCCGCGAGATCGATCCAGGGCGGGCGCTCGGGGCCGCTCGCGAATAAGCCGAAGCTCGGCGAAACGAGATCAAGGCGTACGGGCGCAAGATGACGGCCTTCGCGGAGTGGTGCGCCGATGAGGGCATGCCGATCGCCTACCACCACCATATGGCCGCTGCGATCGAGACCAAGCCCGAGCTCGACCTCCTTATGGCGAACTCGGGTGAGGCGCTGCCGCTGCTGTTCGACGCCGGCCACATGGCCTTCGCCGACGGCGACGTGCTGGGCGTGATCGACGAGCACTGGAAGCGCATCAGCCACGTCCATACGAAGGACGTCCGCCGCCGGGTGATCGACGGCCTCGACCGGAGCCGCGAGAGCTTCCTCGACGCGGTCGTCAAGGGCGCCTTCGCCGTGCCCGGCGACGGCTCGCTTGACTTCGCGGCCATCGTCTCGCGGCTTGCCTCACATGGCTACGAGGGCTGGTTCGTCGTCGAAGCTGGGCCAGGACCCGAAGGTCAGCCCGCCGCTCGACATGGCCAGGAAGGGCCACGGGGAACTCCTGCGCGTGATGGCGCTCGCCGGCTACGAGGTCGTGTCATGAACCGCATGGACGGCAAGATGTGCGTCGTCACCGGGGTCTAGGGCGCGGTCGCCGCCAGCATGCCCGTTCCCGTCGCCACAATGACGCTGTCGCAGTGACGATCCACGCTCGGCGGCGCCCGCGAGGCGCCCGGCTCAGGAGAGAGGCCGCTGAGGCGCATTCTCGGATTTTGGCTGGCGAAGAGGGAGCGCAAGCGCAAAAGGGCCGCCGGCCTACCACGCGGACACCCGGAAGAGGCTCCTGCGCTTGACCCATTGGAGAACGAAGTCTTTCGAGGGCGGTCATCGCGCGGCATCGTGATGTCTCAGAGGTGCGGATTGTTTCTATCCGGCGCCAACGCAGTGGACAGCCACGAAGCGCAAATAGCGGACATTCACACCGTGTCACGATAAACCGCTGAACTAGGAGCGGCGGGCCGCTAAACTCATCACAACCCTTTTGGACGCGCGCTTTCAACTTCCCGTGCGAAGCCGTAGGTCATTTAAAATGCGACCACAGGTGGCCGGCTACTCACATCGCGCTTCAGGGCGCCTGGCGACGGTATCGCTCTCGGATGGGGCCAACTCCATTCTCCGCGCAATCATATCCGAAATCGCTGCTCACGCACCCTTGACTATCCAGAGAGCATCGTCAAAATGAAGTGGTCTGTCCACTTTGAAGGCCGATCGGCTGGCCTTCAAGGCGACTTAAGAACCGAACGGGAGGAACACAAAATGCGTGGGATCACTCGGCGAACTGTTGTCCAGGGCGCGGGCGCGCTCGGAGCGGTTTCGGTACTGCCGGCATCAAGGGTTTTGGCGGCCAACAATCCGCTGCAGATCGGCGTTGTCGGCAAGGTCAAGATCCCATGGTTCGACAACGTCGCCAAGGGCGTGACGCAGGCTGGCAAGGAGCTTGGCGTCGACGCTTCGATCATCAATCCGACAACAGATGACCCAGCCAGCAGGTCCGCGCCATCGAGGATTTCATCGCCAAGAAGGTTGACGTGATTGGCGTGGTTCCCAATGACGGCAAAGCGCTCGAGCCTGTGCTTGGGCAAGCACAACCCGCCGGGATCAAGGTCGTGATGAACAAGTCGCCAGAGCAGAAGAACGCCGATTGGGACATTGAGCTCATCCAGGACAAAGCCTTCGGCGAGGCTCATCTCGAGGCCTTCGCGAACGCGATCGGGGGCGAAGGCAAGTATGTCGTCTACGTCGGCGGCTTGACGGTGACGCTGCATAATCTCTGAGCCGACTATGCGATCGCGCTGCAGAAACAAAAGTACCCGAAGATGCAGCGGATTCGGCGACCGCTTCGGCGTCTCCAACAGCGTGGACGACAGCTACAAGACAGCGATCGACCAGATGCGCAGGCGCATCCGGATCTCAAGGGGTTCCTGATCTTCGGCGCCAACGGTCCGATCGGCGCCGGCCAGGCGGTGGCGGACCAGGACAAGATCGGCAAGGTCATTGTCGTCGGTCCGTTCATTCCGGGAGACCGAGGGCCTCAAGCTCATCGAGGAAGGCGCCATTACCCGCGGCTTCCTCTGGAACCCGATGGATTCGGGCTATGCGCTCGTCGCTCTCGGCAAGACGCTTGCGACCGGGGGCGAGATCAAGGACGGCATGGAATTACCGGGCCTGGGAACCTGCCGGGTCAACGCCGATGAGCACGTCATCCGCGCCAATAAGCAGATCGACCTCAATCCCGAGACGATCGAAAAATGGGCCAAGATCATCTGATCCTTTGACAAGCACATCTCGAAAGCCGCGCCGGGCCGGCGCCGACCAACGCGGCTGTGTACCTTCGTGCGCTTTCCTTCCTCCTGACGCACAAGCTCTCGGGCGAACGCCGTGACAATGGATGCATCCGCCCTCGACGATTTGCCGCCGTTTCTTTCGCTCGCCGGAATTGGCAAGAAGTTCGGCGGAACGGTGGCGCTCGAGGGGATCGATTGGTCCGTGGACCCGGGCGAGGTGCACTGCCTTGTGGGCGAGAATGGATCGGGAAAGTCCACCCTGATCAAGATCGTCAGCGGCGTTCATGCGCCCGACCGCGGCGGTTCGATCGCCATCGATGGCTCAGGCTACTCGAGCCTGACGCCGCAACTGCCCAAGTCGCTTGGCGTGCAGGTGATCTTCCAGGACCTGTTCCTCTTCCCCAATCTTACCGTACTCGAGAACATAGCGATCGACCGCGAGCTTACCGCGCCTCTGCTTCCGCCGCCGCGCCATGCGCGAGGCGGCGAGCGAGGCGCTCGCTCGCTTGAACGCGCACCTTCCCTTGGACGCGAAGGCCGGGACGCTCCCAGTTGCGCAGCGGCAGATCGTCGCTATCTGCCGCGGGCTGGCCGCGAACGCCCGGATCCTATTCATGGATGAGCCAACGGCCTCCCTCACGCGCCGCGAGGTCGAACTGTTGCTCGCGAGCGTCCGGCGTCTCAAATCGTTGGGCGTCGCGGTCGTGTTCGTCAGTCATCGATTGGAGAAGTGAGCGAGATTGCCGAACGCGTGACCGTGCTGCGCGACGGCCGCAAAGTCGGCACCTTCGTTGCCTCCGAGGTGGACGACCATCGGCTCGTTGAGCTCATGACAGGTGAAAGCATCACGCATCAGTCTTTTGCGCGACGCACGACCCGCGCTCGAAGTCCGACGCGCCTCACGCGCCGGCGAATTCGAGGATGTCTCCTTCGTCCTTCGTCGTGGCGAGATTCTGAGCGTCATTGGACTGCTGGGAGCCGGTCGAACCGAGCTCGCGCTGGCCCTTTTCGGGATGTCTGCGCTCGATCGTGACGAAATCCTGATCGATGGAGCTCCGCTCGACCTTCGCTCGAACCGGGACGCGATGAGGGCTGGAATCGCCTATGTGTCTGAGGACCGGCTCTCCCTTGGCCTCAATCTCAAACAATCCATCGCCGATAATGTGGCGATCACGGTCCTTGACCGACTGGCAAACACGCTCGGCCTCGTTACGCCCAGTCGCCGCAGCGGATTGGCCAGCGATTGGATCGCCCGGCTTGGCATCCGAGCGCCGCACCTCGACGCGCCAGTCCAGACTTTGTCCGGCGGCAATCAGCAGCGCGTCGCACTGGCGAAGTGGCTGGCGACCGATCCCAAGGTCCTCATTCTCGACAGTCCGACCGTCGGCGTCGACGTTCGCAACAAGCAAGGCATTTATGAATTGGTGCGCCGGCTGGCTGATCAGGGCGTAGCGATCCTTCTCATCTCCGATGAGGTTCCCGAGGTCTATTACAATTCCGATCGTATTCTGCACATGCGCGACGGGCGGATCGTGAACGAATTCATACCCGGAGCGACCGATCAACGCGCCCTATCGGACGAGCTCTATGCATAAGCTGTCCATAGCCGTCCTTGACGCACGGAGTTCGCCCTGTTGGCCGCGATCCTCGCGGCCGCGGTCGTCTTCTCTCTTTCATCCCCTTATTTTTTTACCGTCTCCAACTTCGTGAATTTGATCGAAGCTTATTCCGTTACGACGATTCTGGCCGCCGGCGCCTTTGTGGTCCTGGTCTCTGGCGGCATCGACGTCTCATTCACCGCTACCGCCTCCGCGGCGCAATATCTCGCAGCCTACCTCATCGCCCAACTCGGTTATCCAGCCGCGCCGGCGCTCACTCTCGCTGCGGCTCTCGGGGTGACGTTCGGCTGCATCAATGCTCTGCTCACCCACCATCTGCGCGTTGTCTCGATCATCGTAACGATCGCCACATCCAGCATCTACTATGCGCTCCTCGTCTACTTCACCAACGCAGAAGAGATCTACAACCTGCCCGACTGGTGGTCAGGCCGCATCACTTTCCTGCGTTTCGCCACGGCCTCCGGCGTCATCAAGGTCACGCTGCCGATTGTGATCATGGTCGCGGTCGTCCTGCTGACTTACTATCTGATGGCTTGGACTCGGATCGGGCGTCAGATTTATGCGCTCGGAGGCAATCCCGAGGCGGCGAGTTGCGTTGGCGTCGGAGTTCTTCGCGTTCAGTTGCTCGCTTATGGTTATCTCGGGTTTCTGGCGGCTGTCGCTGGATTCGTCCAGGCGGGTCGCGTCCATCAGGCGGTTCCAACGGCGATGGCCGGCCAGGAATTGAATGTGCTCGCCGTCGCGATCCTAGGCGGAGCGAGTTTGGTCGGCGGCGTCGGATCCGTCGGCGGCGTTGTCCTGGCTGTGCTCTTTCTGGCCATGCTGCAGAATGGTCTGAATCTCCTTGGCGTATCGTCCTACTTCTTTGGGGTCGTCATCGGTCTCGCGATCCTAATTTCCGTCAGCATGACTGCTTATGCCGAGACTCGCGGGCGCAAGCGCTTCGTCGCGAGGCCTGCCTGATGCGCGCCGCTCCTCGCCGTTTTGTCGAGGCCGGCGGTCGAAGGACGAGCCAGCTCGATCAACTGATCACGATCCTGCGGGGAGGCTCGACCAGCATCGTCGGCCTCATTGCGCTGCTCGTTCTGCTTTTCGCGACCTTCTCGTTCTTCATGCCCGCGACCTTTCCGCGCGCGACGACGCTTCAAGCAATGATGTTTCAGATCCCTGGCTCGGGCTGCTGCCGCTCGCCATGGCGCTCCCGCTGATATCGGGCGGCATCAATCTGGCGATCATAGCCACGGCAAATCAGGCGAGCTTGCTGATGGCGTGGATTCTGACCGCCGTGATGCCGGCGCACGCGGAAGGGGTGACTTTCTGCTTTCTGGCTCTTCGGCGCCCTCGCCGCCGGACTCTTGAGCTGTATTTGCGTTGGCGTGATCACCGGACTGATCGTGGCCGTGATCGGCATCCACCCGATCCTGGTCACGCTCGGAACCATGACCCTGCTCCACGGCCTAAGCATCTATTTCACTCGCGGCCGGACTCTGTCCGGCTTTCCCGACGCCTTGATCGTCATCTCCAACAAGACGATTGCGGGGCTCCCGCTTTCCTTCGTCGTCTTCGCTATCGTCGCCGTAGCCGCGCACGTTCTGCTGACGCGGACCGAACTCGGCGTCCGCATCCATATGATCGGCTCGAATCTGGAAGCCACCCGTTACTCAGGCGTCGACACGCGCCGCGTGCAGGTGTGGGTCTATCTCCTCTCGAGCGTCCTGTGCTGGCTCGCCGCAATCATCATGAGGGCCCGCTTCAATTCGGCGGGCGCCGACATTGCCCAATCGTACCTGCTGATCACAATCCTTGCAGCGATCCTGGGCGGCGTCGATCCCTACGGTGGCTTCGGCGAGGTCGGCGGTTTGTTTGTCGCGCTTTGCATTCTGCAGGTCGTCGCCAGCGGCTTCAATCTGATGAACGTCAGTCCTCATTTGGCGCTCGC
>CAVOLE010000012.1:0-11215 GCA_963696665.1 uncultured Alphaproteobacteria bacterium
GCGCAATCCGCTGGATGGCGCGGGCGCAGAACACGGGAGACGTTCTTCCCAAGCCGATGGCGGGGATCATCGCTCGGCGCCGATCGAAGCTCAGGCGCAGTTTCTCCTTTCCATGCGCGAAGAGCGGTCCGACGCGACGCTTCGCGAATATCAGGCGGCGCTTGCCGAAAGGGGCCTCACGATGGCGGGTCGTCGATTAGCCGATTTTTTGCCAGACACGGATCATGCTCAAAAAAAGACCGCGCATGCGACCGAGCAGGATCGCCCCGACGTTCTTAAGCGGCGCGAAGCCTGGTTCGACGGCCAACTCGATCTTGATCCAGAAAAGCTCGTCTTCATCGACGAGACCTGGGCCTCAACCAACATGGCGCGTCGCTACGGCCGCGCTCCCAAGGGAGAAAGGCTGCGCGCCGGCGTCCCGTTCGGCCATCGGAAGACGACAACCTTTGTCGCTGGCTTGCGCCTCGACGGCTGCGGCTCCACTCGTGCTCGACGGTCCCATGAACGCGGCGGCTTTCGAGGCCGATGTCGAGCAGTTCCTCGCTCCCACGCTGTCGCGGGGCGACATCGTCGTCATGGACAACCTCGCCAGCCACAAGCGGCCCAAGGTGCGCGAACTGATCGAAGCTGCGGGCGCGCGGCTGCTTTTCCTCCCGCCCTACAGTCCCGACTTCAATCCCATCGAGATGCTGTTCGCCAAGCTCAAAGCGTTGCTGCGAAAGGCCGCCGAGCGAACCGTCGAAGGCCTCTGGCGCGCAATCGGCCAATGCCTCGAAAACTTCTCACCTCGCGAGTGCGCAAACTACTTCGAGGCCGCAGGCTATGAACCAATTTGAGCGGCAATCGCTCTAGCGCGCGTGATCGCTTCGTCGTCGCCGCCAAACCGCGTGATCGCCGCGATTGGACCGAAATTCTCCTTCGCCATGACCTTCATGTCGTCGGTCACTCGGTCAGCACGGTCGGCTCGAAGAAGTGGCCGGCGTTGAAGCCTGGCGCCCGGCCGCCGCCAGCGGCGACCCTAGCGCCGGCCTTGACCGCGTCGGCGACAATCCCCTCGATCTCGGCGAGTCGCTGCGCGCTGATCAGGGGCCCCGTATTTACGGAGGAAATCGAGCCCGTCGCCGAGCTTGATCGCCTTGGCGCGCTCCGCGAAGCCTTCGACGAACGCGTCGTGCAGGCTCTCGTGGACGTAGAACCGGTCCGGCGTCACGCAAACCTGCCCGGCGTTGACGTACTTGGTCGGGACGGAAACATTGAGCGCCGTTTTGAGGTCGGCGTCGTCGTAGACGATCAGCGGCGGTTTGCCGCCGAGCTCCATCGAGATCTTTTTCATCGTGTCGGCGGCGTCGCGGATCATCTGCTGGCCGACGCGGGTCGAGCCGGTCAGCGAGACCTTGCGGACCGACTTCGACGCCATGATCGGCGCGTAGGTCGCGTTGGTCGGCCCGACGACGAGGTTGACAACGCCGGGGGGCAGGCTCCCGGCGCGGCAGCAATCGACGATCACCATCTACCCGGCGTCTGCGACGACGGGAACACGACGACCGAGCAGCCCGCGGCGAGCGCCGGCGCGACCTTGCGGCCGATCAGCGCCGCTGGGAAGTTCCAGGCGGTGAAGGCGGCGACGACCCCGATAAGTTCGTGGCTGACCTCGGACCGTCCGCCCGGAACGCGGCTCTCGACGAGCCGGCCGTAGATGCGGCGGGCCTCCTCGGCGTATCAGCGAAACTGGTCGACCGTCAGAGTCCATTCACGCTGCGCCTGCGCAATGGGTTTGCCGGTCTCGCTCGAGATCTTGCGCGCCGCCTCGCCCGCGCGCCGGACCATCTCGTCGGCGATCGCGTGGATCGCGTCGGCCCGCGCGAAAACCGGCGTCGCGCGCCAGGCCTTGAGGCCGGCCTCGGCGGAGCGAAAGGCTTCCTCGGTGTCGGCGACGCCCGCGACCGGAACCTCGCCCAGAAACGCCCCGGTCGCGGGGCTCATCACCGCCGCTTTGGCGCCATTCGCGGCCGGCCGCCATGCGCCGTCGAGGAAAAGTCCGAATTGTTCGTACATGTCAGAGAACCTCCGAAACCTTGACCGCACGGCCTTCTGCGACCGACTTTAGCGCCGCCTCCGCGAGCGTTAGCGCGCGCCGTCCGTCTTCGAAACCGACAATCGGAGGCCGACCCGCTTCGACGGCCTCGACGATTGCGTCGATTTCTCCGTCGAAGGCTTCGCGGTAGCGCTCGATGAAGAAGTGAAGCAGGGGCGTCGCGTGATTGCTGAACCCCTTGCCCGACAACACCATCTGATTGGGGCGACGGTTCTCCGAGACTGCCATTCCCTTCGAGCCGAGGTCTCGACCCGCTGATCGTAGCCATAAACAGCTTCGCGCGAGTTCGTGATCACGGCCTGCTTGCCGGACGCCGTCGTCATCACGACGGTGACGGTGTCATAGTCGCGCAAGCTCTTCATCAACGCCGGCGACGAGCCTCGAGCCGGTTGCGATGACGACCTCCGGCTCCTCCCCGAGGATGAATCGCGCCATGTCGAAGTCGTGAATTGTCATGTCGCGGAAGATTCCGCCCGACACCTTGAGGTAGGCCTCCGTCGCGAGGCCGGGGTCGCGGAAGGTGATCACGGCCTGATGCAACTCGCCGATTTCGCCCGAGCGGACCGCCTGGTGAACGGCCTTGTGGCCCGGGTCGAAACGGCGGACGAAGCCCAGCTGGATCGGAGTCCGCGACCCGCAAATCGCCTCCGCGCAGCGGTTCACCCGCGCGAGCGAGAGATCGATCGGCTTTTTGCAGAGGGTCGGCTTTCCGGCTGCGACCGCCTGTTCCAGGAGGTCGGCGTGGGTGTCGGTCGCCGTCGCGATCAGGACGGCGTCCACGTCCGAGGACGAGAAGATCGGCCCCGTCCGCATCACGCGAGCTCCCGTGCGGCGGCGGCGGCTCCGCCGCGGCGCCGTTGATGTCCTGCACCGCCGCGAGGCTGGCGCGGGGTGGGCGGCGATATTGGCGGCGTGCATGGCGCCGATGCGACCGCAGCCGAGCACAGCGATCCGGATCATCAAGCTCTCCTCCCTCGTGGTGTTTGCAATTCTTGTTGCGCTTCGTAGATATTGTCAATATCCGATGCGTTAGAAGACGCTTTGTGCAAATCGGCGACGCGGAGGAAACCGAATGGCCGGCTCGACAATCCGCCTCACCATGGCCCAGGCCTTGGCCCGGTGGCTGACGCAACAGTTCACCGAGATCGAGGGCGTCCGCGTCCCCCTGCTCGCAGGGGTGTTCGCCATCTTTGGCCACGGCAACGTCACCTGCTTCTCCGAGGCGCTGGAGGCGGTCCAGGATCGCTTGCCGACCTGGCGCGGCCGAACGAGCAGTCGATGGCGCTCGCAGCGGTCGGCTACGCCAAGGCCAAGCGCCGCCGCCAGATCATGATTGCGACCACGTCGATCGGCCCCGGCGCGGCCAACATGGTGACCGCGGCGGGAACGGCGCTCGCGAACCGCCTGCCGGTGCTGCTGCTCTCCGGAGAACATTCACCAGTCGCCTGCCCGACCCGATGCTCCAGCAGGTCGAGCATTTCGGCGACCCGGCATCACTTAAGAACGACGCCTTCAAGGCGGTGAAGACGCTACTGGGACCGCATCACCCATCCGGCCCAGATCATCTTTCGCTGCCGCAGGCCGTCGCCACGATGCGGACCCGGGCGACCGCCGCCCCCGCCTTATCGGCTCGCCGCAGGACATCCAGGAGGTGGCGTTCGACTACCCCGAGGCTCTTCGAAAAGCGAATTTGGTCGATCCCCCGTCCGCGCCCCGATCGTCGTAAAGTCACGGAAGCCGCGACGCTCCTGAACCACCCGCGAAGAAGCCGCTCTTGATCTCCGGCGGCGGCGTCCGCTACTCGCCCGCCGAAGAGGCTATGGCGGCGTTCGCCGTCAAGCACGGCATCCCGATCGTCAAGACGATCGCCGGCAAGGGCGGCGTCACGCGCGAGCATGCCGCGCATGCAGGACCGATCGGCATCGTCGGCTCGACCTCGGCCAGCACGCTCGCAGCTGAAGCCGACGTCATTCTCGCGGTCGGCACGCGCCTCCAGGATTTTACGACGGGCTCGTGGACTGCGTTCGGCAAGGACGCGCGCTTTATTGCGATCAACGCCGCCCGGTTCGACGCCGTAAAACATCGCGCGCTTGCCGTGGCCGGCGACGCGCTCGAGACCGTGACCGAGCTTGACGCCGAGCTCGGGTCGTGGCGCGTCGATCCGGCGCACATGGCCCGCGCCAAGGCGCTGTTCAAGGAGTGGGACGCGCTGCTCGACGGCCATCATGCCCCGACCAACGCGCCCGTCCCCACCTACGCGCAGGTGATCCACGCCGTGAACGAAGCGGCCGGGGAGAAAGACACCATCATCACGGCGGCTGGTGGCCTGCCGGGGGAGATCACCAAGAGCTGGCGGGTCAAGGCGCCCAACACCTTCGACGTCGAGTTCGGCTTCTCCTGCATGGGCTACGAGATCGCAGCGGGCTGGGGCCACGCGATGGCGAATTCGGAGCCGGGCGGCGTCGGCGGCACGCCGATCGTCATGGTCGGCGACGGCACCTACATGATGATGAACTCCGACATGTATTCGTCGGTCCTCAGCGGCCACAAGATGATCGTCGTGGTCTGCGACAACGGCGGCTACGCGGTCATCAACCGGCTGCAGCAGGCCAAGGGCGTGCCGGGCTTCAACAACCTGCTTGTCGATTGCCGGGTCGTGAACCGCGGAGCGCCGCTGCACGTCGATTTCGCTAGGCACGCGGAAGCCATGGGCGCGGCCGCGCGCATGGCGAAAGCCTCGCGGACTTTCAGGCTGCCCTCGAATGGGCGAAAGGAACGACCGCACGACCGTGCTCTCGATCGCCTCAGACGCCTGGGCCTGGGTGCCGGGCGATGCGGACTGGGACGTCGGCGTGCCGGAGGTCTCGACGCGGTATCCGTCCAGAAGGCGCGAAGGGAACAGGAAAAGATCCGCTCGAAGCAGCGCGTGGGAGTATGAGCCCAATGAAAGCAAAACTTGAATCGCACCCATCGCATGGTCGAACAACGATCTCGCCGAGGTCTCGGACAACGTGACCCTCGAGGAGTGCCTCAGACAGGCGAGCGTCGCCGGCTTTACCGGCATGGAGCCCGGCCGCCGATTTCCGATGACATGGACAGCCGGCCCCATTCTCGCCAAATACGGCATTTCGGTATGCGCGGCTGGTTCTCGGGCCTCCTGCTCGACGGCGACATCGAACAGGAAAAGGACCGCGTCCGCGCGCAGATGGACTTCTTCATCGCCGCCAAGGCGCCCTGGATCGTCTACGGCGAGACCGCGAGATCGATCCAGGGCGTGCGCTGGCGCCGTTCGCGACTAAGCCAAGCTCGGCGAAGACGAGATCAAGGCGTACGGGCGCAAGATGACGGCCTTCGCGGAATGGTGCGCGGCTCAGGGCATGCCGATCGCCTACCACCACCACATGGCGGCGGCGATCAGACGGTGCCCGAACTCGACCTCCTGATGGCGAATTCGGGCGAGGCGCTGCCGCTCCTGTTCGACGCCGGCCACATGGCCTTCGCCGGCGGCGACGTGCTGCGCGTTATCGACAAGCATCACGCGCGCATCAGCCACGTTCACACGAAGGATGTCCGCAGGAGCGTAATCAACGCGCTCGACAGGACCCGCGAGAGCTTCCTCGACGCGGTCGTCAAGGGCGCCTTCACAGTGCCCGGCGACGGCTCGCTTGACTTCGCGGCCATCGTCTCGCGGCTTGCCTCACATGGCTACGAGGGCTGGTTCGTCGTCGAAGCTGAGCAGGACCGAAGGTCAGCCCGCCGCTCGACATGGCCAGGAAGGGCCACAAAGAACTCCTGCGCGTGATGGCGCTCGCCGGCTACGAGGTCGTGTCATGAACCGCATGGACGGCAAGATGTGCGTCGTCACCGGGGTCTAGGGCGCGGTCGCCGCCAGCATGCCCGTTCCCGTCGCCACATGACGCTGTCGCAGTGACGATCCACGCTCGGCGGCGCCCGCAAGGCGCCCGGCTCAGGAGAGGCCGCTGAGGCGCATTCTCGGATTTTGGCTGGCGAAGAGGGAACGCGAGCGCAAAGGGCCGCCGGCCTACCACGCGGACACCCGGAAGAGGCTCCTGCGCTTGACCCATTGGAGAACGAAGTCTTTCGAGGGCGGTCATCGCGCGGCGTAGTGATGTCTCAGAGGTGGGATTGTTTCTATCCGACGCAACGCAATGGACAGCCACGAAGCGGAATAGCGGACAATCAGACCGTGTCACGATAAACCGCTCAACTCGGAGCGGCGGGCCGCAAACTCATCACAACCCTTTTGGACGCGCGCTTTCAACTTCCCGTGCCAAGCCGTAGGTCATTTAAAATGGGACCACAGGTGGCCGGCTACTCACATCGCGCTTCAAGAGGGCCTGGCGACGGTATCGCTCTCGGATGGGGCCAACTCCATTCTCCGCGCAATCATATCCGAAATCGCTGCTCACGCACCCTTGACTATCCAGAGAGCATCGTCAAATGAAGTGGTCTGTCCACTTGAAGGCGGAATGGCTGGCCTTCAAGGCGATGCAGAACCGAACGGGAGGAACACAAAATCGTCGGGATGACTCGGCGAACTGTTGTCCAGGGCGCGGGCGCGCTCGGAGCGGTTTCGGTACTGCCGGCATCAAGGGTTTTGGCGGCCAACAATCCGCTGCAGATCGGCGTTGTCGGCAAGGTCAAGATCGAATCGTTCGACAACGTCGCCAAGGGCGTGGCGCAGGCTGGCAAGGAGTTTGGCGTCGACGCTTCGATCATCAATCCGACAACCAACGACCCGGCCGAGCAGGTCCGCGCCATCGAGGAATTGATCGCCAAGAAGGTTGACGTGATTGGCGTGGTTCCCAATGACGGCAAAGCGCTCGAGCCTGTGCTTGGGCGAGCGCAAGCTGCCGGGATCAAGGTCGTGATGAACAAGTCGCCAGAGCAGAAGAACGCCGATTGGGACATTGAGCTCACCCAGGACAAAGCCTTCGGCGAGGCTCATCTCGAGGCCTTCGCGAACGCGATCGGGGGCGAAGGCAAGTATGTCGTCTACGTCGGCGGCTTGACGGTGACGCTGCATAATCTCTGAGCCGACTGCGATCGCGCTGCAGAAACAAAAGTACCCGAAGATGCAGCAGATCGGCGACCGCTTCGGCGTCTCCAACAGCGTGGACGACAGCTACAAGACAGCGACATCCACCAGATGCAGGCGCAATCCGGATCTCAAGGGGTTCCTGATCTTCGGCGCCAACGGTCCCATCGGCGCTGGGCGAGGCGGTGGCGGACCAGGACAAGATCGGCAAGGTCATTGTCGTCGGTCCGTTCATTCCGAGTTTAGGGCCTCAAGCTCATGAAGGAAGGCGCCATTACCTTCGGCTTCCTCGGGAACCCAATGGACTCCGGCCACGCGCTCGTTGCTCTCGGCAAGACGCTTGTGACTGGGCGCACGAGCAAGGACGGCATGGAATTACCGGGCCTGGGAACCTGCCGGGTCAACGCCGATGAGCACGTCATCCGCGCCAATAAGCAGATCGACCTCAATCCCGAGACGATCGAAAAATGGGCCAAGATCATCTGATCCTTTGACAAGCACATCTCGAAAGCCGCGCCGGGCCGGCGCCGACCAACGCGGCTGTGTACCTTCGTGCGCTTTCCTTCCTCCTGACGCACAAGCTCTCGGGCGAACGCCGTGACAATGGATGCATCCGCCCTCGACGATTTGCCGCCGTTTCTTTCGCTCGCCGGAATTGGCAAGAAGTTCGGCGGAACGGTGGCGCTCGAGGGGATCGATTGGTCCGTGGACCCGGGCGAGGTGCACTGCCTTGTGGGCGAGAATGGATCGGGAAAGTCCACCCTGATCAAGATCGTCAGCGGCGTTCATGCGCCCGACCGCGGCGGTTCGATCGCCATCGATGGCTCAGGCTACTCGAGCCTGACGCCGCAACTGCCCAAGTCGCTTGGCGTGCAGGTGATCTTCCAGGACCTGTTCCTCTTCCCCAATCTTACCGTACTCGAGAACATAGCGATCGACCGCGAGCTTACCGCGCCTCTGCTTCCGCCGCCGCGCCATGCGCGAGGCGGCGAGCGAGGCGCTCGCTCGCTTGAACGCGCACCTTCCCTTGGACGCGAAGGCCGGGACGCTCCCAGTTGCGCAGCGGCAGATCGTCGCTATCTGCCGCGGGCTGGCCGCGAACGCCCGGATCCTATTCATGGATGAGCCAACGGCCTCCCTCACGCGCCGCGAGGTCGAACTGTTGCTCGCGAGCGTCCGGCGTCTCAAATCGTTGGGCGTCGCGGTCGTGTTCGTCAGTCATCGATTGGAGAAGTGAGCGAGATTGCCGAACGCGTGACCGTGCTGCGCGACGGCCGCAAAGTCGGCACCTTCGTTGCCTCCGAGGTGGACGACCATCGGCTCGTTGAGCTCATGACAGGTGAAAGCATCACGCATCAGTCTTTTGCGCGACGCACGACCCGCGCTCGAAGTCCGACGCGCCTCACGCGCCGGCGAATTCGAGGATGTCTCCTTCGTCCTTCGTCGTGGCGAGATTCTGAGCGTCATTGGACTGCTGGGAGCCGGTCGAACCGAGCTCGCGCTGGCCCTTTTCGGGATGTCTGCGCTCGATCGTGACGAAATCCTGATCGATGGAGCTCCGCTCGACCTTCGCTCGAACCGGGACGCGATGAGGGCTGGAATCGCCTATGTGTCTGAGGACCGGCTCTCCCTTGGCCTCAATCTCAAACAATCCATCGCCGATAATGTGGCGATCACGGTCCTTGACCGACTGGCAAACACGCTCGGCCTCGTTACGCCCAGTCGCCGCAGCGGATTGGCCAGCGATTGGATCGCCCGGCTTGGCATCCGAGCGCCGCACCTCGACGCGCCAGTCCAGACTTTGTCCGGCGGCAATCAGCAGCGCGTCGCACTGGCGAAGTGGCTGGCGACCGATCCCAAGGTCCTCATTCTCGACAGTCCGACCGTCGGCGTCGACGTTCGCAACAAGCAAGGCATTTATGAATTGGTGCGCCGGCTGGCTGATCAGGGCGTAGCGATCCTTCTCATCTCCGATGAGGTTCCCGAGGTCTATTACAATTCCGATCGTATTCTGCACATGCGCGACGGGCGGATCGTGAACGAATTCATACCCGGAGCGACCGATCAACGCGCCCTATCGGACGAGCTCTATGCATAAGCTGTCCATAGCCGTCCTTGACGCACGGAGTTCGCCCTGTTGGCCGCGATCCTCGCGGCCGCGGTCGTCTTCTCTCTTTCATCCCCTTATTTTTTTACCGTCTCCAACTTCGTGAATTTGATCGAAGCTTATTCCGTTACGACGATTCTGGCCGCCGGCGCCTTTGTGGTCCTGGTCTCTGGCGGCATCGACGTCTCATTCACCGCTACCGCCTCCGCGGCGCAATATCTCGCAGCCTACCTCATCGCCCAACTCGGTTATCCAGCCGCGCCGGCGCTCACTCTCGCTGCGGCTCTCGGGGTGACGTTCGGCTGCATCAATGCTCTGCTCACCCACCATCTGCGCGTTGTCTCGATCATCGTAACGATCGCCACATCCAGCATCTACTATGCGCTCCTCGTCTACTTCACCAACGCAGAAGAGATCTACAACCTGCCCGACTGGTGGTCAGGCCGCATCACTTTCCTGCGTTTCGCCACGGCCTCCGGCGTCATCAAGGTCACGCTGCCGATTGTGATCATGGTCGCGGTCGTCCTGCTGACTTACTATCTGATGGCTTGGACTCGGATCGGGCGTCAGATTTATGCGCTCGGAGGCAATCCCGAGGCGGCGAGTTGCGTTGGCGTCGGAGTTCTTCGCGTTCAGTTGCTCGCTTATGGTTATCTCGGGTTTCTGGCGGCTGTCGCTGGATTCGTCCAGGCGGGTCGCGTCCATCAGGCGGTTCCAACGGCGATGGCCGGCCAGGAATTGAATGTGCTCGCCGTCGCGATCCTAGGCGGAGCGAGTTTGGTCGGCGGCGTCGGATCCGTCGGCGGCGTTGTCCTGGCTGTGCTCTTTCTGGCCATGCTGCAGAATGGTCTGAATCTCCTTGGCGTATCGTCCTACTTCTTTGGGGTCGTCATCGGTCTCGCGATCCTAATTTCCGTCAGCATGACTGCTTATGCCGAGACTCGCGGGCGCAAGCGCTTCGTCGCGAGGCCTGCCTGATGCGCGCCGCTCCTCGCCGTTTTGTCGAGGCCGGCGGTCGAAGGACGAGCCAGCTCGATCAACTGATCACGATCCTGCGGGGAGGCTCGACCAGCATCGTCGGCCTCATTGCGCTGCTCGTTCTGCTTTTCGCGACCTTCTCGTTCTTCATGCCCGCGACCTTTCCGCGCGCGACGACGCTTCAAGCAATGATGTTTCAGATCCCTGGCTCGGGCTGCTGCCGCTCGCCATGGCGCTCCCGCTGATATCGGGCGGCATCAATCTGGCGATCATAGCCACGGCAAATCAGGCGAGCTTGCTGATGGCGTGGATTCTGACCGCCGTGATGCCGGCGCACGCGGAAGGGGTGACTTTCTGCTTTCTGGCTCTTCGGCGCCCTCGCCGCCGGACTCTTGAGCTGTATTTGCGTTGGCGTGATCACCGGACTGATCGTGGCCGTGATCGGCATCCACCCGATCCTGGTCACGCTCGGAACCATGACCCTGCTCCACGGCCTAAGCATCTATTTCACTCGCGGCCGGACTCTGTCCGGCTTTCCCGACGCCTTGATCGTCATCTCCAACAAGACGATTGCGGGGCTCCCGCTTTCCTTCGTCGTCTTCGCTATCGTCGCCGTAGCCGCGCACGTTCTGCTGACGCGGACCGAACTCGGCGTCCGCATCCATATGATCGGCTCGAATCTGGAAGCCACCCGTTACTCAGGCGTCGACACGCGCCGCGTGCAGGTGTGGGTCTATCTCCTCTCGAGCGTCCTGTGCTGGCTCGCCGCAATCATCATGAGGGCCCGCTTCAATTCGGCGGGCGCCGACATTGCCCAATCGTACCTGCTGATCACAATCCTTGCAGCGATCCTGGGCGGCGTCGATCCCTACGGTGGCTTCGGCGAGGTCGGCGGTTTGTTTGTCGCGCTTTGCATTCTGCAGGTCGTCGCCAGCGGCTTCAATCTGATGAACGTCAGTCCTCATTTGGCGCTCGC
>CAVOLE010000013.1:0-297801 GCA_963696665.1 uncultured Alphaproteobacteria bacterium
CGCAGTAGCTTGTTGCGGGTGATGTAGCCCGCGTTCACGCCTGGAATTGAATGGTTCATGAGCAAATGCACATCCAGTTCGGGCACACCCGCGGTTTGTGCAACTGTCCGAAACGTCTGCCTCAGGTCATTGCCCCATTTTGACAGCTCATTGCGCTTCTCCTTGTGCTCCGCCAAATGTCCACTTTTGCTGTCCGCAGGAAATATCCATTCAGTTGCTTGGTTAGGATAGAGCTATTGCCCAAAAAGTAGCAACGCGGATCAGGCAGCGGATCATAGGCCGAGACAGTGGAATGTCGAATGCTCTTGCCTCTCCACCCTTAGGCTTGGGCACGTGCAGGACACGCCGGCGAAAATCTAAATGCTCCCTGCGAGCCTTCTTGATCGCCTCCGGACGATGACCCGAGAGCAGCAGAAAAAGATGAAACTCCCGCCGCACCCGGATTTTCGAACGCTGCCAGTTCATTGAACCAACCCTCGAGATCGGCAAGCCCGAGTGCAGTGTCACGCCGACGCTCCGAATTCCAATCAACCGCTGAAACGGGGTTGTCCGGAGGAAGGCCCCGCGCCGCTTTGCGGGCGTGATTGTAGATGGCGCGTAGAGTTCGCATGCAGCCATTAGCGATATAGGCTCCGTTCTCTTCACTGAGCTTTTCGTGCTGGGTTCGACCAAGTCCGGGTGAAGCCCAAGCTTCGAGAGCGGAAAATCGAGCCAGTCCGACATCAGCCGTTCGACGTGGTCCCTAGAGTCCTGGATCGGCGCCGCTGCTTCTCCCCTTCCTTTTCATATGCCCGTCGCGATAACGCTCCCACGCTTGCCTCACGGTCGGATTAGGTCCATTCGGACCGGCACCCACCACTGGCTCCTCCGGCTTGGGTCGCGGATCCACGCCGTGGGAAATCGACCCCAGAAGCACCTTCGCTTTCGCTCGCGCCTCTCGCGTAGCGATCTTGCCCACCTCCCCTACTTTGACGCGGATGGTCCGTCGCTTTCCGTTCTCCCAAAGATCGCCCTGGATCATGAAGGTCTTTGAGCGGGTGCCGACGAGGAGAAAGAAGCCGGGCACATCCTCGTCTCGGACGATATGCTGGCCAGATGCGGCGAACGGCAAAGCGCCGATTGCTCGATCCGAGAACGAAAGTCGGGAGTGCTGCATAGTGCTAGAACGGTGTTAGAACGGCGATTGCAGGCTCATGAGTTTGAAAGCCTTGGTTCGCCATCCTACGCTAAGAGCCGCTGAAATGCAATGAACAACAAAGGCATAATCGACGCGCGTAGCAGCCCGGCGTAAAAACGGAAAGTCTCAGTACGGATTTATAGACAAACTACGAATTTGGGGGTCAGGAGTTCGAATCTCTTCGGGCGCGCCACTTCCGAACAAAACTGGGCACTCCGGCTGGCCCACTGCCGCCGCTGGCAGCGATGAGCCGTTCCAAGATGCCCTTGCGGCCCCAAATGCGGATTTCATCGTCATCGACTTCGACCTGGTCAATGACCGAGCGGATATAGGCCCGCCGGAATGGCGTATCGCCGGTCAGGACGTTTGAGCGCATCGTCTCGACGAATTTCGCGATCTTCTCGTCCGTGATCCGGGCACCCGGGTTGGTTTCGGCGACGGCGCGGTCATAAGCGATCTGTGCGAGGTCGCGTTCGGTTTTGACGGCGGCCACACGGTCCTTGAGCGTCTGGTCGTTGAGATCGGCGACGCCGCTTTCGATGGCGGCGTAGAGGCGGCCTAGACGGCTTTCGGCGTCGCTGATTTTGGAGCGCAGCGCGGTCAGGCGCGTGGTGTGATCCTCGTTCTTCGCCGCCTGCCGCTCCATCAGGCCTGCGAGGAGGTCGCCGACGCGCTCAGGCGTGAGGAGGCGGTCGGCGAGCCGATCCGTCACCAATCGGTCGAGCTTGTCCATCGGGATGGAGCGGCCTTTGCAGGCGCTTTTGCCCTGCCGGGCGCAGGTGGAGCAGGTGTAGTAGCGATAGCGGCCAGTCTTACCCGTGCGCAGCGTCATGCCGCCGCCGCACCCGGCGCAGGTGGCGATGCCGGTCAGCAGAATGGGGCCGGTGACGACGCGCGGCGGCAGGATTTTCGGGTTTCGGGATTTGAGCGCCGCCTGGACGGCGTCGAATGTCTCAGCGTCGATGATCGGATCGACGGCGACCGGAACGTGATCAGCGTCGGGCTTGGCCTTGCGGGTCTTCCAGACTTTACGGTTGAAGCGGTGCTCTCCTTTATATGTGGCGCGCGTCAGAATCCCGTGCAGTTGGCCGATGCCCCAGCGCGCACCGAGGCGCGTCCGGTAGCCGTGCTCATTAAGCCAGCTCGTTAGGGTTTTGACACCCATCGGGCCGGACGCGCCGTCGCCTTCGCGGAACAGCCTGAATATCAGCCGCACGACTTCGGCTTCGACCGGGTCAATGGCGAGGCGCTTCTTGGTTTTCGCGCCACGCTGCTCGGCCGCGACGACGGCATAGAGTAAGGTGCTTTCGAGCCGTTCCAGAAGCCTTGCCGGGCGTTTTCCTGCATCGCGCGCAGCGTGTACTTGGCGTTTTCTTTCGACTGGTATTCGTCGAAGAGCGCGAAGACCTGCCGCACCATCACGCTCATCGGGTCTTCGCCGAGATCCTGCGTGATACTGACAAGCCGGACGCCCACCTTGCGCAGGCGGCGCACATGCAGCTCCAGCGCGAAATGATCCCTGGCAAACCGGCTGAAGGAATGAACGAGAACGACATCGAAAGGTGCGCCGTCTGCAGTTGCCATGTCGAGCAGGCGTTGCAGTTCCGGGCGGCGGTCGTCCGTGCCGCTCATGCCGGGCTCGACGAATTCTATGGCGACATCCCAGCCGCGGGCGACGCAATAGGCGAGCGCCTGCCGCCGCTGGTCAGGGATCGATAAGTCCGATTCCGCCTGACGCCCTGTCGAGACGCGGAAGTACAGCGCGGCGCGTAGAGGCCCTTGGGTCTGTTCGGGGTCAGGCATGGCGTCGTCTTCTGCTTTAGGTTTTCTCAGGCATCAATTCATTGCGGCGGTTATGAGTTGGCGTCGGCATTGGCGCGGTGTCCGGACTTGTTTTCCCCGGCTGAGTATCGGACGTGTCGGCGAGCAGGGCATGCACCAGTGGCATCAGGAAGGCTTCGACGGCGTCGAGTTCAGCCGGGGTGACGGGGCAGTCACGCGCGAGATCGTCGACGACGTGCCATGAATGGCCGTCCTCTGACGATGGTCTTGTGGATGCCCGCGCCCTCATGAAGGCTATGTGCGGATGCGGACCTTGAGAGTCCTGGCCGCGCGCTGGTCATTGCGTTCGATGAACAGGAAGAGGCCATGGGACGTTTGGGGCGATTTTTCGGAGCGCTCGTCGTCACTGCCGTGCGGTGCCCTCCGGCTTTTCACGCACTCGCTTCAAACGCTGCTAGGTGGCCTGCGCCCTACGGGCTTCGTCCAGACGTTGTAGTAGCGCCTCGTGATTGGATATAAGGACGCGGGCGCAGAGGTCGCACACGAACGTCATCTCGGCGAACTTATAGCGTTCTTCCGCGGAACTCACCTGAAGGATCACGCTTTCCTGCACCAGAAAATGGGAAGCGGCGTCACGGTACGGCTTCTGCAAAACGTTGTCATAAAAATCTTTGATCGGCTTCCCGACGAGGTGGCGCAGGTCCTTGGAGATGTCCGGATGATCGGGAACGCGCTCCTTCGGTATCGAAAACGGAACACCAAGAGCCTCCGCCTCTTCCCGTCCCTTTTTCCGGAGCACGCTGAAAATTCCTTCCATGATTTTGAAGAGGCAAATCAGCCGGTAGTAGGCGCTGCTTGAATTCTTGAACTCACGATAAAGCGCATAAATCGGCGAAAGCGGGAGGGGGAGATGCTGCGCCCCGGTGCTGACAGTCGCTTCGCGCTCCGGGCCCAGCATATCGATTGTGATGATATGGTTCTTATCGTCGTAGATCTTCATCTGGCCGGTAAGGATCGGCACAGCCGCCGCATAAGACAGATGATCCAGGAAGACGGCGATCGCGTCGTACACCTTATTTCTTGCCTCGATCGGCACGCGCGCTTCAACCTTCATCCGGATCAACGCCATTTCGTTCCGACCGTTGAGATCGACGTAAAACGCGCCACTGGCGGTATCGACTCTTACGCCGCTCGCCAGTTTGATCAGCGATGCGCCGTCTTCCCTCGTAAAGTCCGCGCTGAACACATCAGGCAGCGTCAGGTGCTTGGTGAGCAGCACATCGACGTCGAAGGCGCGCAATGATTGATCCTGCAGCCGCAGCGTTTCATCGCGCGTCTCATTTTCCATGAGGGCTGCAACGGTGATGGCGCTGGGCGCACCCGCTGCGGGTAACTGCTCGCGCGGAACGTCAACGCGAGTCGTCACCGACGTCGCGAGGAGGCGATGCTCAGGTTTTGAGGTGTCTTTGCCCATCGCAGGTAACCGCTCGCTCCGCGAAGGAGTCCGCGTAAGCGGCCTCGATTTGCGACACTTCACTTGACGTCAATTGAGCGAATTCCTGTTCGCGACCCCGCTTCGAAAGCGTGCCGCTGTTCTGGTGGAGGAAGCGGAACAGAAGATCGGCAGTGCGGTCGGGCATGTCGACGACATTTGCAACTTCGCGCCGGAAAGCGTCGTAGGCCTTGAGGAAGCGCGTTTCGGCGGGCAAATCGATATCGATCGTCCGCTCGACGCATTCGTACAGAAACTCGGCATGCGGCGTCGCATCGAAGAAGCGGTAGAAGTCCGCCGTCTCGTTAAGAACCCGGACATTGCCGTCCGGCGTGGGCTCCCACTCGATCATCGGCAGCAGGCGAGCTGAATAGCTCTCAAGCGTACGGCGATAATCATCGATGCGGTCGAGAATAACCGCCGAAACCGGAAACACCAGGCCCGGCGGATTGAACCCGCGTTCGGCGAGAACATGGTGGATCAGGTAGCGATGCAGGCGGCCGTTTCCGTCCGCGAACGGGTGGATGTAGACGAAGCCAAAGGCGAGCGTCGCCGCGGCCAGGACGGGGTCGAGGTTGGGCGCGGCTGCGCGGTCGAACGTTACCAGACCGTCGATCAGGGAAGGAAGGTCTTCGGGGCGGGCGCTGATATGCTCCGGCAACGGCATGCGCGTGTCGCGATCGTGCTGGCCGACAAAGCCGCCTTCGTCGCGCAGTCCTAGCCGCACGAAGCGGGCGTCGCCTATGACGATGCGCTGCAGCCGCAGCAATTCGTCGAGATCGATCGGACGGCGTCCGGCTTCGCCGATGGCGCGCCCCCAGCGCTGGATGCGGTCGTGAGGCGGATTCTCGTTCTCAATGGCGAAGCTGGATTTGGAATCCTTGAGGAGAAGGAAAGCAGCCGTGCGCGCGAGCAGGTCGGCCGGCACATTGGCGACGGCTGCGCGCGCGCGCGCCTGGAGGTCGCGCGCGGTCAAGCGTCGCAGCGTGTCCGTCCATGTGATCATGGGACAGAAGGCGGGCGTTCCCGGCAGGTTGTTTTTGACGCGATGGCGTGAGGACGTTGCGCCGGGAGCCGCCCATTGCTGGTCCGGGTCGACGACGAGCGCGTAGGCTCCCTTGTCGGCGTCGGGCAGATCAAGTTTTGTCCCGAGCAGCCACTCATAGAGGAACCAGGCCCGGCGCGCGTAGCTACCAGTAGGGGTGGCGCGGACCATCGCTTTGATCGGAGCGGGGCCGGTGGCGCGGAAGAGGGCATTCAGGACGCCGAGATCGACGCCTTCATTCTTGAGAGCGAAGGTCAGATGGCCCTCAAGATCGGGTTTGGGGGCGTGCCGGGGCGTGTAAATGCGCCAGCCGTCCCGTTCATACTGCTTATGGTGCGGGCCTATGGCGGCCAGGATGCGGGGCACGGGGACCGGCAGGCGCAGGGCCTCGATGAGCGCGGCATAGCCCGCCGGCGTGGCCGTTTCCGGGAGCCTGCGCTCATGAAAAGCCGTTACTGGCCCTGAAAATCCGTTCTTTTTCTCGTGATCCATGAAAAAATGATACCAAGTTTGAATTATACGTTTCTATGCCACTTTGCCATGAAAAATCGTATCCGTCCATGAAAATCAATAACTAATGACATATTACATGAAAAATTGTACTCGACCTTCAGAGTTTGATAGATCGATCCCAGGGACGGCGATCGCGATCGGATCGCCCCGTGGATGATATCCTTAAACTTCCGCCCAATTCCCTCCTGATCTTCATCGATGAGACGGGAAACGAGGATCTCAGCGATCCGAACAACCCGACCTTCGGGCGCGGGGGCTGCGGCGCGCTCTTCACGGACTACAAGCACAGAATATCAAAGCCGTGGAAACGCTTGAAACGGGAACGCCTGGGCGGGGCCACAAAGCCGTTTCACGCCGCCGATTTCGAGCAGACGCGGCCCACGATGCGCCAGATCCATGGCATCAACAATTTCATGGCGCGGCCGTTCTGGCGGTTCGCGACTATGTGCGATGCGAGAACCGATCTGCCCCCGGGGATCGATGCGCACAAGGCCATATCCTTGGTCACGATCCAATATTTTTCTCGGCTGGTTGCGAAGTGCGATGTCGATGTCGTGGCCCTCATCTTCGAGGGGTCTGAACGCGGCGACAGTCTCGTGCAGCGGGATTATGAATTGGCGCGCATCGATTTTCGGAACGTATGGGGACGCCGCGTCGAGGTTGAGGGATGCTTTATGCCGAAAAGCTCACTGGAGCCGGGGCTCGAAGTCGCGGACCTCATCGCTCACACGGCCGGAAGGCAGCGGCGTCATGAGATCGCAGGAAAGCTGGGCCACACGAAGGACTTTGAGAAAACCTATTGGCACAGCCACATCCCCCCGGAATTTATGGCGATCACATCGGTCGAGATTTCTGAGGGTATTCGGGGCGGACTTATGATTCCTAGACGCGAAGAGTAGCAGTTGCGCGCTCCTTGGAGAAAACCAGCAACGTCCTAAGAATCCATGCGCCTTCGTGACATCCTGTTTAAATAGGTGATATAGTCCCGGACATGGGCTTGGCCGCTGGGTCAGCTCGTCTTGAACTCGTTGCCGCCGTGGCGTGGTCTGTGGCCATTCAGGTTTCCATGACGATGGGATTCCATCTAACCATGGAGGTTCAAATGGATGCATTCTTTGCCGGTTCTATAGGCGTGGAGATGCTTGCGGTGCTGTGGAGACCTGGTGGTCACGCTGAACCACGCGAGCGGCGGAACGAATTTGGATAGCTGATCGCAGGCCGGGAGTGCCGCAGGGAGGTTCGATTCCTCCCCTCCACACCCTCCGTCAAACAGCCGACGCAGGAAGCCGTTACCGGGCGCGGTCATTGCTCGAACTTCTCCCGCGAGCGCGGGCGGATTCCCGTCCGCGGCTCTGGCTCTCCGCGGACAGAGACGCATCGCAGGATGCTCCCATCGCCCACTTTTCTAGGAAGGCCTTGCCCTCGTGAAGCGCACCAAAGGCGGCCGCGTCATTCCCGCCCTCCACGTACGCAAGATATCCGATCCTAGCTTCGCCCGCTCTGGCGTCACCCAGCCTTTGCGCATGATCCGGGGTTAGACGGGCAATCGGCTTCCCGCTTTTGGAGAGGACCAGGCCGCCATCAGGCGTGGTGCTCCACGAAAGCGCCCACCAGTTTTTTGCTTTTGCTCCTGCTACCGCACGGCCCCGCAGATCGAGACCATGGCCGATCTGGCTGAAATTGACTCCATCGCACGGACAAAGCTCAGCCAGGTAATTCGGCTTGGCCGGGTCGCTTTCCAATCTTTTGATGTCGCGGAACGCGGCGGCCCACCGCGCCGTACCAGGCGTTTGAGCAGTCGTCCCGTTTCCGAGCCAGCGGTCAAATTGCCTATGCGCGCGCAGCGCCCTTGGGACCTTCGGGGAAGTGTCTCGCCAGAATCACCGTGACGGCAGGCACCGCATCCTTCAGTTCGTCGGGACTCGCGGTGCGGCCGGTTGCCCTTTCCCGCATAGGCGTGAAAACGACGCGCACTTGCCCCCATGCTTTGTCCAGGTGGCTCGGCCTCGGCGTCGCCCGCGCCGTTTCAAAGAACCGCATCGGGTTCTCCTGGTGCCGCTCGGGCTTCAAAGCGGAGTCGATGCCGTCGCGTGCGCGTTCTTGCCTTCGTGCGAAGAAGGGAGCGCGAGTATCCCGGTCTCGTTTCTCATGCGCGTCTCTTTCCTCGTCCTGGTCCATGATCGGCAGCCTTCAATATCCATTTATATCACGTTCAGATCACGTCAGATCTGATCTCCACGCATCATCGGGATGGCCCGCGGCTCAAGCCGTGCGCCTGCTCCAGTGTCTGCTGCTTTCGATCCGCCGCGCGTTCGAAAGCACGCTGGGAGACTCCGACCTCCTGGCCCCGGTTCCGATCGTGCGCCTGCGTCAATTGCTGTCGCTCCATACGGTGCAGCTCGAATATCCCTTTGCGTTCCTGGGCGTGGCGCATCCTCGCCTGCTGCGCCGCTGCGAATTGTCTCTCTTTCAGCGCTTCGAGATCACGGTGCGCGACCATGCGCTGGGCTTCGCAGCGATCGACGATGCCTTCGGCTTCCCGCGCGTAGTGTGTCTCGCCCTTGAAGAAAGTGACGGCCCGTCCGATCAGGCTTTCACGGTGTGCGCCAAGCGCTTCCAGCGCTTCTTTCTCCCGCTCATCGATGCTCTGAACCTGGCGTCTGTGTATCGCGATGGCCGTGTCCTCGTTTTCTTTGAAGCTGTGCATCTCGCCGCGATGCAGATCGCGCAGGTGGACCGTCTGCCGGCGTTGCTCCTCCTGCTGTTGCGCTTTTTGACGCTGCTGGCGTTCGGCGACTGCGGCCGCCGCGCGCTGGCGGATATCGGCGGCGAGTGCGCGTCTCTTGTACTGTTCTGCTGCGAGAGCTTCTACTTTTTTCCTGTCTTCCGCGTGGCGGCCGAATTGCCGTCGCACACGTTCTTTTTCGACGGCGGCCTTGCCATCCTGTGTGCGCCGCTCGGCCTCTTTTCGAATAGACTCCTGGCGGCGTTCCGCGCGTTTTCTTTCTTCTTGCCTCCGGCCTTCGGCGGTCCGCCGTTCCTCCGCCTTTGCGGACTTGGTCTTTCTCTGCGTGTCGGCCTTAGCCTGTTCGGTCCTGCGGTGCTCCTCGCGTTTCGCGAGTTCCTTTGCGCGGTCGTCGCGCACGCGGGACTCGGGCTTTTTCCCCATCGCATGTTCATCGCCCGCGTCATCTCGCTGCTGACCGTCGTTGGCCATGGGTTTTGCTCCATTTTGTCGCCGCTTCCGCCTGCGCGGCGGACATGTGTGGGACAAAGGTAGAGCAAGCGGGCTGGACACGTCCTGATCACTGTATTGCTGAGCCATGGCGTGCGCCTGTGATCCGGCGCGTGTGACTTCTCAGCGCCATTTTGAATCAGCTTGAACGTGTGCGTGCCGGGCTTTCGCCCGTCGGGCCATATTCGGCTGCGCCTCACCGAGCCTGCGTCTCGGCCCATGCGGGTGACTGTCCGTCACGCGATCAGGGACAGCCTTCGGCCGGCTTTGTTTCAAAGATTTTTCGGGGCCTGAGCCCGAGCAATTCTTGCTGTTTTGATACGAGACTACAAAAAGTCGCGCGGCCGCATCGGCGGCCGCGCGGGTCAGGAGGATTTCTTCCTGAAGAGCGCATCAAATCCCGCTTCAAGAAATGCGACGGGGAGGACCAGCAACCACGCCATGCAGGCGGCTGTTATCCTGGCAATCGATTTCCCCACGCGGCACAGCACGAGAAACTCGATGCCGCAGGTGACCCACACCACGAGATTGACGGAGAGTCCGAACCCGACGCCGAGGCTTATCAAGGCGCGGTTGAACGCTGACGCGTAGAGCAAGGGCATAACGGCCATAGCGATGTAAGCCCACATAGCTCCCGTGATGGGGTACCCAAGAATGTGCGCCAGGAAATCCTCGACAGAGGCCGTGAAGCAACGCGCCGGTTCCTTGCCGCTTGCATCCTCTTGGCTTTCGTCCGGCACGAAGACCGCGGCGGCCCGACTTGGAACGGGAACGCGCGGGTCCGGCTTCGATATCTTCGGCGGAGTGGTGATTCGCTTCACGTAGTCGGCGCGTTCTGCCCAAAACTTTTCCTGACGCTGTCTCTGCCGGAAGGTTTCAAAATCGTGGATCTTCTGCTGCGCCCTCGCGCGATTCTCCGCGATGAATTGATCTTCCGCCCGACGGAATTGATTTTGATAGGCGACCATGGCCTGCGCTCCACTGCGGTTGCGGCGCTGGATCTCCGATCGATTTGAGCGGTTGCGCCTTCAGTCGGGCGATATAGCCCGGGTTGTTCCGCAATGGTTGGTCACGGTCAGGTCATTGTGGCGCGCCGCTCGCGTCAGGCGGATTCAGAATGCAAAAATTGCAGAAATCGCCGTCTCCGCGGCTCACGCCGACCGCATGATCTGCTTCGATTTGCATCAACGTAGGCCTACGCTTTGGCCCGCGTGTAGTCCCTTGACATAGCCGTTCACTGAAATGGACTGTACCCGATAAACTGGCCGACATAGTGGATGAAGTCTACGAGCCTGTGGTAAAGCGGAATGGCATGCACCATGACATACGGAGTGATTACGCCCTCAACTCTCTTTCCAGCCGATTCCGCGAGGCCCTTCGCAAAACTTCGGATTATCGTTGATAACCCCCCCAATTTTTTTTCTGCGGCCTCTCTGTCACCACTTTCGCTAGCCGCCACGATGTCTTCGACTCTCCGGAGCAGGTCCTTCATCTCGGGGATTCTTAGAGCTTGATCGGCGGGAAGGTTCGACCGCCTCTCAACCTCTGCGTACTCGCGTTTAATACCTACCGCAGCACGCTGAATCTCTCGCAAGAGCTGCTCGTCTTCTGTGTGTATTTCCAATCGGGGGGCTCGAACCCATGCCCTTGATATCGGATGAAGTGTCTCTTCAACATTTACACCAACAAGCGCCAGCGACATGGGGCCAAACATAGTATTTATATACTCAGTCATGTTAGTATAATCCGATGTGTCGATCCCCGAGCTAAATGCAGAGCTTCTATCGCGACCCCCGTCATCAGGACCGATGATCGTGTCAGGCTGATAATTGCTCATATACCAGAAGCGTGCGACATTCGTTTGCTTGTTTTCGTCCAAAGATTCCCACTCCCTCCTCGAGATTCCCTGAGGAAATTCTGGCGCAATTATCAACCAGGGCTCCGGCGGATCTCTCATTGACCGCTCGCCGGGGATGACAGGACGCTTGATCACTCCCCGGTTTGGTTGCAGAGCAAACCATTGCTCGAACCAGTCGTCTCGGTGTTCGCGATCAAGTTTCGCCGAGCCACGCGGCGTGTCAGCGGGTTTGGCCATCCGTGGCCGCTTTACCTTCCGGCTGGGAGGACGCTTAGTCATGAGCGGAAGCTCCGGTTGGCGTAAGCATCCGGAAACCTACCCCTGAACGGATAGACGCCGCCAGTCGTTGGGAGCTGCCGCCGCCGGGTCTGCCCGCGGGCCTGTTTTTCTGAAAAATAGGCACACCTTGGCGGAGCCGCAGCCGTTTTGATCCTTTCGCGCACGCGGGCATAGGGTAGTTCATGAAACTATGAGCGCAGGCTTTTGAGCGATTAAGTCCGTTTGCTTTCAGTAACTTGCGGGGCCGGTCTTCATCGCTCAAAAGGGTTCCTTTTTGAGCGGTACATTCTGGCAATAGTCGCCAGATAATCCGCTACGTTTATCCGTAGACCGGTGCCATTAAACAAATTATAACTGTGGCTGCGTCAGTATAGACGCGTGGGATTTTCAACCCGCACAGAGCGGCAGAGGCATCGCCGCAAAGAATGCCTTCCGGCCTATGGCCGGGAGGCGAGGACGTATGTTCAAGGCTTCGGCCTAAAGGTCGTCGCACTGTCTCTGTGCAGTTTGAAAACTCCCGGCCACCCGCCACGGCGGGCGATAACAGCAACGGGAGGAAGCGTGCGGATTTCATTATTTGATAGAAAAGAAATTGTTTCGATGAATTATTTCCGACTGTTCGCCATCCCGTTTTTTGTTTGCTTCTCGGCTTTTCAAAGCCACCCGGCGCAGGCGCAAGTCCAGGCATTATATTATACCGGACCAGCTTTCAGCATCTCGGATTGTGGCGGATATCCATCTTGCGTCAACGGCTCGATCACAGGTTCAGCTATCCTGGTTGGAGTGCCTTCTAATTACACAGGAATAGTTGACTGGTCCAATGTCGCCAGCTGGAGTTTCACAAGTACCCTTGGAGGTCTTAGCACAGGCAATTGGTTAAGCCCTGGCGGTCCTGGCGGAGACGTTTTTACACTCGCAGGCGGCGAAATCACCGATTGGGACTTTACCATGGCTACTTTGTTGATTTCCACTGAGAACTGACCCAGGCACCCCGGGTTTTTCCACCGAGAACTGACCCATGTTCGAACCTTACCCCTTTGGCGTGGCCTGGGGGCGACGGAGTGATCGACATGGAGTTATTGAGCGTCATTCGGCGCTGGCATTATCGAGACCATTTCTCGATCCGAGAGATAGCGCGGCGCACAGGGCTGTCGCGGAACACGGTGCGCAGATACCTGCGTTCCGACAGCGAGGAGCCGAAGTTCAACCTCCCTGACCGACCGAACAAGCTTGATCCGTATGCCGATAAGCTATCGCATATGCTGCGGCAGGAGGCGGGGAAGTCACGCAAGCAGAAGCGCACGATTCTGCAGTTGCACGCCGATCTGGTCGCCCTTGGCTATGACGGCTCCTACAATCGCGTGGCGGCTTTCGCACGCGACTGGAAGGCCGCCCGGCAGCTCGAGCAGAAGACCACCGGCCGAGGCGTTTTCGTGCCGCTGGCGTTCTCGACCGGCGAGGCTTTCCAGTTCGATTGGTCGGAGGATTGGGCGATTATCGCGGGCGAGCGGACCAAACTGCAGGTCGCCCACTTCAAGCTCAGTTACAGCCGCGCTTTCTTTCTCCGCGCCTATCTGCAGCAGACCCACGAGATGCTGTTCGACGCCCACAATCACGCCTTTCGCGTGCTGGGCGGCGTTCCCCGGCGCGGCATTTACGACAACATGCGCACTGCCGTCGACAGGATCGGTCGCGGCAAGGAGCGGAAGGTCAACGCGCGCTTCTCGGCGATGGTCAGTCACTTCCTGTTCGAGGCCGAGTTCTGCAATCCGGCGTCCGGCTGGGAGAAGGGGCAGATCGAGAAGAACGTGCAAGACGCTCGCCATCGGCTTTGGCAGCCGACGCCCAGCTTCCCGTCTCTGACGGCGCTGAACGGTTGGCTGGAGACGCGTTGCCGGGAGCTATGGGCTCAAACGGCGCATGGCTCGCAGCCCGGCTCAGTAGCTGACGCCTGGGCCGAGGAGGGGCGCCATCTCATGCCGCTTCCCAGGCCGTTCGACGGCTTCGTAGAGTACCCCAAGCGCGTCTCGCCGACATGCCTGATCCATTTCGACCGCAACCGTTACAGCGTGCCGGCGTCTTTCGCCAATCGACCGGTCAGCGTGCGGGTTTATCCCGAGCGTATCGTCGTCGCCGCCGAGGGACAGATCGTCTGCGAGCACATCCGCGTCTTCGCTCGCTCCCACGAGCGCACCGGCACGACAACCGTCTTCGATTGGCGGCACTATCTCGCGGTCATTCAGCGCAAGCCAGGAGCGCTCCGCAATGGCGCGCCCTTCGCCGAGTTGCCGCCTGCCTTCAGAGCCTTGCAGCAGCGCATGCTCAAGACGCCGGGCGGCGACCGCGAGATGGTCGAGATTTTGGCGCTCGTCCTCCAGCATGACGAGCAGGCCGTGATCACCGCCGTTGAACTGGCGCTGGAGGCTGGCGCGCCGACCAAGACGCACATCCTGA
This sequence comes from uncultured Alphaproteobacteria bacterium, assembly GCA_963696665.1. GTDB lineage: Bacteria > Pseudomonadota > Alphaproteobacteria > Rhizobiales > Beijerinckiaceae > Roseiarcus. Next base: position 13,836 of record CAVOLE010000013.1, read on the forward strand.
ACCTGCTGCACCGCCTGGTCGACGGCAAACCCGCCGACACGCCGCCTGTGAAGCCGCCCAACGCCCTGACGCTGACCACCGAGCCGCAAGCCAACGTTGGGCGCTACGACGCCCTGCGCAAGGTCAGGGAGGCGCGCCATGTGTCATAATCCCGCCGCCGGCGCCGTCGTCATCATGGCTCACGGGCCCTCAAGATGCACGGCATGGCTCAAGCGGTCGGCGAGTTGACCGAACAAGGCTCTCCGGCCTTCGAGGCCGCGCTGCCGACCCTCTCGCAGCTCCTGAAGGCGGAGACCGCCGACAGGGAGGTGCGGTCCACTGCCTACCAGCTCAAGGCGGCCCGCTTCCCGAACTACCGCGATCTCGCCGGCTTCGACTTCGCCAGCAGCGAGGTGAACGAGGCGCTCGTCCGCCAGCTTCACCGTTGCGAGTTCCTGGAGGACGCGCACAACGTGGTCCTGGTCGGCGGTCCCGGCACGGGCAAGACGCATCTCGCCACGGCCATCGGCGTCCAGGCCATCGAGCATCACCGCAAGCGCGTCCGGTTCTTCTCGACCGTCGAGCTCGTCAACGTCCTCGAACAAGAGAAGCTTCAGGGAAAGCCCGGGCAGATCGCCGGGCGGCTCGCCTATTCCGACCTCGTCATCCTTGACGAGCTCGGCTACCTGCCGTTCAGCGCCTCCGGCGGAGCGCTACTCTTCCATCTGCTCAGCAAGCTCTACGAGCGAACCAGCGTCATCATAACGACCAACCTGAGCTTCGGCGAATGGGCTACCGTGTTCGGCGACCCCAAGATGACGACGGCGCTGCTCGACCGCCTCACCCACCGCTGCCACATTCTCGAAACCGGAAACGACAGCTTCCGCTTCAAAAACAGCTCGGCGAAACCTGCCAAACCCACCAAGGAAAAATCCCGAAACTTGACGAGCGCCTGACCACTAAACCATCATCAAGCCGGGTCAGTTCTCAATGGAAATCCTGGGTCAGTTCTCGCCGGAAATCGACACCCAATGCGAAACTCTCCATCAGCCCGTGCGCCTCGGCGATCTCGGGCATTTCCGGCGTTGGGGAAAAGCCTTCAAGCGCGGGCACGAGGACGGCGTGGGCTTCGACCGGGCGGCCAGTCGATCTGTGGAGCTTGGCAAGTGAGAAGGACGCCGGCAGTTCGTAGCTGTGCGCCATTCGCTGCTTTGCGATTGCGGTGGCGGTCCGGTAGGCGTGCTCAACACGCTCGGGATCGCCGGGGTTTGCGCCCTTAGCGGTCGTTGCTGTCGAGCGATGGGCGCGGGTCAGTTTGATCTTGAGACCAAGAGCTTAGCCTACCGAGGCGGAGCTCGCCATGATCGAATTGACCAGTTCCGGCAGCTGGTCGAGATGAACCATTTGCCGCAGTCGGGACTTCGCCTCAAGTTGGTGGCGAGAATCGCCAAGCTCTTGCATGCTCAACAGGCAGCGCCGTTCAAAGACCGGCATTCCGATCTGGCGGGCCCGCTCGGCGCTGCGCCACAGCATGCCCGAAGCATAGTGCCGGTCGGACGAAAGCTCCCCCTCTATCATAGCCATGATTTCTCAGGACTTCGGGCTCGCACCACCCACAGCCGCTCGCATCGATCATCTCTATTGCGCGGGCCACCGTGGTCTTGGCGTCGCACAGCCGACCAGCGCGTCGCTGGCCATCCGCGAGATTTGCCAAGTGACTGGCGATGCCAAGAGCATAATCGATGGCGTCGAAATCTCGGATCGCCGTTTCCATCAGTTCGACGCCCTTCGCTAGCTCGCCGTTCTCGCTCAACGACCACCCTAAAAATCCCAGGGCGTGCGCACGAAACGAGCCAAAATTGTGCTGTTTGCAAAGCTCGACGAGCCGCTTCGCGTGACGAAGTTGATGGTCAGCGGCGCCGCAATAACCCAGCACCTGGCCACCGATGTAGCTCAGCGCTATAGCTGTGGAATGCGGATGGCGCAGCACGTCCGCGGCGAGGAGCGTCTGGCTTCCCAGGCGAATTGCCTCCTCGACCTCACCCAGGCACAACAATACGAGGGAAAGAAGAGCTTGGCTGTGAACCTGCGTGTTTTGCCCATACATCTGTGTCGTAGCGTCGTCGCGTTCCGGCGAGTAGAGGGCGAGAGAGCGCTGCAGTGCGTCCTTGGCGCCTGCGAGATCGCACCGGCCCAGCATTATCATTCCCCGAAGCCGATGTCCGATGACTCTGCAAGGGTTGTCTTGCAATTCCTCGGCGAACGATAGGAACATGTCCCCCAGTGATCTGGCGTCATCGATCCGGCCGCGACAGTTTGCATATGTGAACTGGCCGAAGACGAATGGGAAGACGCGTCGCCCTGATCGCTGCCCTTGGCAGAGTTGCAGTCCTCGTTCGCAGCAGGCGGAGAGCTCCTGCGACGTTGCGCCCTGCGTGATCGTGATTGAGCCGATCAGCGCGGCCTGAAGGTTGAGCTCCAAGTCGCGTCGGAAGTCTTCGCCATCAATCTTGCTCAGCAGCGCGAGTCCCTTTCGGAAATGATCGATCGCTTCCAGATGCGCCGATTGCCTCACTGCGTTCAGACCAGCGGTCAGCCAATGCTGAACGGCGTTCGGAAACTGACCAGCTTCGGCGAGATGGTAGGCCAGTATCTCCGGAGGCGGCGGAACGTCGGTCTGCGTGTTGAGGACCTCGGCCATTCGGGCGTGCATGCTGCATCGCTCCGGCTCGACGATGGACTCGTGAGCGATCCGCTGCAGTAGCGCATGCCGGAATTCGAAATGGACTTCCCGACCGTATTGTTTCGGTTGGAGTATCTCAGCTTCGACCAGCCCTTCGAGCGGCGCCATGAGTTCATTCACGTTTTCCCGGAGGAGGGCTGCCAGAAAGTCCGGCCGAAAAGAGCGGCCCATACACGCAGCCGCCTGCACGATGCGACGACCGCCCGGCCGACGATCCAGGCGCTCCGATAGCATTTCGGCCAGAACAAGGGGAAAATCGACCGACTTCCCACCCCGAGGCGCCACCTGCGCCCGCTGATCGACCAGGGAAAGGACCAATTGCTCGACAAACAGGGGAACGCCGTCCGCCGCCTCGATCGCGCGCTTCACCAGGCGCTCCGGCAGATCCTGCGCCCCGGGAATGGTGTTCGCCAGCGACAAACAGTCCTCCGGGCTCAGCTGCTCGAGGCGAATCGTTTCGTCAGAGATCGGCAGCGACGGTCCTTTTGGAAAGAAACGGGTCGTCGTCACGAGCATGAACGGGGCATTTTTCAACGCCTGCGTGATCTCGACAAGCAGTTCCGCCGACGATGGGTCCAACCAATGCACGTCCTCGACCCAAAGGATCAACGGTCGGGCGCTCACAACCTGTTTGAAGACCGAGACGATGAAGTCGAGTTGCTTCCGCTTGAAGAGATAGGGCGTCGGCGCCACAGACTCGACGGCTTGCACGGCGCCCGGTCCAAGGAAGCTCGCTATGATCCGAGAGTTCTCCGGGCTCGACATGCGAAGCTCCGAGAGAAGCTCGTCGAGCTTGCGCCGGCGAGCGTCGAGGTCGTCACCGAGCACCAGGCCCGCGCGTTTCCACAAATAACCGCTGACAACATAGAAGGCCGTATGGGCGAAGATTTCCTGACACTGGGCCAGCATGACGGATGCCCCGCTCGCCGCCGGGTGCGCGCAGAACTCATTCGCCAAGCGGGTCTTGCCGATGCCTGCGTCGCCGACGATCTCGACCACTTGGCTTCGTGAAGTCCCGCATGCGGCGCTCCAACGGGCGAGCATGCGCGTCAGCATGGACTGCCGTCCGATCATCGTCGGTGCGCTACTGAGAAGGCGCGGCCCTCCCACCTGTTTCTCGCCAATCGCGTGAAAGATCGCGACGGTCCGTGTCAGGCCCTTTAGCTTCCGCTCGCCAAGCGGCTCGAAATCGAACAGGCCTTCGACAAGATTGTAGGTGTCTCGGCTGACGACCACCCCGTTTGAGGGAGCTTCCTGCTGCAGTCGCGCCGCTAAAGTCACCGCGCCGCCGACGGCGCCCTGAAAAGTGTCGCCGGCGCTCAATAATTGCGGACCGACGACAACAAGCCCCGTATGGAGCCCGATCCGGGCGTCGAGCCGCCGCGCCCGCCCGTCGCTCAGGGGGAATTCGGCCCCCCGCAGTTGCTCGATCATCTCGAGCGCCGCGCGCACGGCGCGCTCGGCGTCGTTGCCGCGCGCCTTCGGGTAGCCGAAGTAAGCCAGGATGCCGTCGCCGTAATAATTGCCGACGAACCCTCCAAATCGCTCCATGATGTTGAGCGCGAGCTGTCGGTACCGGCGCTCGACAGCCATTAATTCTTCGGGGTCGAGTTCCTCAGCGAGACCCGAATAGCCAACGAGGTCGACAAACATGATCGTTAGGTAGCGCCGTTCACCCGACACGAGCGGCACGCGTTGCTGCCCTCCGACCGTCATTGCCACCATACTCCAGCGAGACAGGACTGCTAAATCAGTGGTCTCGAGGGTCGGCCTCTGATAAAGCCGCCCCTCTTGTCTGAAGAACGGTATCAAATTACTCTACGAACGTCGCGGGTATTTTGAGACAAAACGAATTCATTCGGGGCGATGCTTTCCATGGCGGTAAGAAAGCTGGCATCCTCGGGGAAGCTGCAGGCGCTGGTGATATGCGCGCATCTGCGCCCCGGACGGAACAAGCGCAGGTCAGGATATGTCATGCAGCCGATCAGCGGGCTGCACATCGCGTCTCTGATCGATCCGCGACATTTCGAGACCCATCTTCATCATGAAGACTGGCACGGACCCTTCGACACCTCGAATTGCGGTCGGCCCGACCTGGTGTTTCTTACTGGACTGCAACCAGACTTCGACCGGATGCGGCAATTGGCGTTTTTCTTCGGGCGCAGCGGCGCGATCGTCGTTGGCGGGGGCAGCGTCTGCACGTCATTTCCGGAGTTCGCGACGAGATTTTTCGACGTCGTCTGCGCCGGGGGCGTCGAGAGCGCCGCGGACGTCGCGGACGATTTCCTTCGTGGCCAACTGAAGCCGATCTACCGCTCCCCAACACGCAGCATTCGACCTTACGCCGTCGATTATGCACATTTTGCGCGGAGCGGGATCAATCCGAGCATGCACCTCGTCGAATCGTCGCGAGGCTGCAGTTTCAAATGCTCGTTCTGCTCGATTCCCGCCGAAGTCGGCGCTCACGCGCCCTACAGTCTGGCCACGCTGTCCGCGGCGATCGACAGCGCGCTGGCTTCAGCTCCGTTCTTCAGCTTCCGACGTTGGTATCCGATCGTCCTGCTGTTCGACAACAACTTCTCCGACAATCGCGATCACATGCTCGCAGTCTGCGAACTGATGCGTTCGCACCCGAAAATTCGGGGGTGGGGCGCGCTCGTCACCCAGAACCTGATTCATGACCGCGATACGGTCCGGAAGCTGGCGCGCTCGAAATGCAACGGCCTGTTTGTCGGGATCGAGTTCTCGATCGCGATTTGTTGCGGAGGCACAACAAGACACAGAACCTCGGCCGTCGCAGCGTGATCGAGGACATAGCCTTCGCCGAGTCGCAGGGGATCGGCATCACCTATGGCTATCTTTTTGATCCGCGGCATCAGACCGCGGCCGAGATGCGGCGGCAGATCCAGGCGATCGCGCGCGATCCGCTGATGCCGATGCCGACCTACATCAGCGTAATCGCGCCTCTCGCGGGAACGAAGACTTTTTGGGACGATCTCGAAGCTGGCGAACTGGCGCCGGACTTGCGGCTGCGCGATCTCGACGGCGAGACGATCGCCTATTCACGTCTTGCGGACGACGCCTCGACCGTTGTCGATTTCCTCGAGCGGATGTTCCGCCGTCCATGGCTTGTCGTGGACCGGCGCGGAATTTTGATCAAGACGATCCGGCGCATCGTCAGGTCGCGCACCCTCAACCCGATCCGCTGGTATTTTATCGCCGCGGCCAACCTTCATTGCTTCTTATGGTCGCGCGCGACGACCTACGTCCCAAGAACCTACAGGGCCGGCAGCGACACGCTGGATTCGCAGTACTGGGAGCGCCCGCCCGACCTTTCCGATGAAGATCGCGCGCGCTACTTCGATCCGATCGCGCTCACCGACGCGTCCGGCGCTCCCGCGGAATGGCTGAAGCCTTATCTGACGAGCCGGGCGCCCCGACCGACGACGCAAATCGGAGTTGCCGGATGAACCCACGCGTCTCGTCGGGCGGCGAGACGCGGCGAAATGGGAGGGACCGATGAGTGCTTATGACGACGCGCGGGATCAGGCCTATCTGCAGAGGCTGAGCGCCGATATCGCCGAGTTTGCGCAGAACTACAACGGCGCTCAGTCGCGAGGGACCGTATTTTTGTTCCTCGGCGGGCTCGCCTCGCAGCTGGTTCGAGCCGATGCTGCCTATCCGGCTACGCCATCCAACTATGACCTTCTGTGGATCGACTTTTGGGGCATCCTGTCGGGGACGGCGATCGATCTGCAGATGGCGGGCGATGACGACTATCTGGATCAATTCATCCTGCCGGACGGGGCGATCGACTCCATTTTTGTGCAGCCCGCGCCCTATGACGGGTTCATCCAATGGTGCGAGGGAAAGAATATCGATCTTTTCGTTTTCGGATGGGATTGGCGCCGCAGCAGCGCCGCGGCGGCAAACTTCTTCTTCGACGAATTTCTGCCCGAGTTCGTCGCCGGGGTTCAAAATTGCCATCCGAATCCGCTCTCGAACTGCTGGCTTATCGGCCACAGCTTCGGCGGCATGGTGGTCAAGCAGATCGTCAACCAGTTCAACAATCCCTTTGTCCAGCAGATCAAAGGAGCGATCACCGTCGCCACGCCCTTCTACGGCTACGGCGGCCAGCTGCACCGTTTTTTCAAGGGCGACCCGGATCTAAATTTCTCCGAGGGGAGTCAGGGCCCCACAGTCGTCACCAAAATCATCTCGAGCCTGGCTGCCGGATATGAGCTCCTGTTTCTTGACTGGCCGACCTACAACGCCAACCAGTACGCGTTCGCGAATGATCCTGAAGGATACGATCTCACCAGCTACCCGATCGTCGACCGGAATTCCGGGCAGCCGGCCGATCCCTACAATCCCGTTCCCGGTAAACCGGTCGGCCTTCCGCCCGCCTTGGTTCGCTATCTTCCGAATTACGGATTCGACTGGAATCTTCTCGCCTGCGGCCATACCGCCGCGCAGCAGATCTCGCAGCCGCTCGATCCATCCGTCGCGCCAAGGTTCTGGAACATCCGCGGGGTCCAGACTTCGAACGGGAAAAAGATCGCTGGCACAGTCGTCGGCCAGACCTGGCGTTTGTCGCCCAAGAATTTCAATCCAACGACCAGCGCGGATCCGATCAGGGATCTGCACGGAGCGGGTGACGACACGCTGCCGGCGTGGTCGACCCGCCTTCTGAACAATCCCAATCCTCAGGAACCCAACGTCCGCACCGTCGCGGCCGATGACATCGATCATATGGAAATGATGAACCTCGCCGAAGTGCAGACGGCAATCGCCGAGATCATGTTTCCTGGCGCCCCGGCGGTTGTCGGGGCGCAGACGCTGAAAATGAAGCCTGCAAGCCGGAAGAGCCTGAACGACTTCCTCGATCTTGTGAAGGCCGGGACCTCGGCGACCCCGTCTCGGGCGCCTTCACGCCGACAGCGAAAGGCGGTTATTTCCCAGATCCTTGACCAATATACTCTTAAGGAACTGCGGGCGCTCGCAACACGCGCCTACATTGACGCCCTCAAGAGCCCGTTGCAGATTTTAGGTAAGCCCGGGGGCCGCGCCCCCCGAAAACCGTCAGGCCCGAAGGCGAAATCCAAGAAAACCCCAGGATGAGTTCAACGGCGAGCCAACATCGGGAGACGGAGCGCGCCACCCCACTAGCCGCCCAAGACTTGCGGTGCGATTGTTCGTGGCAATCGTCCAATTGGCGGGACGTCTGCGAGCCCTGACTTCTGGTTTGGGCGGCCTCTGCGCCTACTCGTGAGGCCTGCGCATCCGCGACCCTGTCGTGCCTCTGCCAGCCATGGGCCGAAGCCAACAGGGGCCGATCGTTGCCGAGGATGCGTCAGTCGGCGCTTCGAGCGGCGGGGTTTGCAAGGCGAGGGCCGCTCATGACGGGCGTCATGACTCCCCCAGGCGCTGCAGTGTTCGCCGCGCTCCGGTGGCGTTTTTCTGGCGGCGAGAAGACCAAAGGTTCTGGGTTCTCCCTTGCTTTTCTCAGTAACCCTCGAACTGAAGCCTCGGCGAGGCGAGCGGCGGACTTCCGGTCGAGACCCGGCGAGACTTGGATCGGGGTTCCTACATAGACATCGCAAGTGAGGGCGCCACGACGAACAAACTGAAAAAAATGGGGAAGGAACCTCATGTCGCCGTACCATGCGACATATGGCCGTTCGCTCCGGCCGATTGGCAGTCCGCCAAGACGCGTATAAGCCACATAGACCGGCTGAATGAACGGATTGTCTTCATCCGGACTAGATGCCGTCAACCGGACCGCTTCGAAATGGGAAGAGCGAAAGGGCAAGATGCGATTGCCGTCGCTGGTCGTGCCCTCGGCGAACAAAACTACTGGCGAACCTGCACCCATCGCTTCGGCCATTCGCGCGTTGACAGATGGGATGCAGGAACGGCGGCGGCGATCGACGTAGACCGCGCCTTGCAGACGGACGATGCTCCTGCCGACGCGATGAGAGCCTATTTCCTTCTTTGCCAGAAAGCATATTGGCCCTAGAGAGCCAAGGACAGGAATGTCGAGCCAGGAAACATGGTTCGCCACGATCAGCTGCTTTGTCCCGGCGCGGAATGCGCCGTGTCGCCGCACCTCGACCCGAAGACCGGTGCAAATAAGCCGGTTGAAGAGGACTGGGATGCGTCGTCCAATGCGCGAGCCGCACATTTGGGCGATCCGCAGAGGTGGGCCAAGCACCGCCAGGAACACCAAGAGCACGACAATCAGGCAGACAAGCCGCAGCAGGGTCGGCGCAGTTAGCGGGATGCGACGGTGCGAAAAGGCTTCGAAAGCACTCACTCAAGCACCTTCTGCATTGCAATGGTGATCGCGCGCAAACCATCCTTACGTCGACTGTAACGAACGCACGCCCCGACTTTGAACCGCTGACAAAGCCCAAGTGCGGGCGCTATTTTCTCATCGGCCTCCAGAAACATCGCCCTCGCTTCCCCATTGCCAGCTTGCCGGCAACCTTAACGAGCACTTAAACTGACCTAAGCCAGCGCGCCGGACCTGAATATTCGTCAATACCCCCAGTCATAGGCCACCATACCCTCAACAGCGCCATGGGCTTATCGGTCCTTCATGCTTCTGCTACATTAGAACCATTGTCATCGGAAAATTTGGGCTGGGGCTAACATTCGCATTGAAGGCGAAACGCGGCGCGGGGTCGCCACCTCGCTTGGGCCGAAAGCGAAACTAGGTCCTTCCCTAGTCCGCTCCGGTGCGCTCGAAGCACGTCTGGCGACGAGCAAGAAGGAAGTCAGCCAAGCCCAGCGGCTACGCTATCGCGTCTTCTTTGAGGAGGGCAGCGCGATCCCTAGCCCCGTTCAGCGCCTCACGCGTCGCGACGTTTGTCCGTTCGACGGCGTTAGCGACCACCTTATCGTGGTTGACTGGACTTTGCCGGGCAAAGACGGCTCACCGAGATGCGTCGGGGTGTATCGCATGTTGCGGCAGGACACGGCGCAACGCAATTTCGGCTTTTACAGTTCGGTCGAATTCGACGTCGAGTCACTCATTGCGAGACATGCTCGGACGCAGTTTCTGGAGGTCGGCCGCGCTTGCATCACAGAGACCCATCGCGGCGGGCGCGTCCTCTCGCTGCTGTGGCGCGCGCTTTGGGTGTATGCACGCCATCACAACATGGGGGCGATATTCGGCTGCGCGAGCCTGCCTCCGGCCGACCTGGGCGCCCACACCGCAGCGATACGCTGCCTTGTGTCCCGCGGCGGCGACCCGGCTTGGCATGCCACTCCACGCGCGGAGCGCGCGACCACGCTCCCAGAGAATGACTCCGCCCGTGCGTTGGACGCGAGGCGCCTCATTCGCGGCCTGCCAGCGCTCGTCAAGGGCTATTGGCGGTTGGGGGCCACCTTCAGTCCGACACCGGTGATCGATCCCCACTTCGGCACCATCGACCTCTTCGTCGTTTTGCCGCTCCACACGGTCGAACCTCGCTATCTTCATCACTTCGACGTGGAGGCGGTGGCCAAAGGTGCGTGTGGTGATTGAGGCCGCCCATCAAGCGTGCAAGTGCTCCGCGGCGCGTCGATACGTTCCTCGGAACGGGCATCGTGCGCCCATTGTCGCCAATCAGCGAGATTGCGCGGCTTCCGCAAACCGGACGTACGATTGAAGGACGCCTATGGCCGCCTCGAGCGCAGACAGCAGACATTCGCGGAAGCCTTGACGAACGGGCCAGATCGACCTTTTGCTGCCCTTTGAAATCGGGCCTATAAACGGGCGGTAAGCGCGAGAAGGCGGTCTTTGGTTGAAGGCGTGGTTGCGTCAGGAGCGGCCGTCCCTGAAAACGAGCCGGGGACGCGACAGTTCGACGCAAAGCAGACCTTCGCCTCCTCGGCCAATTCAGTCGTGACTGCAATGGCCATTCTGCACGCACGCACCGCTGAGGTCGAGGTGTGCTGTGTAGGGAAAGAAGAGCAGTCAAATCATTTATAAGGCCTGCCTCCCTACCAGGACAAAGCAGCGGTCCTGACGGGAGCGTCCCACAACCGGGTGAGCCGCTCGTCGAGCAGCGTTATCGTCAGCGAGCAGCCGGCCATGTCGAGCGATGTGACCAGTGAGCCCGTCAAGTGGCGAGTGGCCGCTAGACCGCGGCCCGCGAGAATGCGTCGGGCGGCATTGACCATCAGGTAGAGCTCCATAAGCGGCGTCCCACCGAAACCATTGACCAGGAGCAGGCATTCGCTGCCTAGCGGCGGCGTGAGATCGCCGAGGATCGCGGTCAACATCTCGTCGGCGATGGCGTCAGCCTTGCTGAGCTTGCTGCGCCGGCGGCCCGGCTCGCCGTGGATGCCGACGCCGACTTCCATCTCATCGGGGCCGAGTTCGAACGTCGGCTTGCCGGCCGCCGGCACGGTGCATGGCGACAACGCAATCCCGAACGAGCGCGTGCGCTCGTTCACCTGCCGGCCGAGATCGCGCAAGTCGTCGAGCCCCAATAACTGTTCGGCGGCCGCCCCGACGATTTTCTCCACCACCAGAGTCCCAGCGACGCCGCGTCGCCCAGTCGACCAGGTCGAGTTGGGAACGGCGACGTCGTCGTTGGTCACAACCAACTCCACCTTACGGTCGCTGGCGGCGGCGAGCTCGCCAGCCATCTCGAAGTTCATGACGTCGCCTTCGTAGTTCTTGACGATCAAAAGAACGCCGGCGCCAGTGTCAACAGCCTCAATGGCGGCGACCATCTGGTCCGGCGTCGGCGAGGTGAACACCTGGCCCGGACAGGCGGCGTCCAGCATGCCAAGGCCGACGAAGCCCGCATGCAGGGGTTCGTGGCCGGAGCCGCCACCCGAAATCAGCGCGACCTTGCCCTGGGTCAGCGTCCGCCGGCGGATGAACTTTCGCTCAGGTCCGAGTTCGACGATGTCGGAATGCGCCGCGGCGAAACCGTCGAGGCTCTCGTCGAGCATCGTCTCGACCGCGTTCATCAGTCTCTTCATTCCGTCGTCCTCCCCCGTCTTGCCGAGCGCTTCGATGCCCCGACTTCAATCCTTCATCGTCGCCGCGAAGTGAATGAGATGCCGCACGTAGTCCGCAAGCATGGCGTCAACAGCCTGATTTTTCCCAACGTCTCCCAAATCGGGCACAGTGAGGCTGATCACGCGCGTTCCCGTCGAGGGCTCGCCGGTGTTGCGCCGACCTGGATGCGCCTGATCGTAGGCCACCAAAAAAGCGGCGCGTTCTGCCGGGGAAAAGTGGCAAACGTCGAAAATGGTCTCCAGATGCTGAGCCGGAATCGGCATGGCATAGTTCGGATTGACCAATTGCGATACGAAGGAGCGGTTTGTGCCGAGCGCCATAGCGAGCCGTCCGCGCGTCCCGGAAGGCCGCTTGTCACACACCGCTTGCAGGAGCGCCTTATAGTCGGCGACGGTTGCGCCGGGAGCAGCGTCGTTCACGGCGCCGCATCGCTCAAGTCGATTGCGGCGATCGCCTGCTTGGCCGCGCCGACAGATGCGGGGGCGACCGACAGCGAGCGCAGGCCGGCCCGCAGCAACGCGGCAATCATCCTGGGGTCGCCGCCGGCGTCGCCACACAGGCTGACATCGCGGCCGATCTCGCGCCCGTGCCGGGCGACCGAGGCAATCAACCGCAGCACCGCGGGGTTCATCGGGTCGGCGAGATCGGCGACGGCGCCGATGTCTCGGCCGGCGGCGGTCACATACTGCGTCAGGTCGTTCGAGCCGATCGAAAAGAAATCGGCGTCGAACTGGTCGATCGCGATGGCGGCGGCGGGGACCTCGACCATAATGCCGAGTTTTGGGCGCGCGGCCGGGATATTGTCATGAGCGAGGCTCGCGAGCGCCTCCGCCATAAGCTTGCGCGAGGCTTCGAGTTCCGCCGGCGTCGTCACCATCGGCAGCATGACGCGCAAATCGCCCTCTGCCGCCGCGCACGCCAGAGCCCGCAGTTGAGTTTGGAAAAGTTCTGGATGGCGTAGCGACAGGCGAATGCCGCGCACGCCGAGGAAGGGATTGCTTTCACCGTCCATGGTGACACCTGGGATCGGCTTGTCGCCGCCGGCGTCCAGCGTGCGTATGGTCACGGGCCGCCCCTTCGCCCAGGCGACAATGCGGCGGTAGGCCTGGTGCTGCGCCTCCTCGTTCGGCAGGCCGCCTGGCGCATGAAACAGCAATTCGGTGCGCACGAGGCCGACGCCGTCGCAAATCGCGGGATCGATCCCGTCAAGCTCATCAGCCGAGCCGACGTTGATGTTGAGCGCGATCCGGGTTCCATCTCTGGTGACCGCCGGCTCGTTACGAAAGGCCGCCCTCGTCGCGTCCGCGGTCTGCTCCCTCTTCGCCCTGGCGGCGAAGGCGACCCGCGTGGTGTCGGTGGGGTCCAGAACCACTTCGCCCGCCGCCGCGTCGACCAGCGCCTCGCGGCCGGCCATGGCGACGGCGGCGCCGTCGAGGCCCACGACCATCGGCACGCCGCGCGCCCGCGCCAGCATGGCGACATGGCTGGTCGGACTCCCCTCGGTGAGTACGATGGCGCCCCCTTTCGCCCAGTCGATGGCGAGGAATCGGGAGATTGGCAGGTCGGCCGCCACCAGCACAGAGCCGGCTGGGATGATCGGAGCCGGGGTCCCCGAGGTCAGGTGGCCGAGTACGCGATCGCGGATGTCTTCGAGGTCCGCCGTTCGGGCGGAAAAATGATCGTCGCCGGCCTCGCGATAACCGGCGATTTCGACCTCCATGGCCGCTTCCCACGCGGCGGCGGCCGATTCGCCGGCCTCGACGGCTTCCCTCGCGGGGCGGACCAGTTCTTCATCGGAAAGCATCGCGACCTGAAAGCCGAGCATGTCCGCGGCCTCGCCAGTCGCCGTTTCGGCCAAGGCCTCAACTTCCGCCAGCGCTCGCGAGAGGGCTTGTTGCAGCGCGAGGACTTCGTCCGCTCGCGTGCCGGCCTTGCGCTTAGACCATTTTGTGGACTCCAGAACGGCCACGACGCCTTCCGCTACGCCAGGCGCCGCGCTCCGGCCGAAGAGACGAAGCTCACCCATCTTGGAGATCCGCCGGCTCGTTAGCTTCGCCGAAGCCGGCGCGGACAAGACCGATCAGCGCGTCCGCCGCCGCTCGCGCGCCTTTTCCAGAGGTGCGCACATGCAAGATCGCTCCGCGCGGCGCCTTCACGCGCATGACTTTTACTGGGCTCTTCGCATCCACCCACGGTCCGTCCGCCGATAATGCAATTTCGACTTTACAATCGAACGTCTTCGAAAGCTGCGTCAGCTTAACCGACGGTCGCGCATGCAGACCGACCGCGTTGATGAGCTCTGCCCGGTCGTTCGCATGCTCGGCGGCGCCGACGTGCTCGTTCATTGCCTGGACCTTCATTGGGCGGAGAGCTCCTCGGCCGTACGCTGGACGGCCTCCAGCGGGGAACCGCCGGACGCTTCGGTCGCCGCCATCACGGCGCCCTCGACAATCGGCGCGTTGCAAACAACAACCCGTCCCCGCCGCTCGTCGTCGAGCATCTCCACGGCCATTTCGCTGTTCGTTTCGGCGCCGCCTAGATCGACCAGAATAGCGACGCCCGCCTCCGACCATGCGCGGTCGATCGCGGCTTGAATCTCTGCCACGCCAGTTCCGAGACCGCCGCCCGGATCGCCGCCCGTGTAGGCCAGATTGACGCTATCACCCACCATTTGGCGCACCATGTCGGCGGCGCCCTCGGCTATTTTGGGTGAATGCGACACAATGACGATCCCAACGTTAGCCAATGCTTAGCCCTCCAACACGCGGCACACGGACGCAACGATCAGGGCGGACGAGCGGGCGCCGGGGTCCATGTGCCCGATCGAGCGCTCGCCCAGGAAAGACGCGCGGCCCCGCGTGGCCAGCATAGGGATTGTCGCGTCCGCGGCGGTGGCGGCGACCCCCGGCAGCCGGCTGGACAGGTCCGCGCCCCCTTCGGCAAGCGCCGTCTGCACCGGCGTTAGAACGTCGAGCATGGTCTTCTGGCCGGGGTGCGACTTGCCACGTGCCTTGACGGCTTCGACGGCCTTGGCGAAAGCGGTCGGGAGGTTGGAGGCGTCCGGAGCGATCTCCTTGCTCAGCGCAAGGAACAGCGTCCCGTAAAGCGGGCCGGAGGCGCCCCGACCTTCATCACGATCTGCGTGCCGATTGCTTTGAGCGCTTCGGCTAAGGGCTTCTCGGCGGTCGATGCGGCGTCGGCCCGCACGGCCTCGAAACCGCGTTTCATGTTGATTCCGTGGTCGCCGTCGCCCACCGCCTGATCGAGGTCAGTGAGTTCGTCCGCATGCGCGATCACGTCGTCGGACACGGCCAGAATCAGGCGGTGCAAGAGCGCCGGCGTCATGCCCGGACCCTTTCGCCGGCGGCGTTGAAGAACAGGGGATCGGTCAGAGAGATCGCCACTTCGTCGCCGGGTCCGAGCCCGGAATCGGGATCGGCGAGGGTGACGAAATCGTGTTCGCCAATATGGACGTGCAAATGATCCTGATCCCCGAGATGCTCGACCCAAGTGACACGACCCGACGCGCGGCGGCCATTGGCCTTGGTGATGTGCGCGTGCTCGGTTCGAACGCCGACCGTAGCCGCGCCCTCCGGCATTGCCATCTCGGGGAACGCGGAGCGCGGCGCCAGATTGATCGGAGGGGCGCCCAAACGGGCGGCAACATAGATATTCAATGGATTCTCGTACACTTCCCGCGGTGTGCCAACCTGCGCAATGTGACCGTTTTCGATCACGCCAACCTGGCTTCCGAGAGTCATGGCCTCTGTCTGGTCGTGGGTGACGTAAAGGATCGTTGCGCCGAGTTCGTTTTGAATGCGCTTCAGTTCGATGCGCAATTCGGCCCGCAGCTTTGCGTCCAACGACGATAGCGGCTCGTCCATTAGGTAAATGGACGGCGAGCGAACAAGGGCGCGGCCGATGGCTACGCGCTGCATTTGGCCCCCGGAGAGTTTCGTGACCCGCTGGTCCAGCTTGTCGGAGATGCGCAGCAGCATCGCGATTTCGTTCACCTTCTGAAGGATCGTCGGCTCCGGCGTCGGCCTCGCCGGCGAGCGCAACGGGAAGGCCAGATTGTCGAACACCGACAGGTGTGGATAGAGCGAATACTGCTGGAACACGAAGGCGACATCGCGCTGCGCGGGCAAGTCGCGCGTGACATCGCGGCCGGCAATGCGGATGCATCCTGAATCCGGCCGCTCGAGGCCCGCGATCAGTCGCAACGTGGTGGTCTTGCCGGCCCCAGTTGGCCCGAGCAACACGACAAACGCGCCGTCTTCAATGGTCAGCGACAGATCGGACACTGCAGACGTCGCGCCGAAGCGCTTCGAGACTCCGTCGAGCGACACCTCAGACATGGGCGTGCTCCATCGCTGGCGCATTGTCGTGGAGCGTCGTGCGAATGGCGTGACCGGAGCCGGCGTCGAACAGCGATATGCGGTCAGGCCGAAATTCGAGCCCGACCGGGTCGCCTATGGACACTTTGGCGGTCGAAGAGAGTCGCGCCTTGACCACGCCGTGCGCGGTCGTGATGGTGACGATCTGAGTGGTGCCGAGGTATTCCGTCCCGAAAACTGCGCCCCGGAGCCGAGCGCCATCGTTCAGGCGAACGTGTTCGGGGCGAACCCCCAGGACGAGTTCGCGCGCTGGCGCCGCCTCGCGCGGGGCCGGAATGCTGATCTCGGCTTGGCCAACGCGAACGTGTGCCCGACCGGGCTCCAGCAAGTCGTGGAACGTCAGCAGGTTCATTGGCGGCGAGCCGATGAAGTCGGCCACGAAAATCGAGGCCGGCCGATCATAGATCTCCCGCGGGGCGCCTAACTGTTCGATCACGCCATGGCTCATGACGGCGATTCTGTCGCCAAGCGACATCGCCTCGGTCTGGTCGTGCGTCACATAGACGGTCGTTGCTTTCAGCCGGTCGTGCAGCCCGCGCAGTTCGCCGCACATGACGGCGCGCAGCTCCGAATCTAGCGCGCCGAGCGGCTCGTCCATCATGAACGCCATCGGGCGGCGCACGATGGCGCGGCCGAGCGCGACGCGCTGACGGTCGCCGCCGGATAGGCCGGACACGGGGCGGTCGAGCAGGTCGGTAATGCGCAGGATGCGAGCGGCCTCCTCGACTCGCGCCCTGACGTCGGCGCGCTTCATGCCCATGGAAACAAGCGGAAATGCAATGTTCCGTCGCACATTCATATGCGGATAAAGCGCAAATAGCTGGAAGACGAAGGCGATGTCGCGCTCGGACGCGCGCTTGAAGGTCACGTCCTTGCCATCGAGAAAGATTCGCCCGTCCGTCGGCAGTTCAAGGCCGGCGATCATCCGAAGGGTTGTCGTTTTGCCGCATCCCGAGGGGCCCAACATGACGAAAAAGGAGCGATCTTCGATCACGAAGCTCGAATCCTTAACGGCGACGAAGTCGTGAAAAGCCTTATGCAGCCGCTCGACGCGAATCTCGGCCATGACGAGACCTCACTGCGGAAAGTGGCTGACGACCACGAATCCGAGCGTGCCAGCCAAGATCGTGACGAACGAGTAGGTGTAGAGTTCGAGGGAGAACGGCTGCGTCAGCATCAGGATCCCGAGGCCGATCACGGTCATTGCTCCGTTCTCCCAAGGGCCGCGCCTAAACCAGCGCGTCCATCCCATGAGCTTCATCTCTGGCCGCCCGGTCATTTGCGCACCGCTCCGAACGTGATCCCACGCAACAGGTGTTTCCTTAGAGCAATCGTGAAAATAACGATCGGCAACAGAAACAAAGTCGTCCCCGCAGCGACAGCCGGCCAGTTCTGCCCTCCCTCGCCGATGATGAACGGGATAAAGGGCGGCATCGTTTGCGCGTCTGAACTCGTCAGCAAGAGATTGAAGGCATATTCGTTCCAGGAGAATATCAAGCAGAAGATCGACGTCGCGGCGATGCCGGTCACGGCCTGCGGCAGCACGACTTTGCGAAAGGCTTGAAGCCGCGTGTAGCCGTCGACCAGAGCGGCCTCTTCGTACTCGCGAGGGATCTCGTCGATGAAGCCCTTGAGCAGCCAGACCGCAAGCGACACGTTCACCGCCGTGTAGAGCAGGATCATGCCTAATCGCGTGTCGTAGAGCCCGAGCCAGCGGTACATCATGTAGATCGGGACGGCGACCGCGATGGGAGGCATCATGCGCGTCGACAGGATGAAAAAAAGCAGGTCGTCAGCCAGAGGCACGCGGAATCGTGAGAAGGCATAGGCGGCCAGCGTACCGAGGAAAGTCGCGAGGATCGTTGAGCCGAAACCGATGATCAGCGAGTTTAGGAAGCGCTCGACGACACGCGATGGACCAGCGATCACCATGTCGCGGTCGCGGGCGATCTTCTCGTACCATGTCGCAGGCGGCGGGAGCTTGGAAATGAACTCGTGCGACTGGTGCGTTTGCACTGTGAATAGATCGACAAAGCCCTCAAGCGTTGGTGTGAAGAACACCTTCGGAGGATAGGCGATCGCGTCCTCCTGTGACTTGAAGGCCGTCGCGCCAATCCACGCCAAAGGCAGGATCGTGACGAAAGCGTAAAAGATGACGATGGCGCCGGAGAGCCAACGGACAAGCGGCGACGGCTCGGAGAATGGGCGTGGCGATGGAACGACGCTCATTGCTGCTTCACCCAGTTGAGCGCCCTCACATAGACGTTCGCAGCGCCGAATATCGTCACGAACAAAATCACAGCCAGCGCCGACGCATAGCCGGTCTCCCATTTCTCGAACGCGGCGCGCTTCAGGGTGATCGACACCAGTTCCGTTGTCGATCCCGGTCCGCCGGAGGTGAGAAGGTTCACCATGTCAAACATGACGAACGACTGGATTGCCTGGAACAGCACGGCGAGCATGAGGAAAGGCAGGACCATCGGCAGCGTGATCGACCAGAATTGACGCAACGTAGAGGCGCGGTCGATCTCTGCAGCTTCGTAGATGTAGTCGGGAATGGAGCGCAGACCCGCTAGGCAGATCAACATGACGTACGGAGCCCACATCCAGGTGTTGACCAGCACGATTGTCCACGGCGCCAGATTGACGCTCCCGATCATCGTGAACGAGCTCGGCGCGACACCGGTCAAGAATCCGATCAAGTAGTTGAACGGCCCAATCTGCGGCTGGAACAGCAGGGTCCAGAAATTGCCGACTACTGCGGGCGACAGCATCATCGGCAGCAGGATGACGGTCGTCCAAAAGCTGTGACCGCGGAATTTGTGGTTGATGAGCAACGCAAGACCGAGGCCGATAACCACCTGCAGCGCGATCGTCCAAAACACGAAATGCGCGGTGATCTGGAAGTTCGTCCAGACATCCTCGTCGGTCAGGATGTCTACATAATTGTCCAAGCCAAGAAACCGGGCGGGGTTTGGCAGATTGGCCATGAATCCGGTGAACGAAAGCCGGATCGCCCAGATCAGCGGAAAGATGTTGATCGCGAGCAAGAGCGCCATTGTCGGCAGGATGAAGAGCCAGGCGATTGCGCGGTCGGACATGCCGCGTAGGCGTGGGGCTACGGGCGCGGCAGTCCGCATGGCGGCGCGCTCGATCAGCGTCTGGGTGGCGTCCGTTCCGTTCATTCCATCCGCTCGCTCAATCGTCAGATCTCCCTCGGGCCTGTAGCCGGCGCCGAGGGAGAGATGGACGTTCACCCGACGAAGGGGCGCCGTGAGCCCGATTACGACGGATCCTTGCCTTCCTGCTTGAAGACCTTCTTCCAGTCCTTGACCAGTGCGTCGAGCGCCTCTTGGGACGTGCCCTTGTTCGCGACAACGTAGTCATGGACCCGGTTCTGCATGTCGAGCAAAAGGGGGACATAAAGCGGCTCTGCCCAGAAGTCCTTCACGATTCCCATCAACTCAACGAACGAGGGAGCGTAGGGCGCGCTGTTCTTGTAGGCGTCCGACTCGAGCACGGCCTTCGAGGCCGATGCGCCACCCAGGTCTGTCCACTTCTGCTGAACCGCCGGCTGCGCGAACCACTTCACGTAGAGCAACGCGTCGTCGACGTTCTTCGAAGCGGCGACGACCGAAAGGCCCTGACCACCGAGTTGGGTGAACTGACCGGTCGGACCGGCGGGGTTCTTGAAGAAGCCGATCTTGTCCCCGCCGACGTTCGGGTCCTTCGCGAGCCCAGGGAAGAACGCGTACCAATTCATCTGCATCGCGACTTCACCGGACTTGAACGCATCAAGACCTTCTTGCATGTAAGCGTTGGTGAGGCCCGGCGGCTGGCAGCAGGTGAACAGCTCTTTGTAGATGTCCATGCCCTTGGCGGCGCCCGTGGAGTTGACGATGCCGGTCATGTGGTAGGGCTTGTTGGAGTCCATGTAGTCGAAGCCGTAATTGTACATCGCGTTGGTGACGCCCATCGTGATGCCTTCCGACCCTCGCTCTGTGAAAATATACGACCCGTAGACTTTCTTGCCATCGATCTCCTTGCCGGTGAAGAATTTCGAAACTTCGATGAGCTCGTCCCACGTCTTGGGGGGGGCAAGTTCGCGATTGTACTTGGCCTTGAATTCGGCGCGCAGCTCGGGCTTGGCGAACCAGTCCTTGCGATAGGTCCAGCCCACTGCGTCCGCCATGGCGGGTAAACCCCAGTAGTTCGGCGTGTTCTTGGGCCATTCCGCGTATCCGACGACCGTCGCCGGCAAGAAGGCGTCCATCGAGATCTTGTTCTTGTCGAAGAAGTCGTTGAGCTTGATGTACCACTTGTTCTCCGCCGCGCCGCCGATCCACTGGCTGTCGCCAATGATCAGGTCGCATTCGCTGCTGCGTGAGTTGAGGAGGTTGATGAAGTGGTCTGCGTAGCTCGTCCAGGGGACGAACTCGTGTTTCATCTCAATGCCGGTCTCTTTGGTGAAGTCCTTGTCGAGTTCCACCAGCGCGTTAGCGGGGTCCCACGCCGCCCAGCACATCGTTAGCGACTTGCCCTCAGCCAGCGCCGACGGCGCGGCCCCTAAACTCAGCGCCAGCGTTCCTGCGGCGCATGCCAAGCGTAAATTCGTCTTCCTCATCCTCATTGTTCGCTCCTCCGATTTTTGGCCGGGCGTTGCCGGCCGCTACTAAACACGCGTTAGCCGCGATTCCGGAACCTTCACGAGGCCCGGAGCAAAACGAAACCAATCAATACCCTGGGTTTTTTCCCATGAGACGCTCGACGCCCGACACAGTCCTCTGTTTAGTAATGCACCAACTACTAAGCGGGTCAACTGAATTTTTTGCGCTGCATCCTTCGGGATATCGGGCGGCGGAAAATGACAAGGTGGTCGAGGTTACCGTTTCGCGCTCGGACTCCGGTCCTTTCCGAGGTGCACACGGGAGGCGCTTCCCGCGCCCAAAGCGGAAGCTCGACTTTATGAAGAATGGGAGACCAGTGCGCTGCCTCCGCGGCTGTACGATGGTGGATGCTTGAGCCACAGCGGTAAGCAAGCGCGTTTTCTGCGCAGTGATCAGAACAATTGCCGAAAAGAGTTGCGTCGTAGCACGCTCATCGGGCGCCCTGCGCCTTGACTCTCTTGTTGAAGCTGCAATGCTCATCATCTGTCGGTCACGGTGGCTGATCGGCGAGAATTTCGCCCGATAGGGCTTTGGGCATTTGCGCCCCGCGGCGTAGTCCCTGATGGGCTGCATCGCGGGGCGTTTTTGTTGAGGCGGTATGAAAGTATTGCGTCTCGGCATCCTTTTCTCGACCTCCGGCGACTACGGAGTGCTCGGACGAGACTGTCGTGATGGCGCGATGATCGCGATCGAGGAACTGCGAGGCGCGGAACTCGATCGCGATCGAGCCCGTCTTCGGCGATCCCGGCGGTTCGAGCGAGCGCTACATCGAACTCGCTCGGAAAATGCTCCTGGAGGACGGGTGCCGACACGTGATCGGCACGGTGACGTCGCAAGCGCGCAAGGACGTCATTCCCGTTATCGAAAAGCATGACGCGCTGCTTTGGTACGTTTGCCCTTATGAAGGCTTCGAGGCCAACCCGAATGTGATCTATACGGGGGCCTGTCCCAACCAGCACTTGCTCCCGCTCTTCGAGCACATGTTTCCTGCCTTTGGGCGGCGCGTCTACCTGGCAGGGGCCAACTACATCTGGGGCTGGGAAATGAACCGCCTAGCTCGAGAGATTGTTACCGAGGCGGGCGGCGAGATCATAGGCGAACGGTGCTTGCCGATCGGCGACACGGACGTCGAACGTATTGTCGCCGAAGTCGCTGCCCGCCGGCCCGACTTCATTCTGAGCAACATGCTTGGTCCCTCGAACCATGCATTTCTGCGGGCCATGCGGAACCTCGGACAGCGCGACCCGGCTTTTCGGCCGGAGCGCTGCCCAGTCGTGAGCTGCGATCTGACCGAGTGCGAATTGCTGGAGATTGGGTTCGGCGCTGCGGACGGCCAACTGGCTGCCGCGTCCTATTTCGACAGTCTCGACAGCATCGCGAACCGGGCTCTCAAAGCGCAGGTTGCGACGCGGTTTGGCCCTGAGCGTCGCGTGTCGAGCTATTTTGCAACCAGCTACGCAACAGTGCGCCTCTGCGTCGAGGCGGCAACCCGGTGCGAAACCGACGACCCTATCGAAATCCGGTCCGCGCTTAGCGGTCTGGAGACGACGGGTCCTCTTGGGTCGCTGCGAATTGATCCTGCGACTAACCACGCTAACTTGCCGTTCTTGCTCGGCCGGATATCGGGGTCCGATTTCGTTATCCTGCAGTCCCGACCAGCCGCGGTGGCGGACCCGTATCTCATCCGAACGCGGGTTTCCGCCCTACCTCCCAGGGTGCATCAGCATCTTAGGGTCGTCTCATGAATGGGACCCTCAGCTTCCTCGGCAAGAGAGCCGTCATCCTGCACCGCGCGAGCGACACGACCGATCGTCTCGTTCGTCAGTGCGATGTGCTTGGCCTGCGCGCTGAATCGCGGTGGCGACCCCTGAGCGCTGGCGAGGGCATCGATATCATTCTTGTCGACGCCGATGAGGGGTGGGACGGACTCCTGCCGTGGACGGCCGCCGAAAGGCCGGCGCCGCTCGTCGCGCTGCTGGCCTCCGAGGCGCCCGGCCGCATCGCTTGGGCGCTCGATCAAGGCAGTGATGCGCTCATCGCCAAACCTGTCATGGCTTCAGCTGTCTATCCCGCGTTGGTGATGGCGACACGCCGGCATGCGGAGGCCCGGTTGCTCAGCAAACGCATCGCGAAACTGGAAGAGCGCGTACGGCTGCGGCCGCTTGTGCACGCCGCTGTGCGGGCTTTCATGGTCGCGGAGGGTTGCGACGAAAACGAGGCGTATGGCCGACTGCGTCGCGAGGCCATGCGGACGCGGCTGACCCTTGAGCAGGCAGCCGGATCCCTGCTCGCGAGCCCGCGGAGACAGGTGGGATGAAACGAGCGCTTGCAGAGATCGCTCGCCAACCTGCGACTTGTGTGGCGATCCTTGTCATCACAGTCATCGTCGCCGCCGCCATCGCGGCGCCGTGGCTCGCGCCTTTCCCCCCCGACGCCCAACCGTTCGATGGCTTGTCGCTGGAGGGCGCTCCGTTGCCGCCAGGGTCAAAATACTGGCTCGGCACGGACACGCTCGGCCGCGATCTTTTGTCCCGCCTCCTCTACGGCGCGCGCACTTCGCTTGTCATTGGCCTCGTCGCGAACGGCGTCGCTGTGGGGATTGGAATGATCGTCGGCGTCGTGGCTGGCTATGTCAGCGGGTTCGTCGGGAATGCGCTGATGCGCTTCACCGATCTGATGATGGCCTTCCCGGCGCTTCTGCTCGCGATTGTTCTCGCCGCGCTGTTGAGGCCTAGTTTGTGGATCGTCGCGCTGGTGATCGCGCTCGTCAATTGGGTGCAGGTGGCGCGCATCATCTACACCGAGACGCGAGGACTCGTGGAGCGCGAGTTCATCCTGGCCGAGCGCTCGCTTGGCGCCGGGCATATGCGCATCCTTTTTCGCCACATCGCTCCCCATCTTCTGCCGAGCGCGATCGTGTGGGGAACCCTCGGCGTCGCTACGACGGTGCTGCTGGAGGCGACCCTTTCATTCCTCGGCGTCGGCGTACAACCGCCGCAGCCCTCTTGGGGCAACATCATCTACGAGAGCCAAAGCTACTTCCAGGCTGCCCCTTGGCTCGTGTTCATTCCCGGCGCAATCATTCTCGCGACCGCCCTTTCCTTCAATCTTGTCGGCGACGCGCTGCGCGACCTGCTTGACCCGACCCAGCGGGGGCGGGGCTGATGGCGGCGCTGTTGGCTCGGCAACTCATGCAGGCGGTCGCCGTACTGCTCGGCGTGGCGATCATCACTTTCCTGCTTCTGCACTACCTTCCGGCCGATCCGGCGGCGCTTGTCGCTGGCCGCAGCGCCAACGCGCAAATGATCGCCAACGTCCGCCATCAGCTGGGCCTTGATCTGCCTCTGCCCTTGCAGTTCTGGCGATATTTGACGGGACTCGCACGAGGCGACCTCGGGCGATCCTATATCCAACGTAGCGAAGTCACGACACTCGTCATGGCGCGCATTCCTGCAACTCTGATCTTGATGGCCTGCGGTATTCTGGTCGAGGTTGCGCTCGGGCTTACGCTTGGCGTGATCGCGGCTCTGCGGCGCAACGGCGTCGTCGATCGCATGGTGATGATGTTCGCTTTCGTCGGCGTTTCGTCGCCCCAGTTCGTGGTCGCGCTGCTCCTGCTTTATGTCTTCGCCGCCCGCCTCGGCTGGTTTCCGATGAGTGGTTTCGGCACCCCGGCCCATGTTGTTCTGCCGGCGCTGACGCTCGGTCTGTTGGGCGCTGGATGGTATGCGCGAATGGTGCGTTCGGCGATGATCGATGTCCTCAATCAGGACTATGTGCGCACGGCTCGCGCCAAGGGTCTGAGCGGGTCTCGCGTCGTTCTTAGGCACGCCCTGCCGAACGCGCTTCTGCCGATCGTCGCGATGATCGGGATCGACATCGGTCAGTTCATGGGCGGCGTTGTCGTGGTCGAGGCCGTCTATGGCTGGCCCGGGATTGGACAACTCGCTTGGCAGGCGATCCAAGAGGTGGACGTGCCGATCATCATGGGCGTGACGCTCGTCTCCTCGCTGGCGATCGTGCTCGGCAATCTCATCGCCGATCTCGTGGCGCCGCTGCTCGATCCTAAAATCCGCGTCCGTTGAATTCAAACAGGAGGGAGACTTGATGAACACAAAACTGCTGAAGAGCGCCGCGATGGCGCTGGTCCTTAGCGCGGGCCTCGCGACCTTCGCTCGCGCTGACAATACGCCCAATCAGGGCGGCACGATCGTCGTCACCTACAAGGACGATATGGCGACGCTCGACCCGGCAATCGGTTACGACTGGCAGAATTGGTCGATGATCAACAGCTTGTTCTCGCGTCTCGTCGACTACACGTTCGGCACGACAGAGATCGTTCCTTCGCTCGCCGACAGCTGGACCATATCGCCCGATGGGCTCATCTACACCTTCAAACTCAACCCCAAGGCCAAGTTCACTAACGGCCGGAAGGTCACGGCGGCGGACATCAAATATTCGATCGAGCGCGCCGTGAATCCGAAGACGCAAGGCCCAGGCGGCGGCTTCTTCCACTCGATCGTCGGCCAGGACAAGATGGCGGATGGCTCAGCGACCACCATCTCCGGCATCGAGACGCCGGACAATTCCACGATCAAGTTTACGCTGACCCAGCCGGACGCGACGTTCCTCAACGTGCTCGCGCTCAATTTCGCGTCCGTGGTGCCGAAGGAAGTGGTCGAGGCCGAGGGCGCCGACTTCGGCAAGAAGCCGGTTGGCTCTGGCGCCTACAAGCTCGACGAATGGGTTCCCGGCCAGCGTCTCGTTTTTTCCCGCAACACCGACTATTTCCGCCCGCGTCCGAATCTCGACGGCTTCAAGGTCGAGATCGGCCAGGAGCCGCTTGTCGCGATCTTGAGGCTCCAGAAGGGCGAAGTCGACATCGCTGGCGACGGCATCCCGCCGGCCAAATATCTGGAGATCAAGAACTCTCCCGACGCCAAGGACTTGATCGTCGACCGCGACCAGTTCGAGACGAGCTACATCACGATCAACACGACCAAGAAACCGTTGGACGACGTGCGCGTCCGCAAGGCCATCAACATGGCCATCAACAAGGATCGTATCGTGCGCATCGTCAACGGCCGCGCGACGCCGGCGAGCCAGGTCCTGCCGCCGCTGATGCCGGGCTACGACAAGGCCTATAAGGGCTATCCTTATGACGTCGAAGGCGCGAAAAAGCTCATGGAGGAGGCCGGCCTTAAGGATGGCTTCACGACGACGCTCTACGCGATGAACACGGATCCAAATCCGCGCATCGCCCAGGCAATTCAGCAGGACCTCGCCGCCATCGGCATCAAGGCGGAGATCAAGGCCCTCGCCCAGCCGGAGGTCATCGCCGCGGGCGGCAACAAGGATCAGGCTGCCCTCACGTGGTCGGGCGGCATGGGCTGGATCGCCGACTTCCCCGATCCGTCTGACTTTTATGGGCCGATCCTCGGTTGCGGCGGCGCGGTTGCTGGCGGATGGAACTGGTCGTGGTTCTGCGACAAGAGCTTCGAAGCCCGCGCGACAAAGGCCGACGCTATGTCGAAGCCAGAGCAGAAAGATGAGCGCTTCGAGGTCTGGTCCCAGATCTTCACCGACATCCAGTCTGAGCAGGCGCCGTGGGCGCCCGTGTTCAACGAACGGCGCGTCGTCGCCAAATCAAAGCGCATGGGTGGATCGGACGCCGTCTACATCGATCCGACCCGCGTCATCGACTACGAGGCCATCTACATCAAGAAGTGATCCTCAGCGGCCTCGACCTCGGCGGGGGCGATCCACGCCGGCAGATGAGGCCGCCGCTCTCCGCGCAGCGACGTTCGCAACCAATGCTGCGCTCGATCCCCGCCGGCGGCCCCGGCGGGCTCCTTGTGACAGGACCGAAGGATACCCTATGGGCCCCGCGTGCAACCACACGATCCATCGCAAGCACCATAATTTCGCTTGGAGCCGCGACTTCTCGCCGGCGCTAACATGCCAGCCGGGCGAGACGATCCACTTCGAATGCCTGGACGCCGGCGACGGGCATTTCAAGCGTGGATCGACGTCCGCCGACGTGGCGACGCTTGACTTCAGCCGTGTCAATCCCGTCACCGGGCCCGTCTACGTGGAGGGGGCGCAACCGGGCGATGCGCTCAAGATTACCTTCCGGAAATTCATCCCCTCGGGCTTCGGATGGACCGCCAACATTCCGGGTTTCGGCCTTTTGGCGGATCAGTTTCCCGATCCCGCGCTTCACCTTTGGACCTACGATCCTTCGACGATGGCGCCGGCGCTCTATGGCCCAAAGGGAAAGGTGCCGCTGAAGGCGTTCGCCGGCGAAGTCGGCCTTGCGCCGGCAGAGCCTGGCCAACACTCCGTGGTGCCGCCGCGCGCGGTCGGCGGCAACCTCGATATTCGCGATCTCGCCGAGGGAACAACGCTCTATCTCCCGGTCGAGGTCGAGGGCGGACTGTTCTCCATCGGGGACACGCATGCGGCGCAGGGCGATGGCGAAGTGTGCGGCACCGCCATCGAAAGCCAGATGGACGTTGAACTGACGCTCGACCTGGTCAGAGGCGCCAATCTGAAGAGTTTTCGCTTTTCGACACCTGGTCCCGTGACCCGTCATCTCGATGGCGCGGGCTACGAGGCCACGACCGGTCTTGGGCCAGATCTGATGACGGCCACGCGGGAGGCGGTTGCTCGCATGATTGACCTGCTTGCGGCCGAGCATCATCTTAATCCCATTGACGCCTATCTGCTCCTCTCCGTCTGCGGAGATTTGCGCATCAGCGAGGTCGTTGATCAGCCGAACTGGATCGTCTCCTTCTATTTTCCGCGGATCGTTTTCACCTAGATGACCGAACCGATTCTCGCTGTCCGGGATCTTTCGGTCGACGCGCGAACGCCTGAAGGTTTGCGCCCCGTCCTGGAGGATGTGAGCTTTACGCTTCATCCCGGCGAGACCTTGTGCCTCGCGGGGGAATCAGGCTCGGGCAAGTCGCTGACGGCGCTTTCCATCCTGCGCTTGCTGTCCCTGTCGCTAAAACCGCGGCGCGGCTCGATTCGTCTCGCTGAACGCGAGCTGACGACTCTCAGCGAACGGGCCATGCGGCGCGTCCGCGGCGGGGAGATCGCGATGATCTTCCAGGAGCCGATGACGTCGCTCAATCCTGTCATGACGGTCGGCGCTCAACTTACGGAGGCCATTCTCACCCACGACGGCGCCGACTCGAGAGGCGCGGAGGCCCGCGCTATCGCCATGCTCGAAGCTGTCCACATGACTGAGCCCGGACGGCGCATGCGCCAGTACCCACATGAGCTGTCGGGTGGAATGAGACAACGCGTTATGATCGCGATGGCGTTGTCGTGCCGGCCCAAAGTGCTGATCGCCGACGAGCCGACCACGGCGCTCGACGTCACCGTCCAGGCGCAGATCCTCAAGTTGATCCGGGAACTCCGCGCCGACTTCGGCGCGGCCGTCTTGCTGATCACTCACGATATGGGTGTCGTCGCAGAAATGGCGGACCGCGTTGCGGTCATGAAGTCTGGATGCATCGTGGAGCATGGCGCAACGCTCGACATATTCGAACGCCCGCGCGAGGCCTACACGCGTCAATTGCTTGACGCCGTGCCCCGCCTTGGCGCCTTTGCTGGAACGGATCGCCCGCCGCGCGTCACATCCGCCTCGCCCATCGCGCTGTCTCGCGATCCGGTTCTCTTCGTTCACGATCTCAGCGTGACGTACCGGCGCGCGGCGCGCTGGTTCGGCGAAGGCGAGGCGCCGGCGCCGACGGTCAGTGGCGTCAGCTTTGAGCTGCACGCGGGCCGCACGCTCGGGCTCGTCGGCGAGAGCGGCTCGGGCAAGTCGACGACCGGAAAGGCCGTGCTCGGCCTCATTCCCTTTTCGGGCGATGTTGTCATCGATGGCGTGTCGATTGCCGGCCTGTCCTCCGCGGAGATGAAACCCGTGCGCCGCAAAGCGCAGATGATCTTTCAGGACCCGTACGCATCGCTCGACCCGCGCATGTCGGTCGGCGCGGCGATCGCCGAGCCGTTGACGATTCACGGCATTGGCACAGCCGCCGGGCGGCGCGAGCGCGTCATGACGCTGCTGAGGCGCGTCCACCTCTCGCCCGATCACGCGGGCCGCTACCCGCACGAGTTCTCTGGCGGACAACGTCAGCGCATCTGCATCGCGCGAGCGCTGGCGCTCGAGCCGCGCGTCATCGTGGCGGACGAAAGCGTCTCGGCGCTCGACGTCTCGGTGCGCGGCCAAGTGCTGGACTTGCTTCTCGAACTGCAGGAGGAGATGGGTCTCGCTTATCTTTTCATCTCGCATGATATGGCGGTGATCGAACGCATGAGCCATGACGTCGCGGTCATGCACGGTGGCGCGTTCGTGGAATACGGAGGCCGGCGGCAGGTGTTCGAGAACCCGACCCAGGACTATACGAAGGCGTTGATGAAGGCTGTCCCCGTTCCGATTCCGCGGCGCGGAGTGAGCCATTTCCAATCGGGTGCAGCAGACGCGAACGAATTGCTGATCGGGGCGCAATCAACGCGAAAATAGGCTAGGAATTTCTCATCGCGTTAGACCAATATCCGGTCACCGATCCACTCGCACGGAATGGTCTGCCTTCCGCGCAATTGCGACGTCCGCCGCCGCGACTCGGAATGTCCGCTTAACGTCGATCCGCGACATTCGATCGCTCACGACGAATGTCCGCTGCCGATACGGCCTTCCGCACGGACTGGATGCCCGTCGCCGGCCGTCGCCAGTCCGGCTACGGCATCGGGGAATCGCTGGACGATGCGGGAAATGACTGAGGAGAAAATGATCGTCTCCAGGATGTAGGAGCGCTCGCTCACCGTTGCGCACATTCAGTTGGGGTTCACAGGCCGTATGAATCGGCTGCCGCCAGGCTCCTTCCCCCTACTTCACATCCAAATTCCAAAGGTAGAGTTTCTCATGCAAATCGCCATTTTCAGCAACCACAAGTACGAACCGGAACTCGTTCGGGAGGCCAATCGCTCGTTCAAGCACGATTTGGTGTTCCTGACAGCGACCCTCAAGAACACCACCGCCTCTCTGGACTCTGGCTTCCCGGCGGTCTGCGTGTTCGTCAACGATCGCCTCGATGCACCCGTCCCCGTCCTGGCACAGCTCGCCAGGGCGGTACGAAGTTTGTGGCCCTGCGCCTGCACCGGATTCAACAATGTCGACCTCGGGGCGGCCGAGGCCCATGGGATCACCATCGTGCGTGTTCCCCCTACTCGCCGTATGCCGTCGCCGAATTCACTGTCGGCATCCTGGTCGCTCTTGATCGGCAGGTCTGCCGTGGTTGGCTGTGCGGCGCCTTGAAGAGAGGCAAGGTGAGCGGCGTCGGTATGGACATCTACGAGCAGGAATCGGACCTGTTCTTCGAGGATCTGTCCAGTGAGGTCGTCACAGACGATGTGTTCCAACGTCTCGTGACGTTCCCGAACGTGATTGTCACTGGCCACCAGGCTTTCTTCACAAGAGAAACCCTTGCCGCCATCGCACAGATCCCCTTGCAGAACCTTGCCGACCTCGAGGAAGCCCCCCCGGACCCCGCGCGACTGGTCAAGGCGGCGATGCGATCGCACCTGCGAATCTGGCCCAACAATGCGCGTCTGCAGACCGCCAATTCGGATCGCATCAAAATAATGCGGCGAGTTCGCTTAGTTGTCGCTCGGCCACGGCGCGGGCCGCCTCGACCTGATCGCGCGGACCAACGGTGGGGCCGACGGCGACGAACCGCACGCTGTGGACGCCGATGAACCTGAGGATGTCGCGCAAGTACGGCGTCGCCATATCGACGCGGCCGCGATTCATTCCGGTCACGAAGTCGCTGCCGCTGGCGAGGATCACGACCGTCGGACGGTCCTTCACGAGACCGCGATAGCCCTCGGCTGGGCTGAAGCTGAAAGTCAGCCCCGGCTGCACGATGAGATCAAACCATTGCTTGAGCTTGTAAGGCACGCCGAAGTTCCACATCGGGGACGAAATAAGCACCCGATCGGCGAGCGAGAAGCGCAGCGCCAGGCGCTCGACGACGGCGAAAGCGTCACGTTCCGGGTTGCTGAACGACCGGCCTCCCAGACGCGCATATTTGGCTTCGAGCGCTGCGCCATCGAACTCGGGCAAGGTCTCGCGCCACAGGTCCTGGAGATCGATGTCCCATGACGGCCGCGCCTGACGAAATTGCGATAAGAACGCCTCGGCCGCGGAGGACGACGCCGAACTCGCGCGCGGCGAGCAGCGCAAATGGAAGAGCTTTGGCACCTACGCTCTCAGCCGGCGCGCAGCCCTGTGTCGACGGCTCATCCGAGCGCCCTGATCACGGCCTCAGCGTTCGTGACCACCGCGACATTTTGCAACGCGAAGTCGATCGACGCGCGATGCCATGCAGCGTTCATGGTTGAACAGCAATCCTCCGGCACGACTATGAAGTAGCCCTTGTCGGCGCCGGTGCGCGCCGTATGCTCGACCGACATGTTGGTCCAGGCGCCGGTGTTGATGATCATGTCGCGGCCTTGGGCTCTCAGGATGGTCTCGAGACGAGAGCCTTCCCAGGCGCTCATGCGCATCTTCTCGACCACGAAGTCGCCGGGTTGAGGCTCGAGACCGCTGACCGGCGCCGCGCCCCAGCTCCCGCGCGTCATCGCCTTGTTATCGGCGATCCCTTCGAACAGCGGCGCGTTCAACGTCAGTCCCGGCGCGCCCGGCTCGACGATGAACCAGACATGGATCACCGCGACGCCCCGCGCCCGGGCCGCGGCGGCAAGCCGTCGCGTGTTCTCCACCACATTCTGCTCGCGCGCGTGGACAGGCGAGCCCGAAGCGGCGAAGGCGCCGCCTTCGCCGATGACGTCGTTTTGCATGTCCTGAATGATGAGCGCGCAACGCCTGGGATCAAGCGTCAGGTTTTGGGCGAGCGACGGCTGCGATGCGGCCGGCTGGCTCTCGATACTCTGGCTTCCGCGAACAGCGGCGGCGGCGCCCGCCGATCTCGGGTTCATATATGGCTCGCGTCGCGGTCCGATCTTGGTCTCGATGCGATAGACCGAATGGGTCGCGGTCAGAAACAGAGTCCGGAACTCCGGTCCGCCCCAGGTCAGATTGGCGACCTTCTCGGGCGCGCGCACCTTGCCGAGGAGGTCGCCCGACGGCGCATAGACCCAAACGCCTCCTGGCGCGGTTACCCAGACATTGCCGCGGTGGTCGCATTTCATCCCGTCGGGCACGCCCTCCTCGAGCGACGAACGGACGCCCGACGCAAAGATCCGCCCGTTCGACAGCGAGCCGTCAACCGCGACATCGAAGACACGGATCAGAGTCTGCGCCGTATCGTTGATGTAAAGGAGTTTCTCGTCCGGCGAAAAGCAGAGGCCGTTGGGCTGATCGAACAAGAGCCGATCGACAACCAATTGCGGGCCGCCCCCGCTCGGCGAGACGCGGTACACGCCCTGGAAGCCGAGCTGCCGCGGGCGCTCGACGCCAAAGCCCGGCATGCGTCCATAATAGGGATCGGAGAAATAGATCGAACCGTCGGACCGGACGCAGACATCGTTAGGACTGTTGAGCTCCTGACCGTCGAAATGACTCGCGAGAATTTCGCGCCGCCCGTCCGGTCGTTCGCGCACGAGCGAGGATGTCGCGTGCTCGCATACGATCAAGTTGAGATCGGCGTCGTAGGTCATGCCGTTGCATTTGTTGGAAGGGCGACGCACTTCCGCGACGCCACGCGCGGCGTCCCACCGGCGGCGCACATCCGCCGGCATGTCCGAGAACAGGAGATAGTGGTCGACCGGGTGCCAGATCGGACCTTCGGTGAAGGTGAACCCCGTCCCGACCTGACCGACGGGCGCGTAAGGGTCGATCAAATCCTCGAATTCCGGCCGAAGGGTCGCATGCGTCATCGCTCATGATCCCTTCAAGCCGGGAACCAGTTGCGCTTCGGCAGCGTCTGGGTGATCGGGCCGGGCACGGAATCCTGCAGTCGCGCAACCACGGCCCCGCTTTCGACCTTGGCCGGGCGATCGTGCACGGGCAGAATAAAGCGAGCGTTGGCCAGCACTTTCTTGATCGCGCCCTTCTCGGCGCGTTTGGTCATGCCGTGATTGCCGGTCGTCTGCGGCTCGCCGTCGTTGTTCTGGCGGAACGGCTCGACGATCTGATCGTTGATGTCATAGATGACGTCGCCGCAAATCGTCGCCACGCCTTCGGCAGTATGAACGTGCACGTTCATCGACCCTTCGGTGTGCGCGCCGGCGGCCTCGCAGAAAACGCCGGGCATCAGCTCGATCGGGCCGCTGATTTCGAGATCGAGAAAGCGCAGCGCGCTCTTGGCGTGCAACCGGTCGATCAGATGCTTGATGTCGGGCGCCGGATATTGCGGATGCTGGAGACCGGAGACGGAATATTCGAGCTCGCGTCGGTTGACGACCACGGTCGAATTCATCGGAAAGAGATCGTCCTTGCCGGCGTGGTCGATGTGCAGGTGCGTGTGCAGCACGAAGCGGACGTCGCCCATGCGCACGCCATGCTTGGAAAGCTGATTCTCGATCATGTTCTCGTGGAACTGCAATCCGCGCATGCCCAGCGTCTCCATGATCTGGTTCGACCGGTAGCCGGTGTCGACGAGAATGGGATAGGCGCCGCCGAGGATGAGAAATCCGAGCGTCGGCACGCGGCGCGTGCGGCCGCAATCGCGCCCAAGGACAAGGAAGCTCGAATTCGAGCTCGATGTCGCCATAGTCGAGAACCTTGATTTCCAGCGGCATGTTTCCCTCCCGAATGCCCGAATTCCGTTGCGCAGCCTATGCAGCGATACGATAGACGCGCATCGCCGTGTCGTGCAGGATCGCCTGCTGTTCCTTGGGCGTAAGCGACGCCACCGCGTCCCTATAAGCTCCGAGAAGCTCGCCATACGAGGTCCAAAGCTTCTCGATCGGAAAGTTCGAGCCGAACAGACACCGTCCGGGTCCGAACACGCCGACCGTCTCACGAACGACGTCCGCGATATGCGTCGGATCGTTGCGATGCAGGAAGGTGCCGAGACCCGAAAGCTTGCTCGTCACATTGGGGCATGCCGCGAGGCGGACCATACCCGCGCGCCATTCCGCGCGCCCGGCAGTCGACAGGTCTTCGAGCATGCCCGCGTGCTGAAGGACGAACGTGACCTTCGGACACGATTCGGCAAGGTCCGCCGCGTCGGCCATTTGCGACGCAAACACCTGCAGGTCGAAGCTCAGACCATAGTCAGCGAGATAACCAATGTTGCGGCGGATCTTGGAATCTGCGGCCAAATTGGGCCGCGAAGCGAAGCGATATTGCGGGTTTTCGTGCCAGTGCAGCTGCATGCGTACGCCGTGCACGAGGGGATAGCGCGAAAGCCGGTCGAGCTGCGGCCGCGCGTCGTTGGCGCTCATGTCGGCATAGGCGACGATCGCGTGCGGCCAGCCCGTCTTGTCGGCGGTCCGCTGCACCCAGGCCGCCTCCTCCTCATAAGCCTCGGGCGACCAGTTGGTCTGCACGTAAACCGATTTGACCACGCCGAGGCCCTGAAGGTCGGCGCGAAATTCTTCGATCGGGTAGTTGCGCCGGATCTGCTCGTAGGGACCGAAAATGCGCGGCTGCATCGGCCCCACGAGCCAAGGAAGGTCCGCCTGTCGCCAGATATGGTGATGGCCATCCACGACTGGAATCACGCTGCTCTCCTGCGCCCGAGCGTAAGGACATGATTGACGATCGCGGGGGTCGAGCCGCCATCCACCATGTCGTCGACGAACGGAAAGATTGCGACCAGCGCCTCGGTGCGCGGACGGAAGTCATGGCCGACGGCGAGCGGTGTCAGCCAACTCAGCCGCCAGGCGCGGCGCGAGAGCCTCGCGACCGCATCGGCGAGCGCGGTCGGATCGCCGCGCTCGAGACCATCCGAGACGATGAGCGTAATGGCGCCGCGCGCGTAAGACGAAAAGCGTGGCACGGCGAGAAACGCCTCGAGCGCATCGCCGATGCGCGTACCACCGTCAAAGTCGCTGACGATCTGAGCCGCGCCGGCCAGCGCCTGCTCGCGCCGCTTGAGCCGCATCGGGCGCGTGATCCGTGTGAGCCGGGTGCCAAACGTGAACGCCTCGACCCGAGGGCTCGCCTGGACGAGCGCATGGGCGAGACGCAGGTTCTCTTCGGTGCGGGCCTTCATCGAGCCCGAGACGTCGATGAGAAGGAGCGCCTTGCGCGGCCGCATCCGGCGCTTGAGGCGAGACAGCTTGATGATTTCGCCGTCGTTGCGGGTCGCCTCGCGCAGCGTCCGGCGCAAGTCGACGACGGCGCCGCGCCGCGCGCGCCAGCGTCGGTAGCTCAACCGCTTGGGCAACCGCCGAGCCGCTTCGCGAGTGAGACGTCGTAGCGCCTCGCCCGTCTCGGCCGGGCCGAAGCGGCGCTCAACAAGCGCTTCGGCGCGAGTTGCAGCCCGGCCGGATTCATTCGATTCCTCGGCGCTGATCGATTCCTCCACGCCGCGTCGGTCTTCCTGGACGCGAACCACATCGTCCTCTTCACCTTCCGGCAAGTCCTGGCCTTCGGCGCCAAGGAAGTGCATGTCGAACAGCGCATGGTAGGCCGCATGGCGTTCAGGCGAGGGGGCCAGCGTCGCTAGACCCGCCCGGCGGATATCCTCGAGATCACGCGGCCCCAAGAGGACAATCGCTGACAGAAACGCGGTCGTTTGCTCCGGCGCGACGGCGAAGCCATTGGCGCGCAGAATGGCGGTGAAATCGATGAACGGCTCGATGGCGCGCGGCGGCGCAGCGACATCGCTCATGCGACCAACTCGGCCAGCATGGCGTCGAGGCGCCCGGAAACATAGGCGAGGTCCTCCTCGTCCTTGAGCGCAACGCCGATCGAGCGCTTGAACGCATCGGGCCAGCGCGCGCCGGCGCGATTGAGCAGCGTCGCGGCCTCGGCCCAGTCGACCAACTCGGAGATGCCCGGCGACTTGCTCAACGGCTCGCGCCTGAGCTTGCCGACCGCGGCGACGACGGCGCGCGCCGTCGCCTCGGCGACGCTCGAGGCGCGCAGCATCACGATCCGGGCCTCACGCTCGGCATTCGGGTAATCGATCCAGTGATAGACGCAGCGGCGCCTGAGCGCCTCGTGCAAGTCGCGCGTCCGGTTCGAGGTCAGAATCACGATCGGGCGCTCGGCGGCGCGGATCGTGCCGCGCTCGGGAATCGAAATCTGGAAATCGGACAGGAATTCGAGCAGGAACGCCTCGAACTCCTGATCGGAGCGGTCGATCTCATCGATCAGGAGCACGGTCGAATCGGGCGAGCGCAGCGCCGCCAGCATCGGCCGCTCGATGAGAAAAGGATCGCCATAGATGTCGATGCTCTGCTCGCCGGCTTGCCGGATGGCCAGCATCTGGCGCGGATAATTCCACTCGTAAAGCGCCGAGGAGGCGTCGATGCCTTCATAGCACTGGAGCCGGATGAGGCGACGCGCCAGCACCGCGGCGACCGCCTTCGCCGCCTCCGTCTTGCCGACGCCGGGAGCGCCCTCGAGCAGAAGCGGCTTGCCGAGCGCAAGCGCGAGATAGGCGACCGTCGCCAGGCCCTCGTCGGCGAGGTAATAGGCGGAGCGAAGCGCCCGCTCGAGCGCCTCCGGGCTATCGATCCCGACAATGTCAGCCCTGATCGCCATCGTTAAGCGTCTAGCGCCGCGGCTGCGGCCGCGCGCCGCCTTGCGCCTTGATCGCGCGCAGCACCTTTTCGGGTGTGATCGGCAGTTCGTCCATCCTGACGCCGACGGCGTTGAAGATCGCGTTGGCGATCGCGGGCATGACGGGGTTCGCGCACATTTCGCCCGGGCCCTTGGCCCCAAACGGACCGTCCGGGGCGGGACGTTCGAGGACAGCGATGTCATGGGGGCAGATATCGCCCGGCCCTGGCATCAAATACTCGACGAAATCGCGCGGCCCGTGGCTTGGATCCGGATAATACGGCTCCGGGGTCTCGTAGAGGGCGTGGCTGATCCCCATCCAGGCGCCGCCGACGAGTTGTTGCTCGACCAGCCGCGGATTGAGGGCGCGTCCGAGTTCGTAGGCGCTGTCCATCCTCACCATCGCGACTTCGCCAGTTTCGTCGTCAACCTCGACTTCGGCGACGAGACAAGCGTGGGCGTAGCAGGTCGCTGGCGACATCTCTCCGGTTTCTGGATCGACGTCGGACAGGGGCACGAGAAAGATGCCGCGTCCCGATATCGTGCGCCCCTGTCGGAACTGCGCGGCGATCGCGACATCCTTGGTCGAGATCGACCGGTGCGGCGCGCCTTTGACGTGAATGTTGCCGCGCCCATCGGTCTCGAGATCGGCGACGTTGACTTCGAGCTCCTCGGCCGCCGCCTCCATCATCACGCCGCGAGCCTCGCGCGCCGCGGCCATGACCGCGTTGCCCACCCGATGCGTCCCGCGCGACGCGAAACTGCCCATGCAATGGGGCCCCGTGTCGGAATCGGCCGTATCGACATACACGTCCTCGACCGGCACGCCGAGCGTTTCCGCGCAGATCTGGCGCGTCACCGATTTCATCCCCTGCCCGAGGTCGATCGACGACAGCGAGACGGTGAACTTGCCGCTTGGATTGGAATGAACCAGCGCCTGGCTCGGGTCGCCGCCGAGGTTCATTCCGATTGGATAGTTCATTGACGACATGCCGCGTCCGCGGAGCTTGGCCATTCTATCTTCTCCTTCCGCCGAAGACTGACGAGAACCGGATCGCGCCGTGCGAGGGCGCGGCCGCCGGCGGCGGCGAAGGCGGTGGGGGCGGCGGCGGCCGGATCGGTTCCGGGGGAGGCGGCGCGGGACGGTCGTAAACCGTGCGCTGCTGGCCAGCCGGTCGGCTGACGAGAATCGGCTCACGCGCCGGCGAGGGCGCCGGCACAGCGGGGCGCGGCGCGCCAACCTCCTTGAGCGACGACATGCGCTTGAAGTCGTCGCGGATGCGCCACTTGGCCTTCTCCGCCGCGACCTGCACGCACTCGATGAGCGCCGTGTTCTTCGCCTCGCGCCGATGCGCTTTCATGTCGCCGTCGCGATAAGCGTTGATGAGGCGGAACTCCATCGGGTCCATGCCGACAAGATGGGCGAGTTTGTCCATCTGGCATTCGATGGCGAAATCGACCGCGGTGACGCCGAAGCCGCGCATCGCCGTCGCCGGCACCCGGTTGGTGAATACGCAATAGACGTCGGCGGACACGTTGGGGATCGTGTACGGCCCGGGAAGATGGGCCGCGCATTTGACCACGGCGTAGCTTGACAGGCGGGTATAGGCCCCGCTGTCGAACAGGCAGCGGAACCGGCGCGCCAGAATGCGTCCGTCGCGGGAGACCCCATCCTTGATGAAAATGCGCTCGGCGCCGCGTGGCGCGCAATAGAGCATCTCCTCCTCGCGGCCGATCATGTAACGCACCGGCCGCCCGGTCAGCATCGCGCCGAGGATGGCGAGCGGCTCGGTCACCGTGTCGACCTTGCCGCCGAACCCGCCGCCGACCGTACCGCCGATGAAATGAAGCTTGTTCGACGGCACATCGAGAATCTTCGCGCAGGTGTCGAGGGAGAAGAACAGAGCCTGCGTCGAGGTGTAGACGACATAACGGCCGTTGGTGTCGGGGGCGGCGATCGAGCCATTGGGTTCGGTCGGGGCGTGCTCGATCGGCGACATCTGATAGCGCTGCTCGAGGATGTGGTCGGCTTCGGCGAAACCACGCTCGACATCGCCGAAGCGGAGCTTCTGATGGTCGTAGATGTCGTGGTAGGTGAAGGTGTTTTTGGGGTAGGTCTCGTTGACCACCGGCGCGCCGGGTTTCATCGCCTCCTCGACGTCAAAAACCGTTGGCAGTGGTTCGTAATCAACACGGATCTTGGCCAATGCCTCGAAGGCCTCCCGCTGGCTGTCGGCGACGACAGCAACAATGGGCTCGCCCTTGTAGCGGACCTTGTCGACGGCGAGTGTCGGCTCGTCATCCTTGCCGAAATTGATGAGGCTCAAGAGCGTGTTGAGATTGCGCGGCACGTCGGCGCCGCGGATGATCCGGCGCACGCCCGGAAGCCGCTCCACCTCGGAGAGGTCGATCCGGCGGATACGTGCATGGGAGTGGGGGCTACGCAGCACCTTGAGATGCAGCATGCCCTGCAGTTTATGGTCGTTGAAATAGGTCGAGGTTGCGGTGACATGGCCCAGCATGTCCTGACGTTGTGTCGGCTTGCCAATCTCTTTGAGATTGTCATCGCGCTCGTCGGCAAAAATGTCTTTGCGCAGCTCAAGCATAACTCACCCTTTCAGGCGCGACGTTCGCCCCGCCGCGCGACGGCGGCGAGGATGGAGTTGATGATCGGTTCATAACCGGTGCAGCGGCAGATGTTGCCGGAAATCGCCTCGACCACTTCGACCCGGCTCGGATCGTGATTGCGATCGAAGAGCGCCTTCGCGGCCATGAGCATGCCCGGCGTGCAATAGCCGCACTGCGCGGCGAAATTGTCCATGAACGCCGCCTGGAGCGGATGAAGCTCGGGACCGGTCTTGAGGCCGTCCGCCGTCTCGATCGACTTCCCGGCGACCGTCTCCGCGAGCGTTATGCAAGAGAGCACCGGCTCCCTGTCGATCAGCACGGTACATGCGCCGCAGCCCCCCTGCCCGCAACCGAACTTGGGCGAATGATCGCCGACTTCATCGCGCAAAGCCGAGAGGAGGCTCATGCCTCCATCGACGAAGATCGCCACCTCGCGGCCGTTGTGTCGAAACTGTAGCGGCGTCTTCGCCATGGGTTTGTCTTTCCTCAGCCGACCTGCCCGAGAAGCAACCGGCGCAGATGCACACCGACAACTTCGCGCCGATACCACGCGCTCGCGATCGCGTCTGTTGCGGGCGACGTTCCTTCGGCGGCCGCCGCAACCGCCGCCGCGACGCCCGACTCGTCCAGCGTCTTGCCTTCGAGCGCCCGCTCGGCGGCCTTGGCTCGAATGGCTGTCGGCGCCATCGCGCCATAAGCGATGCGCGGATTCGAAACGCGTCCCCCAACCGCGGGCAAAGACGCAGCGATCGAGAGCACGGAGACGCCCTTGGGCTTCACCCGCGCCACCTTCCGGAAGCGAAACGTCTCGGGGCCCGACGGCCGGTCGCAGGTGACGCTCAGCACAAGCGTCCCCGGAGTTCTGTCGCGGCTCGCCAGAAATTCTTCCAGCGCCATGTCGCGCGCGCCATAGCCGCTCATTACCGACACCGTCGCATCAAGCGCGAGCAGCGCGACCGCAAGATCTCCGTATGGCGCAGGCGCGAAGAGATTGCCGCCGACAGTCGCCGTCGTGCGCACGGCCGGGCCGCCAATCAGTCGTGCGGGCGCATGCAGAAAGGACAGTTCGCGGTCCCGCAAGATCTGGGACAAGGTGACCCCAGCCCCAATCGTAATGCGCGCGCCGCTGGCCCGAACCTGGGTCAGCAAGCGATCCTCGAGGCGCACGATCGTCCCTATTGAGACGTCGCCTTCGTTGAGCGCCCGCATGACGAGCGTGCCCCCGCCGATATAGCGCGCAGAGCGATCAGAGGACAGCACAGCCGCCGCTTCGGTCGGTGTCGCGAAGGTCTTGACCGTCACCGGCATCGTAAAAAACCTTAAGTCATGCAGCCTCACTCAAGTGCTTGCGGATCGCCTCGAAACCGGCCTGATAAATTTGCTCGCCGACCATGTCGGTCAGGCGCTTCTCGTCGCCGGGCCGTGTGGTGAAGCGCGATTCCCAATGCCAGAACGTCCGGTCGCCGTCGGTCACGGGCAACAGCCGCACGTGCGCGACATAGTTGAACATGGGGATCGGCGTGTCGAGCAGACAGTAGCTGAAGCTTTGCTCGAGATCGGAAAGCGCAAGCAATTGCTCGCGCAGCTCGGAACCATCCGCGAGCCTGAAGCGGCGCACGCAACCGATGCGGTCGGACGTCTGGTTGCGTTCGATCTGACTGGTCGCGACCTCGGGATGCCATCGGTCGTGGCCGTTGAAGTCGCGCAAGACCGTCCAGACCTGATCGGTCGAGGCGTCAATGATCGTGCTTTTGACGACGTGGGGCATGTCTAGCCGCCAAACGCCCGCTTGAGCGCGTCGAACCCGCCCTGGAACACGCCGCCCCCGATATTGGCGATGAGCTCCCCTTCGCGTTCCGGCGCGCAGTCAAATTCCGCTGTCCACTCGACGAAGGTTCGCTCCCCGTCGGTCACCGGCGTCAGACGTAGCGTCGCGACATAGTTCTCGACGCCCATC
Organism: uncultured Alphaproteobacteria bacterium; assembly: GCA_963696665.1. GTDB lineage: Bacteria > Pseudomonadota > Alphaproteobacteria > Rhizobiales > Beijerinckiaceae > Roseiarcus. The sequence goes on from CAVOLE010000013.1 coordinate 54,944, forward strand.
GGCGATTCGAGGATCGAGTAGGTGCAGAACATGTCGTAGTCGGAGAGACCGAGCAGCTTTTCCCGGATCCGGTCGCCGTTGCGCAAGCGGAAGTCGCGAACGCAGCCGATCTTGTCTGACGGCTCCCCACCTTCGATGCGGCTTTCGGCGATCGCCGGGTGCCAGTTCGGCATGCCATTGAAGTCGCGTACGCGAGCCCACACACGGTCGCTCCGCCCGTTGATGACGCTTGAAACAAAAACGCGCGCCATGAGCGGCCTCAGCTCCTCTTACGAGGCGACGACCCGCCGCTCGCCGGAGGCGCGCCGTCAGAACTCCTTCTTTGGCGCCGTATCCTTACGAATACCTTGCATATCGCGCGCTTCGCGAATGAGGCCAGGCATTCTTGCAAGGCTTCCCCCTTCGACGCCGATATCGGACAGGAGCGAGTCGATGAGAGGCGCCTGCACGCGGTAGCGAAGCGCCGAGTCGATCACTTCGTCAGTCGCGCTCCGCCCGCCATTTCCGTTCGGGCGACCGCCATTGAGGCCATCGACCTGGAGAATCCGGATGCCCTCGATCTTCTCCATCGGCTTGACACTTTCGCGCACGATGCCCTCGATCCGATCAAGCAGCTTACGACGGAACAACGAGGCGCGCGCGGGTTCGGACAGCACGTTCTCGGCCTCGTTCAGGAGCCTCTGCGCCTCGGCCTCGACCGCCGCACGCACGCGCTCCGCGTCCGCCGCGATGCGCGTTTCCTCGGCCGCCTTCTCGGCCAGCAGCACTTCGATTGTCTGGCGCCGACGGGCGACCTCGGTGTCGCGCACCGTGACGACCCGCTCCTGCGCCTCCGTGGCGCGCGCTTTCGCATTCTCGGCTTCCGCTTGCGCAGCCGACTGTTCGAGCGACTTCTGATAGAGGGCGATCGCCTTCTCCATCTGCACGGTCTCGATCACCCGCTCACGCTCAACCTCGAGCCTTCGCAGATCGCGCTCGCGCGTCACCCGCGCTTCGTCGATGCCGCGGTCGGAGGCGATCCTGGCGCGCTCGACCTCCTCGCGGGAGGCGATCTCGGCCTCCTGTAGCGCCTGCAGGCGCCCAATCTCGAGCTGCTCGATCGAGCGTCGCCGCTCGAGCCGCGCGGCGTCCATGACCTGTTCGCGCTCGACGTCGCTCTTCTCGACCTGCTGCTTGGCGACGATCTCGGCCTGCCGCACGAGACGGTCAGCGCCGATACGCTCGGACCGCTTAGAGGAGAGCGCAATCGTGCGCTCCTCATCGGCGATTTCAACCGCTTGCTTCTGCTCGATATTGAGCACTTCGCGCGTCTTTTGCGAGGCGATACGCTCCGCTTCTAGGGTAAGTTCGACTTCGATGCGCTGACGCTCCACCGCGTCGCGGCGCCTGAGTTCCGCCGCTTCGAGCGCTTCGGTTCTCGCGATCTCGCGGCTTCTTGTATCCTGATCCGCCTCGATCCGCTCGGCGGCGACCGCCTTTTCCTGCGCGATACGTGCGGCTTCGATCGCCTCGCGCGCCTTGATGTCCGCCTCCTCCAGCGCTTGCGTGCGAACAATCTCCCGCGCCCGCACCTCCTGGTCCTTGGCGATGCGATCGGCCTGGATCTTCCGGTCCTGGGCGATGCGCGCCAGTTCGACGAGCTCCCGCGCCGCAATCTCCGCTCTTTCCAGATCTTCATTCCGCGCGATCTCGAGCCGTCGGGTCTCGCGATCGGCGGAGATCGACTCGGCCGTCGTCGCCTTCTCCTGGGCGATGCGCGCGGCGCGGGTCGCCTGCAACGCAGCGATCTCCGCCTCTTCTATCGCTCGCCTGCGGGCGATCTCCTCGCCTTGCGTTATCTGCTGGCTCTCAATCCGGGCGAGCGCAACCGTCTTCTCCTGCGCGATGCGCGCCGCTTCGATCGCCTCGCGGGCGGAAATGTCCGCCTCCTCCAGCGCCCGATTGCGCGCGATCTCGAGCGCTCGAACGCGCTCCTCCTGCGCGATGCGGGTCGCCTCGGTCGATTCCCGGGCCGCGATGCCGGCTTCCTCGACCGTCCGGTTGCGGGTGATTTCAAGTGAGCGCGTCGCCTGGTCGGCGGTGATGCGATCAGCGGCGATCGTCTGCTCGCGCGCGATCTTCGCCGCTTCGATCGCCTGCTGGGCCGTGATCTCGGCTTCCTCAATCGTCCGAGTGCGCGCAATCTCGAGCGCACGGACGCGCTCGTCTGCGGCGATCCGTTCAGCGTTGATTGTCGTCATCTGCGCGATACGCAACTTCTCGGTCGTCTCCCGGGCCGCAATCTCGGCTTCCTCGACCGCCCTCGTCCGTTCAATCTCGCGGCGGCGCGTCTCCTCCTCGTTGACGATCCGCGATTCGGTCACCGCACGTTCCTGGAGGATGCGCGCCTTCTCGACAATTTCGCGCGCCTCAATCTCAGCTTCTTCGACGGCGCGCGCTCGCTCGATCTCGGTCTGGCGGACTTCGCGTTCGGAGGCGATGCGCGCGGTATCAACGGAGCGCTGATTCGTGATGCGCGCCCTCTCGATCCCCTCGCGAGCCGAGATCTCGATTTCCTCGACTGCGCGGGTGCGCTCGATCTCCTTCTGGCGAACTTCGCGTTCCGAAACGATCCGCGCCTCGCTAATCGCTTGATCGTTGGCGATGCGCGCCTTTTCGATCGCCTCGCGCGCCGAAATCTGGGCTTGCTCCGCTTCAGTCTCGCGCAAAGCGCGTTCGCGGGCGACCTCGGTGCGCTGCACTGCGCGCCTCACCTCGATGTCGCGCTGCTGCGCGAGGCGGGCCGCTTCGCTGTCGCGCTCAATGTCCAGGGCCTGTCGCTCGGCTTCCAGATTGCGCGTGCGGATCTTGATCATCGAATCCTGTTCGATGTCGTTGCGCAATTTCCGGCGGTCTTCGATGTCCTCCATGAGGCGCGTCAGACCCTCGGCGTCGAACCGGTTCGACGGATTGAAGAATTCGAGATCCGTCTGATCGAGGTCGGTGATTGCGACCAACTCAAGCTCAAGGCCGTTCTGGGCGAGCGCCTCCTGGGCCGCGCCTTTGACGCGGGAGACATAATCGCCGCGCTGCTCGTGCATCTGCTCCATTGTCATCTCAGAGGCGACGGAGCGCAGCGCGGAAACGAACTTGCCCGACAGCAGCGCGTGAAGCCGCTCCGGCTCCAGCGTGCGCCGCCCAAGCGTTGCGGCTGCGATCGCCACCGCCTCTCGCGTGGCCTGTACGCGAACATAGAAGTCGGCCTCGATATCGATGCGCATGCGATCCCGGGTGATAAGGGCGCCGCCCTTCTCGCGCACGATTTGCATCGGCAGCACGTTCATATTGACGGGAGTAAAGTCGTGAATGAAGGGCAAGACGAACGCGCCGCCGTTAATGACGACCCGCTCGCCGAGGAACCCGGTTCGCACGAATGACACCTCGCTCGACGAGCGATGATAGAGCCAGTTGACCACGTACACGACGACCACGATGACAATGATCGCGATGATCAGCCAGAGGATCAGAGTTCCGATCAAGAGCCCCGACATTTTCCCGTTCCTCCTTTGCGGACCGCTCTTCTCACGCGGCCCGAATACTTATCGCCGACCGATGGACTTGAATCGCCGGACCTGCTCGGTCATTGCGGTTTCGACCGGCAAGCGCTCCATGGATGAAGCGCCATAAAATCCGTGGCAGATCTTTGTCGCCTTTATGATGGTGTCGGCGTCGCTGGGTTCGGCGATTGGACCGCCATGCGCCAAGACGAGAATGTCGGGCCTAACCTTCATTGCCGCGCTGGCCCATGCATCGATAAGCGCCGGACAGTCATTAAGCTTAAGCGCGGTCTGGGCGCCGATGGCGCCGCCTGTGGTCAATCCGAGGTGGCAGACGATGATGTCGGCGCCGGCTTTCGCCATCGCCTCCGCCTCGTCCTCATTGAAGACATAAGGGGTGGTCAACAAATCCTTCTCGTGCGCTTTCGCGATCATGTCGACCTCGAGGCCGTAGGACATTCCGGTCTCCTCGAGGTTCGCGCGAAAAGTCCCGTCGATCAGGCCGACGGTCGGGAAGTTTTGCACGCCGGCAAATCCGAGCGCCTTGATCTCGTCGAGAAAGACATCCATCCGGCGGAACGGGTCGGTGCCGTTGACGCCGGCGAGCACCGGCGTGCGCCGGACGACCGGAAGCACTTCGCGAGCCATGTCGACCACGATCGCATTGGCGTCGCCATAAGCGAGGAGGCCTGCGAGCGAGCCACGGCCGGCCATGCGATAGCGGCCGGAATTGTAGATGACGATCAGGTCGACGCCGCCCGCTTCCTCGCATTTGGCGGAAAGCCCGGTACCCGCGCCGCCGCCAACGATCGGTTCGCCCCGCGCGGCCATCGCCCGGAGCTTCTCCATGAGCGCTGATCGGCTCAAGGCGGTCATTCGCGCCCCCCAGCGCGGCGCCGCGCGCGCGTCTCGCCGTGTAGCGCTCGAAAGGCGGCGACAATAGCGGCCGCAAATTCGGGGTCGTTGATATGTCGCTTGACGCGGATCAATTGCCGGCTCGAGGTTTGACGCACCGTTCGCTCGAGCGCCGCGAACAGCGCGGCGTCGGCTCGCGGATCGTGAAACGCTTGGCCGGGCTGATCGAGCGCCGAGACGCCGAGTTCGGGCAGGAGGAAACGAACCGGCCCATCCATGAGGTTCAGCCTCTCGCCGATCCAGCGGCCGATCTCATCGTTCTCGGCCTCGGTCGTGCGCATAAGCGTCACTTGCGGATTGTGCGCATGCAGGAGCCGGCCCTTGTAAGCGGCCGGCACAGTGTCTGGAGGCCCAAAATTGACCATGTCGAGCGCGCCGACCGACCCGACGTAAGGCGTGCGGGTGCGGATGACGGCGCCGAAGCGATCCTCGTCCGCCGGCAGCACGCCGCCCATGAGCATGTCGGCCACTTCGGTCGTCGTCACGTCGATGACGGCGGAAATGGCGCCGGAATCGACCAATTTCTCCATCGAACGGCCGCCGGCGCCGGTGGCGTGAAAGACCAGGCATTCCCAGTCCGCGGCCAACGCCGCCGTGACCTGCTGCACGCAGGGCGTCGTCACGCCGAACATGGTGAGCCCCACGGAGGGGACGGCGAGGCGGCGCGATCTCGGCGCGCCAGCCTCTCGTTTGGCCTCGGGGCGGGCCTTCACCATCCCAATCAAAGCTTGGGCGCCGTTGGCGAGCACCTGCCGAGAGATCGAGTTGAGGCCCTGGACGTCGGTGACCGAATACATCATCGTGATGTCGGTCGGGCCGACATAGCGGCTGACGTCGCCGGACGCGATCGAGGAAATAAGCATCTTCGGCGCGCCGATCGGGAGGGCGCGCATCGCGGGGGCGACGATCGAGGCGCCGCCGGACCCGCCTGCGCTGATAATTCCCGCAACGTCGCCCTGGCGCTTGATCCAGGTCTCGAAGGCTTCCGCCATCGCGGCGACTGACGCTCCGCGGTCCCGACCGAAGACCGTTGAGCCGCCGCGGCTATAGTTGAGCGCGATCTCTTGTGCGGTCACATCGCATGTCGCCGGCTTGCCGCTCGTCGATACGTCGACGAGGCGCGTCCGCAAGCCGCTTGCGACGATGAGGTCGCGGATGAAGCGAAGCTCTGCGCCCTTGGTGTCGAGCGTGCCCGCTACAATGACTACCGGCGGTCCGGACGGCTGCAGCGTAGGGCTCCGCGCAGGCGTGGTTTCGATCCGACCGGGACCGGCTGAAGCGATGCGAGCGGCCGACTCAATGCGCGCGTTCGGGATGGGTTGCGACCAGCGTGTGGGAGGCGTCGGGTTCGAGACATAGATTCGGATCGGCGCGCCCGACGGTTTCGCTGCGCTGGCCGGTCGAGACGCCGACTCGCCCAGCTGCTCCGTGGGGCGGTCCGGTTCGGCAGCATCGGAATGGCGGCCCACGCCCAACAGGCGCTGCTGGAGCTCGCGATCCGCCGCGAGCCGGCGCGATTCAATGATGCGGTTGACCCGCCCGTTGACCATGATGGCGACATTTTCGGAGATCGTCGTCGCCACTCCAATGTTCTGCTCGATGACGAGGATCGCCATGTCGGTTTCCTCGCCGAGACGCAGCAGCATCTCCTCGACCTGCGCCACGATCACAGGTGCGAGACCCTCGGTCGGCTCGTCCATGATGAGAAGGCGCGGATTGGTCACCAGCGCGCGGGAGATCGCCAGCATCTGCTGCTCGCCGCCGGAGAGCTGCGCGCCGCCGTTATTTCGACGCTCCGCCAGGCGGGGGAAGGTGTCGTAAACGCGCTCGACAGTCCACGCGCCGCGCTCGCGCGCCTGTGTCATTCGCAGGTGCTCATCGACCGTCAACGAGCGCCAAAGCCGCCGTCCCTGCGGAACATAGCCGACTCCATGGCGGGCGATGTTTGCGGGGGGAAGACCGAGAAGCTCCTGCCCTCGCATGCGGATTGTGCCGCTCGAAGCGCGGACGAGCCCCATGATCGTCTTGCAAAGGGTCGTCTTGCCCATGCCGTTGCGGCCGACGACCGACAGCACGCCATGCTCAAGCGTCAGGTCCACGCCCTGAAGCGCGTGCGAGTGGCCGTAATAGACATTGAGGCCCCTCACCTGGAGCATGGTGTTCGCGTCGGAGCGCCGCGGCTCAGCCATGGCCGCCTCCAAGATAAAGCTCCTGAACCTCGGGATCGGCCTCGATCTCCTGCGGCGAGCCCTCTTTGAAGATCCGCCCGTTGTGCATCATCGTCACCCGCTCGACCACGCGGAGCGCGACGTCCATGTCGTGCTCAATGACGATGTAGCCGATGTGCGAAGGCAGCGAGGAGAGGATGTCGACCAGCTCCGCCCGCTCGGTCGGCGAAAGCCCAGCCGCCGGCTCGTCAAACAGGATGAAGCGCGGCGCGCCCGCGAGCGCCAGCGCAATCTCGAGCTGCCGCTGCTGGCCATACGCCAACTCCGCAACGAGCTGGTCCTTGATCGGCGTCAAATGGACCGCCTGAATGAGCGATTCCGCAGCGTTGACGAGCGCGTCGTTGCGGCGCGGTCGAATGAACGAGTAACGGCCGCGCGAGACGCCGCGACAAGCGAGATACACGTTGTCGAGCACGGTGAGGCCGGGGAAAAGCGCCGATATCTGGTAGGTCCGACGCAGACCCCGGCGAATGCGCTCGTAAGGAGGGAAGAACGTAACGTCTTCGCCGAAGAAGCGAATTGTTCCCGAGGATGGGGGAAAGTCGCCGGTGATGCAGTTGAACAGCGTCGTCTTGCCGGCGCCGTTCGAGCCGAGGACGGCGCGCCGTTCGCCCGGCCGCACCGTGAGCGAGATGTCGGTCAGGGCGGCAAGAGCGCCAAACAGACGTGTCACGCCGCGCAGCTCGAGCGCGTTGGCGGAGCCGACCGTGGAGAGGCGCTGCGCGACGCTATCCATGCCCGCCGCCTGTCGATTGCGTGCGCTGCGAGCCGGGTCGCGTGCGAGTGCGCCAGCGCGCCCACAGGCCAATGATCCCGTCAGGTGAGAAAAAGACGATCGCCAGGAACCCGAGTCCGATCAAGAGGCGAAATCGGTTGCCGTCGAGGCCGAACGCAACCAGGATGTCGAGCGCGAATGTCTTGAGCACTGCATAGATCAGAGCGCCGATGAACGCGCCGATAGGATTGCCGATCCCGCCAACGACAGCGATGACCAGGATGTCGATCGCCGCCGAAACGCTGACCGTCCCCGGCGCGATTTCGCCATAGCTCCAGACCAGGAGAATGCCGCCAAGCGCCGCGATCAGCGCCGCGAACACATAGGCCGCCACGCGATGGGCGTTGACGTTGAACCCGAGCGCGGCCATTCGCCGCGGGTTATCGCGGATGCCCTGGAGCGCAAGGCCGAAGGGCGCTCGAGCGACATAGGAAACCGCGAGCCAACATAAGAAGGCGACGCCGAGCTCGAGATAGTAGGAAGGTATTGCGTTGTGCCAGTCGACGCCCAGAAACACTGGCGTCGGAATGCCGTCGATGCCGGTGTGGCCGTCGAAGATCGCGTAGTTCTCGTTGGTGAAGTAGTAAAACGCCGCCGCGATGGCGAGCGTGATCATGATGGTGTAGATCCCCGCTGTGCGCACCGAGAGTGCGCCGACAATGGCGCCGACGACCATGGCGAGGATGAGAGCCGCCGGAACCGCCAGCCACCAGGGCCAGCCAATTCCGCCTGGCATCCCGTTCGTGCCGAGGATCGCGACCACGTAGCCGGCGAAGCCCGCGATCGTCATCTGCGCAAGGCTCACCATGCCGCCATAGCCGGCGAGGAACATCAGGCTCAGCGCGATCGTGCCAAGCATGTACGACCAGCCGAAGATCTGAGTGAGCACGAAACTGCTCGCGAGTGCGGGCATGATCACGATGATGACGCCAACAAGGACTGCGGCCGGATTGACGTTCTGCAGCCACGTGGGCTGCAGGGCAGCCCCGGATGCGCCTCTTGCGCGGCTTTCGGCGAGAGCCATGGCTAGCGCCCCGCCAAGAGCCCCTGCGGCCGCACGGCCAGCACGAGCACCATGATCAGGAAGGTGAGAACGATCGCGTAGGTCGGGAAATAAGCAAGCCCGATCTGCTCGGCGAGGCCGATGATGACCGCGCCCAGCGCCGCCCCAGGAATCGAGCCCATGCCGCCGACGATGACCACGATCAACGAGGCGAGCAGGAAGCGCGTGTCTTCGCCTGGAGACAGCGATTGGAAGGTTCCGCCGACCACGCCCGCCATGCCGGCAAGCCCGGCGCCGAAGGCGAATACGGTGACGAAAACGAGCTGTATCGGCACGCCCATTGCGGAAAGCATATCGCGGTCGTCGACCCCGGCGCGGACGATCATGCCAATCCGGGTGCGGTTCAACACGAGCCACATCCCGAGGCCAATCACCACCGAGGCCAAGAAAATGACCAGCCGGACGATCGGATAGGACAGATAGACCGCCTCGCCCGAGGACCTGACCGCAGTGATCAGCGGCAACTCCATCGGCCCGCGAAGCCATGTCGGCGTTTGAATTTGCCACGAATTCCCGCCGAACCCCCACAGCATGAGGTCGGCGAGCACGATTGAAATCCCAATCGTCACGAGCGTCTGGCGAAGATCCTGCCCCTCCATCCGACGGAAGACGGCGACTTGAAGAATAACGCCAAGGAGAGCCGCGACAACGAAAGCCGCGACAAAGCCGAACAGCCATGAGCCCGTGGCGTCGACTGCAAGGTAACCGAAATAGCCGCCGAGAAGGTAGATCGAGCCATGCGCCAGATTGACGTTGCGCATGAGGCCGAAGATCAGCGTGAAGCCGCTGGCGACGAGGAAATAGAGGCCGCCTAGCGTGATCCCGTTGAGCGCGGCGTTGAGGAAGAGCTTCTTTCTACCAAAGATCGCCTCGAAGCCAGAGGACCAAGGCGCAAAAACCAGCCAAATCAACGCAATCACCAGAACTGCGATGATCATGGACCAAATCGGACGACGCCCAACGAAGCCGTTCATCGGCAGCTCTTCGAGGAACGCACTGGCGATCGAGCCGCCGCGCCATGAAGCGACGGCCGCGCTTTCGCGAACTCCCCGGTCATAGCGAAGCTATCCTCCCATTGTAACGTCCGGCCATTCTATCCGCTTTCGGCCGCGCGCGTTTGATCGACAGTATGATTTCGCGTCTCGCCCACGCGTCGCTAGAGCACATGGGCGACCCGGCGATATTGCGTCGGCGCCATGCCCACATTGGCGGCGAAGAAGCGGGTGAAGCCGCTTTGCGACGAGAAACCCAGATCGTAGCCGACATCGGCGACTGAAATCTCGCTGCCCACAAGCCGATCGATCGCCTGCTCCATGAGCAGGGTGTTGACATAGAGGTTTGGCGTGAGCCCGGTCTGCGTTCGAAACAATTTGTAGAAGTGAGGGCGCGACAGACCCGCGCCGCGCGCGACCGCGTCGAGCTCGATGTCAGCCCCGAGCGACTGCTCCATCAGCCGCATCGACTTGCGCACGCGAAAATCGATGACCTGGCCGGGCGCACAGGCGCCCCCGCCCTGGTCCATTTGGCGCCAACTCTCCTCAGAGCAGGCGTCAATCAGGCTGCGCAGCTCATAATCGAGGCCCGTGACGCGCCCACCAGCGTAGACGAGAGCCGAAACGCGCCGAATCTGCGCGTCAAGCGCCGACGTTCGGGCGAATTGGGAGCGACCGAACCTAAGGCGCGGCGCGTCGACACCATCTCCGAACCAATCGGGATTGACGTAAAGGACGAAGAACGTCGCGCCGTCGTTAAGGTCCGTTGGAACAAAGTTATGCGGCTCCCATGGGCTGACCGCGACAACAGACGCGTTGGTCGCTCGGCGGGGAATCCCTGAAACGAGCACGCCGCCGTCCTCACCTGACAGATGAAAGATGAGGTGACCCTCGCGGTGCGCATGGATGTTGAAGGGGCGGTTCAGTTTGTAGATCGTCGCGCGGCCAAATCTCCCGTGAACGGCCGCGACGGCCCGGCTCATCTCTGCTCCTCCCGGATTTGTCGCGTGATTTACGACAAGGTCCAACAGTCCGAGAGCTTTTGCAAGAGCCGATAGGCCGGGCGGCTTTCGGCCGCCCGGTCACGCAGGAAATCAATACTTCTTGCACTCCGGATTTGTCCGGCTCGGCGGCCCGATCTTCGCGAACACGTTCCTTGGATAGCCGAGCGTCTGGTGGACGTTGGGAATGACCTTGACGACCTTGCTGACGAGGCCGCCTTTTCCATCCTCGACAACCTCGGTGACGAAATTCGTCCCGATCGCCTGGCGGTCCTCATCGAGGCTAATTTTGCCATTGGGCGCGTCGATCGTCAGTGCGGCCATCGTAGCCTTGAGTTTCGACTGGTTATCGCTGAGGTCGCCGTTGACCTTATTGAGCGACTCGAACAGCGCCATGGCCGCGTCATAGTAGTTGGTCGCCAGCAGTCCGGGACTGGGCAGGCGCTTATCGGCCGGGGTCGATTCCTGGTAGAGCTTCACGAACGCCTTCCAGCCCGGATCGTCCCAGGTGTCGGCCATCCCGCTGGACGCGATCGTGCCGATCATGGCCTTCTTTGCGTCGCCCTTGGCCGACAGCACGGTCTGGTCGACCATGATCGAACCGCCGAGAAGGTGCGCCTTGCCGCCAGCCTGCTGATACTGGTTGAGGAAATTGACCGCGTCGGCGCCGCCAAGGCCAAGGTAGACGGCGTCGACATCGTCCGGCAACGCCGCGATTGTCGAAGCGAAGTCCTTCGTTCCGAGCGGCACCCACTGCCGGCTCGTGACCTGCCCGCCGAGAGCGCAGAATTCGAGAACGAGACCGTAGACCTGCGTGTAGACGAAGGAATAGTCTTCGCCAACCGTCGCGATCTTCCGGTAGCCCTTGTTGTTGTAGGCGTAGTCGCCGAGTCCGGCGGACCATTGCGCCCCGTCCATGTTCCAGCGGAAGAAATTGGGCGACGGATCGGGGAAGGTCGTCTCCTGCGCCCCGGAGGCGGCGTTGATGAAGGTCAGCTCGGGATGGGTCTTGGAGAAATTCTTGACCGCAATGCCTTCGTCGCCCGAGAGGGGCGAGAGAAGGATCTGCACGTGGTCCTGCTCGATAAGCTTCTTCACCGCGCGCACCGCGGAATTGGGCGTCGCGTCGGTCGAAGCGATGACGAATTCGAGCTCCTTGCCGCCCGCCTTGCCGCCGTATTTCTTCACGGCGGCATTGAGCCCGGCGATGCCGTCGATGCCCAGTATGGTGTAAGTGCCTTCGAGCGTCGCGGTGACGCCGACCTTGATCTTGTCCTGCGCCCACGCCGCGCTCGATAGCAAAATGCTGGCGAGCGCCGCAGCGCGGATTCCACCCTTTAACATCACCGTTTCCTCCCAACTCCACCTTTTGTTTCCCTGGCGCGGCGGGTGAACGCTTGGCTCACGTTCGCCATCACCCGCGACGCAGCCTCCCATCGAATCGCATGGGCGTCAGCGGCGCGCTAAGCGCACAATAGTGAAGCGGAATATGCTCGACTTTACAAGCAGTCTGTTTTTTGCGCGTGACGCGCGGCGGCAATTTTAACTGTAACCGGCGACCAACCGACGCCCCTCGATGGCTTCAGGGTTTGCGAGAAGCCCTTGGCGGTTCACCGGATAAACTGGTTCACGAAATCCGCGCCAAGACCCACTTCGGCGAAATGCTTCCGGCACATGTCGATCTTCGTGAAGACGTCCTCGTACCCGACCGCCTTGCCCCACGGGTCGACATAGTACATGACGCCATTCACCTGGAAATACGTGATCATCTCCTCGACGCCCTCGGGAACAACAAGCGTATGAGTTTCGCCCGGAGGCTCGAACACGTAAGACCCTTCCTCCGCGACCCAATCGTGCTCCAGGTAGCGCCAGCGTCCCTTGAGAACGAGGCCATGGACGGCGTTTGGATGCCGGTGGCGCGAGAGCACGCCTGCGCGGCGCACGCGTAACAGATTCATCCAGTAGCCGGTCGATCGGTTGAGGCATAGGGGGCGAAACCAAACATTGTCCGCCTGGGGAACCCACATCCGATCGTCGTCTGGAATGGCGCGCGGAATCACGATCTCCGACAGGGCGTCGGCGGGAAAGGGAAGCTGGTACGGGAGGAGCGCGTCGTCGGCCGCGGCGTTGTCCATGATTGTCACGCCTTCCTAAGTTGGCGGCGCCCGGCGCGCCCTGGCGTGTTGGACCATGTCCTTGCAGGGAAGCAAAGGGTAAAAAAGGAGGCCGCCGTGTCGCCACGGCGGCCTTGAGTTTAGGGAGGAAACGCCCAAGGAGGGCATATGCGGCAGGTCATGCCGCACTGCAGCGATATGGTTGACGACATCCGACAGTGCAAGAGCCTTCTTCATCCAAAACCCGGGGAGGCGCCTTGATTGTTGCGCCATCCGGCTGCGGTCGATCAGCGGAGCGCCCTCGATTCTCTCATCCGCCCCAATGTTTTCAATGGTTTGCGGCCGGGCGGGATGCGAATAAGCTCGAGGACGCGGCTGCTCCACAAATAACAGTTATTCGCAGTGGCGTAGCGAGGCGGCTGAATCGAGCGCGGTCGGACGCCGCCGGTTCGCTCGGCTAACCGAGGCCAACCTGCCCACCATCTATCTCGAGAAGGGCGATGTTTTCGGCCCTAAGGCTCACTCCCTTTTGATCTTGAAAGGCGCTCGCGGCGTCCGCGACTTTCATTTTAGTTTTGCGGTCCCCGTCATTTCAGTGAGCTGCGACCACCCAGTTTAGTTCATCTTCAGGAAAACCGGTCGCTCCTGAACGCGGCGCTTGGTGGGCGGCCCGGGTAAATACACAGTATAATAGTTGCAATATATGGTTGCAGAGAAAAGGCGCCGGCTCTACGCTGGCAAGATGGAAAATTTTAGCGTCGGCCCCGCCGCGATGAAACTAACCCACAAGATTCTCGGGCATACGACCGATAGTTTTCTTGATATCTTGAGGCAATTAACAACAGAGCTCGGCGTCTCCAATATTGCATACGTTCGCATGGCGGCGAACAAGAGCACGGATTCAAATCTTTTGACAGCTGGCGAGACAACCTATCCGAGGGAATGGATGCGGCGTTATTTCGCCAAGCAGTACTTCTTAATAGACCCAATTCTCAAGTTCGCCGACTCATCGCCATCCTATTTTGACTGGGCAGATGTGACAAGCGAAAGCCCTGCGGTAAGAGAATTTTTCTCCGACGCTATCCGTTACAATATTGGTAGCAATGGAATCTCGATCCCCATCCGAAATCGAAAGAACTCCCAAGCCATAGTCTCGTTTACCAGCGACATGTCGAGGCCAGATTGGGAGATATTTAAAGAATCAAGCATGGATAAGCTTCATCATATGTCAGCTCTAATTGACTCTGCGGCAATGACAGGCCTGAAGTTTGAAGATGTCCCAGATGTCAAGCTCTCTCTTCGTGAAGAACAATGCCTCATGTGGGCGGCGCGAGGAAAGACATATGAGGAAATCGGGGAGATAACGAATTTAAGCTTCTATAGCGTGAGAAGTCATCTGGATTTGGCGCGTCATAAGCTGCGCGGCGCAAATCTAACCCACGCGGTCGCGATCGCGCTCGCCCTCGGCGTAATTCCTGCGATAGTAATGAGGACCTAGTCGTTGAGCGAGATTGCTCCGCATCCGGAGCGGCTCGTGGGGTCGATCTTGCGCTCCGATCTTGCGTGAGCGCTGGAAGCCAAACCATTCAAGGCTTGGGAATCCAACGAGGATCCATGAGCCAGCTGCTACTCTGAGACTGCGAGCATCGACAAGGCGGAGATATGCTCAGAAGGTAAGGCGCTCAGAGATCGGACTGGCTGAATGGCCAAGGCGGACGAGCCGCTCGAGATACGACCGGCGGCAAGATGGCTTCTCGGTCCGGTTCGACTCGTTTCCTTCCCTTCGCTTTCAGCGCCTGCAAAACGTCTTGGGCTGCCCCCAAAACATCGGGCTCCAAGTCGTACTCAAGGCAAATATGAACCATGATTTCTGCGAATTGGTCGGCAACACTGGGCGGCCCAGGATCGACATAGCCATTCGCAATATATGGACCCGTCTTGAAACGCAGCATCAGGCAGCCTCGCGGAGTTGTCGCTGGGATGAACTTAGCCCACGCGAGAGCAGATGAGCGTCGAGGCCGAGGACCCTCCTCGACGCCGTCCGACCCGCCATCACATGGTAGTCACAAACATATCTCCAATATTTACATGATGACATCCGCCAAATAACATTTTTATTTCTGTAATCAATCTACCGTGTCAGAAAATTATTACCCTAATACACTTTAACCAACTAAGGACATACATTAAGACTTCAGCACTCCCCTGGCAAGGCGCAAATGTGCTTAGAACAAAACAAGATCAGATTTCCGGCAGGCTCGGAGCGACTGCGGGCGCATCGTCCGCAGCGGAAATAATTGCGTTCTCGCCTCCGTTCGATTACCGAATGCGAGCATCGGAGGGAGTATTGGTGAGCCTCGGGCGCCAGACATTTGCGCTTGGGAGACGGCGCGCAAAGCGCCGTCTGGCGTCGCTCCGGTCTACGCTTCCCGCAATCCTCGTCGCGCTTTCGCTGATCGTTCAGCTTTTCGCCGCCGCCACGCCGCCGGCTTTGGTCGCGCCCGCTTTCGCCGGCGCCGATGACGCTGCGATCGCCGCCGAGCTCAAAGCGCTGTTTGGCGACACGGCGGGACTCTGCGCCCACGTCAACGATCAGGGCGCGCCTGGCAAGCACGGCCCCTGCCATTGTTGCGATCAGTGTCCGCTCTGCCGCTTCGCCGCTCAGGCCGTCGCGTTCGTCCCACCTGATCTGCCGGCGTTGCCGGAGGGGCTCGACAGCGACGCGCATGCGATCCGCGCGCCGCCTGGCCGCGAGGTTCTTGCCGCATATCCCGCCCAACCCAATCCCGCTCGGGCGCCTCCTCTCGCAGTCTGACGATTGTCCGCCGTGCGCGTCCTTCGGCGCGCGCTCGCATTCCTTCAGACTCGAGGATTTTCCTTATGTCAGCCCCAAAATTCCGCTCGTCCGCGGGCGCCTTCGCGGGCGCAGCCGCGGCCCTGTGGCTCACGCCCGCCTACCCTCATGCCGTCTGCGGCGACCGCATCTTCCCGGCGACGCTCGCTATCGACGATCCCGGCGTCACCGACGAACTCACGCTGCCAACCGTCAGCTATGTTCCCTTCAATTCCGACGGCGCCCACGAGTGGGATGCGAGCTTCAGCTGGACCAAGACGATCACCCCGGGCCTCAGCGTGGTGATCGGCTCCGGACCGTCCTGGGAGCACCCGGGCGGCTATGGCTGGAACGCGCTCGACACCGAGCTGCAGTGGCAGGCGCTATGCATCCCGGACGCCGAGTTCATGATGAAGGTCGGCTTCGACATATCCTGGGCAGGAACCGGCGCTGGAGCGCTGGCCGGCTCCGGCGGGCAAAACACTTACTCTCCATTGGTGGATTTTGGTCTCGGCTTCGGGACGTTGCCGTCCTCGCTGAAATACTTGCGCCCGTTCGCCATAACCGGCGAATTCAGCACAACCACGCCGGGGCAGGACTGGACCAACGGGAACCCCAACGTGTCCACTTTCAACTGGGGGTTCACCCTCCAGTACAGCCTGCCCTACTTCAACTCGCAGGTGGCTTCGATCGACAACGACTTCCTCAAGCACCTGATCCCGGTGGCCGAGTTCGCCTTCCAGACGCCGATCCACAACGGCGGAGCCGCTGGGCAGCCGCAAACCGGATATCTCCAGCCGGGCGCTGTCTACATAACTGACAAATGGCAGCTCGCCCTCGAGGCCATGGTCCCGATGACCGGAGCAACGGGTCACGGCGTCGGCGTGATCGGCTCGCTTGACTTCTATCTCGACGACATCGCGCCCGACACGCTCGGTCGGCCGATCTTTCCCCACGGATTTGGCATAGCGCCAGGAATCTAACTTGAAGGAGCATGAACTCGTGCGCACCCACTCTCTCAAACTTCCCCTATCTCTCGCCTTCGCTCTCACCGCCGCCCAAGCTTTCGCCCACGCTCAGCTCGAGAAGGCGACGCCCGCCGTCGGCGGCACGGTCGCTTCGGCGAGCGAAATCCGGCTCGAATTCAGCGAGGGCGTCGAACCGAAATTCACCAAGGTTTCGTTGACCGGTCCGGGCGGCGCCGTGCCTCTCGGGGCGGGGAAAACGGAGCCAAGCAACCAGGCTGTGCTGATCGTGCCGATTTCCAAACCCCTGCCGGCTGGCGCTTACAAGGTGCATTGGCAGGCGGTGTCGGTCGACACCCACCACACCCAGGGAACCTTCGAATTCACGGTGAAGCCATGACCGCCGCAATCAGGCGCTTCCTTAGCGTCTCTGGCGCGCTCGCCGTTGTCTGCGTTGCGAGCGCCGCATTCGCCCAGGCCCAATTCGTGAAGGCGACGCCCGCCGTCGGCGGCAAAATCGATTCGGCGACCGAAGTCCGGCTCGAATTCAGCGAGCGCATCGACCCTCGATTCTCCGGCCTGACGTTGACCGCGCCGCACGGCGTCAATGTCGAGCTTGGCGAACCCGAGGTCGAAAGCGGCGATCCGCGCGTGCTTGTGGTCCCGATCACCAACGTGCTCCAGCCCGGCCCCTACACCGTGTATTGGCGCGTCGTCTCGTTCGACAATCACGCGACCCAGGGCGAGTTCAGTTTCACCGTGAAGCCGTGATGAGCCTTAAAACCGGAAGGGATCGACTATGAGACATTCCTCGATTTTCGCGCTGACGCTCGCTCTCGCCTTAAGCGCGACGCCTGCGCTGGCGCAGGAGTTCAAGGCGGGAGACATCGTGATCGAGAAGCCTTGGGCGCGCGCGACCCCGAAGGGCGCCGAGGTCGGAGGCGGCTATGTGACAATCCAAAACAAGGGCGCCACGCCCGACCGCCTGACCGGCGGCTCGGCGGACTTCGCCACCGTCGAAATCCATCAGATGAAGTCCGAAAACGGCGTCTCGCAAATGCGCGAGCTCAAGGACGGGCTCGCCATTCCCGCCCATGGCTCAGTCGGACTCTCGCCTGGCGGCTATCATCTGATGTTCACCCACCTGACCCATCCGCTGACGAAGGGTGAGACCCTCAAGGCGACGCTCAATTTCGAACATGCCGGCCCGATCGCAGTCGAGTTCAGCGTGATGGGAATTGGCGCGTCGGGAAGCGGCGGCATGAAGGGCATGGAGAACATGAAGGGCATGAAGAAGTAAGCCGCATGCGGCCGAGCGCGCGAAGCGGCGATCGCTCGCAACCTCGTCGCCCTCAGGGTTGAGGGCGACCACCCCATGATCGCGCTCGCCGTCTGCCGTTTCATCCACTTCATGTCGGCGATGCTGGCGTTCGGCATGAGCGCCTATCTTTGGGTCTATGCGCCGGAACGGCTCAAGCTCGCGCTGTCGCCCGTCGCGCGCCGCATCGCGCTTATCGCCAGCGTCGTTGCGCTCATCACTGCGATCGCATGGCTCCAGCTCGAGTCCGCCTCGATGGCTGACGACTGGAGCGCCGCGACCGATCCCGAAGCGATCCGCGCGGTGCTCACCGACACCGCGTTCGGCCATGTCTGGGCGGCGCATCTCGTTCTGGCGGCGGCGCTGGTCGCTGTCGTCGTGCTAAAGTTCCTCGGCGCGCGCTTTTCGCGAAAAACCGGCTTCTACTTTTTCGCGGCCCGCTCCCCGCCCGCGCGCCCGATGGGCGGCGACGTCGCTTGTATCGGGTGCGCTGCTGGCGAGCCTCGGCCTCGTCGGCCACGCCGCGATGCAGAGCGGCGCCGAAGGCGTCCTGCATCGCGCGAACCACGCCGTCCATCTCTTGACGACGGGCGCGTGGATCGGCGGCCTTGTTCCGTTCGCGATGTGCCTTCGCGCCTATGAGCGCGACGATCTGCGCAAAGACGCGGTCGGGGCGATGGCCGGCTTTTCCTTCTGGGGCCAGTTCATCGTCGCCGCGATCGTGCTCACAGGCGTCGTCAATATCGCCTTGACATCCGGTCGCCCCCCGATCCCGCCGACGACGCCCTACCGCGCGCTTCTCGTCGCGAAAATCATCCTCGTCGCGATCATGATCTCGCTTGCGCTCTTCAATCGCTTTGTCCTCGCGCCGCGGCTCAAGGCGAGCGCCAGAGCGCTCGCGGCCTTGCGCTTAACCAGCGCGGCGGAAATCGCGCTGGGCTCGCTCGTCGTCGCGCTCGTCAGCGTGTTTGCGCTGCTCGATCCGGCGTGAGGCGATAGGCGATAGCCCCTATTGAGCCGCAAGCGTTTGCGGCGTCATAGTCCTAGGCTTGCCTGAGCTTCGCGCTACGCAACTGAGGCATTGTGTGACCGCGATCACAGTTCCTGCCGCGTCAAGCGCATAGTGGTAAACCAGGGCGCCAGGCGCGTCGGCGCTTGAGCTTGAGGACGCGGTTCGCGGCCGCGGACGGGAGGGGCGGATGAAGGCGCATATTGTCGGCGGCGGGTTTGGCGGACTGGCGGCGGCGGCGCTGCTCATCCGGAACGCCAACGTGCCCGGCCGGGACATCACGATCTACGAGGCGGGTGGCGATCTCGGCGGCGGGTACTTTCTCCAGGGCAATCCGGCGAGCGGCTACAATCTGCCAGGCTCTGTCTTCGACAAGGAATTCCGCTGCGGGTTCGATCTGCTCTCGTCGATCCCGACACTGGCCGACCCGAAG
The DNA here is from genome assembly GCA_963696665.1 of uncultured Alphaproteobacteria bacterium. GTDB lineage: Bacteria > Pseudomonadota > Alphaproteobacteria > Rhizobiales > Beijerinckiaceae > Roseiarcus. Next base: position 74,126 of record CAVOLE010000013.1, read on the forward strand.
GTTTCCGTCAGGGATCAATTCTTCACCTTCAATAACGCCAACCCCTACAACGATCAGGCGCACATTCTCGATCGCAACGGCGCCATCGTGCATGAGCGCCATTTCGGCCTCGGCTTCTCGGACGCGCTCGCGCTCCTTCGCGTCTCGGTGACGCCCGAAACCATGCTCGACGGGCGCTGCATCAAGGAGTTCTTCTCCCCCGACTTCTTCAACACCGAATTCTGGCTGCTCTGGTCGACGATCATGGGATCGCTGCCGCAGCATAGCGTGATCGAGTTCCGGCGCTACATGAACCGCTTCCTCTACCTGTTCCCCCACCTGTCGACCATGGCGGGGGTGATGCGCACGCCCTTCAACCAGAACGAAGCGTTCGTCAAACCTTTGGTCGCCTGGCTCGCGGCCACGCCGCAAAACGTGAACTTTGTGACCGGCGCCTTGGTCAAAGACATAGGGTTCGAGCCCGCGCCTAACCGTATCACCGTCAACACGCTCGACTACGAAAAGAATGGCGCTGCGACTTCGGTCGCCGTCGCGCCGGAGGACATCGTGCTCGTGACCACCGGGTCGCAGGCCGCCGACCGCTCCTCCGGAACGATGAACGCGGCGCCGGGGGCGCCGCCCAACCCGGGGCAGTCATGGGCGTTGTGGAGTCTTTTGGCCCGGGGGCGCACGGGTTTCGGCGATCCCACCAAGTACTTCGGCGCCCCGCAGATCGACGATTCGCGCTGGGTAACGTTTACAGTCACCACAACGGGCTCCGAATTCGTCGAGCGGATCACCAAGCTACTCGGCGGCGTCGAGCCTGGATGTGGCGGGCTCCAGACCTTGAGGGACTCGGGCTGGGTGATCTCGTTCTCGATCTTCCACCAGCCGGAAGTCATCGGTCAGCCCAAAGGCACATATGTCTGGTGGGGCTATGGGCTCCATCCCGAACGCCCGGGCAGTTTTATCAAGAAGCCGATGGTTCAATGCACCGGCGCGGAAATCCTCGAGGAGGTGCTGCGGAACTTACAGTTTGACGACCAGCTTGACGTGATCATGAAGTCGTCGATCTGCATTCCCTGCGACCTGCCCTATGTGAACAACATCTGGCTTAAGCGCAGCCGCGGCGACAGGCCGCCTGTGGTTCCACAGGGGTCGACCAATCTCGGGCTCATCGGGCAGTACGTCGAGCTCGAGCAGGACATCGCTTTCACCTTCGAATATTCCACTCGCTCGGCCTGGGAGGCGATTCACCAGTTGCTCAAGCGAGGCCCCGCCCCGCCGCCCGTCTATCAGGGACAAGTCGATCCGAAGGGAATCTTGGCCGCCTTGGAGGTGTTCCTGGCGCCATGACGCGGTAGCGGGATTTCGAATTCGTGGCGTCCGCTTGGCTGGCGGCTCAGCGATGTCCGATGCCGCCCTGTCCGAACGCCCCGCCGCCGCCGTGGAAGACTCCGGCCCCTCCGACCCCATGAAACCCGCCGCCAGCGACACCGGGAAAGGCGTGCGCGCCGATGTGCGGAGCTCCCAGCCCGCCGGCGTGGAAAGTCCCGACGCCAGCAAAGCCTGGAGAAGCGGGCGCGCCGATGTGGGGAGTTCCGATCGCGCCCCCGGGATGGAAGCCTCCGACGCCCGTAAAGCCCGGCGAAACGGGCGCGCCGATGTGGGGAGTTCCGATCGCGCGCCCGGGATGGAAACCTCCGACGCCCGTAAAGCCCGGGGAAACGGGCGCGCCGATATGTGGAATTCGGGCGCTATGAAACTGGTGAAAATTGCCGCCGCCGAGGCCGCCGTGGAATCCGCCGCCGGCAAAACCGGGGGTGACGGTCGCCGCGCCGGCGTGGAAATTGGGCGAGACGCGGACGCCAGCACCTAGGCGGGCGGACGGCGCGCTGGGATAAATCGGTTTCGGCTGGGGACGCGCAACGATGACGCCATGGCGATGATGTCGCCGAATTGCTGGAACGATGATCGGGGCGACAGAGCCCGGCCCGCCAAAACCGCTGTTCCATTCATTGCCGCACGGATAGTAGCCGGGCCCGTTCCAGCCGTTGTCGTACCAGCAATTGCCGGAGTATTGCACCGTTTGCACGGGCGATAGATGTGCGAACGAGGAGAGCGCGCCGCCGCTCATCTCCGCGACGCCCGCTTCCGCGTCGCTGGCCAGAAGCGCCGAAGCGAGCCCCAGGTAGGTGAGGACGCGCAAAGTCATAACTCTTTGTCCTGGAAGAAAACGGACGTTCTGCAGCAGCGCCCGCAAATTCAAATAGGAAGCAATTGCCGCATTAGCTAGACGGCCCTCGTCCGTCCGCCTGGACCCCGTCGTCGGATCGCCGGCGCGCCGCTCCAGGCTGAACTTCGGGGAAACGCCCTGAACATAAGCCGTCGCTCCGTTTGTGCGGCAGGGTCCGCTCCCGCGACAATCATTCCCCCAGCACCCGTCTTCTGTGATTGTCGTGTCGAGAATTATATTGCCAAAAACCAGAACACCATGTTACCTATATTGGTTCTGGCAGAATCAGCCGCGCTAGGCGTGAGCGAAGCGTGGACGGAGAGGCCGTAGGCTGTTTGAACGTTTGATCTACAACCTAAAGGGCGCAAAGCGCGCGGGAGGGAATTTTTTTTATTTTTTCCTCTCGCAACCTATTGAAAAAGCTCAATTCGAAAAAATAAACGCTAGTAAACGCTAGCTATTTTACTAGCGCTTATTAGCGTTTATGCTCCACTTATTAGCGTTTATGCGCTTCATATTTGCATTTGCTCGGCCGCCGTTCCCGTCCTGGTTGCATTCGAAGCCGCGCGCCGGGCACCTTTTGTCGGCCGCCCGAGACGACGGTTGGGCTCGACCCTTACGCAGGTTAATAATTAGGCCGGCCGGGTAAGGATGCGAGCCAGAAGTTCGCCGATAGCCCGCCTGCCGTTCTCCAACGCCGCGGTCGGATCGTCCGCTTGGGCGATCATGAGGGCGACCTCGGAGAGCGAGGCAAGCAGCATGTGCGCGAAAGCGTCGACGAGCGACGCCGGGAGGCCCGCCTCTTTCGCGGCAGGCTCAAGCGCCGCCCTCATAAGACCAAAGGCGTGCCGCTCGTCGATCTCGCGCCATTTCTCCCAGCCGAGCACGGACGGCGCATCGGTCAGCATGATCTGGCGCACCTCCGGATCCTGGGTGAGATCGAGGAAAGCGTCACAACCGGCGCGCACCGCCTCGATCGCGCCGCTTGCGCTCGCCGCGCGGGACAGAACCTTGTTTGTGACGTCGATCTCCACGGCCTCGAACACCGCTTCCAGGAGCGCCTCCTTGCTCTGAAAATGGTGGTAGAGCGCCCCGCGACTGATCTCGCAGGCGGCCAGCACCGCCTCGATGGAAACTGCGGCATAGCCATGCTCGGCGAAGAGACGCGTCGCCGTCTCGATAATCGCGCGGCGGGTCTCCAGCCCCCTCTCCAGCCTCTTATCGGCCGGCTTCTCTCCCGCGGGCTTCTTCAGAACGTGCAACTCCAGTTGACAAACCGACTGTCGGTTTGTATAGATACCGACTGTCGGTCGGCAAGTGCGTCGACTCCCTCATAACGGAAAGGGACAGTCATGGCACAGCAAAAGCAGCGCGTGACGACGCGCGTCGGAGAGGTCGCTTATGCCAGCGCGGGAGAAGGGCCCGCGGCGCTGTTCGTGCACGGCGTCTTCCTCAACAGCTATTATTGGCGCCACGTCATGGAGCGCCTCAGCGGCGAGCGGCGTTGCCTCGCGCCCGACCTCCTTGGCCATGGCTCGACGCCCGTGAAACCGGACCAGGACGTCTCGTTGCGCGTCCAAGCAGAGCTGCTCGACGCCTTCTGCGAGGCGATGGGACTTGATCAGGTCGATGTCGTCGCCAACGACAGCGGCTCGGCCATCGCCCAGATTTTCGCCGCCCGTCATCCTGAGCGGATTCGCTCGCTCACGCTGACCAACGGCGAGGCGGACGGGAACTATCCGCCGCCCGACTTCCGCCAGGTCGTGGAAATGGCCAAGGGCGGCGTCTTCTCCGCCCAACGTGAAGCGTTCGCGGCCGACGTCAGCCTGCTGCGCCCGGGCTTCGCCGCGGGCTACGAGCGAATCGACGCCGTGTCGGACGAGACGTTCAAGACCTATGTGGGCCCGCTATTCGCCACGCCCGAGGCCACGTGCGCGCTTGAGCGATGGCTCGTCTCCTTTGACGATGTGAGCCAGACCCGCGAAATCGAGCCGCTCTTACGCAAGCTGACCGCGCCGACTCTGATCGTTTGGGGCACGGGCGACCACTTCTTTCCTTTGAAATGGGCGTATTGGCTGAAGGGCTTGATTCCCGGCGCGCGCCAGGTGGTGGAACTCGAGGGGGCGAAGCTGTTCTTCCCGGAGGAACGGCCCGACCAGCTCGCCGACGCCGTCCGCGCGCACTGGCGGGCAAGCGCCAATACGCCGATGATGGCTTAACCTTTCTTGTGGCGGTCGCGAAACGCCTTCGCCCAGCCCGCCTTCGTCTGCTGACGGCCGCGCGCGACCGCAAGCGCGCCGGCCTCGACCGGCTTCGTGATCACCGAGCCCGAGCCGATATAGGCGCCGTCCCCGATCGTGACCGGGGCGACGAGCGCCGAGTTCGAGCCGATGAAGGCGCCGGCGCCGATGTCAGTCTTGTTCTTGGAGAAGCCGTCGTAATTGCAGGTAATGGTTCCGGCGCCGATGTTCGCGTTTGCGCCGACGCGGGCGTCGCCGATATAGGTCAAATGGTTGATCTTGGCGCCCTCCTCGATCGCCGACTGCTTGATCTCAACGAAATTGCCAATTCTGGCGTTGGCCCCGATGTCCGCGCCTGGTCTCAACCGCGCGAACGGCCCGACAATCGCCCCGCTCGTGACCCGCGCCCCTTCGAGATGCGAGAAGGAGCGGATCACCGCGCCATCCTCGATACGGCACCCGGGCCCGATCACGACATGAGGTTCGATCAGAACGTCGCGACCGATCGCGGCGTCAAATGAGAGGAATACGGTTTCGGGGGCGGTCAGCGTTGCGCCGGCCGCCATGGCGCGCCGGCGCAAGCTATCCTGCAGCGCGGCCTCGGCGGCGGCCAGCTGCGTGCGGTCATTGACGCCCATGACCTCAGTCTCTTTCGCAATGAGGACCCGCGCGGTGAGACCGCGCGCATTGGCGATCTCGACGATATCGGTGAGGTAAAACTCCTTCTGCGCGTTGTTGGGCTTGACCGCAGTGAGAAGGCTTAGCGCGGCCGCGCCGCTGAAGGCGATCGGCCCGGCGTTGCATAAGCGCGAGGCGCGCTCTTCCGCGCTCGCATCCTTCTCCTCCCGGATCGCGATCAAGCGTCCGTTGCGCTCGATAAGGCGGCCATAGCCGGTTGGATTGGCGGCTTCGAATCCGAGCGCCACGACGTCGGCGCCCGAGGCGAGCTCGGCGCGAATCGCATGGAGCGTCGAGGCTTCGATCAGCGGAATGTCGGCGTAGATGACGAGAATACCGTCGTAACCGCGTTCAATCTGGGCGCGCGCCGCCAGGACCGCGTCGGCGGTGCCCCGGCGCTCGCGCTGGACGGCGATTTTCGCCTCCGGCGCCGCCTTTACAGCTTCCGCTGCGACGCCGTCCGCGTTCGGCGCCACAACGACCGCGATATCGCCTATTGCGCCCTTGAGGGCGGTTGAGAGCGTGTGCGCCAGCATCGAGCGGCCCGCGAGCTCGTGCAGAACTTTGGGCCGGGCCGAGCGCATGCGCACACCCTCGCCGGCGGCAAGCACGATGGTCAGACAGCGGCGGGCGTTCAAGCTCATGGGACGTAAACACCTCATCGATGGACGTTGGCGAAAGGACGCTCGGCCGCTCCGAATCCCCTCAGGCTCGCTCAGGGCACACCACTATCGCCGCGGGCGAGCGCGGTTTCCAGCCCCAGCCCCCTACATCAACGCCATTTTACCGTGGCGGCAAAAAGCGTCTCGCTGCGTCGCAAAAAACAATGTACAACCGCCAAGCCAAGGACGGAACGCGCTGGGCTTGCACCGCGTTTTTTCCATCCGCACTGGCTGATTTTTCATTTTGGCTGGGGGCGACGTTGTGTCGGGCCGTTCATGCGCGGCTCGTTCCTGCGGGCAAATGACGAATACGATGGCGGACAGGCGACGTCGCGAATTTTTACAGCTGGCCGTTGGCGGCGCGCTTACGGCTTCGCTGGCGCCGTCGGGCTCGACGCCGGGCACGGCCGAGCCGCTCGGCCAGCCTGTCCCCTTCGCCGCCGACACAGTCATGAAGATGGCGGTGGAGCTGGCTTCGAAGCCGTTCAAGGCGCCCGAGGCGCCCCCGCTGCCAAGCGTCTTCTCAGGCCTCACTTTCGAACAATACGCGGCAATCCGGCGCGTGCCGGGCACCGCGATCTGGAGCGATCAGAAACTTGGCTTTTCCCTCGAGCCGCTGCATCGTGGCTTTGTTTACACGACGCCAATCGGGATCAACATCGTCGAGAACGGCATGGCGGAGAAGGTGATCTACGACGCCGCCAATTTCGACTTCGGGCCATTGAAGCCTCCTGCTGCCCTCGGCGACCTCGGCTTTTCCGGCTTGCGCATTCTCAAGTCCTCGGACCAAGGCTTCGAGGACGTGGCGATCTTCCAGGGCGCGACCTTTTATCGCTCGCGCGCGCACGCCCAGCCCTTCGGCCTCACCGCACGCGGCCTTACGATCCGGACCGGCGACGATCCGGGTGAAGAATTTCCACTTTTCCGCGAGTTCTGGATCGAAAAGCCCAATCCGGCGGCGAATACGCTGACCATTCAGGCCTTACTCAATTCGGCGAGCGTGACCGGCGCCTTTCGCTTTACGCTCCGGCCGTCGGACACCACGATCATCGACACCGAAATGACGCTGATCGCACGGACGGCTGTCGACAAGCTGGGGTTCGGGGCTATGGCCGCGGCCTATCTGTTCAGCCCGCTCGATCATCGGCGTCCCGACGACGTTCGCGCCGCGGCGTATAAGTCGACCGGCCTGCAAATTCTGACCGGAAAGGGCGAGTGGCTGTGGCGGCCGGTCTCCAACCGGGAAACCTTGCAAATCTCGGCCTTTGCCGACGTGAACCCCCGCGGCTTCGGCCTGTTGCAGAGAAGCCGGTCCTTCGACGCATTCTACGACGACGAGACGCATTGGGAGCTAAAGCCCTCGTTATGGATTGAGCCCATCGGCGATTGGGCGGAGGGCGATCTCCATCTCCTCGAAATCCCGGCCGCCTCGGAAGCCAATGAGAACATAATCGCCCAGTGGCGCCCAAAAGCGGGCATGAACGCCGCCACCATCCAGTCGATGGCTTTCCGGCACTTCTGGTGCTGGTCGCCGCCGTCGAAGCCGCCGCTTGCCTCTTGCGTCTCGTCGCGGCGCGGAAAGGTCGGCGACCGCCAGCGCTTCGCGGTCGAGATGGCGGGGGACATGTTCTCTGACCCGGCGAAAGCGGCGGCGGCGACCGCGGACGTTCAGGCTGCTCCTGGCAAGATCGTATCCGCGCGGGTTTTTCCCTACAAGGACAGACATTCGGTGCGCGTGGTGTTCGATCTTGACCCCGGATCGGAGACCTACTCGGAGCTGCGGCTGACGCTTAGGGTCAACAACCAACCGGCGAGCGAGACATGGCTCTACCGCTGGACAGCCTGACGCTCACGGCCCCTGACGCCAAGCTAGGGGACGCGGGCGCGTCGCTTGGCGCCTCGATGCCCGGCTTTGCGCCGCTCGCCATGCCGGAGCAGTCGTTCAGGCACTTCTCGGGCCGAGACCGCCGCGCGCTGATCGCGCCGCGTCTCGCCCGGTCGCCAATTTTGACTCGTCTCGCCGTGTTCGGCGGAGCCATGGCGCTCACAGCCTACGGCGCCTATCAGATGTTCAAGGTCGTTTCGATCGGCGCGGTCACCCCGCTTGAATGGGTGATCGCAGTCTTGTTCGTCATCACGTTCTCCTGGATCACCCTTTCGTTCACGTCCAGCATCGTCGGCTTTATCTGGCTTCTCGCGCATCGGGGCCGACGCGGGGCGCCTGCGTCCTTACGCGAGCGAACAGCAGTCGTGATGCCGATCTACAACGAGGCGCCCTCACGCGTGTTCGGCGCCATGCAGGCCATCTTCGAGGACGTCGAACGCACCGGCCAGGCCCATGCTTTCGACTTCTTCCTGATCTCCGACACCACCGATCCCAATGTCTGGATCGCGGAGGAGCGGGCGTTTGTGGCGATGCGCGCCAGGCTGCCGCAGGCCCGCCTCTATTATCGGCGACGGCGCAAGAACTTGAGCCGCAAGGCCGGCAACATCGCCGATTTCGTCACCCATTGGGGCGGGCGCTATCCGCATATGGTCGTGCTCGACGCCGACAGCCTGATGACCGGAGAAGCGATCGTGGCGCTGGCGGCGGCGATGGAGGCCGACCCCGACGCCGGCATCATCCAAAGCCTCCCCCTCATCGTCAATCGCAACACGATGTTTGCGCGCTTGCAGCAGTTCGCCGCGCGGATCACCGGCCCCGTCATCGCCGCAGGCTTGAGCGCGTGGATGGGACATGAAGGCAACTACTGGGGCCATAACGCCATCATCCGCACGCGCGCTTTCGCTGACCATTGCGGTCTGCCGGACTTGCCAGGCAGACCGCCGTTCGGCGGACACATCCTCAGCCACGATTTCGTCGAGGCCGGGCTCATGCTTCGCGCCGGCTACACGGTCTACATGCTGCCCAACCTCGGCGGATCCTATGAAGAGAGCCCGCCCTCGCTCATCGATCTTGCGGCCCGCGACCGGCGATGGTGCCAGGGCAATCTCCAGCACGCGCGCATCATCGGCACCCGCGGCTTCAGGTTGGCGACGCGGCAGCATCTCGCCAACGGCATCATGAGCTATCTCGCTTCGCCGCTATGGATGGCGCAACTATTGGTCGGCATCGTGCTGGTGCTGCAGTCCCATTACATCCGGCCCGAATATTTCACCAAGGAGTTCTCCCTGTTTCCGGCGTGGCCGCGCTTCGATTATGAGCGCGCGCTACAGTTGTTCGGACTGACCATCGGCATCCTTCTCGCGCCCAAGTTCCTTGGTCTTATAATTGCGCTCACGGAGCCGAAAACGCGCCGCGGGTCCGGCGGCGCGATCGCGCTTGTCGCCTCGACAATCGCCGAAATCATCATCTCCGCCGCGTTCGCGGCGATCATGATGCTGATCCAGTCCGGGTCGGTGGCGCAGATCCTGTCCGGAAGGGACACCGGCTGGAACCCGCAGCGGCGGGACGACGGTTCGATCCCGTTCAGGAGCATCGCGCGCCGCCATCGCGCGCACACTGTGTTGGGCGTCATCACGCTATTCGCGGCGGCGCTGATCTCGCCCTCCCTGATCATCTGGATGTCGCCGACCATCGCTGGCCTGATCTTCTCCATTCCGCTGTCGTGGGCGAGCGGCAGTTTGGCGCTTGGGCTGGGCATGCGCCGCATCGGGCTTCTGCGCACGCCGGAGGAGACTTCGCCGCCCGCTGTGGTCGAGCGCGCCAACACGCTGGCCGCCGAGCTTGCCCTGACCGGGGGCGATCATGACGACGCGCTCCAGACGATCTGGGCGGACGCGACGCTGCGAGCCGCGCACGAATCCTTCTTAGCCGAGGCGCCTCGGCGGCGGCGGGGCGACGTCGATGTCGAGACCGCCGTCGCGGCGGCGAAGCTCAATGACGCTCAGACGCTCGAGGACGCCCGTGCGTGGCTCAACTCCCGCGAACGGCTGGCCGTGCTCGGCGACCGCGCGCTGATCGCCATGCTGGCCCGGCTGCCGAATGCGGCGGCGCAGCCGAACGCGGCTTGAGGCGACCCCCTCGGCCGCGGCGCCTGGCTATGGAGTGGCTTGCCGGACGCTGGGCGGTGATGGCCCCTTGCAACCTCAGCGCGAGTTCGATGCAAGAGAAAACAAGAAAATAAAAGCAAAATTGCTTGGATTTGCCTTTTTTTCTTTGGCCGAATTGGGACTTTTCAAAGAGTTACGCGGAAAAAAATAAAAAAATCCGGCGCCATCCCAACTCGCCTATCAGGTTGCGCGACAAGGGTATCAGACGGACATCCGTCCGATCGCCGCGCTTGAGGCATGCTCTTGCATTTTTGGCCACCCGTCGAAGGAGGAGTCCTTCATAGACCCTGCCAACTCTGCTTCCGCCATGCCTGCCGGAAACAAGGCGTTCCCGGACTCTTTCTTCGACTGAGAAGAATAGCGGTGAGTTTAGGAATCGGCAATATAATGTCAGCTTTTCTGAAATTTACGAGTCTTGTCAGGATGTTAGGATCGTTTTCGTCCGGCTGGCGCCCATCGACCGCGATCAGGTACAAATATTGCCCGTCCTCCGAAAGCGCGATCCCGGTCCGCGGGTCGAGCCCGAACGGATCGTGCGGCGCACTGGTCGGCGTTATGGCGGAGGTATCCACTCCGTTGGTGACGATCTGGTTGCCAGAAACCGCGTTGAAGACGTCGCTGAGATCGATCGGGGTGCCCCCGTCAACTCCCTCTCCCCGTCAAGACGGGGAGAGGGTTGGGGTGAGGGGCGCGGGAGATTGGCGACATGCGAGGCTACAGCGTCTGCCGCGGCTCCAGCGCCGCCAGGATCGTATCCAGGACACCTTCGATCTTGCGGTAGACATCGTCATTGCCGAACCGCGCCACCTGGTAGCCACGATCGCGCAAGAACTGTTCTCGCTTCTCATCCGACGGTGCTCATCATCGGTCGAATGAGTCGCTCCGTCGACCTCAACGACAAGTTTTTCCTCACGGCAAACGAAGTCGGCGAAATAGGGGCCGACAGGCTCCTGCCGAACGAACTTGAACCCACCGAGAAGGCGGTTTCGAAGTCCGCGCCAAAGCTTGCGTTCAGCCTCGGTCTGGTCCTGGCGCAACCCACGCGCCCGGCGCGCTTCGTGCAGGCTTAGTCCGCGCATCGCCCCGCCCCCTCACCCTCTCCCCGTCAAGACGGGGAGAGGGAAATCGAGCCCTGCGCGCCGTGCCCACTGCCCGCCCTGACAAGAGCGGGCGGGAGCCCTAATGGCGTCGGCCGCACTAGTTTCGCCGCAGCGGCCGGAAGCGTTCGAGCGCCGTGATCGAGAGGAATCCGCCGATCCATGAGCCGATCGCCGCAAACACCACATAGCCCCAGTTCGACGTGTAGCTGATGACGGCAAGGGCCGCCATCAGATACCAGACCTGCTCCAGGTCGCCGCCGCGAACCGCCGGCGGGCGGCGACGAAGGGGGTGAAGAGCGCATAGACGGCGTCAGTGAACTCCGTCGTCAGAACGGGCTTGCGACCTTGGCCAGTTCGTCGCAATGAGCGCTCGTCGTGACGCATTCGTGTCCGGTGAGCGCGCGACAGGTCATGGACTGGCGATTGAAGATATTGATCATTGAGGACGACGAAGAAGTCGCCGCTTTCGTCGCCGCGGGGCTGAGAGAGCGCGGGCGCGAGGCGGCGATCGTCGCCAACGGACGAGACGGCGTCCAGCGAGCGACCGCCGAGCATTTCGACGCCATCATCCTCGACCGCATGTTGCCGGAGCTCGACGGGCTCACGGTTGTGGCTCTGTTGCGGGCGGAAGACGTAGCGACCCCGGTGCTGTTTCTCACCAATCTCTCGGGCATCGACGACCGGGTCGACGGGCTCGAGGCGGGCGGCGACGATTATCTCGTCAAGCCCTTCGCGTTCGAGGAATTAATGGCGCGTTTGATGGCGCTCACGCGCCGGCCGATGTTGGGCGCATCGCTGACCGTCCTTTCCGCGGGAGATCTCGAAATGGATCTTGTCGCGCGCACGGTCAGGCGCGGCGGGGAGGAAATAGACCTGCAGCCGCGCGAATTCCGGCTGCTTGAGTTTCTGCTGCGCAACGAAGATCGGCTTGTGACCCGCAAGATGTTGCTCGAACATGTGTGGGAGTTTCTTTTCGATCCGCAAACGAATTGCGTTTCCGAGATTACGGATTCCCAATGTTGCTTCAGTCCAGGTCGGAGCGAGCCGATGCGGAGCGGGGAGAGCGCTTAAGGGAGTGCGCAGGATGGGTTGTTCGCGAACTGGCAAGCGCGGTTAAGCGGCTTCGCCGGCACTCTGTCTACTCACTTTCGCCGAAGCGGCTGGATGCGTTCGAGCGCGGTGATCGAGAGAAAGCCGCCGATCCACGAGCCGATCGCCGCAAACACCACATAGCCCCAGTTCGACGTGTAGCTGATCACGGCGAACGCCGCGAGCAGATACCAGAGGCTGCTCCAGGTCGCCGCCGCGAACCGCCGGCGGGCGGCGACGGAGGCGGTGTAGAGCACGTGGATCGCGTCGGTGAACGCCGTCGTCAGGACGACGCCTCCTGCGACTATGGGATCGATGGTCGGCAGAATCATGTTCCCCCCGTTTCCTGGGCGGCGCTTGTAGCCGCGCGACCGACTGGTCGCGGGACGCGGTCAGCGACCGCGTCTACAGGCGCCCGCCGCAAAACTTGGATCAGCCTTCCATCGACGACGGCTCCGGCGCAAGCTCGTTGCTCATCGGCGGCGCGCGGAACGGGCGATCGAACAGCGGGAACAGCACAAGTCCGGCGAAAAACCCGCCGAGATGGGCAACCCATGCGACCGGCATGTCCGAGAAGCCGAGGATTTGAGCTCCGGCGCCGAAAATGAAATTCGTCCCCAGCCAGATCAAAATGAAGATGAGCGAGCGACGCTCGACAAAGACTTGGCCGAGGCTGGCCGCCGGGATCAATTCGACCTCCGGCTGACTGATCGAGCCGAACGCGCCGAGCGGCGCTCCCGGTTGAAACATGAACCGGGTCGCTGCGCCCATGAGGCCGGAATCCGCTCCTGACGCGCCGATGAGCGGAGAGAAATCCATCGGCGAGATCGCCCAGTGCGCGAGCGCGCTCGCGATTGCGGTCACCGCCATGAACAGAAGAAATCCGGCAGCGCCAAAGCGGCGCGCAATCGGCGGCCCGAACGCCACCAGCCAGATGGTGTTGAGCAATACGTGAGTCCACGAACCATGCATGAACGCGTAGGTGAGCAGCGTCCAGAGCTTCGCGCCGCCACCCAACACCTGCAATTCCCGGATTTGTCGCGCCTGCTGCAGCGCCGCCGGATCGGTATTCGCGCGGTTGATGAGATCGACCAGCCGATCCGGCCAGATGGCGATGGTCAAGCGGCCCGGAATGAACGCGTAGTCCCGGATGACGTTGTTCTGGATCGCCACGGGGGCCCAATTGAAGGCCGCGTAGATCCCAATGAGAACGGCGATGAGGCCAAGGACCACAATGGGCGCATTGAACATCGGTTCGCGGCGGCGCGCGATCCGGCGCGGTTCGTTTGCGCTCATACCCTGTTCAGCCTTTCGGTCCCCAACCCCGACGCCCCGCTTTCTCGAAGCCGGGACCGACGCAGGCGGGAGACTCCGCCCCCGGACGCCCGCCACGGGCATCAGTCTAAACCGGCGCCGCAGCTTTGGCGAATTTGGGGCGCTTCCGTTGCGCTGCAAGGGCCACGCAAGCGATTGCACGGGAATCGCCAAAACTCTCGCGCCAAGTCCATATTGCCGGCCCGGAGGAATGCGTTTAATCGCGCTCGACTATGACGACACACATTCCGGCCGAACCCCTCATGGACTTCTGCGCTGAGATTTTTGCTCGCGTCGGCTGTCAATCTGAAGAAGCGAACCGCGTCTCGGCCTCACTCGTCGACGCCAATTTGACCGGCCATGACAGCCACGGCGTCATCCGCGTGCCGCGCTACGTCGATTGGGTCCGCACCGGCGACGTCATTCCCAACCAATCGATTGAACGCGTTGTCGACACCCCCGTGATCGGCGTCGTCGACGGTCGCTTCGGCTTCGGTCAGACTGTGGCGCCGCTGGCCGTCGATATCGGCGTCGAGAAAGCGAAAGCAACGGGCCTCTCCGCAATCTCGTTGCGCAACTCCGGCCACGTCGGCCGCGTCGGCGAGTGGGCGGAGCGCGCCGCTTCAAGAGGCTTGATCTCGATCCATTTCGTCAACGCCGCAGGTTCAATTCTCGTTGCGCCGTTCGGGGGGCTCGAGCGCCGACTGTCGACGGCTCCATTCTGCGTTGGGGTTCCGCGCGAGGGCGCCCCGCCCGTCGTGCTCGATTTCGCGACCTCGCTGGTCGCGGAAGGCAAGGTCAATGTCGCCAGTCGCGGCGGCAAGCCGTTGCCGCCCGACGCGTTGATCGGTCCTGACGGCGCGCTCTCCGGCGATCCTGCGGTGATCTACGGCCCCATGACCTCGGACGGTCCGCGCGACCAAAGCCGCGGCGCCGGCGCAATTCGCGCTTTCGGCGAGCACAAAGGCTCCGGCCTCGCACTCCTGTGCGAGCTCCTGGGCGGGTCGCTCACAGGCAATGGCGCAACCGAGCCGAACCGCAAATTCGCCAACGGCATGTTCTCGCTCTACCTCGACCCGAAGCGGATCGACCCCTCCCATGTCTTCGACGCTGACATGTCGCGCTATCTCGATTGGTTCGCCCGAGGGAAAGCCATTCCGGGCCAAACGATCATGACGCCCGGCGAACCCGAGCGCTTGAGCCGCAAGAAACGCGCCGAAGGCGGCGTGCCGCTGTCGGACGAGGCCTGGGCGTCGATCGTCGCGACGGCGCGGAGCGTTGGCGTGAACAGGGACCCCTCGTTCTGATCTCCTCGCGTCGCGTTTAAGGTTGTGCCAATTCTGGACCGCCTGTCGGGATTTTTTGGTTAAGCCAACGCCAACCGCGGCCGCGCCAATCCGGGACGCCTAAGCGCGCGCTCCGCCGTTAGGGCATGGCATAGTCCCTGCCTCGTCTCACGCAAACCCAAGCCGAAGCATCGATTGCGTCCCATTCCGGGACGGAGCGAGCGAATGGGGTTTCCGAGGAATTCGAAGTGAAGCTCGCCGCAACGATGGAACTCCATGCCTACTGGAACCGATTGCGGGGCTCTCGCAGCGCTCCGGAGCGCGGCGACGTCGATCCCGGCGCCATCCGCGGCGTGCTGGCCGACACGTTCATGCTCGGTTTCGACGAGAAGCGTGGCTTTCCGTTTCGGATCGCAGGCTCGAGGGCCAATGCGCTTTTCCTCAAAGAGCTGAGAGGCCTCTCGTTTCTCGAGCTGTGGCGCGACGCCGATCGCCAAGAACTCAATTCAATCCTTCATTGCGTCGCCGACGAAACCCAACCGTTCCTCATCGGCGCCGAGGCGCGGCCAGCCGGTCTCGAGACCGTGGACATCGAGATCATTCTCTTGCCCCTTCGCCATCATGGACTGACCCATTCCCGCGTCTTCGGAGGACTCGCCGTCCACGCCGCGCCCGAATGGATGGGCCTTACGAGGGCGGGGCCCATCGCGCTGACCTCGCTCCGGGCGCTCGAATCATCGGCGCAGGAGAAGCCTGCCCCAGAGGGCGCGGCGCAAGCGGACTTCTCGCTCCGCAACATCCCCAGGCGCTACAAGCATTTGTTTGTCTATTCCGGCGACGGGCCCACGCCCTGACGCTGCGACATGATGTTGAGCGCGTAAGAGCGCCTTAATCCCTAAGCTTTATGGTGAGCGTGCATCCGCCGGCATGTGCGCGATTCCTTGAGGGGCTCAAGGGTCGCGCCCGGCGGCGTCCGAGAATTCAAGGAGCACGCCGCCATGGGCGCATTGGCATGGAAACTCCCGGAGCCGGCGCCCGTTGAGCAGCGGCGCGAGCAGCGCGTCGAGGTCCGCCTTCTGGGACGGTTCATGCGGTCCGACCGCAAAGAGTTCGATTGCGAATCGATCGATGCGTCTCCGAGCAGCATCGCTTTTTCCTCTGACGCTGGAGTTCAGCTCGGCGAGCGCATCGTCGCCTATCTCAACCAGATCGGGCGGGTCGAGGGACGAGTCGCGCGGATCTTCCCAGAAGGGTTTGCGATCCAGATGAATGTGCCGCCCGCCAAACGCGATAAGCTGGCGACCCAACTGGCGTGGCTCGCCAAACGCCAGGCGCTTGGGCTGCCCGAAGACCGGCGCCATGAGCGCATTGCGCCGCGCGACCGATATACGATCCTGAAGCTTCCGAACGGACGCGAATATACCGCAACCCTGATTGATCTCTCGATGTCGGGGGCGGCCCTCAACGTCGATTGCGAGCCCCCGATCGGCGCCCGCGTCATCGTCGGGGCGACGCCGGCCGAGGTCGTGCGTCACGTCAATTGCGGCATCGCGGTTGCATTCCTGGACCCCCTGCCCGCTGACGAATTCGGCGAATACACGACGCTCTGAAGAGCCTGGATCGCATCTGGGACGAGGCGGCCAATTGCAGCCGCGCCCCATAGCCCGTCCTCGGACGGCGTCTTTGAAGACGCCCCTTTGAGCGCGGCTGACGCGGTCGGCGGCCGGCGTTCTTTACGGAGACGGCCTAGCCGGACTTCCTCTTCTTCCGGCTCTTGTGGCTCTTGTGGCCTGTCGGCGAGGGGCCGCCGGTCCCGTTTTCAAAGCCGACAGTGATCGAATAGATGTCCGCGAGCTGAAGGGTCGGCATCGGCACATTGATTGGATCGGTCACAATGCGAAATTGGCCGGCCTTGACCCCGTCCGTCGTCGCCTCGGCGCGATAGGTCTGCGAGAAGATCGGTTTGTCGGCGCCGACTTTCGTCACCGTGATCTTCAGCGGCGCGCTGAAGGTCCCAGCCGATCCCGCCGGTCCCATGACCACCTCGCCGGCCACGCCAATTTTGATCGACGCCTGCCCCGGGCCGGCCGGCGCGCATTGGCGCGCGGTGTCGCCGATATTGAACTGATAGCGCACCGAAGGATTGTCCGCGCCGCCAACACGCAGCGCCGCGCCGCTGTCGGCGACGGTAACGTCCGGGCAATTGATGTCTTGCGCGGCGACCGGCAGAACTTTCAGTTTGTCGCTCGGACGGGCGGTGGGCTGAACCACTCCCTGCTTCGCGTCAGTGGCCGCCCCTACATTGACGCCTTCAGCGTTGGGATCGCGATGGGACAAAAACCCGCCGACCGAGCTCCCGGCTGAACTGACCGCGCCGCCGACTGTGTCGCAGCCGGTTAGAGCGCCAAGCGCGGCCGAAAGAAGCACGATGCGGACCAGCTGAGCGCGAACGATCATCAAGACTGACTTCGACAATTAAGCAGTTGGGACTCGTTCGAAGATGAGCGCAGTGCTTACCCCGACCACGGCTTCAAGGCAATTGTTCGTAGGCTTCCTTGAAGCCGGCGAGCGGCGCCTGCACGCCGACGCCTTCCTCGGGCGTCTGGAAGACGCCAAGCGTCGCTGTCTTTCCGCTCTCCAGCTTGGCGATCAAAGCTTCGTCCATCGCGAGCTGGGCCACGCAGCCGTTCGGAAGACATTGCAGGAAGCTCAAGCGGCCGGCGTCCGTGTTGTCGATGCGCAAGCTTATGCCCGGAGGAAGCAGCACTCCGAGCGGGGCGACGACGCGCATGAGGCGCGCCTTGCGGTCGGCGGTGTTGAGCACGATGACGACGAGAATCAGGTTCGGCCGGTCCTGGTCAACGACGCTGAGCACGATCGCGCATTGCTCGTGGGATGCGCCAGGAGGCGTTTCGCAACGGGTCACCCAATCGCCGTGCTTGTCCCTCACGGCGCCCTGCGGCTCCGATTCGGCCGCGGAAGCGTGGGGCGCAGCCAACATGAGGGCGCCGACGAGGCTGAGAAGCGCCCAGCCGGCTCTCGATCGTTTCGCCTTGGTGAACGCCATCGTGCGCAATGAATCCTTTGTGTTTGTGGGTAGGCTGGCGGCAAGAGTTGAGAAGGAGGCGTCTGGCGGCTCATGGCCGAAAACCGGCGCAGAAATTGGGCGAAGCGGGGGTTAGGAGATGGTGGGCGCTAGAGGGATTGAACCTCTGACCCCTACCATGTCAAGGTAGTGCTCTACCGCTGAGCTAAGCGCCCATCTCCCATGATCTCGAGCGACCGTTCGCCGGCTCAAGGACGGCGGGGTATAGACGCTCGCAGAGCGACGCGCAATGGGTGAGGCGATCTTGACTTGCCGGCCATCCGCCCTGCCCATTATGAGCCAATCCTGCCTGACATTGCGCCCGGCCACGCTCGCCGACATCGGCGCCGTCATGGCGATCGAGCGTTCGCCTGATTACGAGCGCTACGTCGGCCGTTCGGAGGAGGAGGAGCATCGCGCCATGCTGTCTTCGCCCTCCCACGCCTATCGGGCTGGCGTGGCGGAATCCGGCGCGGTCGAGGCCTTCGCCGTCGTGCGCGGGCTCGGCGATCCGCACTTGAACCTCTACCTCAAGCGCATTGCGGTTGCCCGCCCAAGCCGGGGAGTTGGAACAGCGTTTTTGAGCCTCGTTCTCGACGAGGCGTTCGGGCCTATGGGCGCCGAGCGCTTCCATCTCGACTGCTTCGCCGACAATTTCCGCGCCCAGCGCGCCTATGCGAAACTGGGCTTCACCCGCGACGGCGTGCTGCGGAAGGCCTACCGGCAGGCGGACGGGACGCGCAAGGACCTCGTCATGATGGCGATCCTGAAGAGCGAGTGGGAAGCGCGGCGGCGCTAGAAGCAGGGCGCGCGGTTAGCGAGTCCGAAACGAGCCTTTTCAACGACTTGCGGCGCGATTAACGAGTCACTCCCAACTGCAAAGCCTTCCCTTCGAGCCTCGCACTGACTTTCCGCGAAGTCGCCTCGAAGGGCGGTCCGCGAGACGGTAGGCGATTCTCTGCCGTCTGTCCCCTGGATTTCCTTCGAGGCTTTTTGCTACTCGCAACGGCGCCTCACAACAATGCCGAGTATACGCAAATCCTCAAACTTTAAGGCAATAAGAGATTACATCATAAATCAAGCCCGCCATTCTGTAAAGCAGAAAGGTCCGTGAGACCTGAATCGTATAATCATTTCAATATCTAGCGTCAGAATCAGGCGCGCGGTCCGGCGGCGCGGGGCGCGCCATTAGTCCGGCTGCCCGCAGGGGTCGACAGGGGCCCCGCACGGCTCATTCAACCAATCCCCGAACATATTCAACTAGAATTTCAAGCGCCTAACGATTGCTACAATTTTCTGAAGTAACTCAACAGAATTTCTTGTCTAAACGAACACTATTATACTATCTTTTAATTCTGTACACAGGGTATTGATTATTGTTGCCGCGTCAACACTGATGAGTTAATTATCATTATTGATACCGCCAGCCCATTCTTTCGCAACATCTCCGAATGAGGCAAAGTTTTTACTGAAATACCCAGAAATCGCATTACTCATCCACTCAGCGACACCGGCCAGAATTTGAACTCGACCGCACATTGCCATATGTTCGCATTGACAACCCGCGCGGGTCATGGTTCTCCAAAACCCCGCTGGCGCTTCTCGCGCCGCGGCCGGAAAGCTCGATGCTGCGCCGTTCGTTGAAAACGACGACCAAAACATGGCCCCCGCTGACAAGCGGGACGAACGGCTGACCGCGCCCCTGCTCCGGCTCCTCCCCGGCGGGCGCCGGGGTCATGAGGCCCACGCTCCAGGGCCTTGAGGGGAGGCAGGGCGAACTAAGGATTTTCATCATGTCAGGCTTCAAGGTCGCGGTCGCCGGCGCAACCGGCAATGTCGGCCACGAGATGCTCTCAATCCTCGCCGAGCGCCGCTTCCCGGTCTCCGAAGTGGTTGCGCTCGCCTCCCCGGCTTCGATCGGCCGTGAGGTCTCTTTTGGCGACGCGACGCTCAAATGCCGCGCGCTCGAGCACTATGATTTCTCGGATACCGACATTTGCCTCATGTCCGCGGGCGGCGCGGTCTCCAAGGAATATTCGCCCAGGATCGGCGCGCGGGGATGCGTGGTCATCGACAACTCATCGGCCTGGCGCATGGACCCCGACGTGCCGCTCATCGTGCCCGAGGTCAACGCGGCGGCGGCGAAAGGGTTCGGCAAGAAGAACATCATCGCAAACCCCAATTGCTCGACCGCACAGCTCGTGGTGGCGCTGAAGCCGCTGCACGATCGCGCGACGATCAGGCGGGTGGTGGTGGCGACCTATCAGTCGGTCTCCGGCGCCGGCAAGGAAGCGATGGACGAATTGTTCGCCCAGACGCGCGCGGTGTTCGTCTCCGATCCGGTCGAACCGAAGAAGTTCTCGAAGCGAATCGCCTTCAACGTCATTCCGCAGATCGACGTGTTCATGGACGACGGGTCGACCAAGGAAGAATGGAAGATGGTCGCCGAGACCAAGAAAATTCTCGACCCCAAAATCAAGCTGACGGCGACCTGCGTCCGGGTGCCGGTGTTCATCGGCCATTCGGAAGCGGTCAACATCGAATTCGTCGATCCGATCAGCGCTGATGAGGCTCGGGAAATCCTGAGCCGGGCGCCTGGCTGCCTGGTCATCGACCGGCGGGAGGCCGGCGGTTACATCACCCCGCACGAGGCGGCGGGAGAGGACGCGACCTATATCTCCCGCATCCGCGACGACCCGACGATCGACAACGGCTTGAACCTCTGGGTGGTGTCCGACAACCTGCGTAAAGGCGCGGCGCTCAATGCGGTGCAGATCGCGGAGGTGCTGGTCAATCGCGGCTGGCTGAAGCCCAAGATGAAGGCCGCTTGACGCTTCCTTCCACGAGTTAAGACAAGGCGGCGAGCGAAATCACCGCTTTGTCCCATTATTCGTTATGGTATTAGGGCG
Organism: uncultured Alphaproteobacteria bacterium; assembly: GCA_963696665.1. Lineage (GTDB taxonomy): Bacteria > Pseudomonadota > Alphaproteobacteria > Rhizobiales > Beijerinckiaceae > Roseiarcus. Next base: position 94,757 of record CAVOLE010000013.1, read on the forward strand.
AAACGCGCGCGTTCGTGTTTTAGGGTTCGATTCGGCGATCCATGGCGCAAGATCCGGATATCCGCCTGCTTACCTCCCCGCGCATTTTCCTGGTCGGGATGGCGGCGTTCCTGGCCTTGGTCGGATTCGTCGTCCTCATCCTCTATCAGCAGATCGCACTCGCCTTTAGCGCCAATCCCGGCCTGAACGGCCTCATCCTTGGCGTGCTGGCGATCGGCGCCCTGTTCACCTTCCGCCAGGTTGTCCGGCTGTTCCGCGAAATACACTGGGTCAACTCATTGACCGGGGCGGTGACCGACGGAGCCCCGCCGGCGCCTCGACTGCTCGCGCCGATGGCCGTGATGCTCAATGCCGGAGCGGGCGCGCGGGGACTGTCGACCCTCACCACGCGCGCGATCCTGGATTCGATCGCCACGAGGCTCGACGAGGGCCGCGAGCTCAGCCGCTATCTCGTTGGGCTCTTGGTCTTCCTCGGGCTGCTCGGCACGTTCTGGGGTCTATTGGAGACGGTCCACTCGATCGCCGGCGTCATCGACAGCATGAAGGCGGGCAACGACAACTCGACCATGTTCGAAGACCTCAAGTCCGGTCTCTCGCTGCCGATCGCGGGCATGAGCGTTTCGTTCACCTCCTCGCTGTTCGGGCTCGCGAGTTCACTGATTCTCGGCTTTCTCGACCTCCAGGCGGGTCAGGCGCAGAATTGGTTTTATTCCGAGTTCGAGGAGTTTCTCGCCAGCCACGTCCAGACGACGCCGGCTATCGAGGCGATGCCGGAGGCGCCGATCATTGCCCAAGGCGCGCAAGCTCCGATCGAGTATCAACGCGACACCAAGGCGATCGCGACGCTTGCCGAAGGCATTCAGGCTCTGGTCGGGCACATGCGCACCGAACAACAGCAAATTCGCGATTGGGTCGATGCGCAGGCGGCGCAGCAGGAGGACATCGGCAAGCTCTTGCGGCGCCTGTTGGACGAGCTGGGGGCGCGATGAAGCGTAAGGGCGGCGAGAGGTTCGGGAGCTGAATCATGGCGCTGTCGCGCTCACGACGATACGAGCCGGTGAACTATTGGCCGGGCTTCGTAGACGCCCTGTCGACAATGTTGCTGGTGATCATTTTTCTGCTGTCGGTGTTCATGCTGGCTCAGTTCTTCCTGTCGCGCGAGGTTTCCGGCAAGGACCAGGCGCTCGTGAGGCTCAACCGGCAGATCGAGGAATTAACGAACCTGTTGGCGCTCGAGCGCACACAAAAGGGCGCCGACGAAAGCAAGATATCGGCCCTCACCGCCACCCTCGACTCCGCGGAGCGGGAACGCAAGCAGCTCAAGGACGCCGCGTCGCGGGGCGCGGTCGACGCCGGCGCGGCCAGCAACCAGGCCTCGGCGGCGGCCATGGCGCTCGATCAACAGCGGCAGATCTCGTCGCAGGCGCTGGCCCAGGTGGACGTTCTGAACCAGCAAATCGCGGCGCTGCGCAAGCAGCTCGCGGCCATCGAGGACGCGCTCGCCGCATCGGAGTTGGCGAACAAGGAATTGCAGTCGAAGATCGCCGATCTCGGACAGCGGCTCAACGTCGCGCTGGCGCAGAAAGTTCAGGAGCTCAATCGCTATCGCTCGGATTTTTTCGGCCGCCTGCGGCAGATCCTTGGCTCGCGGCCTGATGTGCGGGTGGTGGGTGATCGGTTCGTCTTCCAATCCTCAGTGCTGTTCGACGTCGGCAAGGCTGACATCAGCCCGGCGGGTCGCCAGTCGCTCGACACGCTCGCCGCCGCCGTGATCGACCTCGAGCGCGAGATTCCACCTGACATTCCCTGGATCCTCAGGGTCGACGGACATACCGACAACACGCCGATCACTGGCGCAGGCCCCTACAAGTCGAACTGGGAGCTGTCGGCCGCGCGGGCCGTGGCGGTCGTGCAATATCTGATCAGCAAGGGGGTCGAGCCCGACCGCTTGGCGGCCGCCGGTTTTGGCGAATTCCAACCGATCGACCAGGGGACCGACGAGGAGGCCAAAGCCCGCAACCGGCGCATCGAGCTCAAGCTGACGGAGCGGTAAGCGATTCACTGCTCGCTCTGTGAGCCGCGCCATCGCGAAATGAAGACGCCGGACGGGCCAGCCCTGCTTTAAGCCGTGTCCGCGACGAAAGCTTCGATGAGCGCGTCGAACGCCTTGGGCGTCTCCCAGTGGGGGGCATGCCCGGCATAGGGGATCATCTGCACCGCGCCACGCCATAGGCTCGGCATGGCGACCGAGCCGAAGTACTGCCCATTGACCAGTTGCTCGTCGCCGCCGTGCAGCACGGCGAGCGGAATTGAGAGATCGCGGACAATCGCCACCTCGTCGCGGTAGAGGCCGCCCTCGACGGAGGACCCAAGGCCGCTCCGCGCGCGCCCGTCGGTCCGCAACGCGTTCTCAAGGTAGAACGACGGAATGTCGGCGAAGCCTGACTTGAAGAACGCGGCGACATAGGCGGACGCCTCGCTCTCGTCGATGCTTCCCTGGAAGGTGAATTTCATCGCGGGATTAGGCAAGAAGGGCTCGCGCATCGGCTCGTGGGCCGGGACCGGCGCCTCACCGCGGGAAGGGACCGGCGGGGTGCCGAAAATGACAAAGCCGCGCGCTCGCGGAAGATCGGGCGCCATTTCCAGAGCCACATGGCCGCCGAGGCTCCAGCCGACAAACCGCGCCTCATGAAGGTCGAGCGCCTCGACGACCGTCCGGACCGCGCGGGCGTGCCCAGGAAGCGAATAGGCGCTGAGGTCCTTCGCGTCATCGGATTGGCCGTGGCCCGGAAGATCGACCGCGACCAGCCGGAACCGTCCGCCCAACGGCCCCTCGAGCTGTCGGGAAAAGGCGCGCGACGATGACGAATTGCCGTGGATGAGCACCACAGGCGGACCTTGGCCGCCGGACTTCGTGGACCGCGATTGCGCCATTTGGCGCTTCGATCTTCTGCGTTTTCATCGATCCCTCAGAGCGCCAAAAATTTTACCCTAGACGGCGGCGTGTCGCGGCGGAAGCCCGCGGCGCAGTCCTCACGTAAGAGCTGTCGAAGCAAAGAATTGCAATATCCATAAATGTCCGTGACACAGCGTTAGGCCGTCATTTGCGCCCGCTCGAACGCGACCGCCCGATTGCCCTTCCCTTTCGCTGACCTTTCGTGTATTGCGCCGCACAATCAGTCGGCTGAGCGCGGTTAGGCGCACCGTCGCATTCCCGTCACCTCCGAGTTCAAAAGGATCGTACCCGCGCCTTCGCGCCGCCGGACGTCCGCCGCCAGCAAAGCCCGCCCATGAAACTTCGCAACATCGCCATCATCGCCCATGTCGACCATGGCAAGACGACGCTCGTCGACCGCCTCCTGCAGCAGTCGGGCGCGTTTCGCGACAACCAGCGGGTCGCCGAACGGGTCATGGATTTCGAACGACCTCGAACGTGAGCGCGGGATCACCATTCTCGCCAAGGCGACTTCGGTGGTGTGGAACGACGTTCGGGTCAATATCGTCGACACGCCAGGCCACGCCGATTTCGGCGGCGAAGTCGAGCGCATCCTCTCGATGGTCGACGGAGCGATCGTGCTGGTCGACGCCGCCGAGGGGCCTATGCCGCAGACCAAGTTCGTGGTCGGCAAGGCGCTGAAGATCGGGCTCAAGCCCATCGTCTGCGTCAACAAGGTCGACAAGTCCGACGCGCGGCCGAGCGAGGTCGTCAACGAGGTGTTCGATCTGTTCGCGGCGCTCGACGCCACCGATGAGCAGCTCGACTTTCCGATCCTTTACGGCTCCGCCAAGCAGGGCTGGATGGCGCTCTCCTCCGACGGGCCGAAAGACAACATGGCGCCGCTGTTCGACCTGGTGCTGAAGCATGTCGAGCCGCCGAAGGTCGGCGCCGGCGGCTTCCGCATGCTCGGCACTCTGCTCGAGGCCAATCCCTATCTCGGACGCATCATTACGGGCCGCGTCTTTTCCGGGCTCGATCCGCACCAACACGCCGGTGAAGGTGATCGATCGCCAGGGCGACCTGGTCGAGCAGGGGCGGGTATCGAAGATTCTCGCTTTCCGCGGCATCGAGCGCGCGCCGATCGACGAAGCGGTCGCGGGCGACATCGTCGCCATCGCCGGGCTCGAAAGGTTCAACGTCGCCGACACTTTGGCGAGCCTCGAGGAGGTCGAGCCGCTGACCGCTCAGCCGATCGACCCGCCAACCCTCTCGATGACCTTCTCCGTCAACGACAGCCCGCTCGCGGGAACCGAGGGCGACAAGGTGACGAGCCGCGTCATCCGGGATCGGTTGTTCAAGGAGGCGGAAGGCAACGTCGCGCTGCGCGTCGAGGCCGCTCCCAACTCGGACTCCTATGTCGTCTCGGGCCGCGGCGAATTGCAGCTCGCCATCCTGATCGAGACCATGCGTCGCGAGGGCTTCGAGCTTGGCGTCTCGCGGCCGAAGGTGCTGTTCCGCCGCAACGACGACGGCGACGCGCTCGAGCCGATCGAGGAAGTGGTGATCGACGTCGACGAGGAGCACTCGGGCGTCGTCGTCCAGAAAATGAGCGAGCGCAAAGGCGAGATGATCGAGATGCGCCCGTCCGGCGGCGGGCGGCTGCGGCTTGTCTTTCTCGCGCCCACGCGCGGGCTCATCGGTTATCTCGGCGAACTGATGACCGACACCCGCGGCACCGCGGTGATGAACCGGCTCTTCCACAACTGGGGCGAATGGAAGGGCGAGATCGCCGGGCGCCGCAACGGGGTTCTCATCTCGAACGACGCAGGCGAATTGGTCGCCTATGCGATGTGGAACCTCGAGGACCGCGGCCCGATGATGATCGAGCCGGGCGCCAAGGTCTATCAGGGCATGATCGTCGGCCAGCACACGCGCGACAACGACCTCGAGGTCAACGTGCTCAAGGGCAAGAAGCTCACCAACATCCGCACCCATTCCAAGGACGAGGCGGTGCGCTTGACGCCGCCGATCCAGATGACGCTCGAGAAGGCGCTCGCCTATATCGAGGACGACGAGCTCGTCGAGGTGACGCCAAAGTCGATCCGCCTGCGCAAGGCCCTGCTCGACCCCAACGACCGCAAACGCGCCGAGCGCGCCAAGGCCACCGAGGGCGCGGCTTAAGGACATTGCCGAGAACCGGCCTTCGACGGATCGCCGTATCCGGGCCTGACGGGCGGCGCCTGCGCTCACCGCATGGCCGGCGCGACCCTCGCCGCCCGCTCTTTGGTGAACCAATAAGCACGGCGGAAATGGAGGTCGCCGCTTGGACATTCATGAGCAAGCGGCTAATTATCTTGGGTTTCCGACCGCATTCCGTCGCGGCGCCAGGCGCGGCGATGGAAGACATGCGGCGGGAAAGCAGCGATTGGGGGAGCGGAGAACGGCATGCCGGCCGCCAAGATCATGCTCATTCGCCATGCGGAGAAGCCGGAGGGCGACGGCGGCCCCGGACTCATGCCGAACGGCGTCGAGAACCCCAGGGCCTTGACGCTCGCCGGATGGAAGCGGGCCAACGCGCTCGTGGGCCTGTTCAGTCCCCCCGATGGAGTCTCCCCCAGGCCGCCGCTGGCCAAGCCCATGAGCCTGTTCGCCTCGGGATCGGAAAGTCTGCGACCGAAGCAGACCGTCGCGCCGCTCGCTGCGGCGCTCAATCTGTCCGTCAGGACCTTCCTCAAGGGTCAGGAGGCGGAGCTGGTGGCGGCGGCTAAGAAAGCCGAAGACCCGGTTCTCATCTCTTGGCAACACGAAGGGATCCCCGACATCGCCTCTCTCATTCGCGGCGGCGTGGAGGGCGTTCCGCCCAGATGGCCGGGTCACGTCTACGACCTCGTCTGGGTCTTCGACCTTCAGCCATCCGGCGCCTGGACTTTTGCGCAGGTTCCCGAGCTCGTCATGCCGGGCAACTCCGAGAAACCGATCGGCCTCGACGCGTAGGACCGGATTGCCAACCCGTCGAACCGGAATTGTAGACGCGGTCGCTGACCGCGTCCGCCGCGCTCAGCGAGCGCGGCTACAATCGGCTCAAACGCGGCCCGCGCGCGTCAGAGTCGTCTGGGCGTCGGCGATTGGATTGGGATCCGGCGTGACATGGATCGAGGGCGCCCAATAAGCGGCGAGCTCGAGCAGCACGCCGGCAGCGACGTCGAAGGGCGCGCTCGGCGGAAAAAGCACGGCGACGACGTCGAGCGCGACCTCCGCGTCATCGGATAGATTGCCGAAGTTGGCGCTGATTGCTGCGTTGAAATTCGTCGATCCGAGCTCGCCGATCAGAGCCGCGAGCGTCCGCACTTCACCAGCTGTCATGAGCTTCGCTTCCTTATGAGCGCGATGTCCGTAGTGAAGGCTGCGCTTGAGCACGGTGGCCGCTCGTCTTGATCGACAGGGCGGGCTCCTTCTCCAGTTCAGATCAATTATACGCACAGTTCTATTTTACGCAAGAAATTGTCGGTTGGCTCTCCGGCTCGGAGCGGATGAGGACGGCGGCAGGGATCATTCTCGCCTGGACGCAAGCTCAGTAGAGTCGAATGAAGGGGCTTCCGTCTCGACAGCGGACCCGGAAAGGAATTGCGTCGTGCGTCAGCGTTCACCTGTGCAATCCTGCAGGCGCCGCAGGTGGACGACAGATCGGTGACAGGCTAAGACCGGTCAAAGGATGAAAGCGGGTGCGCATCCACCACCTCAACTGCGGGTCCCTCTGTCCACGCGGCGGGAGATTATTCGGCGCCTCAGGCGGGCTGCTGTCGCCCGCGCCCATGTGCTGCCACTGCCTGTTGATCGAGGGCGACGACCGGCTGATCCTGGTCGACGCGGGGCTCGGGGTCGAGGATGTCAACGAGCCGCGGCGGCTCGGATTCCTGTTCAACGCGATGGTGCGGCCGCGCCTCGACGTCGCCGAGACGGCGCTGAGGCAGGTCGTGGATTTGGGCTACCGCCCGAGCGACGTTCGCCACATCGTGCCGACCCATCTCGACCTCGACCACGCAGGAGGGATTTGCGACTTTCCCGACGCTGCGGTCCATGTTTTCGCCGCCGAACTTCGCGCGGCCTCCCATCGGTCGAGCCTCAGCGAACGCAGCCGCTACCGCAAAGTGCAGATCGCCGCGGTCAAGAAATGGGACGCGGTCGAGGAAGAGGGCGAATCCTGGTTTGGCTTTTCGGCCGTGCGCGCGATTCCCGGGACGCGCGACGAGGTTCTGCTGGTGCCCCTGCCTGGACATTCGCGCGGGCATTGCGGCGTCGCCATCAGGCGCGCGGACGATTGGCTCATCCATTGCGGCGACGCCTATTTCCATCACTCCGAAGTCGAGCCGGACGGCGGCCTCGCGCCGAAAGGCGTGCGCTTCTTCGAGTCGCTGGTGAACATCGACGGCGCGCAGCGACGCGCCAATCAGGCGCGGTTGCGCGAGCTCGCGCGCGCCGCTGCGGGCGAGGTCAAGCTCATCTGCTCGCACGATCCTTCTGACTTTTTCGCGATGAAGAGCGCGCAGCGCCAAGCCCGGGCCGCGCCCCAAATCGTCAGCGCGCCTCAACCCGTCAGCCCGCCGCAGCCAGTCCAGCAGCGCGACCTCCGCGCAAGTCGATAAGAACCCGACTCGCTTAAAGCGAAATGCGCGGCGTCAGTCCGCTCCGGGGCCTGCGCGCCGAAGCGCCTTGACCGCGCCCCGGCGCGTCTTGTCGTCCACCCGACGCGTCCTCGAGGCCAGCGTCGGGCGGGTGGGAAGCCGTGGCTTCGCGCGCTCCTGCGCCCGCATGATGAGGTCGGCGAGCCGAGCGCGCGCGTCCTCTCGGTTGCGCGGCTGGCTTGCGTATCTCTGGGCGAAGATGACGATCACGCCGTCCTGCGTGGCGCGCGCCCCGGCGAGCCTGATGAGCCGGATCGCGACGTCGTTCGGCAGGCTTGGGCTACGGCGCGCGTCGAACCGGAGTTCGACCGCGCTCGCCACCTTGTTGACGTTCTGCCCGCCCGGACCCGACGCGCGGACGAAGTTTTCGACGATCTCGCTCTCGTCGATGAGGATGGCGCCCACTTTCATTGCAAGCTCACGGAACTCCGGAGAGAGCGAGGATAGCACGATCGGCCAGCGCCGACGCCGAAGTTTTCGCAAAGCGCGTTCGAGGGTCCCGGTTGGGCGGCGGGAGCCCTCGACGCCAGTCGGCTTATTGCATGCCGCCGCTGGCGATCAACTGCTGCCCGGTCAGCCACCCTGCGTCGTCAGTCGCCAGGAAGGTCACGACGCCTGCGATGTCCTGAGGCTGGCCGATGCGTCCGAGCGGCGTTCCGGCCGTCGCCCAGTCCTGGAAGCTCGAGCCGATGAAGCCGGCGGTGTGGGTTCCCTCAGTCTCGACCATGCCGGGATTGACGGAATTGACGCGGACGCCCTTGGGCCCGAGTTCCCGCGAAAGAACGCCGGTGATGGCGTCGACCGCGCCCTTGGTGGCGGTGTAGACTGCCGAGTTGGGCGGCGTGATGCGCGAAACGCCCGACCCGATATTGACGATGCTGCCGCCCTTTCCAAGGTGCTTGGCGGCTTCCTTGCTGATCAGCAAAAGGCCCAGCACATTGGTGTCGAACATCTTGTGATAATGCTCCTCGGTGATCTCCTCGAGCGGCTTCATTTCGTATACGCCGGCATTGTTGACCAGCACGTCGAGGCGGCCAAAAGTCTTGATCGCAGCGTCGACAATGGCGTGCGCGTCGGCGGCCTTTGATACGTCGCCCTTGACGGCGACCGCCTTCCCGCCGGCGGCTTTGATCGCTTCGACGACCTTGCCCGCCCCTTCCTTGCTCGAAGCGTAGTTGACGACGACGCTGGCGCCGCTGGCCGCCAGCGACTTGGCGATCGCAGCGCCGATGCCCTTCGAGGCTCCGGTCACGATGGCTACTTTTCCGGAAAGATTGCTCATTGAGGTTGAACTCCAATGCAGGCTTCGCCCACGACTCTCGTTAATTCGAGAGTTCCGTAGTTCGGAACTATGGAATGATCTTTCAAGAGGTCTATATGGAAGAAATCATGAAGCCGATCGTTCACCCTGCTCTCCACGCGATCACCCTGGAGGGCATTTTTCACGCGCTGTCCGATCCGGCGCGGGCGGCCATCTTCGCCAATATCGCCTTTTCCCAATGTCCGCAGAACTGTACGGCGTTCGCGCAAATCAGCGACCGGACAATTCCGAAATCGACCCTGTCGCAACATTTCAACGCGTTACGCGAGGCCGGACTCATCCGGTCCGAGCGCCGGGGCGTAGAGGTGCACAATCTCTCGCGTTGCGACGAACTCGAGCAGCGCTTTCCCGGGCTGATCCCCTCGATTTTGGCCGCCTACAAAAAACAGCTTCAGAAAACCGCGTCGTCAGAGGTGGCTTAGGATACGGCGTCAGAATTGGCGCGGAGGCGACGCCTCGACGATCGCCAATGAGGTTCGCGATCGGGTGCGCAAACAGGGCGGGGCCTCTTCCCCCGTGAAGCCGCCTCGCGACTACCCCGCAGCGGAGCGGCGACCGCGATGGCGTGACGCGGCTAGCGCCACTTCCTCACGTCGACGAAACGGCCAGCGATCGCGGCGGCGGCGGCCATCGCCGGCGACACGAGATGGGTGCGGCCCTTATAGCCCTGCCGGCCCTCGAAATTGCGGTTCGAGGTCGAGGCGCAGCGTTCGCCGGGCGCAAGCTTGTCGGGATTCATGGCCAGGCACATCGAGCAGCCGGGCTCGCGCCACTCGAAGCCTGCGGCGAGGAAAATCTTGTCGAGGCCCTCGGCCTCGGCCTGCGCCTTGACCAGGCCCGATCCCGGCACGACCATCGCATTGACGCGCTCGCTGACCTTATGGCCGTTCACGATCGCCGCGGCGGCGCGCAGATCCTCGATGCGGCCATTGGTGCAGGAGCCGATGAAGACGCGGTCGATGGCGATCTCCGTCATCTTCTCCCCGCCCATGAGCCCCATATAGTCGAGCGCGCGCTTAATCGAAGCGCGCTTCTGCTCGGTCGGCGCATCCTCGATCCGCGGCACGGCCCCGAAGATCGGCGCGACGTCCTGGGGGCTCGTGCCCCAGGAGACGATCGGCGGCAGGTTGGCGGCGTCGAGCTTCACATCCGCGTCGAAACGCGCGTCCTCGTCGCTATTGAGCGTATCCCAGTGACGGCGCGCCTGGTCCCACAAAGCGCCCTTCGGCGATTTCGGACGGCCCTTGAGATAGGCGTAAGTCTTCTCGTCGGGCGCGATCATGCCGGCCCTCGCCCCGCCCTCGACCGACATGTTGCAGACCGTCATCCGGCCTTCCATCGAGAGGGACTCGATCGCCGAGCCGCAATATTCGATGACATGGCCGGTGCCGCCGGCGGTGCCGATCTGGCCGATGATGGCGAGAATGATGTCCTTGGCGGTGACGCCCGGCGGAAGCGCGCCGTCGACCCTGACGCGCATGTTCTTGGCTTTGCTCTGGATCAGCGTCTGGGTGGCGAGCACATGCTCGACTTCGGACGTGCCGATGCCGTGGGCGAGCGCGCCGAAGGCGCCGTGGGTCGAGGTGTGGCTGTCGCCGCAGACGATCGTCGTGCCCGGCAGCGTGAAGCCCTGCTCCGGCCCGATGATGTGCACGACGCCCTGCCTCGAATCGAACTCGTCGTAATATTCGATGCCGAACTCGCGCGCGTTCCTGGCCAGTTCCTCGACCTGCTGGCGGCTCTCCGGGTCGGCGATGCCGCCGCTGCGGTCGGTGGTCTGGATGTTGTGGTCGACGACGGCGAGCGTCTTCTGGGGCGCGCGCACCTTGCGCCCGGACAACCGCAAGCCCTCGAACGCCTGCGGGCTCGTGACTTCGTGGACGAGGTGCCGGTCGATGTAGATGAGGCTGAGGCCGCCGTTTGTCTCCAAGACATGCTCGTCCCAGATCTTGTCGTATAACGTACGCGGCGTGGACATCTTGGTCTCCGGCGCCTCTTCAGCGCGAATGAGCGGGGAATTGCCGCTATCTATGCCGGATGGGGCGCGTATGGAAGGGGAATCGCGCCTATGCCACCGCCGTTCAGATGAGCAAACCGCGCCAGCAGCCCATTCACATATTCCGGCGACGCATCACCGTTCGAGAACAGGATGCGGTAGCAGATCGGCGCGATCAGGATGTCGATCGCTTCGTCGACCGGGAAACCGGCCTCGCCACGTTTGAGAGCGCGGTTGTTGAGGGTCTGCAGATGATGGGTCGTGTAGGCGCAACAGCGTCCGGCGGCGACATCGGATTCCTTTTCGGCCAGCACGTCGCGCAGCAACGCCCGCCCAACGGGAGAGGACATTTCTTCCGCATATTGCATGACGAAAGCGCGGAGGTCCCCCGCAACGGAGCCCGTGTCGTCCGGGTCGGCCACTGGGCGGAGCCGTTCGGCGGCGGCGTCGGCCAGCAATTGCGCGAGGTCGCCCCAGCGCCGATAGACCGTTGACGGCGTCACGCCCGCCCGTTCGGCGATCATCGGCACATTGATCTCGCTACGGCCGACCTCCTTGAGCAGGGCCTGCGTCGCCAGGTAAACCGCCTCCTGGATGCGGGCGCTTCGGCCGCCCTGTCGAACCATTTCGCGCGCCATTCGGCGCTCCTTGAAAGAGACGCGCGGGACTTAACGCAAAGATATTGCATTAAGCCGACGCCATGCTATGTTGCTTAACGCAATAACTTAGCGTTAGGCCATGAAAATGTCCACCACCGCCATCATTGTTCGGGCCCCGCCGGTTTCGAAGTCAATCACCGCCATCTATGCGACGGCCACGGCGATCACCGTCTCGGCTGTCTCGGCTGCGCCGACGCCGATCTACCGCCTCTATCGCGAGACGCTGGGCCTCACCCCGTTCGCGATCACGTTCATCTTCGCCATCTATTCCTTCACGATGATCGGCGCTTTTCTGACGATCGCGCGGCTTTCGGACTATGTCGGCCGCAAGCCGATGATCCTCACGGCGCTTGGGCTCAACGCGGCTGCGCTTCTGCTTTTCTTTGTCGCTGGGTCCGCGGCCATGCTCGTCGCTGCGCGGGCCGTGCAAGGCGTCGCGACGGGCGTCGCGCTGGCGACGCTTGGCGCGCTCATTGTGGACACGGCGCCGCGATGGGCCGCGACGCTCAACAGCGCCACGGCGTTCCTGGGCCTCGCGCTCGGCGCGCTCATCTCGGGCGTGTTCGTCACCTTTGCCCCTTGGCCAACGCATCTGGTCTACGCCGTGCTGCTCGGCGTGACGCTGGCTGAGATGGTTATCCTCGCCTGGGTCGCCGAAACCACGTCGCGAAAGGCCGGCGCGTGGAGCGGAATTCGTCCCAAACTGACCGTGCCGGCGGCCGCGGCCGGCCCGATGGCGCGCTTGTTTCCGCTGACGCTCTCCGCCTGGGCGCTCGGCGGGTTCTACCTCTCTTTGATGCCCTCGCTCTTGATCGAGGCGACCGGGATTCGCTCGCCGCTTGTCGGCGCCGCGGTCGTCTCGGCGCTGATGCTCTCCGGCGGCCTTTCGTCCTTCGCGACGCGCGCGCTCGACGCTGGCAAGACGGTGCGCGTCTCGGCGGCGTTGCTCGCCGCTGGCGTCGTCGCCACCGTACTCGCCATTGCGGCCGGTTCGCCCATGGGCATGTTCTTCGGAACGGTCGTCGCGGGCTTGGGCTTCGGCGCATCCTATGGGGCGTCGCTGCGCGTGCTGCTGCCGCTCGCCTCCGCCCATGAGCGGGCCGGATTGCTCTCCGCCTATTTCGTTGAGAGCTATCTCGCCTTCGCGCTCGCGGCCATTGCCGCCGGCCTTGCCGCGCCCCGGTTCGGGCTCATGACGACGGCGCTCGTTTACGGTTCGGCGCTCGCGCTGAGCGCGCTCGTGACGCTCGCAGTGGAGACGCTTGCCGCCCGTCGACGAACGTGAGGAAGCGCGCTCGTGATCAGCCGACCCGACGCCAAGGGGTCAGGAGCTGTTCGATCCTGCCCACGACAAAGGTCAGCACCAGGGCAAGCGAGATGGCGCCGACCAGGGAGGCGAACACCTTCGGGATCGCATAGAGCGATCCGGCCTGGAAGATCGCATGGCCGAGCCCGACGGACGAGGACATGAACTCGCCCACGATCGCTCCGATGAGCGCAAACCCGACCGTGAGCTTGAGCCCGGCGAAGATGTCCGTAAGGCTGGCCGGGACCACGAGCTTGGAAAAGATTTGCGGCTTTCGCGCGCCAAGCGTGCGCAAGAGATTGATCTGGTCTGGATCAACCCCGATTGCGCCCTTGTAGGAGGTGACCAGTGCGACCACCACCACCGACAGGGTCGACATCGCGATCTTGGAGGCGAGACCGGTGCCGAACCAGATGATGATGATCGGCGCGAGCGCGATGATGGGGATCGAACCGATCGCAATCACGAAAGGCTGCACCACCCGCGAGACGAACAGCGAATACCATAGAGAGAGACCGACAATGGTCCCGATCAGGTTGCCGATCAGGAAGCCCAAAACGGTCTCGAGGCCCGTCACGCTGATGTCGCGCAGGAGGCTGCCGTCGAGGATCATCTTCCAGAGGAAGCTCCAGATCGCCGAGGGCGACCCGAACATGAAGGCCGACTGCTTGCTCCTGCCGGCCTCGTATTCCCAGAAAGCGAGAAAGGCGATCAGGATCAGCGCCTGGACCAAAAGCACGAGCGCGCTCCGGCGGAAGCGGCGAGCCCGGATCGCGCTTCGCAAGGGCGCTGCTACGACGGCGGCAGACGGGTCACGATCGGTTATGGCCGTCATTCCGCGCTCCCGTTCAAGCGCGGCCGACATCGAGGTCGGACCAGATTTGTCGGACATAGTCGCTGAAGCCTGCGCTTTCTCGCGCGGCGATCATATCATCCGCGGGCGCATCGAGCTCGATGTCGTAAGCCGCCTTGAGCCTCGTCGGGCGATGGGTCAGCACCAGAACCCGGTCGGCCATCGACACCGCCTCCTCGATATCGTGGGTTATCAAGAGGACGGACTTTCCGCTGTCGCGGACAAGATTGACGGTGTCGCTCTCGATCAGGAGCTTGGTCTGGAAATCAAGCGCGGCAAATGGCTCATCAAGGAGCAGGACGTCCGGATCGTTCGCCAAAGTGCGGGCAAGCGCCACGCGCTGGCGCATTCCGCCCGAAAGGGTCGAAGGGTAATTGTCGGCGAAGCCGCGCAAGCCCAGCTGGTCAAGCAAGGCGCGCGCTCGCTCGTTCGCCTCGGTTCTCGGCGTGCGACGGATCTCCATGCCCAGTTTGACGTTGGCGATCGCGGTTCGCCAAGGCAGCAACAAGTCCTTCTGGAGCATATAGCCGACATTGGCGGCCGACCGGATTCCGCGCGCGCCGAGCTTTTGGCCATGCCAGCGAACTTCGCCCGCATCAGGCGGAATGAGGCCGCAGACCACGTTCAGGAGCGTGGTCTTTCCGCATCCCGACGGTCCCACAATGCTGACGATCTCGCCCTTGCCGAGCACGAAGCTCAGATCGCCCACCACGGGCGTCATTTTGTCGGCCGAAAAAAAGCTTTTGGCGATGTGCTCGACGGCAAGCGGCGGCGGCCCTTGCGGTTGAGAACCGGAGTTCGAGACCGCGCCTGCGCCGCGAGCGATCGGCGTTTGCATCAACCCGCTAACTTGACCGCCTTGTCGGCGAAGGAATTGTCGATCACCTCGTCGAACGACACGGTTCCCTTGATGTTGCCGAGATACTTCTGCATGTCCATGAGCGCCTTCCACGCATCGCGCTGGGTCACCACGGTCTGGGCGGGAATCTTGTATTTAAGTTCGGCGTCGATCGCGGCGTCCACGACGTCGCCGGGCAGGTCGGGAAACTCCGCCCTGGCCACCTGCTTGGAATAGGCCGGATCCGCGTAGGTCTTGCGTCCGGCTTCCTCGAAAGACGTGACGAGGGCCTGCACCATGTCGGGGTCCTTCTGGATGGTCGTCGGCAAGACCATGATGCCCGTATTGCAGAATGGCCCCACATAGTTCGAGAAGTCGAAGACGATCTTGGCGCCCTGGGCGACAGCCTGCGACACGCCCGGCTGGTAGGCGATGGCGATGTCGGCTTGGCCCGCAAGCATGGCGGCGATCTCGGTTCCCGGGCTGACAGGCACGATCGTGGCGTCCTCGCCTAGTTTCATGCCGTTGCTCTCGATCAAACGCTTGGTGACGCTGTAATTGGTGTTCGGCTCGGGCGAGGTCGCGATCTTCATGCCCTTGAACTTCTTGGGATCGGTGAAGGGCTCGACGGTCTTCGACACGGCGAAATAATGCGCGCGCTGGACGACCGTGCCGACAACGACGCCCGGACCGCCATTCTCGCGCGAGATCACCGCCATGGTGGCGTCGCCGATGGCGAAATCGGCGGAGCCGCCGAGCACCGCCGCGAAGGTCTGCGTGTCGCCGCCAGCCGCGCTGACCTGCATGTCCAGGCCATTTTTCTTGAACATGCCCGAATGCATGCCGACATAAAGATTGATGTAGCCGAGGTTGTGAACGGCTTCGCTGAACCGCACGGTCTTGAGATCGGCGGCAAGCGCTGGCCTTCCCAGAACCGACAGCGCCGCTCCGCCCAGCGCCGCGCTGGCAGTCCCTTTTAGGAAGCTGCGGCGGCTCGAATGTTTCGACGCATCGCGGATCATCCGTCGTACCCCCGTGTCGGCCAAACGACCCGAGACGGGGCGCGCCGAGCAAGATTTTCCGTGTGATCCGGGGGCCGTTCAAGCGCGTTTATTAGGCCGCCTTTGCCTAAATCGTCCGCAAGAAGGAGGCGTTTGAATTGGCGCGCGGCGGGAACAAAAATCGGCCTCTCGGCAAGCCTGAAACAGCCCTATCGAGAAGGGTCCCACTGGCCCGCGAGCGAAACAATTCGCCCTCGACGCCCATCCCAGAATGGCGTCCTGCACAATTTCGCCTCAAGGAGCCGCACGATTCCTCATCACCGGCGGGGTTGGACGCAGTCCCCATAGCGAAATCGCGCGCAAGCGGCCTTTAAAGGTCGCCGACATTTACTTTGCGCGCGTTTCGCTCGACACTATCGGCTGATCGATCGACCTGCGGGGCCCGTCCGAGATCAGCAAAATGGTGGAGGATACGTTCGACGACAGCGCGCCCCGGGTTCGTCTTTTGCTCAAGCGGGCTCTTGGCGCCGCGTCTCCTTGGCCGCACTCGGTTGCGCCGCGCCGGAACGGTTTGCGCCAACTCGATCGTCGTGTCGGGAAGCTAAAGGTTGGCCAAGTTTTCGCATGAGGAGGCGAAGGCCGCTATCGAGAGCAATAGCCGCGGCATCGGCGGCCGGAGGAAACGGGAATGACGTTCAGAAAAACGCTCGGAATGGTTTCAGCGGCGCTCTTGGTCGCGCTTGCGCCGCTCGCGGCGCAGGCGGCGGACAAGGTCGTGATCGGCGACATCGACGATTTGTCCGGCGTCTATGCGGACGTGAACGGCCCGAGGGCGGTCGAGGGGATCAAGATGGCGATCGCCGACTTCGGCGGCAGCGCGCTCGGCCAGCCGATCGAGTTCCTGACCGCAGACCACCAGAACAAGCCCGACATCGGCGCGAGCAAGTTCCGCGAATGGGCCGACACAAAGGGCCTGACAATGCTGCTCGGCGGCTCCAACACGGGCGTGAGCCTCGCCATGGCGCCAGTCGCCAAAGAAAGGAAAATTCCCTTCTTCGCGATCGGCGCAGCCGGCGCGTCTCTGACCGGCAAAGACTGCAACGCCTACATGATCCATTACGGCTACGACACGACGGCGCTCGCCAACGGCACCGCCAAGACGATCGTCGATCAGGGCGGCAAGTCCTGGTTCTTCATCACGGCGGATTACGCGTTCGGCACGCAGCTCCAGCAGGCGGCGACCAAGGTTGTCGAAGCCGGCGGCGGCAAGGTCATCGGCGCGGTGAGAGTCCCCTCTCGACCTCGGACTTCTCCTCCTACCTGTTGCAGGCGCAGGGTTCCGGAGCGCAGGTGGTCGGCCTCGCCAACGCGGGCGCCGATTTCAGCAATTCGCTCAAAGCGGCGCATGAATTCGGCCTCACCGCTACGATGAAGCCCGCGGCGCTGCTCGCCTTCATCACCGACATCCACGCGATCGGCCTCGAGACGGCGCAGGGCCTCTACCTGACGGCAGGCTGGTACTGGGACCTCAACGACAAGAGCCGCGCCTTCGGCAAGCGCTTCCTCGACAAGACCGGCGCCATGCCGACCTTCAATCAGGCCGCCTATTATTCCGCGACGATGACCTATCTCAACGCCGTCAAAGCGGCCGGCACGACCAACGCAGACAAGGTGATGGACCAGTTGCGCAAGACCAAGGTCGACGACATGTTCACGAGCGACGAAATCATCCGCTCGGACGGACTGCTGCAGCACTCGATGTTCGTGATGCAGGTCAAGACGCCCGCGGAATCGAAAGGGCCGTGGGACTATTACAAGCTGGTCCGCACGATGTCGGGCGAGGAGGCCTATGGATCGCTCGCCAACTCGGCGTGTCCGCTGGTCAAGAAATAGAAGCCGGAAAAAAGGGCGCGAGGCGCGCCTGCTCTCCGCAAGATAAGGCCGCCCCCTCACCCTTCCCTCTCCCCGCATAGGGCGTCCGGAAGGACGCCGTCTCTCGACGGGCTTTGCGGGGAGAGGGTTAATGCAATTCTCCTCCCGGCGAAGCCGGGCGTCCCGCGACGCGTCCCGGGTCAGTCGAGGCCGACCATCACATCGGTCGCCTTGATGACCGCGTGGGCTTTCTCGCCCTTCCTGAGCTTCAGTTCGTCGACGGCTTTGTTGGTGATCGACGCGGTGACCACCGCGCCTCCGCTGAGGTCGATGCGGACATGCGCGGTCGTCGCTCCCTTGGCGACGTCGACGATCGTCCCATGCAGCTTGTTGCGCGCGCTGATTTTCATGCGTCCCCTCCACTGGGATTTGCTGAGTGATCCAGGTCGGGATATGTACCACGGCATATAGCGTGAGGCGAGCCCTCCCAGGGACGGGGAGCCAAGACCGCCTGCGCCAGTTCGCTGAGCATGGAGATCACCCATGAAGCTGACCGCGCTTGCCGCCGCACTGGCGGCGTTTCTCACTTCGCTTGCGGCGCAGGCGCAAGCGGACGTGACGCATGTCGCCGTGGCCGCCAATTTCACCGAGCCGGCCAAAGAGATCGCCGCACTGTTCAAGCAGAAGACGGGACACGAGGCGGTGCTGAGCTTCGGCGCCACCGGCGCCCTCTTCACCCAGATCACCCATGGCGCGCCGTTCGAGGTCTTCCTCGCCGCTGACGACAGGCGCCCGAAGGCGGCGGTCGACGGCGGGTTCGCGGTCGCCGACAGCCTGTTCACCTACGCAGTCGGCAAGCTGGTGCTGTGGAGCAAGGTCGTCGATGTGACGAACGGCGAAGCGGCGCTCAAAGCAGGCAATTTCTCGAAGCTGTCGATCGCCAATCCCTTCGCGGCTCCTTACGGAACCGCAGCCGTCGAAACGATGAAGGCGCTCGGAGTCTACGACGCCCTGCAGCCGAAAATCGTTCAGGGCAACAGCATCGCGCAGGCGTTCCAGTTCGTCGACACGAGGAACGCGGAACTGGGCTTCGTCGCGCTGTCGCAACTGCATGGGGTCAGGGAAGGGACGCGGTGGGAGGTTCCGCCAAAACTTTACTCGCCGATCCGCCAGGACGCCGTGCTCTTGAAAACCGGAGCGAACAGCGAGGCGTCGAGAGCGTTCCTCGCCTTCCTGAAAGGTCCGGAAGCGCGCGCCATCATCGAGCAGTTCGGCTACGCGCTAGAATTGGGCTTCGCCACCAAGTGAGTGCGACGTGCTGGGACTGTCTTCCGAAATCTGGGTTCCGATCAAGCTGACCATCGAACTGGCGACGATTTCAACGCTGTCGCTGCTCGTCGTCGCGACGCCATTGGCCTGGTGGCTCGCGCGCTCGAAGGCCTGGTTCAAGGAGGCCGCCGCCGCCGTCGTGTCGCTCCCGATGGTCCTGCCGCCGACCGTGCTCGGCTTCTATCTCCTGATCGCGCTCGGTCCCGACGGCCCGGGCGGCGCGATCGCCTCCTTGTGGGGCGCGCGCACGCTCGCTTTCACCTTTACCGGGCTCGTCATCGGCTCGATCATCTCGTCGATGCCCTTTGTCGTGCAGCCGATCCGCAACGCATTCACCGCCGTCGGCGACCGACCGCTCGAGGTCGCCGCAACGCTCCGCGCCTCGCCCCGGCGCGCCTTCTGGACCGTCGCGCTGCCGCTCGCGAGCCCTGGCTTGCTCACCGGCGCGGTGCTCGGCTTCGCGCATACGGTCGGCGAGTTCGGCGTGATCCTCATGATCGGCGGCAACATCCCTGGCCGCACCCGGGTCATGTCGACTGCGATCTTCGACTTCGTCGAGACGATGCGCTGGCGCGAGGCGAACCTGCTTGCGGGCGGCATGGTCGTGTTCGCGTTCGCGGTGATCCTCGCGATGATCCTGCTCGAGAAGCGCTTCGCGCGAGCGGGCGCGTGAGCGCGCCGCACGCGATCCACGCGGAATTTCGCGGCACGATCGGCAAATTCGCGCTCGACGCCGGCTTCACCGCGCCATCAAAAGGCGTGACCGCCCTGTTCGGCCCGTCCGGCTGCGGCAAGACCACCGTTCTGCGCTGCATCGCCGGCCTCTTGCGTGTGGACGGCGTCTGCGAAATCGACGGGGAAGTATGGCAGGACCGGGACGGCGCATTCCTGCCGACCCATAAGCGCCCGCTCGGATATGTCTTCCAGGAAGCGAGCCTTTTTCAGCATCTCTCCGTGCGGCGCAACCTTCTATTCGGCGCGCCGCGAAAGGACGGCCGCGCGGCCGGCCAAGGAATCGCTTTCGACGAGGTGGTCGAGCTTCTGGGCGTTGAGCGGTTGCTCGACCGCAGCCCGCGCAATCTCTCAGGCGGCGAGCGCCAACGTGTGGCGATAGGACGTGCGCTCCTGTCGCAGCCGAAGCTTTTGCTGATGGACGAGCCGCTCTCGGCGCTCGACCGCGCCACCAAGAACGAGATCCTGCCGTTTCTCGAGCGGCTGCGCGACCGGCTCAGCTTGCCCGTGGTCTACATCACGCACGACATCGCCGAGGTCGAGCGCCTGGCCGACCAGGTGGTGCTGATGGAAAAAGGGCGGGTGATCAGCGCCGGGGCGCTCGAAGACCTGCAAAGCGATCCGTCTTTGCCGCTCGCGGCTGCGCGCGACGCGGCTGTGAGCTTCGACGGCGTCGTTGAGGCGAGTGACAAAGCTTACGGTCTCCTGACCCTCAAAATTCGCGGCGGCTCGCTGACCGTCCCGGCGCCCTCCGCCCCCATCGGCGAGCGGCGGCGCATCCGCGTCATCGCCGGCGACGTGAGCCTGACGCGCGACCAACCTGGTCCAAGCTCGATCCTCAACGTCCTGCCGGCGCGAATCCTGTCGATGAAGCCCGTCGATTCGAATGAGGTCATCGTCGTGGTCGCGCTTGGCGCGGACGGGACTGGCGCGCGCATGCTGTCGCGCTTGACGCGAAAGTCGTGGGAGGCCCTCCGCCTTGCTGAAGGGGTCAGCGTCTATGCTCAGGTCAAAGCGGTCGCGCTCGCCCCGGGGCGCGGCGAATTGGGGTGACAGGCTTAAGGTCACCCGCTCAATCCGCTCACGCCTACGCTCTCAAAACGCGGGCGTTATAACCAACGCGAGCGCTTGCCGCCAAGCCGTGAATCGCCCAGATTGTTTCTGCACGTCGCCTTGATCAGACGTGGCGGGTGCGCCTTTGCCGGCGAGGCGCCGCACGATGGATCGACACATTGGAAACCGACAACAAGACCATGCCAATAATGAACCGGCGGGAAACGCTGAAGTCCGCTCTCGCCGCAGGCCTTGCAATGGCGCCGGCCGGGAAGTTAGCCCGCGCCGCGGCGAGCGAGACGGTCGACCTGCCGTTCGGCAACGGCGAGCGCCCGCTCGTCGCCTATCCGGGCAAGCGCCCGCTTCTCGTCCTGACAAGCCGTCCGCCGCAGCTGGAGACGCCGTTCAGCGTGTTCGACGAGGGCGTCTTCACCCCGAACGACGCGTTCTTCGTTCGCTATCACTTGGCCGGCATCCCGCTGAAGATTGATCCGGACGCGTTTCGCCTGACCATTCAGGGCAAGGTCGACGCGCCATTGTCGCTGTCGCTCGATGAGCTGAAAAGCGCTTTCGAGCCGGTCGAGCTCGCGGCGGTCAATCAATGTTCGGGCAACAGCCGCGGCTTTTTCGAGCCGCGCGTCGGCGGGGGTCAGCTTGCCAATGGCGCGATGGGCAATGCGCGATGGAAAGGCGTGTCCCTCAAGGCGCTCCTCACCAAGGCCGGCGTGCAAGCGGGCGCCGTCCAGGTCTCCTTCCAGGGCCTGGATAGGCCGGTCCTGCCAGCGACGCCAACCTTCATCAAGGCGCTAGACCTCGACCATGCGCTCGACGGCGAGGTGATGATCGCCTACGCGATGAATGGCGAGAACCTGCCCTGGCTGAACGGATTTCCGATCCGGCTGATCGTGCCTGGCTGCTATGGCACCTACTGGGTCAAGCACCTGAACGAAATCAAGGTGCTCGACGCGCCGCTCGACAGCTTCTGGATGAAGACCGCATATCGCATTCCCAACAACGCCTGCGCCTGCACCGAGCCGGGAAAAGCGCCGACAAGCACTGTCCCGATCGGCCGCTTCAACGTCCGCTCCTTCCTGACCAACATCGCCGAAGGCGCGACGGTTCACGCCGACAGCAATCTTAATCTGCGCGGGATCGCGTTCGACGGCGGCTACGGCGTCTCGGACGTTGCGATCTCCGCCGATGACGGCCAGACGTGGACGGAAGCAGCGCTCGGCGAGAACCTTGGCAAGTATTCGTTCCGCGAATGGAAGGCCAATGTCTCGCTTGAACCCGGCAAGCGGCGCCTGATGGTTCGCGCCGCCAATCGGATCGGGCAGTCGCAACCGCTTCAACCGCTCTGGAACCCGTCCGGCTATATGCGCAATGTCGTCGAAGTCACCAACATAATCGCCGCGTGATGGCGATGAAGCGCATTTCAATCACCTTCCTGGTCTCGCTCGCCGCCGTCGCTTCGTCGGCGCTGGCCGAGCCCATGGTCTATCAATTGCCGCCCGAGACGGCGGAATTGAAGCCCGGTCCGGGCGTCGCAACAGCGAGCGTCTGCACAACGTGCCATTCCGCCGACTACGTCAGCACGCAGCCTCCCGGGAAGGGAAAAGCCTTCTGGCAGGGGGAGGTGCAAAAGATGATCAAGGTCTATAAGGCGCCGATCGGGGAAGACGACGCCGCAACAATCGCGAACTATCTGGCGGCGACCTATTGACCGCTTCACACCTTCCTTCGTCGTGACTTGGCGAAGGTGTCGAAGGCGACCGCCAGCACGATGATCACGCCGATGACGATCTGCTGGATGTAGGAGGAGACGTCCATCAGCACG
This sequence comes from uncultured Alphaproteobacteria bacterium, assembly GCA_963696665.1. Classification (GTDB taxonomy): domain Bacteria; phylum Pseudomonadota; class Alphaproteobacteria; order Rhizobiales; family Beijerinckiaceae; genus Roseiarcus. The sequence goes on from CAVOLE010000013.1 coordinate 117,174, forward strand.
AGGCCATTCAGGAGCACGCCGATGAGCAGCGAGCCGATGACCGTGCCAAAGATGGTGCCGGAGCCGCCAAACAGGCTCGTGCCGCCGATCACCACCGAGGCGATGACGGTGAGTTCATAGCCGGTGCCGGCGACGGCCTCGGCGGAATTGAGCCGCGCCGCGAGCACGAACGAGCCGAGCCCGGCGAAAAAGCCCATGATGATGTAGACGCTCATGATGATGCGGTTGACGTTCAAGCCCGAAAGGCGCGCCGCCTCCGGATTGCCGCCAACCGCATAGACCTGCCGGCCATAGCGCGTGTAGCGCAGCACGATATGGGCGATGAACGCCGCGAGCAGGAAGATGATAACGGGCACCGGGACCGGCCCGATCTTCCCCTGCCCCCACCAGGTGAACGACGGCTGGAAGCCTGAAATCGGGCCGCCGGCGGCGAACAGCAAGGCCGCGCCGCGGAAGGCCGACATGCCGCCGAGCGTCACCACGAAAGGCGGCACCTTGAGACGGGTGATGGCGAGGCCCTGCAGCCAACCGCCGGCGAGACCGACCGCGACCGCCGCGAGCGCCGCCAAGCCCCAGCCATAGCCGACGCCGCCTGCGCCGACGGTGAAACGGTTATCGAGGCCGCCCTTGGCGACCGCCGCGCCGACCAGTCCGGCGAAGGCGAGCAGCGAGCCGACCGAGAGATCGATGCCCGCGGTCAAAATGACGAAGGTCATGCCGACCGCGAGCAGGCCGGTGATCGACACCTGCCGCATCACGTTGAACAGGTTGATCTCCGACAGGAAGCGTGGCTGCATGATCGCGAAAAGCAGCATCAGCACGATGAGAAACAGCAACGGCGCGAAGCGCGCGACGAAGCCGAAGACGTCGACCCCCTTGCCTTCGGCCGCTTCCAGCCTCGCCTCGCTCATGCAATGTCCCCGTTCAAGCCGCCGCGGAAGCGGCGCCGCCGCTTTCATGCGCCGTCATCATCGCCATCAGGATTTCCTGCGTCGCCTGGTCACGCGCGATTTCGCCGGTGACACGGCCCTCGCGCATCGTCACGATGCGATCCGAGACCGCGAGAATTTCCGGCAGCTCCGACGAAATGACGATGACCGCAATGCCCTGCTTCGCCATGTCGATCAGGAGATTGTGAACCTCGACCTTCGAGCCGATGTCGATGCCCCGCGTCGGCTCATCGACGATCAGAATTTTCGGCCTCAGCGCCAGCCAGCGCGCCAGCACGATTTTCTGCTGATTGCCGCCGGAAAGCTGGCCAGCCGCCTGTTCCGGGCTCGCCATGCGAATCGAGAGCAGCTTGCGGAACTCGTCGATGAGCGCATCCTCCCGCTTTTCGTCGATGAACCAGCCGCGACTGACTTCATCCTGCGCGGCGATGGTCATATTGGTGCGGATGGCGAGGCTGAGGAACAGAGCCTGCTTCTTGCGATCCTCCGGGACGAGGCCGATGCCGTGGGACATCGCATCGCGCGGGGTTGAGAACTTGACCTCCTTGCCGTCGACGCGGATCATACCGTGATCGAATGGGTCGGCCCCGAAGATCGCCCGCGCCGTCTCGGTGCGGCCGGCGCCAACGAGGCCGGCGAGGCCGAGAATCTCGCCGTGATGCGCTTTCAGCGAAATGTCGACCAGCTCGATGGCGTTTGGGTCGCGCGCATTGCGGCGACGCGTGAGGCCCTCGACCTCGAGCGCGACCTTGCCATGCTCGGGGATCGGCCTTTCGCCATAGAGCGCGCCGACGTCCCGCCCGACCATCATGCGGATGATCGCCTCGACATTGGTGTCGGCGACGCGGCCGGAGGCGACATAATGGCCGTCGCGCAAGACCGTGTAGCGATCGCAGAGGCGGAAAACTTCGTCGAGCCGATGAGTGACGAAGATGATCGACAGGCCCTCGGCCTTCAACGCCCTCACGATCCGCGCGAGGTTTGCGACCTCGGCCTCGCTCAGCGCCGCGGTCGGCTCATCCATGACGATGAGGCGGGACTGCATCGAGAGCGCGCGGGCGATCTCGACGAGCTGCTGCTCGGCCACAGAAAGGTCGCGCACCTGCGTCATTGGGTCGCGCTTGAGCCCGATACGCTCGGCGATCGCCTTCGTCTCTTGCGCCATGCGCCGCCAGCTCACGAACAGCCTCGAGCCGGGTTCGCGCCCAATGAACACGTTCTCGGCGATCGTCATGTCCGGAGCGAGGGTGAACTCCTGATAGATCGTGACAATTCCAGCGCGCTGCGCGTCGTGCGGCGTCGCAAAGGCGACCGGCTGGCCGAACAGCTCGATCTCGCCGGCGTCCGCCCCCTGCGCGCCGGACAGGATCTTGAGCAGCGTCGACTTGCCAGCGCCATTCTCGCCCAGAAGCGCATGAATCTCGGACGGCCCCACTTCGAGATGGACGTTCTCAAGCGCAAGCACGCCAGGAAAGCGCTTGCTGACGCCGGTCATCTTGAGGATCGGGCTCTCGGGCTTTGCCGGAGCCAATGAAAGCGCCGCAGGCGCATCAGCCATTCAGGAGCGCTCGCTCATTCGTATGGACGATGAGATGACGCGCCGAGAACGGCGCGCCATCTCATGCTTCGTGCGGACTACTTCACCTCGTCGAGGCGTTCCGCCTCCTTGAGGTTGTCCTTGGTGATCGCCACCGGCGTGATCAGATTGATCTGCTGCGCGGGCTTCTTGCCGCTCTTGAGGTAGTCGGCCATGATCTGCACCGCGGTCGCGCTCTGCTTACCGGGGAACTGTTCGACCGTCGCGGTGATCTCGCCATCGCGGATCTTGCCCAGCGTCTCGGGCAGCGCGTCGAAGCCGATGATGACGATGCCTTTGAGGTTGCGCGCCTTGACCGCTTCGAGCGCGCCGAGCGCCATGTCGTCGTTTCCAGCAACGATCACCTGCGGCGGCGTCGCCATGCTTGCGAGCGCGCCCTCGGTGATCGAAAGGCCCTTGTCGCGCTCGAAATTGGCGGTCTGCTCGAAGACGATCTTGTACTTGTCCTTGGCCTTGTCGAGCACGTCGTGCAGGCCCTTGTTGCGGTCGATCGCAGGGCTCGCCCCAGGCGTTCCCTGGAGGTTCATGATCGTCGCCCCATTCGGGAACATTTTCTCGACCAGTTCGCCCTGCGCCTCGCCGCCCTTGACGTTGTCGGCGCCGACATGGCCAATGATGCCTGTCACCGACGGCACGCGGCGGTCGACGGTCACGACCGGGACCTTGGCGTCGATCGCCTCCTGCAGCGCCGGCGCCATCGCGTCGACCTCGTTCGGCGAGAGCACGACTCCCTTCACGCCCTTGGCGAGCGCCGCCTCGATATCGGCGGTCTGCTTGGGCGAGGACATCTGGCCATCGCCCTCGATCGTGTCAAGGCCATCCTGGTCCGCGGCGGCCTTGAAGGCCTTCATCATGTGGACGAAGAAAGGAAAGTTCATTCCCGGAACGGAAATGAGAATCAGCGGCTTGTCGGCAGCAAAGGCGGGCGCGGAGAGCGCCAAGGCGAGCAGGCTCGCGGTTACGACGCGGCGGGTGAAGCGCATGAATGAAACCTCCCTAGAGCCGGCCCTGACATGTTAGCTGGCGGCGCGGCGCACCATGTCCGAATTCGAGCGCGACGACAAGGGCGAGTGGGCTCAGGCAGCCTCGATCGCCGTCGCCATCGCGGGCGCCTTTGGAAAAGCATCCGACCGCGATAGATTGAGAAGCGGCGTCAAGCTGGTCCAAGACCTGCGGAGCGGCGCGGGAAACGACGGAGGCCTCGCGTGGCGCGATTTCAAAACATTTTGGAGACGGTCGGACACACGCCGGTCGTCCGGATCAACCGCCTCGCCCCTGACGGGGTCAATCTCTATGTGAAAATCGAGGCCTTCAACCCGTTGGGCTCGGTCAAGGACCGATTGGCGCTGGGGGTGATCGAGGCCGCGGAGCAATCCGGCGAGCTCAAGCCGGGCCAAACCGTCATCGAGGCGACGAGCGGCAACACTGGCATCGGGCTCGCCATGGTCTGCGCTGCGAAAGGCTATCCGCTTGTTCTCACGATGGCGGAGACCTTCAGCATCGAACGGCGGCGATTGATGCGCTTTCTCGGCGCAAAAGTCGTCATCACGCCAGCCGCCGAGCGAGCGGTCGGAATGGTCAAAAAGACGATCGAACTCGCCGAAGCACACGGCTGGTTCATGACACGCCAGTTCGAGAACGAAGCCAATCCGGATTTCCACTCGCGCACCACCGCGCGCGAAATTATCGACGACTTCGCCGGCGACACGTTCGACTTTTGGGTGACCGGCTACGGCACCGGCGGCACGCTGAAAGGCGTCGGCCGTGTACTAAGGAGGGAGCGTCCCGACACGAAGATCATCGTCTGCGAGCCGGCGGACGCGCCGCTGCTCGAGTCCGGAATCGAGCAGAAGCGGCTGGCCGACGGCTCGCCCGCCGCGCCGCATCCGAGTTTCAAGCCTCACCCGATGCAGGGCTGGACGCCCGACTTCATTCCGAAGCTGACGAAAGACGCGGTGGATATGAAACTGATCGATCGCGTCCTGCCGATCTCAGGCGCCGACGCCATTCGCTACAGCAAGGAGCTCGCGGCGAAAGAGGGCATTTTCGTCGGCATAACCTCAGGCGGAACCTTTGCCGGCGCGCTGAGAATTGCGGCCGAGGCGCCAAAGGGCGCGAATATCCTCTGCATGCTTCCCGATACCGGCGAACGCTATCTCAGCACGCCGTTGTTCGCCGACGTTCCTGTCGACATGACCGAGGAGGAGCTTGCGATCTTGCGGTCCATCCCCGGCGCCTAACCTCAACTCAGCGATCTGACCCGAGGCGGTGCGCGGCGGATTCACGCCATCTCGATCGCCATCGCGGTCGCTTCGCCGCCGCCGATGCAGAGCGAGGCGACCCCGCGCTTGCCGCCGCGGGCCCGAAGGGCGGCGATCAGCGTCACCAGAATGCGCGCGCCCGAAGCGCCGATCGGATGGCCGAGCGCGCAGGCGCCGCCGTTGACGTTGACCTTCTCATGCGCGAGGCCGAGGTCGCGCATCGCGGCCATGGCGACGACGGCGAACGCCTCGTTGATCTCGAAAAGATCGACGGAATCTTTGCTCCATCCTGTCTTGTCGAGCAGCTTTTTCAGCGCGCCGATGGGGGCGGTGGGGAAATCCTTGGGCGCGGCGGCGTGGGTCGAATGCGCGACGACGCGCGCGAGAGGCGCTGCGCCGCGCTTCTCGGCTTCGCTTTCGCGCATCATGATGAGCGCCGCGGCGCCGTCGGAGATCGAGCTCGAATTGGCGGCTGTCACCGTGCCGCCGTCGCGGAATGCGGGCTTGAGCGTCGGGATCTTGTCCGGTTTCGCCTTGGGCGGCTGCTCGTCGGTCACGACAAGCGTCTCAGTTTTGCCCGCCTTCACGCTGACGGGCGCGATCTCCCAGGCGAAATCGCCGTTCGCGATCGCGCGGTTGGCGCGTTCCAGGGAGCTCACCGCATAGGCGTCCTGCGCATGCCGTGTGAACTGGTAGGCTTCGGCGCAATCCTCGGCGAACGTCCCCATGAGCCGGCCCTTGTCGTAGGCGTCCTCGAGACCATCGAGGAACATATGATCGAGGGCGCGGCCGTGGCCCATGCGGTAGCCCGAGCGCGCGCGGTCGAGGAGATAGGGCGCGTTGCTCATGCTCTCCATGCCGCCGGCGACGACGACATCGGCGGAGCCGGCGCGCAGAAGGTCGTGGGCTACCATGGCGGCCTTCATCCCCGAGCCGCACATCTTGTTGATCGTCGTCGCGCCCGCTGCGACCGGGAGCCCGGCGCCGATGGCCGCCTGACGCGCCGGCGCCTGGCCCTGCCCTGCCGGCAGAACGCAGCCCATCAGAATTTCGTCGACGCTCTCGGCCTTGATCCCGGCCCGCTCGACCGCGGCGAAAATTGCGCGCGCGCCAAGCGCGTGGGCCGGCGCGTCCTTCAAGTCGCCGAGAAAGCCGCCCATCGGCGTGCGCGCCGCGCCGACGATGACGATGGGGTCTGTGGCGGTCATCGGGTTGGCCTCCGCTTGCGGTTGAGCAGTCTTCGCGGATGTTCCCCGCGCAACGCCGCTCTGTCACATATAGGGAAGTAGCGAGCGATTAGGAACGCTGCCCTTTAAAGGTTCTTGAAGTCCGGATCCTAAGCTATGGGCAGCCCCAAGGCGCCCACAAGGATGGCTGTCCCACCGCAATGGAAGCCGATCGTGCCGCCTATTCGTTTCGGCTGGCGACAGCGAACGATCTCCCGCGCCTTCGTCGCTGGCTCAACGCGCCCGAAGTCCGGCGCTGGTGGGGAAATCCAATCGAGCAATTCGAACTGCTGCGCGCGGATTTGAACGAACCGCTTATGACGATGCGCATCATTTCACTCGGCGGCCGGCCATTCGCCTACGCGCAAGATTATGACGTGCATTCCTGGCCGCAGCCTCATCTCTCCCATTTGCCGAGAGGATCGCGGGCGATTGACAGCTTCGTCGGCTGGCCGTCGATGATCGGCCGCGGCCACGGACAAGCTTACCTGAGGCTGCTGGCGGAGCGGCTCTGCGCGGAAGGCGCGCCGCTGGTCGCGATCGATCCGGCGGAAGGGAATCTGCGCGCGCGGCGCGCTTATAGGAATGCCGGGTTTCGCCTTCAGACGATGGTTGTGACCGAGACCGGACCGGCGGCGCTCATGGTGTTCGAGCCTCAGCGCGCGACGGGCGGCAAGGGCGAACGCTACCAACGGCAGGCGTGAGGGCTCACTTGTCGGAAAAGAGCGTGAGCAGGACTTTGCCCTTGTCGCCGATCACGCAGACGAGCGTTTGCGGCTTGGTGGTCTTTGTTCGCTCCACGTAAGCGTCGCCAATGACGACCGTCTTGATTGGGACATTTTCGATCGTCGTGTCGGCCTTGATGATTTTCGCGCTATCGAGATCGATCAGCACGTCCTTGACTTGCGGAAACTTCTGCTTGAGCGCGAGCAGACCGCTCGCCTTGCAAGCATCCGCTTCAGGAGACAATGTTTCCGCGAGAGCCGTGCTCGCGATCAGCGAAGCCAGCGCCGTTAACGCATATCCGAGCCGCGACATTGAATGATCTCCCCGCCGTACCTCTCATGCAAACTTCGGCGGCGGCGACTTGTTCCACGTTCGTCCTGCGCGGCGGCGGCACTGCTTTGCTCGCGCGCGCCAGGCGCGCATGGTAGAGATACACATTCATGACCCTCTCGAGCGAAGAGATAGAGCGCTACGCGCGGCAGATCGTCCTGCACGGTCTGGGCGGGCCCGGACAGAACAAGCTCAAGGCGGCGCGCGCGCTCGTCATCGGCGCGGGCGGGCTCGGCTCGCCGGCGCTGCAATATCTCGCCGGCGCCGGCGTTGGGACGCTCGGGATCGTCGACGACGACATCGTCTCGCTCTCCAATCTGCATCGCCAGGTCATCCATGCGACGGGCGATGTCGGACGGCGCAAGACGGAGAGCGCGGAAGCCGCGATCGCTCGCATCAATCCGCATGTTGCGGTCGAGCCGATCGCGACGCGGCTGGACGAGAAGAACGCGCGAAGCCATTGTTCGGCGCTTCGACGTCGTGCTTGATGGCTCGGACAATTTCGCCACGCGCTACGCGCTATCGGACGCGTGCTTTCATGAGCAACGTCCGCTCGTTTCAGCGGCGCTCGGCGAATTCGACGGCACGCTCACGACGCTGAAGCCGTACGAGAAGGGACCGGACGGCAAGCCCAACCCGACCTATCGCTGCCTCTTCCCCGAGCCGCCCGAGCCCGGGACCATCCCGACCTGTGCGGAAGCTGGCGTGTTGGGCGCGCTTGCCGGGGTGCTCGGCTCGCTGATGGCGCTCGAAGCGATCCGCGTCCTGGTCGACGGCTTCGGCGACGGCGATGAGGGACTGGTCGGGCGGCTCTTGATGATCGACGCGCGCGCCATGCGGTTCGAGACGCTGCGCTACGCCTGGGACCCGGAGAATCCGCTGAGCGGCGAAGGCGCGCCAAGCGAGGCGCTCGTCACGCGGGAGGTTTAGATCGACGCAGCAAATTGTAGCCGCGCCGAAGCCCGTCGATAGACGGGCGTTCTTCCGAACGCCTTTTGGAGCGCGGCTACGCGGTCAGCGACGTCAGCGACCGCGTCTACAACGCCGGCAGCGACCAGCGACTCACTTGGCCGGATTGACGAAGTCGACGCAATTGGCGCGGCCCGAATCGAGGCAGCGCTGAAATCTGCGGCTGTGACCTAAGGCGTCGAACAGCCAGTAGCCGATCAAGACGAGCGCGGTCGCCGCAAGAAGCACGACGACATTGGCAAGTCTGCGTGGCTCAAAATCCGCCTCCACCTCGGCCCGCTGCCGCGGATAGAGGCGATCGAATTCCTCCGGTCGGTCTTGCGCCATTGCCTACGCCCTCGGTCAGGATTGGGCGACGCTTGCTCACCTGCTCTATAACACAATTCTGCTCCGCGAACTCGGCTTTGCTTGCGCGCCTGAAGCCGCGCTGCGGTCACGGGTCGAGCGCTTCGCGTGCGCGAACTGACAAGAGCATTTTAACATTTTTCATCAGGTTAACCTAATCTCCGCGATGCATGGTGAGGGGGCTCAATCCTACCGGAGATAGGCATGCGCCGCCTCGCCCCCCTTTGCATTCCCGTGCTTCTGCTCGCCATTCCCGTCCCGGCTATCGCCGCCAACGATGGCGTGATCGTCTTCGTAGCCCCGCAGACCCAAGCGGCCGGAGGCGCTTCCGCCGACGCGGCGCCGATCCCCGCTCCGGCCCTAGTCCCGATGCGCGGACGATATGGCGGCGGCTTCATCGAAGCGCTGCTGACCGGCGGCGCGCCGCAGCAGCCGCAGGTGGCCACCTCAACCCCGGGCGAGCCAGCGTCGGACGCGGAAGCCGAGCCCGACCCGGAATTTCGCCGACAGGAAGTCGATTATACAGGGCCCGAGGCGCCGGGAACGATTGTCATCGATACGCCCGACAGGTTCCTGTTCCTCGTCGAGCCACACGGGAAGGCACTGCGCTACGGCGTCGGCGTCGGGCGCCCGGGCTTCGAATGGTCGGGCGTCAAGCGGATCAGCCGCAAGTCCGAATGGCCGGACTGGACCCCGCCTTCGGAGATGCTGCTGCGTCGCCCCGACTTGCCCCGACATATGGCGGGCGGGCCCGAAAATCCGCTCGGCGCGAGAGCGCTCTATCTCGGATCCTCGCTCTACCGCATTCATGGAACCAACGAGCCGTCGACCATCGGCCACAACGTCTCGTCAGGCTGCATCCGGATGATGAACGAGGACGTGATCGACCTTTACGAGCGCGTCCCGGTGGGGACGAAGGTCATCGTGCTCTAAAATTAAAACGGCGAAGCGCCTCAGCGCGCCTCGCCGCCTGTCTGAACCGGAGCTAGCCCTTAGACGTCATCGTAGCCGCCGCCGTCGTCGAAGGACGACCCGTCCGAATTGTCGAAGGTCGAGTCGTCGAGATTGTCGAAGTTGGCGTCCTGTACGCCCGGCGCGCCGGGATCGAACTGCTGGAAATTGGCGTCGCTGCCGCGGTCCCCCTTGTCGTCGTAATAATTATTGATCTCGGTCACTTCCGCCGGATTGCCGGAAAGGCCTGAGCCGCCAAACCCAGCGGCGTTAGCCCCGCCGCCAAAGAGGCTGCCGCCGCCATGGCCGCCGAATAGGCCGCCCAAGAGATTGCCAAGGACGACGCCGCCGGCCACGCCCGTCGCGGTCGAGGCTGCATTCTGCAGAAAGCCCCCGCCGCCCGAAGGCTGGGGCTGACCCCAGGGGCCAGGTTGCGGCGGATAGCCTTGCGGGGGCGGCGGGGGATAGCCGCCCTGAGGCGGAGGAGGCGCGTAGCCCCGCGGGGGCGGCGGGGGCGCGGCGCGCTGATAGGCCTGCGGGTCAGGCTCCTGCCGGGGCGGAGCGGAGGGCCCGCCGCCGAAAATGGACTTGCCGAGATTGCCGAGGAAGCTGCCATGTTCCTCGCTCTGCCCGGCGCTCTGCTGCGCCGCCGCTTCGAGCTGGGAAATATGGTTCGCTGCGGCCTCGAGGGCCTGCTGCTGGACAAGCACGGTCTGCGCCAGGACATAGGGCGCGTGGGGCGCGGTGCGAACCGCGTCGTTGATGAAGGATTCGGCTTCGGGGTCACGCTGCGTCGCGGCGGCGGAGTTGACGCGCTGGAAAAGGCCACCAAGCATTTGGCGTTCTTCGGGGGTCATGTCGCTCTCCCTGCGGCCGGATGGCCGCGCCCAGAATGTAGCGACGCATGCGGCCAATCCAAGTCTGGGGCCGGCGTTTTTCCCTCGGCGAGCGCGCTTTTCGCGCCAGGTCCCGCGGCGGCGCGCCTTTACTCAGGCGCGCCGATCGTTTAGGCGATGGCCGCAAAGAGCCCCGGCTCGGCCTTTTGTCGCTGCGCCGGGGCTTCGCTCGTCTTAACCATCGGAAGAGCAATCGACGTTGGCCAATGTTGTCGTTGTCGGCGCCCAGTGGGGCGACGAAGGAAAGGGCAAGATCGTCGATTGGCTGTCGGTCGGCGCAGATGTTGTGGTGCGGTTCCAAGGCGGCCATAACGCCGGCCATACGCTTGTCATCGACGGCAAGACTTACAAACTTGCGCTGCTTCCGTCGGGCATTGTTCGGCCCGGGAAACTGTCGATCATCGGCAATGGCGTCGTCCTCGATCCTTATCATCTGGTTGGGGAGATCGAGAACCTCCGCAGCCAGGGCGTCGAAGTGACACCCGCCAATCTAAAGATCGCCGAGAACGTCCCGCTGATTCTGTCGCTTCATCGCGAGCTCGACGCTCACCGCGAGTCTGGAAGCGTTCGTGGAACCAAGATCGGCACCACCAAGCGCGGCATCGGGCCGGCTTATGAGGACAAGGTCGCGAGGCGCGCGATCCGGCTGATGGACCTCGCCGATCCCGAACTCGTTAGACGGCCAGATCGAGCGCCTGCTCTCCCACCATGATCCGCTGTGCCGGGGCCTCCAATTGCCGCCGCCAACCGCGGCGGCCGTTCGGGACGAGTTGTTGGCCGTGGCGCCGAAGGTTCTGCCGTTCATGGCCCCGACATTCGAGATTCTTGACGCCGAGCGCCGAGCGGGCAAGCGCATTCTGTTTGAAGGCGCGCAGGGCGCCATGCTGGACGTCGATCACGGCACGTATCCGTATGTGACCTCCTCCAACACCGTCGCGGCGAACGCGGCGACCGGCTCCGGCCTCGGGCCCAGGGCGATCGGCTATGTGCTCGGCATCGCAAAAGCCTACACGACGCGCGTCGGCGGCGGCCCGTTCCCGACCGAGCTCGATAACGAGGTCGGTCGTTTGATCGGCGAGCGCGGCCGCGAATTCGGCACCAACACCGGTCGCCCGCGCCGGTGCGGATGGTTCGACGCGGTGCTTGCGCGTCAAGCTGTGCGCACTTGCGGCATCGACGGCCTGGCGCTGACCAAGCTTGACATTCTCGACGGCTTTGAGACCATCAAGGTCGCGACCCGTTACCGCCTGAACGGCGAAGAGATCGACTATCTTCCGGCCTCGCAATCCGCGCAGGCGCGCATCGAGCCGCTTTATGAAACGATCGAAGGCTGGAAAGGAGCGACGAGCAAGGCGCGGTCATGGGCCGACCTGCCGGCGCAGGCGATAAAATATGTGCGCCGAATTGAGGAATTGGTTGGCGCGCCGGTCGCCTTATTGTCGACGAGTCCTGAGCGCGACGATACGATTCTTGTGCATGATCCATTCCAGGACTAAGGGACCCCCGCGCGGCGTCGCGTGGGAAGCGGTTGAGCGGACGCTTCATGGCTGATTATCATTCGCTGCTCATGCGAGCGGTCGCCAATCTGCCCAACGCGGGCACGCCGGCGACGCGCGGAGCGATCTATGAGCGCGCTCGCAAAGCGCTGCTCGACCAGCTCAGAAGCTTGCGTCCGCCGCTGCCGGAAAGCGACATCTCCCGCGAAGAGAATGCGCTCGACGCCGCGATCGCGGAAATCGAGGAACGATACGGATCGCAGGAGGAGCCGGCTCCGCCTCCCCCTTCGACGCCGCCCCCGTCCGTGGCCGCAAAGCCCGATGTGGCGCCCGCCAAGGCCGCTCCGCCGCCCCCTCCCCCAAAATTCGCCACTGTCCAGCGCCCCAGTGCGCCTCCGGCGCCGGGACCCGCCGCACCTACAGCGCGATCGGCTTCGCAAACGGGAGCCCCGGGCCAACCCGGCGCCGCAAACGTTCCAGGGACGGCGCAGCGGCCTGCGCCGCCCTTGCCGGAACGAAGCCAGCCGCCGGGGAACCTGCCGCAGGCGCCAACCCCGGTCGCGGGACGGCCTGCCGCGGGGGCGTCGACGGCGGTTTCGCCGGCTCGATCCCAGCTGGCTGCTGCAATGACCAACCAGCCCCCCTCGGGATCGAGGACCGGCCGGGCCGTTCCACCCGTGGCGACGAAGGGCGGCAAGGATGAGGGTTTGCCCGGAGTGGCGGCGCTGGACCCAGGCAGGGCGGTCAGGCCGAGTCGGGGGGACGATCCCGAGGGGTCCGGCGCGCCGCCGGTGGTCGCTGCCCGTCGCGACGAGCCCGTGCAATGGGCCGAAGCGCCGGAAGTCGCGGCCGAATTCGACCGCCCCGGCATGGCGTTCAGACCCGAAGCGGAAATTCAGCGCCCCGTTGCGCCAAGCGCCGAAATCGCCAAACCCAAGCGCCTGCTGTGGATCGCGGGGGCCGTCGTTCTCGGAATTGTCCTTGCGGTGGCGGGAGCTGCAATCCTCATGCGGCAAAAGCCGCAGGACCTCGCCATCAAGCCTTCCGTCGAGGCGCAGCAACCCGCTCCGCCGGAGCCTTCGGCGAAGATCGCTGAGCGAGTCCAGACAAACCCGCCCGCGCCGGCCGCGCCTCCAACTCCCGCGCCCGCGCCGCAAGCGGACCAGCCGAGCGCTCCAGGAGCCGCGCCGCAAACGGGGCAGCCGAGCGCTCAGGGGGCGGCGCCGGCAACCCCGGCGCCGGTAGCGCCAGCCCCGCCAGCGACGCCAGCCGCATCGACCCCGTCAGCCGGCCGGGCGGCGATGTTGATCGCCTCAGCGGACAACCCGCAGAAGCCCGCGGTCAGCCTGGGCTCGACGGTGTGGTCCTTGATTCCGCCAGCCCCGAACCAGCCGGCGACGGTTGGCGTGAAGGCCGAAGCGGACATCCCCGACCTCAAGATGCACGCCACCATGACCTTGAGGAAAAACACCGATCCGACGCTGCAGGCGACACACACGATCGACTTGAAATTCTCCTTCGCCGAAGGCGCCCCAATCACCGGCTTCAAGGACGTCGGCCTGCCGCAGATGCGCAAGGAGGATTCGACCGCGGCTGAAGCGCTGACCAGCGTCAAGGTCAAGATCAGCGACACCTATTTCCTGATCGCGCTGGCCAAGGGCGAAGCCGACATCGCCCGCAACCTCGATCTGATGCAGACGCGCTCCTGGTTCGACTTCCCGCTCTTGCTCAACGACGACCGCATCGCCAAGATCGTGTTCCAGAAGTCGCCCGAGGGCCAGGCGATGCTCGAAAAGGCGTTCGAAGCGTGGAAATGAGCGGAAGGTCTATCCGCGCAGGTTGAACACCCGGGTCGAGACGAAATAGCCGTCCTCGACGACGCCGAAAGCGATTGGCGTTCCAAAGCACTCGGCATAGGCGCGTCCTTCCGTTGGAGCGGGACCGCGAAGCAAGAGCTTCTGGCCGCGTCGAAGGATCGCAGCGCCCGAGCGCTCGATGCGCAGCATCGGCATTTCACTCAAGCCCGCCTGCAAAGGCAGAAGCGCGCGAGCCATCAGATCCTTATCATCCGGCAGACGATCGAGCGGGACCGCCGAGTTGGCCGAAAACGGGCCGACGCGCGTCCGGCGCAATTCGACCACATGTCCGTAGCAGCCGAGCGCGCGGCCGAGATCCCGCGCGATCGCGCGCACGTAGGCGCCCTTGCCGCATTCGGCCTCGAGCACAGCTTCATTGGCCTCGGCCGACATCAGTTCGAGCCGGTAGACATGGATCGGGCGCGCTTCAATCTCGAAGGTTTCGCCCCCGCGCGCGAGATCATAGGCGCGCGCGCCGGCGATGCGGATGGCGGAGAAAGTCGGCGGCGTCTGAAGAATGGCGCCGACGAAGCGCGGCAGGAGACTTTCGATTTCGGCCCGGGCCGGCCGCCGGTCGGAACGTTCAACGATCTCCCCTTCGGCGTCGTCAGTCGCGGTTTCCTCGCCCCAGCGCACGCGGAACCGATAAGATTTGGCCCCATCCTGAACGACCGGCACGGTCTTTGTCGCCTCGCCGAAAGCGACCGGCAGCACGCCCGAAGCGAGCGGATCGAGCGTTCCGGCGTGGCCCGCTTTCTTGGCGTTGAACAGGAATTTGAGACGCCCGACGGCCTGGGTCGAGGAGACGCCGGTCGGCTTGTCGAGATTGATCCAGCCGTCAATCTCGAACCGGGGCGAACGCTTCTCATGCGGCTGGCCACGGCGGCGTCTTTCGCGCGCCTCGGGGGCGGAGATTTCTCCTTCGGAGGGGTCGCCGGTCATTCCTTGTCCTCTCTGCCGACGTCCTTCAGATCGCGAGCCACCTCAGGCGATCTCAACAGCGCGTCCATGCGGGCCTGGTCGTCGAAGCTCATATCCAGGGCGAAACGCAGATCGGGCGCGAACTTGAGATTGATCCGCCGCGCCACAAGCGCGCGCAGCTCCTTCTTGTGGCGCTCGAGCGCCTCCACCGTCGCTCCCGCGCCTTTGCCGCCAAGCGGCATCACCAGGACCGTCGCCAGTTTGAGATCCGGCGACATGCGCACGGTGGGGATGGTCAGCGGATGGCGATCGAAGGCTTCGTCGCGCACCTCGCCGCGCGCGAGGATGTCGGCGACTGCGTGACGGACAAGCTCGCCGACGCGCTCAGCCCTGTGACTGCCGGCGTTGGGTTTGGATAAGGAACGGGACATTGTTGACCTCGCGCGGCGCGCGGAAGATTGTCATTGTTTGGGCGGCGGAGCCCAAGCGAAAGGGCGGCTAGACCGTCGCGAGCCGTATGGAGAAGCCTGGCAGGGCGGGGATAATCAGCGCCTCGTCCGGACCTCGCTCGACGATCGCGCGCCAACCTTCGCCTTCGGGCTCCCGATGAACGAATGTAGCGCGGCGCGCGGCGTCGACGACCCAGAACTCACGAAAGCGGTGGCGCGCATAGAGGCGGGATTTCAGACCCCGATCATAGGGGAGGCTTGTCAGCGCCACCTCGATCGCCAGCAGGATGTCCGACCCCTTCACTTCTTCGAGCTTGATCCCTTTGGGATAGACGACGAGGTCCGGCTCGACGAAGGTGTTGGGGCTGAGATAGATTGAGGTCTCGACGCCCATCCACAGGTTCTCAGGCAGGGCGCGCACAACACCCATAGTCAGCGCCGACTTGAGCAGTTCATGGACGTGCGTCTTCGCCTGCGTCGGCACGATCTCGCCTTCGATCAGCTCGAAGCTCTCGTCCTCCGCAATGATGCCGGCGTCCTGCATGCGCAGAATTTCGGCCACCGTGAACGAGCGGCGGTCAAAACCCTCGGCGGCGCGGGTAACGTTGGCTCGCATGTCTTCTCATTCCGTCGCCCGTTAGAGCGTGCGACGGATCTCCTCGACGTTATAGCACTCGATGACGTCGCCGACCCGCATGTCGTGGTAGTTCTCGAACGCCATGCCGCATTCCTGCCCGGCCTGCACCTGAGCGACTTCGTCCTTGAACCGCTTGAGCGTCGACAGCTTGCCCTCGTGAACCACCACACTGTCGCGAATGAGGCGCACGTGCGCGCCGCGCTGCACGACGCCATCGGTCACGCGACAACCCGCCACCAAGCCAACCTTGGAAATGTCGAACAATTCGAGAATTTGCGCATTGCCCAGCATCGTCTCGCGCAACGTCGGCGCAAGCATCCCCGAAAGAGCCGCCTTCACGTCGTCGACCAGATTGTAAATGATGTTGTAGTAGCGGATCTCGACGCCGTCCTGCTCGGCGAGGTCGCGCGCCTCCTTATGCGCGCGCACGTTGAAGCCGAGGATGACCGCCTTCGAGGCTGCGGCCAGCGTTACATCGGATTCGGTCACGCCGCCGACGCCGCCATGGATGACTCGCGCCATGACCTCGTCGTTGCCAAGCTTTTCGAGCGCTGCGGTGATCGCCTCGACCGACCCCTGCACGTCGCCCTTGAGGACGATCGGCATCTCTTTGTGACCCGCCGCTTTGAGATTGCTCATCATGTCGGAGAGCGAGGTCCTGACGGCAGGTCCGCGCGCGACGAGTTTCTCTCGCCTCTGACGCTCGCGATATTCGGTGATTTCGCGCGCACGGGCCTCGGACTCGACGACGGCGACGCGGTCGCCGGCCTCCGGAGCGCCGTCGAACCCGAGCACTTCGACCGGCGTCGACGGGCCTGCCGCCTCGAGGGCCGCGCCCTTGTCGTCGATCAGCGCCCTGACGCGGCCCCAGTGCGATCCAGCGACAACAAGCTGGCCGACGCGAAGGGTTCCGCGCTGCACCAGCACCGTCGCCACGGGTCCGCGGCCGCGATCGAGCCTCGCCTCGATGACAGTGCCCTCCGCGCTGCGGTCGGGATCGGCGACAAGATCGAGCAGTTCGGCCTGCAGCGCGATGGCCTCGAGCAGCTTGTCGAGGTTGATGCCCTTGGTAGCCGACACTTCAACCGCCAGCGTATCGCCGCCAAACGCCTCGACCTGCACGTCGTGCTGCAGCAGTTCCTGCATCACCCGCTGGGGTTCGGCTTCGGACTTGTCGATCTTGTTGACGGCGACGATGATCGGAGCATTTGCCGCTTTGGCATGGCGAATCGCCTCGATCGTCTGCGGCATGACGCCGTCGTCGGCCGCGACGACCAGCACGACGATATCGGTGACCTTGGCGCCCCGCGCGCGCATTGCGGTGAAGGCGGCGTGACCAGGCGTGTCGATGAAGGTGATGGTCTCGCCGCCGGGCGCGACCACTTGATAGGCGCCGATGTGCTGCGTGATGCCGCCCGCTTCACCTGCAACCACATTGGCGTGGCGGATGGCGTCGAGCAGCGACGTCTTGCCGTGATCGACGTGACCCATGATGGTGACGATGGGCGGACGCGGGACAGGCGCGCCTTCGTCGCCGGGCCGATCAAACAGGCCTTCCTCAACGTCGGATTCCGCCACGCGCTTGACGGAATGGCCCAATTCCTCGGCCACGAGTTGCGCGGTGTCGGCGTCGAGCACGTCGGTCAGCGTCACCATGCGGCCTTGGCGCATGAGGAGCTTGATGACGTCGACGGCGCGCTCGGACATGCGGCCAGCCAGCTCCTGGATCGTAATCGCCTCCGGCAGAACGATCTCACGCGCGATCTTCTCTTTCTGGTCCTGCGCGCCGTGGCCTTTCAGCCGCTGCGTGCGTCGACGGAACGAGGCGACCGAACGCGTGCGCTCCTCCTCGCCCGAGGTCGCGCTGGTGACAGTGAGCCGGCCGCGGTTGCGCTGCTCGCCGCTGCGCGGCGGCCGCGGCGTCGGGACGACGACCTTCTGCCCCGGCGGGAGCGCGAGCGCTGGACGCCTGATGACCCGCCGCTCTTCCTCTTCGCCGCCAGGGGCGGCAGGGGCTCGGGCGAGCGCTCCCGGCAGGGTTGCGCCGGGCGCAGCCGGCGCAACGCGCGGGATCGATGGAGACGGCGCGGGCTCGCCGCCGGAAAGGCGCCGCCGCGCTTCGTCCTCAGACTGCCGCCTGAAATTCGCTTCCTGCGCGCGGCGAAGCTCCTCCTCGCGCTTGCGCGCTTCCGCAGCCTCGCGCTCGACGCGTTCGCGCGCCTCGCGCTCGCGTCGGACCCCAGCCTCCGCCTCCTGGCGGCGGCGATCCTCCTCCTCGTGTGCGCGCGCATCGTTCAGCGCGCGGGCTCTGGCCTCACGCTGCTCAGCCGTCAACGTCGGCAGAACGACGCCGGTCTTGGGCGGCGGCGGCGCGGTCGGCTTCGCGGGCGCTGCGGGAGCGGGCCGCGCCCCTGCCGCAAGTATCGGCTTGGCGGGGGCTGGAGCGGCCTGCGTCGGGGCGGCGGCTGGCGCAGCCGTCACGGGCCGCGCTGGCGGCGGCGCCTCTCCGGGCGTCAAAATCCGCCGCTTCACTTTCTCGACGACGACCGCCTTGCTGCGACCGTGCGAAAAGCTCTGCCTCACCGTGCCCTGCTCGACCGGGCGCTTCAGGTGCAAAGTTGGCTTCGGCGGCGCGGCCGTCACAGTCTTATCGCTATTACCCGTTTCACTCATGCCCGTTCCTAATCACTTGGCTTCTCAGCCAATTTGATGGGTGCGCCAAACGCTCCGCCTTCGTCGGACGTCTGGCCGCCGCGCTCCGTCCCGGTCGCCGCGTCCGCTTCGCCGCCGCGATAGCGGCGCAAACGATCCGCCCTTGCGAGAAAGGCCGAACTCGCCGCCCCATGTTTGAGGGCAGCGTGTATCACATTTGCCCTCCCCAATGCCAAATCCAATTGGCTGGAGGAAAAGATATCGACGCGCACAATGGCGTTCGCTTCCGGGCCGAGTTTCGCGCTTAAGGCGCGGACTCGCTTCGCCGCTCCGTCCGCGGCGCCGTCGCTCGCCTGAATGAGCGCCACGACTTCGTCGGCCTCGATCGCCTGGTCGACCTTGAACGCGCCAGCCACGACAAGGCCGGCCTTGTTGGCGATCGACAGGGATTGCAACGCGTCCCGCTCGAGGAGCGCGCCGACCGTCTCGGCCAACGAGGCCGGGGCCTCCGCCTTGGTGCGAAAGGCGCGCGAGAACGCCTGTTTTGCCGCCGCTCGACTCACCGTCTTAAAACTCAGCTCCGTCCAAACCCCCCGCCCGGGCAGCTTCCGCCGGATATCCGGGACGACCGCCCCATCGGGGCCAAGCGCAAAGCGCAGCATCGCCTCGGGGGCGCTCTTGGCTCCCGTCACGATGCAGGTCCTCTCCGACCCGTCTGCGTCGCTCCGCTCTTGCAATCGATCGACCTCACCGCTCCTTAGGCGCCGTGTTGCTCTTCAGTTTGAGGCTCTTCCTCGGCCGTCTCAGGCGCAGGCGCTTCGATCCAGCCAGCGCGCACGCGCGCGTCCAGGATCATCGCGTCGGCCTGAGCGCGCGAGACGTCGAACCCGCTGAGGAAGCCCGGCTTCGCCTCAGCGCCATCCGTCCAACCGACAAGGTCGTCGCTCGCGCAATCGGCGAGATCCTCAAGCGTCTTGACGCCGTTCTCTCCGAGCTTGACCAGCATCGGCGTGGTCAGGCCCGAAATCTCCTTGAGATCGTCGGACACCCCTAGCGCTTTGCGCTGCTCGTCGAATTCGGCTTCGATGCGGGAGAGGTGCCCTTGCGCGCGCGCCTGGATCTCGGCCGCGGTGTCGGCGTCGAAGCCCTCGATCGAAGCCAGTTCGGGCGGCTCGACGAAGGCGATTTCCTCGACCGTGCGGAAGCCTTCCGATGCGAGTAGTTGGGCGACGGTCTCGTCGACGTCAAGGGCGTCCATGAAATTCTGCGTCCGCTCGGCGAATTCCTTCTGCCGGCGCTCGGACTCCTCGGCTTCCGTCAGGATGTCGATATCCCAGCCCGTGAGCTGCGAGGCGAGGCGCACGTTCTGCCCGCGGCGGCCGATCGCCAGCGACAGCTGATCGTCGGGAACGACAACCTCGATGCGAGTTGAAGTCTTCGTCGAGCACCACCTTCATCACCTCGGCCGGCTGCAACGCATTGACGATGAAGGTCGCGGCGTCCGGAGACCAGGGGATGATGTCGATCTTTTCGCCCTGCAATTCGTTGACCACCGCCTGCACGCGCGAACCGCGCATGCCCACGCAGGCGCCGACCGGATCGATCGAGGAATCGTTCGACACAACCGCAATCTTGGCGCGCGAGCCCGGATCGCGCGCCACCGACTTCACCTCGACGATACCGTCGTAGATCTCCGGCACTTCCTGGGCGAACAGGCGAGCGGTGAATTGCGGATGGGTGCGGGACAGGAAAATCTGCGGGCCGCGCGCTTCGCGCCGCACGTCATAGACATAGGCGCGGATGCGGTCGCCGGGGCGGAACATCTCGCGGGGGATCAGTTCGTCGCGGCGCACGACCGCTTCGCCCGCGCCGGCGCCGCCCAGGTCAACGACGACATTGCCGTACTCGACCCGCTTGACCGCGCCGTTGATGATGTCGCCGATGCGATCCTTATAGACGTCATATTGCTTGTCGCGCTCCGCCTCGCGGATCTTCTGCACCAGCACCTGCTTGGATGCCTGGGCGGGGATGCGTCCGTAGTCGAACGGCGGCAGCGATTCGGCGATCCAGTCGCCGATCTGGGCCGAGGGATTCTTCTTCTGCGCCTCGGTCAGCGTCATCTGGGTCGCTTCGTTCTCAACCTCGTCGACGACAAGCAAGAGCCTCGAAAACCGGATCTCGCCGGTTTTCGGGTTGATCTCCGCGCGGACTTCGGTTTCCTGGCCATAGCGCGAGCGCGCGGCCTTCTGCATCGCGTCCTCCATCGACGCGAGAACGATCGATCGTTCGATCGATTTCTCCCGCGCGACCGCGTCGACGATCTGCAACAGTTCAAGTCGGTTGGCGCTAACGGCCATGATTTTCTCCTTCATCAGGCCCGTGCGGCTTTGACCCCGCGCCGCGGGCCGCGGCTTTGGATTCGTTTGTCTTGCGCTTGGCCCGCGGATCGGTCTCTCGGCCCATCCCGCGACCCGAGGCTCGCTTCGCGTCCTTGAGCGCCGCCTTCTCTCGCCTGAGCGCGGCGCGGATGAGGTCGTCCGTCAAAACGAGCCGCGCCTCGGCCATCGCACGGATCGGCAGTTCGACGTCGCTCTCGCTTCCGTCCTCGGCGACCAGAATCATCCGAGCCGAAGGGCCGTCAGGCCCTGCCTCGACGGCCGCTAGGCGTCCGCGAAAGCGCTTGCGTCCGTTGATCGCGGCAGCCATCTCCACGCGCGCCTCATGGCCGATTGCGCGTGCAAAATCCGATTCGCGCACCAGCGGCCGATCGATGCCGGGCGAGGAAATCTCCAGCCGATAGGCTTGCGCCATCGGCTCGTCGACGTCGAAGACCGGCGACAAAGCGACGCTGACGCTTTCGCAATCCTCGATCGACATCGTCCCGTCGGGGCGCTCCGCCATGATCTGAATCGTCGCGCCCGCACCCGAGGAAATCTTGACCCGGACAAGCCGGTAGCCGAGATCCCTCAGGACCGGCGCCGCGGTGCGGCCTACGCGTTCGCCCGGGCCGGATTCTTCGATCAGACGCGCCTCGTCGAGTCCCTCGATGGGCTCCCCGGCGGTTCGATGCGAGGCTTCGACCATACGACCTTGGCAAGCAATAAAAAAGAGCGGGTCCCGGCCGGGGCCCACTCTCAACTTGTCTCTCCATTCGGAGAGCTATGAGATGTTGTTGACGCGCATATAGGGGAACCTGGCCGCCTGCGCAAGGCCAAAAGGCGGCAGGAGGCGGCGTTTTCGCGCCAGGTCCGGCGGGCGGCCACACACGGGGGACGCGCCTCTCACGCCGTCGGCAGCTTGTACCCCTTGAACGTCTCGCGCAGCTTGAGCTTGTTGATCTTGCCCGTCGCGGTATGGGGGATCTCCTTCACCACCTGCATATCGTCGGGCATCCACCACTTGGCGATCCGGGGCTTGAGAAAATCGAGGACCTCGTCGCTCTTGGGGGAACATCCCTCCTTCGCCACGACGACGAGCAGCGGCCGTTCGTCCCACTTCGGGTGGGCGACGCCGATCACGGCGGCTTCGGCGACATCCGGGTGCGCGACAGCCAGATTCTCGATGTCGATGCTCGAAATCCACTCGCCGCCGGACTTGATGACGTCCTTGGACCGATCGGTGATCTGCATGAACCCGTCGGGATCGATGGTGGCGACGTCGCCAGTGTCGAAGAAGCCCTGGTCGTCGAGTATCTTGCCGCCCTGGTCCCTGAAGTAGCTTTCGACGACGGCGAAACCGCGCACCTTGAGCCTGCCGAAGCGCTTGCCGTCCCACGGCAACTCATTGTTCCCGTCATCGACGATTTTCATCTCGACCCCGAACGGCGCCCAGCCCTGCTTGGACTGGACCGCGAGCCTCTCATTGCGCGAGAGGGCCCTCGTCCTCGGCTTGAGCGCGCCCGCTGAGCCGACCGGGCTCATCTCGGTCATGCCCCAGGCGTGGCGAACGGTGACCCCGTAGTCCTCCTCGAAGGCGCGGATCATCTCGGGCGGGCAAGCCGAACCGCCGATGCCGACGAACTTGAGCGTCGAAAGCTTCTTGTTCTCCTTGCGCAGATACTGCAGGAGGCCCAGCCAGACGGTCGGCACGGCCGCCGTCATCGTCACCTTCTCGGTCTCGAGGAGATCGAACACCGAGGCGCCGTCGAGCCTCGGGCCCGGCATCACCATGCTGGCGCCGCGCATCGGGCAGGAGAGCGCGAGACCCCAGGAATTGGCGTGGAACATCGGCACCACCGGCAACACCGAATCATCGGCCGTCACCATGAGGCACGCCGACGTGCTCGCCATCATTGAATGCAGGAGGTTCGAGCGATGCGAATAAAGGACACCCTTCGGGTGTCCGGTCGTGCCGGAGGTGTAGCAGAGACCGGCGGCGGTCCGCTCGTCGAACTCCTTCCACGCGTAGTCGCTGTCGACCTCGCCGATCCAATCCTCATAAGCCACGGCTTTCTTGAGTTTGGTCGCCGGCATATGGGCGCCGTCGGTGAGAACGACGTAGCGCTCGACGGTCGGCAAACGGTCGGCGAGCGCCTCCACGAGCGGCACGAAGGTCAGGTCGACGAACACGATCCGGTCTTCGGCGTCGCTGATGATCCAGGCGATTTGCTCGGGGTATAGCCGCGGGTTCACGGTATGATAGACCGCGCCGGCGCCGACGATGCCATACCAGCATTCGAGATGGCGATAGCCGTTCCAGGCAAGCGTCGCGACGCGATCGCCGAGCTTTATCCCGTCGCGCTCCAGTCTCTTGGCGACTTTCAGCGCGCGCTGCCGAACCTCGCGGTAGTTGGTGTAATGCATCGGGCCTTCGACGGTGCGCGAAGCGACCTGCTGCTCAGGAAACTGGATGGCGGCGAAGTCGATGACCTTGTGCATGAGCAGGGGCCAATCCTGCATCCGTCCCAACATGCGTTTTCTCCCAATTCCTTTATCGGCGCTTGATTGCGGCGCGCGGATTGTACATGGGACTAATACATTGGCGCCCTGTGCGCCGTTTTGCAATGCGCCGAAAGTGGAACTTTCCTCGCGGCTAGCGCCCCGAGATGAAGGAAGAGCCCGATGCCCGACCGGCAAAACGCCGACCGCTCGTCAAGGGTCTGGTTTCGTCTGATCCGCCTCGAGGCGCGGATGCAGGCCGCGGTCGCCGAGCGTCTGCGCGAAATCGGCGTCTCCATCCCGCAATGCGACGTCCTGACCACGCTGACCGAGAAGGAAGGCGTGAGCCAGCAGGAGCTCGCCGCGCGGCTCTACGTCACCAAGGGCAACATCTCGGGCCTGATCGACCGGCTGGCCGAAGCGGGTCTGGTCGAACGCCGGTCGACGGCTAATGACCGTCGCCAGCACGCCATCTATCTCACCGAGGCCGGCCGCGCGATGGCTGAGAGGGCGATCGCCGTTCAGCGCCGCTGGATCGCCTCGACGCTGGGCCGGATGGCCGAACCGGACCTCGAAGCGCTGGAGGCGAAGCTCGTGGCGCTGAGGGACATCGTGCGCGAGGCGGAGACGCCGGAGCCGGCGGGGGCGTCGGAGGCGTGAGGGCGAGCCTCGCGATTAGCGAGTCCGTTTTGAGGGATTTCAACCGGTTGCGGCGCGATTAGCGAGTTGGTCTGGCGGCGGACCATTCCGGTCACCCAGTCCGGCCTGCGCCGTGGAACAGAAAGAGCAGATTTCGTCTGGTGAAACGAAACGTTTCGCAGAGGGTCGCGTAAGGCGTTGATTTCATTTATGGCTCCGAATCAGCCATTTCGCGGAATCCATTGCTTTCAATGACTTACCCAGCGTTTCGTTTCGCTGCTTTCCCAATTTCTGTCCGAGCGCCGATCTCGCCGCCGGCTCCTTTCAAATCCGAACGCACATCATAAGCAGTAATTCTGAAAAAGGGAAGATTTTGCCGAACGAAAAAACCGCCCGAGTTCTACAGCTGAGCTGGCCATGCAGAGGCAGGGGGCGCCAGGTCAAGATGATGATTGACCGAATTGCGCGGGCTCATCCGGCCCTGCGGGCCACCTTCTCCCGGAGGGAGAAGGGATCCTCGGCGCCCGCGTCCTTCTCCCTCTGGGCCCTCTGGGAGAGGCAGCGCGACGGCGCCCGCAACCCTTCTCCCTCCGGGAGAAGGTGGCCGGCGCAAGCCGGCCGGATGAGGGCGACGCGGCTTACCGGTCCAGCCCGCCCATCAGCATGTATTTGATCTCGACGAACTCCTCGACGCCGTGACGCGAGCCTTCGCGGCCGATGCCGGACTTTTTCACTCCGCCGAACGGGGCAAGCTCGCTCGAGATGGCGCCGGTGTTGATCCCGACCATGCCGTATTCCAGCGCCTCGGCGACGCGCCATACGCGGCCGAGGTCGCGGGCGTAGAAGTAGGACGCGAGCCCGAACTGGGTGTCGTTGGCTTTGGCGATCACGTCCTCTTCGTCCTTGAAGCGGAAGACCGGAGCGACCGGGCCGAAAGTCTCCTCGCGCGCAACCAGCATCGACGAATTGACGTTCGCGATGACCGTCGGCTCGTAGAAGGTGCGGCCGAGCGCATGGCGCTTGCCGCCGACGACGACCTTCGCGCCCTTCTGCTCAGCGTCGGCGACGTGCTCCTCGACCTTCTTGATCGCCGCCTCGTTGATCAGCGGTCCCTGGGTGACGCCGGCCTCCGTCCCATCCCCGACCTTCAGCCGCGAGACCGCGGTCGTGAGCTTGGCGACGAAGGCGTCGTAGATCCCCTCCTGCGCATAGATGCGGTTGGCGCAGACGCAGGTCTGGCCCATATTGCGGAATTTCGAGACGATCGCGCCCTCAACCGCCGCATCGAGATGGGCGTCGTCGAACACGATGAACGGCGCGTTGCCGCCGAGCTCGAGCCCGACCTTCTTCACCGTGCCGGCGGCTTGCGCCATGAGCACCTTGCCGACCTCGGTCGACCCGGTGAAGCCGATCGCCCGCACGGCTGGATGCTCGGTCATCGCCTTGCCGATGGCGCGCGCCTCGCCGGTCACAAGGTTGAGGACGCCCGCCGGCATGCCGGCGCGCAGCGCAAGTTCGCCAAGCGCGAGCGCGGTCAGCGGCGTTTCGCCCGCGGGCTTCGCCACCACGGTGCAGCCGACGGCGAGCGCCGGCGCCACCTTGCGGGTGATCATCGCCGCAGGGAAATTCCACGGCGTGATCGCCGCGACCACGCCGATCGGCTGCTTGACCACGACGATGCGCGAATCCGCGCGGAACGTCGGACTGACTTCGCCGTAGATGCGCTTCGCCTCCTCGCCGAAGAATTCGATGAAGCCGGCGGCGTAGTCGACCTCGCCGCGCGCCTCCGCAAGGGGCTTTCCCTGTTCGCTCGTCATGATGAGCGCGATGTCGTCGCGGTTGGCGATGATGAGGTCGAACCAGCGGCGGAGGATCTTCGCGCGCTCCTTGGGCAGTGTCTTCGCCCAGGGGCCGAAGGCGCGCTGAGCCGCTTCGATCGCGCCGATCGTCTCCGCTTCACCGAAGCGCGGAGTCTTGGCGAGCGCCGCGCCGGTCGCGGGATTGGTGATCGGACGCGTCCCCTCCCCGACCCACTTGCCGTCGACAAGGCATTGGGTTTTGAGGAGCGAAGGATCAGCGAGTTTCATGAGGGGCCTCCAAAGGGTTGGAGGGCTTATAGCAAAGAGAGCCGGCGACAGTGAGACGCGCCGTCCGACGGGCCGCGCGATAGCTGATAGATAAAAACGTGCAGGTCTTGTCGTCCCTGGTCCGATGCGAGGGGGCCAATCCGCGCTAGGCCGCAGGCTTGCGGATCAACGAGACCGCCCCGGCAATCAATGCGAAGGCCGCGAGCATGATCAGGCCGCCCGCCACCGCCTCGATGAAGTGATGGGGCGAGAAGACGGCGAGCCTCCGCTCGGTCGAGCCATGCTCAACCTGCAGCCGCCAGGACAGCATGGCGGACGCGCTCGCAACGCCCACGGCGGTGCCGAGGACCCGCATGAGGTTAAGCATCGCCCCGGCGACGCCCGAAAGGCTGGCCGGGACCGCGTTGATGGTCGCATGGTTGTTGGGCGCGATGAACACGCCGAGGCCAATCCCGAAAGCGACGAGACCGAAGAAGCCGACCCAAAGATCGGGCGTGCGCTCCGTCACGACCGCTGTCAGCGCAAGCACCGCGGCGAAGCAGATCGCCATGCCCGCGACGCTGAGGCGCCGCGTCCCCATCCAATCGGCAAGCGCGCCGGCGACGGGAGCGACGATTCCAATGCTGATCGGGACGACCGCAAGCTTGAGCCCCGCGACGACTGGACTGTCCTCGTACCCGCGGACGAGCGCGAAGGAGGCGAGGAAGAACATGCCGTAGAGCATCGCATAGGCGAGCGCGCAGCCGAGCGAGCCGGCCAGGAACGTCGGCTCTTTGAGGAGCGCGAGATCGACCAGCGGCGACCGTATTTTGGTTTCCTGCCGGGCGAATAGGACAAGGAGCGCGATCGCCGCGCCGACGGAGCCCAGGAGCAAGGGAGAGGAGAGTCCAAGCGCGGCCGCCTGACTGAGCGCGAAGACCACGAGCGTCAAGGCTGGCGTCAGCAGGAGAGCTCCGCGCCAGTCGAACGTCTGGCTCGAACCCTCTTGCTCCGTCAATGGAAGGATCAGCCAACCGGCGACGATCGCGATCAGCCCGAAGGGAACATTGATCCAGAACACCCAGCGCCAGCCCAGGGTCCCGAGCAGCACGCCGCCGACTATCGGGCCGGCGCTTATCCCGATCGCCAGCGCGGCGGCGAACACGCCGAGCGCTCGCGCGCGCCGGCTTTGGTCCGTCGCCTTGGCGATGACCGCCAGACTGTTGGCGCCGAGCATCGCCCCGCCGACGCCCTGCAGGAACTCGAAACCCGATCAAAGTCAGAAGATCGGGCGCAAAGGCGCAGAGCGCGCTTGCCGCCGTGAAGACGGCGAAGCCCAGCAGATACATCAGCTTTCTGCCAACGATCTGGCAGAGCTGACCAAAGATCGGAAGGCACGAGGCGAAGCCGAGCAGATAGCCGAGCGCGACCCAGCTTACGCTCTCGAGCGTGGAATTGAAGACGCGGCCCAAGGTCGGCAGCGCGAGCTGAACGATGCTCGCATCGAGCTGGCCCATGAACCCGCTGACGCAGCACACGCCGACGATTAGCCACGGATAGGAGGTGAAGCGCGTGAGGAGGCCGACAGGCGGCGGCTCCGCCCCATGGCGAATGAGGTCGCTCATGCGAAACGCAGGCGCAGAACCCAGATCTTCGGCGCTCATCCCCGCTCCCCCGCCCTATCCCCGACGGGCGGAGCCATAAGGACAGCGGACGGATGCAAAAATCAAGCGATCGGCCATACCCTATGTGAGGACAGTGGTCTTAACCCTCGGCTTCGTTTGCGTCGCGGGGATTTTCTGGGAGGTGGTGAAGTCAGTTTGAGGAGAGGTGGCCCCGGGGCGCTCGCCATGGATATGGATTTGCGAACGACGGGAGATTGTTATATTTTGGTATAATACTTGGAGCTCGCCCATGCACACCACGAATTTACGCAAGGTCGGCGGCTCGGTCATGCTGGCCGTGCCCCCCGCGCTTCTCGATGTCCTGCGCTTGACCGCCGGATCCAAGGTCAGCCTGGCCGTCGACAATGGCAGGCTGGTGGTCGAGCCGCGCGTCCGGCCGCGCTACACGCTCGCGGAGCTGTTGGCCGCTTCGGACTATCCCCAGCCGCAGCCGGGGGAGGAACGAGAGTGGGTCGACTCCCCGGCCGTGGGCCGTGAGCCGCTATGAAGCGGGGCGACATTTACCTCGTCTCGCTTGATCCCACGGAAGGCCATGAGCAGCGCGGGCGCCGCCCAGTCCTGGTTGTGTCGCCGGCCGAGTTCAACCATGCGACCAGGCTTCCCGTGATCCTGCCGATAACGAGCGGTGGAGAATTCGCGCGCCGCATCGGGTTCGCCGTGCCGATCTCCGGCATCAAGACGACCGGGGTGGTGCGCTGCGATCAGCCGCGCGTGCTCGATCTGAAGGCGCGTAATGGCCAGAAGGTCGACACATTGCCGGATGGGCTCATCGATGAGGTGCTCGCAAAGGTTGTCACCATTTTCGAATAAAGGAGAGGGGAGTCACCGCTCCCGCATCGCCTTTGACGCCACCTCGACCAGCGGCGCAAACAGATATTCGAGCATGCGCCGCGCCCCGGTTTTGAGCTCGACCGTGACCGCCATGCCGGAGGTCAGCGGCTCGGCGACGCCATCGACATTAATCGTCTCGACGTCGGGCTTCAGCACCGCCGGGAACACGAGATTTTGCGTGCGCTCTCCATCGGCGAAGCCGGCCGCATTCGAGACGCGCGTCGGGTCGCCCTCGATCGCATTGGCGTCGGGCTCAGGGATCGCATCCTTGGCGATGCGCACGACATGCGCATGAATCGAGCCGTAGCGGGTGAAGGGGAAGGATTCGATCTTGACCACCGCGTCCTGGCCGACGCTGACAAAACCGATGTCGCGATTGCGCACATAGGCCTGGATCTCGAGACCCGAATGCTCCGGCACGATGCGCATGATCTCCTGCCCGCTCGTGACCACCTGCCCGACATTGGTGATGATCGACGATTGCACGCGTCCCGCGATCGGGGCCCTCAGCGTCAGGTGGTCGAGCTCGGCCTGAGCCTTGGCGAGGCGCTGCGCGACGTCCTCCGCGCGCCGCTCCGCCTCTTCCAGTTTCTGCGCGTTGTCGGAGATGAAGTCCTCGACCGCCTTATCGGAATTGCGGGCGATAACCTCGAGCCCAGCGGTCAGCGAGGCCAGATCCTGCTCCTGCTTCGCCTCCTGGGTGATCTGATATTGCAATGTTTCGGTGGCGTCGATGACCGCGGCCTTCGCGCCGGCTTTCACTTCGACCAGCTTGGTGCGCATGTCGACGCGCTCTTGCAGGGTCGCCACAAGGTTCTTCTGCGTCGCGATGGTGTCGCGCAGTTTGTCGCGCTCGGCGCTCTTTTGCGCCCGCTCGGCGTCGTAGGCGGCGACATTCGCAGCCAGTTGTCCGAGATCGGCGGCGAGGACCCGATTCTCGCGCTCGCGCAAAGCCGGCGCTGCGCCGTCCGGCCAATCGATCGCCGGGACGGGATCGAAGCGATGCGATCGCGCGCTCATAAGCGCGGTCTTGCGCCGCAGGATTTCCGCCCGCACCGAAGCAAGCTCCGCTTGTGCGCCGTTGGCGTCGGCTAGCGCAGCCGACCGATCGAGTTCGACCAGAACCTGGCCCGCGCGCACGACCGCGCCGTTGCCGACGAGAATGGCCTCGACCTTCCCGGTCTCCACCGGCTCGACGACCTTGACCTGTCCCGTCGGCTGAAACTTGCCCTGCGCGGACGCGATGATGTCGACGCGGCCGAAATAGGCCCAGACCAGGGCCGCTGCGACAAAGGCGCAGATGATCCACAAGAACGCGACATGAACCGGAGAGGGCGGCGTCTCCAGGATCTCAAGCGCGGGAGCCAGGAATTCCCGGTCGCCGAGGTGCATGCCTGGGCTCTTCACCCACGCCGATGCGCGCGAGGCGAACGGTTCGGCGGCGGGAAGCGCCGGATCGCCGGGCGGGACCACGCGAAGCGCTGTCATGCGGCGACCTCCTTGGGCTCGCTCTGAAGGCTCCAGAGATAGGCGTAGAGGCCGCCCGGCCGGCGCAGGAGTTCGGCATGGGTTCCGACCTCGACGATGCGGCCGTCGCTCATGCCCACGATCCGGTCGCACCCGCGCACCGCCGCCAAGCGATGGGCGATGATGATGACCGTGCGGCCCTTGGCGATGCGGCGCATGTTGCGCTGGACGATCCGCTCGCTCTCGTAGTCGAGCGACGAGGTCGCCTCGTCGAAAATGAGAATGCGCGGATTGGTGGCGAGCGCGCGGGCGATGGCGATGCGCTGTCTTTGCCCGCCGGAAAGGTTGGCGCCGCGCTCCTCGATGATCGTGTCGTAGCCTTCGGCGAGCTTGTCGATGAACTCGTCGGCGCCGGCGAGACGGGCGATCTCGATGACGCGGGCGCGCGGCATCGCCGGATTGACGAAGGCGATGTTCTCGTGAACCGTCCGGTTGAACAGGAGGTTCTCCTGCAGCACCACGCCAATGTGGCTCCTGAGCCACGCCGGATCGACATGGTTCAGGTCGGCGCCGTCCAGCAGCACCTGCCCTTCGTTCGGCAGGTAGAGGCGCTGGATGAGTTTGGTCAGCGTCGATTTGCCGGAGCCCGACGGCCCGACAATTCCAATCGTTTCGCCCGGCCGGATAGCGAGGGAAATGTCTTTCAGGACCTCGGGCGCGCCCGGACGGTAGCGAAAGCTGACGCGGCGAAATTCGATCGCGCCGCGCGGCGTCGGCGGCAGGAGGCGCGCCGCCGGGGAGAACTCGGGGGACGTGTTGAGGATATCGCCTAGGCGCTCGATCGAGATCTGCACCTGCTGGAAGTCTTGCCAGATTTGCGAGAGGCGGAGAATCGGCGCGACCGCCTGCGAGGCGATCATGTTGAAGGCGACGAGCGCGCCCACAGTCAGCTCGCCGTCGATCACCGCCTTGGCGCCGAACAGAAGCAGCGCCGCGGTCGTCAGCTTGCTGATGTACTGGATGGCGAGCTGCCCGCCGGAGCCCAGCATCGCGGAGGCGAAGCTCGTCTTGACATAGGCCGCGAGCTTCTCCTCCCATTGCGCGCGCATGATCGGCTCGACCGCTGCGCTCTTCACGGTGTTCACGCCGACGATCGTCTCGACCAGGAACTGCTGGCTCGCCGCGCCGCGATTGAACTTCTCCTTGACCAGTTCGCGCAACGGGGGTCTCACGGAAAAGCCGATCAGCACATAGAACGGAATCCCGGCGAGCACGATCAGGGTCAGCGACCACGAATAGGCGAACAGCACGCCGACGAAAACGAAGGCGAACACGAGGTCAATCGCCGAAAACAAAGCCTGCCCGGTGATGAAGCTGCGGATCGTCTCCAGTTCCCGCACCCGGGCGACCGTTTGCCCGGTCGAGCGGGTCTCGAAATAGGCGATCGGCAGGCGGAGAAGATGCGCGAACAGGCGTTGGCCGAGCTCGACGTCGATCCGGTTGGTGGTGTGCGAAAGCGCGTAGGTGCGCAGGTATTGCAGCGCCACGTCAAACAGGCCGATGACGACAAGTCCGCCGACGAGCACGAACAAGGTCTCATAGCCGCGGTGCGTCAGCACCTTGTCGACCACGACCTGGAAGAACAGGGGCGTCGTGAGGGCGAAAATCTGCACGAACAGCGATGCGGCCAGCACATGCCCGAGCGGCCGGCGATAGCGCCAGATGGTGGGCAGGAACCAGCGCATGCCGAACTGGCGGGGATCGACGCCGGCGCCGCCGATCCGGCGAGCGATCAGCAGCGCCTGCCCGCCGGTCAAGCGCGCGAGGTCGTCGAGCGTCAGCTCCTGAACGGCGTGGCTGATCGGATCGACGAGGCGGCAGAGCCCAGACGGATTGCGCCCCCCGAACACCATCAGCGCGCCGTTCAAGCGCACGATCGCGGGCGTGGGCAAAGTCGCAAGCCGCTCGGCGGTAACCTGAGCGACGAGGCGGGCTCTCAGTCCAATATGCTTGGCGGCGCGTATCAGATCGGCTTCATCGGCCTGGCGCGCGCCCAGGGCTAATTCGCGCGCGAGTTGCATGGGGTCGGCGCCGATGCGGTAATAAGCCGCAATGCCGCATAGAGCGCGCAAGCCCCGGTCGAGCGGGGTCCCCTCGCTCTGAGGCGGCGCAGTCTCCATCATCGAGCTCAAGCCTTTCTCGTCCGGGCCTTGCCCGACGCAGGAGGAGATCCGCATGCGGCCCCGAATCTCGCCGGGCGCCACGAGCCCTTAACCGTAGCGAATGACCATCGGTCAGCCGCAAGCCGAACCACAGAACAGCCCTAGCAAATGCTTGAGTTTTTGCCTCAATCCGAGGTTGCGACGGCAACGGATGAGCAAGGAGGGCGCCCGAACGACAGGCGCGTTTCCCCTCTCCTCATAGGGCGCTCGGAAGAACGCCCGTCTCTCGACGGGCTATAGAAGAGGGGCAGGGTGAGGGTTCGGGCTCTGTCAGGCTATGATGCAGACGGGCTGGCGCACGGTCCCCTCATCCGGCCGCTATAGCCGGGCCGGGAGGACGGGCGTCGTTCAGGACGCCCTACGGCGCGTCCACCTTCTCCCGTACGGGGAGAAGGGTTAGGCCCCGTGGGTGACGACCTTGACGTCGACGTTGCCGCGCGTGGCGTGGCTATAGGGGCAGATCTTCTCGTGCGCTTCTTCCGCCAGCGACTGAAGCTCAGCCTGGGCTAAGCTCGTATCGGTCACATCGAGCACGACCGCGAGCCCGAAGCCGCCCTTCTCCCGCGGGCCGATGCTGACGGCGCATTTCACCGTCGCTTTCGAGGCGTCCTTCTTGTGCTGCTTGGCGACGAAATCGAGGGCGCCGCCGAAGCAGGCGGCGTAGCCGGCGGCGAACAGGTGCTCCGGCGTGCCGGTGTTCGGCTTGCCGGGCCCGCCCATCTCCTTCGGCACCGACAGATCGAGGCTCACGATACCGTCGTCGGAGCTTGTATGGCCGTTTCGCCCGCCCTGTGCGGTTCCATGGGCGGTGTAAAGCGGCTTGATCGCGTCGGCCATGTGATAACCTCCTGATGACGGTTTCGAGGCGGATAGGATCACGCCTTCATTCGCGAGGCAAATGCCGAACTCGTCAACGCGAGGAGGCCGAAGGCCGACGTGGCGATCTAAACTCGCAGGGCGCTCTACGTTCCCCTGGATTGCTTCGTCGCTATAGCCCGTCGTGGACGGGCGTCCTTGCGGACGCCCTCTGGCTCCTCGCAATGACGACGCGGGTCGGCCTTGAAATCATATCGCTTAGTCGCGGCTTGTCTCGCGCACGATTCCCGCCATGGCGCGCGAGTCCTCGTCGTCCATCGCTTCGAGCCCGGCGACGACGCCGGCGCGGTCGGCGGCGTTGCGGTTCTGGCTCGTCTTCCACTTTCCCCGGATGTCGAGGATCTCGATCTCGACGCCGACGATCGCCCGGCGCTGCATGGCGATGAAATCCGCCGGCGCGTCGCCGACCGACCAAGGCTGTTCGCGGCGATGCTCGAGCGCTCGGGTCAGCTCCTCGATCTGCTGGCTAAGCCAGGCGTCATCCATCACCTGCGCCCGGCCCTTCGCCTGCACCATCGTGTAGTTCCAGGTCGGCACGACCTTGCCCGTCTCCCGCTTGGTCTCATACCAGGACGGGGTGATGTAATGGTCATGGCCCTGGAAGACGACGAGCACGTCGGGCCGCTCTTGAAGATCGCGCCATTGCGGGTTGGCGCGGGCGAGATGGACTTTTAACGTGCCCAGCTTGGAGGCGGCCGTATCGAGCACGAACGGAACCGAATTGGCGACGAGCCCCTCGGCGCCGTTGCTGATCAGCAGGCCGAAAACGCGCTCCTTAATCAGCGCGTGCAGTTCCGGCAAATTCTCGTTTCGATGGAGGGGGGGTTCGTACAAGGCGGCCTCGTCGCCCTAATGTGGGCGATGTCAAAGCGAATGTGAAGGGTGACGCTTTCCCCTCAGAGCCCAAGGTCGCTCAAGCCGGGATGGTCGTCGGGCCGACGGCCGAGCGGCCAGTGGTAAAGGCGGTCCTGTTCGCGGATCGGCAGATCGTTGATGCTCGCGAGACGCGACCCGCATCAGCCCGTCCTCGTCGAACTCCCAGTTCTCGTTGCCGTAAGAGCGGAACCAGCTTCCCGAATCGTCGTGCCATTCATAGGCGAAACGAACCGCGATGCGGTTCTCATGAAAGGCCCAGAGCTCCTTGATCAGCCGATAGTCGAGCTCGCGGTTCCACTTGCGGGTCAGGAACGCCTCGATCGCAGGGCGCCCTTGGAAGAATTCAGCGCGGTTTCGCCAACGGCTGTTTTCCGAATAGGCTTGCGCGACGCGCGCGGGGTCGCGCGTGTTCCACGCGTCCTCGGCCATGCGCGCCTTCTGCGCGGCCGTCTCCCGATTGAAGGGCGGCAGAGGCGGTCGGGCCATGCGCTCCCCTATTCCGCCGCCTGCCGGCCGGCGCCATAGCGCTTCACGATATAGTCGTTGACCAAAGCCTTGAAGTCCTCGGCGATGCGCGGACCGCGAAGGGTGACGGTCTTGACCCCGTCGACGAACACCGGCGCGGCCGGCGCTTCGCCGGTTCCCGGCAGCGAGATGCCGATGTCGGCGTGCTTGCTCTCGCCCGGACCGTTGACGATGCAACCCATCACCGCGACGTTCAGCCGCTCGACGCCGGGATAGACCGCGCGCCACTCCGGCATCGACTTGGCGAGATAGGTCTCGATGTCGCGCGCGAGCTCCTGGAACACGGTCGAGGTCGTTCGCCCGCAGCCGGGACAGGCGGCGACCTGCGGCGCAAAACTGCGGAACCCCATGGTCTGCAGCAATTCCTGCGCGACCTTCACTTCCTGCGTCCGGTCGCCGCCCGGCTCGGGAGTCAGCGAGATGCGGATCGTGTCGCCAAGGCCTTCTTGCAGTAAGATGCCGAGCGCAGCGGACGAGGCGACAATGCCCTTCGAGCCCATGCCCGCTTCGGTGAGGCCCAAGTGCAGCGCGTAATCGGACCGTTCGCCGAGCATCCGATAGACGGTAATGAGGTCCTGAACCGAAGACACTTTCGCCGAAAGAATGATGCGCTCGCGCTTGAGCCCAATCTCCTCCGCCCGCGCCGCGGACAAAAGCGCCGACCGCACCATCGCCTCGCGCGTGACCGCGCTCGCTTCGAGCGGCGCCGTGCTCGCCGCGTTCTCGTCCATGAGCGAGGTCAGGAGCTCCTGATCGAGCGAGCCCCAGTTGGCGCCGATGCGCACCGGCTTGTTGTTTTGGATCGCGATCTCGATGATCTTGCCGAACTGCAGGTCGCGCTTGTTCTTGAAGCCGACATTGCCGGGGTTGATTCGATACTTGTCGAGCGCCTCGGCGCAGGCCGGATGTTCGGCGAGCAGCTTGTGGCCGATATAGTGGAAGTCGCCGATCAGCGGCGCCTTAATGCCCTTGAGCCGCAGACGATCGCGGATGTGGGGCACGGCCGCAGCGGCCTCCTCGCGATCGACCGTCAGGCGCACGAGCTCGGAGCCTGCCCGCGCCAGCGCCGCGATCTGGCGCGTGGTCGCCTCGATGTCGGCGGTGTCGGTGTTGGTCATCGACTGGACGACGATCGGCGCGCCTCCGCCAACGGTCACCGCCGCGTCGCCGTCGCCGACCCGGACCCCGACGGTCGCGTGGCGGGAGAGCGGTCCGCAGGGCGTTTCCGACATCGCAAGGCTCATCGCCGCCATACCTTCCTCAGCCCACGCTTCGATGCGAATTAATCCCGCAGCGTCTTAGACACTCGGGGTGAATTTGTCATCCGGCGCTGTTGCAATGCAATAGGATCTCGAAAGCTTCGCCGCAATGCAATATGACGGCCCTTCGCTGAAGCCCTTTCGCCGCACGGTTGAACGAGGAGAACCCGATGTCGCTCGCCAAACGCCACGCCCTTGTCACAGGTTCCACAAGCGGCATCGGGCTTGCGATCGCTCGCGCCCTGGCCAAAGAAGGGGCGGACGTGGTCATCAACGGGTTCGGCGACAAGGCGGCGATCGAGGCTGAGCGGGCGACAATCGAGAAGGACTTTAGCGTCAAGGCTTTCTACAACGGCGCCGATATGGCGAAAGGCCCGGAAATCGAGGCGATGATCGCCGACGCTAAAGCCAAGATGGGGTCGCTCGATATCCTGGTCAACAACGCCGGCATCCAGCACGTCTCGCCGATCGAGGACTTTCCGCCCGAGAAGTGGGATTTGATCATCGCCATCAATCTCACGGCCGCCTTCCACGCGATCCGCGCCGCTGTTCCGGGGATGAAGGCGCAGAAATGGGGCCGCATCATCTCGACCGCCTCGGCCCATTCGCTGGTCGCCTCGCCGTTCAAGGGCGCCTATGTGGCGGCCAAGCACGGCCTCGCCGGGCTGACCAAGACCGTTGCGCTCGAGCTTGCGACCTTCGGCGTCACGGCGAATTGCATTTCGCCCGGCTATGTCTCGACGCCGCTGGTCGAGCGCCAGATCCCCGACACGATGAAGGCGCGCAACATGACGCGCGAACAGGTGATCAACGATGTGATCCTCGCGGCCCAGCCGACCAAGCAATTCGTCACCGTCGATCAGGTCGCTTCGCTTGCGGTCTATCTCTGCTCGGACGCGGCGGCGCAGATCACGGGCGCCAATCTCTCGATCGACGGCGGATGGACCGCCGGGTGAAGCGCCGACCCGCTACCGGTGCTTGAAATCCGCCACGCGCTTCTCGGCGAAGGCGCGCATGCCTTCCTTCTGGTCCTCGGTGGCGAACAACGAGTGGAAGATGCGGCGCTCGAAGCGCACGCCTTCGGCGAGCGTCGTCTCGTAGGCGCGGTTGACGGCCTCCTTGGCGGCGTAGACCGCCGGCCTCGACAAGGCGGCGATTGACGCCGCCACCTTGAGCGCCTCCTCGATCAGCGATGCGGCGGGCACGATGCGCGAGACGAGACCTGAGCGTTCGGCCTCGTCGGCGTCCATCATCCGGCCGGTCAGGATCATTTCCATCGCCTTCGATTTGCCGACCGCGCGGGTCAGGCGTTGCGTGCCCCCGGCCCCCGGAATGACGCCAAGCCTGATCTCGGGCTGGCCGAACCGGGCGGTGTCGGCGGCGAGGATGAAATCGCACATCATCGCGATCTCGCATCCCCCGCCGAGCGCAAAGCCGGCGACGGCGGCGATGATGGGCTTGCGCGCCTTCGCCACGTTTTCCCAGCGGGAGATGAAGTCGCCAAGGAAGGCCTCGGCGAACGTCTTGTCCTGCATCTCCTTGATGTCGGCGCCGGCGGCGAAGGCCTTCTCGGAGCCGGTGAGGACGATCACGCCGATCGCGGGGTCGGTCTCGAACGCCTCGAGCGCCGCATTGAGGTCCTCCATCAAGGCCGCCGACAGCGCATTCAAGACTTGCGGCCGATTGAGCCTGATGAGGCCGACGGCCCCGTGCGTTTCGACGATCACGTTGGCGTAAGGCATGGGCGCATCTCCTTGGCGGGGCTTCGCACGACGCCTAGCCAATCGATGGACGGATGGAAAGGACCTCAGCGAAGGTCGGGCGCACTTGCGATAAATCAATGCCGGATGAGGCGGCGCGCATAGTGGTCGATCTCCAAAAGCGCGCCCCACTATGCAGAGAGCCGCAAAGGCGCTCGCGAGCTCGGAATTCCCGGCAAGCAGCCCACGATGCGGCGTGGAATGACGGACTCAATTGCGTCGGCGAGAGATTGCAAGATGTCGGGTTGGAAAGTTGTGTACCGAGACGACCTCGATCGACCCGGATGTCTCTGAGCAGTCCAAACGAAGAAGCCGCCATTGACCGGGCCAGACATTTCTATCTGAAGGAGCGCGCTGAACTCTATAGAATTGAAGGGCCTAACGGGCTGATCCTTCGCAAAGAAGAAATCATGCGTCGGTTGTCGCCTAACAAGGTGTAGGCCTGAAGAGTTCTGACATGGTCGTCGGCGCGCACGAAGCCCTCGTCCGGCAAGTTAGCCGTCAGGCGGCCCACAGCTTCGCGGGCCGGTCGATTCCCTTCAGCTGATAGTCCCGCCCGGCGCTCTCCGGCAGCGCGGCCGCCGCCTTTTCGCGCACGGCGGCTGTCATGAGAATTTGGTCGGCGGCCGCCGCGCTCTGCGCGCGCGAGGCGACGTTCACCACGGTGCCGATCGCGGTCAGGTCATGATGCGTGCGGCCAAACTCGCCGAAATTGACACGGCCCGTGTCGAGGCCAATTCCGATGCCTATAGTTGCCGCCTCAACGCCGAAGGCATGCTCTTCGCGCCGCGCGCGCCAAAGCTCCTGGATCCTCCGCGCGGCAGCGACCGCCTGCGCGGCATGGTCCTCATGCTTGATCGGAAAATTGAACACGGCCATGACGGCGTCACCCATCGTCTTGTTGATGATGCCGTCGTGCTCCCAGATCCCCTCTCCGCAAACGTCGTAGAAGGCGTCGAGAAGCCTGGCGATCGCGCCGCTCGACTGCGACTGCGAAAGGCTCGTATAGCCCCTGAGGTCGGCGAACAGGATCGTCGCGTTGATCTCGACCTGCCGCGCCTTCATGACCCGCTCGAACATCGTCTCGCAGATCGTGCAGGTGTTGGGATTTATGCGGCTTTGGCGGATGCCGACCGCGCGGTAGGGCAGTGCGGCGACGGTGCGCAGAGCGATGGGCAGCTTCATGTTCTGCCAGCAGCCCAAGCAGAAAATCGGTTGCGACGCCATCCCGGAGGCTCCTCAATCTCCGCTCGCGGTGTTCAGCACGCGGCGGGCCTAGGTCAACCAGACCGGCCTGTCAAATATGCAGTGGGTGTCGGAGAGCACGATTGTCCGCACGGGCGCTGACTCGCGCGAAGCTCTCGCCGAGCTGCGGCGTCCGCCTCCGGCTCGTTTGACGGTTCGTGGCCGACCCTTTTGACGAGACCCAGCATGGTCTAGGCTTCCGCCGCACAAAGGCGGAGCGGGGCGTTGAGCGATTGGGGATCAGGCTACGTCACCGACGTTCCCTATCTGCCGGGATACTATCCCCAACAGTCCCCTGTTCACATGGTTGTCGCAGCGCGCCTGGCGGGCGTTGCATGCGACCTGCCCGATGACGACGACCCGGTCCACTATCTCGAACTCGGATGCGGGACAGGGCTTGGCGCGCTGACCCTGGCTGCGGCGAACCCTTCCTGGCGGATCACCGGGATCGACTTCAACCCGGCGCATATCGCAACGGCTCGCGCGTTCGCGCGGCAAGCTGGGCTGCGCAACGCGACCTTCATTGAAGCCGATCTCGCGACACTCGCTGACGCCCGTGAAGCGGACGCAATTCCGGAAGCCGATTTCGTCAGCGCGCATGGGCTATGGAGTTGGGTCCCGCCGGCCGTGCGGGCCGGCGTCGTCCGCCTGTTGCGGGCGAAGGCGCGCGCCGGGGGAATTGTGCATCTCAGTTACAACACGCTCCCAGGGTGGCAGAGCGCGCTCGGCATGCAGCGCCTGATCCGCGCGGCTGGCCTCGCCCGATCGCGGCGCAGCGACCGGCAGGCGCTTGCGGGTCTCGAGCTCTTGCGCGCCCTGCACGGCGCAGGCGCTTATCATCTGGCCGGCGTTCCTTTCGTCGACAAGCTTGTCAAAGGAATGCCGGACATGCCGCCGGCCTATCTCGCGCATGAATTCATGAACGCGAACTGGTCGCCCTGTTTTCACGCCGATGTCGTCGCTGCGCTCTCCGAGGCCAAGCTTGAATGGGTTGGATCGGCAAACCTTCTCGAGAACTTCTCCACTCTTGTTCTCACGCCGGCGGAACGGAAAGTGCTCGAAGGCGTCGAGGATGGGCTCGACCGAGAATTGATCAAGGATCTTTGCCTCGCCCGAGCGCTGCGACACGACATCTTCGTGCGCGGGCCTAACCGGCTGGCGGGCGCCGATCTGCATCACTCCCTGCACGAGATTAAGCTCGCGCTCGCGGTCGACCCTCCCGAATTCTCATATGAGATCGAGATGGCGAAGGGATCGGCGCAACTCTCGCGAGACTTCTACGCGCCGCTTGTCGCGGCGCTCGCCAAGGGACCGCAGGAGGTTGGGGCGCTTTTGTCCCTCGCGCAAACCGAGTTGAACCGCCCGCACGATCCGGCCGAAGTCATTGGGATTCTGGTTGGCGGCGGCCAAGCCCTGCCGGTTTTGCGCGCTGGGGCGCCACTTTCTAAAGAAGCCAAGGCGCTCAATCAGATGATCACCGCGGCGTTCGGGAGGGGGGACCACCGCGGCGGGAAGCTCGCCCTCGCCTCGACAGCTTTGGGCGCGGGCCTGCCAGCCGATGGCTACGACCTCTTTGTCCAGCACCGCGCGGATTTAGGCGAAGACGAACGGTCTCTGAACGCGTGGGTGGGCCAACTGGGAGCAAGTCTCGAGCCGGAAGGCAAAGACAGGTTGCGCGCGCTGCTCTCTCGCGCCCTGTCGCGTCGCTCTATTTTTCCCGCGGCCGGCCTGGCCTAGCGGCGCCAAGAGCGCGACGCAGGCTCCCGCGGTATTGGAGTCCGAGGAGGCTGAACCCCGCCAGCAGCATTTCCCACGTCTCCGCCTCCGGGACCGGAACGACATCAGCGGTCAGCTGATAGTCGAAGGTCTGACCTATAGCCCCAAACGTCGCATTCTGGTCGGTCGTGATGACGAGATTTCGCGGTCTGCTCGCCGAGTGTCGTGGCGCTGAAAACGATCTTGAGGTCGAACGAGTTGCCCTCGCCAAGGACCGTATCGGGGACGAAATCTCCGAGAGAAAAGGGCAACCCTGGCCCGATGGGGTTGAGATCGGCGGAGAGCAAGGAAAGATCGGTCAAATCGGCATCGCCGCCGTTTGCGTCTGTCGAGACATTGCTGATCTTCAAGTCGATCGCTGTGCTCTTCCCGAGCTTGATTGCGCCAAGGTCAATCACACCGGGGGCGAGGCTGCTCGAATATTGCGGGCCGACGCCGTCGCCAGTCAGGGCGACGGGCTGGCCGCTCGCCTGATTTTTCCCATCGGCGCTGCCGTTGCTGAAATTCGCTTTCACACTTTGCTGAACCAGCCCGTGGTCGGTCGGCGTGAAGCTGTAATCGAAAGTCGCGTTGGCGCCGTCCGTCAGATCGAAACTGCCGCCCGAACCCTGGAAGACGCCTTTAGAGGCCTCTAAACTCCCCAAGAGATC
Source organism: uncultured Alphaproteobacteria bacterium (assembly GCA_963696665.1). Lineage (GTDB taxonomy): Bacteria > Pseudomonadota > Alphaproteobacteria > Rhizobiales > Beijerinckiaceae > Roseiarcus. The sequence goes on from CAVOLE010000013.1 coordinate 158,190, forward strand.
GCTCGCGTCGCCGAGCCCGGACAGGTTGCCATCGCCGATATTGGATACGGTCACGGTCTGCAGGCTCGAGGTCCCGATCCTGGTCTCGGGCGAGAAGCTGGTCGACAGGGCCTCGACCGGCGCCACGCCGACCCCTTGCAGGGAGATCTGCTCGCTCTGTTGGATCTTTGAGCTGAGATTGATGGCTCTGGCGTTAAGAGAATTGGCGGCGCTGCCGCGCACAGTCGGAGCAAAGCTGTAAGTCGCCGGGATTTGGGTCTTGGAGCTGCTGCCAACGGATATAGGGCCACCCGAGAACGGCGCGGTCGCCGCGGAAACGCTCAGCGAACTAATTGTGCTGAGCACGGTGATATTAAATGTCTTGCTCGACGACGAGCCCACCAGCGTGTCGCCGAAATCGACAGTTCCCGGAGCGCTGAAAAGTTGAGCTGACGCCGGAGGCGCTTCGACCGCCACCGCCGCCAGCGCCGACGCCGCCGTTAGCCAGGATTTTCTCATCTGCTCACCCCCCTAGCCTCTGATTTCATCGATGGGAAAAGCGCCTGTCAAGCCTGTCGAGACTGTTTATCGAATTTAAGACGGCGCTTTTCAGGCGCACGGCAACCTCGAGCGCAGTCGACCGCTGCGCTACGGGATGAGAAGGACTTTTCCCAAGTTGCTGCGATCTTGAATAAAATGGTGTGCGGCGGCGGCCTCGCCGAAGCTGAACGTCCGGGCGATCCGAGGCTTGATGACGCCTTGCTCCCACAGCCGGACAAGCTCATTCATCCAGCCGGCCATCCGATCGCCTTCGCCCCACATATGCCCCAGGTTGACGCCGAAGACGCCTTTGTTCGCGTTCATCAAGGAAAGCGGATTGAACTGAAGCCAGGGGGTGCCGGCGAGCATCGACACCATGCCGAGCATTCCCCCGGTCTTGTTTCTGGCGGCGGACGAAGCGCCAAAAACGCCAAGCCGGCCTGTGGGCGCAAGAAGCCTGTAACCTTTCTTGACCGACTTGCCGCCCACGGCATCGAGAATGAGTTCGACGCCTCGTCCCTGGGTGATCTCTCTCGCGCGCTTCTCGAAGTCCTCGGTCCGATAGTCGATCAGGTGATCGACGCCGAGCGCACGCAATTCTTGGTGCTTGGCGGCGGACGCCGTCCCAATGACCTTGGCTCCGAGATGCTTGGCGATCTGTGTTGCCGCGACGCCGACCCCGCCGCCTGCCGAGTGCACCAGCATCGTTTCGCCAGCTTTGAGCCCGCCCATGACGACAATGAGTTGCCACGCAGTGAGATAGTTGACCGGAATCGCCGCGCCTTCCTCGGCGGACATGCCTTCGGGCCGCGCGAAGATGAGGCCCGAAGGCACGCAAACGACATCGGCGTACCCGCCAAATCGCGTCAGCGCGAACACGTTGCGCCCAATCCACGCAGGATCAACGCCCTCGCCCACCGAGTTCGACGCGCCCGGCGACCTCGTATCCTGGAACAACTGGAATTTTAGGCAAATCCGGATAGAGGCCCATCCGGCCCATCACGTCAGCGAAATTGATCCCGCTTGCCTCGACGCGAATGCGCGCCTCGCCCGCGCGAGGGTTGGGGTCGGGAGCCTCCTTGAGGACGAGCGTCTCGGGAGGGCCGGCCTTCGAAATCCAAATCTGCCGCATCCTGAACGCTCCGGAGAGGGCGAATGTCGGTCGCGTCGCCCGACGTCAAATATGCAGCGGATGGCCCAGCGCCGCGAGCGCCGACTCGTGGAAGGCCTCGCTTAGCGTCGGGTGGGCGTGGATGGTGAGCGCGACATCCTCGAGCCGCGCGCCCATTTCGAGCGCAAGCGAAAAGGCGGCCGAAAGCTCCGAGACGCCAGCGCCGACCGCGTGCACGCCGAGCACCACATGATTGTCGGCTCGCGCGACGACGCGCACGAAGCCATCGTCGTCCTGCAGCGTCATGGCCCGGCCGTTGGCGCGGAACGGGAAATGGCCGACGCGGATTTCGCCATGCGCAGCCTTGGCGGCGTCGGGCGAAAGCCCCACCGCGACGATCTCCGGATCGGTGAAGCATATGGCTGGAATTGCCACGCGATCGAAGGCGCGCTTCTTGCCGGCGATGATCTCGGCGACCATTTCGCCCTGCGCCATCGCGCGATGGGCGAGCATCGGCTCGCCGGTCAAGTCGCCGATCGCCCAGACATTGCGCATCGAGGTCGTACAGGTCGCGTCGATGCGCAGGAACGGGCCGCTCATCGTGAGGTCGAGCGTCTCGAGGCCGAAACCGCTCGTGCGGGCGCGCCGGCCAACCGCGACCAAGACCTTGTCGGCGGCGATCATGCGCTCCTTGCCGTCCGCGCCCGCGACCTTGAGCGCGCCGTCCGTGAAGCCGAGCGCCTTCGCGCCGACCAGCGTCTCGACGCCAAGATCGGCTAGGCGGCGCACAAGCGGCTGCGTCAGCTCCGCGTCGTAGAGCGGCAGGATCTTGGGCAGCGCCTCGACGATCGTCACTTTCGCGCCGAGCTTGGCGAAGGCCATGCCCAGCTCCATTCCGATATAGCCCGCGCCGACCACCGCCAGCGACCCTGGAACCTCAGTCAGCGCCAGAGCGTCGGTCGAAGACAGAATGTCGCCGCCAAACTTGAGCGCCGGCAATTCCGCCGGCTCCGAGCCGGTCGCAAGGACGAGATGCTCGGCCGCGACGCGGGTCTCGCCGGTGTCTGCGCGGACGATGGCTGTCTTGCCATCGACGATCGTCGCCGTTCCAAGAAGGGTGCGCACCTTGGCTTTCTTCAGAAGCGCGCCGACCCCGTTGGTGAGCCGCGCGACGATCGTATCCTTCCAGGCGATGGTGCGCTCGTAATCGAGCTTCGGCGGCCCGATCGTAAGCCCGATCGCGACGAGCGCGCGGGGCTCGCGGAGACCGTGCGCGGCGCCTGCAGCATGGATCAGCGCTTTCGAGGGAATGCAGCCGACGTTGAGGCAGGCTCCGCCAAGCCGGTCGGCTTCGACGAGAATCGCATCGAGGCCGAGCTGCCCCGCGCGGATCGCCGCGACATAGCCGCCCGGCCCGCCGCCGATGACGAGAACCTTGCAGCGAAGCTCGTTCATCTCCTGGCTCCAAAGTCCGGTAGGTGGTCACCCCCGCAAAAGCTGGGGTCCAGGCGGCGCGTCCGGAAAGGGCTCCGCAAGCGGCGCCGGCGCTGCTGGATACCCGCTTGCGCGAGTATGACACTTTCCACCCTTCACTCCTCGATGAACAGCGTGGCCGGCGCCTCGATCAGCGCCCGCAGGCGCTGAATGAACGTCGCGGCGTCATAGCCGTCGACCACCCGATGATCGAACGACGACGACAGGTTCATGACTTTTCGCGGAACGAAGCCGCCGTCGCGCCAGACGGGCTTCACAGCGATCTTGTTGACGCCGACGATCGCCACTTCCGGACGATTGATGATCGGGGTCGAGGCGATCCCGCCCAACGCGCCGAGGGACGTCAGCGTGATCGTCGAGCCCGAGAGCTCATCGCGCGCCGCGGCGCCCTGGCGCGCCGCCTCGCTCACCCTGCGCATCTCGCGCGCGCATTCGTGCAAGCCGAGGGTCTCGGCGTGGCGGACAACCGGGACCATGAGGCCGTTCGGCGTTTGCGTCGCCACGCCCACATGCACGGCGCCAAAGCGGGTTATGACGTCGTTTTCGTCGTCGTAATGAGCGTTGACCTGCGGGAATTCGCCGACCGCCTTGACGATCCCGAGGATGAGAAACGGCAGCAGGGTGAGTTTTGGCCTCTCCTCGGTCGCGCGCGCGTTGAGGGAAGCCCGCAGCTCCTCGAGCGCGGTGACGTCGGTTTCCTCGACATAGGAGAAATGCGCGACGCGGCGGGCCGACTCCGCCATGTTCTCGGCGATGCGTCGCCGCATGCCGACGACCTTGATCGTCTCGACGGCGTTGTTGGGCGCCCGGCCTGACGGCTTCGACGGCTCCTGCGGGCGGGCGATATAGGCTTCGAGGTCCTGGTGCGTGATGCGTCCCGCAGGTCCGGAGCCGCGGACGAATTTGAGATCGACGCCGGCCTCACGCGCTCTAAAGCGCACGGCGGGCGCGGCGAGCGGCTTCTCGCCAACAGGGCGCGGGGCGCCCGTCTGCGGCTCAAGCGGGCGCGGCGCGCCTATCTGCGGCTCCGACGCGCGTAGCGGCGCTTTTCGAGACGCCCACTGCGCGGGCTCCTCAGGACGAGCCTCGATCGGCGTTGCGCGCGCCGCCGGCGCGGGCTCCGCAGCCTCTGGTTTGGGGATCGGCGCGGGCGGCGCCTGCGGCTGAGGCTGCGATTTCGGCGACGCGGGGAGAACCGAATCCGGCAGGCCCGGCGCGTCGATGCGAATGAGCTCGGCGCCGACGGCCAGCACGTCCCCGACCGCGCCGCCGAGCTTAAGCACGCTGCCTGCGACCGGCGTCGGGATTTCGACCGTCGCCTTGTCGGTCATGACCGCGGCGACGACCTGATCCTCCCTGACGAGATCGCCGACCTTGACCGCCCATTCGACGATCTCGGCTTCCGCCACCCCCTCGCCGACGTCGGGCATCTTGATCGAGCGCACGCCCATCTCATGCCTCCATGGCCTTCATGAGCGCGCGCCCCACCCGCGCGGGACCGGGAAAATAGTCCCATTCCTCCGCGTGGGGATAGGGCGTATCCCAGCCGGCGATGCGCTGGACCGGCGCCTCGAGCGCATAGAAGCAGCGCTCCATCACCTGCGCGGCGAGCTCGGCGCCAAAGCCCGAGGTCAGCGTCGCCTCGTGCACGATGACGCAGCGGCCAGTCTTCTCGACCGAGGCCTGGATCGCGTCCACGTCGAGCGGAACGAGCGAACGCAGATCGATGATTTCCGCGTCGACCCCGGTCTCCTCGGCCGCCGCCTCGGCGACATGGACCATCGTGCCGTAGCAGAGGACGGTGACTCCCTTGCCCTCGCGCCGGACCGCAGCCTTGCCCAGCGGCACGACATAGCGACCCTCCGGCGCCTCGCTTAGGGGGTGCTTCGCCCAAGGGACGACTGGCTGGTCGGGATGGCCGGCGAATGGGCCGTTGTAGAGCCGCTTCGGCTCGAGAAAGATGACCGGATCGTCGTCCTCGATCGAGGCGATCAGGAGACCTTTGGCGTCGTAAGGGTTGGAAGGAATGACGGTCTTGAGGCCGGAGACGTGGGTGAACAAGGCCTCCGGGCTCTGGCTGTGCGTCTGGCCGCCGTAGATGCCGCCGCCGACGGGCATGCGGATGACGATGGGGGCGAAGAACTCGCCGCCCGAGCGGTAGCGCAGCCGCGCCGCCTCAGACACGATCTGGTCGTAGCCGGGATAGACATAGTCGGCGAACTGGATCTCGGCGACCGCCCGAAGCCCATAGGCGCCCATGCCGATCGCCACGCCGACGATTCCCGATTCGTTGATCGGCGCGTCGAAGCAGCGCGACTTGCCGTACTTGCGCTGCAGACCGTCCGTGCAGCGAAAGACCCCGCCGAAATAGCCGACATCCTCGCCGAACACGACGACGCGCTCGTCATCGGCCATTTTGCAATCCATCGCGTCGCGGATCGCCTCGACCATCGACATGCGCGGCATGCGCTAAACTCCGAGCTGCTGGCGCTGCTCGCGCAAGTGGCGCGGCATCTCCTTATAGACCTGCTCGAACATCGTCGCTGCGCTCGGCTTCGGCCCGTCATGCAGAGTGCCGTGGCTCTCGGCCTCCTTGGCGGCGTCCAAAATTTCAGCGTCGACCTCGGCCTGCATCTGCCGGTGGCGATCTTCGCTCCACGCGCCGATGCGAATGAGATGGACTTTCAGCCGGTCAATCGGATCGCCCAGCGGCCACGCGGCCCATTCGTCCTTGGGGCGGTATTTCGACGGATCGTCCGAGGTCGAGTGGGCGCCGGCTCGGTAGGTCACCCACTCGATCAAGGTTGGTCCCAGATTGGCGCGCGCTCTTTCGGCCGCCCACAGCGAGGCCGCATGGACCGCAAGATAATCGTTGCCGTCGACGCGCAGCGAGGGAATCCCGAAGCCGTGGGCGCGAGCGGCGAATTTGGCGCTCTCGCCCCCGGCGATGCCCTGATAGGACGAGATCGCCCATTGGTTGTTGACGACGTTGAGAATGACCGGCGGCCGGTAGACCGAGGCGAACACAAGCGCCGAATGGAAATCGCTCTCCGCCGTCGCGCCCTCGCCGATCCAGCCCGAAGCGATGCGGGTGTCGCCTGAAATCGCCGAGGCCATCGCCCAGCCGACCGCATGCGGGTATTGGGTGCCGAGATTGCCGGACACGGTGAAGAATCCGGCCTTCTTGAACGAATAGAGCCCGGGAAGCTGGCGGCCGTTGAGGTGGTCCTTCTCGTTGGAGAAGATCTCGCACATCATGTCGACGATCGGCCAGCCCAAGGCGATGAGCAGGCCCTGCTGGCGGTAGGTCGGAAAGCACATGTCGCCCTCCGCGAGCGCCTTGCGATGCGCGGTCGCGATCGCCTCCTCGCCGAGGCAAGTGATGTAGAACGACGTCTTGCCTTGGCGCTGCGACAAGAGCATGCGCGCGTCGAAGGCGCGCGTCAGCATCATGTCGCGCAGACCCTTGCGCTTTTCGTCAACGTCGAGCGACCCGGCCCAATCGCCGACCGCCTCGCCCTTGTCGTCGAGCGCGCCGATCATCGTATAGGCATAGTCGCGGATGTCGGAGGGGCTGACGTCGATGGGCGGGCGGCGAACCTTGCCCGCTTCGGCAATGCCGACATGGCTGAAGTCGGGCTTGCCGCCCGGCCGCACGGAAGGCTCCGGCACGTGCAGCGAAAGGCGGACGGCGCTGGTCATGAAGACTCCTCCGGCGGCGCGATCAGAATGCGCCTCACGCTGGTTAGGGGGAGTTTAGCGCCAGGCCCGCGTCATTGTCATGCGGGCTGGAAAGGACCGCGGCGCGCCGTTGACAGCCGCCCGCCCACCCTCTTAAGAAGCCGCGCATGCCCAGGTGGCGGAATTGGTAGACGCACTGGTTTCAGGTACCAGCGGTGCAAGCCGTGAAGGTTCGAGTCCTTTCCTGGGCACCATTTTTTAATCCACAAACGCCGTCCACAATATGTTATAAATCAATCGCTTACGTAAACGCCCATGACCTGCGCTAGAGAGCGCGGACCCGCTCTTCGAGGCGAGCGTGATAGGCGCCCGCCCGGTGGGCCGCCCAACAGGCGCACGAGACAGCGAGCGAGAACAGGATCAGCCTCGCGAGGAGCGCATTGTTTCCGTGGAGCGCGTTGCTGGCGACCATGGCGGCCATAAGAACGACTCCAGGGACGATGTAGCGTGTCGGCCAGCGCGTTATAACGACGGTTACGACAGCCATCGGGGCGAGCTTGGCGAGCGGCCACCACGCCCCGCAATGATCCATCGCCCACGCACTTGGGATTGCCTCCCTCGGTCGGAATTCAAAAGATGAAGTCCTTTGGCTTGACCCGAGAGCCATTTCAAAGGACCGCGCTACGAGCGGATTCGCCTCGAAGCCTCCGCCCGCCAAGACGTGCCCCCTTCGCAAAATCATCAGTATTAGCGCCTATGATGATCCTGGTGAAGGATGGAATGACTGGAACATCGGTCATGAAACTACGACCGTGAGTTTCGATCGAAAGATTATCGGCGTATTAAATCAGGTTACATCCGTCGGCTGCCCATAATTCCGTTCTTTACGATAGGATGCAAGTTTTCTTCAGAAATCTCAGGGCGCACTTGTCAGGCGGAGTTTGCAACGGAGCGCGCGACCATAGAGAGTCGGTCAAACTCTGTGGATCGAACGGTCTACCCTGATCCTGTCAGTATAATGCTTGGGATCAAGGCGCTTTCGAATAATAAATTGCACATTTTAGCAATTCTGACGTCGGCGATGATCACCCGTGCGCGCCCCTCCCGACGAAGACGCGGCTTTCGGCGCGCTGCAGGACGTGGTTGACGGGCGAAGCCCAGTCATCTCTTGGGCAATGAGCTTCCTTATCGCGAGCAATCCTTCTCAACTCGCGCCTTTCGCCACCGCGATGACCAAGCGATTCCTCGCCTTGATTGAAACTGGCGGCGTCGATGTTCCCGGTCCACTCGAACAGGCCAGGCTGTTGGCGGGTGGAATCGTGGCCCTTGGCCCGGCGGAATTCGCCACGGTGCAGGACCTGCTGTCAGACTTCGCGCATAGAGACAACAGCATTCGGGATGATTATCCCTTACTTTATCTCCGGCTCGCTGACATAGGGCCCAGGATGTATTCGATTTATCGTGACCAGTTTTTGGCTCAGAACGCGACAGAGAGAAAGAAGTTTTTGGCTGTTGCCGCCACTTGCCGAATTGGTCAGGCGGACAGCGAATTGATCTCGGCGATCAACGCGGAATGGGCGAAGTTCGATTCAGGAGAGCTGAAAGACGATAATTATCAGACAGCTCTGTTCGTCGCGCTGTTAAAACTCGGACAAGAAAGCACGATTAGAAACTCCGGCCGGTCGAACTCGCCGATTGAAGAGCTGGTATGAAGCGGTTCTTTGGGGGCCTGGGCAAGACAGACGTCGGGCCCAACAATTGCATGCCGATGGAATGGCCTGAAAACCTACGTTCCCGCTTCTCTCGCGCCCCGTCTAGATGGGCGAATGAAAGATGGGGTCTGGTCGATTAGGCGCGAATTGGGGGCCTAGTCTCGGTCCGTTGGTCCAACGCTTAGAGCGGCGCCGCTGAAGGTGACGGCGCGGCGCCCTCCTTCGGCCGGACGCCGCGAGGCGCTCTTGCGGCAAGGGCCTGATTTGCTTTGCGGTGGAAATCGGACAGCGAATGGCGCATAGTGCGACTGTGCCAGAAATCGAGCCCTACACCGTTCAGGTCAGAGAGGATCCAAATCGTCCGGGTCGGTATCGATGGGACGTATTCGAAACTAAGCGCCTGCGCGACTCGTCGATGTTCAGCTTTGCGACAAAACGTGAAGCCCAGACGGATGCCGATAAGTTTATCGTGAAGCTCATTGCGACTTGGCGAAAAATCGATTGAATAGATGAGTGGGCGAGATGGGGATCGGCGCCCTCGGCTGTTATTCAAACCGAGACGCGACCCACGAAGTCGTTGGCCCTCAGACCTCCTTCTCGGTTTTTTCGATCCGGTCGCCATATGGGGGAACCTCCACCAGAGTTCCAATTAACCGCAAGAGAGCCTGTTGCTCTGGCCCCGCCGCCTCCCTCAAGAAAGCTCCGAGTTCGATGTGCGACAAACGGCCTCCGGAAGGCGCGTTAGGTTGATGGATAACAAATGCATGGCCGTTCTCTGGCTCCCGACCGAGGAACCACGTATCCCCGTTTGGGCTCCGGTACAGCTCTCGCCGATCTGGCATATCGGGCTCCACGCTCGCCGACTCACATAGCATGAGATGATGCTGCCCTCGATCTTATCGCCGAGATCCGCGCGACGGTCAGCATCGCGGAACAGTCCCGAAGCCCCGAGGGGGCTAGCGAGGGACTTTGAGGCTCGCGGGCTTGGGCGGCCCATCCAAGCGCCATTTGAGCCGCTCAGCCAGGCGCGCGCGCTGTCCACGATCGAGGCGAAGAAAGGCTTGGAAAACGAGCTCGACGGGGTCCGCATGCTGCTCGGTCACGATAACCGGGTGCGGGGGGCGGCGCCTGCCGCCGACGTCTCCCGAGCCGAACAACACGCCTGGTCGGAACGGGCTGAGGCGCGGAAAATCAATCCAGAAGCGCATGGCTGACAGTCACGCGCAGGGCAGACGGAATTGCGCACGATGGAGCTTGATTATCACGTGCGGTGCGGCATCCCAACTGCCGTTGAATCCTCCATTGCATGGGTCTTTTAGTGTACTTGTCGATTTCAGCCATCTTAAATCCATTGAATCATCCTTGTATTATTTGGACGCGATTGCGATTTTTTCAGGGCTGGATTAGCGATGGAACCAATTAAACTGTCTAGGCTATCGACACGGCAGAAAAATTTCTTGTCGCTTCGAGCCTCAACGAGGAGGTGAGCATTCGTCCGAGGCACAGCGGTCTTGCGACACGGAAGGTTCTGCTCAGCACAAAAAGGGCGGCCCGAAGCCGCCCTCTCGTGCGAAGGCGTCCGGCGCCGCTATCCGGCGTCGGTGAAGTCCAGGAGCGTTTTTAGGACCGCTGAAGCCGCTCTGCGGTCGTGATGGCGCCCGAGCTTCAGCGCGGAGCAGTGCAGCGGCCTGTAAGGCGCCGCCGACGAGCCTAGACGGGTCCAGATCGCTCTGTAAGATATGGGGCGAGACCTTATCCGGGCGTCCACGCTCCGGTCGCAATTTGCTTTCTTACTCCAGTAGCCCTTCGAAACTCCCCTTTCCTTCCAAGACCCTCCAACACACGAAGAGCGATCATGACCAAGACTTGGCTTATCACCGGCTGTTCCACAGGCTTCGGCCGCTTGCTCGCCCTGGCGGCGCTCGATCGCGGCGATCAGGTCGTCGCCACGGCGCGCGACCCGGCCACGCTCTCGGACATCGCCAAGGCGTACCCTAAGACGGCGCGAACGACTGCTCTCGATGTGACCAAGGCCGGCGCCGCCGAGAAGGCCGTGGCGCTGGCGACGAACGCCTTCGGCAGGCTCGACGTCCTCGTCAACAACGCCGGCTTCGGCTTCATCGGCGCCATCGAGGAGGCGACCCCGGACGAATATCGGCCGATGTTCGAGACGAACATCATCGGCCTTCTGGAGACGACGCGGGCGGCCTTGCCGGCGCTGCGAAAGACGGGCGCCGGCGGCCGCATTCTGAACATGTCGTCAGGCGCGGGCATTAAGGGCTTGCAAGGCTCGGGGCACTACAACGCGACGAAGTTTGCGGTCGAAGGCATTTCCGAGGCGCTGGCCCAGGAGGTCGCGCCATTCGGCATCGCGGTCATCATCGTGGAGCCGGGTCCGTTTCGAACCGACTTCCTCGGCCGGTCGATCTCGCTCGCCAAGAAGGAGATGCCGGAATATGCGGGAACGGCGGGCGTGTTCCGCACCTTCCGCGCCAACAACGACGGCAAGCAGGTCGGCGACCCGGACAAGGCCGTCAAGGTCATCTTGAAAGCGGTCGACGCGGAAAAGCCGCCGCTGCACCTGCCGCTCGGCGCGCGCGCTTACGCTCTCGCGCGCACGAAGATTGCAGAGTTCACCAAGGACATCGACGCCTGGGAAGAGGTGGCGAAGGCGACCGACTATGCTTAAAGCGCGCCTGACGGAGTTGGAGGCCGTGCTGTTGCAATCGGGCGCGAAGTCGGAAACAATGTGGGCATTCCGTGCCGTGGTAAACTGCTGGGTCTGCTTCCAGATCGCGGGTTAGGACCGCCAAGGCCGAAGCGAAGCGAGGGGACAATGGACCCCATCATAGCGGCGCGCCTGCGCGACCTTCCTTCGGTATCCGCAGTCCTGAACACGTCTGCGGCGGCGGCTCTTTTGGAGCGCTACGGCCAAAACGCCTCAACCAACGCCATCCGCGCGACGATCGAGGCCGCGCGCATGGGCCTGCACGAGGGCGAGCGCATCGTTCCGACCGCTGAGCGTCTCGCCATTGAAAGTCGCGCGCGTCTTGAGAGAGAGGACCGTTCGGGCTCGCGCCCGCTGTTCAACCTGAGCGGAACCATCCTGCACACCAATCTTGGCCGGGCGGTGCTCGCCGAGACGGCGGTCGAAGCCGCCGTCGCAGCCATGCAGAATCCGGTGGCCCTTGAGTTCGATCTCAAGACCGGGAAGCGCGGCGAACGCGACGACCTTGTCAGGGGTCTCCTGTGCGAATTGACCGGCGCGGATGAGGCAACCGTGGTCAACAACAACGCCGCCGCGGTGCTGCTTGTGCTCAACACCCTTGCGAACGGCCGCGAGGCGATCGTGTCGCGCGGCGAGCTCATCGAGATTGGCGGCGCGTTTCGCATGCCGGAAATCATGGCGAGCGCAGGCGCGCGATTGGTCGAAGTCGGCACGACCAATCGCACACATCAGAAGGATTATCGCGCGGCGCTGAACGAAAGGACCGGGCTGATCCTGAAAGTCCACACGTCGAACTACCGCATTCAGGGGTTCACCGCCGAGGTCGCGGCGGCGGACATTAGTGCGATCGCCAAGGAGGCAGGCGTTCCGCTGGCCCACGATCTCGGGTCGGGCACCTTGGTCAACCTTGCGCATTACGGGCTGCAAGCGGAGCCGACAGTTCGACAGGCGGCGGCCGCGGCGGACCTTGTGACGTTCTCCGGCGACAAACTGCTCGGCGGGCCGCAAGCGGGTTTCATTGTCGGCAAACGCGACCTGATCCAGGCGATCAATCGCAATCCGATGAAGCGCGCGCTTCGCGTCGACAAGATCAGGCTGGCCGCCATCGAAGCCACCCTTAAGCTGTATCGGGATCCGATCCGGCTCGCCGAGCGGCTTCCGACGTTGCGGATGCTGACACGGTCGCGGGATGAGATCGAGGCGCAGGCGCGGCGAATCCTGCCCCATGCGGCGAAAGCGCTCGGCGACGACTTCGCGGTCGAAATATGCGAATGCGCGAGCCAGATCGGATCCGGCGCGCTGCCGCTCGAAACCATTGCGAGCGCCGGTCTCGCCATCGCCTCGAAACTGAAAGGCCGCGAGCTGGAACGCCTGTCAGCATTGCTGCGCGAACTGCCGCGACCCGTGATCGGACGGATCGAGAAGGACCGCCTGGTGCTCGACCTGCGTTGCACGGGCGAGGAGGAGGCGTTCCTGTCCAATCTGTCGCACTTCCATGTCAGTGCGCAGGACCCCAGATGCGACGCTTCGTCTGACGAGCGGCCAGCGAAGAGCGCGCCGTGATTGTCGGCCTCGCGGGTCATATCGATCACGGCAAGACGACGCTGGTCAAAGCGCTGACGGGCGTCGAGGGCGACCGCCTTAGGCATGAGAAGGCCCGCGGCATCACGATCGATCTGGGCTTCGCCTATATGCCCGCGCGCTCGGGCCGGGCGATCGGCTTCATCGATGTTCCAGGCCACGAGCGCTTCGTTCACACGATGCTCGCGGGCGCAAGCGGGATCGATTTTGCACTTCTGACAATCGGTGTCGATGACGGGATTATGCCGCAGACGCTCGAACATCTGGCGATTCTCGACCTGCTCGGCGTCGATCGCGGCGCGGTGGTCATCACAAAGGCGGACCTCGGTTCCCCCGAATCCATCGAGCATGTCGCCGGCCAGGCAAAAGCGATGATCGCCGCGACCGCGCTTGCGCAGGCCGAGGTTCTGACGGTCTCGGCCCTGACCGGAGAGGGCGTGGACGCGCTCACCGCCCATCTCGAAGAGGCGGCGGACGCCGTGCGCGATCGAGGAGCGGGCAAGAGGTTTCGGCTGGCGGTCGATCGCGTCTTCACGCTGTCGGGCGTCGGGGTCGTGGCGACCGGGACAGTGCTGTCGGGTTCGGTCCATCTTGGCGACCGGATCCAGCTCAGTCCGTCCGGGCTCTTCGCCCGTGTGCGGTCTCTTCACGCGCAGAACCGGCCGGCCGAGGCGGCGCATGCGGGCGAGCGCTGCGCGCTCAATCTCACAGGCCCCGGCATAACGAAAGACGCGATCCGGCGCGGCGACGTGGCGCTCGATCCCGAGCTGCATGCGCCAACCGATCGCATCGACGCCCGCATCCGGGTGCTGACAACCGAGAAGAAGCCAGTCGGCCAATGGTTTCCTGTCCGGCTTCATCACGCCGCGGCGGAAGCCGGCGCGCGCATCGTGCTTTTCGACGACAGGCCCATCGCCCCCGGAGAAGACGCCAACGTCCAGCTCGTCCTTGATCGGCCGATTGCCGCAGCCGCTCATGACCGCTTCGTCGTTCGGGACGCATCGGCCCAGCGAACGCTGGGCGGCGGCCTGTTTCTGGATCTGCGTGCGAAGGCCAGAGGGAGGCGGACGCCGGAGAGGCGCGAGCAGCGCGCGGCGCTTGAATTGGCCGATCCGTCCGCCGCCTTCACGGCGCTGTTGCAAACGCCCCCTTTCGCATTTGACCTGGCGGAGTTTGCCCGGGACCGAGCGGTCTCCGCCGAGCAGCGGGATGAGCTGGCGTCGCGGCTGGGTCTCGTCATTTTGGAATCGGGAAACTCGAAGATCGCGATGACCGGCCAGCGTTGGGCCCTCTTCGCGTCGACGCTGCGCGAGCGCATCGGCGCCTATCACGCCGACAATCCGGATCTTCAAGGGTTGGGACGAGAGCAGCTGCGGATCAATTCGCAGCCGAAACTGCCTAAGGCGGCGTTCGACGTCGCCTTGAAAAAGCTTGCCGGCTCGGGCCAGCTCGTTCTGGACGGCGGGTTCGTCAGGCTTCCGTCGCACGAAGTTCAGCTGGCGCCTCAGGATCGGGCCGCCTGGGAGGCGGCGGCTCCGCTTCTCGGCGGGGCGCAGCGCTTCCGTCCGCCAAGGGTGCGCGACCTCGCGACGGCGACCGGCCGCCCAGAAGCAGATCTGCGCCGCGCGCTCAAACGCGCAGGCCGCATGGGTTGGGCCGACGAAGTGGCGCACGACCATTTCTTCCTGCGGTCGACGATGAGCGAGATGACCGCAATCGTTGCGGACCTGTCGGCGACAGCGAAAGACGGCTCTTTTTCCGCTGCGCAATTCCGCGACCAGGTCGACAACGGCCGCAAGGTGGCGATCCAAATTCTCGACTTCTTCGATCGGCATGGCGTGACCTTGCGCAAAGGCGACGCGCGCCGGATCAACCCACATCGTCTGGATCTCTTCGGAGCGACATGCCAATCGGGTGACGAGCCTGGAGGAAAATCGTCCCCGGTGGGGCGCACGGACTTCAAATCCGTGTGGGGCAGCGAGCCTGTCTCGGGTGGGTTCAACTCCCACTCTCCTCCGCCAGCTTTGCGCCCCGCCAAGTGAGATGAGCGGGCGCTCAGAGCGGATTGCGTTTGGGGGTTGACGCGCGGATTGCAGCCGCGCTCGGTGAGCGCGGCGGCGCGGTCAGCGACCGCGCCTAAACCGCCCGATTTGACGGAAATGCAATCCGCTCTAAGCGTCGACGGCTACGATCGGATCGCCGGCCTCGGCCGAGCCGACGATCGCGGCGTGGGAATCGCCTTCTCGAATGCGCGCGAGGATTTCGGGCGCTGCCCCTGCGTCGCAGGCGATGAGCAAGCCGCCCGAAGTCTGCGGATCGGTCAAAAGCAGGCGCCGCCAGTCTTTGAATGCGGGCGGCAAGGCGACCGCACCGCTGTAGCTCGCCCAGTTGCGATGTGAGGCGCCGGTAGCGAAGCCGGCGCAGGAGAGAGTCTCGGCCTGGGCGAGCAGCGGAACATCCTGAAGGCGCAGACGGACAGTGACGCCGGCGCCGCGCGCCATTTCGAGCGCGTGGCCAAGCAGGCCAAAACCCGTGACATCGGTCATCGCATGGACCGCCTCGTCGCGTGCGAGTTCCGCTCCCACGAGGTTGAGGCGCGTCATGAAGCCGAGCATCTCGCGATAGCCCCCGTCGGAGAGAGCGCCCTTCTTGATCGCCGCCGAATAGATGCCGACGCCGATCGGCTTGGTGAGGATCAGCGCGTCGCCCGGACGGGCTTCCGAGTTGCGCCTCAGCGCCTTCGTCGAGACGAGGCCGACGACGGCGAGACCGTAGATCGGCTCGGGCGAATCGATGGAATGGCCGCCGGCGACGGGGATTCCCGCTTCCGCCGCCATCGCCGCGCCGCCGCGTAGGATTTCGCGGATCATGCTCGTGGGCATGCTGTTGATCGGCATGCCGAGGACCGCAAGCGCGAAGATGGGCCTGCCGCCCATTGCGTAGACATCGGAGAGCGCATTGGTCGCGGCGATGCGGCCGAAGTCGAACGGGTCGTCAACCATCGGCATGAAGAAGTCGGTGGTCGCAATGATGCAGGTCTCATCGTCAAGCCGCCACACCGCCGCGTCGTCGCCAGTCTCCGTTCCGACGAGGAGATTGGCGAAGGGAGCGGCCGCCGGCTGCTCAGCGAGCAGCTCGCGCAGCACGGCGGGCGACAGCTTGCAGCCGCAGCCGCCACCATGGGCGAGAGCGGTCAACCGAAGGATGGGAGCATTCATGGGCGGTCTGTCTCCGCGGTCGTAGACAGGCCCAGAGTGCTCCCGCGGCCGCTGGAGCGCCAGCGCCGAGCGGCCAGGACTTTGGCTGTGATCTGGCTCACAAACACGGTCCGCATGATCACTTATTCCGTGATAAAGGATATTTTAGATTGCCGCCGGGGCGCGAATAGGGGCGTCCGGGCCATGCAAATTCGAGGAGGGGCCGCCTTGCTGTCATTTCGCAATTCGATCGATTTCATCCTCGTCGCGGCGCTCGCCGTCACAGTCTTTATGCTGGTGCGCGCTCAGCAGAGCCCGAACGCGAGCGGCGGGGCGCTCGCCGCCGTCGGGTCGCCGATCGGCGCTGTCAAACAGGTTGAGTTCAAGCCGCCGCATGAACATTGGTTTCCCCGCGCTTCGACCCACGCCGGCGAGGTCGCCAACGTTAATCACGAAGGTTTTTAGCGCCGGCCCGCAGGAGCAGAGGGATGGGCGCGCCTGGTCCATTCGATGGTCGCGGCGCCTCGCGCCAGACAGCGGACCGATCTGTCCGTTCGCGTCCGTCGCGTCAGCAATATAGCGGGCGAAGCCTGTCTAAAGCGCAAATGCCGGCAAGTTGACCAGCCAGACGAGGCGGCGCTAGATCAAGATGCGTTCGGCCGGAATCGTCATCGCGAGGAGCCAGAGGGCGTCGGAAGACGCCCGTCCTTCCGGACGGGCTATGGCGACGTAACGATCCAGGAGCCGCAGGCCGCCCGACGTTCCCCTGGATTGTTTTGCTTCGCTTCGCTCGCAATGACGACGCTGGCTCGACCTAACCGCATCGTGCGCTAGGCCTCGCGAGACGACGCTGTTCCGCGTGGCCGCGTTCCGATGCGCCAAGTTGGGCGCCGCGCCTAATGAGTGGTCAGCCACGCGCACTTCCCGGCGCGAATCTGAGAAGCGCGCCGCCAGCTGAGAAACACGATCCAATTGCGACAACAGGCAAGTGAACATGCCCAATAGCGTCGACCGCTTTCTGACCACCCATACTGGAAGTCTGCCGCGTCCGGACGACCTGATCCAGATGATGTATGCGAAAGAGGAGGGAAAGCCGATCGATAAGGACGCCCTCGCCGCGCGTATCAGGAGTTCGGTCGGCGAGGTCGTCGGACGCCAGAGAAAGGCCGGGATCGACATCGTCAACGACGGTGAAATGTCGAAACCGAGCTACGCAACTTACGTCAAAGACCGATTGGCGGGCTTCGGCGGAGCGGGCAACAGTTTCGTCTATCAGGATCTGGTTGAATTTCCGAGCATGGCGAAGCGCGTGTTCGGCGATCCCGGGCGGTCGCGGCGGAAGACGCCGGCCTGCAATGGCCCGATCACCGTCGCCGACCCCGATGCGGTGGGACGTGACATCGACAACCTCAAGGCGGCGGTTGGCGAAGCGAATGGACAGCGGCCCTTCATGACCGCCGCATCGCCAGGCGTCATCTCGCTCTTCTTTCACAACGATTACTATCCGAGCGAGACCGCATATCTCGAGGCGATCTCAGAGGCGATGAAGCCTGAATACGAAGCGATCGTCGCGGCTGGCTTTGATCTTCAGATTGATTGTCCCGACCTCGCGATGGGCCGGCACATCCAATACGCCGGTCTTGAACTCAAGGAGTTTCGCAAGCGCGCGGCAGAGCATGTCGCGGCGCTCAACGCCGCGCTCGCGAACGTTCCCGCGGAGCAAGTCCGCATGCATCTCTGCTGGGGCAATTACGAGGGTCCGCACCATTGCGATGTGCCGCTCGGCGATATCGTCGACGTCGTGTTCAAGGCTAAGCCCATGGCGCTTTCTCTTGAAGCCGCCAATCCGCGCCACGCGCACGAATATGCAGTGTTCGAAACCACCAATCTGCCTGACGGCAAGGTCCTGATACCGGGCGTCCTCGAGTCGAAGTCGAACTTCATCGAACATCCCGAGGTCATCGCGAACCGCATCAGCAATTATGCGAAACTCGTCGGCCGCGAGAACGTGATCGCAGGAAGCGATTGCGGGTATGGAACATGGGTCGGCCAGGCCGCCGTCGAACCGGAAATCGTCTGGGCGAAATTCGCGGCGCTGGCCGAGGGCGCTCGCATCGCCAGCAAGCGGTTCTGGCGGTAAGCTTGGCGACGAATCCATCGAACGAGAGCGTATCTGCCGAAGCTCGAAGAAGCTTTCGCCGGCGCCAGGCCCGTAGGCCATGCGGAGGCGTCAGTCAGCTCAATCGGTTGAGAAGCGTTTTTTGCCAAATAAGCGGCAATGCGATGACTGCGATTAGCAAACTTCCAACGACAATCGACATGACGACGCTGGGCACATTGAGGAGACCGAGACCGAAGGTCACCAATCCCATAATGCAAGCGGCCAGTACGACGCCCGGAATGGACCCTGCCCCGCCTTGGATGCTGACGCCGCCCAAGACCACCATGGTGATGACGTCGAGCTCGTAGCCTTGCGCGATCGATGGCCGCGTCGAACCGAGGCGCGATGTGATCAGCACCGCCGCGATTCCCGACATCAGACCCGTCAAGCAAAAGAGATGGAACTTGATCCGTTCGACCCGAACGCCCGAATAACGAGCCACCTCCGCATTCGCGCCGATGACGAAGATTCTTCGCCCGAAGCTCGTGCCATGCAGCACGAAACCATAAACGATCGCCGCTAGAACAAAGAGCGCGAGTTCGAAGGATATGACGCTCCAAACGTAGCCTTGTCCGAAATACGCCAAATCGGCCGGATACTTTCCATAAGCCTGGTCGCCGAGAATGATGAAGGCGATGCCGCGAAACAGGCTCATCGTGCCGATTGTGGCCACAATGGACGGCAGCCGAAAGTAGGCGACAAGCAGGCCGTTTGCGGCCCCGCAGATGAGCCCGATGAGAACGCCGACGATGACAAGCAAGGGCGTCGCAGCGCCGGCCTCAGCCGCCATACCCATCAGCGTAGAAGCCAACGCCATGATCGCGGCGACCGAGAGATCGAACTCGCCGGAAATGATGAGAAGCGCCATCGGAAGCGCGATGAGGCCCTTCTCGGTGAAAGTGAACGTGAGGTCGGAGAGCGCCCAAGGGTCGAGAAAATATGGAGAGGCGACGCTGTTAAGCGCGAATATGGCGAGAGCGATCGCCGCGAGCAGCGTCTCCCAGCGCATGAACCTGCGCCACAGAGGCTGATCGAGACGGTCCGGAAGAAGACGCCGCTCGGCGGTCGTCCCACTCATGCCGCCTCAGTAGGTTTGAGGATGATTCGCCCTGATCGCCACTCGCCGCGCAAGTTGAGCGCAACTGCAACGATGATCGCGACGCCCGAAATCGCCATTTGCCAGAATGGAGAAACATTGATCACGGGAAGCGCATCGGCGATGATTCCAAGGAACAGGGCTCCCAGCACTGCGCCCGCGACCGACCCAACCCCGCCGGCGATCGACACGCCGCCAACGAGACACGCGGCGATTACGGTGAGCTCATACCCACTCGCAACCTCAACAGAGGCAATTACGTAGCGCGAAATCCAAAGGTAGCCGACGAGCCCCGCGACCGCGCCCGAGATGCAAAAGACGAAGAACTTCGTGCGGCCGACATCGATGCCGGTGTAGAGCGAAGCGACCGGATTAACTCCAACAGCGTAAACAGAGCGGCCGAACGGCGTCCAGCGCATCACGATCGCGAAGACGACGATCGCGCCAATCGCGATCCAGGACAACATGGGCAGGCCCAACACGATCGTTCTTTGGAATCCGATGAAACTCGGGCTCATCTGATCGGCGTTGACCCAGGCGCCGCCAGAGAGAACGTAAGTCGCGCCGCGAAAGATCGAGAGCGTCCCCAGCGTGACCACAATCGGGGGCACATCGCAGAGCCAGATGAGGAGGCCGTTCAGCGCCCCGAGCGCAAGGCCGATGGCGAGCGCGAGCACGATCAGAATGCTCACGTCGATTTGGGGATGGGCGGCATTCAACATCGCGACCGCCATGCCGCTGAAGCACAGGTTGGAGGCCATCGACAGGTCGAGCGATCGGGAGATCAGGACGACCATCTGGCCGAGCGTCAGCATGATGAGAAGCGACGCGTCGTTGAACACCTGCGCAAGATTGCTTGGCCTCACGAAATCGGGGAAGCGCAGCGCGATGAGGAAGAGGAGTGCAAGGTTGGCAAGGATAAGCCAAATCTCGCGCGACTTGACGAAGCGCCTCACGTGGCCAGTCCTGCGGCGGCGCGCACCAATGTCTCGGGCGTCAAACCCTCGATGTCGTGGACGGCGGTCATCCGCCCCTGCCGCATGACGACCACGCGGTCGGACATGCCAAGAATTTCGGGCAGTTCCGAGGAGACCATGATCACAGAGAGTCCCTCTTCGGCCAATTGGGCCATGAAGCTGTGGACAGCAGCTTTCGAGCCGATGTCGATGCCCTTGGTCGGCTCATCCAGGATAATCACCTTGGGTCTCGTTGCGAGCCATTTGGTGATGACCACTTTTTGCTGATTCCCGCCGGACAGCGCTCGAACGTCCTGGTCCAGCGAGCCGGCGCGCAACTGGAGGCGCTGGGCATAGGCGCGTGCGAGAGCAAACTCCTCGCCAACGCGTAGAACGCCGAACTTCGACGTCCGCTCGAGCGAGGGTAGCGAGATGTTCTGGAAGATCGGCAAGCTGATGGCGGCGCCCTGCCCTCCGCGATCCTCGGGCACATAGACGATTCCGGCGTCGATTGCGTCGGCGCTGGATCTGGGCGCGATGGTCTTTCCCGCGAACGTCACCGCGCCGCGGCTTGGCCGTGTGATTCCAGCGAGCGCCTGCATGACCTCGCTTCTGCCCGCGCCAACGAGGCCATAGAAGCCCAGAATTTCGCCCTCGCGCAGCTCGAAGCTGATGTCACTGAACTCGGTGGGATGCGATAGCCCGGAACAGACCAGCAAAGGCGCCCCGATCTTGTGACGCCGCGTGGGGAAAATCTGATCGATGGAACGGCCGACCATCATCCGGATAATGTCGCTTCGACTCGTCTCCTTGAAAAATCCCTCTCCGACCATTTCGCCGTCACGGAAAACCACGTAGCGATCAGCGATGCGCTCGATCTCCTCGAACTTGTGGCTGATGAAAAGAATGGCTTTGCCATCCCTCTTCAACAATTCAACGATGCCGAAAAGCTCGTCGACTTCCTTCAGGGAGAGAGCCGCTGTCGGCTCGTCCATGATGACGACTCGCGCGTCCACAGATAGCGCCCGAGCGACCGCGACCAAGTGCTTGCTCGCTGTTCCGAGATCGCGCAACTGAGCGTCGACGTCGAGATGGCGGACGCCAATCTTCATGAGCGCTTCGCGCGCTTGGCGCGCCGTCGCTCTCCAGTCGATCCCACCCCAACGATTGCGCGGCGCATGGCCGAGATAAATATTCTCTGCCACCGTCAGATCGTCAAAGAGGACCGTCTCCTGGTGGATGGCCGTGATTCCCTGCGCGAAAGCGTCATGAGCCGAAGAGAGCGCCGCGGGGCGGCCATCAAGCAGTATGGAGCCCTCCGATGGCTGCAGGATGCCGGTCATGATCTTGACCAGCGTCGACTTGCCCGCGCCGTTCTCGCCGATGAGCGCAACGACCTCGCCGGGATAGAGAGCCAAGCTGACGCCGCTTAGCGCTCGTACGCCTGGAAAGCTTTTGCTGATGTTGGAGAGCGCAAAGCACGGTTCGCGGGCCGGCGGAATCCGAGGCGCCGCCTCGGCAAGGTTCGACGGAGGCGTCACGGCGGCAAACCGACGCCTCTGCCGCGCCGCGCGACTCCCAAGGACCGATCCGGTTGCGACCGGGAAACGCCTCTTTTGCGCCAGACACTCGAAGACGTTCGGGCGCCCGACGTTGCCGCTGCGGCGCCAACGATGGGTTGGGCTACGATCAACTCAGAACTGCGCGGCGTATTTTTCAATGTTCGATTTGTCGAAGACCAGGAGTTTCTCCAAGTACGTGTTGTTCTCCGCTTCGATCGTCATATCGCCGAGGCGGCCGATCTTCACCGTCTTGCCCACCTCGGGCTTCAGCTCGCCACGCGCGATAAGGCTCGCGAACATCACACCGGCATAGCCGAGATCCGCCGGATTCCACAGCTGGAACGTCTGGCATACGCCGGAGAGCACATTCGGCTTCATCTCGGAGGGGAGCCCGTGACCGGTCACGTAAATCTTGCCGATGAGACCCGCGTCGGTCACCGCGCGACAGGCGCCGATGATGCCGACGGCGGTCGGCGAAATGATGCCTTTCAGGTTGGGATGGCCCTTGATGAGCCCCTGCGCCTCGCGATAGCTCTTGTCGGCGGCATCGTCGCCATAAACGACCCCGACCAGCTTCACCTTGGCGTATTCGGGCTTTTTCAGCTCCTCTTTCATCTTCTCGATCCAGATATTCTGGTTCGTCGCCTGCGAAGTGGCCGAGAGAATGGCGATCTCGCCCTCGCCGCCGATGGTTTTGGTGATCATGCGGACATCGTTGGCGCCCACCAGATCGTCATGCGGCGCATTCACCTGCATCGCCCGTCCTTCGGGAGCAATGCCTGAATCGAAGGAGAGGACCGTGATCCCTCGCTGCATGGCCTTCTTTGTCGTCGGGATCAGGGCGTGCGCGTCATTGGCGGAGATGAGCAAAACGTCCACATGTTGCGCGATCAGCGTATCGATTACAGCGATCTGCTGCTCGACGGTCGCCGCGGTCGGGCCCGCGTAGATGAGTTCGATGTCGCCGAGCTCTTTCGCGGCCTCTTGGCCGCCATCCCTCCCGACATCAAAATAGTTGATGCCGAGGACCTTCACGACCATGGCGATGCGCAGCTTCTTCTGCGCGAAGGCTGCTCGCGGAAGCTAAGTCAGTGCTGCGCTCGTCGCCAAGCCGGCCGCCAAGCCTTTGGTGATTTGTCTACGATTGAAGTCCATTGCTCATCCTCCCTGTTTCAGTTTTTGGGTGGCGTCGCCCGACAAGAGCGATCGCAACCGAGCGCTTCCCCCATTGCTCAGACGACCGCCCGCCACACCTCCGGAACAAATCCGAAGCCAATCGCTCGGCGCTCGATATGGCCGATCGCGGGAAAGTCGAAATGAGTGCCGGCGACGCGGATCCGGTCCGTCGCCGCCATTTCCAGAGCGCGCTTCCGCGTCGCAACCGCTTGCCCGCGATCGATGTCGAGCACCGTGCCAGCTTGGGGCGCGGCCATCTGCAGGTTTGGCATATGCACAACATCGCCCCAGATCATGAGGGAATCGCTTCCCGATTCGATCAACCAAGCGGTTTGGCCCGGCGTATGCCCCGCCTGGGTGACCGCGGTCACGCCCGGAAGCACTGGACCGTCGCGAACTGTGCGGATGCGATCAGCGTAAGGCGCGGTGGCGAGCCGCGCGCCCTCGAAGAACTCCAGTGTCTCTGGCGGCGAGCGGTTGGGCGAATCCGGATCGCGGAAGAAATTCAGCTCCGCCTCGTTCACGACGACCTCCGCCTTTGGAAAGACGGCCTGCCCGTGCTCATCGATGAGCCCGTTCACGTGGTCGGGATGAAGATGAGTTATCAAGACCGTGTCGATGTCGTCCGGTTCGATACCCAAGGATCGCAAATTGTCGGTGAGCATTCCAAGGGTTGGCCCCATGCTGACCCCGCAGCCTGTGTCAACCAGCATGCGGCGGCCCGCGATCTGCACCAGGAACGCGTTCATCGTCATCTTTGGCGGAACGGGCCGGAAAGCGGCCTTCTCGAGCCGCTCGCATTCGGAATGGTCGATCCCGACGATGAGATCGAACGAGGCCTGGTACGTCCCGTCATTGACCGCGGTCACGAGGGCGTCGCCGACCACGAAATGGTAGAGACCGGGGGGTTGGCGTCGAGGAAATTCGATCAATTCACGCATCGAGAATCGCTACACTTCCTCCCCGATCACGTAGTTTCAACCCCGACCGCAGGTCCAACGTTCGAGCGCGCCCGAGCCGCGTGTCGGCTCGGCTCCACGGCCTGTTGACAATCCTAAGCCCGCGGATCGACGCGGCCCAGTCGTTAATCGGAATGCGGCCATCGCAGATGGCGAGGCGGCCCGATTAGATGCTGCCGCGGGCGCGAAGCTCGCCTCTGCGGCGTTCTACGCCCGTCTCGCTTTCTGTCGCGCAAAAACTTCGTGGCCTTCGCGATCGAGGATCCGCAATCCGATCGTCTGGGGCGGCCACTTTATGTTTGCCGCGGCGATGATGGCGGCGGGGGCGTCAGCGACCTGGATCTGTTTCTCAGTCAAATTCATGGGGCCGTGGTCGACCGTCCCGCAAACAAACTGGATCCGGAATATCCGCCGCTCATCCGAAACGATTTCGGTTGGTGGATTGGGCTCCGGAAGAGGCGCGCTCGCGGCGTCAAGCCCGGCGCGCCTCGGAGTCCTTCGGGCGACGACCAGGGCGACCCGTCTCCAGTCTCCCGCCGTCTCATCGCAATTGGCCTCACGTTCCCGACGCCGCGCCTCGGCATAGGCCTCATCGCCAAACTCATCCATGAGCGCGCCCGCCGCGGCGCGTATTCGCTCAATCCTTTCCAGTTGCCAAAGCAACCACGCAAGCATATCCGCCCCCTTGGTCTCGACGACGGAGCGCGGCTCGCGATGCGTGCCCTAGCGGCGGGGCGTCGATTACCCAACGGTTTGCGCGATATTCGACCAATCGCGTTGAGATAAAATTAACGGCGGCCGCAACGAGAGCGCGCCGGACAGAGGATGCCGCCCGCTTCAGAACCAGCGACGCAGCGCCGTCCAGCCCGTTGGCGCGGCGCCAAAGCTCCGGTAGTCTCTCCGCGGATAGCTGGGGAGCCTCCGGAATGATCGTCACTGTAGCCAACCTGTTCAACGACAGTTGTGAGGATATCCGGGGCAAAGTTATCGCGATCTACGTTCTTCTGTTCATCTTCAACGCCGCCGCATGGCTGTGGGCGGTCGCCGCCTTCCACAACTATCCCGTTCTGCTCGGCACGGCCGCCCTCGCTTACAGTTTCGGCCTCAGGCATGCGTTCGACGCCGATCACATCGCGGCGATCGACAACGTCACCCGCAAACTCATGCAGGAAGGCCAGCGTCCGGTCGGGGTCGGATTGTTCTTCTCGCTCGGCCACTCGACGATCGTCGTCGCGCTGACCATCGCCATCGCCATCGCCACAACGACGCTTCAGGATCGCTTCGCCGCATTCAAGAGCTTCGGCGGCGTGGTTGGCACGCTGGTTTCGGCGATGTTCCTGTTCGCGATCGCCATCGCCAACATCATCGTCCTCGCCTCGGTGTGGCGGACGTTCCAGACCGCCAAGAGAGGAGGCCGATTCGTCGAGGAAGACCTCGACCTCGCGCTCGCCAATCGCGGTCTGCTCGGACGCCTGTTCCGCCGCTTCTTTCGGATGATCGAGCGGAGCTCGCAGATGTATCCGCTCGGCGTGCTGTTCGGCCTCGGCTTCGACACCGCGACCGAGGTTGGCCTGCTTGGCGTTTCCGCTAGCCAGGCGTCGCAGGGCCTGTCGATCTGGTCGATCCTGGTCTTCCCCGCGCTATTCACCGCGGGCATGACCTTGCTCGACACGACCGACAGCATTCTCATGCTCGGCGCCTATGGCTGGGCCTTCATCAAGCCGATCCGTAAGCTTTATTACAATCTCACCATCACTGCCGTTTCGGTCGCGGTTGCAGTGATCGTCGGCGGCCTCGAGACGCTCAATCTGATCGGCGGCCAATTGGGCCTCACCGACGGGGGCGGGTTCTGGGGGGCGATCGGTTCGCTCAACGACAATTTCGGGGTCCTCGGCTACCTGATCGTCGGTGTGTTCATCGCCGCCTGGGCGATCTCCTATGTGGTCTATCGCGTCAATGGTTACGACGAGATCGAGGTCTCGGCGGGGTAGCTGCAGGCGAATACGAGGCGGCGCCGATCCTCTGCGCGAACTATCGTCCGCCATCTCGGGCTCGGCGCCAATTAACGCTAGTAAGCGCGTGGTAAACGCTAATAAACGCCAGTAAATTTGCTAGCGTTTGCTAGCGTTTATTTTTCCGAAATCGAGCCTTTTCAATGGGTTACAGTTGACAAGAAATAAAAAAATCCGGTTGCCTCCCTCTGTCCTTCCACTTTGCCTCCGACGGATCGCCATTCTCTGCGCACCTCTCAGCTCCGCCGCCGCTTTTACGGCGAGTGAAGGTTATAGCATGGATTCTGCTGAGCGAAAAGAGAATGTCGCGATCCCGGATGAATTGAACGACGGACGTGCCGCCCGCCCCGAGTTTGTGCAAAAGCCCAGGGGGGAACGCCGCTAGTCACCGCGGTTGTCCGATAAGCAAACGTTCCAGGCCTCGGTTCGCGGACGAAGCCAATCCGAACCAATTGAGGCGCGCCAAAAGCTCCGCAATTTTTGCTCGACCTCCTTCACGACTGCCAGGCCGCGGCTGAGCGGCTCGCCGCTTCGACCAATTCGGCGCCGGCGCCGAGCGCGGACGGTGGCGCGGAATTCATGCTGTTCCGCCGGGACCGCATCGCCTGCACCCGGGGGCGGAACACCTTAGGGCTACAAGGCTGACCGACGCCACGAAGACCCGGCGGATGATCGCCGGCTGCTGCGCAACGCCGATGTACGTGGCCTTCGACGACAGGCGGCCTTGGGTGTCGGCGCTCCGCGCCCCTTTTTAAGGCCGATGCGCCGCCGGTGGAAATGCGGATCAGCACCCGGTTCAAAGGATCGGGAGAGAAGGCCGAAGACGGCCTGCGCAGCCATCCCGGCTATCCGCCCGCGATGATGCTCCGCATCCTGGCCGTTTGGCCGCTCACGCTGTTCAGCCGGCCGGGCGGCGCACTGCCATAATACAGATTACGTTTGGGTCATCGCGCCGGTGTCGCCGCGCTCGGTGAGCGCGGCCAGCGCGGTCAGCGACTGTCAGCGACCGCGCCTACAGGACGGGCCGCGATCAGCTCCTGGGGAAATTGTAACTCCCTAGCCGCCCTCAACGTTGAAAGCCTCCTTTCACCGGCCTCATCCTTCGAGACGCGATGCTCCACAACCCTTAAGGATGAGGTCCGCCGGGTTTCGGCGGCGCCACATCCGCTCCTCACTCCTGCGACCGGAAATTGGCCATCACCGCTTCGCGCAAGTCGAGCTCGCGCTCGATGCGCCGGCGGCCCTCGTCTTTCAATTCTCCGGTGCGATAGAGCGTGTTGGCGAGCTCCCGCTCTGCTCCAATCAGTGCAATTTCGAGCTCGTCGCCAAGCTCGGCGAGCTTCCTGTGATGGTCATCGCCATCCTTGCGATTCTCGACGTCCCTGAGCCGGTTGTGCAGATGAGCGCGGATCGGTCGGACCACGGGCTCGGGAAGCTTGCGGGTCTCGGCCAGCGCCTCGAGCCGTTCGATCGCCGCCTCGATCGCGCGCTTGCGAACCTTGAACTCCTCTTCCCTCTCGGCCTCCCGCTCGCGCCGTCCGGCGTTCGCGAGGCCAAGCGCACGCACGACCGCCGGCAGCGTCAAGCCTTCGCCGACCAGGGTCACGAAAATCACGGCGAAGACGAGAATGAGAATGAGATCGCGGTGCGGAAAAGGGCTTCCGTCGGCGATTGTGAACGGAATCGCGAGCGCCGCCGCGAGCGAGACGATGCCGCGAATGCCGGTGAACCCGAGGAGCATTGGCTGCTGCCACGGCGGAGCCGGATCATAGCGGTTGATCGAGGGGACGAGCCACCGCGGCAGATAGACGGAAGGAAACACCCAAACGAAGCGGGTGACGATGACCACAGCGCAGACAACAGCGGCGGCCATGGCGATTTCCGCGATCGTATAGTGGCGAATGGAGGGGATGAGCGTGCGCGCCTGCAGGCCGGTGATGACGAAAACCATGCCTTCGATCATATAGGTCAGGAAATCCCAGAACACGACGCCGGGGAGCCTGGTCGCCGCGGGGATCAGGCGGTGGCCGTTCCAACTCACATAAAGTCCGGTCGCCACCGTCGCCAGGACGCCGGAGCCGCCGAGATGCTCGGGCGGCCAATAGGCGATGAAGGGCGTTAAGATGGAGAGCAGGAACTCGACGCCGGGCTCGCGCACCCACCGGCGCAGGCGGAGCATGATCCAGCCGACGCCGATTCCCCACACAGCCTCCCCCATGAGGATCGCCGCGAACGTGCCGGCGGCCTGGACGAGCGAGAACGATCCGGCGCTGACCGCGGTGACCGCGAAGCGGTAGAGAACGAGCGCCGTCGCGTCATTCGCCAGGCCCTCACCCTCGAGAACGACGAGGAGGCGCCTCGGAAGCTGCATCCGCCGCGCGATCGCGAGCGGCGCGACCGCGTCGGGAGGCGAGATGATCGCGCCGAGGACGAAGCCGACCGCCCAGGGAAAGCCCAACAGGAAATGGGTCGCGGCGGCGACGCCGATGGTCGTGAACACGACGCAGCCGATCGCCAAAAGCGCGATCGGGCGCAGGTTGAACCGGAACTCCTTCCAGCTCATCTTCACCGCGTCCCAATAGATGATCGGCGGAAGCACCAGCACCAGGACGAGATCGGGAGCGAGTTGCAGCGTTGGCAAGTCGGGAATGAGCGCGAGCCCAACGCCGGTGATCACGAGCAAGATCGCAGCCGGAATCTGCAATCGTCTCGCGACGAGCCCGACGACGGAGATGACCGCCAGAAGCAGGATGAGGATCTGAAATGTTTCGGTCATCGTCCAATTGGGCTCCAGCCAGCGCGCTCCCTCATCGGGAACGATGGTCGGCTATGCAAGCGTTAATTGGGGCGAGGCGACGCCGCCATGCGGTCGGGCGCCGGCGCGTCGTCTTGCGCGTTGCGGGCGGGCGCAAAAAGGGCCTACAAAGCGCGCCTCTTGAGACGATTTTTGCGCGCCGATGGACCGGCGCAAAAGGTCCAGGTCAATGGCCGATTCCGTCTTCCCCGCGCAGGTCCCTCGTTACCAGGAGACGTTTCCTGAGCTGACGGCGCAGGAGATCGATCGATTACGGCGCTATGGCTCGTTGCGCAAATATTCGGACGGCGAGAAGCTGATTGAAGCCGGGAAGATCAGCCCCGGCATGTTCGTCGTGCTCAAGGGCCAGGTCGCGATCAGCCAGCGCGACGGCCTGGGCCACACAGCGCCGATCGCCGAGCAAGGCCCAGGCCAGTTCCTGGCGGATGTCGGCCAGCTTTCCACCCGCGCGACGCTTGTCGACGGACAGGCGGAAGGCGACGTTGAGACGCTGCTCATTCCGACAGAAGGCCTGCGCGGGCTGCTGGTCGGGGAAGCCGAACTCGGCGAGCGCATCATGCGGGCGCTCATCCTTCGGCGGGTGGCCTTGCTCAAAGGCGGCGCGGCCGGCGCCGTTCTGATCGGCTCGCAAAACGCCGCGGACGTGATCCGGCTTCAGGGCTTTCTCACCCGGAACGGCTATCCGCATCATCTGCTCGATCCGGCGCGGGAGCTCGAGGCCAAAGAGGTGGTTAGCCGCTATGCCGACATAGCGGGCGGATTGCCGCTGGTCGTTTGTCCCGACGGCTCGGTGCTCGGCAATCCGACCGAGCATGATCTGTCGCGCCAGATCGGCTTGACGGCCGCGACGCGGTCGAACTTCGTCTATGACGTCGCAGTGGTTGGCGCCGGGCCGGCAGGGCTTTCGACCGCGGTTTACGGCGCTTCGGAGGGTTTGTCGGTCGCGGTTCTCGACGGCCGCGCTTTCGGCGGTCAGGCCGGGGCCAGCGCGCGGATCGAAAATTACTTTGGCTTTCCCACCGGGATCAGCGGCCAGGCGCTCACCGCCCGCGCCTTTGTTCAGGCGCAAAAATTCGGCGCCGACATCATGATCCCGGTCGCGGTCAAGACGCTCGACTGCTCGCGTCCCATGAAGGCGTTCGTCCTGGAGACGGATGGCGGCGAGCGCATTCAGGCCCGCACGGTCGTGGTCGCCAGCGGCGCGAGATATCGCCATCCGGGAATCGCCGATATTGCGCGGTTCGAAGGCCGCGGGGTCTGGTACTGGGCTTCGCAGATCGAAGCGCGCCTGTGCGCCGGCGAGGAGGTCGTCCTGGTCGGCGGAGGCAATTCCGCCGGCCAGGGCGCGGTGTTTCTCTCCGCCCACGCTTCCAAAGTGCGCATGATGGTGAGAGGGCCGGGCCTGGCCGAAAGCATGTCGCGCTACCTCATCGACCGCATCGCCGCGACACCCAATATCGAGCTCATGACTGAGACCGAGATCGTCGCCCTCGGCGGCCCGCCTGGCGGCGGTCTCGAGAGCGTGCGATGGCGCGACCATCGCGCCGGCCGCGAGACCGAGGCAGCCATCCGCAACGTGTTCCTGTTCGTCGGCGCCGATCCTGCGACCGAATGGCTGGAAGGCTGCGTGGCGCTGGACAAGGCGGGCTTCGTGATGACCGGGGTTGGAGCGGCCGACGGCGGAGCGCCGTCGCCGCTGGCATCCTCAGTGCCGGGCGTTTTTGCGGTTGGCGACGCGCGCTCCGGATCGGTCAAGCGGGTCGGCGGGGCGATCGGCGAAGGCGCCGCGGTGGTGGCGGCGATCCATAAGTTCCTTTCGCATTCTCCAGGTCCCCATCTCTAACCGCCGGGAAGCCGCATGAGCACGAAGAGCTGCGCGCATATGAGCACCATTCGCGACGTCACCCCTAGCGCGCTCGGCTGCGAGGAATGCCTCAAGACCGGCGACGTCTGGGTGCACTTGCGCATCTGCCGCACCTGCGGCCATGTCGGATGCTGCGACAACTCCCCGAATAGGCACGCGACCAAGCATTTTCATGTCACCCGCCATCCGATCATCGAGGGCTATGACCCGCCGGAGGGCTGGGGATGGTGCTATGTCGACGAAGTGATGTTCGATCTCTCCGACCGCCAGACGTCGCATAACGGTCCGATCCCGCGCTACTATTAGAGAGCCTGACCGCGAAGCGGCGCTTGGCTCAATCAACGCTTTTAGGAAATCGCATGGACCTCGAACTCAACGGCAAGCGGGCGCTGGTGACGGGCAGCACCGCGGGGATCGGCGCCGCGATCGCTGCAGGGCTTGCCAGGGAGGGCGCGCAGGTCATCGTCAACGGCCGTGCGCGGGCCGACGTGGAGAAAGCGGTCGAGACGCTCAAGCTGGAATCCGGCGGCGGCGAAGTGATAGGCTTCGCCGGCGACCTTGGAACGGCCGGAGCGATCGAGGAGCTCGTTCGCCGTCATCGCGAGGTCGATATCCTCGTCAACAACCTGGGCATCTTTGAGCCGAAACCATTCGAGGACATCCCGGACGCGGATTGGATGCGGTTCTTCGAAGTCAACGTGCTGAGCGGGGTGCGCCTCTCCCGCGCCTACTTGCCGGCGATGAAGCGGGCGAATTGGGGGCGCATCATTTTCATCTCGAGCGAGAGCGCTCTGCAGATCCCGGCGGAAATGATCCACTACGGCGTGACGAAGACGGCGCAGATCGCAGTCGCCCGGGGCCTGGCCGAGACTCTCGCCGGCACAGGAATCACGGTCAACAGCGTGCTGCCCGGCCCGACCAGATCGCGGGGGGTGAACGATTTCATTTCCGCGCTCGGCTCGGGCGCAAGCTTCGAGGCCTTTCAGACCGAGTTCTTTCAGAAGTTTCGTCCGACCTCGCTTCTCAGGCGCTTCGAAACGCCGGAGGAGATCGCCTCGTTCGTCACCTATCTTGCGAGCCCGCTGTCATCTGGGATCACGGGCGCGGCGCTCCGGGTCGACGGCGGCGTGGTCAAGAGCGCCTTCTAGCGAGAGAGGAGCGCCCTTCGCCCTATCGCCTCTCGCAATCACGTTGGGTCGTTTCATGATCTCATTTTAGGCCGCCTCACCCCTTCGCCGCTTCCACCAGTGCGACCGTTGCCGGCGCTGGGGTCCAACCAGATAGCGAGTCCCCGTTGGCGCTTTCAAAAATTGCGCCGCCCGGTCCTCGATGATCTCGTCGGCTTTGGTGACGCGCGCCTCGCGATATCTGAGTTCGAGCAGGGAATGGATGAGGAAGGTCTCGATCATCTTGCCGGGCTCGGTCGGGTCCTCGAACATATGCCAGGCATAGGCGCCATCGCGCCTCCGCTCGAGGCTGACGTCCTGCATCACGGCGAGGAAGGCGCTGCTCTCCGACGGGTCGATCAGATATTCGATGATCGCCAGGATCGGTCCCTCATCGTCCGTGACTTGATTGGCGAAAGACGGCGCGCGCCAGCGCATGGACGGAGTGAGATCGTCGGCGTCGCTCGCCTGCAGCTTCCACCCATATGTGAGCGCAAGTCCGATCAACGTCCCCGCGCCGGCCGCATAGAGCGCGAACGGCACCCCCTTGACCGTGGCGACTTCGCCCCATACCGCGCTGCCCAGCGTCAAAGCGCCGAAGTAGGCCGTGAGGAAAATCGCCAGGCCCCGACCGCGCACCCATTGCGGCAGAGCCACCTGCGCCGAGACGAAAAAGGCCGTCAGTGCGATGATCGACGCAGCGCCGGAGACGAAGCTGGCGATGAGCGCCAGCACGGGCTCGTGCGCCGCGGCGAGCAGACAGAGAGCGACGACGGTTCCGAGCGCCCCCAGCGCTGCCTGCGCGTTCGCGCTGAGCCGCCTCTTCAGCCAAGTGAGCGCAAATGTCGCGACGATCGAGCCGACGCCGATTGCCGCCATGAGCTCGCCATAGATCTCCGCTCCGTCGCGACCCTGGCCGCGAGCCACGAGCGGCAGCAAGGCAAGGTAGGCGCTGGCGAAGGGAAAGAACGCAATCGCCCGAATGAGCGTCGCGTCCATTTCGCGGCTGTATCGGACGTAGCGCACTCCCGTCGTCATGGCGCTGATCAGGCGTTCGGCGGGAAGCGTCTCTTTCGGCCTTTTTGGCGGCCGCCACCAGATGAGCGCCGTGAGGATCGCGAGATTGCCAAGGCAGCAGCCCCAGAACGGAATCGCGATGCTAAGCCTCGCGATCGCATATCCGGCGATCGCCGGACCGATCGCGTGGGCCACGTTGTAGCTCGACGTGTCGATCGCAATCGCGCTGTCGAGGTCGGACCGCGGCACCAGGATCGGCGTGATGAGCAGCCACGCCGGCGCTGCGAGCGCCCCGCCGACGCCCATGAGGAACGATGTGCCAAGCAGCGGCGCCGGGCTCCCCAGTCCATACGAAACCACCGCCGCGAAGACGATCGAAATCGCCGTTATCGCCGCCTCGGCGACAATCAGGAGCCGGCGCGGGTCCACGACATCGCTCAAGGCGCCGGCCGGCAAGGTCAACAGGAACATCGGCAGGGTCGTGGCGACCTGAACCGCCGAGACCAGTCTCGGGCTTGGATTGAGGCTGGTCATCAGCCAGGCCGAGCCAGTGTCGTACATCGCCAGTCCGACGCTCGAAAGCGACGTCGCGATGAGGATGACCATGAAAGCGGAATTGCCGAGAAGGCCGGAACGCGGTTCGCTCGGGGCCGTCGTCGGGTCGAGGTTCAATTCGCTGGTCAAGTCATCGGCCCGGTTTCCGAATGCGGTTCGTTCCCGAGCCCTGCCTGCCCCCATTGCGCGGCTTTGGCAAGCGCATCCTTAAAACCTGCGGTGCTTACAGGTTCTGGCGCAGGAACGCGCCCGCATGCGCGAGCGCGCGGCGGCCGGGCTCGAGACGCGCGTTCCAGAGCGGCCACGCATGGATCATATGCGGCCAGATTTCGAGGGTGGTGGAGACGTCGGCCGCGCCGGCGGCTGAGGCAAGGCGGACAGCATCGTCGAGCAGAGTCTCGGCCGAACCGATTTGGATCAGGGTGGGCGGCAGACCTGTAAGATCCGCGTAGAGAGGCGAAAGGCGGGGGTCTTTGCGGTCCATGCCAGCCGGCGCGAAAGCCTTCGCCAGCTCCTCCAGGTATCCTTTCTGAATGAGCGGATCGACGGCGCTTTTGCTCACGAGCGTCGCGCCCGACATGGCGAGATCGACCCATGGCGACAGGAGCCAGAGACAGCCGGGCAGGTCCTCGCCCGCGCGCTTGAGCTCTCCGACCAGAGCGAGCGTCAGATTTGCGCCCGCGCTGTCGCCGCCGACGGCAATGTGCTTGGCCGCATAGCCTTCGCGGCGCAGGCGCCGCCAGACGATGAGCGCGTCGTCGCGCGCGGCCGGGAAAGGATGCTCGGGCGCCAGGCGATAGGCGACGGCCAACGCGCGCAAGCCCCCTGCCCGTCCGGCCTCGGTCACCAGTCGGCGGTGGCTTAGAATCGAACCCGAGCAATAGCCGCCGCCATGAAAGTAGGCCAGCACGCGGGAGGCGTCGGCGCCGGGGACGATCGACCATTCGCCCCTGACTCCGTCGAGGTCGACCGCCTCGAGCTTGACATCGTCCTCGATCGGCCAGACGGCCCCCACTTCCTCGATCCGGCGCCGCCGTTCCTCCCACCCCACCGGCCGCGGCTTGCCGCTGAGAAGAGCGCGAATGGCGTCGATTTCGGTTTGAGCCATGGCCGACCCTTTTTCTTGGCGCAGGGTATTCTATGCCGGCGTAAGTTCGATTGGACAGCCTAACCCGGGCGCTTCGGTAGCGCTGTCGCGATCGCAAAGGCGGGGCGAGCCCGCGCATTCTGTTACTTTACTAATTTATGCTGCTACAATAATTATCGATGGAAATCGAGTTCGACCCGAAAAAGAGCGCCAAGAACGAGAAAGAGCGCGCTTTGCCGTTTGAACTCGTCCGCGGGTTGGAGTGGGCTAAGGCCCGCATCGCCCGTGATGAGCGGCGCGACTACGGCGAGGAGCGATTTCTGGCTTTCGTCCCACAGGACGGACGGCTGTATTTCGTCTGCTTCTGCCTGCGTCAGGGGACGACAAGAGTGATCAGTTTCCGCAAGGCGAACAAGAAAGAGGTAAAGGCATATGGCAAAATCCCCAACGCGGCCTCCGCTGCGCGCACTCCGACCTCTCACCGACGAAGAGGGCGAGGTCCGCGAACTGACTGATGAGGATTTCGCAAATATGAACTTGCGCCCAGTCGCTGAGGTGTTTCCGGAGCTGCCTGAGGCCATGAAACGCCTAAGGCCCGTCGGGCGCCCTCAGGTCGCCGCGCCGAAGGAGCAAATCAGCTTTCGTCTGCCTGCGGATCTCGTTGCAGACATCAAGGCGACGGGTCGTGGCTACAACGTCCGCGTCGAGAAGGCATTGCGAAAAGCGTTCAGAAAGCGCGAGTTGGAGAAGGCATAGGCGCCGCCGCTCAGTGCACGTCGCAGCGCAGATTGTGCCGCTCCGCCAGGATCGGGAGCAGGTCGTGGAACATAAGCTTAGCGACCCTTTCGTTCCCCCGTTCGGTGAAGTGGACGATGTCGAGATAGAGGTCGTCGTCCCAATGGCCGTCGACGCCGGCGGCCATATCGATCAGCGGCGCGCCCTCCTCCCGGGCGATGAGCTTGACCATGCGGTTGTGAGCGGCGTTGGCGGCGATGATGTCGTCGATCGGTTTGAACACCGCGCCATAGAAGTCCTTGACCTCGCGGGGGCTCTATTCGTTGACCGCCATGGTTGAATTGGCGAGCGCGATATCCGCGCCGCCCCCCCGAGCGAGCGCGATGAGCTTGCGGTAGTCATCCGCATATCGGCTTCGCATGAGCTCAGCATCGGACATCGGCGGCATAGCGGCCGCGCTCGCTTGAGCTGAATTCCGGTCGCGCCAATCGTGCGCGGCGCGCTCGATCGTCAGCACCGCGCGGCCGATGAGCGCAGAGGCTCGTGGCCTGACGCCCGGTTCGTTCGGCTCAGGCACGCGCCTCAGGCCGAACAGCAAAAAGCCGTTCATTCCATGCGTGCTGACGATGAGGTCGGGCTTGAGCGGCAGGATGTCGCGGCGCATGCGCTCGAGATTGTTTTCAAGCGTATAGGCTTCGGTTCCGCCGTTGACGATTTCGATCCTGCGGCCGCACGACGCGTGCCGGTCGAACAGGTCCTGCAGGAGTTCGGGCCAGGGCTTCTCGCCATCGCGCAAAGTGGGCCCGAAAGTCTGCGACTTGCCGAGCGCAACAATGCGGAACGCGTCGCCCTTGTCGCGGGCCATGTCCGGCCCGCGGAAGCCGAGATTGTTGATATGGATCGTGGTGTCGAACATGCGCCCCGAACTGCCCGGAACCAGCACGAAGGGCAGCTTCTTTTGCGGATCCGGCGCATCGATCGCCGCTCTGATGCCGTCTTTGCGAATCCACTCGTTGAGATAATAATACCACCAGGTCGCGAAGGCGGTCGGATTGGCGTGCGCGGCGCGATAGGAATAGGTGGGCTCCGCGACTGTCGCGACCAGCGGCAATCCAGTCGAGCGGCGGTAGAGAGCGTCGGCGAACGGCAGCACGAGCGCGAACAAAAGGAAGGCGCGCGCAACGATTGCGAGCGCGCCGGTCGAGAGCGGTCGCGCGCGCTCGGCGAGCACAAGAACGAGGAGCGCCGTCGCAGCGAGCGAAGGGTAGAATGCGTAGGGCTTGTCGGCCATGAAGGCGTTGCGGGCGAGCGCGCCCGCGGCAAGCGCGGCGATAGCGAGCGCACTGATGAGAAGCCAGGGGCGTGAGCGGTGAGATTCGCTGTGTGGCGCGACGGTCCCAACGGCCTCGCGCTCTGGATTTCCGTAATAGGGGCGAGCCACGAGGATCGGCCGCTCGAATCCAGCGAAGAAGACGGTCGATAGCGCCAGGATCGCGAGCACATAGAGCGCCAGTTGAAGCGGGAGCGGCGTCGAGGCGATGAGCGGCTTCAGCGCCATGATGACGATGAGGTGGAAGAGATAGACCGAGTACGAGACGCGGCCGAGATAGAAGCTCGCGCCTCTCACGATGCGATTGTGAAAGAGGCCCTCGGCCTGCCAGAGGACGCCGACCGCGATCATGCCGAACGCCGCCGAGACATAGGGAAACGCGAGTTGAGCCGTAAGGTCGCCTTTAACGGCCGAGATAGCGACGCCGAGTTCGGCCGGGATCGCAACCGCAAGCAGCGCGAGCAGCACGCCCAGACGCCCTTGGCCTGAAACGTCATCCAGCCCAATCGGCGGACGACGCTCGAGCGCGAGATAAAGCAAAAAGCCCCAGACGATGGAGTTGATGCGAAACAGCGTGACGCGGCGGACGTTCAAGTCCCAGTCATGCGGCGCGAACGCCAGCCGCAGCGCCGCGACGACGAGAATGACGAGAACCGCGAAGACCGCCTCGAGCCGCCGGTCGCGTCTCCCGAGCAGCCTTGCGACGAGAAACAGCGCGGGAGCGAACAGCACATAGAACCATTCCTCGATCGCCAGGCTCCACGCTACGGGATAGAAATCGACATGGTTGGCGGAGGAAAAAAGGTTCTCGACATAGAACAGGTAGCGCACAAAATCGGCGGTCATCAGATTGCCGCTCAGCGCCGCAATGACGATGAGCGCAACAATGTAGGGCGGGATGGTGCGCATCCAGCGCCGGATGAGAAACACGCTCAGATTGCGCGACGGCTTGCCCACCACCCAGTCGACGATCTGCGGCGCGAGCACAAAGCCGCTCAGCACGAAAAAGACTTCGACGCCGGCGATCGCGAACGCTTCCGCGAACGGCTGGAACGGCGCGTTGGCGGTCAGATAGTGAGGGATCGCGACCGCGAACGCCGCCGCCCCACGCAGGAAATCGAGCGAGGCGCTGCGCTTCATTTCGGCGCGGTATAGACGAACGGGGCGATGATCGTTTGACCGGCGAGCGCGAACAGAACGACGAACGCCGCAAGACAGACGAGCGCCGCGGTCGCCCAGGGGCCTTTGAGGAACCGCAGGCCGAATTCAATCATCCTGTTCAAATCTCCCGAGCGGCCAACCATCTTGTGTCAAGGGGCCGTTGCCTCCGTTTGCGCCGCCTATCCTATTCGCAGCGCGATGTCATGCGGGTAAAGGAACTCAGCTTTCGGGCGATCATCAAATTGCCAAAAGGCGGTTCAGTCTTACTGCGCCCGGAAGGGCGGGACGGTTCCCGAGAAGGAACATTTTGGTTCGTCGAAAGTTATCGTGCGGAGCGCTCTTCGGAGCGCGCCAAGCGAGAATCTGCGCGCGTTTTCTGGCGCGCGCACGACGCCAAGCGTCCGGATGGGTCTGAGTATCGGCGCTTGACGCCAAGCTTCTCGAACAGGAGGCGAAGATGCTTAGAACGCTTGCTTACACAACCTTATGCAGCGTCGCCCTGATCGGATCCAGCGCCTATGGCGCGGACACTTCCAGCCCGCCGGCCAACCAACCGGCGCAAACACAGGCGCCCTCAGGGGTCAACTTCGTGACAAGCCAAGCGAAGACGCAGTGGCGTGCGCCAAAATTGATTGGAGTGGGCGTTTACGGTCCCGACGACAAGCAGATCGGAAAAATCGACGACTTGCTCATGGATCGTAGCGGCGCCGCACAGACGATCGTGATCGGGGTCGGCGGGTTCCTCGGGTTTGGCGAGAAGGATGTCGCAGTGCCGTTCTCCGCCATGCAGTGGCGAACGGAAGCCCGGAAAGCGCCGGCCGCGGATCAGCCTCCGTCTTCGGCGGGCAATCCGGCCGCGCCGACGACAACGACCGCCCGGCCGGCCATGACGGAAACGGACCCGGCCACCACTGAGGCAAGCCAGGGCTATCCTGACAAGGCGATCCTCAACGTGACCTTGGCTCAGCTGAAAGCCGCGCCTGACTTCAAATATGCGTCGAGCACGCTTGCAGATTCCGGTACGCGGCCCGCAGGCGGCGACAACCAAATGAAAAAGACAACTCCATAACCCCAGGTTCGGGGAGAGGGTCGAGAAGCGCCTCGAAGCTCCGGTCGGCTTATTGAAGACGCCGGAGCGTTCAACTGAGGTCGGGCGATGGCTCCGCTTACTGCGGGGCCGGAGCGCCGGCTAGAGGGCCGATCTGGAGCGGCTTGAGCATGAACTTCACGACGTCTCTGACCGGCGCCGAGGGCAAGGCCTGCTTGGCGCGCGCGTCATGAAGCGCCGCGGCCGCCTGCCGATCACTGTCGCTCGCTGACTTGAGATCGTGCTGGTAGAGGTCGCGGATCCATGCGTCGCCGGGCGCGGGCGCAGCATCCTTGGCCAACTCAAGCCACATGAGCCCGCGGGCGCGTTGATGCGGCACGCCGTCGCCCAAGAAAAGCATGTGCCCAAGCAGAGCTTCTGACGGGGCGTGGCCCTTTTGCGCCGCGACCGCCAGCCAACGAACGGCGGCGACGTTGTCTTTGGCGAGGCCTCCCGCCCCGACTGTGTACATGTGGGCGAGATTATATTGCGCGTTCGGATCGCCGAAGATCGTGGCGGCGTACTGGAACAACTCGTGCGCTCTCCGAGGGTCCGGCCGCACCTCGCTGTTCGGTATGCCGTTCAGGCAATAGACGCCGACCGCGACGAACGCGTTGGAGATCGCGCTGAGATTTCGCCGGTCCGGCTGGTCTTCGTCGTAGTCTTCGACCATTTGGTTGAAGTAATGGTACGCCTTGAGGTCATCTTGCGGGACGCCCTGACCGTCCGCATACATCTCGCCGAGTTTCCATCGCGCGAGGTCTTGGCCGCCGTCTGCAGCATAGGTCAGCGCTGCGACCGACGCATCGGCGTCGCCAGCTTTCAAGTCCGCGAGACCGGCGCGCAGGGCCTGATTAGGATCGGTGAAGTTTTTAGGGATCTTCTGCGAGGGATCGGACGTTGACCCATCGAAACCAAAGGCGGGCGCCAACCCAAGCGTCATCGATCCGATGATTGCGAAAGCGAAGCGGCGGCGCAACAACGCTGTCTCAACCGCTACCTTCGCACACGCCACGCGCATATCGATCCCAAGTTGCCGTCCGGCCGCGTCGCGGTCCTTTGACGGCGCTCGCGACATGGACCACTTTCATCTTGAATGATTTCAAAGTGCGGGCGGTTTATGGCGCAATCGCGGCGCATTCCAGCCGGAATCTCGACTCGCTAGAGTTGCATCGAGCGTGTTGCGCAAAAGCAACATTTTGGCGTGTCTGAAGGCGCTTCAGACACGCTCCAGGCGGTCGCGCGCGCCGGTAAGCTTAACAAGTCGCGCCTGAAACGTCTCCAGTCTGTCTTGATATTCGGCGATGATGTCCTTAGGCGCACGGGCGACGAAGTCGTCATTGCCAAGCTTCGACTCCACCTTGGCGATTTCGAGCTTCTCCTTCGCGATCTCCCGGTCGAGACGCGCCTTCTCCGCATTGAGATCGACGACTCCGGCGAGCGGCAGCGCAACCGTTTCGCCGCGGACGACGAGCAGCAGAGCGCCGGACGGCGGCGCCTCGGCGGTATCGATCGAGCCAACGCGGGCGAGACGACCGATGCTCTCGCTCCAGGCGCGCGCGCTATTGGCCGCCCGCTCGCTTGGGGCGATGAGGATGAGGGGCGTCTGGGTCGATGGCGCCACGCCCATTTCCGACCTCACCGACCGCACCTCGGCAATCAGATCGACAACCCAGCCAATCTCGCTTTCGACCACCTGGTCGACCTCAAAGCCATCGCGGGGCCACGGGCCGAGAGCCAAAGGGCCGGCGCGCTTCGGACCGGTTTCTCCGGCGATCGCCCAGAGCTCCTCGGTCAGGAAGGGCATGAAGGGATGCAGGATCGCGTAAATCATGTCGAGCACATAGGCGATCGTCGCCTGTGTCTCGCGCTTGGCCCTCGGGTCGGCGGCCCCCTGCAGCACGGGCTTCGCCAGTTCAAGGTGCCAATCGCAGAAGACGCTCCAGACGAACCGGTAAACCGCATTGGCGGCGTCGTTGAAGCGGTAAGCCTCAATCGCGCCCGCCGTCTCGGCCGCCGCCGAAGCGGCCTCGCCCAGGATCCACCGGTTGAGCGGTTCGCGCACGGCTGAGGCATCGAAACCTTCGGCGCGAACGCAGCCGTTCATTTCGGCGAAGCGTGAGGCGTTCCAGAGCTTGGTCGCGAAGTTGCGGTAGCCTTCGATCCTGGCCTCGCTCAGCTTGATGTCCCTGCCCTGCGCCGCCATCGCCGCGAGTGTGAAGCGCAGCGCGTCGGCGCCGAAACGGTTGATGAGGTCGAGCGGGTCGATGACGTTTCCTTTCGACTTCGACATCTTCGCCCCCTTCTCGTCGCGCACGAGGGCGTGGATGTAGACGTCGTGAAACGGCGCCTCCTCCATGAAGTGGAGCCCCATCATCATCATCCGGGCGACCCAGAAGAAGATGATGTCGAAGCCGGTGACGAGCGCGTCGGTCGGATAGAAGCGCCTGAGCTCCGGCGTCTCCTCCGGCCAGCCGAGGGTCGAGAAGGGCCAGAGCGCGGAAGAGAACCAAGTGTCGAGCACGTCCTCGTCGCGCTGGAACATCTCTGCGAGCCGAGCGGGATCGCGCGTTAGGGCTTGAGCCTCGGCTTCGGTCAGAGCGCCGCGTTCCACGCCGTCGGCGAGCGCCGCGGCATAGGCCGCCTCCTCGGTCTCCTCGAC
Organism: uncultured Alphaproteobacteria bacterium; assembly: GCA_963696665.1. Lineage (GTDB taxonomy): Bacteria > Pseudomonadota > Alphaproteobacteria > Rhizobiales > Beijerinckiaceae > Roseiarcus. Next base: position 199,614 of record CAVOLE010000013.1, read on the forward strand.
ATAGACCGCGCCCCAGGGCGCGTACCAGGCCGGGATCTGATGCCCCCACCAGAGCTGGCGCGAAACGCACCACGGCTGAATGTTCTCGAGCCAATCGAAATAGGTTTTCTCCCAGGTCTTGGGGACGAACTGGGTCTTGCCCTCGCGGACGGCGGCGATCGCCGGCTCGGCGAGCGTCTTGGCGTCGGCGTACCACTGGTCGGTGAGCCAGGGCTCGATCACGACATTCGATCGGTCGCCGTGCGGCACGGCGTGCGCGTGCGGTTCGATCTTTGCCAGAAGGCCGGCAAGCGCCATCATCTCGACTATCCGCCCGCGCGCGACGAAGCGATCCTGGCCGTCGACCGCGGCGATCAGCCGCGCGTGGTCGTGGTCGCTCTCCAGCCCCTCGAAGAAGTCGACATTGCCCTTGAGCGTCACCCGCCCTTGGGCGTCAAGAATATTGATCGCGCGCACCCCTTCGGCCTCGTGCCGCTTGCCGACTTCGAAATCGTTGAAGTCATGCGCGGGCGTGATCTTGACGGCGCCGGCGCCCTTCTCCGGATCGGAATATTCGTCGGCGACGATCGCGATCAGGCGGCCGACCAGCGGCAGGCGGACATGGCTGCCGAACAGGCTCCGGTAGCGCGGATCGTCCGGGTGGGCGGCGACCGCCGTATCGCCCAGCATCGTCTCCGGCCGCGTGGTGGCGACGGTCACCCGTTCGCCGGTCTCTTCGCCCTCCGCGTCCACCACCGGATACTCGAAATAGTAGAGGTGGCCGTTGGGGTTCTTGGCCAGCACCTTGGCGAGCGCCGCGGCGTCAAGGGGAACGCCGTCCGTCCGCGACCACTTGAACGAGCCCTTGGTCTCGATCTGCACGACTTCGAGATCCGAGATCGCGGTCTGGAACTTGGGGTCCCAATTGACGAGCCGCTTGTCCTTGTAGACGAGCCCCTCGCGATAGAGCTGAACGAAAACTTTGGCGACTGCGCGCGAGAGCCCCTCGTCGAGGGTGAAGCGCTCGCGGCTCCAGTCGCAGGAGGCGCCCAGGCGCTTGAGCTGGGAAATGATCGCGCCGCCCGATTCCGCCTTCCACGCCCAGACGCGCTCGACGAACGCCTTGCGGCCCAGGGCGCGGCGGTCCGGCTCCTGCCGCTCCATGAGCATGCGTTCCACCACCATTTGCGTGGCGATGCCGGCGTGATCGACGCCCGGCTGCCACAGCACGTCGCGGCCGTTCATGCGCCAGTAGCGGCACAGGACATCCTGAAGCGTGTTGTTGAGCGCGTGGCCCATATGGAGATTGCCGGTGACGTTCGGCGGCGGAATGACAACGCAAAACGGTCGGGCCGTCGCCCGGTCGGGGCGACCGGCCCGGAAGGCGCCCGTCTCCTCCCAAAGCGCGGAGGCGCGGCCTTCCGCCGCAGCGAAGTCGAACGATTTGTCCATCATGGAATACTGGTCCGCGTTCCCGTCGGAGACGCCGTCGAGATCAGATGGCGGCCTTCCGAGCGGCGCTGGTCGCTACCGACATGGCAGGCGCAAGCGCCAAGGGCGCTATAAATGCATCGTCCCGGCCGAAGTCAACGCGTGGGCCGCCGACGGCGCCGCCTATTTTCGCCCGCGCGCGACCCTCTGAATTTCATCCCGGACCAGCCGCTCGACAATGGCCGGAAGGTTGTCGTCCAGCCAGGACTTGAGCATCGGCCGCAGCATGTCGCGCACCATGCCGTCGGCGAGTTCGGCGCTGCGCACATCGAGGCCGGCGGACAAGGCCCCGAACGACAAGGCCGCCGCCTCGGTCGCTTCAGGCGACAACAGCGGCTCTTCGCTCGGCTGAGGCGCGGCGGCGGGCTCGGCTTCAACCGCTTGGGGCCGGCGCCAAACGACCGTCGGCGCGTTCGCGTCCGCGCGCTGGGACGATCCGGAAGTCTCGCCGTGCGGCGCCGCGGCGTCTTTGGAATAGACGATCTGCGGCGGGGGGCGGGCGTCGGCGCAGGCTGTGGCGCTTTGGGCGCGGGTCGCTTGGCGGGATCATCGGCGATGATGTTGCGGATCGAGGCGAGAATCTCCTCCATCGACGGCTCGTGCGCCCGTTGCGCGCGATGAATCGCTTCGAAATCGCGCTCGCTGGAATTCGAATTGATTGGGCTCATCGGACCCGCCTTGCTCCAATCCAAGGAGCCTTGTTCTATGCGCCTATCGCGAGCTCGGACGGCGCGGACGCCGTGGCCGAATCGATCGACGCCTCGATGCAGTTGAATATACGATAGCGGCCCGGGGTCGCCATCTGCAAGCGGCCCAGGTCAAACGCCCTCACTGTCCGCTCGGCGTCCTGAGGCCGATCCACTTGCTCTTCACCTGATCGAAATGCACCCTCGGATCGTATTCGGCGACCGCAAGTCCAAGGGTCGGGATGTTCAGCCGGCCGATCGCTGACAACAACGAATACGAATCGACGACCTGGTCGTGTTCGGCCTGAACCAGCGTCGTTCGCGCCTGCAACAAAGCCTGCTGGGCGTTGAGCACGTCGAGCGTCGTCCGCTGGCCGACCTTCGCCTCTTCGCGCACGCCGGTCAGCGCCACTTCGTTGGCGGAGACCGACGCGCGGGCGGCGCGCACCACGCCGACCGCAGCTTGATTAAGGCCCCAGGAGGCGACCACGGCCTGGCGGACCTGGTTGCGCAAGGAATCGGTCTGGATTTCCTGTTGCGAGAGGCTCTCCTTCGCTTGTCGGGTAGCAGCGTATTCCGCGCCGCCCTGATAGATCGGGATGGTGATTTGGCCCGTGATCTGGCCCGACAGTACGTGGAACCGGGGATTCCGTTCACATCGTACTGGTTGGAGATTGCAGCGCTCAGCCCGATCGTGGGGTAAAGCGCGCCCTCGGCGATCTTCACCTGCAATTGCGCCGCGTCGACGCCATGCAGGGAGCCACTGATCGCAGGATGCTCGATTTGCGAGATCGATATCGCCTCCGGCAATGTTTTCGGTATAGGCCTCACGAGCGGCTTCACCGGTGCAAGTCTTGTCGGCTGATCGCCGATGAATTGACGGTAGCGCGCCACCGCGGCCTGCAGGGTCGCCACAGCGCTGAGCGCGGTGCCCTGGCCCTGAGCCAGGCTCGCCTCGGCTTGCGCAACGTCGGTGCGCGTCACCTCGCCGACGGTGAAGCGGTCGCGCGTCTCGCGCAACTGTTCTTTCAAAACATCGACATTGTTGTTGTCGAGGTCGAGGATGGCCGTATCCTCGAGCACGTCCATGTAAGCCGTGAGGGCCGAAAGAAGCGTGTTCTGCTCGGTGTTGCGCAATTGCTCCCGGGCCCCGAAGACCTGCGACTCGGCCTGACGGATCGAATTGAGCGTCCTATTGCCGTTGAAGACGGTCTCGTTGGCTTGAACGCCGTAGCCCCGCGGTTTGAGGAAGACGTCTACGGAGCTGGTGGCGCTGGCAGCAGCGCCAAGCTCACTCGTTTGGGCGCGTTCGATCCCGACATTGCCCGTCGCCTCGACGGTTGGCAGGTACCCTGCGTTCGCCTTTGGGACGTTTTCGTCGGCCACCCGGACCGCGGCGCGCTGCGTATTGATGTCAGGATTAGTCAGATAGGCCTTGACGAGCGCTCCGCCGATCGTTTCCGCCCGCCCCGCGCTAGCGTCGAGCGCCGCCAAACTCGCCGCCAGGAACGCTGTGCGCACGAGGCCGGATGTTCTCCGGCCGCACATCGCGCCCGGCCGTATCTCAAATGCGCTTGAGCCCCAATTCATCCCAGCCTCACGCGCCCTTCACCGAAATCGTGAAGTCAAGCGGCCGACTCTCTCGGCGTCGCTAACTTGCACGTTCAACACAAAAATTAAAGACGCGAGCGCCACACCAGGACACAGAGTTGACTGACGCCGCCTCCCGCTCGCTCGCCGAAAGCAGCCAAAACGGAGAGCATCATAGGCGGAGAAATCCCCATCGCGCTACGGGAGCCGCGCCGGCCCGCCCGAATGGCGTCCACTTTTCCGCCGAGCGTCGCAAAGATGAGACACTTGACGCGGCGCAAACTCGCGTGCGGAAGAAAAGTCCAATGGCTTAGAAGGCGAAACTCACCTCGGGCCTGAAGCCATCGAGCAGGTCCGCTTTGGTCTCGAACAGCGCCCTGCGGCTAATCGCCCCGCCGATCTTTTCATAAAGGACCGCCTGCGAGGGCTCCGAGCATGCGTCAATGCCGACGAGACGGCCGGAATCGGCGATCAGGGCGATGAGACTGTCCGGAAAGACTCCAAACGCCCCCTCGACGACGATGAGGTCGAACGGCCCAAGAGCGGCGGCTCCGCTATCGAGCGGCCCAACCACCACAGTGACGCTCGCACGATTGTGAAGTTCGCTCTTGGCCACTTCCCCCGCGCCGGCGTCTGATTCCAAAAGGACGACTTTCGCGCCCATGGAGGCAAGGATGGCCGCGCCGTAGCCGGAGCCGCCCGCCACATCGAGCACGCGATCGCTGGGAACGACCATTGCCGCCTGAAGCATCCGCGCAAGGACCATGGGGGCCAGCAGGCGGCGGAACTTGGCGCCGCGAGCCGGCAGCTCGCGATCGAGATAGGCTAGCGACTCATGTTGGGTCGCGACGAAGCGCTGGCGCGGAACCTCCAGGAACGCCGCCAGCACAACCTTATCGACCACCCCGCCAGTGCGGAGCTGGCCGTTGACCATCTGCAAGCGCCGGTCCAGCATCGTTTCAGCGGAAATGTGCGCCCCCTTGGCTCAGACCCGCGATATGGGACGGATCGCCGCGCCCCGGATGAAAATTTTTTGGAGGCCTCGCCCGGAATCGAACCGGGGTGCAAGGATTTGCAGTCCTCTGCGTAGCCACTCCGCCACGAGGCCGACGATGAAGCCCAAGCAGCATCGCGAGGCGCGGGCTATACCAAGGATTCAATCCCGCTCGCAAGGCGCTTCAGTCGCGCGCGAGCGGCGAATGACGCAAGAGCGGCAGGCCAAGAAAATAAGCCGCCGTCGCGATCAGGCCCCAGCCGACCCAGGCCTGGGGCGCCAAGTTCTCGGCGATCGCGATCGCCGCAAGGATAAACCACACGCATGTCATCGCGATGGTCAGGCCGCGCAACCGGACGACCCGCAACGGATGGACGAAGACGACCGGGGTGAACATGAGCGCCGCCGCGCCAAGCAGAATGAGCGCGCTGATCACCCAGGGCGGTCGAAGGACGAACAGGTAGAGGAGAACGATATTCCAGGTGGCGGGAAAGCCGCGAAACCACAAGTCGTCGGTCTTCATTCTTGTGTCGGCGAAATAGAGCGCGGACGCGATCGTGACGACGAGTCCGATCCAGAACGAGGCCTCAGTCGGCATCAGGTCCGAGCGCCAGAGCGCGATCACCGGCACAAGCACGTAAGTGAGGAAATCGATCACCAGATCGAGAACCGTTCCGTCAATCGAGGCTGCGGTGATTTGCACCTTGGCCGCCCTTGCGAGCGTGCCGTCGATTCCGTCGATGAAGAGAGCCAAGCCCAGCCAGGCGAAGCAGATCGCGAAGTTCCGCTCAATCGCCGCGTACAACGCGAGCACCGCCACCGCCCCGCCTGAGGCCGTAAACAGATGGACTGAGAAACCCGCGGCGCTCGCGACGTCCACGGGTCGCTTCTCGATCGACATGCCCTGCCCTGGCCGCCTTCCGCGCGACTCGCTTGCCGCGCCGCCAGCGTTGGCTTGACCTTATAGCGCCCCGCCTTATCAAACTTGCGCGTCGCCGTCTCGTTAATCGCAAGCTCGAGTTGGCGCAGGCTGCGGGCGCGGAGACATAGAATGAACGATGGCCATAAGTCTCCCGAACGCGCCTCCGATATCCTGATCGCGGGAGCCGGCCTCGCCGGGCTGACCGCGGCCTTTGGCTTCGCGCAAGCTGGTTTTGACGTGGTCTGCTGCGGCGCGGCTGAGCGGACAGGCGGCGGACGCACGGTCGCGCTGCTTGACCAATCCGTCGCTTTTCTGAAATCCCTTGGCCTATGGGCGCGACTGGAGCCCCAAGCCGCGGCCCTGCGGGGCTTGCGCCTCATCGATGACACGGGGACGTTGTTTCCGCCTCGTCCGGTCGAGTTCTACGCGTCGGAGATTGAGCTCGACGCGTTTGGTTGGAATATCGAAAACGACCGAATGGCCGAGGCGCTCGCCACCGAGATTACTGGACTTGCGGGTCTTGAACGCATCGCGGCGGGGGTCGCCGCTTATGATTTCGGCGCCGGCGCCGTTCGGGCGCGGCTTAAAGACGGACGCCTGATCGCCGCCCGGCTCGCGATCGGCGCCGACGGCCGGGCTTCGGGAGCGCGGCGCGCCGCCGAACTCGAGGCGCGGGTTCATCGCTATCCGCAAACCGCGCTGACGGCGCATCTCGCCCATCGACTGCCGCATGACGACTTCTCGACGGAGTTCCACACCCGCAGCGGGCCGTTCACCTTCGTTCCGCTCCCGCCCAGCACAGCCGCGCCCAACCGCTCAAGTCTTGTGTGGGTGATGGGGCAAGAGGAAGCGCGCCGGCGCAAGGAATTGGACGACGAAGCTCTTTCCCGCGAGATCGAGCGCCAATCGCATTCGCTGCTGGGCGCGATGCGCATCGAGGGCGAGCGCGGGTTCTTTCCAATGGCGCGCCAGATCGTGCCCAAGATCGTTGGCGAACGGCTGGCGCTGGTCGGCGATGCGGCGCATGTCCTGCCGCCGATCGGCGCTCAAGGGCTCAATCTCGGCCTGCGCGACATCGAGGCGATGATCGCCTCCGCGGTCGACGCGCGAGTAAAGGGGCGCGATATCGGCGGGCCGGAGACTTTGCGCGCCTATGAGCGCGGGCGGCGCGCCGACATCGCGCTCAGGACCAGCGCAGTCGACGGTCTCAATCGAGCCCTCCTCGCTCATTTTGCTCCGCTCGATTTCTTGCGCGGCGCTGGCTTGTCGACGCTCTCGTCCATCGCGCCCTTACGCCGTCTCGTGATGCGGGCCGGCATCGGACCGCGGCTCGCGAGATTGCCCTAATCTGGACTCATTGTGGGTTGACGGCGTTCCTGCGAGATCCGAGCGGGACGGAGATCTCGCCCAATTCTAATCCCAAGAAAAGCTGGAAAATGTCATCAACGACTGCTGATGCCGCCGTTTCCTCCGAGACTATCGCTGCCGGCGACCGCGAGGAGAAGCGGGTGAACCTTTTCACGCTCTGCCTTTTGGCTTTGGGCGTCGGGATATTCACCGGCGTCGGGGCGGTGGTGTTGCGCTCGCTGATCGGCCTCATCCACAACGCCATGTTCAACGGCGTATTCAAGATCGCCTACGACGCCAACATCCTCGAGGGGCCGAGCCGGTTCGGAAACTGGGTCATCCTGTCGCCGGTCCTGGGCGGCCTTGTCGTGGTCTATCTGGTGGAGCGCTTCGCGCCCGAGGCCAAGGGCCACGGCGTCCCGGAGGTGATGGACGCCATCTATTACAAGCGCGGCGAGATTCGCGGCATCGTCGCGGTCATCAAGTCGCTGGCCTCCGCGCTCTCCATCGGCTCGGGCGCGTCGGTCGGCCGGGAGGGGCCGATTATCCAGATCGGCTCGGCTCTGGGCTCGGCCTTCTCGCAGGCGATCGGGCTCTCGACCGGGCAGAAGATCACCCTGCTCTCTGCGGGCGCGGGCGCGGGCATCGCGGCCACCTTCAACACTCCCCTCGGCGGCGTCCTGTTCGCCACCGAGATCCTTTTGCCGGAAGTCTCCAACCGCACCTTTCTGCCCGTGGTCATCGCAACGGGCGCGGCGACTCTCGTCGGGCGCATCCTCATCGGCCCCAACCCGGCCTTCACCGTTCCCGAGGTCTTCTTTCCGTCCGCCAGCACGTTCAGCTTCGAGGAAGCGATCGCCTTCGTGTGTCTCGGCGCTCTATGCGGCGTCGCCTCCTGGGCGTTCATCCGGCTTCTCGTGTTCATGGAGGACGGCTTTCCCAAGCTGCCGGGCAACGTCTATACGCAGAACATTGTCGGCATGGTCCTGGTCGGCCTCATGATGGTCGGCTGCATGCACGCTTTCGGCCATTCCTATGTCGACGGCGTCGGCTATGGCGTCATCCAGTCCGTCCTCGACAAGAGCATGACGGCGACCGGCCTCCTCGTCCTGCTGTTCGCGCTCAAACTCCTGGCCACGACCGTCAGCCTCGGTTGCGGCGCTTCCGGCGGCATCTTTTCCCCCTCGCTTTTCATGGGCGCGACGCTCGGCGCGGCCTTCGCCTCGGTCGCCGCTTTCGTCCTTCCCCACGCCGGCCTGACCTTGCCGTCGGCGGCGATCGTCGGCATGGCGGCCGTGGTCGGCGCGGGCACCGGCGCCGTCATGACCGGCATCATCATGGTGTTCGAGATGACCCGCGACTACGCGATCATCGTGCCGGTGATCGTCGCCGTGGCGGTGGCGGCCGGAGTGAGGCGCGCGCTCATCGCCGAGACGATCTACACCATCAAATTGCGCCACCGCGGCCACAGCATCCCGAAGGAGCGCTACGTCAACCTCTATCTTGTCCAGCAGACGCAGCAGGTCATGGAGCGGCGGTTCATCCTCGCCAAGGCAGGGGCGACGTTGCGCGAGTGCATGGACTGGGAGGACGTCGACGACCTGCGCGCCATCATCGTCGAGGACGAGGGCCGGATCATCGGCTTGATCCCGCCCCGTTCCGGCATATGGCGCGAAAGCGTGAACAACCCGAACCGGCCGGTGGAGGAGTTCGTCGAAAAGCGCCTGGTCGTCTGCCGGGACGTCGATTTGCTGAGCCTCGTGCTGGCGCGCCTCAGGCGCCACGGCGCGGGCGCGGCGATCGTCTTTCATGGCGCGCACCGGCCGCGCGCCAGCGATGTGGTCGGCGTCATCACCAAGCGCGCGATCGCCGACGCGGTCATCGACAATTACGCCGACTGAGCGTCAAGGCGGAGCTCCGACCGCGCCGTCCGCCTTACCGGTTCAAGACGTCGGCGATGTAAAGCGCCATGAGCTTCCGCGCTTCGGCAAGGAGCGTTGCAGCGCGCTCGTCGTCCTCCGCCGCAAGCGCCGGGATCATCTTCATGACCTGGTTCACGATGACCGCGGCCGCGGCCGCCTCCTCCTGGCCGAGCGACGGGTTACCGGTCCTGAGGATCGAGGCGATCCGTTCGCGCAGCTTGTCGCCGAGCGGTTTCCGCCGCTCGACGATTCCAGCGACCGCGCCTGAAAGCGCGATCGCCGCGTCCCGGTCCGTTCCTTGCCTGAGCTTATGATCGATGAAGAGGTCCGCGAGCTCGCGCGCCGAACGGCCCGGAGCAAGCTCCTCGACACGGGCAAACGACGCGGCCCACCGTTCCGCGAACCGATCGAACAAAGCCTCTGCGAGCGCCTCCTTGGAGGGGAAGAACTGGTAGAGCGAGCCGATCGCGGCCCCCGCCCGCTCGGCGATCTCCGTCATCGTGGCCCCGGCGTAGCCCTTCTCGGCGAATACGGCGGCGGCGGCGTCGAGGAGCGCGGCGACCCGTTGCTTTCCCCGCTCCCGTTTGGGCTCGCGCGCCGGCAGATAGGTTGTGGTTGACATATATGAGGAACACTCATAAAAAGCTTTTGTGAGTATTCCTCATAAATTATGATCGCGCAACCCGCGCCCTGTCCGGGAGCTTCATTTCCATGATCGACCTCAACCCGCGCACGACCGCACTCGTTTTGATCGACCTGCAGAACGGCGTGCTTGGCCGGAAGCTCGCGCCGATATCAGCCGAGGAACTCCTCGAGCGCGGCAAGGCGCTGGCGCGACGGTTCCGCGGCGCCGGGGCGCCGGTCGTGCTGGTCAACGTCAGTCCGCGGCTCGACGGCCCGGCGCGTCAGGTCGACGAGCCCACTCCGCTGCCCAAGACCCTGCCTCAGGATTTCGCCGACCTCCCTCCCAGCCTCGCCGAGCCTGGCGACATTCTGATCACCAAGTCGACCTGGGGCGCGTTTTTCATGACCGACCTCGATTCCGAGCTTAAGAACCGCGGGGTGGGCGCGATCGTCCTAGGCGGCGTCGCCACCCATATCGGCGTCGAGTCCACTGCGCGGCAAGCGTGGGACCTTGGCTACGAACTCGTCATCGCGCGCGATGTGACGAGCAGCACGGCCCTTGAGCCGCATGAGGGGACGATGCGGCATATCTTTCCTCGGATCGCACGAGTAACGGATAGCGACGCCCTCGCCTTCGGCGGCTGAAGACGGAATGTCCCCTTTCACCCTGCGCCAGACGCCGCAAGCCATCCAGTGGGCCGCGCTCCTGGCCGCGTCCGTCGTAGGCGTCGCGGCTTTTGAATTGATGCGCCTGCCTGCCGCCCTCATGCTTGGCGCAATCGCCGCGGCGCTTCTCTTGTCGTGGTTCGAGGGGCGGGTGAGGCTTCCGAGCTGGGGCTTTGTTATCGCTCAGGGTTTTGTCGGATGCCTAGTCGCGCGCGCCATCACGCCCGAGATCGTGATGACGATTTTTCGCAGATGGCCGATGTTCCTCGTCTTGATCGGCGCGGTCATATGCTTCGCCGCCCTCCTCGGCTATGGGCTCGCGCGTTTGAGAGTCCTCCCGGCACAACCGCGGTCTGGGGGTCGTCGGCCGGCGCCGCAACAGCGATGGTGCTGATGTCCGAAGCCTTTGGCGGCGACATGAGGCTGGTCGCCGTCATGCAATATCTGCGGGTCGCCTGCGTTGGACTGGTGGCGTCGCTGGTCGCTCGAGCCTGGATGGCCCCGGGCGCCGAGTTTGCGTCGATCGTCTGGTTTCCCCCTCTGGCGCCGGGCCCTTTCGTCGCAACGCTGGCCTTGGGCGTGGGCGGGGCAATCGTCGGGGTCAAATCCAGGCTTCCCGCCGGCGCCTTGCTGGCGCCGATGTTTATCGGCGCGCCGCTTTCCGCGATGCATCTTCTTACAATCACGCTGCCGCCCTGGCTTTTGGCGATCTGCTACGCGATGGTCGGCTGGGCCATTGGCCTCCGGTTCACGCGCGAGACGGTCCTCTATGCGTGGAAACAACTGCCAATCATCCTGGCCTCGATCTTCACGCTGATCGTGATGTGCGGCGGTCTCGCCTTCGCACTTCACGAGGCCGCCGGAACGGACCCGCTGACCGCGTATCTCGCGACCAGCCCGGGCGGCGCCGATGCGGTGGCGATCATTGCGGCGTCATCCCGGGTCGATCTTCCCTTCGTCATGGCGATGCAGATCGGACGGTTGCTGATGGCGCTTCTGGTCGGCCCTGCTCTTGCGCGAACGATTGCCCGCTGGGCCGGGAGCGAAGCCGGGCCTTCCGGCGTTAAAAGCAGCAAGTGAGGGGCCAGCCGCGATGTTCGATCTTCCCTGGTACGTCTATCTGCTGCAATTCGTCGCCGGACTGTTTCTGGCCAATGGGATTCCGCATTTCGTTCAGGGGATCAGCGGTCATTGGTTCCAGAGCCCTTTCGCGTCGCCGTCGGGCGTCGGAGAATCGTCCCCTGTCGTCAATGTGTTGTGGGGCTTCCTTAATCTGGCGATTGGCTTCGCGCTTCTCTTTAACTTCGCTCCTAAGGGAGCGAACGTCCTCGTCGAATGGGCGTTCGTCGGCCTGGGCGCGCTCCTCATCGCCATCTTTTGCGCGCACCACTTCGGGCGCGTGCGGTCGGGGCGCAGTTAGGCCGGTCTCCAATCAGAGTGTCATGCCCGCGAAGGCAAGATTCCCGGTCGCCTCTCACGCGCCGCGATAAATGTCCCTGTAAGCTTCTCGCAGCGCGGCCTTTTGCACCTTGCCCATGGCGTTGCGCGGCAGGGAATCGACAAGGACAATCTGTTTGGGCGCCTTGAACTTAGCCAGGCGGCTGCCCAGCGCGGAGAGGATCGCCAATTCGGTCAGCGCCGCGCCCGGACGCCTGACGACGGCGGCTGTCACGGCTTCGCCGAAATCGGCATGGGGCACGCCGAACACGGCGCTCTCGAGTACGCCCTCGATCGCGTCGATCTCGGTCTCGACCTCTTTCGGATAGACATTGAACCCGCCAGAAATCACCAGGTCCTTGGCCCGCCCGACGATGTGGATGTAGCCGTCATCGTCAACCTGGGCCAAGTCGCCCGTGATGAAATATCCGTCGGCGCGAAACTCCTGGTTCGTCTTCTCCGGCATCCGCCAATAACCGGCGAAGACATTGGGCCCCTTGACCTCGATGACGCCGATTTCGCCCGGCTCGACCGGCGCGCCATTCTCGAAATCGGCGATGCGCACGTTAACGTCTGGAAGCGCAAAACCCACCGAGCCCGGCCGGCGTTCGCCGTCATAAGGGTTCGATGTGATCATGTTGGTTTCGGTCATGCCGTAGCGCTCGAGAATTGCGAAGCCGGTCCGCTCCCGCCAGGCGGCGTGAGTCTCCGCGAGCAGCGGCGCAGAGCCCGAGACGAAGAGACGCATATTCGCGCAGACATTGCGATCGAGGCCGGAGTGATCGAGAAGACGCGTATAGAAGGTCGGCACTCCCATCATCGTCGTCGCTTCCGGCAGCGCCGCGATCACCGCTTCCGGGTCGAACTTGGGCATGAAGATCATCGTCGCCCCCGAGAGCAGCGCGACATTGACCGCCACGAAGAGCCCATGCGTATGGAAGACGGGCAGCGCATGAATGAGTCTGTCGGCGGAGGTGAAGCGCCAACAGTCGATCAGGGTCAGCGCGTTCGACGAGAGATTCTCGTGCGTCAGCATCGCGCCTTTCGAGCGGCCGGTGGTGCCCGATGTATAGAGAATGGCGGCCAGATCATTGCTCGCACGGGGCGCCGTTTCGAACTCGGCCGGCGCGGCGGCGATCGCCGCGGCGAATGTCCCGTCGTGCTTGACGCCGAGACTCTCGACCGAGCGCAAGTTGAGCTCCTGCGCGAGCGCGCAAATCGGCTCGAGCCGGTCCGGACGGCAGAGGGTCAGCGCAGGTTCGGCGTCGCCAAGGAAATATTCGAGCTCGGCGAGCGTATAGGCGGTGTTGAGCGGCAGCAGCACCGCGCCCGCCCGAAGGCACGCAAGCGCGACAACGATCACGTCGGTTGATTTCTCGATCTGCGCGGCGACCCGGTCGCCTGGCTTGACCCCAAGCGCGACCAATGCGTTGGCCGCCTGCGCCGAGCGCTTGAACAGTTCGCCATAGGTTAGCGCGGTGTTATCTCGGGTCTCAAGAGCAAGCTTGTCTGGATGGGGCGCTCGGGCCGCCATGAGGTCAAACAGATTTGCGGACGGGTTTCGCGACACTTGGTCTCCAAATTGAAGAAACGAGCCGACGTTCGGGACACCGGACAAACGCATTATAGGCCGGCGAGGCGCGCAAACGCGATAGGGTAGCGGTCGCGCAGCCGGACCGAGAGCCGCCCCGTGGGCCGGGAGGTTGCAACTTGATTTCCTGGGCGATCTTCTCTCAAAAGCAGATCGAAACGCGGATCGGGGCTAAGCGAAAGCGGGAGACATGGCCACGACTGAGAAGGCGCTGCGCGAAGCAATCATCGCACACGGCGCGAGCGTTGCGGCTGCCGGGCTCGGCGGCGCCCTTGTCGGCGACATTTCGGCGCGCCTCGAAGATTCGGTGCTCATCACGCCGAGCGGCGCGGACTATGCGGGCCTCCGGCCGGCGATGATCGCGCGCATGCCTTTGGTCGGCGAATATGGCGCCTGGAAAGGCCCGATGAAGCCAACGGGCGAATGGCGCATCCATCTCGATATCGTGCGAGCCCGTCCCGACATCGGCGGAATTGTGCGTTTCCAGTCGCCTTACGCCACCGCTTTGGCCATGACCCGCAAACCCATCCCGGCTGCCCATTCGATGATCGCGCTGTTTGGCGCGCCAATCGTCCGGTGCGCCAAATACGCGCCCGCCGGCACCAAGGAACTGGCGGGCCTGACGCTCGAGGCGCTGGATCAAAGTCATGCGGTTCTGCTTAGCAACTATTGCGCATTGACGACCGGCCCAACGCTGGAGGCGGCGCTGGTCCGGGCGCGGGAGCTTGAAACTCTCGCTCGTCTCTACGCAATCGCCCTTTCACTCGGTCGTCCGGCCATACTTTCAGATGAAGAAGTCGGTCGCATCGGCGAGCGCCTGAAGTCAAACGGCGCCGATGTCCGGGCGCGCATTGCGGCGCTTGTTGAAGCAAGGGCAAAACCCGAGCCCCGCGCCAAGGCCAAACGCGTCGCGCGCAAGCGGCGCTCATAAAGCGCCCTCCCATTTGACCCGGGCGGCTCCCTACGGCTGGGCGCCATCAAACTGCGTCGACGCTTCGAGATGCTCAACGGACGGAGGCCCGCGACCCATCCCGGAATCGTGCGCTTTGAGCCTTGTCCTCCTCCGCCGCCAGGCTCTCGCTGACGGTCAGAAGCTGCGCGGCGGTCGAGGCGGCGATCACCGCCGGATCCTTGGATTCGAGGCCCGGGATCCCAATCGGGCAGACGAGGCGGGCGAGCTGGAGCTCGGCCAGTCCCGCCGCGCGCATCTGGCTCAGGAACCGCGCCCGTTTCGTCGCCGAGCCGATGAGGCCGACATAGCCGAAGCGCTCGACCCGGAGCGCCTCGGCGACGATTTCGAGATCGAGCGCGTGCGAATGCGTCATCACGACGATGAGCGCGCTGTCGGGCGCGCCCGCGAGCTCGGTCGCAGGCTCCGGCGCATGAATGAGCGTGACGTTCGCAGGCGCATGCGCGGGGAAAGCGTCGCGCCTCGGGTCAATCCAGCGCACCGCGAAAGGCAGCGGCGCGAGCGCCAGCGCCAACGCCCGTCCGACATGGCCGGCGCCGAACAGGTAGACCGCGCGCGCAAGCACGCCGAGCGATTCAGCCCAGCTCTCCTCGGCGAGACGCGCCAACTTGCGCTCGCCCAGGCTAGACCCAAGCGTGCGCTGAATCCGTCCGTCCAGCCCCAGCCGCGCGCTCAGCGTCGCAGAGGCGCCGCTCTCCGCGATCGCCAGCGGCGAAAGATCGTCGAGATCGCGCCGGTCAAATGTTTCGACGCGCCACTCGACCCGACCGCCGCAACACTGGCCGAGCTCGGGTCCGAGCGCGAGCGAACGGCGCGCCGCTGGCCCGCGGCCTCTTCGAAGAGCTTCGTTTGCCGCTTCGAGCGCCGCAAATTCGAGCGCCCCGCCGCCGATCGTGCCGTGAAAGCCGCCCGATGGCCGCACCACCATGCGCGCGCCCGCTTCGCGCGGACTCGAGCCTTCGACCCGCGCGAGCGTCACAAGCGCGGCAGAGCCCTCCGCTTCGATCGCTTCGATGAGACGGCGGAAGGCTTTCATGGGCTACCCTCAACCCGTCCCGTTGAGCGAGGCGATGGCGCGGAGGATCGATTCCGGCGTGCAGGGCGGATCGAGCTTCGGCTGCCCTTTCGGATTCGTCGTATGAACCGCGTCGAGGATCGCGGAATAGACCGATATCCCGTGCATCAATGGCGGCTCGCCGACCGCCTTCGAGCGGTAAACGCTCGGAGTCGGATTGGGCCGCGTGTAAAGCCGGCTGTTGAAGATCGGAGGCGTGTCGGAAGCCACGGGGATCTTGTAGGTCGCGGGCGCGTGCGTCAGCAGTTGTCCATCGGCGGCGTACACGAGCTCCTCGGTCGTCAGCCAGCCCATGCCTTGAATGAAAGCGCCTTCAACCTGGCCCATGTCGATCGCCGGATTGATCGACGCGCCGACATCATGCAAGAGATCAGCCCGCAGGACCCGCATCTCGCCGGTCAGCGTGTCGATTGCAACCTCCGAACAGGCCGCGCCATAGGCGAAATAGAGGAACGGACGTCCCTTCGCCCTGGGACGATCCCAGTGGATCTCAGGCGTCTTGTAATAGCCGGAATGCGACAGCTGCACGCGCGCCAGCCGGCACGCTTTGGCGAGCTCGCCGAAGCTCATGGAGACGTTGCCGGCGAACACGCGCGCGTCGCGGAACTCGACCGCGTCAGGCGCGACATTCCACGCCGCCGCCGCATGAGCCGTCATCCTCTGCCGGATCGCGCCAGCGGCGATTTTCGCCGCCATGCCGTTGAGATCGGTCCCGGATGAAGCGGCGGTCGGCGAGGCGTTGGGAACCTTGGCGGTGTTGGTCGCGGTTATGCGCACGAAGTGCAGAGGCACGCCGAACTCCTCAGCCACGATCTGCGCGACCTTGGTGAACAGCCCCTGCCCCATCTCCGTGCCGCCATGATTGAGATGGATCGATCCGTCGGAATAGACGTGCACCAGCGCGGTCGCCTGATTGAGCGGGATCAGCGTGAACGAGATGCCGAACATCACCGGCGTCAGCGCGATGCCGCGCTTGATGATCGGACTCCCTGCATTGAAAGCCGCGATCCGCTCGCGCCGGGCGCGATAGGCGCTCGAGACCTCGAGGTCCTCGATAATGGCCCGTTGGGTCTCATAGTCCTCGACCGTCTGATCGTAGGGCGTGCGTTCGAAGCCCGGGCGCAGCAGGTTGGCCTTGCGGACGTCGAGCGGATCGAGACCCCGCTCGCGCGCAATTGCGTCCATCACACGCTCGATCGCGATCATGCCTTGCGGGCCGCCGAAGCCTCTGAATGCGGTGTTGGAGACGGTGTTGGTCTTGAGGCGGCGGGTGAGGATCGAAACGTCAGGCAGCCAGTAGCCGTTGCCGGCGTGAAACATCGCGCGGTCACAGACGCCGGGCGAAAGATCCGCGGAACAGCCGCAGCGCGCGTTGAGCGCCACCTCGTAACCGGCGACCACGCCCTTGTCGTCGTATCCCACTTGCCAATCGGCTCGGAAATCATGGCGCTTGCCGGTCAGCGCGAAGTCGTCGTCGCGGTCGAGGCGGACTTTGCATGGACGCCCCGTGAGACGCGCGGCGAGCGCCGCAATCGCCGCCCACGCGCAGGCCTGGCTTTCCTTGCCGCCGAACCCGCCGCCCATCCGGCGCGTTTCCACGGTGACGAAAGCGTCCGGCACGCCCAGGATGCGCGCGACGATGTGCTGCGTCTCCGTCGGATCCTGCGTCGACGCGTGCACGGTCATCTCGTCGCCTTCGCCGGGAAAGGCGAACGATGCTTGGCCCTCGAGATAGAAATGCTCCTGCCCGCCGATTGCGAGCTGGCCCTCCAGGCGGTGAGCCGCCTTGTCGATCGCGATCGCCGGATCGCCGCGCCCGAATGAATAGTCGTCCTGAACGCGTCCGCCGCTGACGAGCGCATCCGCAATCGTGACCGCGGGCGACCCCGCTTCGATGTCGATCTTGGCGAGCCGCGCCGCCCGGCGCGCCTGGTCGCGCGTGCGCGCCACCACTGCGAACAAGGCCTGGCCGTGGAACATCACATCGTGTTCGACAAAGAGCGGCTCGTCGGCGAAAACCGGCGCGATGTCGTTCTTGCCTGGGATATCCGCCGCGGTCAGAACAGCGGCGACGCCAGGGGCGCCGCGCACCGCGTCCAGGCCCAAGCTTTTCAATTTGCCGGAGGCCTTGTTGGCCATGCCGATCGCGATATGCAGCGTGCCCGCGGGCTCTCCGATGTCGTCCACATAAGTGGCCGCGCCCTGGACATGCAGGCGCGCGGAATCGTGCGGCAGCGGCTTATGAACGACCGCGGTCGCGGGCGCGTCGAGGACAACTAAGTCATCATTCGGCGGCATGGAGCATTCCAATCCGGGTCGGCGCGCCAGCGCCTGAAATTTCCATGAGCGCCTTTTCCAGGAGGTTGGCCGCGACCGTCATGCGATAGGCGGCTGTCGCGCGCATGTCGGTGAGCGGACTGAAATCCTTCGACATGGCGGCGCCGGCCGCTTCCCAGCTCGCGGGCTGATCAAGGTTCGCGCCGGCGAGCGCCTGCTCGGCCTGCTTGGCGCGCTTCGGGGTCGCCGCCATGCCTCCGCAAGCGATCCGAGCGCCAAGGATGCGCCGCCCGTCGAGATCGACGCGCACGGCGAGCATGACGGCGGAAATGTCCTCGTCGAAGCGCTTCGACACCTTGAAAGCGCGGTAGTGCTCATGGGCGGCGAGCGGCGGCGCCTCGACCGCAAGCACGAACTCGCCCGGCTCGCGGTCCTGCTTGCCATAGGCGATAAAGAAGTCCTCCAACGGAAGGGTGCGCGTCTTGTCTCCCTTGCGCAAGACGACCCTGCCGCCCAGCGCGATCAGGGCCGGCGCGAGATCGCCGATCGGCGAACCATTGGCGATGTTTCCGCCGACCGTTCCGCTCGCCCGCACCTGCTTCGAACCGAAACGGCGTAGCATTTCGCTCAGGTCGGGATGGACCGCGCCGAGAAGCGGCGCGGAATCCTCCAACTTCAAAGTCGCCCCAAGCGAGAGCGCTCCGTCAGCGCTTTCGCCCACAGCGTCGAGCCCAGCGACCCTGCCAAGCCAGATCACGCGCTTCAAATCGCGCAATTGCTTGGTGACCCAGAGCCCAACATCCGTCGCTCCGCCGACAAGGGTCGCGTCGGGAAAGCGCGCATAGAGCGCCGCCAGGGATTCGAGGCTCGCCGGGGCGGCGAAGAAGGCCGCCTCGTCGCCGACGAACACGTCGTTGTGGTCGGAGAGAGCAGCGAGCGCCGCGGCGCGCTCTCGAGACGTCGCCGCGAAACGGTCGGCCGGCGCGCCATTACAGGTCTCCAGGGCCGCCGCGACGATCGGGCGATAGCCGGTGCATCGGCAGAGATTGCCGGCAAGCTGGTCGCACAGGCCGCCATAGGTCATGGGCTGACCCGAATGGTAGCCCGCGAACAGGCTCATCACGATGCCCGGCGTACAGAACCCGCATTGCGAGGCGTGAGCGTCAACCATCGCCTGCTGCAACGGATGCAGTTCGCCACCTGCGGCGAGATCCTCGATTGTGATCAGCTCCGCGCCATCGAGCTGGCCCAAGAGCAGAATGCAGGCGTTGAACGGCTCATAGGCGATCCGGCCGTCCCTCGGCCGCGCCAGCACCACGGTGCATGCGCCGCAATCGCCTTCGGCGCAACCTTCCTTCGTTCCCTTCGCTCCCATGTCCTCCCGCAGCCAGTCGAGCACGGTGGCGCGGGGGAGAACTGGCGGAGAGCAACCTCCCCGCCCCGGAATCGGAAACGCAGCGCATCCCGCGCGGCGGTTGATCTGGCCTCAAACGACATCGTCGCTCCCGACCTCCTAAGATGGAGCTTCTGCGGGCAAAACGGAAGGAGGCAAGGTCCGTGCCGCCCTTATAGTCTCGCCATCCCGCTCAAAGAAGCCGGCGTGGCCGGGCCTCGGTCTCGTGGCCGGGCCTCGATCTGCAGCAAGCCACAGGGCTGGGCCGACCATCCGAGCGTGGGAATCAGCCTCGCAGATCAGGAGGCACAGCCTCGCTGGCCAGCGCCTCGAGCGCTTCCTCGACGCCCATCACGGCTTGCGCATTGGAGCCGAGCCGGCGCAAGGACACGGTGCTTTCGCTTGCCTCCTTCCGCCCAAGAGCGATGAGGACGGGTGCTTTAGCCAAAGAGTGTTCGCGCACTTTGTAGTTGATCTTCTCGTTCCTTAGGTCGGTCTCGACCCTCAAGCCCCGCTTCTTCGCGGCGGCCGCGAAGGCAAGCGCGGCGTCGTCGGCGTCGCTGGTGATGGTGCAGACCACGATCTGCACCGGCGCGAGCCACAGCGGCAAATGGCCGGCATGGTGCTCGAGCAGGATGCCTATGAATCGCTCCATCGAGCCGCAGATGGCGCGGTGGATCATCACTGGCGTCGTCTTCTGGCTGTCGCCCCCGATGTAAAACGCGCCGAAGCGCTCGGGCAGGTTGAAATCGACCTGGGTCGTGCCGCATTGCCAGTCGCGGCCGATCGCGTCGCGCAGCACATATTCGAACTTCGGCCCATAAAAGGCGCCCTCGCCCGGATTGAGCGCGGTCGTCACGATGTTGCCGTGGCGCGTGCGGATCTCGTCCAGCACGCGGGTCATCACCGCCTCGGCGTGATCCCACATGGCGTCGGTTCCCACCCGCTTCTCGGGGCGGGTGGAGAGTTTCACCACGATCCTGTCGAATCCGAAATGGCCGTAGACCGACAAGATCAGTTCATTGATCTTGTGACACTCCTCGGCCATCTGCTCCTCGGTGCAGAAGATATGCGCGTCGTCCTGCGTGAAGGATCGGACGCGCATCAGGCCATGCAGAGCGCCTGACGGCTCGTAGCGGTTGACGGCGCCGAACTCGGCGAAACGCAGCGGCAGCTCGCGATAGGAGCGCAGGCCGTGCTTGAAGATCTGCACGTGACCGGGGCAGTTCATCGGCTTCAGCGCATAGACGCGCAAATCCTCGGTCTCCGCCTCGTCACCGGCCGGGCGGCACATGAACATGCTTTCGCGATACCAGCCCCAATGCCCTGAGATCTCCCACAGGTGCTTGTCGAGCACCTGCGGCGCGTTGACCTCCTGATAGTCGGCGGCGAGGCGCCGGCGCATGTAGGCCACCAGGATCTGGAACAAGGTCCAGCCCTTCGGGTGCCAGAAGATCGAGCCCGGCCCCTCTTCTTGGGTATGGAACAGGTCCATCTCGCGGGCGAGCTTGCGATGATCGCGCTTCTCGGCCTCCTCGAGTTGCTTCAGATAGGCGTCGAGTTCCTCTCTCTTCGCGAATGCGGTCGCATAGATGCGCGATAGCATCGGCCTATTCGAATCGCCGCGCCAGTAGGCGCCGGCGACCTTCATCAGCCTGAAGGCGTCGCCGACCTTGCCGGTCGATGTCATATGCGGGCCACGGCAAAGGTCGGTCCACTCGCCTTGGGCGTAGAGCTTCACCTCCTGATCGGGAGGAATCGCGTCGACCAGCTCAACCTTGAACGCTTCGCCCTTCTTCTCGAACAGGCTCTTCGCCTCCTCACGCGAGACGACTCGCTTCGAGAACGGCTTGTCGCGAGCGATGATCTCGCGCATCCGCTTTTCGATCGCAGGGAAGTCTTCCGGGGTGAACGGCTCGTTGCGGAAGAAGTCGTAGTAGAAGCCGTTCTCGATCACCGGGCCAATGGTGACCTGGGTTCCCGGCCAGAGCGATTGCACGGCTTCGGCAAGAACATGCGCCGCGTCGTGGCGGATGAGCTCGAGCGCGCGGGGATCGTCGCGGGCGATGAACTCGAGCGTCGCGTCGCGGTCGATCGGGTCGGCGAGATCGGCAAGCTCGCCGTCGCGGACCATCGCCACGGCGCGCTTAGCGAGAGAGGGGGAAATGGACTTGGCGATTTCGAGGCCCGAGATTCCGGGCTCATAGGCGCGCTCAGCGCCGTCGGGAAAGGTGACGTGAATCATCGCGGCTCCTTCAAGCTCACTCGCCGACACAAATCGGCGTAAGCATGGGCGCCCGCATATAAACATCGGCGGCGATCAGGGCAACGGCCGGAGATGAGCTCCGTCGCCGCCGATCCGGTCGCTAGAGCCTGAACTCCTCGACGACCGGGGGACCGGCGGCGTAGTTGGAATATCGGATCCACTTCGGCTTCACGACGACATAGGCGATGTCCGGCCAAGCCTCGCGGGCGCGGCCGTCCGGCCATTCGCGGAAATAAGCGGTTTTCGCGCTCGCCAGATCGTCCCCGACCGGCCGACGCGCCGGGCCTTCAATCTGAAGGGAAATGCCGTCGTCCCAACCGATGACCAGCGCGGCCTTAGGGTTACGCGCCAGATTGACGGCCTTGCGGCTCGAGGCCAGAGTATCGAACACGATCTCGTTCGATTGCGTCACGGCGAAGCCCATTAGCGCCGCCTCGGGCGCGCCGGTTTCATTGACGGTCGACACGACCAGAAACCGCTTACGCTTGGCGATGTCAAAAACCTCTTCGAGCGTCATGAGCGCCTCCGCATCTGGCGGCCCGACCGGAGATCGAGCCGCATGGTTAGAGGGAGATGATAACGCACCATGACCGAAACGGGCGCCATCGTCCGTCGCGTCGTCGTCGAAGGCTACGTCCAGGGCGTCGGCTATCGCGAGTTCACGCGCCGCGCGGCGCTGAGGCTCGGCGTCTCCGGCTGGGTGCGCAACCGGTCCGACGGCGCGGTCGAGGCGCTGATCTGCGGCCCGCCGGTGGCAGTCGAAGCGCTTGTCGGTCGAGATGCGAAGCGGGCCACGCTCAGCCGTCGTCAACAGCGTCGGCGTGACGGAGCACGACGAGATCCATGACGTCGACAGCGACACGTTCGTCATCTGGCCAACAGCGTAGCGCCGAGGCGGCGCGAACGCCTGCGACACAGCTTCAACCGCGGCGCCGCGGCCGGTCAGGCTTGGGATGCTTCGCCTCCGACCGTTCGGGCCCACCTGCGGAGGTCGGCGTATTGGACGGCGGGTCGCTGGCGGGAAAGGACTCTTCCAGCTCCTCGTCGAGCTTCTCCTCCGATTTTGTAGGCGACTTACCTGGCGGCGACTTTCGCGGCTCTTTCATCCCGGCGGCTCCGTGGGGAAGGGCGTGACCCCATATAAGGAAGGCGCCGACCAGAGGCGAGGCCCCGGAGGGACCCCTGAAGCATTCACCAATTCACGATCCCACTCGGTGTGTGATTCGATGCCCCGAGATAGACCGCGAAAGCCAAATGCCATAGCCTCCGCTCATGCCGGTAAAGAGCCAGCTCTACGATCGCGATTTCTACGCCTGGAGCCGCCAGCAGGCCGAGCTGTTGCGGAAGGGAAAACTGGCCGATGCCGACATCGAGCACATCGCCGAGGAAATCGACAGCCTGGGCCGGACGGAGAAGCGCGAACTCATCAGCCGCTTGAGCGTCCTCCTGTTGCATCTGTTGAAATGGCTATATCAGCCGGAGAAACGAAGCCCGAATTGGGAGGCGAGCGTCCGCGTCCAGCGCAATCGTTTGGCCGATCACCTGGACGACAATCCGAGCCTGAAGCCCGTGTTGCCCAACGCGCTCGCCTCAGCCTATCGCGACGCGTCGCTCGAGGCGGTCGCGGAGACGGGACTGGCGGCCGGCACGTTCCCCGACAAGTGTCCGTGGACGGTCGAGCAGGCGATGAACGGCGGATTTTGGCCAGGGTGACAGGCTAAAGCCTACCCCTTCTTCCCCGCGATCTTGGCGATCTCGCGCATGACCATGAGCGTGCCCTTGAGCCTGTCGGCGAGCTTTTCGAAATCGTCCGCAACAACGATGCGCATATCCGGGCGCACGTAGGCGCGCTCGCCTTGGGCGGCCACCCATCTGACCAGCCCAGTGGGATTCGCGAACGACTTGCCGCGGAAGGCGAGGGTCAGGCCCTTCGGCGCCAGCCTCGAGCTTCTCGACATTGGCGCGGCGGCACAAAGCCTTGATCTGGACCAGGTTCATCAGCAGGCCGACCTCGGGCGGCGGCGGGCCGAAGCGATCGACGATTTCGGCCCCCATCGCGTCGATCTCCTCCTCGTCCTCGAGCGCCGACAGGCGGCGGTAGAGAGCGAGCCGCGTCGGCAGGTCGGAAATATAGGACTCGGGGATCGTCACCGGCGCGCCCAGCTGGATGGTTGGCGACCACATGTCTTCGGCGGGGGCATCCTCGCCCGACTTGATCCGCTCGACCGCCTCGCGCACCATCTGCTGGTAGAGTTCGTAGCCGACCTCCTTGATGTGGCCGGACTGCTCCTCGCCCAGAAGGTTGCCGGCGCCGCGCAGGTCGAGGTCGTGGCTCGCGAGCTGAAAGCCGGCGCCCAGCGTGTCGAGCGATTGCAGCACCTGGAGCCGCTTCTCCGCTTGCGGCGTGATCTTCGCCTTGGCCGGCGTCGTGAAATAGGCGTAGGCGCGGATCTTCGACCGACCGACCCGGCCGCGCAATTGGTAGAGCTGCGCAAGTCCGAACATGTCGGCGCGATGCACGATCATCGTGTTGGCGCGCGGAATGTCGAGGCCGGACTCGACGATCGCGGTCGACAAGAGGATGTCGTACTTGCCGTCGTAGAAGGCGCCGACCTTATCCTCAAGCTCACGCGGCGCCATCTGACCGTGGGCGATCACGAATTTGCACTCGGGCGCGTTCTGCCGCAGGAACGCCGCCGCTTCATCGAGGTCCTCGATGCGCGGGCAGACATAGAAGGATTGCCCGCCGCGATAGCGTTCCCGCAGCAGCGCCTCGCGAACGATAAGCGCGTCGAAGGGCGAGACGAAGGTGCGCACCGCGAGCCGATCGATCGGCGGCGTGGCGATGATCGACATCTCACGCACGCCGGTCATCGCAAGTTGCAGGGTGCGCGGGATCGGCGTCGCCGACAGCGTCAGCACATGCACTTCCGAGCGCAGCTCCTTCAGCCGCTCCTTGTGGGCGACGCCGAAATGCTGCTCCTCGTCGACGACGACAAGGCCGAGGTCCTTGAAGCTTATGGTCTTGCCCAAGACGGCGTGGGTGCCGACGACGATGTCGACGCCGCCTTCGGCCAGGCCCTTCTTGACCTCGCGGGTTTCCGCCGCGCCCACCATGCGCGAGAGCTGGCCAACGTTGACTGGCAAGCCGGCAAAGCGCTGGCGGAAGTTCTGAGTGTGCTGACGCGCGAGCAGCGTCGTCGGGGCGATGATCGCGGTCTGCTTGCCGTTGATCGCGGCGGCGAAGGCGGCGCGCAGCGCGACCTCGGTCTTGCCGAAACCGACGTCCCCGCATACCAGCCGGTCCATCGGGCGGCCGGCGGCCAGATCGTCAAGCGTCGCGTCAATCGCGCTCTCCTGGTCCGCTGTCTCGTCATAGGGAAAGCGGGCGCAGAATTCGTCGTACAGGCCCTCGGGGACCGTGAGTCGCGGCGCCGTATGCGTCATGCGCTGCGCTGCGACGCGGATGAGCCCGCCCGCCATCTCGCGCACGCGCTTCTTCAAGCGCGCCTTGCGCGACTGCCAGCCTGCGCCGCCTAGCTTGTCGAGTTCACCCGTCTCCGAGCCATAACGAGACAGAAGCTCGAGATTTTCAACCGGAAGGAACAGCCGGTCGCCGCCGGCATAGTGGATCTCGAGGCAGTCGTGCGGCGCGCCCGCCGCCTCGATCGTCTTCAGGCCGACAAAGCGCCCGACGCCGTGGTCGATGTGAACGACGAGATCGCCTGCCGTGAGCGCGCTCGCTTCGGCCAGAACGTCCTGCGCGCGGCGTCGGCGCTTCGACTGCCGTACGAGACGATCGCCGAGAATGTCCTGCTCGCCGACAATGGCGAAGTCCGGCGCTTCGAACCCCTGTTCGAGCGCGATGACGGCGAGCGGCAGCGCGCCCGCGCGAGCGGTCTTCGCCTGATGATAGGATGAAACGAACTCGAGCGGTTTGAGCCCATGCTCGGCCAGCACGTGGCTTAGCCGCTCGCGTGAGCCGTCGCTCCAGCTCGCGACGATCACATTCAAGCCCCGCTCGCGCAGAGCCCGCACATGCGCGACCGCGGCGTCGAACACATTGGCGCTCTCGTTCTGCCGCTCGGGAGCGAAATTGCGCCCCGCTCGTCCACCGCAATCGACGACGTCGCTTGCGCCCGGCTGCGCTTCGAACGGTGTAAGCCGCGCCACCGGCTGGCCGGCCAGCCGCTCCTTCCACTCGTCTTCGCTCAGATAAAGCCGCGTCGGCGGCAGCGGCTTATAGTCCGCCTTGCCGGGGTCTTCGGCGTAAGCCGCGCGGCGCGCCGCATAATTGTCGGTGATGAGCGCAATACGCTCGTGGGCCGCGTCGTCGGCGCGACCGTCGAGCACGAATGGGGCGCCGCCGACATAGTCAAAGATCGTGTCGAGCTTATCGTACAGCAGCGGCAGCCAATGCTCGACGCCAATCGCGCGGCGCCCTTCGCTGATCGCCGCGTAGAGATCATCGTTAGGAGCGGGGCGCCGAACTCCGCCGCGTAGCCCTGGCGGAAGCGCTTGATCGAGTCGGTCGTCAGACGCGCTTCGCTCATCGGCACAAGATCAAGCGAGCGCAATTGCGTGGTCGAGCGCTGCGTCTCCGGATCGAAGGCCCGGATCGATTCAAGCGTATCGCCAAAGAAATCAAGCCGCATCGGCGCTGCCGCGCCCGGTGGATAAAGGTCGAGGATGCCGCCGCGCGATGCGTAATCGCCGACATCGCGCACCGTGCTGGCGCGGGCGTAGCCGTTCAACTCGAGCCAGTGCGTGAGGTCTTCCATTCGCACGCTGTTGCCCGGCGCGGCGGAGAAGGCGGCGGACTTGAGATAAGCCAGCGGCGGGACGCGCTGTGTCAGCGCATTGACCGAGGCGACGAGAATGCGCGGCCGCTCGATGGCGCCGCGGCTCTTGGCCAGCCGCGCCAGCACGGTCATCCGGTCGGCAGATACCGCGGCGTTGGGCGAGACGCGATCGTAAGGCTGGCAATCCCACGACGGAAGATAAAGCGCTTCGATTTCGGGCGCGGCGAAGGCAAGCGCGTCGATGAAGGCTTGAGCGCGCAGGCTGTCGCGCGCGACGAAAGCAAGCGTCACGGCGCGCTGCTCGCCGGCTCCCGCAAGCGCTCGCGTCACTTCCGCGGCGACGAAGGCGTCGTAGCCCTCGGGCGCGCGCGCCAGCGTTACCGCCCCGCCCTCCTCGAGGCGACGAATGGCGGGAACGAGGAGACTCTCGGCCTCTCGTTTAAGCGCGTTGGCGGTTTTCATCTGGGTCTGCAGAGGCGTGCGAAGAGCGGAGTGTCAAACTCCCGGGGAGGATGCTCGTCGCCGATGATCCAGGCGAGCGCCTGCGTGTCGGGAACGTCGAGCAGGCGCTCGAACTCGGCAAGTTCGTCGTGGCTCATTGTTGGCAAGTACGCATCTGCGAAGCGACCCATTATCAGATCCATCTCGCGTACGCCGCGCCGCCAGGCGCGAAACAGAATCCGCCGCCGGCGCTCATCGAGCGCTGCGCTAGTCAGAGCGGAGCCGGACATCAAGCACCTTTCCTGCTGCCCGGGCATGCCGTCTTAATACGGCGGCAGGAGGAATCGTTCCTGGCCAACCGTCTCATCCAACAAGGAAGTCTGCGGAGCCGCGTGCGCGCCCGCGCTTATATCGGCAGGAACGCGTGCTGTCAGCCCAAAGCATCTCAACGGGACGATCGAAAACGCGTCTGGACGCCGACGCGGCTTACGGGCCTGGGCGCCCATCGCAGGAGCCCTTCCAAATTGATCTGAAGAAAGACAGCTCGGTGATAGCGGAACAAAAAAATCGACAATTTCTTGACCAACCGGCTGAGCATCGATACTTTTTTTCAGAACGCCTTCAGCACGCTGTTCGAGAGTTCCCCGGTTGCGCGGCGAAACGAAAATTGTTGCTAACTCATTGAAAGGAAACAACCCAAGAGCGCGGCGAAACGAAATCGGGGCTAAGGGCTTGAAAACAAACAATTCCGCGAAATCACTGATTCGCAGCCCATAATGATTTCAATAACTTACGACCAGAGCTGCGAAACGTTTTGTTTCGCCTAGCGAAATGAGCGTTTCGGTTTGGCGGTTTTTTCGGCCTCGTCATGGTCCAGAAGGGCGACACCCGGCCGGCCGCCCGTCCTCGGCGGATCGGCGCGTCAGACGACGTATTCAAGGAGGATCGATCACCGGAGCTTCGTCTCGGCGCTCCTCAGCCAGCGAGCCGCCGGATCGGCGTCTTCGGCAAGACGACTTCGCCAAGACCAAGCCAGTCCGCCATCGCGGCAAGCTCCTCTGAAATCGCGTCCATGACATCCAACGGGGCGTGCGGCTCGAGATGCACCGCATGGACGAGCAACCGTCCCGCCTGGCGGTCGGCCTTCAGGTCGAGCCGAGCGACGAGCCGGTCTCCGAGCAGGAAAGGAAGGACATAGTAACCGTGCTGGCGCTTGTCGGCCGGCGTGTAGATCTCAATCCGGTAGTGGAAGTCGAAAAGCCGCAACGCGCGGGAACGCTCCCAGACGAGCGGATCGAACGGCGCGAGAAGCGCCCGCGCGGACAGGCGGCGAGGCCTGCGGGCGTCGCGATGGAGATAGGCAAGATGGGCCCAGCCGGGAACCTCGACCGGCTCGAGCACGCCACCATCGAGCAGCGAGTCCATCGCCTGCCGCGCCTCCCCCGGGCCAAGACGGAAATAGTCGCGCAGGTCCTGTGCGGTGGCGACGCCAAGCGCCTGGGCCGCACGTTCGATAAGGGAGCGATGCGCATGCCTTTCGTCCGGCGTCGGCAGAGCAAGAATCTCGGCCGGGATGACGCGCTCGGTCAGGTCATAGACCCGCTCGAAGCTGCCGCGGCGCGTCGTCGTCGTGATATGGCCAGACCAGAAGAGCCATTCGAGCGCTTGTTTGGCGTCGCCCCACTCCCACCAACCGGAGCGGCCGCGTTTTTCCTCGAAGTCCGAGGCGGCGCTCGGACCCTCGTTGCGGATGCGCTTGAGAAAGCCTTCCGCCTCAGCGCGGCGCTCACCCGCGAACAACCGAAGGCCCTTCCAACCGGCCTCGCCCCGATCCGCGCGGGCCATCCGCCAACGCAGCAGGGGATGCAGCGGCAGCGGCAGCAGCGACGCCTCATGGGCCCAATATTCAAACAGCCGCCGCTTTCTCCGGCCTCCCCACGCAGCTGTGTCGATCAGCGAACGGTCATAGGGTCCGAGCCGGGAAAACGCCGGGAGGTAATGGGCGCGGACCAGGACATTGACGCTGTCGATCTGGTGGAGGGAAAGCCGGTCGATGGTCCTCAGCCATCGCGCAGCGTTGACCTTCTCCGGTCGCGGGGCGCCGAAGCCCTGGGCTGCGAGAGCGATCCGTCGCGCCTCGGCGAGGGAGAGCTTTTCGACTTTCGTCACGTGGCTCCGCTGACCGCCTTCCGCCCGAGCAGCGGCCCGATCTCCACCGCCACAGCGCCAACGAGAATCAGCGCGCAGCCGAGAGCGCCGACGGCGGTCAGACGCTCGTCGAGCAGGAGCGCGCCTGCAAGCGCGGCGAACACGCCCTCGAGGGCGAGAATGAGCGCAGCCTCAGCGGGGGGCGTGTGCGCCTGGGCGAAGATCTGGATCGTATAGGCGACGGCGCCCGAGACGACGCCAGCAAATACAATTGTCGGGGCGTTAGCGAGGAGAGCCCCCTGCGGAGTTGATTCAAACAGGGCCGAGCATACTGCCGCAAGGCCAGCGCAGACTGCATATTGAACGAAGGCGAGCAGCAGCGGCCGACCGGAGCGGGCAAGGAAGATCGGCGTCAGCGCGATGCCCGTCGCCCAGGCGAAATCGGCGAGGAGCACGAGCGCGTCGCCGAAGTTCGGCGCGCCGAGGAGTCCGCCCGAGGCGAGCAGCCAGGCGCCGACGAGCGATACGAAACCTGCGCCGATAATGGTCGCGCGTGGGCGCGAGCCGGTCAGCGCCCAGACGACAAAAGGGGTCAGCACGACATAGCAAGCGGTCAGAAACCCGGCGTTGGTGGCGCTCGTCGTCTCGATCCCCGCTTGCTGCAGGGTCGTGCCGAAGAAGAGCGTGAGGCCGATCACGAGCGCGAGCCGCCATTCGTCGCGGCTCGGGGGATGCGGCTTGCGGCGAAATTCCCAAAGCGCGAAGGGCGCAAGCGCTGCAGCGGAGACAGCAAAGCGCGCGGCGACGAAGGCGAGCGCCGGCATGGTCGCCGCAGCGTATTTCTGCGCCACGAAAGTCACGCCCCATAGGAAGGCGGTGATGAGGAGCAGGCCGTCCGCGGCCAGGCGACTCATGCCGCCTCGAACAGCGAAACACGCATGCCCTCAGACCTGCTCGATTTCGATCAGTGTGCCGGCGAAGTCTTTCGGATGCAAAAACAGCACCGGCTTGCCGTGAGCGCCGATTTTCGGGTTGCCGTCCCCGAGCACGCGCGCGCCCCTAGCCTTGAGCTGATCGCGAGCGGCGATGATGTCCTCGACCTCGTAGCAGAGATGATGCATGCCGCCATCGGGATTGCGCTCGAGAAACTTGGAGATCGGCGAGTTCGGGCCCAGAGGCTGCAAAAGTTCGATTTTTGTATTGGCCAGCTCGACGAAGACGACCGTCACCCCATGATCAGGCTCAGCCTTCGGGGGGGAGACACGAGCGCCGAGCGTTTCCCGATAGGTCCGCGCCGCCTTCTCGAGATCGGGGACGGCGATGGCGACGTGGTTGAGCTTGCCGATCATGATGGACTTCGACTCAGACCTCCACCACTAGCACATGCACTTGTGGCTTCTTGCCCCAGACGGCGTTGACCGAGCCGCGCACCGCACGTTCGATAGCACTCGACACTACGTCGGCGTCTCGACGCTTGCCTTGCGGCAGGCTCTCGAAAGCTTCAAAGATCGCATCATCAATTAGCGCGTCAATCGCCGCGCCTTCTCGCGTGCGCTCCGGCAGGCCGGCGATCATCACGTCTGGATCCCCGGCCATCTCGCCCCTCGGGGTCAGCGCAATCGCGATCGAGACGACGCCGGCGAAACCGAGCCTGCGGCGTTGGCCGATGCATTGCTGATCAGCCGGCAAGAGAATAGCCCCGTCCTTCGCCCGCCGCCCGCTCGTCACCTTGCCCAATGCGCAGACCTCGCCTGGCGCAAGCCGGATGAGGTCACCGTTGAAGGCGCGTAACACTTGCGGCACGCCCTGCGCCCTGGCGAAGTCGGCGTGTTCGCTCAAGTGCAGCGGCTCGCCATGCGCGGGCACGGCGATCTTCGGGCGCACCCACGCATACATTTTCGCCATCTCCGCCCGGCGCGGATGACCCGAGACGTGCACGAGCGCAGTCCGGTCAGTCACCACCTGGACGCCCGCGGTCACGAAGGCGTTGATGATCTTGCCGACCGCCTTTTCATTGCCGGGAATGGTGCGCGACGAAAAGATTACAGTGTCTCCAGCATTCAATTCCGCCGTGGGGTGCTCGTCCCCAGCCATGCGCGCGAGCGCCGCGCGCGGCTCGCCCTGGCTCCCCGTGGCGAGCGCCAAAATCCGGTCGCGCGGCAGGCGCTCGAATGCGTCCATGCCTAAAAACGCCGGTAGACCATCGAGCATCCCACACTCGCGAGCGACGGCGACGACGCGCTCGATCGCCCGCCCGAGAATGCAGACTTGCCGTCCGGCGGCGAAACCGGCCTCGGCCGCCGAACGCAGCCGGGCGACGTTGGAAGCGAAGGTGGTCACGACCACCCTGCCCTTCGCATCGCCGATGAGCCAGGCCAGCGCCTTGGCGACGTCACGCTCGGACGGGCTTTCCCCTTCGCGCAAGATGTTGGTTGAATTGCAGACGAGCGCGAGCACCCCCTCATCGCCAAGCGCCCTGAAGCGCGCCTCGTCGGTCGGCAGACCGATGATCGGCGTCGAGTTCGATCTTCCAGTCGGCGGTATGAACAACGAGCCCGCTAGGCGTACGAATCGCAAGCGCCGCGCTTTCGGGTATCGAATGGGCGACGGGGATGAATTCGACCACGAAAGGACCGATCACAATCCTCTCGCCGAGTTCGACGACTTTCAATGGGATCTTCGGCGCGTCCGGCTCGCCGAGCCGGCGCGCCTCGGCCAAGCCGGCTGCAAAACGCGTCATATAAACGGGCGCGCCCAGGTCAGGCCAGAGCTCGGCAAGAGCGCCGATGTGATCCTCATGCGCGTGGGTGATGACGATGCCAACCAGAATTCTTCTTCGCCTTCTCGATGAAGCCGAGATCCGGCACAATCAGATCGACGCCGGGCAAGTCCTCGCCAGCGAAGGCGACGCCAAGGTCGACCATCAGCCATTGGCGAGCGTTCGCAGGCCCATAGCCGTAAAGGGCGCAATTCATGCCGATCTCGCCCAGGCCGCCGAGCGGGGCGAATACGAACTCGCTGCCGTCCGTCATCTAAACTCGGCCTTCCGGCCGGTGGGAAGCCGACAAGACCGCTCGCGGCAGGGCGCCCGAGCTAGGCATGAGCCACAGGTCGGCCGCCTCGATCGTCTCCAGCCCATGCTCGGAGCGCATGAGCAGGCGGCCCGTCGCATCGATCCCCTCAAACATCCCCTCGCGCTGATCTGCCCCGTTTTTGATCGCGATCCGTTCCCCCAAGCCGAGAGCGCAATCGAGCCATGCGGCGCGAATGCGGTCAAACGCCTCTCCGGCGCGCCAGATATCGAGCGCCTCAGCGTACCGCTGAACCAGGCGCTCGAACACTTCGCTGGGATCGAGCTTGTGTCCGGCCGCCCGAGTCAGAGATGAAGTCGCGTAGCCGAGACCCATCGGCGCCTGGGAGCAATTCACACCAACCCCGACAATGCAGGCGGCCCGCCCGCCCCCAAGGGCAACTCCTTCGACGAGAATGCCAGCGCATTTCGCTCCGTGAGACATCAGATCATTCGGCCATTTGAGGCCGACCTCGGTCGCGCCGAGATCCCTCGCGGCGCGCGCCAGGGCCACGCCAGCAACAAAGCCGAGCTGAGCTCCAACCGCAGGAGGGCAGGGATCGATCATGATGCAGCTGGCGTGCAGGTTGCCTCTCGGCGAGATCCAGGCTCGGCCGCGGCGGCCTCTGCCCGCGGTCTGTTCTTCCGCGACGATCCACATGCGGTCGGCGTCGCCGGTCAACGCGCGGCGACGCCCCTCCTCATTGGTCGAATCGATGGCGGCCAATCGAACGATGCGCCAGCCTTGATGCGCGCTGTCCAGCGTGGAGACGGCGGTCAAAAGAGCGACTGCGCGGCCGCCATCGCGGCATTGGTGATCGGCGACGGCGCAAACACAAAAAGGATGATCGCGAGCGCCGAAACCGCGAGCACAATGCGCGCGACGGCGCCCGGACGATCGAACGCCGGAGCCGGCTCGTCGAAATACATGAGCTTCACGATCCTCAGATAATAATAGGCGGCCACGCAGCTCGCCAGCACGCCGATGACCGACAGGCCGTAGAGACCAGACTTGATGGCGGCTGCGAAGACGTAGAACTTAGCGAAGAAGCCAGCAAGCGGCGGAACGCCGGCAAGCGAGAACATCATCGTCGCCAGGAAGAAAGCCATGGTCGGATCCGTCCGCGCCAGGCCAGCGAGATCGGCCATCGTCTCGATCGCGCGGCCATTGCGGCGCATGGACAGGATCGCGGCGAAAGTTCCAAGCGTCATGACAACGTAGATCGCCATATAGATGATAACGCTCTGCGCGCCCTCGACGGTGCCTGCAGCGAGCCCGACCAACGCGAATCCCATATGGCCAATCGAAGAATAGGCCATCAGCCGCTTGAAATTGCGCTGGCCGATCGCGGCGAAGGCGCCAAGGACCATCGAGGCGATCGAGACGAAGGTGATGATCTGGCGCCAGTCGTTAGCGATGCCCGGAAAGGCGGTCATTACGACCCGAACCAGGACCGCCATCGCGGCGATCTTGGGCGCGGTGGCGAAGAACGTTGTCACCGGGGTCGGCACGCCTTCGTAGACGTCGGGCGTCCACATGTGAAACGGCACGACAGAGATCTTGAACGCCAACCCCACCAGAGCGAAGACCAGCCCAAACAGCACGCCGATGCTCGCATGGTTATGTATGGCGTTCGCCACCGCGCTGAAGGCGACCGAGCCCGAGTAGCCGTAGATGAGCGAGATCCCGTAAAGCATCATGCCCGACGACAAGGCGCCGAGGACGAAATATTTGAGGCCAGCTTCGGTCGCGCGCAGGTCATGGCGGCGATAGGCCGCGATGACGTAGAGCGCCAAGCTCATCAGCTCGAACCCGAGGTAGAGCGCAATGAAGTCATTGGCCGAGATCAGCATCAGTATGCCGACGGTCGAAAGGAGGATGAGGACCGGGAATTCGAAGCCGCCGATCCGCTCCTGCCGCATGAACTCGACCGACAATAGAAGCGTCACCAGCGAGCCGACCAGCGCAAGCGCGCTCATGAAGCGGGTGAAGGCGTCGTCGACGAAGGAACCGTAGAAGGTGACGCCCATCGGGCGATTCCTGGCCACCATCAGAATGAAGACGAGGCCTAGCAGGCCGACGGCGATCTCGTTGACCAGCGCCGAGCCTCGCTCGCCGCGCAGCGCGCCGTAAAGCACAAGCGCCAAGGTTCCCGCCGCCAGCACCGCCTCCGGCAGGATCACGGGAAGAGAAATGGCCGTCTCATGCATGAGTGTCGCTCGTTCCAAAAGACGTTCGGCGCGCTGCACAAATCTTCACGCGTCAGAGCCCCGCCGACTTCGTCGCCGTAATGGCATGCTGGAAGCCGCTGATGATCTGTTCGATTGAAGCCGCGCTGGCGTCGATGATTGGCTGCGGATGCACACCGTAAAAGATCGTGAGCAGCCCAAGGGGCAAAAGCGTCACCACCTCGCGACCGGTGAGATCCGCAATACCCATCAGGTTTGGCTTCTCGAGAACACCAAAGATGATGCGGCGGTAAAGGTAAAGCGCGTAGCACGCCGACAGGATTGTGCCGATGGTGGCGAGGAACGCGACCCAGTTGTTGATTTGAAACGTGCCAATCAAGGTCAAGAATTCGCCGATGAAGCCCGTGGTGCCCGGCAAGCCGATATTGGCGAGCGTGAACACCATGAAAGCGAGCGCGTAGAGCGGCATGCGCTGCACGAGGCCGCCGTAGGCGCTGATTTCGTAGGTGTGCATGCGGTCGTAGACGACACCCACGCAAAGGAACAACGCCCCCGACACAAAGCCATGACTAATCATCTGATAGACAGCGCCCTGAATCCCTTGGGAGTTGGCGGCGAAAATCCCCATCGTCACGAAGCCCATGTGGGCCACCGACGAGTAGGCGATCAGCTTCTTCATGCTCTCTTGCGCTAGCGCGACCAGGGAGGCGTAGATGATCGCGATCACCGACAGAGCGAAGACGAGCGGGGTGAAATAGACCGACGCGTCCGGAAACATCGGCAGCGAAAAGCGAATGAAGCCGTAGCCGCCCATTTTGAGCAGAATGGCGGCCAGGACCACCGACCCCGCGGTCGGCGCTTCGACATGGGCATCAGGCAGCCAGGTGTGGACGGGCCACATCGGCATCTTGACCGCGAACGAGGCGAAGAACCCAAGCCACAGCCAAGTCTGCATCTGGGGTGAAAAGTGAGTCTTGAGCAGCACCGTGATGTCTGTTGTACCCGCCGTCCAGTACATGGCCATGATCGCGAGCAGCATCAGCACTGAGCCGGTGAACGTGTAGAGGAAGAACTTGAAGGCCGCGTACACCCGGTTCCCGTGGCCCCAGATCCCGATGATAATGAACATCGGGATGAGGCCACCCTCGAAGAACAGATAGAAGAGCACCAGGTCGAGCGCCACGAAGACGCCGACCATCAGCGTCTCCATCACCAGGAAGGTGATCATGTACTCCTTCACGCGGGTCTGGATCGGCGCCCAGGAGGCAATGATGCAGATTGGCATGATGAAGGTGGTGAGCAGCACGAACGGCATCGAAACGCCGTCGACGCCGAGCTTGTATAGGATCGCGTGCGAGAACCAGTCGTGCTCCTCGACAAGCTGAAAGCCAGGCTGCGCGGGGTCGAAGCGCCCCCAGGCGACGAGGCTCAGCACGAACGTGATCAGGGTGGCAAACAGCGCAATCCAGCGCGCGTTTTGCTTAGTCGCCTCGCTGTCGCCCGGCAGAAGCAGGATGAACAACGCGCCAATCAGCGGCAACGCCATGATGCCGGAGAGGATCCAGGAGCCATTCATTGCGTGACCCCTCCGAACAGATACCAGGTCGTCAGCGCCGCGGCGCCAAGCAGCATGGCGAATGCGTAGTGATAGACGTAGCCGGTCTGCAGCCGCACCGTGGTGCGCGTGACGTCGAGAACGCGCGCCGAGACGCCATCTGGCCCGAAACCGTCGATGATCGCGCCGTCGCCGCCCTTCCAGAACAAGCGGCCAATCGCAAAGGCAGGGCGGACAAAGATGAAGTCGTAGAGCTCGTCGAAGTACCACTTGTTGAGCAGGAAGCGATAGAGCGCAGGAAACTCCGCGGCGAGGCGCTGCGGCGCGGTGCGGTCGACCATGTACATGTAGTAGGCGACGAGCAGGCCACCGAGCATGAATAGGCTCGGCGACAGCGAGACCAACCCAGAGACGTGCTCCATATCCTCGAGAATATGATTACCCGGCGCAAGGAACAGCGATTGGCGCCAGAACAATTCGAAGCCTCCGCCGATGAAGAGATAGCGGAAAGCCATTCCGGCCAAAGTCGCGCCGACCGCCAACACTCCGAGCGGGACCAACATCACCAGCGGCGATTCATGCGCCGGATGATCGGCTTGGGCGTGCGCCTCGGGCGCGTGCGTATGCGAATGGGCCCCCGGTCCGCTTGGATCAGGCTCGTCATGTGCGTGGCCATCCTGCTCGTGCCGGCTCGGCGGAAGCGATTCCCCCCAATCGCCGCGTTGGCCGAAGAAGGTCATGAACATGAGGCGCCAGGAATAGAAGGCGGTCAGCGCGGCAGCGATGTCGGTGCACAAGAATCCATAGAGCGCGCCGTAGCGGTGCGACGCGAATGCGGCCTCGATAATCGCGTCCTTGGAGACAAAGCCGGCGAAGCCGATCGGGGTCAAGGGAATCCCAACCCCGGTCAGCGAGAGCGTTCCGATCATCATCATCCAAAATGTGACTGGAATCTCGCGCCGCAAGCCGCCCATTAGGCGCATGTCTTGCTCATGATGCATCGAAGTAATGACTGAGCCTGCGCCCAGAAACAACAGCGCCTTGAAGAAGGCGTGTGTGAAGAGGTGAAAGATGCCGAGGCTGTACCCGCCGACCCCGAGACCCACGAACATGTAGCCAAGCTGCGAACAGGTCGAATAGGCGATCACCTTCTTGATGTCATTCTGCACGAGACCGACGGTGGCGGCGAAGAAGGCCGTCGTTCCGCCGACAATGGTGACGACGCTGAGCGCGGTCGGCGACATTTCGAATAACGGCGAGAGCCTCGCCACCATGAATACGCCCGCGGTCACCATGGTCGCCGCGTGAATGAGGGCCGAGACGGGAGTCGGGCCTTCCATCGCATCGGGTAGCCAGGTGTGCAGCAGGAACTGCGCTGACTTGCCCATCGCCCCCATGAACAGCAGCAGGCAGGCGAGCGTCACTGCGTCCCAATTAAAGCCGATAAAATGCACCGTCTTGCCTGCAAGCCCGGGCGCAGCGGCAAACACCTGATCGAAGGCGATCGAACCGGTCAGATAGTAGGTTAGAAAAATACCGAGCGAAAAGCCGAAGTCGCCGACCCGGTTCACGACGAACGCCTTGATCGCAGCAGCGTTGGCCGATGGGCGCTCATACCAGAAGCCGATCAGGAGGTAGGACATCAAACCGACGCCCTCCCACCCGAAAAACAGCTGAACCAGATTGTCGGCCGTCACCAGCATCAACATGGCGAAGGTGAAGAGCGAGAGGTAAGCGAAGAAACGCGGCCGCGACGGATCCTCCGACATGTAGCCGATCGAGTAGACGTGCACGAGGAACGACACAGTTGTGACGACGATCAGCATCACCGCTGTAAGCGTGTCGATGCGCAACGACCAAGCCACGACGACCTTGCCCGAGGTGAACCAGTTGGCGATCGCGACATGCGCGTCCGACCCTCCCGCCACCATGACGAAGGCGATCCAGGCGAGGACACAGCAAATGCCGAGAAGGCTCGAGGTGACGTATTCCGCGCCGCGCGCGCCGATCCAGGGCCCGAAGACGCCGGCGATCAGGAAACCGAGCAACGGCAGGAAGACGATCAGCAGGTACACCGGTCTCAGCCCTTCAGCGAATTGATATCCTCAACCGCGATCGAGCCGCGATTGCGGTAATAGGCCACTAGGATCGCAAGGCCGATCGCCGACTCCGCCGCGGCGACGGTGAGAATGAAGAGCGCAAAGGCCTGCCCCGTGAGATCGCCCGAATAGGTCGAAAACGCGATAAGGTTGATGTTGACGGAGAGAAGGATGAGTTCGACCGACATCAGGATGATAATGATGTTCTTGTGATTGAGGATAATGCCGGCGATGCCGATCGTGAACACGATCGCAGCGACGGTGAGGTAGTGGGTGAGGCCAATTCCCATCCGCGTGATCCTTCAAATGCCTGCGCGCGTCGGGACCTTGCGAACCTCGACCGCGGTTTCGGGGGTGCGAGCCACCTGCGCGCCGATGTCCTGGCGCTTGACACCCTGCTTGTGATGAAGGGTGAGAACGATCGCACCGATCATTGCGGTGAGCAGAATCATCCCGGCCGCCTGGAAGAAGTAGAAATAGCGGGTGTAGAGCACCTCGCCGAGCGCGGCCGTGTTGCTGACCATGCCCTCCGGAGCCGCAGGGGCGGCGGCCCGCTGCGAGGGCCCTAGACCCGACACAACGTAGATAAGCTCGATCGCCACCACCAACGCGATCAGTAGCCCTTGCGGCAGGTATTCGACGAAGCCCTGCCTCAGCCTGGCGAAGTCAACGTCGAGCAGCATGACGACGAACAGGAACAGCACCGCAACCGCGCCGACATAGACGACGACTAGGATCATCGCCAGAAACTCAGCGCCCATCAGCAGGAAGAGGCCAGCCGCGCATACGAAGGAAAGTATGAGGAAGAGGACCGAATGCACCGGATTTCTGGCCACGATAACCGCGAAAGCCGAGACGGCCAGAAGCGGCGCCAAAATCCAAAAGAAAAAAGCATCGGCTTGCATCATACGCCTCTTGTCATAGTGCCCCCGCCCCGACCGCTGTTGCCTTCGCGGGGCAGGCGGGGCGCCGAAATCGGCGTAAGCGCCGCGTTCTCTAGCGCCGCTGCGGCGCGTCCTTGTCCGGCCTACCAACGGCGCCGTCCGGCGCCTCAGAAGGGAGAAGGCTTTATCGATAGGGAGCGTCGAGCGCGATGTTGCGCGCCAACTCCCGCTCCCAGCGATCGCCGTTATCCAGCAATCGCTGCTTGTCGTAATAAAGCTCTTCGCGCGTCTCAGTCGCAAATTCGAAATTCGGCCCTTCGACGATCGCGTCAACCGGACAAGCCTCCTGACACATGCCGCAGTAGATGCACTTGACCATGTCGATGTCGTAGCGCGTTGTGCGGCGGGTGCCGTCGTTGCGTCTAGGTCCCGCCTCGATCGTGATCGCCTGGGCCGGACAAATCGCTTCGCATAGTTTGCAGGCGATACACCGCTCCTCGCCGTTCGGATAGCGGCGCTGCGCGTGCTCGCCACGAAAGCGAGGGCTCAGCGGCGACTTCTCATGCGGGTAGTTTAAAGTCGCCTTCGGCTTGAACATGTACTGAATCGATAGCGCAAGCGCCGCCAGGAACTCGCCGAGGAATAACGAGCGCGCCGATTGTGCGAGCCTGAGAGCCATTGGCCTTTCCTTCTCCCCTCAGTGCAACGGGACTGAGGGGCTCGTCCCGAGACCGGTGAATTCGAGCACTCCGGCCACGACCACCACCATCACGAGCGAGATCGGCAGGAACACCTTCCAGCCGAGCCGCATCAATTGATCGTAACGATAGCGCGGCACGAACGCTTTCACCATCGAGAACATGAACACCACCGACCATCCCTTAATCAGGAACCAGATGAGGCCGGGCACCCAGGTGAAAGGCGGAAACGGCAGCGGCGACAGCCAACCGCCAAGGAACAGCGTCGCCGTCAAGGCGGACATCGTCAGGACCGCGACGAGCTCGGTGAGGAACTGTAACAGGAACAGCGAGGCGGAGTACTCGACCGAATAACCCGCGACCAGCTCCGATTCCGCCTCGGTCAAGTCGAACGGCGGCCGATTCGTCTCGGCGAGCGCCGACACGAAGAAGATGATGAACATCGGCAGGAGCGGCAGCCAATACCAGCCCAGAAGGCCGAACCGCGTGTCCTGCGCGCGTACGATCTGGGAAAGGTTGGTCGACCCGGCGCACATCACCACTGTCACGATCACGAAGCCGATCGACACCTCGTAAGACACCATCTGAGCGGCTGCGCGAAGCGCCGAGAGCAGCGCATATTTCGAATTGGACGCCCATCCCGCCATGATGACGCCGTACACCCCGAGCGAGGACACGGCGAAGAGATAGAGGAGTCCAACGTTGATGTCGCTGATCGACCAGCCGTCGGCCACCGGAATGACCGCCCAGGCGGACATCGCCAGCACCACGGAGACCAGCGGCGCAAGCACGAACACGCCCTTGTTCGCGCCCGCGGGAATGACGGGCTCCTTCAGGATGAACTTGAAGAAGTCCGCAAACGGCTGAAGGATGCCCCACGGCCCAACGACATTAGGGCCGCGTCTCAGCTGCACAGCGCCCCAGATCTTGCGCTCGATATAAATGAGCGCCGCGGTCGAGAGAAGAAGGCACACCAGCAGCAGCAGACTCTCCAGCACATGGCGCAACAATGAGCCGGCATCGCTCTCATGCATCCACGCGCCGAACGCGGACATGGCTCCGCTGCTAATCAGAAGCCACAACGCGGCAATGATTACGATAATGACGACCGCGGCCGCGCCGAGGATCGCGCCCCAGGGCGGCGAAGCGGGGTGTGAGGGCGTCGCGCTGGTCATCAAGGTCTGGCCCTATTCCGCCGCCTGACGCTGAACGCCCCGCGCCAGAGCCGAACATTCGGCCATGACGCGAGAGGCGCGCGCGATCGGATTAGTAAAATAAAAGTCGGACACAGCAGGGACAAACGGCGTCTTGTCAACTGCGCCGCCGAGCGCAGCGATCGAGTTTAAGACGCTGGCATCCGTTGGCGCGACGGCGTCAAAGCGCACCAACGAGGGGTAAGCGATGGCGAGCGCCGCCCGCAGTTGGGCCAGCGAATCGAACGGAAGCTTGGCGCCCAGCGGGTCCGACAGCGCACGCAGGATCGACCAATCTTCGCGCGCGTCTCCGGGCGGGAACACCGCGCGCTCAGCGAACTGCGGCCGTCCTTCGGTGTTGACGTAGATGCCTGTCTTTTCGGTATAGGCCGCGCCCGGCAAAATGACGTCCGCCCGATGGGCGCCGCGGTCGCCATGAGTGCCGATGTAGACGACAAACGCGCCCGGCTCGATATCGATTTCATCCGCGCCTAGGTTGATCAGCACATCGAGCGCGTTGGCCTTCGCCATCGCCGGCGCGTCGAGCCCCCCTTCACCTGGCACGAGGCCGAGATCGAGGCCGCCGACACGCGACGCTGCGCGATGAAGCACGTTGAAACCGTTCCAGCCGTCCTTCACAACGCCCGCCGCGAGAGAGGTCTTCGCGAGGGTCGCCAGAACGGCGACGCCGTCGGGCCTCGCGAAAGCGCCGGCGCCCACGACCATCATGGGCCTAGCGACGCCTTCCGGCGGGTTGTTCCATGCCTGCGCGAGCGTTTCTGGCCCTGCGCCCAAATAATTGTAGTTGTAAGTCAGATCGGCCCTAGCTCCGACAAAGCCTACCGGCGCGCCACCCTTAAGCCACCGCTTGCGGATGCGCGCGTTGAGGACCGGCGCCTCGTGCCGCGGGTTCGAGCCGACGATGAGAATGGCGTCCGCTTGCTCAATGCCGGCGATCGTCGAATTGAAAAGATAGGACGCACGGCCGAATTTCGGATGCAGTTTCGAGCCGTCCTGGCGGCAGTCGATGTTGGGCGAGCCAAGCTTGCCGATAAGCGACTTGAGCGCGAACATCTCCTCGACCGTCGCCAGGTCGCCGACGATTGCGCCGATCCGAGACCGGGAAGCCGTCGCGACTTTGCCAGCGACCGTGGCGAAGGCCTCCGCCCAGCTCGCGGGCCTGAGCCGGCCATCGACGCGGACAAATGGACGATCGAGTCGCTGCGTCTTCAGCCCGTCGACGATGTGCCGCGTCTTGTCAGAAATCCATTCCTCGTTGATCGCGTCGTTGACGCGAGGCAGAATGCGGACGACCTCGCGGCCGCGCGCATCGATTCGGATCGAGGAGCCAAGCGCGTCCATCACGTCAATCGATTCGGTCTTGGCGTACTCCCACGGGCGGGCATGGAAGGCGATCGGTTTCGCCGTCAAGGCGCCGACCGGACACAGGTCGACGACATTACCTTGTAGCTCGGAGCTCAGCGCGTGCTCGAGATAGGAGGTGATCTCCATATCCTCACCGCGACCAATTGCGCCCAGCTCCGGAACGCCGGCGACTTCGGTCACGAAGCGCACGCAGCGCGTGCATTGGATGCACCGGTTCATCGAGGTCTTGACCAGCGCCCCGATATATTTGTCTTCCACGGCGCGCTTGTTCTCGGCGAAGCGGGACAAGTCGGCGCCATAGGCCATCGCCTGATCCTGCAGATCGCATTCGCCGCCCTGGTCGCAGATCGGACAATCGAGCGGATGGTTGATCAGCAGAAACTCCATCACGCCTTTGCGCGCGTTGCGGGCCATCGGCGAGTTGGTCAAGACGACCGGCGGCTCGCCGTTCGGGCCAGGCCGCAGATCTTTCACCGCCATCGCACAGGACGCCGTGGGCTTGGGGGGGCCGCCTTTCACCTCGACGAGGCACATTCGGCAGTTACCGGCGATCGACAGGCGTTCGTGGAAACAGAACCGTGGGATCTCGGCCCCAGCCGCCTCGCAAGCTTGAAGAAGGGTAAATTCGGCGGGAACGTCGAGTTCCTTCCCGTCGATGACGATCTTGCTCATGCGCTCTTCGTCCCGTGGACCGCGCGGAAATACGCGAGGAGATCGGTAACGGCAATCCCATCGATCGTCGTGCTGTCCAAGCGGGCGTTAACGATAGCGGCGCCCGCGAGATTAGCTTTGCCGACGCGCAGCCCCGCGAGGCTGACGTTGTGAATGCGCCAATCAGACATATTCGGGTCATCGAACGAGCAATCCGACATATTGATATTGTTAAATCCGGAGCCCGATAGATTAACCTGGTCGAACTTCGACCTGGAAAGGTCGGCTTTGTGAACGCCCATCCGATGCTTTTCGCTCTCGATCTTCATCGTGTCTGTTGGACCGTCAACCGCACTTCCGGCTCATCCATAGCTTGATATGCGCGAGATGGCTCCAGCCAAAGGCAAAATCGCTGTCGCCATGCGCGGTCAAATGTGCAAGCCGCCCCATCGCCTCTTCGAGATCTGGAATATGCCCGGACGGTATCGGCCACATGACGAAATGGGGCGTCGCGTGCTTTTCGAACCAGTCGCCCTTGCGGTTGTAGAACTGCTTGTGGACCGTGGCCCAGACGAAGCGCTCCAACGCTTCGACGCTCTCCCACACCGACAGATTAACCGCCATGGTCAACTCGCTCGCCGGACGGATGGCGGTCGCATTGTTGCTCTCGTCTTTCAGCCGCCAGACGAATCCGTCGCTGCGCTCCGCAAGAGCGTTGATGCGATCGAGGTTCGTCATGAACGCCGCCATCCGCGGGTCGTCGGTCGGATAGCGGAACCTGCCGATGTTGAGCTGGGCGATGTGGCTGTTCATGCCCTACTCCGCCGCCTGCAGCGCTGGTTCAGTGTGGGGGTTCGCCGTATATTGGTCAATGCGCCGCTCGATTTCCGGGCGGAAATGGGCGATGAGCCCTTGGATCGGCCACGCTGCGGCGTCGCCGAGGGCGCATATCGTGTGCCCTTCGACCTGCTTAGTGACGTCAAGAAGCATGTCGATCTCGCGTTTTTGCGCGCGACCCTGAACCATGCGTTCCATCACGCGCCACATCCACCCGGCGCCTTCACGACAGGGGGTGCACTGACCGCAGCTTTCATGCTTGTAGAAATACGACAAGCGGGCGATGGCGCGGATGATGTCAGTCGACTTGTCCATCACGATCGCGGCCGCGGTGCCAAGGCCGGACTTGAGCTTGGCGAGCGAGTCGAAGTCCATTGGACAGTCGATGATCTGGGCGGCGGGAAGGAGCCGCACCGACGCTCCGCCCGGGATGACTGCGAGCAGATTGTCCCAGCCGCCGCGCACGCCGCCGCAATGTTTCTCGATCAG
Source organism: uncultured Alphaproteobacteria bacterium (assembly GCA_963696665.1). Lineage (GTDB taxonomy): Bacteria > Pseudomonadota > Alphaproteobacteria > Rhizobiales > Beijerinckiaceae > Roseiarcus. The sequence continues at coordinate 243,287 of CAVOLE010000013.1, forward strand.
CTCGCGGAACGGGATCGACATCGCCTCCTCAACGTTGCACGGCCTGTTGACGTGACCCGAAACGCTGAAGACCTTGGTGCCGGAATTGTTGGGGGCGCCGAAACTGGTGAACCATGACGCGCCGCGCCGCAAAATCGTTGGCGAGACAGCAATGGACTCTACGTTGTTGACCGTTGTCGGAGAGCCGTAGAGTCCCATGCCGGCGGGAAAGGGCGGCTTCATGCGCGGCATTCCCTTCTTGCCCTCGAGCGATTCGAGCATCGCCGTCTCTTCGCCGCAGATATAGGCCCCGGCGCCGTGATGGACGTAGAGATCGAACGGCCAGCCGTGAACATTGTCCTTGCCAATGAGCCGCGCATCGTAGGCCTCCGCGACCGCAGCCTCGAGATGGTAACGCTCCTTGATGAATTCGCCCCGCACGTAGATGTAAGCCGCGTGTGCGCCCATGGCGAACGAGGCGACCAGCGCGCCCTCGACCAGCGTGTGCGGGTCGTTGCGCATGATCTCACGGTCCTTGCAGGTCCCAGGCTCCGATTCGTCCGCGTTGATGACGAGGTAGTGCGGACGCTTGGGATCGACGGTCTTGGGCATGAAGGACCATTTGAGGCCAGTCGGGAACCCCGCGCCGCCGCGGCCCCGCAGGCCCGAGGCCTTCATTTCGGCGATGATCCAGTCGCGCCCCTTGTCGAGGATCGCCTTGGTCCCGTCCCAATTGCCTCGCGCCCTCGCACCCTTGAGGCCGCGGTCGCCGAGCCCGTAGAGATTGGTGAAGATGCGATCCTTATCTTCCAGCATCGCTCAATTCCCAATCGTCCCGGTCGGCGGTCGATCATTCGCTCGCGCCGGCGCGGTCGGCGCGCCGCGGCCATCAACTCCGTATAGCGTGGTCAGCGCGGTTAAGCCGCCCACCGGCTCGGAGGAGACGCGCCCGATCTGCGAACCCGTCTTGACCGGTCGGCCCAATGCGAGATCATCGAGAAGCTTGGCGAAATTCTCCGGCGTCAGGTCTTCGTAATAGTCGTCGTTGATCTGGACCATCGGCGCATTGCAACACGCGCCGAGGCATTCGACCTCGATCCAGGAGAACAGGCCGTCCGGCGTCACATGACCCTGTTCCCCGATGCGCTCGCGGCAGACGGCTCTAATGTCGTCCGAACCAGCAAGCATGCACGGCGTGGTGCCGCAGACCTGCACGTAGTGGCGTCCGACCGGCGCCAGATTGAACATCGTATAAAAGGTCGCGACCTCGAGCACTCGGATGTTCGGCATATCGAGCATCGCCGCGACTTTTTCGACCGCCGCCCGCGGCAACCAGTAGCCGTTCTGCTTCTGCGCCCGCCACAGCAGCGCAAGCACAGCTGACGCCTGCCGGCCGGAAGGATACTTAGCTATCTCTCGCTCCGCCCACGCCTTGTTTTCCGGCGTGAACTCGAAGCTTGTTGGTTGCTCCTCGGCGAGGCGGCGGACGGACATCGGTCAACAATTCCTAGAATGCGGCGTCATGCTGAAGCGCGTCCGACGATCTCATCATCGGTCGACCTCCCCAAACACGATATCAAGCGAGCCGAGGACCGCGCTGATGTCCGCGAGCATATGCTTGCGACAGAGAAAATCCATCGCTTGAAGATGCGCAAAGCCAGGCGCGCGAAGCTTGACACGGTACGGCTTGTTCGAGCCGTCGGAGATGAGATAAACGCCAAACTCCCCCTTGGGCGCTTCGACCGCGGCGTAAACCTCGCCAGCCGGAACCTTGTACCCCTCAGTGTAGAGCTTGAAATGATGGATGAGCGCCTCCATCGATCGCTTCATTTCGGCGCGTCGGGGGGGCACGACTTTGCCATCGTCGGTTACTACCGGCCCCTCCCCTCCAGGCGAGTTCAGCTTGTCGCAGCACTGTCGCATGATCTTTACCGACTGGCGCATCTCTTCCATGCGGATCACATAACGGTCGTAGCAGTCGCCGTTCTTGCCGACGGGAATATCGAAATCCATTTCCTCGTAGCATTCGTAGGGCTGAGCTTTGCGCAGATCCCATGGAGCGCCTGAGCCTCGCACCATGACGCCCGAGAAGCCCCAAGCCCAGGCGTCCGCCAGCTTGACCACGCCGATGTCGACATTGCGCTGCTTGAAGATCCGATTTCCAGTGAGCAGGGTCTCGAGATCGTCGCAGACCTTGAGGAACGGGTCGCAGAAGGCCTCGATGTCGTCGACGAGCTTGCGCGGCAAATCCTGGTGGACGCCGCCCGGTCGGAAATAGGCCGCGTGCATGCGGGCGCCGCTAGCGCGCTCGTAGAACACCATCAACTTCTCGCGCTCCTCAAACCCCCAAAGCGGCGGCGTCAGCGCGCCGACGTCCATCGCTTGGGTCGTGATCTGGAGCAAATGCGACAACAGGCGGCCAATCTCGCAGTAGAGCACACGAATGAGTTGGCCGCGCCGCGGAACCGAAATGCCGAGAAGCCGCTCGACCGCCAACGCATACGCGTGCTCCTGATTCATCGGCGCGACATAATCAAGCCGATCCAGGTAGGGCACGTTCTGCAGGTAGGTGCGCGCCTCCATGAGTTTTTCGGTGCCGCGATGCAGAAGGCCAATATGGGGGTCGACCCGCTCGACCACCTCGCCGTCGAGCTCGAGCACAAGCCGCAACACGCCATGCGCCGCCGGATGTTGGGGGCCAAAATTAATCGAGAAGTTGCGTAGGTTCTGCTCGTTCATGACCGGACCGCCTACTGCTGACTGTCTTTCGCTTTCTCGTCGCCAGGCAGCGGGGGGCCTTCCCACGGGCTAAGGAAATCGAACTGGCGGAATTCCTGATTGAGCCGCACCGGGTCGTAGCGCACACGCTTTTCCGCATCGTCGTAGCGCACCTCGACGAAACCTGTCATCGGGAAATCCTTGCGCAACGGGTAACCGTCGAAACCGTAGTCGGTCAGGATGCGCCGCAAATCCGGATGGCCCTCGAACACCACCCCGAACAGGTCGTAAATCTCGCGCTCGTACCAATCGGCGCCAGGATAGACGGCGGTAGCGCTCATGACCGCGGTATCCTCGTCAGTCTCGATCTTGACCCGGATCCGCCGGTTCAGTTTCGGCGAGAGCAGATGGTAGACGACGTCGAAGCGCTTCTCGCGCTGCGGATAGTCGACACCAGAAATATCGATGATTGAAACGAATTGAGCCGCCGGATCATCGCGGAGGAATTGGAGCGTCTCAACGATGCGCGCGGGATAAACAGTTAGCGTCAGCTCACCAAACGCGAAAGCAGATTCCACCACGGCTCCGGGAGCCGCAGCGGCCAGGTTCGTCGCGATGGTCTGGAGCTGGTCGTCCATTCGGTCAAGTCTCGCCTTCTGCTTCGCGCCCGCGTACCTTCATCGTTCGATCGTCCCGGTTCGGCGAATTTTCTTCTGCAGCATCAACACGCCGTAGAGCAGCGCCTCGGCGGTAGGTGGACAGCCGGGCACATAGATATCAACGGGGACAACGCGGTCGCACCCGCGCACGACTGAATAGGAGTAGTGATAGTAGCCGCCGCCGTTGGCGCATGAGCCCATCGAGATGACATAGCGCGGCTCTGGCATCTGGTCATAGACCTTGCGCAGCGCCGGCGCCATCTTATTCGTCAGCGTCCCCGCGACAATCATCACATCGGACTGGCGGGGGCTGGCGCGCGGCGCAAAGCCATAACGTTCGACGTCGTAGCGCGGCATCGACAGCTGCATCATCTCGACCGCACAGCAGGCAAGGCCGAAGGTCATCCACATCAATGAGCCAGTGCGCGCCCATTGGATAAGGTCGTCGGTCGTCGTGACGAGAAAGCCCTTGTCGGCGAGTTCATCACTGATCGAGCCGAAATATCGGTCTTCTGGCCGGACCGGTTTGCCGGTCAATGGATCGAGGATGTCGGTCGCGACTTGTGCAACGGTTGGGCTGGCGATCAATCCCATTCCAGCGCTCCTTTGTTCCACTCGTAAACAAAACCAATGGTCAGCACCGCCAGAAAGATCATCATCGACCAGAATCCCAGTGCGCCCAGGTCGTGGAAAACGATGGCCCAGGGAAACAGGAACGCCACCTCAAGATCGAAGATGATGAAGAGGAGCGAGACGAGGTAGAAGCGTGCGTCGAAGCGCATGCGAGCATCGTCAAACGGAGGAAAACCGCACTCATAGGGCGAGAGCTTTTCGGTGTCAGGCGCACGATAGGCGACGAGAAAGGGCGCAATCAACAGCGCCCCGCTTATAAGGGTTGCGATGATTATGAACACAACCAGCGGCATGTAATCGGAAATAAGGCTCGGCATGGCCTCGCTCTTCAGATTATCGATTGCGCGGCACACGTCGCGCCGCGGACGCCCCCCGTCCGTCAACGCGTATCGCAGTGCAGCGTGGCATGCAAGGCGAAAGGCTAACCAACGCCGCGCCTCGCCGTCGAAATGCGCCGCCTACGTGATGTGGCTTGAGTGCGCGCGTTTAGCGCCGGAAAGGACTGGTTGATGAGGTCGCTCGGCGTTCCCGAGGGGCCGCGAAAGCCCCCGGTCGAAGGCCGGACGGTGGATTTAAGAAAAATCGACACTCTCTTGCCAAACCGACCGGGATGCGGTATTGTTTTTCAGAAAGTCTGGATAAGCCAAGCTCAAACTTCTCATATAGGGAGCGGGAGACCGGGTCCTATTGGGAGCGGAAGACCGGGCTTCGGCGTTAGGGTAGGGAACGACTCAAAGTTGCGCAGAAGAGCAGCTAAGCTCCTCAAATCATTGGCTGGCTAAACTTATGCGCTGGCCCGCTTAAGCGGGCCAGCGGCTCGGGAATGGCGCCGCATGCTATCGAAATCGCTCAGAAGATGGCGAGAGAGACGGGACTTGAACCCGCGACCTCCGGCGTGACAGGCCGGCGCTCTAACCAACTGAGCTACTCCCCCGCGGGAAGACGCCGGATAAGCCAGACGTGCTTCCAAGTCAAGGATCTGCAAGCGACCGTAAACTACGACCGCAGACCCAGCCCGTGCGCCGGCGCGGGGCCACGGAGTCAGAATTGACTTGTCGCCAATGACCACCGCCGCATTTCGTCTCGCGTAAGAACGTGGACGGTGTCTGGAGGGAGCGATTCCGCCCTTAGCACCAGCGCGGGGTCCACGCCCATTCGGCGCGCGTAGCGCCCCAGAACGGCGACCATCGGCGGATCCGCGAAACTGCGCTGCGTATGCGATCCAAAAAGACCGCCGCCCTCGCTTTCGACAATCGACATCCGATGCAGCCCGACCTCGCTGCCGGGGGGAGCAACGCGCCGCACCGCGCCCATCAGCGCGTAGACGCAGGCCGATAAACATTCGCCAACATACGGTCCTGGATCGCCGTCCGCCTCGAACCGTCCAACGACGCCAGCGATGCGCAGCCCCCGCAAAATATGACCAAAGACCATCGAAGCGACGACATTGCCGCCGCGGGAGTTGAAAAAAACGATGCGTCGCAACTTCAAGTCCGAGCTGCCAGATTTCAGAAAGCTGACGAAGGCCTGCGGTGTCTGAGCCTCAATCACGCCGTCGGCTACAATGACATCGGGACAATGTCGGCCGCATTCGTGGGACGCAAGGGGCGCGACGCGGAAACTCATTGGCCGGCCGTGATCTTGGGCGGCGACCGGCATGGCCGAGGCCACTACGAGGGCGAACGCCGCGGCCAGCACCGACAAGCTCAGCGACCTGAAGCTGGTGGGCGGTGACGGGCTCGAACCGCCGACCCTCTCGGTGTAAACGAGATGCTCTGCCAACTGAGCTAACCGCCCTTGACGCCGCCGGTCGCCTCGTCCGGCGGCTCAGGATAACAGGCTCGCGGCACGCTCGCCAAGCACCAGCAAGCTTTGAGCGTCAAGAGCGACGGGCAGACGATCAAGCTGCCCGAAGGCCGTGCGTCGCAGTCTGCGGCTTATTAAGCTATTTCTTGGCTGACTTCTTATTGAGGCTTGCTTTTAGCGCCGCGCCGGGCTTGAAGCGCGCGTTTCTCGATGCCGCGATTTTAATTTCTTTGCCTGTCGCGGGATTGCGACCCTTTCCGGCAGCGCGCTCACGCACTGAGAAAGTACCGAATCCCACGAGCCGCACTTCCTCGCCCTTCCTCAAAGTATCTACGATGCCCTCCAGCACGGCCTCGAGCGCGGCGGCGGCGGAAACTTTAGTCAATTCCGCTTCCGTCGCGATATGATCGACGAGCTCAAGCTTGTTCATTATGGCTTCTCCGTTCGACTGCGGCGCTCGGTTGTTCGGCGCCAATTCTAAAGTCCGGCGCCGTCAACGCCGTCGTGAGCGGCGGCGCCTCGCCGCCGCCGCGCGCTCATACCTGTCCGTCCCCCTCGAAGGCGCCCATGCCCGCCCCAAGCGAATCGACAAGCAGAGTTCGATCCATAGCTCGCCGTTTCATGGAAGGAACGCAAGCGTTCGTCGGGATCAACGAGAAAAAAAGAGCCCAAAACTGGTCCACAAGCTAAAAAAGCCGCGAATTCCTGAGAATTCGCGGCGATCTTACGATGAGTCTGGCTTCGCGGCACGAGAGACGCCCCTCCCGCGCCAGGGCAGTTAGTGCGCGATTAGACCTTGACCATCTTCTTCGGACGGCCCCGAAGGTGGCGGAGCCACGTCCTCCTCCCAAACGATTGGGGTCGGCCGACGGACAAGGGCGTGCGCGAGAACCTCATCCATTCGGGACACGGGCACGATTTCGAGCCCATTCCTCACCGAATTCGGAATCTCAGCCAGGTCTTTGACGTTGTCCTCGGGAATGAGAACTTTCTTGATGCCACCTCTGAGCGCCGCCAAAAGTTTCTCCTTGAGTCCCCCTATCGGAAGGACCCGCCCACGCAGCGTGATCTCGCCGGTCATGGCGATGTCGCGCCGTACCGGAACGCCGGTCAGCATCGAGACGATAACAGTCGCCATGCCAACGCCCGCGGAAGGCCCGTCCTTGGGCGTTGCGCCCTCGGGCACGTGCACATGGATGTCTCGCTTATCGAACAACGGGGGCTCAATTCCGAAATCGACCGCGCGCGACCGCACGTAGGACGCCGCCGCCGAAATCGATTCCTTCATCACGTCTTTGAGATTCCCGGTCACCGTCATGCGGCCTTTACCCGGCATCATGACGCCTTCAATCGTCAGCAGTTCGCCCCCTACCTCTGTCCAAGCCAGTCCGGTCACGAGTCCGACCTGGTCGTCGGCCTCGATCTCGCCGTACCGGAACTTCGGCGGGCCAAGGAACTCGGCGACGTTCTCGCCGCTGACGACGATCACTTTGCTCTTGTGGGTCAGGATCTCCTTCACCGCCTTGCGGGCAAGATTAGAAATCTCCCGCTCAAGATTGCGCACGCCCGCTTCACGCGTATAGCGCCGGATCAACTCCGTGATGGCACTGTCTGCGACCTCCCATTCCTTGGGGTCCAGTCCATGCTTGCTCATCGAATGGGGCAAAAGGTGCCGCTTGGCGATCTCCAGCTTCTCGTCCTCCGTGTAGCCGGCGATGCGAATGATCTCCATCCGGTCCATAAGGGCGGGCGGGATGTTGAGGGTGTTGGCGGTGGTCACGAACATGACGCCAGACAGGTCGTAGTCGACCTCAAGATAGTGGTCGTTGAACGTCGAGTTCTGTTCGGGGTCGAGCACCTCTAGCAGGGCCGACGACGGATCGCCACGGAAATCCATGCCCATCTTGTCAATCTCGTCGAGCAGGAAGAGCGGATTCGACGTCTTGGCCTTGCGCATCGACTGGATAACCTTGCCCGGCATTGAGCCGATGTAGGTGCGCCGATGGCCGCGAATCTCCGCTTCGTCACGGACGCCGCCGAGCGACATGCGAACGAATTCACGGCCCGTCGCTTTCGCGATCGACTTGCCGAGCGAGGTCTTGCCGACGCCCGGCGGACCCACGAGACACAAGATCGGCCCGGTCAGCTTATTGGCGCGCTGTTGAACGGCCAGGTACTCGACGATGCGTTCTTTCACTTTATCCAGGCCAAAATGATCGGCGTCGAGGATCGTTTGCGCGGTCGCCAGGTCCTTCTTGATCTTCGACCGCTTCTGCCAAGGGATGGACAGCAGCCAGTCGAGATAGTTGCGCACAACGGTGGCTTCAGCCGACATCGGCGACATCTGCCTAAGCTTCTTCACCTCCCCGAGCGCCTTCTCACGCGCTTCCCTTGTCAGTCTCGTCGATTTGATACGCTCCTCGAGCTCGGACATTTCGTCCTTGCCCTCCTCGTCGCCAAGCTCCTTCTGGATCGCCTTCATTTGCTCGTTGAGATAGTACTCTCGCTAAGTCTTCTCCATTTGTCGCTTGACGCGCGTTCGGATGCGCTTCTCAACCTGGAGCACCGAAATCTCGCTCTCCATCAGAGCGAGGCACTTCTCGAAGCGCTTCGCAATGGACCGCATCTCAAGGATCGCCTGCTTATCGGAGAGCTTGACCGCGAGATGCGAAGCAATGGTGTCTGCAAGCTTGCCGTAGTCGTCGATCTGATTGACCGCGGTCACAACTTCGGGCGAAATCTTCTTGTTGAGCTTTACGTAACTCTCAAATTCGGAAACGACCGAGCGCGACAGGGCCTCGGCCTCGATCTTTTCGATCGGCTCGTCGGCGACCGCCAGGGCCTCAGCCTGGAAAAATCCGTCGCCGGACACGAACCGAGTCAGCTGGGCGCGCGTCGCGCCTTCGACGAGCACTTTGACCGTGCCATCGGGTAGCTTGAGCAACTGCAGAACACTGGCCAGCGTGCCGGCAGAAAAAATGGCGTCGGGCGCCGGATCGTCGTCGGCTGCGTTCTTCTGGGTCACAAGAAGGATCGGCTTGTCGGACTTCATAACCTCTTCGAGCGCACGAATCGATTTCTCGCGACCGACGAACAATGGAACGATCATATGCGGGAACACGACAATGTCGCGCAACGGGAGCACAGGATAGATATCTAGCGTCCCGGGAACGATGGACTTGTGTTGGTTGGTCATGGCTATCCTGAACTTCGCGAGCTGACGTTCCCGTCCGCTCCCCTTTTCTTAGTTTACAGACCTTAGACGAGACGTCCCGGAAAGAATAACTAACGCGCATTTTCGCGACTTGGAACGCTCGCCAATTCCACGTGCAAAACTTTTGCGTCCGAAAAGCAGGGAGAATCGATAATCCCTGCCGAAACATGGGTGGGCGCCGCGCGACTTTCAAGCGGCGCGTCGACCCGGACGCGGGATCAGCTCGCGCGCTCGGCGCGCTCAGCATATATGTAGAGCGGGCGAGCTTTGCCTTCGACGACCTCTGGGCCGATGACTACTTGTTCGACGCCGTCAAGGCCAGGTAGCTCAAACATCGTATCAAGCAAGATGCTTTCCATGATCGAACGAAGGCCGCGGGCGCCTGTCCGCCGCTCGATCGCCTTCTTAGCGACCACTCCGAGCGCCTCTTCCTGAATTGTCAGGTCGGTGTTCTCCATCTCGAACAGGCGCTGATATTGTTTGACAAGGGCGTTCTTTGGCTCGGTCAGGATCTTCTTCAGAGCGTCCTCATCGAGATCCTCAAGAGTTGCGATGACCGGCAGACGCCCGACAAATTCGGGGATGAGGCCAAACTTCAGTAGATCCTCTGGTTCGACCTCGCGGAACACCTCGCCTGTGCGTCGGTCGTCGGGCGACTGAACCTTAGCGGAAAACCCAATCGAGGTGCCCTTTCCGCGCGCCGAGATGATTCGCTCGAGACCGGAAAAAGCGCCGCCGCAAATGAATAGGATATTGGTCGTGTCGACCTGCAAGAATTCCTGTTGGGGATGCTTGCGCCCGCCCTGCGGCGGAACGCTCGCAATCGTCCCCTCCATAATCTTGAGCAGCGCCTGCTGCACGCCTTCACCCGATACGTCGCGGGTAATGGATGGATTGTCGGACTTGCGGCTGATCTTGTCGATCTCGTCAATGTAAACAATGCCGCGCTGCGCCCGCTCGACGTTATAATCGGAAGCCTGCAACAATTTTAGAATGATGTTCTCGACGTCCTCGCCGACATAGCCGGCCTCGGTCAAAGTCGTAGCGTCGGCCATCGTGAACGGCACGTCGAGGATACGGGCAAGCGTTTGCGCGAGCAGCGTCTTGCCTGAACCGGTCGGCCCGATTAGCAGAATGTTCGATTTCGCCAGCTCCACGTCGCCATGCTTGGTGGCGTGATTAAGGCGCTTATAATGATTGTGGACCGCCACCGAGAGCACCCGTTTGGCTTGGGGTTGGCCAATCACATAATCATCAAGAACCTTGCATATCTCCCTAGGGGTCGGAATGCCGTCTTTGCTTTTGACAAGCGCGGTCTTGCTCTCCTCCCGGATGATGTCCATGCACAATTCAACGCATTCATCGCAGATGAATACAGTGGGCCCGGCGATCAGCTTGCGAACTTCATGCTGGCTCTTCCCGCAGAACGAGCAATAGAGCGTATTTTTGGCGTCGCCTTCGGCCTTAGCCATCGCTTTTTCTCCATTTAGGCCGCTTCCGCCGAAGCGAGTCGTCAAACGCCTGACCGAGCAGCCTAATCAAACCACCCTAACGAAACGTAGCCTTCGGCCCGGCCTCGTGTTTCCCTTCGGTCCACCGTCGGGCCAGATCGGGATCCGACAAGCAACCACCAAATCGCACGCAAAATCAAGGCCACGCCGCAAAATTCGTTGCAGCCGACCGTCGAAGCCAGAAAAAACCACAGCTCATCCGCCCCGCGGCTATACTTTCGCCTCTTCCAACTCGACCGCGCGCTTGATCGTCACCTCATCGACGATCCCGAAAGCCTTCGCCTCCTCAGCCGACATAAAATGGTCCCTATCCAGCGTTCTTTCAATGGCTTCGTAGGATTGGCCGGTGTGATGTACATAGATCTCATTCAGTCGCCTCTTGACCTTGAGGATATCCTCCGCGTGCCGCTGGATATCGGACGCTTGGCCCTGGAAACCGCCCGACGGCTGATGGACCATGATGCGGGAATTAGGCAGCGCGAAGCGCGAACCCTTCTCGCCCGCGGCGAGCAAAAGCGAGCCCATCGACGCCGCTTGCCCGATACACATCGTTGTCACTTTGGGACGAATAAACTGCATTGTGTCGTAGATTGATAGGCCCGCCGTCACGACTCCGCCGGGCGAATTGACGTAGAGGGCAATTTCCTTCTTCGGATTATCGGCCTCAAGAAAAAGCAGTTGGGCCACCACCAGCGAAGCCGATACGTCGTCAACGGGACCGACCATGAAAATGATGCGTTCACGCAACAGTCGCGAGAAAATGTCAAACGAACGCTCGCCGCGCGCGGATTGTTCGATAACAATCGGCACGAGATTATTGGTGTAGTAATCGACGTGATCGCGCATCAGGTTGTTTCTCTCACCGGAATTGGCCGGCCGCGGGCCGACGCCACAACATAGGCGCCCCTAGTCGGCTCGAAAAGAGGCGGCGGCCCAACTGGCATCACGGACGAGGCCCTTCGCTTTCGGCCCTCAGGTCGCCGGGAAGCTCGTCATCGATTGGCTTGAGGAGCTCTGCCCTGGTTACATTCCGCTCCTCGACTTTGGCGAGTTCCAAGATATGGTCGACCACCTTCTCTTCGTAAAGCGGAGCTCGCAGTTCAGCCAAGGCTTGGCTGTTGTTTCGGTAGAAATCCCAGACTTGCTTTTCTTGGCCTGGAAACGACCGCGCTCGGGCGATCAAAGCTTGAGTCATCTCCTCGTCTGAAACCTTCACCTCCGCCCTCGTTCCGACTTCGGCCAACAGAAGCCCTAGGCGCACCCGCCTTTCGGCGATCTTCCGATAGTCGGCCCGCGCGGCGTCTTCCGTCGTGCTCTCATCGGCGAAGGTACGCCCCGTGGCCTGCTGCTCGCGGGTTACTTGCTCCCAGATCGAATTGAACTCCTGATTGACCAGGCCTTCCGGCAGCTCGAACGAATAAAGCTTGTCGAGCTTATCGAGGAGTTGGCGCTTAAGCTTATCGCGCGAAACACGCGCGTACTCTGCGGCGATCCGATCGCGGATCGTCTCCTTGAGCTTGTCGAGACTTTCCGAGCCCACGCTCCTAGCGAATTCATCGTCGAGGACGAGCGGCTCGCGCGCGGCCACAGCCTTTACCGTGACCGCGAAGTCGGCGGTCTTCCCGGCTAGAGCGTGCTCGGCATAAGCCTCCGGGAAGGTGGCCGCGACCGTGCGTTTGTCGCCCACAACGACACCGATAAGCTGGTCCTCGAACCGGGGCAGGAACGTATTCGAACCGAGCGCAACCTGGACGTCCCTCCCTTCGCCCCCCTCGAAGGGAACACCGTCGATTGTTCCGTCGAAATCGATCGTGACGCGGTCGTGGATCTCGGCTTTCGCGCCCGCGGCCTTCTCGCTGTAGACGCGGCGCTCCTCAGCTAGGCGGTCGAGCGCGGCCTCGACATCCGCTGGCTCAACAGCGGACGTCAGACGCTCAACTGATATTTGAGAGAACTCACCGATCTCGAACACCGGCAACACCTCAAGCGCGACCTTGAAGTTGAGGTCGCCGCGGGCCTCGAGCGCGGCGTCGATAGCCGCCTGATCCTTCGGTAACTCGACCTTTGGCTCGCGGGCGAGACGCAGGTGGTTGTCGTCGACGATCTTCTTGTTCGCGTTGGCGATGGCTTCTTGCATGACATCTGCCATCACCGACTTGCCGTAAACCTTACGCAAATGCTCGACCGGCACCTTCCCGGGGCGGAAGCCCTTGATGCGGACCTTCGCCTTCATATCCTCCAACTGCCCATTAAGCTTCGCCGCCAAGTCGCTCGCCGGCAGCGAAATGTCGTACTCTCGCTTAAGCCCCTGACTAAGCGTCTCGGTCACCTGCATTTTGCGTTCCGCCTCGTATGGTCGTTGCGGCCGATGACCGCGGCTGGCCGATAATTTCCAATCGCCCGATCGTCAATTGGTCCAGGCGCGTGCGGGGTCGCGAAGGAAGTGGTGCGGGCGGAGGGACTCGAACCCCCACGACTTTCGTCACCGGAACCTAAATCCGGCGCGTCTACCAGTTCCGCCACGCCCGCCGCAAGCGCCGGCTTGACGAGGCCGATTTGCTTTCGGGGTTCTATATCAGCTTGTTCGCCCTGCGCCATAAAAAAACTGACCTGCCGGGCCCATCGGTTCATTTACGCACAACAGCGGCGATGGCGATGGTGAAAAGCCCGGTCGCGAGAAGAAGGCCGATTGCGCCGTCGAGCCGCTCGGTTAAGAAGGGCCGTCCCAAAAGAAATCTGCCGATCGCGACGCACATGCCGGCAAAACCAACGAACATGGCCACCTTACGCATGGAACGGCCCTCGTTGCCGGAAATGCCTTGTCAGCATTTTCGGCGCCGCGCGCCGCGCGCCAAAATGGGACAGATGGTGTGACCCTCACCCGTCGAGCTGTTTTGAGCTGCGGCCTTGCAGCAGCCGATTGGCGCCTCGCTGGCAGCGTACGACGGGACGCCCTCGCACGGCAGCAGGCGGTATTCTCAATTTCGAAGCCGCGCCGGCGAGGCTTCAACTGGCCCCGCACCCAGCTGAGCCGGCCGTCATTTACGCCTATGACGGGGTAATACCGGCCCGCTTATCTGGCTCAGACAAGGCCACGAGTTGAGGCTGAGGCTCTCGAACAGGCTCCTCCACCCGACCACGCTGAGCTTTCCTGGCTTACGCGCGGCGAATCCGGTTGCCGGAATAGGCGGCCTCACCTTTCGCCAATCCCGCGATCGGGCGGGGAAGCGGCCGCAAGGCCTGGAACGTTTTGACCAATGGCGCGCCGGCGCCATTGAAACTCAGCGCCCGGCCTAGCGCGCGTGGGCGCCTTCGCCTTGGCAACGCCACGACCGGGCGTCTGACAACCGTCGCGATAACCGGCGCGGAACCCTTCATTCTCGCCGTCGACGGCCAGCCGAGCGAGCCGCTCGAACCGCTCAACAGCCAGTTCCCAATGGGTCCAGGCCCTCAGTTTGAATTGATGTTCGATATGCCCGCCGCGAACGTCCGCCTCGACCTGCCTGGGGACCCGGCGAGGAGGACCACCCACTTATTGCGATCGCCTCCGAAGGGGATCCGATCGCCTTCTGCTCCGAGCCGCCTCGGCTCCCCTCCAATCCGTTGCTGCCCGCTGAAATCGCGCTCGAATCCGCGAGGCGCTGTGATTTCGCGGTCAGCGGCGGCGACGCGCAAGGCTTTTCGGTCAATGGCGTAAGCTTCGCCGATTGGGCGCAGACGCCCGCCTATGTCATCCCCCGCGGTCATCCTGCCGTGTTCGCGCTCGCCAACAAGACGGCGGTGGTTCAGGCGCTACGCCTGTGGGACCACGTCGGACGGCTCCTGCACTCCATGGATGACGGCTGGGAGCCCTATTGGCGCGACACCGTCCTTATTCAACCCGGCCGCAGCGCCCACGTCGCTTTCGTCGCCGACAACCTGGCAAAATGGCCGCTCGAGACGGCGATCCCTGAACATCGCGCCGCCGGAATGGGAGCATGGTTTCAGGTGGGGTGAAAACCGTTCTCCCGCTCGTCACCGGGTCTACGGACGCTCGGAGCCATCCGCTCCGATCGAAGATCTTGAATCCGCCCTTCACAAAAACGTGAACGACGGGGTGCGTCACAAGCGCTTTCTCCCGCATCAAAATCAAGAAAGAATGTCGGCGCCGTCGGGAAACGGATAACCCGCAACCGGGAAATAGGTCGCGGGCGCCCCCGAACTCGACGCGGATGCAAGCTGCGATGTTGGCGGCGTGCGGGCCGCTCAGCCCGCGAAGAGGAAACGGCAAAAGGAGACGCAATGAACTTCCGTACTCGGTTGAAGGCCGGATCGGGTCTTTTGACGATCATCGCTTTTGGCGCCCTAGCGGCGGGCGGCTTCACCCCGGCAAGGGCGCAGACGCAACTGACGCCGACGCCACAGGAATTCCTGGATGCCGCGAGCGATACGGCGAACTGGATCCTGCCGGCCAAGAGTTACACGGGCAATCACTACACCGCCGCGACGCAGATCACGCCGGACAATGTCGGCGGATTGCAGCTCGCCTGGAAAACCGCGCTCGACGATCCGGGTCCGATGGAGAATTCACCAATCATCTACAATGGGACGATGTATGTCACCACGGCCCACGACCACGTCTATGCCCTGGATGCGGCGACCGGGAAGATCAAATGGGAGTTCAAGAACAATCCGCACGTCATTTCGTTCGCGGCCAACCGCGGCATCGGTCTGCTTGACGGCAACGTCTACGTTGGCACGCTCGACGGCCACCTGATAGCGCTGAACGCCGAGAACGGCCAGAAGGTGTGGGACAAGGTGACGGTCGATGATACCGCCAACGCATTCTACACGATGGCGCCGGTGCCGTATCACGATCCCAACACCAATCAGGATCTGCTGCTGCTCGGCGTGTCCAACGGCGACTGGGGCGGCAACGGCAACATGTCCGCCTATGACCCGAAGGACGGCCATGTGGTCTGGCGCTGGGAAACGGTGCCGGGACCCGGCGAGCCCGGACACGACACCTGGAGCGGCGATTCCTGGAAGCGCGGCGGCGCCTCGACCTGGGGCGGTGTGACCATCGACACCGACACCCACACGATGTACCTTAACCTCGGCAATCCCGGCCCGGACTTTCTTGGGACGGTGCGCGAGGGGGACAACCTTTATTCGGACTCGATGGTCGCCCTGGACCTGTCCGGTTCGAAGCCCAAGATGAAATGGTATCATCAGTTCATCCCCCACGACACGCACGACTGGGATCCGCCGATGCAGCCGGTGCTGTTCAGCGGCAAGGTGGGCGACGCGACCCGCAAGCTGGTCGCGACCGGCGACAAGGCGGGCAATTTCTGGATTCTTGACGCCGAAACGGGGAAGCTCGTCGACCACACGGCGGCCAGTTTCCAGAAGGGGCAGAACACCGCGCCAAGCCTTGAAGGCAACATCGCCTGCCCGAACACGCTCGGCGGCATCGAGTACCAGGGCGGCGCGTACGATCCCGCGACCAACGCGTTCTACGTCCCAAGCCAAAACGAGTGCGGCTTCTGGACCGCCACCAAGGACGTGGTTTACATCGCCGGCCAGTTCTACCTGGGCGGCGCCTTTCCAAAGCTCGTTGGCCCGAACACCGGCCAGATGAACGCCATCGACGTCTCGACCGGAACCTTCGACTGGCGCCACCACTTCAACCTGCCCAACTATGGCGGGGCGCTGGTGACGGCGTCGGGGCTCGTGTTTTCGGGCAACCTCGGCGGCGCCGAGAACGCCTTCGATGCGAAGACCGGCAACCTGCTCTGGAGCTATGACACCGGCGCCTTGATCCAGGCCCCGTCGGAAGCCTATGAAGCCAACGGCAAGGAGTTCATCGTCGTCGCCTCTGGCCAGGCCGGCAACGCCGCCGTCCCGGAATTGCCGGGCGCCGGGCAGCCGACGCTCATCTCCGTCTTCACAGTGAAGTAAGTCTCGCGTGCGTTCTTTGTTTTTCAGAAACTTCGCGCCGGTCCGCCTTGTCGGACCGGCGTTTGTTCTTGGCATGGCGGCGTCGCTCGCGACGCCCTTTTCGGCATTTGCCGCCGACGATGACCATGCCCAGGCGCTCGCGGCCCTCGCCGATGTGCGGGCTGCGATCGCGGAGCTTGTGCAGGTCGACGCCAGCTACGCGACCGACCGCAACGTCTATCGCCGCGCGAGCCAGCGCGCCATCAATGCGCTTGCGGGGGTGCATGGGGAAGGCTACGACGCCGGCGCGGGCTCGCCAGGCGACACAGCAGGAGCGATCGGCCATGTCGACGCCCTGCTGGACCGCAGGGACAAGCCGGTCTGGGTCGACCCGCTGCATGGCGCCGAGGCAAACATGCGCGCGGCGGTTGCGCATTTGCACGATTCGCTCAAGGCGCGCGAGCTGATGGACTACGAAATCTCGGCCTCGCGCGCGCTCACCTACCTCGAAGTGGCGCTCGGCCGTTCGACTGATCTTGGCGTGCTCGGAGGGCTCGAGGGGGCGCTGGCGAACACGGAGCTTGGGGCGCCGGCTGGCGCGGCGCGCCAGGACGGATGCGCGGCGCCGACATCGGCGCCCTCCTATGGCGTCCATGATGGTTATCTTGCGTGGGTCGCGCTGCCCGCGAGCGACGGGACGCATTCGCTGGCCGAAAACCCTGGCGGCGTCGACCTTACGGTGCAAAACGGGATCGTGACGCTGCGCACCGGCGCGGCGGCGCTGGTCGCCAAGTCCTGCGCGAGCCGCGCCAGCGCCGCCGCGACGACGGAGACGGTCGCCGCGCCGCAGCCTGCCCCTCAGCCCGCCGTGACAGCGCCTGCCGGCGCCGCGCCTCCCGCGCTCTACACGGAAGAGCAGGCCTTGAGGGGCGCGCAGATTTACGCCCAGAAATGCGTGGCCTGCCATGGCGCGAACTTGCAGGGCACGGCCGCTCCTTCAGTCGCCGGCACGGATTTTCTGACGACGGCCCAGCGCAACGGGTGGACGCTCGAGGTCATCCGCTACATCGTCTTCACGTTGATGCCGCGCAACGCGCCCTCCTCCCTCGGCCCCCAAGAGAGCGCGGCGGTGATGGCCTACCTGCTCGCATCCGACTGCTATCCTGCCGGGACAACGCCGTTTCCGGCCGCGGACAACCCGGCGTTCGCGAGCATCAAGCTCGGCCCACCGCCGGGACTGCCACCAGGCCAGAACGATAAGGGGGTCTGCAAAGCCAATTGACTCTGAAAGCCTTTGGCCGAGCATCGGCGCTGTCCCGCGTCAGACGCAGTTCTCCGCTGAACTCCGTCAAACGACCGTCCGATAACGGCGGATCAGCAGAAATACGACGCCCGCGGCGAGCAGGCAGAGAATCGTGGCGTATAGTGTTCCGTAGTCCGATTCGCTGAACGGCAGGCTTTTGGTGTTCATGCCGAAATAACCGGTCACGAAGGCGGGAGGCAGCAGCACGGTTGTCACGACCGTGAGCGCGAAGAGGTTGCGATTGGTCGCGGTCGCAAGCTGCGCCGCCATTTCCTCCTGCAGAAGCCGCGCGCGATCGGCCTGCAGATGGAGGTCGGCCGCGAAAGCGTCGACCCGCTGCCGGACCCTCGAGCCGAGGTCGCGATACGTCTGAAGGACGCTCTCTCCGCGGTTTTGTTCGAGTTGCACCAGCACGCTATGAGCGGCTTGAACCAGTCGCTCCTGGCGAGAAATGCCTCTTCGCAACTGTAACAGCGCCGCCCTTTCGTCGCTAACGGCGTCGGACAAAATACGGTCTTCGATACGATCCAGTTCGCTGGCGCTCTCTTGCGCGGCCTCACCGATCGAGTCTGCGGCGGCGATAAGCAGGCTTTCAAACAGCGCCGCGCTATCTTCGAAGGTTGCGCCTTTTTCCGCCTGGTCTTTAACCGCCATAGCGGATCGCGCTGCGTGGTGGCGCGCCGTCAGGAGGAACTGCGGCCACAACGCGAAACGCAGATCCGTCGCCTCCATTCCCGCCGTTTGGTCTTCGTGCCGGAGGTCGTGGAGTGTTCCCCACAGGGCCTCCCCAGCCCAGTGCAGCCTCGGATGGCGATCCTTGGATAGAAACACCTCGCGGGCCTCGGGAGTAAGGGCCTCCTGCGCGGCGATCCACTCCCGGGTCCGCGCGTTTCCCAAGATCAAGTGCACCCACACAAATCGTTTCCCGTGCATGAGGTCGATCGGCGAATCGCTGCTGAGCAACCGTCCGCGCCCCTCGTCGCCAAACTCGAACGCCCACGCCACCCCCGGCCCTACGTCGGCCAAGTCGATTCGCGCCGGTGCACTCATCTCGCCCCACCTTGTGAACCGCTGTTTTAACACGCCCTGGATGAAGGGAGCGTGTCGGACACGCTCAAAAAGGTTGTCGGCAGTAGGAAGCGGTCACGCTCACAGCCACTTCTTCCACCGGAAGAAGACGTAGGGTCCCACCGCGACGACCACCATAAGAATCAGCGCGGCCGGATAGCCCCACGGCCACTCAAGCTCCGGCATGACCTTAAAATTCATCCCATAGATCGAGGCGATCATCGTCGGCGGCATGAAGATGACCGCCAGCACCGAAAACAGCTTGATGATGTCGTTCTGCGCGAGGTTGATGAAGCCGAGGGTTGCGTCGAGCAGGAACTGCACCTTCTGGGCCTTGAAGCTCGCGTCCTGCTCGAGCGACTGGAGGTCGCGCAAAGCCGATTTTGTCGCCTCCCGCACCAGCTTCGGCGCATCTGCGGAGCGCCCTTCCGACGATAGGAACAGCAGGAGCCGCTCGAGCTCAACGAGGCTTTCGCGCAAATTGGAGATCGTCTCGTCCTTGCGGCCCAGCGCATCGAGGGTCTCGGAATAGATCCGGCTACGCGTGCCCTGATCGCCCTTGGCTCGAAATACCTGGCTGGCGATGGAATCGAGCTCGACGCCGACCTTGTTCAGCGCGCGGGCGGAACGATCAACGATGGCGTTGATAAGACCGACCGCCACTGAATCGGGATGCAGCGCCTGCGTCGGAATTTTGCCCAGCCTCTGACCGAAGAGTTCGAAGGCTTCTCCGGGATCGTAGCGGACAGTGACGAGCGCTTTCGGACCAAGGATGAAGGTGACGCCAGCGACGTCTGGCGTATTCTCTGCCTCGCTGACCACGCTGGCGTGCAGGTAGCGCACGCCATTCTCGGCGTAATACGATTCAGACGGTTCGGCGAAATCGGGGTCGGAGCGCGACGGCACTTTGCAGCCAAGATAGCGCTCTACCTTCTGGTCCTCATCCAAGGTTGGCTCGACCATGTCGATCCAGATCGCGCCAGGCGAAATTGGCTCAGCAGGGTCCAAAATCTTTCGCTCGAGCCCGACGCCCGTCGTCGTTCCCGCGACGGGGTTGGTTTTGACCGCATAGTGGACAATCAGCACGGTTCGACCTCTGCTTCAGCCAAAGCGCTCCGGAGGGATTACATGAGTTCTTATCGCTTTGCCTGTCGCCAGCTCGCGCGATGAGCTGGCTTATCGGGCTGTCGGAACGGGAGGCGCGCACTTCTGCGCGCGCTTGAGCCTTTTCAGGGAGTTAGGCGCCTTTTTCCGCAACTCGAACGACCTACCGTTGCGGCCCGAAGCCGCCCCGAGATTTCGAGATTTGCTTGGCATTTTTCGGCAAGGACTGCAAAACTAACGTGACGCTGGACTGTTACTTTGAATGCTTAGCTTGTTCAAATCATTGAGCGTAGATGATCATAAAGGAGATTATCTATTTCTTGTAAGACGTTGTTGTGATTGTCAACTCATCAGAAAAGCCTCGGATCGCCATGAACAACCGAGCTGCGCGCAGCAACGCTAGCAGCGCCAGATTCTGCGACAACCTCATGATATTATTGAGATAATTGATGGAAGCGGGACATCGGTAAGAACAAATAAAGAACAAAAGCTTGCGCTTTGACGCCGATCGCGGCATAGTGATCTAAGTTCGAGACCCGCGCCCGGAAGGGGCGCCGTTCTCGTTTCCAGCAAATCTTCCTGCCCGCCGGACGTCTCAATCGCGCCCCGCCGGAGGCGTCGTTCGCCTGAGCGGGTCTTTTCTACACTTTCCTTGAGGCGCTCATGACCGACGCGAATGTACCGACCCGACCGAAACGGGCGAGACCAACACGCGCTCAGAGGGTTCTCGCCTCGCTGATCGCCGGCGCTGGGCTCGATGAAATCGGCGCGGCGGAGCGGCTGACCCGAAAGCGAACTGAGAGCATGTTGCGTCAGGAGCTACGCAACCGCTGGGTCGCGCCGGCCGAAGACTTCGCCCGGCTGCAGATCGCCCGGCTCGAGCAGATGCTCCTGAAGCTCCTCGACCGGCTTCAGAACGGCGATCTCAAGGCGATCGACCGCGCAATAAGGATCGTCGACCGGCTCGACCGCTATCATGGCTTCACGAAGGCGAAGCGCATGCCCGAACAGTACGGCGAAGAGGAACGCGCGCGGCTCCTCAAGAAGATCAACCAGGTCGTCGAGCGCCTCCAGCCGGAAAAGCCCGCCGAATGATGGACGAGTCGGCTGAGGCAGGCCGGGCGCGCCCTCGCTCTGAATCGAGCGAGCGGGTCAGGCGCGCCGCCGATCTTGTGAACCTCAATCTCGACACGCGCGTGCGCATGCTCGAGGAAATGACGCCGCTTGAATGCGCGCAGATGTTCCACGACTGGAGGTTCTGGGCGCGCGACGACCAGGCGCCGCCGCCCGGTGACTGGATCATCTGGCTCATCCTCGCCGGACGCGGCGCCGGCAAGACGCGGGCCGGCGCGGAGGCGGTGCGCGCGTGGGTCCAGACCTATCCGATCGTGAACCTGATCGGGGCTACCCTTGCCGATGCCCGCGACATCATGGTCAAAGGCGAATCCGGCATTCTCGCCTGCTGCCGGCGCGACGAGCGGCCCGAGTTTCACGCCACGGACCTCAGGCTCGAATGGCCGAACGGCGCCGTGAGCACGCTGTTCTCGGCCGAGGAGCCCGACCGGCTCCGCGGCAAGCAGCACATGAAGTTGTGGTGCGACGAGCTCGCCGCCTGGCGCCAGCCCGACGCCTTCGATCAGGCGATGCTGGGCTTGCGGCTCGGAGACAAGCCGCAGGCGATCGTCACCACCACGCCGCGCCCGAGCAAGATCATCAAGGCGCTCGCCGCCGGCAAGGACACGATCGTCACCCGCGGCTCGACCTTTGACAACAAGGCGCATCTGGCGCACGCGTTCTTCGAACGCATCACGGCCCGCTACAAGGACCGCGCCATCGGCCGTCAGGAGCTATTCGCCGAAATCGTCGAAGAGGCGCCGGGCGCATTGTGGACGCGCGCGCTCCTCGAGCGCCAGCGCGTTGCGCCGGAGGCGGCGCCGAAGGAGTTCGCCGAAATCGTGGTTGCCGTCGATCCGCCGGCGCGCTCGGGCTCAAAGTCCGACGAATGCGGGCTCGTCGTCGCGGCGAAAGCCGAAAACGGCCTCTTCTATGTGCTCGCCGACCTGACGAGCCAGGGCGAAACACCGGGCGCATGGGGCGCGCGGGTCGGAGCGGCCTTTCGCGGCTTCAAGGCGAACAGGGTCGTGGCCGAGATCAACAACGGCGGCGACATGGTCGCCGAGGTCCTTCGCCAGAGCGAGCCCAATCTGCCGGTGCGCGCCGTTCACGCCACACGGGGAAAGTTTTTGCGCGCCGAGCCGATCGCCGCCGCTTATGAGCGCGGTCTCGTCTTCCATATTGGGACATTCGCGAAGCTCGAGGATCAGCTCTGCGCACTGACCCCCGATTTCGATCGCCGCGCCATGGGCTTCTCGCCCGACCGCGCCGACGCACTGGTCTGGGCGCTGGCCGACCTCCTCGGTGTCGGGCGCGGGAGCGCGGGAGGGATGATGGAGTATTGGATGAGAGACGGTCGCAACTCCGGGGACCAAAAGACGGGATAGCCAGCTCAGCCGCTACCGCCGCGGCGGCAACTCGCCGACTGATACGGCATGCAGCGTCGCGCCGAGGTTGCGATTGAACTCTTCGGCCTCGAATTGCGCGTTCACGACATCCGTCTTGTCCTCGCGGGGCTGCGGACACTGGACGTCGGCGCCTGCCGCGCCCGACCGTTCGAGAATCACCTTGAGCGCGCTTTCGAGCTCGACCCGACCGCGCTCGGCGGCGAACACGTCGGTGATCCAGACGTCGGCGCCGCTTTTCGACGAAGCGACGCAGAAGGTCCAACGCGGCTGAGCGTGAGCCGTCGCCGGCAGGCCGACGGCGATCGCGACCAGCGCGATTGAAATGCGCATTCCCTGTCCCTGCTCGCGTGTCCCGCGCGCAAGGCTAGGCGCCAATCCCTAACGGAAGGCGAAGGCGCGTCTCGCCCAGCCTCCCCTGCCCTCGCCCGCAAAAGTCCAACAAAGCTCTCCGCCATGCGCATTCGATATGGCGGAGGCCGCATGAGAGAGATCCAAGGAAACCACGCCCATGTCGGAACCCGTCAGACGCGCCCTGCCCCCAAGCGTTTTCGCCCGCCTCGCCGACGCGACCCGCTACGTGATCACCGGCGTGTCGCCGGACACCTGGTTCGGGCCGCTGCAGCCGCTCGCGCCGATGGCGCCGCCGGAGGTCAAGGGACGCCAATGGGACTATCCGTTCGGCGCCAATCTCAACTATATCCCGCGCGCCGAGGACAGCGTCTCGTTTGCCGAGCTGCGCGGGCTCGCCGACGCCCTGCCGCTCCTGCGCGCGGTGATTGAAACCCGGAAGGACCAGATCGCCGCCCAGAGCTATGCGATCAGGGCGCGCGCGCATGTCGATGCGGCCGGCGCCGCGAACAGCATCGACGCCGTCGCGCGCTTTTTCGCCCGGCCGAACCGGCGCCAGTCGTTCGCCGACTGGCTGCGCATGCTGCTCGAGGACATGCTGGTCATCGACGCGGCGACCCTCTATCCGCAGATTCAATCGCGGCGGTTCGCTTTACTCGCTCGACATCATCGACGGGGCGACGATCAAGCCGCTGATCGGCGAGGACGGGCGGGCGCCCGAGCCGCCCGACCCGGCCTATCAGCAGATCCTCAAAGGCATTCCCGCCGCCGACTTCTCGACCGACGAGCTCATCTACCTGCCGCGCAATCTGCGCGCCCATCGCCTCTACGGGTTCAGCCCCGTCGAACAGATCGCCTTCACCGTCAATATCGCGCTCCGGCGCGACGTCTCGACCCTCGACTATTACCGCGCCGGCTCCTCGCCCGACGCCTTCGCCACCCTGCCGAAGGAATGGACGGCCGATCAGATCCGCTCGTTCCAGGATTATTTCGACGCGCTCATGAGCGGCAACCTGGCGCGAAGGCGGCAGACGAAATTCATGCCGGCCGATTTCAAGCTGATCGAGGCCCGCCAGCCGCCCTTGAAGGACCAGTACGACGAGTGGCTGGCGCGCATCATCTGCTACGCCTTCTCGGTCCCCGTCTCGCCCTTCGTCAGCCAAGTCAACCGCGCGACCGGTGAGACCCTGCGCCAGCAGGCGGCGCAGGAAGGCCTGGTTCCGCTGAAAGCGTGGGTCAAGAACGCGCTCGACCTCGTGATCCAGGGATGCATGGGCGAGCCCGGCCTCGAATTCGTGTGGGTCGGCGACGACGCCATCGATCCGCTCGAACAGGCCCAGACGCTCGAGATCCTGGTCGGCGCCGGGATCAAGACGCGCGAGGAGGCCCGCGCCGATCTGGGGCTCGCGCCGGCGGGAGGAGGCGCGCCGGGCAAGGCGCAGGCGCGGTTGGGGAAGTTCAATCCGCATCACGACGAGCGCGGCCAGTTTTCAAGCGCGGACGATGCCGCCGGGCCGGTGGGCAAGCCGACCCGCAAGCCGCGCCCGACCCCGGTGCGGGTCGCGGGCAATGATGCGGTGATGTCGGATGTTTCGCCCGACACAGTTGCCCCGAAAACCCAGGACGGGAGCGATACGAGAGAGCAGGTCGCTCAGGCGCCGCCGAGTCCGGGTACGTCAAAATACTCCGTCGACCTCCAAGCAGAGGAAAAGGAATGGGGCGGTCACGCTATAAGGGATCACGTCGGTAAGTCGCCAACCAAGTTGATCGGGGAGCAGAAGGATAATCGCGTAGATATCCCAGCCCAAGATGGCGGTGTAATCTCGATCTACCGCCTATCGGAGAGCAGCTATCCGTCTTGGGAAGATGCCAATAACTATGTCAATCGCCTCCTGGAGGGCGATACTCCAGACGTGGACAAGGTCGCCAGTGGCGAGGAGCCTCATCTATGGATCGAGTCGAGGTTCGGCTCCCAAACCGGCATCGAGGCAATTCCGACCCAAGGTGGGCTAAGGGTGCGTCCGACGTATAATGCAGGCGTTTTCATCGTGCATGACGACCGTGTACCGCGCGGTTATCGAGTACAAACCTCGTATCCCACGAACGACGATAATTCTTATCCGTTGCGTGAACGTCCATTTTAGGATGACCCGCCAGGGGTGCATGCAGTTTTGTACCTTATTAACGCTCTCGGAGCGGATACTGGAAAGGTAAAACCTATGGATGCAGATCATCAAGCGCCTGCTGGGCTGATCAAACTCGGACACGCATTCTATAATCACGATTATAACTGGGGTATGGAAGATTTTGGCAAATGGGCGGCCTACGCCATAAAGGCTGCTCGCCTCACCGAGGAAGAGCGAGCCGATATTGAAGCATATCTAGACCGGATCCTAACTAAGTACGACAATTTACAGATGGATTACATTTGGTCGCAAATTGGAACAAGTGTATATATTGCCACGCCTAACAGCAGCGCCGCGCGAACCTTCTTCACAAAAATCCGCGACTGCCTGTGACATAGAATCGCCCGGTACGATCTCGGCGGCTCACTGTATGCGCTCGACATGATCGACGGGTCGGCGACGACGCCATCGATCCGCTCGAACAGGCCCAGACGCTCGAGATCCTGGTCGGCGCCGGCATCAAGACCCGCGAGGAGGCCCGGCGCGGACTTGGGGCTTGCGCCGGCGGGCGGCGGCGCGCCGGGCTATGGTGCGCGTGCATCGCCGCATTCTTCTTGGCGTGGAAGTACGCTGTTCTCCCTCGATTATTACCGCGCCGGCTACTCGCCCGACGCCTTCGCCACGTTGCCCAAGGAATGGACGGCCGACCAGATCAGCTCGTTCCAGGATTATTTCGACGCCTTGATGAGCGGCAATCTAGGGATTACGGTGACACTTTACTTAACCCCCAATCACTCAGACGCGCCCTGCCCCCAAGCGTTTTCGGCCGCCTCGCCGACGCGACGCGCTACGTGATCACCGGCGTCTCGCCGGACACCTGGTTCGGCCCGCTGCAGCCGCTTCAGCCCATGGCGCCGCCCGAGGTGAAGGGGCGCCAATGGGACTATCCGTTCGGCGCCAACCTCAATTACATCCCGCGCGCCGAGGACGGCGTTTCATTCGCCGAATTGCGTGGGCTCGCCGACGCGTTGCCGCTTCTGCGCACGGTGATCGAAACTCGCAAGGACCAGATCGCCGCCCAGAGCTATGCGATCAGGGCGCGCGCGCATGTCGATGCGCCCGACGTCTCGAACAGCATCGACGCCGTCGCGCGCTTTTTCGCCCGACCGAACCGGCGCCAGTCGTTCGCCGACTGGCTGCGCATGCTGCTCGAGGACATGCTGGTCATCGACGCGGCGACGCTTTATCCGCGCTACAATCGCGGCGGCTCGCTCTACTCCCTCGACATCATCGACGGGGCGACGATCAAGCCGCTGATCGGCGAGGACGGGCGCGCGCCCGAGCCGCCCGACCCGGCCTATCAGCAGATCCTCAAAGGCGTGCCCGCCGCGGACTTTCTCGGCCGAGGAGCTTCTCTACCTGCCGCGCAACGTGCGCGCCCATCGGCTCTACGGCATGAGCCCGGTCGAGCAGATCGCCTTCACCGTCAATATCGCGCTCAGGCGCGACACGGCGACGCTCGATTATTACCGCGCGGGCTCGACGCCGGACGCCTTCGCTACGCTGCCGAAGGAATGGACGGCCGACCAGATCCGTTCGTTCCAGGATTATTTCGACGCGCTGATGAGCGGCAACCTCGCGCGGCGGCGGCAGACCAAGTTCATGCCGGCCGACTTCCGGCTGATCGAGGCCCGCCAGCCGCCGCTCAAAAACCAGTACGACGAGTGGCTGGCGCGGCTCATCTGCTACGCGTTTTCGGTTCGGTCTCGGCTTTCGTGAGTCAAGTGAACCGCGCGACCGGCGAGACCTTGCGCCAGCAGGCGACGCAGGAAGGCCCCGTTCCGCTGAAGGCTTGGGTCAAGAACGCGCTCGACCACGCGATTTGCGTCTGCATGAACGAGCCGGGCCTCGAATTCGTGTGGGTGGGCGACGACGCTGTCGATCCGCTGGAGCAGGCGCAGACGCCGCAGCCGACGACCAGGGCTCTCCACGCCCCGGAAGATGTTCGGCTAACAGCATGCCTGACCATCCAATCTAGGTCTGCGCGAAACGATCCTGCCCTCCAACCCCAACAAATCCGGCCTCTAGAACAAAAAGAGAACATTTCCTTGACCGCTTACGCCGGTCGTGGCATAGTCAACTACAGTGGGAGAAATGGCGGCGGCGATGAGGCCCCGCCTTTCCGCTTTTTTCAAACAATTCTTTCCTTGCTCGTCCCGCCCGCCGGGGCCGTCCGCTTGCCTCATTCCGGAGCCTCAATGTCCGCTCTCGACTTGTTCCTGCCGCTCGCCAAGGTCGACCTCGATCGGCGCCTCGTCACTGGGGTTGCGACTGCGGAGAGGCCCGATCGCTCGGGCGAGATTTTCGACTACGTCTCGAGCAAGCCCTATTTCGAGAAATGGTCGTCGGAAGCGGCAGCGGCGAGCGGCGGCAAGTCGCTCGGCGCCGTTCGGGCCATGCACGGTTCCGTCGCCGCCGGCAAGTTGACGGACATCGCCTTCGACGATGACGCGAAGCGGGTCACGGTTTGCGCCAAAATCGTCGACGATGATGAATGGAAGAAGGTTCAGGAGGGCGTCTACACCGGCTTCAGCCAGGGCGGTCGCTATGTGAAGCGCTGGGCCGACCCTGACACCGGACTCACCCGCTACACTGCCGAGCCGCACGAAATCTCGCTCGTCGACCTGCCCTGCGTTCCCGAGGCGACGTTCGACGTGGTCAAGGGCGGAGTGGTCGAAAGGCGCGGCTTTGCCTCCCGCGCCGAGGCGACCGACACGTCCGTCGAGGGGGATCCCGATGCGAACGATGATCGCGACGCAGACAAGAGTGAGTTCTCGGCCGGCGAGCGTGAGAAAGACGCTGAAAGGGGCGTCGCCATGCCCGACGGCTCCTATCCCATCCGGTCGGTCAAAGACGTCGAGAACGCGCTGAGGGACTTTTACCGAAGCGGCAAGAAACCGAACGTCAAAGCGCACATCATTGCGCGCGCCAAGGCGATCGGCGCTGAGAGCGCGCTTCCGGACGACTGGAGGGAAACGGCCGATAAGGCCGCCGGTCTCTCCGACGCGTTTGGTGGAGCGCATGCGCCTGGCGCGCTGGCCAAGGCCGCCGCCGCCCTAACCCACGCCGCGGCGAAGCTCGACCGCGCGACGGTCGAAAACGCCCGACTGCGAAAGGCGCTCGACGAGCTCGCGCCCGCGCTCGCGGACCTCCAAAAGCGCATCGCGACGCTCGAAGCCCAGCCACTGCCGCCCAAGGCGGTGTTGCGCTCGATAACCAAGACAGCCGACGGCGCCGACGAGGGCCTGGTTAGCGCCGACGACGCCGTCCGGCGCCTAGCTTCGCTGCCAGCTCATGAGCGCGCGCTCGCGCTCACCAAGCTCAGCCTCGCCAATCCCGCGCCGCCGCGCTTCTGAACGGCCGCGCTGCTTTAGTCAGCAGCCAATCGTCCACTTCGAGACCCCGCCGCGCTGCAACTTCCTCCCAGTTGCAGTCGACGAAATCGCTGACGCCGCGGCGTCCAGCGAGGCGGCGGTCAAGGCTCAGCGGGCCATCGCCTTGCTTACGGCGGCGATCGGTCAGCCGCTCGACGCCTCGGCCGCCGCAGATTCTCTGCGCTCCTGCTCGCCGTTCGTACTTCAGGCGACAGGCGCAGTCAGCGAACGACCCCCTACCGCGCCACGAGTTGGCAATTGTCGCGAAAGCGACTTTTGGCGCCCTCAAGGAGACTCTGATGACCCCTTTCAAGCCCGTCCTTGCCCTGGTTGCTATCTTTGGCTTGCTCGCTGGATGCACTTCAACCGGGCAGCTTACGCCTGCCGCATCAGCCGCCGTCACCACCGCCTACAATAACGTCTGCAACGCGCTGCCTTCGCTTGGTCCGGTCTCCGGTACGATGAACGACGACGCCAAGAATGCCTACGCCCAGGCGCAGACGATCTGCGCGGCTGGCGCGCCAACGAACGCCCTCGCTGCCGGAGTGGATATTCTCGCGGTGGAAAACGCGCTTTTGCCCTACTTCAAGAACAAGGCGTAGGCCTCCACTCTGGCCAAGAGATCGCCCTGCTAGGGCTGTGCGCGAAGTCAGGCGCAATCGAGCGGTCGACGAAGCTCGGTCCGGCGATACGCCGAAAGTTGCCTGAGTGGCGTCTCCGGCCCGCATCGCTTTGCGGCGATTCCGCGGAAACAAGTCGCACTCGAAAACTGAGAATCAGGATTCCCTGAACACCGTATCTGTGACGCTGCCATCGGGGTCGCTCCAACCCCCTTATCCCTAACCCCTATTCGCGCCAAAGGACTGATCTCATGAACATTGCGCTGACGACCCAGGAGACGCTGGGTCTGATGAAGGATTCGCTCGCCAAGAACGTCACAGTCTCAACGGGTCTGACCGCGTATGACTTGCAGGCGCCGGCGAAGAACCTTTATCCGACGATTACGCCGCTCCGAAACTCTCTGCCGCGCGTCGCGCGCCTCAATCCTGGCGACGCGGCTCATTGGCGCTCGATCTTTAGCACAACCGGTTCAGGCTTTGATGCGATGGGATGGGTGCCGGAAGGCCAACGCTCGGCAAGCATGTCTTATTCGGCGGTGTCCGTCACGCTCCCCTACGTCACGCTTGGCGAGGAAGACACGGTGACCTTCGAAGCGGAGGCTGCCGCCCAGGGCTTCGAAGACATCAACGCCACCGCCACCCTGCGCATCCTGCAGAAGACCATGCGCAAGGAGGAAACGGCGCTGCTTGGGGGCAACACATCACTTGCGCTCGGCAAGCCCGGTACCCCGACCTTAAGCGCCTCTGGCACGGGCGGGACGCTGCCGGCGGGCACCTATTCTGTTATTGTCGTCGGCTTGACCTTCGAAGGCTATCGCAACTCGACGCTCGCAAGCGGCGTCGCGACCACGATGACCATCACCGGCAACGACGGCAACACCTACACGTTGAGCGGCGGCTCCTCGCTGCGCAGCACCAACGCGACCGTCGCTGTCGGCACCGCTCAGACGCTGTTTGCGACTGTCCCGGTCGTCAATGGTGCCGTCGCTTATGCATGGTATGTTGGGGCCGCCGGCTCGGAGACGCTGCAAGCCATCACCACGATCAACAGCGCCGCTTTTAGCACTCCGCTCATTGCTTCCGGTCAGCAGCCGGCGACAGCCGTCACTGCCGACAATTCTCGCAACCCAGGGCTGGCGTTCGACGGATTGCTGACGGACGGCTTCAACCCGTCGACGAGCTCGTTCGTGCAAGCATTGCCGTCCGGCCCTGCGGGGACCGGCTCGACCCTGACACCCTCGGGGCGAGGCTCAATCAACGAGATCGACAATATGCTGATGCAGATGTGGAACACCTATCGGCTGTCGCCGACGGTGATCTATGTCAACGCCCAAGAACAGAAGAACATCACGGCGAAATGCCTAACGAACGCATCTGGGCCGCTCGTTCGCTATAACGTCGACGCCTCTCAGTCGGCGCCTTACGAGTTCACTGCCTCGGGCGTTGTGCGTTGGTATTACAATCCGTTCACTGGCGTCGAGATCCCAATGCCGGTGCATCCGGACCTGCCGCCAGGCACAATCCTCGCGTACTGCGAGCGACTGCCGGCGTGGTATCAATCGAACGAGACCCCCAATGTCGCCGAGGTCCTGACGCGTCGCGACTATTATCGCGTCGATTGGCCAATCCGCACTCGTCGCCGCGAGTTTGGCGTCTACACGGAAGAGGTCCTGGCCATATACGCCTCATTCGGCATCGGCATCCTCACCAACATCGGCAACGGCTGACGCTCGGCCGTGTTAAGCGCCGCGAGGCCTGGGCGCAAAGCGCGCAGTTGTTTCGTTTTTGGATCGTCTTTGCGAGCGTTGCATGTCGCCATTTGATCTCACGAATCTTTCGGCGTTGAAGGCCTGGCTCGGACTGCCCTCCGCGCTCGGCCCGAACGATGCGACGCTCACTGCGCTTGTCACGGCCGCGAGCCGCTCCGTCTACGCGGCGCTGAGCCGCCCGAGCCTACTGCCGCGCTCCTTTGCTGAAACGATTGATCTCGAGACCAGTCGTGTCACGCTGAGGCACTGGCCGGTGCTGCGGGTGGCCTCAGTGACATGGCGAGGAATTGACGTTCCGCCCGACGAGAACGCCGACCCGGAAGCGTCAGTCGGCTACGTCCTGGAGCCCGGCGACGATTTTCCGCCGGGTCGGCCGCAAGCGCTTGATTTGTTCGGCCATCGCCACCGGCCGGGACGACAGAGTCTGCTCGTATCCTACAGCGCTGGATATGCAGTCCAAAACGAGGCGCAAACCGTTCCCGCCGCCGCTCCTCTCCAGCTCATGGCTTTTTCGCCTTACGGGCCTTGGGGGTCGGATCTCGGCGTGACTTACACTGCGACCGGCGTGTCGCTGACGCTGGTTTCCGTGTCGCCGGCTGCCGGTCAATATGCGGTCAGCGGCGGGACCTATGCGTTCTCGGCGGCGGACGCCGGGCAATCGGTTTCTATCTCTTACGGCTACGTGCCGCAGGATATCGCGCAGGCGACCCTGGAATTGGCGGCTGAGCGCTTTCGCGCGGCCGAGCGCATCGGGCTCAAGTCGAAGTCGATCGGTGGTCAGGAAACGATCGCCTATGACATGAGCGCAATGTCGGCGCCGATCCAGGCGATGCTGCAACCCTATATGCGAGTAACTCTCTGATGTTTGCGCTCGCACTCGAGGGTCTTGAGGAAACCAGCGCGCGTCTCGAGGGCTATCCCGCCGCATTGCAGGCTGCGCTCGGCGCCAGGGCGGCCGAACTCGCGGCGGCGCTCGCTGACCTGGTCAAGAGCGACAAGCTTGGCGGCGCCGCGTTGAACACGCGCTCCGGCGCGCTCAGCGATTCGATCGCAGCCAGCGTCACTGCCGACGCGGACGGCGTTCTCGCTTCGGTCGGCTCTGAAGGCGACGTAAAATATGCGGCGATCCAGGAATACGGCGGCAAGACGAGCGCGCACGAGATCCTGCCCGCGAAGGCCAACGTGCTCGCCTTCCTCATTGGCGGCGCTCAGCATTTTGCGCACAGAGTCGAGCATCCCGGCTCGCTGATCCCCGAGCGATCGTATTTGCGATCGGCGCTCGAGGACATGAAAGACGAGATTCTCGCGGCGCTCGCCGGCGCCGCAGACGAGGCATGGGAGAGCGCATGACCCGCGAAGCGGCCTTCTCCGCGCTGTTCGCCGTTGTTTCCTCGGCCTATCCGTGGGGGCTCGCATCGCGGCGGATGAAGCTGTGGAGCGAAGTTCCCGCCGCCCTGCGCCCGGCGTTCTTCCAGCTCGAATTGGGTCCGGAAACCTATCAATGGGCCTCGCCCGCGACGCCGAAGCGGACGCTGGAGGCCAAACTCTTCCTCTATTTTGACGCCCGCGATCCGACCACGCCAGGCGCGACCGCGATCAACAATGCTCTCGACGCGATCGACGCGGCGCTTGCGCCCGCGGGCTCCAACATCGGCCTCGGCCGCCAGACCCTCGGCGGCGCCGTGTACGACTGCAAGATCACGGGGGTGCCAGTGCGAGACACAGGCGACCTCGACGGCGACGGGCTAGCGGTGATCGCAGTGCGGCTGGTGGGCCCGTGAAGCCGCGGCGTCTCTCGTCTCGCTGAACCGCTCAACGGGAACGCATTGCGCCTTCTGTCGGACGGCGACGCGATCCTCACATCAATCCTCCAGCGGAGTTCACCCTTATGTTCGTATTCGGCTCGGGCGTGCTGATCGGCACGCAACTGAACGTCGCCAATCCGACCCCGATCAACTTCGGGCTGGTCCAGAAGGTCAGCGTCGACACGTCGGTCAGCGTCAAGGAACTCTACGGCCAATATGCCTTCCCGGTCGCCGTCGGATCCGGAACACGCAAGGTGACGTGCAAAGCCACTCTGGCGCGCTTCAGCGGGCAAGCCCTCGGTCGCCTGTTCTACAATCAGGTTCCAGTTGCTGGATCCGTGACTTCGGCGTTCGCGGAGCTCCATACGTCGACGACAACGTCAGTCACCGTGACCAATTCGGCGACATTCGTCGAAGACCAGGGAGTCATCTATGCAGCGACCTCCCTGCCTCTGATCAGAGTGGCGTCCGTTCCCGCGGTTGGTCAGTATTCGGTGTCGGCCGGAGTCTACACCCTCAACGCGTCCGATGAGAACACCGCGCTCCTGTTCTCCTATACCTACACGCAGACGACCGTGGGTGAAAACCTCACTATCGGAAATCCGTTGATTGGGCCGACAGCGACCTTCTCAGCGATCCTGTTCTCGACCGATCCGACGACGAACCAGCAATTCTCGGTGAAGCTGAACCAGTGCGTCGCCAGCAAGTTCTCGTTCGACACCAGTATCGAGGATTTCTCCAAGCCGGACTTCGAGTTCCAAGCGTTCGCCAACGCCGCCGGTCAGGTCATGACCTTCAACTTCGGAGACGCGGCGTGAGCGACGAGACGTTCGCCATATCACTTGGCGGAAAGACCTGGTCGGTTCCGCATCTCCCGTTCCGGGCGATCAAGGTTATCCAACCGGCGCTGTTTGACGTCTATCTCGCAGCCGGCGGCTCCTCGATGTCGGCCGAATCCGTCGCGCGTCTCAGCGAGACTCAGCTCGATCGCCTTGCCGAAGCGACCTGGCGGGCGATCGCTTTCGTCGAGCCGGAGCTCTCCTTGGTGAACTTTCTCGACCTTCCGTTCTCGGTCGGCGAACTGATCCAGGCGTTTCCATCAGTCGCCAGGGCGGCTGGGCTTCGCCCAGGCAGAATTGAGGATCGAACTTCGCCTGCTTACGCGACGCGGGAGGCGTCGCAAAACGTGGGAAAGTCGATTTCGACGCCCTGATCGCCCAGGTCGTCTCCAACACCGGCTGGAGCTGGGACGAAGCGCTCGACCAACTGACCATGCCGCGCTTTCTCGCGCTACGAGCGGAGTGGCGGCGCAACCCGCCCGTTCACTGGCTCGTCGCAGCCGCACTCAAGTATCGTGAGCCAAGCGAGGACCCCCCTCCGCGCCAGCCGACGATTGCGGAGCTGAAGGCGGCCTTCCCCAACGGCGCGCTCTAACCCACCCCACTGAGGTCAAGGATCAGCGATGGCCGACGCAAACGTCTCCGTCAGCTTCAGCGCTTCGACCAACGATTTTGTGTCGCAAGTCAGCGAGGCGAAGGACGCCTTGCAGACCTTTTCGGCGCCATTCGGGGAGATCAACCGACAACTGGCTTCGCTCGGGACCGCTACTTCTCAGGCGTTCAGCGCCGATCGTCTGACGCCCTATCGCGACGCGCTCTCCGCGACACAATCACTTCAGCAGTCGTTCGCCGCGGATAGCGCTCGCGCCGCGGCGGCGTTGCGCCAGGGCGACGACGCGGCCTATGCCGACGCGGCAAGGGCCGCGCAACTCGCAACCTCAGAAGAATTGAGGATCCTAGCGGACGCCACAAAGCAGAAACTCGCCCTCTATGCCGAGGAGGCGCGCTCCTTCCAAATCACCCAGCAACAAAAGCTATCACTTTCGCAACAGGCCCTCGACGCGGAATACGCCGCCGAGCTCGCCGCGCTGCAAAGGGAAAGCGCTCTCGGCGAGCAATCGCTTGCCGCAAAACAGCGTGTCGACGACATGATTATCGAAGCGACGCGCCGCCGCGACGATCAGATGTCGGCCTTAACCCGCTCGGCCCTGCAGGAGCAGGAGGGCGAATATCAGGCGTTTGGCAATTCTATCGCGCAGGCGTTCAATTCCCAATTGCGCGGACTCGTGACTGGGACGACCACCTGGCACACAGCATTTAAGAGCGTGTTGGATGATTTGCTGATCAAATTCATCGAGTGGAGCGAAACGACCGTCGAGCGTTACATCTTGGGGGAGGCGATGAAGACAGCCGCGACCACAGCGGGCGTCGCTGCGCGCACGAGCGCAGAACAGGGCGGCGCCGCAGCCTCGCTGGGCGCACAAGGCGCGGCGATGGTGCGATCGATCCTCTCCTCAAGCGCGGAAACATTCGCTGGGGTGTTCGGCTTTCTGGCGCCGCTCATGGGGCCGCTCGCCGCCGGTCCGGCCGCGGCGGCCCAGGCGACGGTCGCGGGCATGGCGGGGACAGTAGTGTCCGCTGATATCGGGATGTGGCAGGTGCCGAGAGACCAACTGGCGCTAATTCACCAGAATGAACTTGTAATGCCAGCTGGACCTGCGGGAGCGCTACGCGACATGCTGACGAACGCTCCGAACGGCAGCGCCCCAGGGGGCGGAGGATCAGTCGCCATCCATCCGACCACACATTTCCACGTCAATGCGATCGACGGCCCATCGGTTGCATCCTGGATGCGCCAGAACGGATCTGGGATGGCGAAGGCGCTCGACCAAGCGGTTCGCCATGGCGCTGCGCTTGGTTTGAAACGGCTCAATGGACGCTGATGGCATTTCCGACTGTCACCGGCGTCCATTTGCTGCCCTCGACGGGCGAGTTCGCCTACGACACGATCTCGGCGGTCGGGTTTCAACGCGGATCGAGCGGGCTTAACAATGCGACGATTCTCAACTTCTTTAGCAGTTCGCCGGGCGCGCCCACGGACTATACGAACGCCATCACGCAATTCCAGGCTGACCATCCCGAGTGCAAAACGGTCAGCCTTGTCATTGCCTGGTTCTTCAATTCGCTAGACGCGTCGACTTGCCGCGTCTACCCGTCGACAAACTTCATCCTTGGTCAGTTCGAGCAGTGGAACGGCGCCACCTTCGCGCCGGTCAACTGGAATGTGTCCGGCCTGACCGAGCAGGATTTCCCAGGGCTGATCCCGATCCCCTCGCTGCCCGGATCTACCAATTTCGTATATGGCGGCACGCCAAGCGATCCAAGCGTCGTCCGCTGCATCCGCGACCTCAAGAGCCGCGGTTTCAACGTCGTCTTCTATCCGTTTTTGCTCGGCACAGCCGCCGGGTTTCCGTGGCGCGGCCGCATCAATTCGCCGGGTGATCTTAGCCAAACGGCGACGAATGATGTTGCGTCCTTCATGGGCAACGCGGCGGTCGACGATTTCATCCAGGACTTCGATCAATCTGACGGTCAACTATATCGGCGCGGCGGGTCTGTTCGATTGGACGTTCCGCCGCATGATCCTGCACTATGCGAACCTGTGCGCGATGGCGGGCGGAGTGAACCTGTTCGTGATCGGCTCGGAGCTTCGCGGCCTTGAGATCCTGCGCGGCCCAACCTGGACGAAGCCGGGCGCTGTCGATGGTTCGGGCAATGCGATATGGGACTACCCGATGGTCGCGGCTCTAAATCAGCTCGCTGCCGATGTCAGGGCGACATTCGACAATGCCGGGTTCACCAAAAATCCGACGACCTCAGAGAATCTGATCACCTATTCCGCCGACTGGTCGAGCTGGATGGGGTGGCAGCATGCAGGAGCGAACGGGCAATGGCCGCATCTTGATCAACTCTGGGCCAATCCAAACATCGATTTCGTTAGCTTCGACAATTACATGCCACTGACGGACTGGACGACTGGCCTTGGCGGTTTGGACGCGACGAACTGGAAAGAGCCGAAGTTCAACGGGGCTTGGCCGCCTGGGCCGACACGATTGAACGGCTTGGGTTTAAGCGGACCGCCAACGATCTACTCGACGCCATACCTCAAAGGCAATATTGAGGGCGGACAGTATTTTGATTGGTTCTACAACGATAGCAATAATCTTGGCCGCGGCCTCGACCCCGGGGGCACGGACCTACAAGTTTCGCTGCCGGAAGGCGATCGTTTGGCGCAAGCGCGCAATCCGTACTTTCCGCAGCAGGAAATTCTCGCCAACAAGCAATTGCGGTGGTGGTGGAATAACAGTCACCAAGCCGTTTATGACGACGGCGACGGTCAAGGTTTCGCTCCCCATGGGCCGAAAACCGAATGGGATCCGAACGCCAAGTCGATTATCACGCTGGAATACGGATTCGCCGCCTGCGACAAGTCGACGAACCAGCCCAACGTCTTCTTTGATCCAAAATCGACAGAGAGCTTCACTGCCTACTGGTCGATTTGGGATCCGGCCAACGAACTCGGTTACCTGCCGCGGCGTGACGACACAATTCAAGCTTTAGCGCTCGAGGCCGTCTACGAATATTGGAACGTCGACGGTAACAACGAGACGGTCGGCGGGCTGCCGATGCTCAACTGGAATTTTTGCTGCGTCTGGAATACGGACGCGCGACCATTCCCGACGTTCCCCATCCTAAACAGCGCCTGGGGCGACACCGGGAACTGGGCCCAAGGACTTTGGATCGGGACAAACCGCGCTGTCCTGCCGCCACCCGCGCCGAGCCTGCCGCCAACCCCTCCGAACTTCCCACTCCTCGCACTCGGACCGACTCTCGCGTGGTCCGCCCACATCAAGCCGAAATTCAAAACGGAGATCGGTCAGCATGTAAGTGGGCGGGAGACGCGGACCCAGCGGTTCGCGAACCCTTATTTCGACATCGATCTGACCTATGACCTATTGCGTGCAGACACCGCGCATCTTCGAATTGCAGGCGATCGCCGGGTTCTTCGAACAAGCAAGTGGCCAGGCCACACCGTTCTGGCTCGAGCCGCCCGGCTTATCCGCAGTCATTGGTCAGCCGATCGGGGTTGGTGATGGCTCGCAGACCGTCTTCCCGCTGGTCGCGTCGATTGGTTCTTACACCGGCCCAGTCTACGGGACATCGAGCGTTGCCGCGGTCTATCTAAACGGCGTCGCGCAGCCGAACGGATGGTCCGTATCAAGCGAATATCTACCCGAGATCACGTTCACATCGGCGCCAGGCGCTGGCGTCGGCATCGCGGCCGACTTTGGCATTCTTTGGCTCTGCCGGTTCGCGGAAGACGTGCAGGACTTCGAGGAGTTTATGACGATGCTCTGGGCGCTCCGGACGGTTCGGCTTGTGACGGTTAGGCCGTGACATGGCCACACCGCCCTCGTTCCCAACACTGGCCGGCCTCGGCTGGAGCGTCCACAAAAGACCAGTGTTTTC
Organism: uncultured Alphaproteobacteria bacterium; assembly: GCA_963696665.1. GTDB lineage: Bacteria > Pseudomonadota > Alphaproteobacteria > Rhizobiales > Beijerinckiaceae > Roseiarcus. Next base: position 281,194 of record CAVOLE010000013.1, read on the forward strand.
GACGCTGGTTGCGAGCCACGTTTCGGGTCGAGAAGTTCGCGACGCTCTTTATCAAAACCCGATCTGGCAGTTTGAGCTGACCTTCGACGCCCTGTCGTCATCGCCAACTTCCTATCCCGGAGCCGGCGCCAATTCCCTGCAGGCGCTCATGGGATTCTTCCTCCAATTGCAAGGGCAGTTCGGAACCTTCCTCTACGCCGATCCAACTGACAGCGCGGCCACCAACATGGCCTTCGCCACCGGTGATGGCACGACCACGGTTTTCACCTTCAGCCGCTTTATGGGCGCGTTCCTCGAGCCGGTTGGCTGGGTGACGAGCGTCTCGAACGTCTTTTTGAACAATGTCAATCATTCGTCCGGCTGGTCGTTGTCCGCGCCTAACTCCCTCGTGTTTGCAACCGCGCCCGGCTCCGGCGTGTCGATTGCCGCAACCTTTACCTATGCCTTCGAATGCCGGTTCGATTCCGACGACCAGGATTTCGAGGAATTCATGTCGAACCTATGGCAGGTCGACAGCATCAAATTCAAATCGGTAAGGACGTCGTAACGCTCGGGCCAGTCCGCGGACGCTTGCGCAGACACTGTCGAATCGATGTGCATTCATCGCGGACGTTCCGCCCTACTGGCGCTCCAGCGCTAGCTCACGCGCGAAATCTTCAGAGTTGACGTAGTCGTCAACAGACGGATTGCCCCGTTCAATGAGCAACTCGCATAGCGTCACACGAAGGCCTCCGAAGATTGTCGCTGACGCGTTGGTCTTCGGCCTGGCGCCGCCGCGAAGAACTTCTCATAACCGTTTCTGGACGCCTTTCTGGTCATGAAACAGACCGCCACCACCGTCATCAGCCTCATCAACGCCGTCCGTGGGGCCCCTGACGCGCCACTCGCTTTCGCCGAGTGCTTCACCTTCATCACCACTGCCGGCACGCAATACACTTGGACAAACGTAGACTATGATCTGAGTTTCAACGGATCTGTATTCCTCGCTAGCGGCCCACTCGTCGCCGGCCTCAAGTACAAGGGATCGGTAGGCCTCGAGGTCGACAAACAGCAGATTACTATTGCCGCCCGGCCGACGGATGTCGTCAACGGCGCGCCATTTATCATCGCCTTGCGTGACGGCGCATTTGACGGCGCCCCCGTCTTCCGCGACCGCGTCTTCCTTTCCGCGCCTGCCGGGACTGTCCTCGGCGGTGTACGTATGTTCCAGGGACGAATTTCGACGGTTGATAGCGTGGGGCGCACCCAAGCCACGGTGACGGTCGCGAGCGATCTCGTGATCCTTGACTACGACATGCCGAGGAATCTCTTTTCGCCCACGTGCTTGCATGTGCTCTATGACGCAGGCTGCGGCATCATTCGGGGAACCTTTTCGCTCGACGGAACGGTCGGCGCCGGCTCCAACTCGAACACAATCAACTTCTCTGGCGCGCGGGCGGGCGATGCGCAGGGCTCGCTCGTCTTCACTTCGGGCGCCAACGCCAACGTCCGCGCGACGGTCAGAAGCGTGAATGTCGGGACATCATACTCCCTGATGTATCCCCTCCCATTCGCGCCGACTGAAGGTGATGCGTTCAAGGTGGCGTTCGGCTGCGATCACACACAGGCGACGTGCCAGGGCAAGTTTAACAATCTCATCAATTTCCGTGGTTTCCCGTACGTGCCCCCACCGCAGATGGCGTACTAGACCCCGATCAGCAATGAAATCAGAACGCGTTTTTGAGGGCCAGCCGGTTCCCGCACCTCTTCTTGATAAGCCTCTGACACCACAATCGATTTTCGATCGCGTCGTGCGCCACTACCGCAAGCAACGCCGCCGTTGCCCTGTAGAAGGTGAATGTCTCTATCGATTGAGCGATGACGAATGCTTCATCGGTCCGCTGATAGGCGACGAGCATTACGATCCTACCATGGAAGGTCATCCCGTCCGCGAGCTACTGAAGATCTTTGCGATGCCGGTATGGTTCCGAATCCACGTCGACTTCATCGAAGAGCTGCAGCGAATCCACGACAACGAGACGAATTGGGGCGACGGCATCATGGATATGGTGCTCGAAATGTTCGCCAGTGAACACGGTCTGAGGATGCCGGCGTGAATGATGCTGAGCGCGCCACGGTGGTCGCCGAGGCGCGATCTTGGATCGGTACTCCATATCACCACGCCGCCGACATTAAGGGCAAGAATGGCGGCGCGGACTGCGCGATGCTCTTGGTCCGCGTCTACTGCGACCTCGGTCTCGTCGAGAAGTTCGATCCACGGCCATACACACGCGATTGGTTCCTGCACCGCAACGAGGAGCGCTATCTTGGCTTCCTTCTGGCGCGCTCGCGCGAAGTATGTGCGCCATTGGAAGGCGATATTGTTCTCTTTCGCTTTGGTCGTTGTTTTGCCCATGCCGGGATTGTTTCGAAGGCTGATCCGCTGACGATTGTCCATGCCTTCTCTCATGCCGGCCGCGTGGTTGAAGATGTCGTCAGGTCAAATCCGGAATTGGCGCCGCGCCTGAAGGCGGCGCGGTTCGCAAGCTATTGGGGCTGATCCGTGGCATTCCTTCGCCGCAACGATAATGCTAAGCCTGATTACACCGCGCTCCAGGTCCAGACGTCGACCTCCATCTTGCCGATCCCAATCGTTTGGGGGCAGAATAAGGTCTCGCCGAATCTAATCTGGTACGGTAACTTTCGCGCGGCCCCAGGAGGGGGCGGCAAGGGCGTTGGCGGCAAGGGCGGCGCGTTCGGCGGTAGTGCGGCAGCATCCGCGGATTACACCTACTATGCTGACCTCATCATGGCCCTTTGTGAAGGACCGCTCTCATCTCTCGGATCCTACGCCAACGGAATCGGATGGATCTGGAAGGATTTATCCGTCTACCTTCAGTTCGAATTAGGCTTGGGCTCGGCACCAGGCGAAACACCGCAGCCAGTATGGTCCTATCTCGCGGAAACCGCGCCGTGGAACGCGCTCGCCTATCAAGGCACGGCCTATCTATGGGGCGCCGGTTATAATCTCGGCAACAGCGCGTCGATCGGCAACCACAATGTCGAGGTCTATGGGCCGCTCGCCGGAAGTGGCGTCAATGGAATCGACGCCGATCCGGCCCTGGTGATCCAGGACTTTCTCATCAACGCGCAGTATGGGGTAGGGTTCAATCCCGCCTCGATCAATTCTGGGTCGCTGTTCACCAACCCAAATTCGTTCCAGAATTATTGCCGAGCGATGGGGTTCGCCTTCTCGCCAGCGCTCGTTAGCCAGGAGCAGGCATCGAGCATTCTGACCCGCTGGCTGCAGCTCTTCAATTGTGCTGCGGTATGGAGTGGAGGTCTCCTCAAGTTCATTCCCTATGGGGACACCGCGATTAGTCAGGGCTCGGCATCGACACAGTCGACGCAGCTATCCGTGCCAATCCCAATTCAGGCTTCGTCGGGCGCGACGATCCCAGCCCTTGTCACCGTGGCCAGTGAGGCCGCCTTTGTCTCCGACGGCGGTGTTGTCTATGCCTTCTCGAATTTTCCTTTCACCTTTATTGGGGCCGCCATCCCGACTGCCGCCGGCACGTATGGGATGATCACACCGGGAACCTACATTTTCGCTGTCCCTGACGAGGGGAAGCCGATCGTCATCACCTATACGGCGCAGGCGGTTGGCGGCTACACGCCTGATCTGACGCCGGTCTATGAGCTGACCGATTCAGATTTCATCGACGAGAAAGGCAACAAGGATCCGGTTCAGGTCGAGCGGGTCGATGTCTTCTCGCTGCCGACCATTCAGCGCGTCGAAGTCCTGAGCCGAGGCAACGAATATAGCGCGGTCCCGGTCGAAGCGCGCGACCAGAGCCAGATCGAGATCTTTGGGCCGCGTGTCGGATCGACGATCCAGGGACATGAGATCTGCGACGAGTTCGTGATCGGGCCGCTCGTGGCGCAGACGATCTTGCAACGCGATCTCTATGTCCGCACGAAGTTCACATTCAAACTGTCCTGGGAATATTGCCTTCTTGATCCCATGGATATCGTGTCGCTGACCGATACGAACCTTGGCCTGTCAAATTACCTGGTTCGGATCATTCAGATCGAGGAAGACGACAAGGGCCTGCTTTCATTCACCTGTGAGGAACTCGTCGCCGGCGTCTCCAACCCGGCATTCAATCCTGGGGCATCGTCGATTGGATATCAGCCGAATTGGGGTGTTCCGGCCGTTCCGATCAACACGCCGCTGATCTATCAGCCTCCGTCGGCGCTGACCGGTGGCGTCGACCAAATATGGCTCGGTGCCTCCGGCATTGATGCTGGAGGCCAGAATCAATGGGGCGGGGCCGCTGTCTACGCTTCAGTCGACGATGTCACCTATTCTCAGATCGGCGTCATAACGGCGCCGCTGCGCCAGGGATTCCTGATTTCGAGCCTCGCGGCGGCCGCGGGGTGGGATTCTGTTGATACGCTCGCGGTCAATCTCGCCGAGAGCGTCCAACCCGGCACGGCCGCGCTGAATGGGACGAGCCAGGCCGCGGCGCAGGCCGGCGCGACGTTGTCGCTGGTCGACCAAGAATTGCTGGCCTACGAGGTTGCGGCGCTCTCGGGCGGCACAGCCTACAATCTGACCGGGCTCGCTCGAGGCTTAAGCGGGTCTAGTCCGACGTTTCATTCATCAGGCGCGCCGTTCGCTCGGCTTGATGGGGCGGTCCTTCGATTTGATGTCCCCGCGAATTTTCAAGGTCAAACAGTCTGGTTCAAATTCCAGAGCTTCAACATCCTGGGCGGTGGAACTCAGGATCTTTCGACCTGCATCGCCTACCAGTTCAACATCACGGCGCCACCGACGGCGCACCCAATCACGACGCAACTCGATAGCGGCTTTCCGCTCGATCTTGGCCCGGTCATCTCGTCGCCGACAGTGTCTGATGATTTCGGTCATGTCGCATCCGATCTGGTGGTCGACACGATAGATCTTGGAGCCGTCGCGGTGACGGTAACTCATCCGATCGCGGTTCAGCTTCTGAGTGGGACACCGCTCGATCTTGGCCTGATGACGCAGGCCGTGACCGTGAGCGACGATTTCGGTTCAGCCAATGACGCCGTGGTCGACGCCATCAATCTTGGAACGGTGCCGTGAACGAGGCGCTTCCCTACTGCGTCTTTGCAGTCCTCCTATCTCTTGAGATCTTCGCCTTCATAAGGATGGTCAGGCTTTGAGCGAGCAGCTTCAACTTCGACGTGGTACGGCAACGCAGGTCGCCGCCTTCACGGGCGCGCAGGGCGAAGTCGTCTTCGATACGACCAACAATCAACTCGTCGCCAACGATGGCGTCACAGTAGGAGGCAACCCTGCGGCTAAACTCTCCGAGGTGATAACCAACTCGCGCACTGCGGTGGCGGACGCCGCCTATACCGTGCTGGCGACCGACCGCATGATCGCCTACACAGGGCTCACTACCCCGCGCGTTGTCACTTTGCCAGCATCGAGCGCCTACCCCACCGGAACACGCCTTCTGATCGTAGATGAGACTGGGAACTGCTCCGTCACCAAGACACTCACGGTCAACGCGGCCGGGACGGACACAATCGACGGTGCGGTCTCCGCCGTCATTAATCAGGGCTTTGGCTTCATCGGTCTGGAGAGCAGCGGCGCTGGCCAGTGGACCATAATTGATCAGGGCTTCATGACCGCGACCATCAATCTTGCGGCCGCCGCGCATGGCGCCAATGTTCAGGTGCAGGTCATAGAGCAGACAATCACTCTCTCGGGCGCTTCTACCAACGCTTCGGTACCAATCCCGGCCAACTGCATCGTCCTCGCAGTCGGCGCTCGCGTTCTCACGACAATTACTGGCGCTACCTCATATGAGATCGGCGTCTCCGGGAATCTTTCACAGTTCGGTTCGCTGCTCTCAACATCGTCTGGATCTTCAAACTTCGGCCTGATTGGTCCAACCGCCTTCTACACGAATACGACGATCATCATCACCGCCGCCGGCGGTTCGTTCACTGGCGGCCAAGTCAGACTATCGATTTCCATCCTTCTCGCAAATCCTTCCGCCGCTTAGCGGCTTTCTCTTTCCAATAAGGTCGGACATGAAGCGCATCCTTCTGGGCGCAGCGGCAGCGGCTGCCCTGCTGATTGACGCGCCCGCGTGGGCGCAAACCTATCAGGACTCTGGCGGCACCTACGTCCGCGGCGTCGTGCCCATCACTCCTGGCAGAGGGCCGCTGTTTACGAGTTCGAATCCAGGCCAAATTTTTGGCACGTTCAGCGGCACGGTTGGCGGCTTCCAGCCGACACCCGCCTATGCGCAACTCTCCGTTGGGCCGACCTCGTCACGGGTGGCGCTTCCCAGCGGGTCAGCCGTCATCGTCTACAATACGGGCGCGAACGCGGCCTATGTGATGCTCGGCAATTCGAGCGTCACGGCGACAGTAGGCAACGACGTCATCCCGGCCGGCGGCTGGATGGCGTTTGTTGTTGGCACGAATACAAATCTTGCCGCGATTGAGACAGCAGGAACGACGTCGCTCAACATATCCGGCGGCGTAGGCTTGCCGACCGGCGCTAGCGGAGGCGGGGGCGGTGGTGGCGGAGGCGGCTCGAACGCTTCTGTTGGCTCGACCGGCTCGTCTGCTCCAGGCTCTGCGACGTACAACGGCATGCTGATCAGCGGGGGCAGCATGGTCGGCGCGTCCGGTTCTGCATGGGGCTCCGCGCCGACAGGTCTGAACGTGCTTGGAGTCAACGCGAACGTTCTTTCATCCGCTCTGCCCGCGGGCGCCGCTACGGCGGCCAATCAGGAAGTAACTGCGGCCGGTACGAGCGCTACCAGCGCTCAGGCCGTGCAGGGCGTAACGGGCGGCGTACCTATGCCGACCAATAGCGCGAACACCGGCGGAAGTCCGACGAGCATCATTCAGGCCGGCGCTTCGGTTCCGATCAACATCTCGACAGCGACCACCACCCAACTCGTGGCTGCGGTTGCCAGCAAGGCGATTTATGTCACAGCCTGGGATGTGATCGCGGCCGGCACAACCAATTTTACTTTTGAATATGGGACCGGATCGAATTGTGCCATCGGGACCACCGCGCTGACCGGCGCTTACAGCCTTGTGGCGCAATTTGGCGCCGCAAAAGGAAGCGGCCTGGGTCCTGTCCTTGTCGTCCCCGCGGGCAACGCCCTCTGTGTCGCTAGTTCCGCGGCCGTCCAGGTCAGCGGCTCTCTCGCCTTCACGCAGTTCTAAAGCGCGCCCTCGCCGCGTCGGGCCATATCGTTCGACGGACCGGCGCCTCACGACGCCTTATGGGCGTTCTCCCGATGACGACTTGGCTTCGACCGCACGGGCCAAGCCAACCGCCTTGCCGAGATTTCACCGCCTGCTTTGGCCAGACGATAGCCGACAAAGGAAGCCCGCCAGCATCATCACCCCAGTTGAGGTTTTAGGCGCAGCTATGAACCCCAAGCTGTAGCCTATGATCTGGCCGGCAGGCCCATCGCAGCCCCTACAAGTCAATAATGTTGTCGCCGCTCCACTCGGTGGCGACGTCGCGCCCTCCCATCGCACTGTATTTTTCTTATCGAGTTAGGGACCGAATGAAACGACTTTTCACGTTCTTGGCGATGTTCTCGCTCGTCGAGACGATCGGACGGCGTCCCGCGCTCGCCGGCGTGCTGATGCTGCTTGGCGTCGGCGGCGGCGCGGGCATAGCCAACTTGATCACGCCCTCGATCATTCCGCAGCCGGCGGCCTATTTCAATCAGAACCAGAGCTTCGGCCTGACCACTAACGGGCTCAAGCCCAATGGTGGGACTGCTGGGGCGACGGAATTGCCGACCGACGTCACGGGCTCGTTCGGACTCTATTTTGAGGCTAATATTGATCCAGCATTGTCCTATAGCGCAAGCACCGAAGACCCGTTTATTGGGCTCTATTTGGCCACCAATACGAGTCCGGGGCTGCCGACCTTCATCTTCCAGAGGATCTATGCCGGCCAGCCCGGAACGCAATGGTGGAACGGCACAGGGCCTGCGGCAGGGACGGCCACTGCGAGCATGACATCAGCCGGCAGCGGCTACAATAGCGGATTCTACACCTTCACCGCGACGGGCGGAAACTGTCTTCGCGAGCCATCGGGCGTCTGGCAGGGCGGGACGGTCATCGTCCAGCTCACTGATCCGGGCTTCGGGTGCACGACGGTGGCGACGGCGAATCCGGCGACGATTCCTGGCGACGGCGCGCAGCAGGCGACTGGAGTTGGAACGGGCACAACGTGCTCGGCGACGTCCGGGGAAATGGTGGTGACCGCTAGCGTCACATATGCGCACGGGGTGACGCCCGGAATGCAGTACACCATGCAGGGCTTCACGCCGACTGGTTACAACGTAACCTACACGGCTCTTCCTGGGACCGCTGGCACGACGCTGGTAGGCACGCCGACAACGACAACGGCCTCGTGTCCGGCTGCGGTTACGGTCGAAGGCACAGCGCTCAGCGGGATCGGCGCATCGACCATCACGATGCCCGCGCCCGAGACGGCTGGCTTAGGTGGTCAGACCGGGATCACCACGAAGAATGGCCAGCACATATGCGGAATCGTCGGCGAAAATGGCGATGATTCTCCGTTCCCCGGCTCTCAATTCATCCATATGGTCGACGACCAGGGCAATGCGCTTCCCGGCGCCCCCGCGCTCGTTCCTTATCCGAATCAGGGAACGGCGAACTGGACCGGATATACCTTAGTCAACTCGCAGTCGCCGTCGTCGCCGGCTCTGAATGTGACGGCGCTGAACGCCTACACGATCACCGCGGGGAGCTATAATTCCACCACCGGCTATATGACGTTTACGACGTCGAGCGCGCCTGGATTCGTCGCCGGGTCCGAATTCACCGTATCGGGCATGACGAACAGCGGCTCGAGCGTCAACCAGACCTATGTCGCGGTCAACCCGCAAGCCTGGTCGGCAGCTACATATCAGGCCAGCACGACGATCTACGGAAATCCGATCAGTGGTCCCGGAGGCGCGCTGCAACCCTTCGCGACGTCTCCGACGTCGATCGCGACAGCGTCAAGCCCGCAGTTGATCTCGAATATCTTGCCCGGAATGCGCGTGCTCGGCGCCACCGGCAGCGCGATCATCTTGCCCTACGGGACGTTCGGCGGGACCGGGACCGGGGGTGTTGGGACTTACGGACTGAGCGCTAATCAGGTTGCGACTGGAACGGCCACGGTAACAACCATCACTTCTCCGTCTGGGGGAGCTTCGACGCTCACCATCAGCGGCACGCCGACAAACCCGATCGTAGTGGGAGTGTCGTTGACTCTTAGCGCCTACGGCGCCAATCCGATGGTCGTGACGGCGCTTGGCACAGGAACTGGCGCTGCGGGCACTTACACCGTATCCAACACGAACGCTGGATCATATAGCGGTACCGGCTCGGCGGCGCTGGCGGGGACGCTCGGCTCCTCGGGCTCTCCGGTCAACATCTTCGCCTTCACAGGTTTTTACTACTATGGCGCCGTGGCGAGCACCAATCCGTCCGGTGGCAGCGTCACGGCATTGCCTCGCGCTAACCAAGGTGACTTCGTTTCGGTCTTTGGGACAGGGCAGGTTGGCGCCCCCTACGGGGCGTATAAGGACGGCTGGGGTGGCACGATCGGCAATGTCGCCATGCTCTATGGCGTCCTGCCGCAGACGACCGGCGGCGCGCCAAGCACCGCCTCGCTCGCCTCTCTTTGCAAAAAGACCACTGACATCCAGAGCTTCGCCGCAGCGAATGGAATGACGGTCAATTCGCTCTATCGCCTGAACGACTTCAGCATCTATGGCGACTCCGGCTATGCGACGGTTCAAGGCTATGTAACGAATTCGACCGGAACCAATGCGACGTTGAACGTCATTGGCTCGCCCATTTTCGGGTCGCTCACTGCGGCAGGCAGCGTCACGGCGAAACTGACGGGCGTGGGCTTAAGCGTATCGAGTCCGCCTACGGTCGCGTTGACCGGCAGCTCAGCGACAACCTACGCGATAACGCCCAATACGACAGCGGCGGTCGGCTCAAGCGGGTCTCCGGTGACGTTCAGCCTTGGCGCATTCGCACCCATGACGCCGCTGCAATCGAGCACCTTCACCGGCTATATCGACAATGCCGGCAGCGTTCCGACGCTGCATGTCACGGCGCTGCCAACCACGCCCGCCGGCGCGGCGGCAGCCTTCACCGGGTCGCTCACCAGCAGCTTCACGGGAAGCACGAACGGCACGACGACGTTGACTGTCACGTCCCCGACCAATGCAGCTACAGCGCCAGTGATTGGCGTCGGGACTCAGATCCAGACGACGATAGGGACCGTCCTCGCGACTGTCCAAAGCCAGTTGACGAGCACCGCGGCCAGTGGCGTGCTTGGGCTGGCGGGCACCTATCAGTTGAACACCTCGGTAGCTTCCGCCAGCGGGACATTCTACGGGACGGGTCCGCTTCCGGCTGGTCCGGCGACGCTCACCGTTATGAGCGGTCTCACTGGTTCTCTCAACACCGGGCAATATGTGACAGATGGCGGCGCGAGCTTGACCGCCCAGCCGCTCCTCATCATGGGTGGTGGCTCCGGTTCGAGTTGGTCGGTTGCTGGCAATTACTATCCGTCGATCGTCAATGATGCGACGATGGTCGCTTCGCTAAGCTCCATCGTGCCGGGCACATATGTTCAGAATTCCGCCATCACGACGCCGGTTAAGGTGCTCAGCTACCAAGGGCCCTGTAGCATCACGGGGGCGATAGCCAACAACAACGGTGGCCTCGGGTGTTACACTCTCTCTGCGAGTCCGAACGCAGCCGGAACAGTCGGCTCAAGCGGGTCTCCGGTGACTCTGACCGCCGGATCAATCTCGGATGGGGGCGCGATCGCGCCGGGGCTGGCGCTCACGATCAAGGACCAAGGGCCTGGGATCACCTTCCCGGTGACCCCGAGCACGATCTCCTGCTCTGGCTTTGGCTCATGCACTGGGACCGGATCGCTCTACCTGACTGGGACATATGACACGTCGGTCCTCGGAGGCTCGCCTACGGGCATTCAAGCGCAAGTCTCGCTGTCGGCCGGTGGCCCCCCGGTCCCTGGATGCTCGGCCTGCGCGTGGACATCTCTCACGGGCTATTCGGCTACGCTGTCGTCTGGAACGGTCTACAATTGGGCTGGGTCGGCGATCAACATCCCAGCCAACAGCGCGCCGCTCTTCGTCTCCGTCCGCGCCGCGAACGGGACTGCCTATGCGACGCTGCCGAATTCCATCAAAGTCGGCCTGCCGTTCGAGGGCTACGGCCAGGGGCAGTTTGGAGCCTTCCCATCAACTCAGAGCGGGTTTAATTGGTCCTACTTCGCTGGTCTATGGGGCTCAATCGCTCGGCATTCTGCCTATTCCGGCAACGAACAATTCTTGCAGGGGCCGCCAATCACTGGCGCTTTCGTCCCCAGCCAGAGCACGTCGATCGCAGGTGATCGGTTCGGCATTACAGGACTTGGAAATCCGCTCTCAGAGGGGGTAGGGACTTTCGAGCAGCTCCTGACTAACGCATTTGGCTGGCCCGCGTCCTTCACCGACATGACGCACGACGGCGTCGGCAACCTGATCATGACGCTCGGCAATGTGACGCAGACGCAAACCGTTGGCGTCGGCAACGGGTCTTCAACCACATGGTGCTCGGCGAGCAAGTTCTGCGCAGAGCCGTCCGGAGGGGATTCAACAAGCGCTGACCTTCAGCGCCGCCGCCTTGACCGGCGCGCAATTTACGGGATCGGTGGCGAGCTCGAGCGGCGTCTCGACGCTCACAGTTGGGTCGACCATGACGAGCGGCGCGCTCATGCCCGGCATGGCGCTCTCGGCTGCGGGGATCACAGGGTCGCCGACGCTGGTCAATTGCATCTTGAATTGCGGCAGCGCGACGGCGATTGCGGGGGCAAATTCACAATGGACGCTGAGCGCGAACCTCGGGACCATTTCGAGCGAGGCGATGCGCGCCGACTACCCGCAGACCGGCGGAACGCCATGGCCGACGTTCAATTTCCAGACGGCCGGTGGCGGAACGCTCCCCTTCGGCCTCGCGGGCTTCGGATCAGAAATCATCAAGGCGGGGACGTTCAAGCTCAGCGTCAACGGGACAGTCGTCTGCCAAGACAGCCAGACCTTCGCTTATAACAACACCGGCGGCAATTGCACCGGCGCGGGGATCTCATCGAGCTTCGTCAACTATCAGACCGGCGATTTTGAGATCACGTTCAACACTGCGCCTGTTAACAATGCTGTAATTGTCGCGTCGTGGACCAATATCATCTCGCCAGAGGCGGTTTCGTCCGCGCAAAGCCATGTGCAGGGCATCGACTATTTTGGCGACAGCAGCGGCCCGCAGAGCGGGTCGATCGCATCGCTGATGGCCAAGACGCCGGGCGGCCTCGCGGGCCACATCAACAATGGCTGCTCGACCGATGAGGGTTATATCCTGCAAGGGGCAAGCGCGGTGAATCAGGGCTACCAGTTCGGCGCGCCCGGATATGCGACCGAGACGTCCTGGCTCTATGCGAACAAATTCCCAGCGACGTTCCCCGGTTTCAGCGCGGCGATCCCTCAGATCGCGTTTGGCCAGTTCCGAGACGAAGGGCCGATATTTTTCAATAGCGCGAACAACAACGGCAAGCTGAATATCTGCGATCAGTTCTTCCAGGACTTTGCTACCAAATCGACATTCCCCGGCCATATAGTCAGCACCGGCGGCAGCGGTGTTGGTATCCTCACCGTGGACGGCTCAGTGGTCGGCCCGATGTGGGAAGGCGAAGTCGTCGGCTGCCAAGCGTCGGTCACGTCGTGCCCGATTCCGGCTGGGATCTTCATCACAAGCCTTGCATCCGGGTCTTGGGGCGGAGAAGGATCGACCTATAATTTATCGGTCCCGACGAGCGCCGCGAGCATCAGCACGAGCGCCGGGATCGCATTCCAGAACGCGGTTTATTACCAGGGCTCTGGGCCAGCGATCTATGGCGGCCCCGCCTACGACATCATTGTGCAGAACACCGGACTGGCGGGAACGATCGGCAATAACCCGCATATGTGGCAGGGCTTCACCGGCGGACGCCGGGTCGGCGCGCGCCTGGCGGCGACGATCTGGGGCGGACTCACAAACACAAGCGCCACGGCATTTCCTCCGGACGCCAGCCCGCCGTCAGTCGATCGCGTGAAGACGGATGCTGGTTCCGGCGCGTGCGACGCAGCGGCGCTTGCGAGCCCGTGCTTTGACGTTGGCAACACCTACGCGGCTACGGCGACGGCGACATGGAGCGGGAACACCGTCACAATTACTGGAGGCCTTGCTGCCCATGCCAGGCCCTTTGCGGTTGGTCAGGCAGTCAGTTGCTCCGGGTGCAATTCCAATCTCGTTATCACGTCGCTATCCGTTCCGCCGACGCAATCGAATCTCTCCGGCGCGGGCGAGGTCGGGCAGACCTTCACCTTCACCGCTAACAATGCATCCGGTCAGGCGATAGGCGGCTCTGGCAGCGGAACGATCACTGCCGGCTGCTCGGGAACCTCAGGAACCGGCTCGAACTGCATCGACATCGCCTTCTCGATCAACACGACGAACGGAACCTTCGGGACCGCGGCGGCACTCGCCACTTGCGGGGCGAACAACATCAACGGCAATGCGCCCAACTATCAGCCACCCAACGGCGCGTGCCGGGACAATGGGATCGGCGAACTGACGCGCGGATTCCGCATCGGCACAACGCAGGCCATGTACATCTCGCCCTTCCCGACTGGATCGGTGTTCGACGATGGAGCTGATTTCGAGGGCGGCGGCTTCAATCGCAGCGCAGCCTTCAGCTGCAACGTCGTCGCGGCTAAGGTCGTCCAGTGCGTGAAAGGGCCCGTCTATACGTCCGGCGCACCGTCGGGCGTGGGAAAATGGTCGAGTGGGTCGACCTTCGCCACTTACGGCGACATGTCGCTTCTCTCTGGCCGGATCGCCTCGGTCTTGGGGTATGTCGGCGCCCAGTCGTTCCCGATCACGGCAGCTGGATCGGGCTACACGAACGGGTTCTACCAGAGCGTCCAGGCGACCTGTCCGACCCTGGCGTCGGGCGGCCATGCGCCATACTTCGACATTACGGTCAGCGGGGGTGCAATCGTCAACGTCTATCCTTCGGCGATCAGCACGTCGAGCGCCACTCAGGCGCCAGGGCTGGGCGTCGGGTCGGCCTGCACGCTCACGAACACGAACTTTCCGTCTGGAATGACCTCTGGCGGAGGCTCCGGAGGCTCGATCTCGATCCCGCTCGCTCCGGTCGAGGGGACAGGCGGAATCGCCACCTTCAACACCGATGAGAACACGATGGGCATGTTCCTTTACGACAATACCGGATTTCAAGGGAATCCGCTTAACGCGTTCTTCACCAATGGCATGGGCGGCTATTTCGAGCCGGGCCTGCCGGTCAGGCCGTTCGGTGAGTTCCAAGGCGCGGCGGTGAGCGGTTGAGCTGTTCCGGCTTTGGCAAGGGCCGTTCGCCGATCGTGGCATGCGCTCTTTGATCAGGTTTGCCAACGTCACAGTGTATTGTTGTCTTATCGGAAGCTCGTCACCAGACTTGGAGGCAGCCTAGTGGATGTTCCCCGTCTCACCTTTCTGTCCCATTTCATCATTTGCCTAGCGTGTGCGGGGCTAGCGTTCTTTGCCTGGGCCAACGGCGTGCCGCAAATGATCTGGGCGAGCGATATGAGTATGATGACAAGCGTGATCGGTGCGTTGTTCGTTGGTTCGGCAGTTTGGTTAGGGTGGCAGGCATGGAGAATCAACGGCCCTACGGCAGACGGTAGAGAACGTACCGATACACGCTCATCGTTTATGTTCCCATTATCCTCTGATTATGGTCATTTGGCCGAGCGACTTTGCGTCATGGCCGGCTTTGTGGGCACCGCGATCGGGCTCTCTTTGCAGGCTAGGTCTCTCGCTAGCGGCGCTGCCAGTTTCACCGCGCTCGCGACGTCGCTCTTCACCACGGCAAGTGGCGGGACTGCCGCGGCTCTAATCGCGATCATGACGTTTAACCTTGAAGCGGGCAATAGGAGGTTGCAGCGATTATCTGAGTCGCCGGGGAACCAAGACTTGCTTTTTCTGGATTCGCCGTCGATGCGAAAGTCGGCGTCTTCCCCGAGATGCTGTTCAACCAACGAAACATGACCGCTCGTCGATCTGGATCGGAATTATCGACCCTTATTGTGCGTAGTCGACGTAGCGAGCGTCGCGGTCACGCCGAACAAACCCTTATCGAGCGCTAAGCCTTTCGTCAGCCTTTCGTCGCTCGACGGTTGCCGCTACGGGCCCACCTGTTTAGTCTCGGCATTTTCTGGAGCGGGCTGATTGTGAATCTTTGCGGCTGGGAAGTCCAGGCTTTGCAGATGAACTCATAGGGGGTGAGGCCTTTAAGGGTCTCGAGCCTTCGGGCGAAATTAGAGGCGTCGACGAAGTCGCGCAGATGCGCTCGCAGCTGATCGTTGGTTTTGTAGCAGTAGCGTTTGACGGTAGCGTCCTTGATGGTGCGGTTGATCCGCTCGACTTGACCGTTGGTCCAGGGGTGCTTCGGTTTGGTCAGCCGATGATCGATATCATTGAGGGCGCAGGCGTATTCAAACGCATGCGCGTGGAAAAGTCGCCGCCGGGCGATCATCTGCTTGATCTCGGCTGGGAACCAGGTTTCGCCGGCGGGGTCGGTGAAGTGGGTTCCGTTGTCGGTGAGGACGGTGTGGCCCTTGTAGGGGATGGCGGCGATCAGTCGGCGCAAGAAGTCGGCGGCGGTGCGGCGCGTCACCTTCTCTGCAATTCGACGAAGGCGAACTTCGAGGTCCGGTCGATCGCGACGATGAGATAGAGCTTGCCCTCGGCGGTTCGCACCTCGGCGATGTCGATATGGAAATAGCCGATCGGATAGGCCTTGAACTTGCGCTTGGGCGAGGCTTCGCCTTCGACCTGCGGCAGGCGAGAGATCCCATGGCGCTGAAAGCAGCGATGCAGCGACGAGCGCGTCAGATGCGGGATGGTCGGCTGCAAAGCGTACAGGCAATCGTCGAGCGGCAGCAGCGAATGCCTGCGGAAGGCGACCACGACTTGGCCGTGGCGTCGTCGGCCCGAACGGCGGCGCGGCACGACAGGACGACCGGCGCCAGCAGGAGCAGTCGATTCATCGGGTGCGTCTCCGGCGAAGAACGGTGTCCCCTACCAGCCGCGACAGCGGGGGCAGCTTGGCCGAAGCGCTGGCAACTGTTCCGCGGCTGGTTCGGGAGCCCGCCGCTATTTATTCAAATCGCGATCCGCGCGGGACCGGATTTTTGAAGAAAGTGATCAGATCGGGGCGAGCAGCCAGCGTAAGCCGGCTGGTATAGTCTAGCGCCGCGAAAAGCGGTGACGTACCAGCCGACTTATGCCGGCCGCTCCGGCGCGGCAATCGGCCCGCGAACTCATCGTACTCCAGCAGCAGCCATTCCTGCTGGCCGTCCTCGCTGGCGGACGCCCAGGCCGTGACGATGGCGAGATCGTGGTGTCGGGTTCTCCGGTCGCCTGCTCCGGCCCCCAGTCGCGCTTCGGCCGCCGGGA